>SHND01000022.1 GCA_004295045.1 Chloroflexota bacterium | reverse complement strand
AGGTGACACCGCCCCGCCAATCGTTCTCACCGACGCGTCCGGCGAATATCCGCTCGCGCCGCATCTCGAAATTTTGCGCGACCCGACGCGCCAGTTGACGATAGAGGATGTGGCGTCGCCCGCGTTCTCTGAACAGTTCACGTCAAACCAACAAAGGGTTCCAAACCTCGGCGTAACGAACGACGCAGTCTGGCTTCGGTTCCGCGTGCAAAATGACGCGTCCGCAGACAATCGGTGGTTGCTCGCCTTGCACGAACAGCGTCAGGGCAACGTTGATCTCTATTTGCCGAATGGGGATGGCGCTTTTCGGGTCGAGCAGACGGGACGAAACCTACCCTTTATCTCGCGCGACGTTCCCAATCGCGAGTTTGTGTTTCATCTTGATCCCCCGGTCGGAGGGCAAGAGACCGTCTACATGCGCCTTCAATCCGCCTCGCCGATGATCATTCCGCTTACCATTTTTTCAACCGAAGCGCTTGCGCAGCGTGAACAATCTGACCTATTTTTATATGGATTGTTTTATGGCGCGATGTTGATTATGGCGGGCTATAATCTCTTTCTCTTTTTCTCACTGCGTGATACGAGTTATTTGTATCTCGCGCTTTTTATTCTTTTCTATTCGCTCAATCAGGGCGCGCGCGACGGATTGGCGCACCAATATATTTATCCGAATCTGGCGGACCGTTTTATAAACGAGCTCTCTGCGGTCCTTTGGATGATTTTTTTGATCTTCTTTTCGATTCGCGTGCTGGAGACCCGCACGCGCGTCCCGCGGATCCATCGGCTGCTCGTCAGTCTTGTTTTTCTCCTTCCTATTTGGTTTCTCGTCCGCCTATTCATCCCGCTCAATGTGGTGGGACTTGTTATGCTTCAAGCGGGTTTGATCCTGATGGGGCTGGCAGGATTCGTGGTATGGCGTCAAGGGTATCGCCCCGCGCGGATTTATCTCCTCAGTTTGATTTTGTTCTTTGCCGTCGCGTTCATTTTTATTGTGGACGGCTTTGCGCTCTTTTCGAATTTTTCCTTCTCCGACAAGCCGCTCCTCCTCGCCATGGCGCTTGGCGCATTGCTTGGTTCGCTGGCGCTGGCGGACCGCGTGAACCTGCTCCAAGCCCAAACCGAAAAGGCGAATCGCGAGCTCGAACGCAGTGAGCGCAAATATCATTCGCTCTTTGATAATTCGCGCGATGGCATTTTTATTTCAACCCGCGAGGGAAAAATCTTGGATGTGAATCCCGCCCTGCTCAAGATGTTTGGAATGACGCGCGCCGACTTGGCGGACATGAGCGCAAAGGATTTCTATTTTGATCCCGCCGACCGCGCCGTTTTTGTGCAAGCGATTGACGAGGGCGGATTTGTTCAGGACTATCCGGTGCGACTTGTACGCCGCGATGGCAGCGTGATAGACGCGTTGGTTAGCGCAACCAATTGGGAGGACGTGCAATCAGGTCAGGTCGGGTATCAGGGCGTTATGCGCGATATTACCGAGCAGCGGCGCATCGAACAGGAACTTGCCGGGCAGCAGGCGCATTTGCAACAAGTCGTCGCCGAAGAACGCGGGCGTCTCGCGCGCGAACTCCACGACTCGGTCACGCAGTCGCTCTACAGCATTGGCTTGTATGCGAACGCGGCGGCACGCGCGTTGCAAATAAACAAAAAGAATGTCGCCGCCGATCACGTCAAACAAATTGTTCAACTCGCGCTCGAAGCGATGGTGGATATGCGCTCACTGATTTTTGAACTTCGTCCGCCCGCGCTCGAAAAAGTAGGTCTCGCCGCCGCGCTCCAGACACGCCTGCAAGCGGTGGAAGGACGCGCGGGCGTCGCAATCGAATTTCACACCGAGGGCAACGATGGACTGCCGCTATCCGTTCAAACCGAACTCTATCGCATCGCGCAAGAAGCATTGAGCAACGTTGTGAAACACGCGCACGCCAAGCATGTGGCGGTCAATCTCAATTTTGATCAAAAATGTACCGCGTTGGAAATTCGCGATGATGGCGCTGGGATTGACTTACGCAGCGCGCGGCAAAAGAATACAATGGGCTTGCGCTCGATTGCCGAACGCGCGCAAAAAATCAATGGTGTGCTGACTGTGGAGGGCAAGCCCGGTCAAGGTACGCTGGTTCGAGTCGAGGTTCCAAATGGCTGATGCGCCGAATCGTCCGCATAAACACATTCGAGTTTTGGTCGTTGACGACCAAACAATTGTCCGCAGAGGGACAATTGCACTCCTTACAGAAGTGGAAGAGATTCAAGTGGTCGGTGAAGCCGAAGATGGACAAGTCGCCATCGAACAAGCGGACGCGCTGTGTCCCGATGTCGTCATTATGGATTTGGTGATGCCGCGCGTGGACGGCATCGAGGCAATCCGCCAAATTCACACCGCGCATCCCGAAATCCACATTCTCGCGCTGACCAGTTTTGCGACGGATGACAAAGTGCTGCCCGCGATTCGCGCGGGCGCGCTCGGTTATTTTTTAAAAGACGCGAATCCCGAAGGATTGATCGAGGCGATTCATCAAGTCGCGCAGGGCTTGCCCGTCCTCTCGCCCGAAATCACGCGCCGCGTCCTCCACGAATTTACGGTGCCCGCGAATGGAGCGACAGAGACAGAGCCGCTGACCGAGCGCGAGCGCGAGGTGTTGCGACTCGTGGCGGCGGGCATGAGCAACGCGCAAATCGCCGCGCGACTCAACATCGCCGAAATCACCGTTCGCACGCACGTTAGCCGCATCCTCGACAAACTGCACCTCGAAAATCGCGTTCAAGCCGCGCTGTACGCGTTGCGCGAAGGCATCGCGACGCTCTAGTTTGTCATTGCGAGCGCGACGGTTTTTGTCGCACAAAGCAATCTCAATTCTCGCGCTAGAGATTGCGGCGATTGAGTGCATCGCGGCAAGAACGGCTCGCAATGACAGCTTGTACTCCCCCTTCGTACTACATTTGTATCATCTCCACTAGCGTTTTGTTCGTCTGAAAAATAAACGCCCAGCGGACGCATTTTGTCCTCTGTGGGTGTAATTTGGAATTGGAATCCCTCCAATCTACTGAAAGTCGCTGTCTCTGCGTTGTTGTCACTCATTCATGACGAACCAGAATCGTGGAAATTTCACCCCATGCTGAACTGGCGGTTTCTACGCCTCCGCTGCACGTTTTCATTGTGGATGACGTGCCATCCGCGCGCGCAGGATTGTGCGCGGTGTTGAATCTCACGCCCGACATTGAAGTCACTGGACAAGCGTCGAATGGCATAGAAGCGTTGGAACGAATTTCAACGGACCCGCCCGATGTGGTGATCATTGACATTGAGATGCCGCGCATGGATGGCTTGGAGACAACGCGCCATCTGCGCGAACAAGGCGCGCCTGTGCACGTTGTGGTGTTGAGCGTTGCGTATGATCGTCGGGAAGATGCGCTCGCTGCCGGCGCCGATGCGTTCATACACAAGGGCGAGCCGATGGCGCATTTGATGCGCGTGCTGGAAGGATTCCGTCCGCCGCAGCCGGAAACAGCGCAAACGGAAATTGGCAGCAAAGTAAATTCACAAACTTATCACAAGGAGCAAAAAGTTATGGCAACGTTAAGTGTTCTCAAGTTCGATACCCCCGATGGAGCAAGGCAAATGCTCAATACGATCGAGGATTTGCAAAAGCAGCAGTTGATCACTCTGCAGGATGCCGCCATCGTTACGTGGCCCGCGGACAAAAAGAAACCCAAGACCGAACAGCTGCGAAGCATGGCGGGCGTCGGCGCGCTGGGTGGCGCGTTCTGGGGTTTGTTGTTCGGGTTACTCTTTTTTATCCCGTTTGTCGGATTGGCAATCGGCGCGGCGATGGGCGCGCTCGCGGGACATTTTTCGGATTATGGAATTGACGACAACTTTATCAATTCCGTCAAAGACAAAGTGACTCCCGGCACTTCGGCGCTCTTTTTGCTGACCAGCGGCGCGGTAGAAGACAAGGTCGTCCCCGCAATGAAGGGACAAAAGTTTGAGATCATTCAAACCAACCTCTCCAAAGAACAAGAAGACCAACTGCGCGCAGAGTTTGGCGAGAGCTAGCACATTCATCAAGCAAGCGAATCACGAGGAGGAAATCAAATGATTGCACGCAGACGAGGTATCGCACGCAGCGCGGTTCGCCTTGCTGCCGGGACAGCGGTCGTGGCAGGTACGGCGGGGGTTGTCCGTCATCATCAAGACCAACGCTATGCACAGCAAGATGCGCAGCAGCAAGCCGCTGCGGACGCGCAGTACGCGGCGCAAGAGCAAAACGCACAGATGGCGCAGATGCAGCAGCAAGTGGCGCAGCAGCAACAACAAATTGCGCAGATGCAAGCGCAGCAGGCGGCAGCACAGCCCGCCGCTCCCGCGCCGCAGGCTGCCCCCGCCGCCGCAAGCAGCGATTTGAACAGTCAATTGATGCAACTCGCGCAGCTGCACAACGCGGGCGTACTCACCGATGAAGAGTTCGCGCAGGCAAAAGCAAAACTTTTGGCGGGCGGATAAACGATCCTTGCGCGCGGAACGCAGCATGTCGAGAAAAATTATTCTCAGCGTTCTCATCGCCGCAAGCGCACTTGGTGCGGCGGTTCTAGCAGCATGTACATCGAGCGCGCCACCAGCGACACCAGTAGTTGCGACGCCGACAATTGATCCTGCGATTTACAATAAAGTGCCAGAGACACATGTATTTGAGCCGGGGCAGTGTACTGCGGAATTGACTGTGCCTGCCCCCGCGTACACCTCCAACACGCTCGGCGGACAGCCGAGCGGCGAGATCCCGCCGGGCAAATATGAAGTGGGCGTCGCCGCAAAATACAGCACGAGTCTGTGGTATGCGCTAAATCTCGCGCCACCCAACTATATCAACAGCACGAGCGTTGCAGCTCTGATTGGCGAATGTGAGATGGGCAATTGAATACGTTAGCGGACGCGCAATTTCACAAAACGTAGAGTCATTTTGTGACACGCGCGTCGAACCGTAAGAGGAAAAAAATGCGAAGACGTGAAGAACGACGCGAAGAACGCGGACCGGGGAGTAGCGAAGCTGGCGGAGCCGGTGACAAGCGGTATCAAATGCGACAAAATCTCGTTTCGATTGGCGACGATTTCTGGATCGAGAACGGACTCGGACAAAAAGTATTCAAAGTAGATGGCAAGGCGCTGCGCGTACGCAAGACATTGCTCTTTGAAGACCGCACCGGCAAAAACCTGTGCCAGATTCAAGAAAAGATGGTTGCCGTCCGCGACAAAATGGAAATCGAAGACGCGAATGGACGCACAATCGCCGTCGTTACCAAAGCCATGATTACGCCCATCCGTGAACGTTTTACCGTCAACATCGAGGGCGGACCGGACATTGAAATTCAAGGCAACATTCTGGACCACGAATATCGCTTTGAGCAGAATGGACGCAAAGTAGCGGAAACATCGAAAAAGTGGTTTCGCGTCGCGGACTCGTACGGCGTGGAAATTGAGTCCGGACAAAATGACATTCTCATTCTCGCCGCAACCGTCGCGGTGGACATGATTGCACACCCGCACCGTTGATTGGCGAGGTGCATCAACAGCATGAAAGCTTGATCGAGTAGCTCGGTCGGTGGCGTCACCGCCAAGTGCGCTCCCAAAATTTACAGAAACATCGTGCCTGAGGAGAAACAAACTATGAGAAACAGCGCAGGTTGTTTGAATGCGATTGTCGGGGGATTCTCACGCATCCTCCTTTTGATGTTTTGGATTTCCAGACCGGTGCAATGGGCGAGCGTGTTCGGTGACTCGTGGCTCTTGCCGTGTCTCGGCTTTTTGTTTTTGCCATTCACCACGTTGGTCTATGCGTGGCTGATGCTTGGCAATCCGGGCGGGCTGCAAGGACTGGATTGGGTGTGGTTGGCGCTAGCGGTGGTTATTGATATCGTCAGTGTTGGCAGCGCCGGCTATACCAATCGCGACCGCATTCCGGCGGGTTATCCCGGTTCGTCGCAGCCGCCTATGAGCAGTTGAATGCGCCCATGACGAAATACGTTTGAGGTTGTGGGTTGGCTCGAGACGCCGCGGGCTAACCCCATTCAAACAAGGAATGTCTGTGCGAATGGTGGTAGAACGCCTTGCTGCCAGCAGCGTCGTCGCGGGGCGTTCGGTTGGATTTCGCGAGGAGACGAACAGAGAACTGGCAGCCCTCGCGATTTAGACGCACCGTGAAAACATGTTCAAAGACATCGAGTCACCTGAGTTTTCCAAACGGTTAGAGCTTGTCACCACCGTTTTGTTAGCAGCTACTGCGCTCCTCGCGGCATGGAACGGCTTTCAAGCGGCGCGCTGGACGGTGAGACAAGGGACTGCCTTGCGGTTAATGTTGGCAAGCCGCCTTCAAGCGGCGCAATACACGACGCAGGGCGCGCAGCAGCAGATTATTGATGTCATGCTCTTCAGCGATTGGCTCCAAGCATCTGCCGCCAAGCAGCAAGAGCTGGAACTTTTTTATCGTCAGCGCTTTCGACCGGAATTCAAACCCGCTTTTGAAGAATGGCTCGCGCTCAATCCCATGCAGAATTCGTCGGCGCCACCTTCACCATTTGCTTTGGCAACGTATCAGGTCGCCAATCTCAAGCAAGCGGCTGAATTTGAAAAACAAGCGGATGAACAAACGGCGCTGATTCAAAAGGCAAGCGCCAACGTGACCGCGTACGTGACGAATACACTATACATGGCAACGGCGCTGTTCTTTTTGGGAATTTCCCGTACCTTTGCCATGACGCGTGTGCGTCTGGCGTTAGTCGTTTTGGCAGCCGTTCTTTTTGCGTTCGGACTTTATAACATCCTCACGACCGAGACGGTGCTGTAACCGATTATCTCGCTTGGTGAGGGAATGCGGGTTCGCGATTGAATCTTTAGGAGGTCATCATGGCTGCAACAGCGCAAGCCGTTGAAGAACCCAAAAAACGAAAATTCCAATTCCCAACGGCATACACCATTCTCGCAATTCTGATTGTCGTCTTTGCGGCGCTGACATTCATCATTCCCGCAGGAAGATACGACACCGGACCCGACGGCGCGCCGATTCCCGGCACCTATCACGCGGTCGAGCCGAATCCGCAAAATCTGCAAGATGTCTTTCTCGCGCCCATCAACGGCATGTACGGCATCGAAGACCGGCAGGGCTTTGTCAATGTGTACAACACGGGCGCATTGTACGGCGCGATTGACGTGGCGATGTTCATCTTGATGATAGGCGGTTTTCTCGGCATCACGATGAAAACGGGCGCCATTGACGCAGGTATCACCGCGCTCGTCAAACGGCTCGGCGCGAACGGCAAACTGCTCATTCCAATCATGATGATTGTGTTCGCGGCGGGTGGCACCTCGTACGGGATGGCGGAAGAATCACTCGCGTTTTATCCGCTCATCATCGCCGCGCTCATCGCGTTGGGTTATGACGCGATAACGGGGGTCGCGGTTGTGATGCTCGGCGCGGGTATCGGAGTCATCGGTTCAACCATCAATCCCTTTGCGACGGGCGTTGCCACCGGCATCGCGGGAATTCCGTTGACCGAAGGCATCATTTATCGGATTTTGATTCTCGTTGCTTGTATGGCGGTGGGCATCTGGTGGGTAATGCGTTATGCGGCAAAAGTAAAAGCGGACCCGACGAAATCGTTGGTCGCGGACATGAAAGCGAAAAACGAAGAACACTTTTTGCGCGGCGGCGCGCAAGCCGAAGCGCCCGAGTTTACCACACAGCGCAAAGTGATTCTCGGTTTGTTCATCCTCGCGTTCATCATCATGATTATTGGCGTGATTCCGTGGAGCGATCTCGGCATCAATCGCATTGCGACGCGCTATTGGTGGTTCGCGGAATTGTCGGCGTTGTTTCTGGTGTTTGGCATCATCATCGGACTCGTCGCGCGGATGAAAGAAGGCGACTTGATTAGCAATTTCATCGCGGGCGCGGCAGACATGGTCGGCGTCGCGCTCGTCGTCGCGCTGGCACGCGGCATCACGGTACTGATGAACAACGGTCTGATTATTGACACCGTTTTGTACTGGTGCGAATCGCTGCTGGCGGGCTTGGGCGGGGTGGCTTTTATCAACGTTATCTTTTTGCTATACTTGCCACTCTCGTTTCTCGTCCCCTCGTCGTCGGGTCTGGCGACGTTGACAATGCCGATCATGGCGCCGCTCGCAAGTTTTGCCGGTGTGCCGGAAAATCTCATCGTCACCGCGTATCAATCGGCGTCGGGCTTGCTAAATTTGTTCACGCCGACGTTCGCGGTGGTCACCGGCGCGCTCATCATCGGACGCGTGCCGATTGCGACGTGGTGGAAATTTGTGCTGCCGCTTGTGTTGATTCTTGCCGTCATCATCATGATTGTCTTGTCAATCGGCGTTCGTATTCAGGTGTGACCAATTGCAAGACCTGACACAGCCAATTACAAATTTGGACGCGGAAAAAGAAAGATGAACGCGGATAAAGCAAACAAGTTTTCTTTTCGCGTTCATCAGCGAAAATCCGCGTCCAATTAAAGAATTTGTCAAGTGACAATTCTAAACAAATATCGAAAGGGATAAGAATCATGGCATTCAATTTACGCAACCGCAATTTCCTCAAAGAAATTGATTTCACGCAAGAGGAATTTTTGTTTCTCTTGAAACTCTCCGCCGACCTAAAGGCGGCGAAATACGGCGGTTACGAACAGCAGCACTTGAAAGGCAAAAACATCGCGCTGATTTTTGAAAAGACCTCGACGCGCACGCGCTGCGCGTTCGAGGTCGCCGCGTACGACCAAGGCGCGCACGTCACGTATCTCGGACCCGAAGGCACGCAAATCGGACACAAAGAGTCTATGAAGGATACCGCGCGCGTGTTGGGTCGCATGTACGACGGCATCGAATATCGCGGGTTCGCGCAAGAGACAGTTGAAATTCTTGGCAAGTACGCGGGCGTGCCGGTGTGGAATGGTTTGACCGACGAATGGCATCCGACGCAAATGCTCGCGGACATTTTGACGATGCAGGAAAATTCACCCAAACATCTTAAAGACATTTCGTACTGTTACGTCGGCGACTGCCGCAGTAACATGGGCAATTCGCTCACGATTACGGGCGCATTGTTGGGCATGGATGTTCGCATTTGCGGACCGAAAGATTTGCATCCGCACGCTGACGTGGTGGATAAAGCGCGCGAGTTGGCAAAACAGAGTGGCGCGCGTTTCTTGCTCACCGATAACGTGCAAGAGGCGGTCAAAGGCGCGGACTTTTTGTACACCGATGTTTGGGTTTCGATGGGCGAAGCGAAAGAGGTGTGGGACGAGCGCATCAAGTTGCTCAAAGCATACCAAATCAATTCGGCGATGGTGAAAGCGACGGGCAATCCGAACGTGAAATTTATGCACTGCTTGCCCGCGTTCCACAATCGCGAAACCAAAGTCGGCGAAGACATTTTTCAAAAGACGGGGATGGAAAGTTTGGAGGTGACGGAAGAAGTGTTCGAGTCCGAACGTTCCATCGTTTTTGCCGAAGCGGAAAATCGGATGCACACGATCAAAGCGGTAATGGTTGCGACGTTGGGAGATTGAGTTCGAGAGAATTAGGGGGAGGGAGAGATAGAGAGAGTGAGTGAGCGAGAGCGATGCTCCATCGCTCCATCCCCCTCTCGCTCCATCTCATTGTGGAGAAAGCATGGCAGCCAATACAAACGAACCGCAAACAACAGAGAAAACGCGGACGATGACCTTGCGCGGCGCGGTGTTCCTCGGCATCGGCTCGATGGTGGGCGCGGGAATTTTTGCGCTGTTCGGGCAAGCCGGGAGTATCGCGGGCGCGGCGGTGTGGGTTTCGTTTCTTGTGTCGGGCATCATCGCGCTCTTGCAAGGATATTCGTTTGCAAAACTCGGCGCGCGCTTTCCTTCTTCGGGCGGGGTCATAGATTGGATTATGCGCGGGTACGGCAAAGGCATGTTCACCGGCGGCATCGTGATGCTCGGATTCTTTTCGTATCTCATCACGGTGGCGATGGTCGCCGTCTCGTTCGGCAATTACGCCGCGAGTTTGTTCCTTGGCGAAAATGCCTCGCCATTATGGGTCAAGGTCTTTGCCGCCGGCGTCGTCATTGTGTTGACCTTTCTCAATATGGTTGGCGCGCAAAACACCGTCAAGGCGCAAACAATTTTGACGACCATCGTCCTCATCATCTTGACCGGCTTTGCCATTGCGCTGCTCACACAAATCAATCCGACGATGCTCGCGCCCGTCAACTATCCGCCCATGACATTTATTTTGGCGAGCGTTGCCTTGACCTTTTTTTCGTATCTGGGTTTTGGCGTGCTTGCTTTTACCGGCGGCGATATTCAAGAGCCGCAAAAAAATATGCCGCGCGCGATGTACATTTCGCTCGGATTCACGATGCTGCTTTATATCGCGTTGGCGCTTGGCGTGTTTGGAACGCTGACCGTTGACCAAGTCATTGAACACGCCGAAACCGCGCTCGCGGCGGCGGCGCTGCCCATCTTTGGCGAGGTGGGTTTTACGCTGATTTCGATTGCGGCAGTTTTTGCGTGCGCGGGCGCGATCAACGCGACATTGTACGCCACTCTCGGCGCCAGTCATCTGATGGCACAAAACGGTATCTTGCCGCCAGCTTTCGGCGCGAAATATCGCGGCGGCACAGAGGGGAGCCGTGGGTTGGCGCTTTCGGCGGTGGCGATTGTGTTGATGGCAGTTTTATTTGACCTGGGCGCAATCGCTTCGGTGGGAAGCGCGGTTGTTCTGGCAATCTCGGTGCTAGTCACGATCGCCCATCTGCGTATGACCCAAGACACTCAAGCATCAAAACCGATTCTCTGGATTGCTCTGCTGAGCGCGCTCGGCGCCGTACTTGTATTCGCAGCGTACACGTTGATTACTGACCCTATGACGTTCGTGGCATTGACCGCGACGATCATTCTGGCATGGTTGGTCGAGTGGATTTGGATACGGATGAGCAAACGTCGAGTATCAAGTGCGACTTGATGCAGCGAAATTTTTTAAAAGGAGAAATGTATGCGAGTTGTTGTTGCCTTGGGGGGAAATGCCTTGCTCAAACGCGGCGAGCCGATGACTGCCGACGTTCAGCGCGCGAACGTGAAAACAGCGGCGCAATCTCTCGCGCCGGTTGCGAATAAACATCAGTTGGTGATTTCGCACGGGAATGGTCCGCAAGTTGGTTTGCTCGCGTTACAACAGGCGGCGTATCCACAAGTCGCGCCGTATCCACTCGATGTACTCGGCGCGCAAACGGAAGGCATGATTGGGTACATGATTGAGCAAGAGCTGGGCAATCTGTTGCCATTTGAAGTTCCGTTTGCAACACTGTTGACGATGATTGAAGTGGACCCCAATGACCCCGCGTTTCAGAATCCGACAAAATTTGTTGGTCCCGTGTATGACAAAGCGGAAGCGGACAAACTCGCGGCGGAAAAAAATTGGGTCGTCAAAGCGGACGGCAACAAATGGCGGCGCGTGGTGCCTTCGCCACTGCCGAAACGTATTTTTGAAATTCGTCCCGTGAAATGGTTATTAGAACACAACACCGTTGTTATTTGCGCGGGCGGCGGCGGCATTCCGACGATGTACTTGAAAGACGGTACGCGCACCCTCGTCGGGGTCGAAGCGGTGATTGACAAAGATTTAGCCAGCGAATTGCTCGCGCGCGAATTGGATGCGGACCTGTTTGTGATGGCAACCGATGTCAGTGGCGTTTATCTCGATTTCGGCAAACCGGAGCAGCGTTTGATTTCGCGTATTACGCCCGCCGAACTCAAGGAGCAAAAATTCGCGGCGGGTTCGATGGGCCCAAAAGTGGACGCGGCGATCAAGTTTGTGCAAGCAACCGGCAAACGCGCGGCAATCGGTTCACTCGAAGATATTGAAAAAATTGTAGCGGGTGAAGCGGGAACGAATATTGTGATGGAGTGATGGACAAAGGTAGACAAGTAGGCAGGTAGACAAGTAGGCAGGTAGAGGAGTAGACAAGTAGAGGAGTAGACAGGTAGAGGGGTAGATACCTGTTTCCCTATTTCCCTGTCTACTATCATTCTTGAAGCGAGGAAAATACAATGACACAATTCGGAGTCAATTCCGAAGTCGGAAAATTGCGCAAAGTGCTGGTGCATCGTCCCGAGCTGTCACTCAAACGCTTGACGCCGAGCAATCACGATGAATTGTTGTTTGACGATGTGTTGTGGGTGGAACGCGCGCAATGGGAACATGACCAATTTGTTGAGCGAATGCGCGAACGAGGCATCGAAGTGTACCTGTTTCTCGATTTGCTGGGCGAAGCCCTCGCCGCAAGCGATGAAGCGAGAAAGAGAATCATCGAACAGGTCGCGTCCGATTATACCGTCGGCTGGTCGCTGGCGGATGAAGTGCGCGAGTTTTTGGCAAAATTAGATCCAGCTGTGCTTGCCAAGCACTTGATTGGCGGCTTGACCGCCGGAGAAATGGAGGAGCTCGGTTTTGACCTTGCCAAAACGGAAAAAGTCTCGCTCGCCGCAGCCGCATTGGACGATCCAAATTTCTTTGTCCTGCCACCCGTTCCAAACACGCTCTTTACACGCGACTCGTCCTGCTGGATTTACAACGGTGTCTCGGTGAATCCGATGTACTGGCCTGCGCGGCGTCGTGAATCGTTGAACGTACTGGCAATCTACCGTTATCACCCGATGTTCCAGGGAGCTGACTTTAGTTGGTGGTACCCCGAATTGGGTGATGATGGCAAGTTCCAGACAAACGATTTCGGACGCGCGTCGTTGGAAGGCGGGGATGTGATGCCCATCGGCAACGGCACAGTCGCAATCGGCATGAGCGAGCGCACGCAGGCACGCATGATCGAGCAGATTGCAAAAAATCTTTTCGCGAGAGGGGCTGCTGAACGCGTGATCGTTGCCGTCATGACCAAAGACCGCGCACACATGCATCTCGATACCGTCTTTACGCTCCTGGACCGCGACAAGGCGACCGCGTTCCCCAAAGTGGTCGATAATATTGTAGGAATCAGTCTTCGTCCCGGCAAGAAACCGGGCGATTTCCATGTAACGATGGAAAAATCATTTACGAGCGCCGTAGCGGACGCGCTCAAGTTGAAAAAACTGACCATCGTGGAAACGGGCGGCGACGAGTACCAGATGCAGCGCGAGCAGTGGGATGATGCCAACAACACCGTTGCGCTTGAACCCGGCGTTGTCGTTTCGTACGAACGCAACACGTACACGATTGCCAAGATGCGCCAAGCAGGCGTCGAAGTTGTGCCGATTGCGGGCTTTGAATTGGGCAAAGGACGCGGCGGGGGGCATTGCATGACGTGTCCGATGCTGCGCGATGGGATTTAGTCGACCACATCGCGCTCACAACGCTGAATCTGTGATAGACTGAATTGCAGGGTACGTTGACAATGGCGTTGGCGTACTCTGCAAACGTATTTGCAACCATTTTTCTTTGTTTCATCCTCCACAAAGTAGGGCATGATGCAAAAAGCAATCAATCAATCGCCACAAGCGACAACCATGAGTCCGCGCGAGATGCTGCTGCCACTCGTGCTCGCGCAGTTCCTTTGCAGCTTTGCGGGAACGACAATGAACGTGGCAATCACCAACATTGCCACCGACCTCAACACAACCGTTAGCGGTGTCCAGACTGCCATCACCATGTTCACGCTCACGATGGCGGCGTTGATGATTCCGGGCAGCAAGCTGACGGACATCTGGGGACGCAAGTTCTGCTTTCGACTTGGGCTGTTAATTTACGGCGCAGGCGCGTTGATTGCGGCGCTCTCGCAAGACCAGCGAGGACTTGTCCTGGGATATTCGTTGGGGCAAGGCATCGGGACTGCCTTTTTGATTCCGCCCGTGTACATTCTGGCGACGATTTATTTCAAAGATACCCAATCCCGCGCCAAAGCGTTTGGGGCGATTAGCGCGGCGGCAGGCATTGGTTCGGCGGCGGGTCCGCTCATTGGAGGATTGATTGTGAGCGCGGCGAGTTGGCGGGTTGCCTTTGGCGTACAAACACTGATCGCGCTTCTGATCATTTATTTGGGCAGGCGCATCGTGGACCCGGGCGTGCAAGGCGAAAAACCAAAGTTCGATTTACTCGGCGCAATTCTTTCGGCGGCAGGATTGTTCTTTATCGTCGTCGGCATTCTCCAAGCGGACACTTTTGGTTTCTTTCGCTCGACGCAAGATTTTGTAATTGGCGGTAACGTTATCATTCCTGCCGGTGGGATTTCGCCCGTGTGGTTGTTTGTGTTGATTGGCGCGGCATTGTTGGGCGCGTTCTTTTGGCATATTGGAAGAACGGAACGCGCGGGCAAAGAGCCGTTGTTGTCAACGCGCATGTTCAAGAACCGCACCTCCAACCTTGGGTTGGCGACACAAAATATCCAATGGCTCGTGCTCTTGGGTCTCTCATTCGTCGTCTCGGTGTATTTGCAAACCGTGCTCGGATTCAGCGCAATCCAAACGGGATTGATTCTCACGCCTGCCACCATCGGCATTTTGCTTTCCTCGATGGCAGCGGGACGTTTGGCGAAACGACGTTCGCAGACGATGCTCATACGCGCGGGTTTTATCGTGACCATCATCGGTGTTGTATTGCTACTCGTGTTGGTGCGCGAAACATCCAACATCATCACCTTTGTGCCCGGACTCTTTCTCGTCGGCGTGGGTGTCGGCGTCATGTTGACCTCTTCGGTGAATGTGGTGCAATCGAGTTTTCCGGAAAAAGACCAAGGCGAAATCTCGGGCTTGTCGCGCAGCGTTTCCAATTTGGGTTCGTCGTTGGGTGTTGCCATCGCGGGGACTGTGATGGTGTCCAGCTTGGCGACGGGCAATGAAGGGTATGCGTGGGCGTTGATTGTGTTGACCGTTTTCGCCGTGATTGGACTTGTGGCTGCGGTGTTGCTGCCGTCGAAACCGGTCACTGAAAAAGCCGAGACGAATCTTGCTGCCGTCTACGGCATAGACCCGGATTAAAGGACTGTGGGAAATGGCAGAACCGGAAAAACCAAAGCGCACCATCAAGCCGCCGTCGTATTTGGATGCCGCCGCGCCAATTCTCCTGCTCATCGGTCTCGTTATTTTGGCGCAAGTATTGTTCGGCGGTGATTCGACCCAAGGTCCATTTCAAATTGCGTTGATTGTGTGCGCGTTGTTCGCCGCAATGATTGCGTACAAGAATGGGCATGAACTTGCCACACTCGGAAAAAATGCGGTGGATGGAATTTCGTCGGCGATGGGCGCGATTTTTATCTTGCTCGCGGTCGGCGCGCTCATCGGCACGTGGAGCATGGCGGGCACCACCGCGACGCTCACGTATTACGGCGTCAAGTTTCTGAATCCACAGTGGTTTTATCTCGCGTGCCTCATCATCTGCGGTCTCATCTCGTTGAGCATCGGCAGTTCGTGGACGACGGTGGGAACGATTGGCGTCGCGCTCATCGCCATTTCCGAAGTGCTCGGACTCAATCCCGCCATCGCCGCGGGCGCGATTATTTCGGGCGGATATTTTGGCGACAAAATGTCTCCGCTTTCAGATACAACAAATCTATCTCCCGCAATTGCCGGCACCGATCTCTATACTCACATTCGCGCGATGCTCGTGACGACGATTCCATCCATTTTGATTGCCGCCGCGCTCTTTGCCTTTATCGGCATTCGCACCGAAGTGGATGCAACGGCGTTCGATCCAACGCCCGCGCTCGTGGCGCTTGAGGATGCGTTCAATATTTCGTTTTGGACGTTGATTCCGCTTTTCGTCGTTTTGATTATGGCATTGCGCCGCGTGCCCGCGTTCGTTGCTATCATGGCGGGCGCGCTCGCGGGCGGCGTGATGGCGATTATCTTGCAGCCGCAAATCGTGATCGCGTTTGCGAACGACCCGAGCTTGAGTACGCCGCTGGCAATGTTGAAAGGCGTTTGGTCGGCGATGGCAACCGGTTTTGAGTTTGTGACGGGCTATCCCAAGATTGACGAACTCGTTTCGCGCGGCGGCATGGCGAGTATGTTGATGACGGTGTGGCTCGTCCTCGCGGCGATGGGTTTCGGCGCGATCATGGATTACACGGGTTCGCTTCGTAAATTACTCGAACCGCTGGTGCGTTTTGCAACGAACGCAGGGCGCTTGATGGTTTCGGTGGGCTTGACCGCGATCTTTTTGAACATTTTCGCGGGCGACCAATACATGGCGCTCGTTCTGCCGGGCACAATTTTTCGCGAAGAATTCAAAAAGCGCAACATCGCACCGCAAATGCTCTCGCGCCAATTGGAGGACACGGCAACGATTACGTCACCGCTCGTGCCATGGAATACGTGCGGCGCGTACATGGCGGCGACGTTGGGCGTGGCGACCATCGCGTATTTGCCGTTCTGCTTTTTCAATCTCATCAACCCAATTCTTTCATTCATCTTTGACTTGATCGGATTTCGGATTCAATACCTCACTCCCGAAAAGGCGGAGCAAGCATATCCGCCCGAACCCGCCAAGGTCGAGCATTATGGAGTGGGTGGGTATAATGTTCAAGAGGCGGGATAGGGTCGTAACGTTCAACAAGCTGTTACAAGCCATCGCAATTCCATTCTTCGGACGCAGATGAACGCGAATGAACGCGGATAAAACAAAAATAGTTTCAGAAATCCGTGTCCAATCGCTGATGTGCTGTGTCGGTTGCAAAACCATCGGAGGCAACTATCATGGGCAAAAAAAAGGAAAAGAAAAAACAAAAAAAACTCCAAAAGGAGTTTGAACGCGCGCAGCAAAAAGCGCTCGAGGCACATGAACATGGCGGCGCCTCCTATGTCATGAGCGCAGGCGAGAGTGGCGAGCCCAAGCCCAAAATGAAACGCAAAGAGTTTGAAGAGGAGCTGGAAAAACTCCAGGTCGAACTCGTCAAGCTCCAGGAATGGGTGAAATACACGGGCGCGAAAATTTGTGTCGTGTTTGAGGGGCGCGACACGGCGGGGAAAGGTGGCGTGATCAAACGCATCACGGAGAGGGTCAGCCCGCGCGTCTTTCGCGTCATCGCACTAACGGCGCCAACCGAGCGCGAAAAATCGCAAATGTACATTCAGCGCTATTTGCCGCACCTGCCTGCCGCAGGTGAAGTCGTACTCTTTGACCGCAGTTGGTACAATCGCGCGGGCGTCGAACGCGTAATGGGTTTTTGCACCGAACAGCAGGTCGAGGACTTTTTAAAGTGGACGCCTGCCGTCGAGCGAGCGATCATTTCTTCCGGCGTGATCCTCGTGAAATACTGGCTCGAAGTGAGTATGGACGAGCAAGCAAAACGTTTCGAAGAGCGCATCAAGGATTATCGCAAAGTCTGGAAGCTCAGCCCGATGGACGTGCAAGCCCAAGCGCGCTGGTACGATTATTCGCGGGCGCGCGATGCCATGTTTGCCGCGACCGACACGGCGGAATCGCCATGGTACGTTGTTCCTTCGGATGACCAGCGCCGCGCCCGTTTGAATTGCATCACCCATCTCTTGAGTCTGATTCCATACGCGGAGGTTCCGCGCGAAAAGGTGGAACTGCCCGAGCGCCAAAAGCCCGACGGATACGTTCAGCCGGATCATCCGTTCAAGTACGTGCCAGCCAAGTACTGAGTTCTTGTTTTAGCTGCAAATGAGAATCACAACCATCGGTGCGGCGGACGGTGAGGTGACGGAACTCGGCAAGTGTTTTCCGGACGAAAACACGCGCGCAGCAGGAAAGCCGAGCAACTGAATCGTCCGCCTACGCGTCCAAATGCAAAACTCGACGTGATGTCCGCGCGCAGGTGAATAAAGCATGTTACCCAAGCTCCTCGCGGCAAGCCGTTATCTCATCATCATCGCCGTAGTCGGGTCGCTCTTGGCGGCGACGTTGGTCATGTTATTTGGCGTTTTTGATATTGTCAGAATCCTGATCGCAATTTTGCAGCAGGGAGTTGATGCCGCAGACATTACCAAAAAAGTGGCAGTGGGCGCAATCGAACTGATCGAGCTCTTTTTGCTCGGCACGGTGTTGTATGTAATTGCTTTGGGATTGTATCAACTCTTTATCAACAAGGAAATCGAATTGCCTGCTTGGTTAAAGATTACTACATTGGACAATTTGAAAGAACGGTTGCTGGCAACCGTTCTCGTGATGCTCGCGGTGTCCTTTTTCGGATATGCGGTCACATGGGATGGCAGTTGGAATATTATCGCAATCGGTCTAGCAATTGGTGTCGTAATCGTTGGCGTCGCCTATACGTTGGCGCATGCAATCCATGACAAAGAGCAAGAGAGTTGACGATTCGGACATCAAAACTATACGAGATTAAACAGGCGAGCAGAATGGATCATCGTTGATCTATCCCAAAGGAGCAAAGATTATGGCGGAATCTAAAACGAATTGGTATCAGATGTCAGCGGAGCAGGTCGCGCAGCAGTTGGGCGTTGACCCGAAAAAGGGGTTGAGCGCGGGTGAAGCGCAGCAGCGTTTACAGAAATATGGCGCTAATGTTCTCGCCGCCAAGAAAAAGGAATCGGGCGCGCAAGCATTTTTGCGTCAATACAAAGATTTCATGCAAATCATCTTGCTCGTTGCTGCGGCGGCAAGCTTCATCTTTACGCGGGACCTGGGCACCACGCTGGTCCTGCTCGGCTTGACGGTCTTTAATGCCGTTCTAGGCTTGAATCAGGAATCCAAAGCCGAGGCAAGTCTCGCCGCGCTGCAAAAGATGATGAAAAACATCGCGCGTGTTCGACGCGACGGCGATGCGGTCGAAATTGATGCCGCGAATCTGGTCCCGGGCGATATTGTGTTGATGGAAGCGGGCAATCGCGTCCCGGCGGATGGACGCCTCTTTGTTACGGCAACGCTTGAAATCGAAGAAGCCGCGCTGACCGGTGAAAGCGTCGCGTCATCCAAAGACACCGAGACCATAACCAAGCCCGAAGTTCCGTTGGGCGACCGCCATTGCATGGCGTACATGAATACATCGGTCACGCGCGGGCGCGGCGAGATGATTGTCACCACGACCGGGATGAACACCGAGATGGGTCACATCGCCGACCTGCTCAACAAGACCGAAGCCGACAAGACGCCGCTGCAAAAGCAGCTCGACCGTTTGACGCTCGTCATTGCCGGGCTGGCGGGATTGGCATTTATTTTGATGCTCATCCTGGGGTGGCTGAATGGCACTCCCTTTGAGCAAGTCTTTATCGCCGGCATCGCGCTGGCAATTTCCGCGATTCCCACCGGTTTGCCTGCGGTGATTACGACGCTGTATTCGATGGGCACGCGTGAGCTCGCGAAACAAAACGCAATTGTCAAACGCTTGCCTTCTGTCGAAACGCTCGGTTCCGTTTCCGCGATTTGCTCGGACAAGACCGGCACGCTCACGCTGAACAAAATGACCGCGCGCGAATTCACCATTCCCGGTCAGAACCGCTACAAAGTAACGGGCGAAGGATATGGCACGAAAGGTGAATTGCAATATCTCGGAGCGAAACCGGCGGCAGACCCTGCAGAAAAAGGAACAACGCCCTACACGACCGAAGGGCAAATCCTGAGCGCGGGCGGCGCCAAGATTGACCTCGAACCCATCATGCTGCCGATGGCGTTGTGCGCGGATGCGCGTCTCGACGGCGAGCAATTGATTGGCGACCCGACCGAAGGCGCATTGATTGTGTTGGCGGCAAAAGGTGGGATTGATGTGGATGGCGCGCGTCAAATGTATCCGCGTGTAGCAGAGGTCCCCTTCGATTCGGACTATAAATTCATGGCGACGTTCCACAATATGACCGACGCGCAAGGCAAACCCGTCGTGCGCTGTTTCGTCAAGGGCGCGCCCGATGTGTTGATCGCGCGCGGCGGTTCGTATTGGACGCCGGACGGTTCCCTTCACCCCATCACCGACGACAACCGCAAACTGGCGCTCGACGAAAATGAGCGCATGGCAAAAGCAGGCGAACGCGTCATGGTCGTCGCGCGGCGCGATTTCGATCCGCAGACGTTTGACCCGAAAGCGAAATTGATTGATTTGGTGAATGATCTGACGCTGCTGGCGATGGTTGGCATTGTGGACCCGCCGCGCGCCGAAGCCAGAGACGCGATTGCCAAATGCAAGAGCGCAGGGATTCAAGTCCGCATGATTACGGGCGACCATGCTGTGACTGCCGCAGCGATTGGACATGAATTGGGCATCACCGGGAACGCGCTCACCGGCGCGCAGTTCTCTGCAATGAGCGACGAACAACTGATGAACGACCTGCCGAATATCGGCGTCATTGCGCGCGTCGCGCCTGAAGATAAAATTCGTCTCGTCACAATGCTGCAAAAACAGAACAACATCGTGGCGATGACCGGCGATGGCGTGAACGACGCGCCTGCGCTCAAGAAAGCGGACATCGGTGTAGCGATGGGCATCACCGGTACAGAGGTCTCAAAGGAAGCGGCGGTGATGATTTTGACCGACGACAATTTTGCCACCATCGTCAAAGCAGTAGAGTACGGACGCGCGTTATACGACAACTTGTCCAAGTACATCCGCTTTCAAATGGAAGCGTTGGTCGCGTTCATTCTGAGCTATCTCGGCGCCGCATTGTTTTTCATTGCAGGCGGTGTGCCGTTCACACCGCTGGTCGTCTTGTATATCAACTTTTTGATTCAGGTGCCCATCGCCATCGCGTTGGGATTTGACAAGCCGCGCCCCGGATTGATGGAGCGCAAGCCGCGTCCGCTGCAGCAACCGGTGCTTTCGCGGGCGCAGTGGGCGCGCATCATCTTTTTGGGTCTCATCATGGCTGTCGTGACATTGTATGTCGAAAAGGCGTATGAGGCGACCAGTTACGCGCTTGCAATCACAATGGCATTTGCCGTTTTTTCATTGCTCAATGTTGCGATCGGAATCAGCGCGCGCGATGAATTCCACACCGCGTTCAACCGCGACTTTCTTTCGGACCGGCGGCAGTTGATGTTGTATGGTATCTCGCTCTTGCTTACGTTCCTGGCGACGGAGCTCGGTTTCCTTCAGCGCATTCTCGGCACAACCTCACTGAGTCGTGACCAATGGTTCCTTGCCATCGGGCTTGCCATCGCGCTGCTGCTCATTGACGAAGCAATCAAGTTCATCCTTCGTCGGCGTAACGCTCGCGCGCAGCCGCAAGTGGCTGAAATGAAAGCGACGCCTGCGCCCGCCGCCGAATAGGGCAATAGGTGAACCCACTATTATTTGCCCCTCTCTTGGGCGCATTAGCAGCGTCCGCGCTTGTGTTGGGCGCACTGCTTGTAATATGGCAAAGACCGTCATCGCACACAGTCGGCATGGTAATGGGTTTTGGCGCGGGTGCGCTCATCAGCGCCATCGCGTACGAGCTCGTGCCCGAATCGCAAATGAATGGCTGGGGCATGGCGCTCGGGTTTGCGTTGGGGGCAGTGGTCTATTTTGTTAGCGATTGGTGGATTGACAATCGCGGCGGCGCGAATCGCAAAAGTATCAATGCCGAAGCGGGCGGTTCAGGCAGCAGCATCTTTCTTGGCAGTCTGCTTGATGGTGTCCCTGAATCCATCATTCTGGGTATTGGGCTCGCAACGGGCGCTGGCGTCAGTTTTGCGTTTCTCGTTGCCGTCTTTGTCTCGAATATTCCGGAAGGAATTGCCGGGACAATTAATCTTCAATCGGTAGGACGTTCGAACAAAACAATCTTGCTGATGTGGACGGGGGTGATGCTTGCGAGCGCAATCGGCGCCGCGTTTGGCTACTGGCTCGTCCGCACTCTCCCTCAAGCGGATGGTCGTTCGATGCAAGCATTTGCGGCTGGTGCATTGTTGGCGATGCTGGCGGAAGCGATGATGCCCGAAGCATTCGAACACGGCGGCAAGGCAGTTGGTCTATTGACGGTGCTGGGTTTTCTCGTCGCCGCGATACTCTCCGCGATAGAATAAGCACATGCTTGACGGTTCCACACACTTGCGCGAAACGGACGCGTTGCATATCGCAAAATTATTTCTCGGCGCTCGTCCGAATTCGCTAGCTCGCATGATCGCGCAAAATAAATTTTATAAAGCATGACACAAATTGGCGATTACATCGTATAATGGATTTGTCCAATTGACACGATGCCGTGTCACATCTGTCTCCTGAGAAACGTCGGCATCGCACATCCCAAATGACATAGTTACATTTCTTCACACCGGCGCATCGGCGCAGGCACGCGTGTGTGATGAGGTGTGACGATATGCGAGAGGTCAGCATGGAACAGCTCATTGCACAATATCCCTGGCTTGTAATCATTGCCGCGATTTTGTTGGGCATGCTCATTATGTGGCTGCTCGAAATGTTTTTCTTGCGGCGCAGTATCAAGAACAATCTCACCGAGCTCGAAGGTTCGCTCAAACAGCGGGATGAGGAGTTGCAAACGGCGCACAATACGCTGATGCAGTCCAATGCCGAGCTCAAGTCCAAAGGCACGGAATTACAAAACGCGCAGACCGCGCTCAGCGCATCGGACAATCAACTTGCCGATGTCAAGACGCAGCTCACCAAGAGCAACGCAGACCTTGACACCGCGATCAAAACGCGTCAGCAGCTCGAAGCAACGTTGAACACGCGTACGGGAGAATTAGCAGACCTACGTACGAAATTCAACGCGCTGAGCGGCGACCGCGATCAGCTGCGCACAACGCTAGCGAGCGCGCAGGCGGATTTGGAGGACACCAAAGCGCACCAACGCGGCGCCGTCGCCGAAGTGGCAAAACTCACCGCCGCCGCAGCCGTTACCGCCGCCACGGTCAAGGCGCTCGAAAGTTCCAAAGGGGAACTCAACGCCCAAGTCGAAGCGCTGAACGGTGAATTGACAAATACGCGCAGCTTGTTGGATCAAACGAACGCAGCCCGGGCGAGTGTCGAGAACGATTTGGCAGACACCAAACTGCGCGTGGGTGACTTGGAAGGCATTCGAACTGCGCTGGAGGGACAGGTTAGCGAATTGGAGGGCAAGAACAGCGCGCTGGATGCTGATGTTGCAAAACTCACTGCCGGCGCCCTCGCCGCCTCCGAACTCATCAGACAGCTCGAAGGCGACAAAGCGTCGCTCAAGGAACAGCACGCGACGCTGCAAACCGATTTTGAAAGTTTGCAAAAAACCAAAGCATTGGACGATGCCGATCTCGCGGAACTCAAATTGCAGCTCTCGCACGTGAACACTGCGTTGGGCATCACTACGCGCGACAAGGAAACCTACCAACAGACGCTCGCCGAACGCGTCAGCGAATTGGGCGCGGCGCAAACTGAACTTGAACGTGCCAAACAAGATAACAGCAACCTGCTCACCGACGTGGCAAAATTCACGGCGCGCGCCGCGACTGCAACGGCGTTGGTTCAAGCGCTCGAATCTGACAAACACAATTTGAGTGGGCAGCTCGATCAAGTGCGCGGCGAATTGGAAACGGAACGCGCACGCGCGGCAACATTAACTCCGGCGGCAGCCGCGGAACCGCAAGCGGTTCACGCGGCGCCCGAGATGACTGCTCCGGTTGAAACGCTTGCCCCTGCCGCAGTCGTTGCAGGCGATGGCGGCGATGACGGCGCGCTGGCGTATGAGGCGGTATGTCCCCAGGACTTGAGTTCGGTGCGCGGCATTGGCGCGGAATTTGAACAGCGTTTGTACAACGCGGGGATTGGCACCTACTGGGAAGTTTCGCAGTGCGCCGAAGAGACATTGGCAGAGATTCTCAAATTGGATGAGACGCAGCGCATGGCAATCAATTTGGCGGCGATTCGCGGTGATGCCTTGCGATTGGCGCGCGAAACCAAATCGCAAAAGCGCAAATGGAAGGGCGGCGTGCCGGATGATTTTGATACGCTCATCGGCATTGGACGCGTGTACGAAGGACGTTTGTACGAAGCAGGCGTTTGCACCTATGAGGCGTTGGCGCAGTGCACAGTTGAACAGCTCGCGATGATTTGCCACGCGCCGAACTTTAACCAAAATCAATACCAAAGTTGGATTGACCAAGCGCGCGTGTTAATTGAAGCGCGCCGCAAAGGTTTGTAATTCAATGAGCGCACAGCCGCCCCCCTCCGACCCAAACCCGCTTGATGAACTCAAGGCAGGGCTTGCTGACAAAGAGCCGCTACTTCAAAACAATCGGCCGCGTTACGTATTTCCGTGGTTTGACAAGTGGCTGCTCTTGATCCCCGCCGCGTTGGTGATTGGTCTCTTGCTGATCGCGTGGGTCTCGTGCAGACCCACTGCCACTGCGCCGCAAAATATTTCGCTCCAATCCGCAATCACAGGTAACACTGTGACAGCCGGAGAACCAATTCAATTAACGGGAAGTGCGCCGCCCGGAGCCGAGGTACAGTTGTACAATCAAGGTGAATTGGTCGCTACAACGACGGCGGATGCGAACGGAAATTATCAATTCAGCTTTACGCCGACGCAGCCCGGAGAATACAAGTTAGAAACAGTGACGACAGTCAGCGGACAGCGCGTCACTTCGTCGCCACTCGTCTTTACGGTGACAGGAGTTGCCGTCAATGCGACGACGAGCGCAGCGATTACTCCCGTCGCGACGACTGTTGCGACCGCAGCCGCACTACTCGGTACACCTCCGTCCGGCGCAACTGCGGCGGCAACAACCGGCGCAGAAACAGCAGTTGTCACCTCCACTGTGAATGAAACTGCCGCCGCAACGACTGCCGCGAATGAAACTGTCGCGGCGACGACTACCGCGAATGAAACCCCCGGCGCAACTGCTGCCGCGAACGAAACTGCCGGCGCGACGGCTGTTGTAAATGAAACTGTTGTCTCGACGAGCGTTGCGGATGAAACTGTTGAAGTCACTGCTGCTGCGAATGAAACTGCTGTCGCGACGACTGCTGTTGGTGTAACTGCCGCCGCGACGAGTGTTTCGGATGAAACTGAAGTCACTGCTGCTGCGAATGAAACTGCCGGGGCGACGAGTGTTGCAAATGAAACTGTCGCCGCTACGACTGCGGCGAATGAAACTCCTGCCGCGACGCCTTTTACAAATGAAACTGTTGCTGCGACGGCTGCCGCAAATGAAACTGCCGTCGCGACGGCTGCGGCGAATGAAACGAGTGTGCTGACGCCTGTTGTGACGGAGAGTATGGTCCTCCAAACTTCGATGACAGGAACGACAGCGACCGTGGGACAGACGTTTCAATTGACGGGTACGGCATCGCCGGGCGCGGTGGTAGAGTTGTACAATTTCGATTCGCTGATCGGGACAACGACAGCGGATGCGAATGGGAATTTTCTATTCAACTTGATGCCGACGCAGCCGGGTGAGTATCAGCTGCAAACGGCGACGATGGTCAATGGGCAGCGTGTCACTTCGCCCGCACTGACAATTACTGTGCAAGCCGCAGGTGCAGCCGAATCCGAAACAATGACGCCCGGCGCGGAGACAACGCAGACAGCCGAATCAAGTAATGCTGCCAGTACGCCAATGCCAGAAGCGGGAACACCGACGACAGCAGGAGCAAACGCAACGACTACGTTTGAGGCGAATGGAACGCCTCCAGCCAACGCGACTTCACCTGCGGCGAATGCAACACCTGCAACCAACGCGGCACTGCCGGGTGTAAATCTTGAAGCAAACAGCAGTGTCGTCGCCGGTTCTACGCTGACAGGCATAGCGCCGCCCAACAGCCACGTTGTGATTTTTTTCAACGATACTCCGGTCGCAAGCACGGACGCGGATGCAAATGGAAATTGGCAAATTGTTTTACCGAATAACCTTCCGCCCGGTAGCTATGGAGTGCGCGTCGTTGTAGTTGACGAAAAGGGAAATCCAATCGTCAGTTCGTCGCAAGAGACAAGCGTGATGATTGTGTCCAAGCCATTACTCCCGGTCACGGGCGGCGCGTGGACGAAGACGCGGGGATGTGTAAGGCATACTGCGTGGTGACAATACGAATATTTTCGATGCACTTTGGGTGCGGCATAAAAGCAAGATGATGCAAAAATTTGACAACGGTTGTGCGTGCCTCGACTTGAGGTCGCGGGCAACCATGTCTGAGAACGGAGACGCCCGAGAAAAATTTTTCGGGCGTTTTTATTTTTCGTACGATAGATCAGACACCGCCCGCGCTCGCCGATTTCGCCGTCACGGACCTTGGTTTGAAAAAACTCGCGACGCGATACCTGTCTCCACAGCGCGTATTTGGACAGAGCTGCGCAAACATAATCTCTGCGGTGCGTACTCCAAAAGTACTCTGAATGAGAATGTGAATTCTGCGCCGATTCTGTTACAATTTGGGCGCTGAGGAATTTTCAGCAGCTTTAACTTTTGAATGAATGGGAGTCTTTTATGCCTCAAGATTTATCCCAGAACGCCGCGGCGGTTGGACCGCTGCTCGAAACCGCACGCGGGATGACGCTGGTGGACGCGCAGCTGCTCAAGGAAGGATTTCGCTTTGTCTTTGAAAATGCAACTCTGCGCAAAGTGATTTTATTAAAACCGCGCGTCTACACGGACGGCGCGGTCATTGTGGATCCAATTAACGATGTGGTTGTTCAGTTCACGGTGACGACGTACGATGCGGCGGCGTACCGCCAGAATGACGCGCAAACAAAGCCATTGGAAGAAACAAGTATCGAACTGCCGTACTCGACGTGGTTCTTTCAAGGCGACTATCGCTAGCAGTTTAATCTTTACAAGGAGAAGAAACGAATATGCTCCAACGGAAAACGTTATTCATCGCCAGCGCGCTGCTGGTGCTTGCAGTTTTTATTGCTGCCTGCGGCTCGACTGCGAGTACATCCACTGACATTACAACCGTTGCCTTTGAAGCAAACGGTCCGTCTTGCAGTCCGGACAAGATTGATACCAAGCAAGGATCTTTGGTGAAATTCACGCTCAAGAACACGGGGACGACCGAAGTTTCGGTTGTTTTTCCGGACGTGCCGTACACGGTGACCGCGCCGCCCGGGCAAACAGTGACGGGGAATTTTACCGCGCCGACGAAACCGGGGAACTATGAATTTCAGTGCGGTGAATCGGGCAACCCGACCACCGGTAAAATGAATGTGAAAAGCAGCTAGACACGTTTGCGCGTTTGCACATGCGCGTGTCAACCCCTTCGCAGGATGGCAAAGAGGGCGAGAATAAAAAGTCCGGCGGAGAAAAACCACGGCGCGCCCGCCGCAAACAAGATTGCGGCTGAAATAATGCAGGAACCCGCCAGTACGATCATCCGCAAACCCGCGGTGGGATCGTCTGGCGGTTTTTTTAGATTGGTCTCAAACTGTTTCAGTCCTTCGGTGAGAACGAGCGGACTGCGATTCAAAATATCCACCAGCTCGGGCAGGACCAGCAAACTTGACCGAAAGATCGTAACCGGGTTGAATTGTTCCAAGAGCAAACGCTGCACATGCCCGCGCGATGCCTGTACGATGTCGAGCCCCGGCACGATCACGTGTCCCACCCCTTCGACGGTGACTAGCGCTTTCACCATCAAAATAATTTCGCCCGGATAATGAATGCGATATTGCCCCGCGATTAAAATAGATTGAAGAATGACTTGGGCGAGTGAAAAATCTTTATGGCTCGTTGTACGAAGCCATCGCCCATAGAGTCCGGCAACGGCGCGTTTGAATCCTTCCGGGTCACTATTTTTCGCAGGCATCGCCAGCGAAGCCAAATAGCGCGCCGCGTTTTCGGGCTCGCCCATGACGAGCGAATAGAAATAATAAAAGAGGCGGTGCTGCATGTCGCGGTCAAAGCGCCCCACCATTCCCAAATCAATAAAGCCGACGCTCGCATCTTGAAAGATGATCAAATTCCCCGGATGAAGATCGGCGTGAAAAAAACCGTCACGAAAAATCATCTGAATAATCGCGCCAATGCCCAGCTGCACGACTTTGTTTTTTTCTTGCGGGGTCAGGATTGCCGCTGCGCGCGCATCGGGTTTGATGCCTTTGAAATACTCCATGCACAAGACATCGCGATTACTAACCTCGCGATAGATTTTGGGAAAATGAACGTCCGGCTGGTTTTTGAAATTTGCGGCAAACGCTTCGGCATTGTCTGCTTCGAAACGTAAATCCACTTCGCGCAGAGTATAGCTGCAAAATTCGTCAATCACCGCGGCGGGCTGAAAGCGCGAAAGAAAAATTTGCGCGATGCGTCCGAACAGGCGCAAGAGTTTTGTATCCGTTTCGACAGTTTGGCGCACGCCCGGCTTGAGCACCTTCAAGACGACGCGTTCACCGGTGAGCAAACGCGCGCGGTGTGTTTGCGCGAGCGATGCCGACCCCAACGGATTCGGATCAATCCAACGAAAGAGGGTATTAAGGGGACGTTTCAAGTCCGCTTCGATCAGCTCTTGATAACGTTCATACGAAACCACCGGCAGACGGTCGAGCAGATTTTTGAGTTCGTCGGTGATGGATTTTGGCAAAAGGTCTTCGCGCAAGCTGAGAATTTGTCCCAGCTTGATATATGTTGGTCCCAAACGTTCGAGGCGTTTGCGGAATTGAACGGGAAACGGCTGTGAGATGAGTTCCGGGTCAAAAAAGGGACGCAGAAAGAAAAAGAGCGCGCGCAAAAATAAAAGCAAAAGGGAATTGGCTTGACCCTTTGCCTTTTGTTCGCTCAAATAAACGTTGATGCCCCCAAATCCAAGTCCGATGAATTGACCGAGTGTAATGAAAAAGCGGCCGACCAATCCCGCTGGACGCCGCTCTTGATAC
The DNA here is from genome assembly GCA_004295045.1 of Chloroflexota bacterium. Lineage (GTDB taxonomy): Bacteria > Chloroflexota > Anaerolineae > UBA4142 > SHND01 > SHND01. The sequence continues at coordinate 51,523 of SHND01000022.1, read as the reverse complement.
ATTACAAAGTCGGGACTCGGGGCATTTTGTGGGTGCGCGTTCGGCACTGTGAATTCGCGGCGGCGCAAACCGAATGAATGGGGAAAATTGGCTGCGCCGCTTGGACTGATTTATGCTTGCAGTGATACGCGCGCAAGCAGGTCGTTTTGGATTGCTTTGGTTTGACGTCGGCTGTACGCGTCAATTGCTGAATTGTCGAACAGCATCGCTTCGGAATCGGCAAGGCAGCGCGCCATCGTGAGACGCGAGATTTTGAATTGATGCGCGGGCGTAAAAAGAATCGCCGCATTCTTTGCCGCGAGATGGATTGTCTCGTACGCGGGCAAGAGGCACAAGAGCGACGCGCGACGATAACCTGCGGCGTGATAGGGCAGCGCCAATAAATAATCGGTCGCGTCGCGCAATTCTTCCAACACATCGTTCAATACCATTGCGGTCCATTCGAGCGACGCGCCCTGCAAGGCAAGAGGCGCCAAGTCTGCCTCGCGCAGCCACGCGTCGGGCAGATAGCAAATGCCGCGTTCCAAATCTTCAACAAAATCTTTGATGATATTTGTTTTTTGCAGCGAGCGACCGCACGCTTCGGCACCCGCGCGCAAGACAGCGGCAATCTCGTTTGGAATAGAATAGTGTTGAACAACCAGCTCGGTAGCGAGATGTCCAACGGTGCCTGCGACAAAATAACAATACGCGTCGTAATCCACTTTGGTCTCTAACACCTGGATGCCGCGCCGATTGATCAAGTAGGGACGCGTTGTGGGATTATTGAGCTGACGCATTCCCTCTGCCATCACGCTCACCCAATGGCGGATGACCGCGCGTTCGTCCGACGGTATCGCGGCATAGATTTCCCAAAGCATGCGTCCTTCTTGGACGCCCATGATTCTTTCTTCAAAGTCGGTCAGCCCCGCCCAATCCTTTTTTCCCCAGAGCGATAACACCTCTGCAGCGCGCTGTGGCGTTTGCAGCAGTTCGGAAAATTCAGCAAAGCGTTTTTCTTTTTCCAAAGGGGAGTGGAGACAATCCTCGATGTTGTCCACGACGCGACAGAGCAGATAGGATGCTGCCAGATAATTGCGAAGCGGGTTTTCGACGAACGGAATCACCAGCGCAAAAGAGCGCGAGACTTTATTCAGCTGATCCTGAAGATACGATTCTTGCGCAGTTGAGATCTCAAACTGGTCGAGAGTGTGCAGCACGATAAGCTCCTCATAAGGCGAATCTACCCGCGCGGCACCTCATCGTCCGACGGAATATCCCACGTATAAACCACAATTGTGTCTGCCAGTTTGTCTTGCCAGCACTGACGACTGCGACCCACAAATACCCAAAGAAAGCCGATAAAAAGGCAAATCGCAGAAATAAAATAGCCGATGTAACGCACGATGGCGCGAATCCAGCCCACCCGTTGATGGTTGGTGCGAATGACCTGTAATCCGAGAATTTGCTTGCCGGGCGTTGCGCCGTCCAGTACCCAGAACACTATAAAGTATCCCGGAATAAACAAAAATACGGCGAGACTGGAAACAATGACAATGATGATCTGCAGAACTGCAATAACGCCGAATCGCGCGTCTTGCACTTGCAAGTCTTGCGCGTCGATTCCAAAAAAATTCAAAATCAAACTGACCAGCGCCGCAAGCACGATGCTGCCAAAGGTCACGATCATAATATCAATCAGCAGCGCGAGCGCGCGGGTGACAAACCCCGCGCGCCGCACACGCGCTCGATAAGGAACGGTGGTCAGCGCGCGCGGCTTTGTTGAAACCGTTGAGGGATTGGAGGCAACACCCATTTGCGACATGACAAACCCCTTCAGCGCCGGCGAAACAATCTACGCAGGCGTCGTTCCCAGCGCGTATCCGAGGCGGCAGCGCGCTCACGAAGAATACCCATGAGCGTACTTGCCATGCCGATACTTTGGGCGGTGACGAGATCGCGCACTTCCGGCTTGACCGCCAACAGCCCAATCATTTCATCCATCGCTTCATCCGTCCCATCGAATGCAGCTTGCCGCGCCAGCGCGCGGCTGCGTTGTTCGGTTGCGCGCCCCACGTCAATCCAGCGTTCGACGATTGAGCCGCCGCGCGCCGCCATATTGTTATAGCGGCGTTGAAAAGGACGCCCGAGCCGGCTGTTGGTGACGGGACTTGCCAAATGAGAGACAAAAGCGTATGCCGAGTCTGAAACTTGAACGGCGCTCGAAAGAAAAGAGTGCGCTGTACCGGGAGCTTGCGCGAGCAAGCCGATGAGCGCATAACGCAATCGTTCTTGATCACTCTCGTCTGGTGATTCGGAATAGATTGCATTGCCGCGTTGATCCGTGTTGGCTTGCCACTCTTTCAAGCGGCGAAAGAATTGATCGCCGCCTTCGGTCGCACTGCCCAACATGAGACGCGCCAGCGATTCCAACACGTACGAGTCGGAAGTCGAACCTTCGATTGTGATGCGAACTTTGCCGTTGGCAACCTCGCGCTGTTGTACCCAATCCTGTTCGTCGTCTATTTCCTCGTCAGGAATCATATTCGAGGACATACTTTTTCCTCCGCGCAAGACTTGCGTGGCGTCTTGCGGTTCACGTACGCACAAGAGCCGCTACAGCAAAAGCGTCGCGGCTTTTGCCATGTATGGCAACCGGACTCTCTCAGTTGCGGATGATTATCCCTTGCTGGAAGTTTTGGACGTCGCTGATGTCTCGGTCTTTGCCAACTGATCTACTTTCGCAGACAATTCAGCAATTTGGTCGTGCAGCGACTGCATATCTGACTTGGTAGACAAGTCCGCTGTATCGAATGTCGCTCCTGCCTTTTTCGTTCCGCGCGCGGTCAAACCCTGGCCTTTTTCTTTCACTTGATTCGCGCGGCGGCGCGCATCCTTTTGAATCTGCTCTCCGCGCTCGACCATTCGATTCAGTATTTTCGCGGCGGCATCTCCCGCCAGAGCCACACCGCCGATGGAAGCGAGAACCAGTTTGCCTGCAGCTTCGGTGACCTGCGAATGCTGTTCTTCGACAGCGCCCTGCGCTTGTTGAACGGTCTGTTTTGCTTTTTCGGTTGCGTCCTTTGCCATTTTTTCGGCGTCAGGCGCCTGAACTTGTACTTGACCTTCGACAACCATAATAGCCCTCCTTGTATTTCCAGTACGTGCTGCGACAAAGCGTGTCGCGCAATTTTATGCTGCCGCGCTCCATCCTTTCATCTAACGATAGATGGAGAAGGCAGTCCATTATATTCCTATTTCTCGCATTAGAAAGTTACAGCTCGTCAGATTGATGTTCGCGCACATGGTACAGCGAAAAAGTATCTGGTGTGCTTCTGCGATGCAGGCACACCTCAGAGATACTATCACACAAAAAATGGCAATGCTTCATCCAAAAAGGCGTACTTTTAGAGTACATGCGCCTGTTTTATTGCGAAATTGGATTGTTGCAAGCACTCGGCAATTCGACCGTTGGATTGGTGTTCACACTCGTCAGATCAATTTGCACGTCGAAATCGCCTTGAAACTTGAGCGGTTCAAATTCGCCGCTGTAGCTGCCGCGAAACGAAATGGGATAGCCGCCGTCCGCGCTGATGAACAAATCCGCATCCTCCGCAGACCACAATGCTTCGCCAAACGTACGCAAATTGGGATCGCTGCTTTTTTGCGCTGCCGCCAGAAATGCATCCCCGTTGATCACATAATGTTTGGCAGGAATGCCGTTCACCGTTTCGTTGCCCACGAATTTTCCGCGCGCGACTTCGCTGCCCGTCAATGTCTCCATCAAACTTTGCGGACTCAGCTTGTCCAACGCCTCTGTCGCTTTGGGGGCGTTGGGCTTGACGCACACAGGGAACAAGCCGTTGACGACAACGTACGTTCCCTCTGGCACTTTGTAAATGTTCACTTCTCTGGGCGCGAATAATCCCACCACCGCGCCGCCGACTTGCGCGACCACGTCGCCCAACAATCCGCCCGTAACCTTGATCTGACTTTTGTTCTGATCGTTCGTGTTCAGCAATGCGGTCAGGTCGCCTTGCGCGCGTTCGCCGTTCAGTAAACCATTCACATTGATCTTGACCGTTGCCTCGAGCGAGGTGAGGTCGGTGAGTGGTTTTATTGGAATCGGATCACCGGCAACGACAGTCGCTGTCGGCGCGGGTCGTGGGGTTGCAGTTGGCGCGGGCGTGCTTGTCGCTTGCAGCGCCGTAAGTCCGAGCGTGTTAGTGCTGGGGGAGCTAAAGAGCAGCGACGAGACCAGCTTGGCTGCGAGTACCAGCGCAATGATCACAAGCAGTTGATAGCGTCTTAATGTTTTCATGATTGAAATATTCCTCCTCGTTTGATTTATCCAATCAATATGGATTCTTCGGGATACTGAATCGGTTCCGGCGGCTGACGCCTTGCCAGCGCAAGAATAATCGTCATTGCGCCAAGTCGTCCCCAAATCATCATGAGCATGATGATGACCTGTCCAATTCCATTCAACTTGGAGGTCACGGGCAAGGTCAGCCCGGTTGTTGCAAAAGCGGAAACAACTTCGAACAACATTTCGTCCATTTTGCCATTGCCCGTCACAAGCAAGAGCCACGTTGCGATAATGACTACAAAGAGTGAGACAGTCAATACGGCTGCCGAACGGCGCGGCAATTCAGCAGGCAGTGAGCGCCCAGCCCATTGCGGTTTGGCAAAGCCGCGTGCATAACCCCACATGGACAATAAAAGTACGAGCACCGTGCCGGTCGTAATGCCTCCACCCATTGAAGCCGGCGCGGTGCCAATGAACATGAGGCAAATGGTCAGAAACTGAGTAGCGGGTTGAAAGGTACTCAAGTCACCGAGTGTGAAACCCGCGCTGCGCGTCGAAATGGATTGAAAGGTCGAATACAAAACTGCCTGCGGCCACGATGTGGTAGGCGGCAAGCCGCGCGCGCCAACCTCGCCAATCAAAAATCCGACTGCCCCGATGACAACCAGCGCCAACGATAACCAAAGGGTCAAGCGCGTGTGGAGCGACAACCGTTTTTGTCTGTGCCAATGGACAAGTTCTGCCAGAATGGGAAAGCCCAAGCCGCCGAGAACAATGATCGCACCCAACACGATAAGCGAAAACGGATCGCGCGGAATGCCGGTCGGAAATTGTGGCTGTCCCGAAAAGAGATCAAAGCCCGCGTTGCAAAACGCGGAAATGGAATGAAAAATGGCGTACCACAAAGCTGACACATCGTCAAACTGGTTACGCCAATTGAGCCAAAGCAAAAACGCGCCGACAGTTTCAATGATGACGACCGTCAACAAGACACGTCTCAAAATTGGACCGAACTGCTCGCGTTCCGGCAAGCCCAGTGAATCACGGATGGCTAAACGATCTACCAGAAAAATTTGTCGGCGCAAAAGGCGAAGCGCTGCAATGACGACGACCATAAAACCAACTCCGCCAACCTGAATCTCAATGAGCAAGATCAACTGTCCGAACAAGGTCAGCTGCGTTGAAGGTGTAATAATCGTCAAACCATTCACGCATAATGCCGAAACTGCGGTGAACAACGCCTGATCAAACGTCAACGGTCCTTGCGCGCCAACGCCCGGAAGCATCAAGAGCAGAGTCCCGATGGCAATCAGGAGCAGCAAGCCCCCAATGATGCGCAATGCGATTGGCACACGCACATAAGGACGCGGCTGCGCCGCGATACGCGGTTTCTCTTTACCCGTATCTGAAAAGGTGTCATTCACTTGAGCGCGCCCAAACGATCCAAATCTTCGACCTTGCCAATTACGATCAGTTGATCGCCCGCTTGATACACTGCATCTGCGGATGGCGAGATCAACACCTCATCGCCGCGCCGAATGGCGACCAGCGTCAGTCCAAATCCAGAGCGCAAATCTTTATCGCGCACCGTCTGCCCAACGAACGAGGTGGGGAGTTGAATATCGCTGATGGAATAGCCGCGCCCCAATTGTAAATGGTCCAGCAGCGATGGCATGGCGAGTCCCAGCGCCAGACGACGCCCCGAATCGTATTCGGGCATCACCACTTGATCCGCTCCAATTTTCAAGAGAATATTTTTCTCGCGTTCATCCGAAGCGGTACAAATCACGCGCTTTACGCCCAGACTCTTGAGCCCGATTGTCGTCAACAGCTTGCTCTGAAAATCCTCGCCAATGGCGACAATCACGGTGGGATAAAAGGCAATGTCTACTGCGCGCAAAGCATCTTCGTCGGTTGCATCGAGTGACACCGTTTGCGTCAACTCATCAGCCAAGTCTTGAACGATGCGCATATTTTGGTCAATCCCAAGTACGGTAAAGTCGCGTTCGACCAATGTATTCGCAACGCTCGAGCCAAAGCGTCCCAAACCGATTACGGCGAATTCGGATTTGCTCGTTTGTTTTGCCATAGTTGAAAGTCCACTGTGTGAGCAGGTCGTTGTTGTCGCTACTGCACGCGCGTCGCTCGACGCATCAATAATAAAAGCATTCGCAGTCTTGGCTATGTGGTAGAGAATGACACGACTGCGAATGCTATATCGTAACGTTAGGCGCTGCGTTGGCGGAATGCCTGTATGACCATTACAATTCCGCCGATAAATGCAAAGATGGCTGCCACCAGCACAAACGAAACCCCGACTCCAAGATTGCCGTACGCGCCGATCAGAATCAGCCCAAAGATGATTGCCAGTACGCCCAAAATTCCGGGACCCCAACCGCCGCCGCGGAATGCCAGTATGAGCATGACAATGCCTTGGATCAGACCCCAGATGCCAAGCACGAGCGCAAAGATTTGGGGCAATGCTACTGCCGCCACAGTGGGATACATGATGATATAGCCACCGGCGATGATGCTGATGATACCCATAAAGAGTTTCCAGCCCCAGGCGGTGCGGTCAATGAACAGACTGACGATGTCAAAGATGCCCCGCACCAGCCACCAGATGCCCAAGAGAGACACAAGCACCAGCCAGGTCGTGAGTCTGGTATTTGTGGACCCAAAAAGCAAAAAGCCGCCAATGATGATCAGCGCCCCGCCTTCGATCAGCATCAACCACCAAGGGCGCGCGTTGTTTTCAAACGATGTGGCGCTTGAAGTATTTGTTGCAGCACTCATGATTATTTCTCCTTTTCGATGAAAAATGATGTTGAAAATGTTGCCTGCAGAGATCATTTCGTCTCGTCTATTTTTTCATGCCATGTTTCCTCCTTTGGATTCTGAACTTGGCGGCAGAGGTTCGGCATTGGGATGCGCCGGCTCCAGTGTATGTGTGCCGATGGGCTGTGAAATGAGCGTGCCCTTTAGCCCTTTGGTCATTCCAACAAAAATCACCGCCGCGGTGGCGACCAAAAGGAGGGCGATCACAAGATAGGTATGTCCCAAGCCGACGGAAAACGCTTCGCTAAATGAGACGGTTACTTTGTCCACGAGACTGTCGGGTAGATGGGTGAGATTTCCAGAAATCACGCGCGCGAAAACATCTTGAAAGACAATATCTACTTCTTTTATTATGTTGAGCGGCACGTGGCTCTGTACCAGTTGTTCGACAAAATAGCGATTCGCAAAGACCGTGACCAGTATACTCGAAATTATGGTCCCCAGCGTAAAGCCGGACTGACCTGCCGCGGTATTGATTCCGGCGGACACGCCCACGATGCCCGGTGGCGGAATGGTGAGGACAACCACTGTGCGCGCCGGCGTCGCAATTCCAAAGCCCAAGCCCATGATCGCGATTGGCAAAATCAACTGCCAGTACGGCGTGTCGGGCTGTAGAAAAAATAATAGCGCGGTGCCAATTGCCATGACCGAGATACCGCCGCTGATGAGCCACCGCGCGTCAAAGCGCATCGAGAGCCGAACAATCAAAAAGGTCGCGATGATCATTGCAAGAACGAACGGCACGAGGCGCAAACCGGATTCGACCGGACCTACTTGTTGAATCTTTTGAAAATAGCTTCCGATCTGATAAAAGAAACTTGCCTGCCCAACGGAAAGCATAATGCCCGCGAGGATGGCGAATGATAGGTCACGCACGTTGTACAACTTGAGAACGCGTCCGCGCAATCGCCGCATAATCCAGCGATAGCCAATTACAAAACCTAAAATGCAGATGGCGACAATGATCCAAATATTTCGTTCTGTCAGCCCTCCGCCAAAGGCAATCAAGCCATACACGAGCCCAAAGATTGCTGACGCCCAAACAACATTCAGAAACAGCTCTTGACGTGAAGTGCCAATCGGCGCGCGACTTTCCTGCGTGTCTCTGCGCACCAACCGAATCGCAAGAACGGCGACCGCAATCGCCGGTATAAATGCCATCCATTGCACGCCGGCATCCAGTGCGATAGCGTTGAGGGAGGAGGCAATGATCAGGGCGGCGCCCTGCGTGCCAAAGATCGCGCCATAGGCGAACGGGCGCACTTGGACCGGAAAGGCGATGGTGACAATCGCCACCGTCATGGGCATGACCACCACTGTGGCAATCGTGTTCAGCGTGTTGATCAAAATATAGTTTGGCGAGTTCAGGAATATCATCCCAAACAAATTGGTCATTAACACGCCAAAAAGTCCCACCTGCAAAAAACGTTTTCGCCCGAAAATATCTCCGCTCGCGCCTCCCACCAACGTGAGCACGGCAAGCAGCAAATATCCCGCGGCAACAAAGAGTGGTGTGCCGCTCCCCGGAGTACGCAATCCCTGCTGAATGATGGGCGTATAAAGCGAAAGCACCGGCGGCTGAAGGTAGGTGGCAAAGACCGCTACGATACAGGCAACGAGCACATCGAACGCCTTTCGATCCGCGACCAGCGCGCCAAAAATTAATTTGCCGGGTCCCGGCAAATGGTTAATGATCTTTTGAAGTCGTGCAATGAGTTTGTCCAATACGCCTCGTTTATTTTTTGAATTATGCAACCGAGATGGCGGAGCGCATGTCGCTCACGCGCTGTTCCGCGCTTACTTTAATCTGTCCGCGTTCCAGCGTCAATACCCGACCGGCATTTTGAATGCCTGCGCGCCGATGCGAAATAATCAGCACCGTGCGCCCGCGCAAAAATGATTCCAATGAGTTTAGCAGTTTTTGTTCCGTCAGCGCATCCAGATTCGCCGTTGCCTCGTCCAAAATCACGAATGGCGCGTTTTTCAAAAGCAGACGCGCAATCGCAATGCGCTGGCGTTCGCCGCCGCTCAATTTTAATCCATTTTCGCCCACAAGCGTATCATAACCCAACGGCAGCGACGCCAACAGTTCGCCCAACTGCGCGACGTGACACGCGGCGTCCAGTGCTTGATCCGTCGCATCGCCTTTGGCTAAGAGCAGATTGTCGCGCAACGTGCCATTGAAAAGATATGGATGTTGTGAGGCGACGCCAATGTGCTTGCGCAAATCTTCCGTGCGATACGCGCGCACATCGTTTCCGCCCACGCAAACTTGTCCCGCCTGCGCGTCCCAAAATCGCACGAGCAGATTGACTAGCGTAGATTTTCCCGCGCCGCTCGCGCCGACTATGGCAATACGTTCGCCCTCTCGAATCTTGAAACTCACATCGTCCAGTACGAGTTCTTCATCGGGCGCATAGCGAAACGACACGCCGCGAAATTCGATAGAATAATTGTGCGGCATTTCAATAAACTGCGCGGGTTCTTGCACCAGCGGCGGCGCGTCAATCAATTCAAACAATCGTTCGGCGGCGGCGCGGCTGGCTTCGCGATGTTGGAACGCGGCGCCGAGCGGCTGCACCGCTTCAAAGCTCGCGATGGCAGTTAGGGGCAGGAGCGCGAGAAATACGCCGTCAATTTGTCCGTCGCTCACCAATGGAATTGCAAGCAGTAGAATCGTCAACCCCGCGAGCGCGGCGAACAAAACAGCGAGTGCGTTTGCCATGCCGCGCGCATTTGCAAGCTGCAGCTGCGCGCGATCCAATTCATCGTTCAAACGCCGCGTCCGCGCGCGAAAATTTTCTGCTTGTCCGAATGCGATTACATCGGCAATGCCTTGAATCTCGTCCGTCAACACCGCATTCAATTCGGCGCGTGTGCGAATCAGGTGTTCAGTCGGCGTGCGGCTGAGGCGTTGTGTCAAAAGCGGAAGCACAATCCCCGTCAAAATCAAAAACAGAATCAGCGCAAACGCGAATCGCACATCGAACGCGCCGAGAATCACACTCGCCAAAGCCGCCACGAGTGCGGCGGCAAGCGGCGGCACAACGACACGCACATAAAAATTTTCCAGCGTTTCAATATCCGCGCTGATGCGCGTGAACAGGTCGCCGCTGTGAAGTTGCTGCAAGCGCGCGGGTGCGAGCGGTTCAATCGTGACATAGAACCATACACGCAGACGTGTAAGGATGCGAAAGGTCGCCAGGTGTGAGACATAACGTTCTGCGTAGCGCAGGGCGGCGCGCGCAATGGCAAAGAAACGTACGGCGGTGACGATGACGGCAATGTCGGCAAATTGCGGCGCGAGCGCGGCTTTGGAAATCAGATACGCGGACATTGCCATCAAACCGACGCCTGCGCCGAGTGTGCCAAAACTTAGCAAGACTGCCAGCGCGATCCACCAGCGAAATGGCAGCATTAATTTCCAGAGGCGCGCGGTTGCGTTCATCGCGCGCCGCCTTGATATGCCGCGACGAAAGCACCGTACTTGCTGTCCGCTTCTAGCAGCGCGCGGGGACTGCCTTTTTCGATCACGCGTCCGTTTTCCATCACGGCAACGACATCCGCATCTTGCGCGAGCGCGAGGCGATGCGCAATGATCAGAGTCGTACGATTTGGCAGCAGTTGCGCGAGCGCGGCGCGAATCTGTTCTTCATTCGCGGCGTCGAGATGCGAAGTGACTTCGTCGAGGATGAGCAGCGGCGCATTTTTTAGAAATGCGCGCGCAAGCGCGAGACGTTGGCGTTGACCGCCGCTCAAACGCGCGCCGCGTTCGCCGAGCGGTGTGTCGTAGCCGTGCGGCAACCCGGCGATGAAATCGTGAATGTGCGCCGCGCGTGCCGCCTCGATCATTTCCGCGCGTGTCGGGTCCGGTTTCGCGAGCGCGAGATTTTCCGCAACTGTGCCTGCAAAGAGATGGGGCTGCTGACTTACATATGCGATTTGCGCGCGCCATGTGTCCGCATCTATTTCGTGCAGCGGAATCCCGCCGACGATAATTTTGCCGCGCGTAGGTTCGACGAAACGCAGCAGCAAATTCGCGACGGTAGTTTTGCCCGCGCCAGTTTTACCGACGAGGGCGACGGTTTGTTTGTCGGCGAGCTTGAGCGTAAAGCCATCGAGCGCGATGCGTTCCCCGTTGTCGAACGCGACCTGCACATCATCAAAGAAAATATCCAGCCGCGTTGGAAGTAAAGCGCGCGTGACATTTGTTTGCGGCGCTAAAGTGGCTGTGAGCGGCACATCGAGAATGGTGTAGACGCGTGCGGCGGCGTCTTTGCCCGCCGTCCCCGCGTGATATTTGATTGCCAGTTGACGGAGCGGCAGAAAAAATTCCGGCGTGAGAAGTAAAACGGTCAATGCCGTCTCGAAAGGCATCAGCCCGGTCATCAAACGCGCGCTGACGGCAATCGCAACCAACGCGGTGGCGGCAGTCGCGCCCCATTCCAAGACAAGGGATGTCTGGAAAGCCGTCCGCAAAATATCCATCGTCGTGTTGCCATATTGCTCGCTGATGGTTTCGATGGTCTGGGCTTGTTCTTTGCTGCGACCAAAGAGCTTGAGCGTCGCCAAGCCCTGCAGCATGTCCATAAAGTGCGCGCTCATCCACGACATTTCGAGAAAGCGACGCGCGGTGAGGTCTTGCGTGCGTTTGCCGATGAGCGCAAGCAACAGCACAAGAATCGGACCGGTAAAGAGGAGGATTGGCAGAGTCCAGATGTCGAGGAACAAAATGACGAACAAGACGAGCGCGGGAACGATTACAGCAAGAATACGCGCCGGTTGAAATTGTGAGATGTATTCATCCAACGCTTCGATGCCTGCGGTTGCGGTGCGTACGAGTTCGCCGGTGCGTTCCCCGCGCGTGTAAAGCGGACCGAGCGCGAACAGTTTAGCATCCAGTCGTTCGCGTAAATTTCTTTTTAGCGCATTCGCACTGTGCTGCGCAATGACATCGCTCCCCCACATCAGAGCAAAGCGCACCACAATCAGCCCAAAGATTAGCGCGCACAACACAGCCACTTGGTCGAGAGTTTGATGCAAAATAAAAACGCGGTTGACCACCGCGCTGAATAACCACGCAAACGCAAGCCAAAGCGCGGTCGCGAGGAATGACAACGCGACCGCGCCGTATAATAATTTTCGTGCGCGCAGATTTTCCGCAAGCAGGCGGCGCTCGATAGACACTGGGGAATTACAAGCCGGGACTGCTGTGCATGAGCCCGCCGTCGGCAAAGACTGTCGTGGCGGTCATGTAACTCGCACCATCGCCGGCGAGGAATGCTACCACACTAGCGATTTCTTTGGATTTTGCCATGCGCCCTAGCGGAATCGCCTCCTTGAGCTTTTGCATTGCAACCGGGTCCTGCATGGTCGAGACATTGATGGGTGTTTCCACCGCGCCGGGACCGACGCCGACGACGAGGATGTTTTGCGAAGCGAGTTCCAGCCCGGCGGTACGGGTGAGCATGCGCATTCCGCCCTTCGATAAACAATATGCGGTGTTACCGGGCATGGGCCAATCTTCATGCACGGAGGTGATATTGATGATGCGCCCACCGCCGCCTTGTTTGATCATTTGTTTCGCAGCGAGCTGCGTACCAAAGAACGCGCTCTTGAGATTGATGTTCATTACTTTGTCGTACTGCGCCTCGGTTGTATCGAGCGTCGAAGTGCGCGTCTCAACGCCCGCGTTGTTGACCATGATGTCCACGCGTCCAAACGCCTCGACTGCTTTGTCAATCAACAGCTGCAAATCCTCGACCTTGCTCACGTCGGCTTGTACGCCAATGGCTTGGTCGCCCATCGCGCGGATCTGTTTTTCTTCGTCTTCCGTCGCTTCGGGATGAACGACATAATCAATCACGATGTTCGCGCCCTGCGCTGCCAACTCGAGTGCGATGGCTTTGCCGATGCCACTATTGCCACCGGTGACGATGGCGACTTTACGTTTGAGACTCATTTTATTTTCTCCTTTTTCTGATTTTCGAGCGGAACTCCAAAAATTTCATTGACCATTTCACTTGCGCCAGGTTTGCCTGCCCGCGTGTCGCCGATTTGCTGGAGCACTTTGGCAATTAACCCGCTCCAACCCGTTTGATGACTCGCGCCGCGTCCCGAACCATTGTCGCCGTGAAAATATTCGTGGAACAAAATACAGTCGCGCCAATGCGGATCGGTCTGCATGATTTCGTAATTGCCAAACACCGCGCGGCGTCCATCCTGCCCGCGCGTAAAAATGTGCGCGAGGCGATGCGACAATTCTTTCGAGACCTCGACTAATGTCAGCATGTGTCCCGAACCGGTGGGACATTCCACCTTGAACGTATCGCCAAAGTAGCGGTTATAAAGTTCGAGACTTTCAATCATCAGATAGTTGAGCGGCATCCAAATTGGACCGCGCCAGTTCGAGTTGCCGCCAAACAAATTGTTGGTGGATTCGCCGGGCGCGTAATCCAATTCCCAATGATACCCTTGCACATCCACGATGAGCGGATGTTCGTAAATTTTGGAAACGGCGCGCAGTCCGTACGGCGAAAGAAATTCATTCTCGTCTAGCATATAGTGCAAGAGCCGGCGCAATTGGTCGGGCTGCACGATAGAGACCAACAGCCGTTGCTGTGATACTTCGCGATCTCCCTTGGGCACAAGCACTGCGATCTTGTCTGTCAGGTCGGGGCGATGTTTCTGAAACCACTCTAACCGCTGCAGAAATTCTGGGAAATGTTCGAGCACGCCCATGGTCGCGGCGGCAACTGCAAAGAGCGGAATCAAACCGACCATCGTGCGCGTCGGAATTTGAATGTGACGCCCATCGGGACGTCGCATGTGGTCGTAAAAGAAACCGTCTTTTTCGTCCCACAAACTTGCATCGGAATCGTTGTTCATCGCGCCCGCAATTAACAAGGCGTGCTCGATAAACTTGATCGCCATCGCTTGATACACCGGGTTCTCGCGTGATAAGACCAAAGCCAGTGCCAACATCCGAACACAATACGTTGCCATCCAACTTGTGCCGTCCGATTGCTCCAGCACAAATCCTTCGGGCAATTTCATATTGCGGTCGAACAAACCGATATTGTCCAGACCGAGAAAGCCGCCTTGAAAGAGATTGTTCGACTCGGCATCTTTGCGATTGACCCACCACGTAAAATTCAAGAGCAGTTTTTGAAAAACCGCTTCGACCCATGCGTGGTCCCCTTGACCGGTCTTGGCAAATTCATATTCAAAAATGCGCTGCGCTGCCCATGCGTGGACGGGGGGATTTACATCATTGAAATCCCATTCGTACGCGGGAATCTGCCCCGTCGGACTCATATACCATTCACTCAGCATCAACAGCAGTTGGTCTTTGGCAAACTGTAAATCCACCAATGCCAACGCGACGCAGTGAAAGGCGAGGTCCCACGAGGCGTACCAACAAAACTCCCATTTGTCGGGCATGGAAATCACGTCGGCGTTGTACAAATGCTGCCAGCCGCTATTGCGCCCATGCCAGCGCGACGCAGGCGGCGGCGGTTCTTTTGGGTCGCCCTGCAACCAACGGCGCACGTTATAGTGATAATACTGTTTTGACCACAACATCCCGGCTAACGCTTGCCGCATGACGAGCTTTTCATCGTCCGTCAACGTCGCGGGAACGACGTTTGCATAAAACTCATCCGCTTCTTTTTTGCGCACCTCGAACACATTATCGAATTCTTTGCCCAACGCGTCTTTTAATTGTGTATTGGTAAAACGCAAACGCACGCGCGCCGATTCTCCGCCGTTGATTTGCAGCGAATAGCACGGCGCGGCTTTGGTGCCGCGCTGCGCGGGATTCACCGCATCGTGCTGTTCGTGAACGACGTAATTGTGAAATGCATCTTTGACGTACGGCGACGCGTTTGGTGTGCCATACAAGCGTTGTGTATTCGTTTCGTTCTCTGTGAACAAAACATTCGGCGTTGCGTCGAAATAAAGGTAGCGCGTGCCGCGTTCGTCATGATGCAGCTCGATGTAGGGCGCCTGGTCTTGGACGAGAAAAATTTCGCCCTTGGGATGCGCGTCGTCCCACGACCACATGTTACGGAACCAAAGCGTTGGCAAGAGGTCGAGGCGCGCCGCGTCCGGTCCGCGATTGTACGCGGTGATTTCGATGAGGAGGTCTTCGGGCGATGCTTTGGCGTATTCGACAAAGACATCAAAATAGCGCGCTTCATCAAAGATGCCCGTGTCAATCAATTCGTACTCGGGTTCTAATTTACTGCGGCGACTATTTTCCGCAATCAATTTCGCGTACGGATATTCTTGCTGCGGATATTTGTACAGATATTTCATGTACGAATGTGTCGGCGTCGAGTCGAGATAATAATAATACTCTTTTACATCTTCGCCGTGATTGCCTTCCGAACCCGTCAAACCGAACGCGCGCTCTTTGAGAATTGGGTCGTGTCCGTTCCATAATGCGAGCGCGAAACAAATGCGTTGCTCTTGATCGCAGATTCCCGCCATGCCATCTTCGCTCCAGCGATAGGCGCGCGAACGCGCGTGGTCGTGTGGAAAATAACTCCACGCATCGCCGTTCGCGGAATAATCCTCGCGCACCGTGCCCCACGCGCGCTCACTGATGTACGGTCCCCAAAAGCGCCACGCCGCGCGTTTGGCGTTCGCGTCGTCGAGACGCGTTTGTTCTGCCGAGGGGGTAGCTGTGGTTCTTTTCTTGACTGCCATTCAATTCTCCTTGTGCGTTGTCAAAAATGCATTGTTTCTCGCAACCACCCTAAAAGAAATTCCTGCCATCACGAGCGCCACAAACGCCGCGAGCAAATAGATTTGGCTCAGACTCAGCGCTGTGTGTTCCTCTAACGGTCCCACTCCGAATGCGGCGATGCCGTAGCCCATTTGGTAAAAGGCAATGAGTCCGCCCGCAACCGCTGCCCCCATCACGGTGAGTTCTCCTTGCCCGAAACTGATGGTGAGGGGCAGTAGCGCGGAGCAGCCCAGTCCCGCTAACGCAAACGCGAGCACTCCGGCATAGGGTGAATCGGCGGGCAGGAATGCGATGATGACGAACGCCGCCGCCGTCACAAAGGGCAAGAGATGAAAGGTGCGGCGTTCGGGAAATTGTTTTTCGATTGCGGCGAACAAGACACGTCCAACTGTCACCATCGCCCAGAATGCTGTGAGCGCAAGTGAAGCAAAGGCAGTGCTGGTTCCCTGATCCGTCGTCATATAGAGCGTCGCCCAATTCCCATTCATCGTTTCGACGATGCCATACAACAGCGCAAAAAGCGCAAAGACCCAAAATCGCGCAGGGGTCATGGTTTTGGTCGTGTCCGTGTGCGTTTCCGTTTCCCCCATACTCGTCTGCAATGGCAAGCGGAGACTGAACAACAGTAGGGCAGCGATTGCAACGGCAACCAACACTGGCATCCCCCACCACACAAAAAAGCCAACAAAGATCGCGGCGAACACGGGCGCAAGTGCGGTGCCCAAGCCGAGCAGCGCGTTCAGAATTAATACCGCGCGGTCAACTGTTTTCGGAAAAAACGCGGCTGTGAACGTATTGAGCGATGGAACCGTCAACCCAAAGCCAATTCCCAGACTCGCAGTAGCGAGCAAAAGAATTCCGTAGGCGAGCGATTGATTGCTCGTGACAAATTGGCTCAATACCAGCAACAGCATCGAGACCAAATCCGCCACGAGACCGAACAAATAGATGCGTTTGATGCCCAGTCGCCGCGTTAAACTCGCGCCGATGAGAGATGCCCCAATCGCAGTAATGGCTTGCGGCACGAACATCGCTCCGTACTGCGTGTTCGAAAGCCCATAATAGTCAGGATTGGTAAAGATCGTGCTCGTCGCGGGAAAGGTGACGAGCGCAATGCCTTGCACGACACCTGCTATAAAGATTGCTGCGGTCTCGCTTCGAGAAGCGGTTGTGCTTGCGCTTGTCAGCATTGGTGCGTTACTTGATACGATCGAGCAAATGATCGCCCACCCGCAGCGCGTTTGCCATCGCTGTCAACGCCGGGTTCACAGCGCCGATGCTTGGAAAGAAACTCGTGTCCACGACGTAGAGATTGTCGAGTTCGTGCGCTTTGCAGTTTGTGTCCAAGACCGATGTTCTGGGGTCAGTGCCAAAACGACACGTTCCCGCCATGTGCGCGACGCCGCCAATTTCGATGTCATTCTTCATGTACAAATTGCGTTCGACAAGATGTTCGTCCATTCGCAACTGATTCAACATGGATTGCAATTTGTGATAGAGCTGATTTTTCGGTTCGGTGTTGGTCGCATTGTAGGTGAGTTTGAGATTGCCATCACGTTCAACTGTGACGCGGTTGTCCGGCTTGGGAAGGTCTTCGGTGGATAGCCAAAAATCAACTGCGTGTTTGGCAATTTCTTCGAGCGAAAATTTTGGCGCCAGAATTGTCTGAATGGGCTTTTCGCCTTTGTACATCGGACCTTGTGACTTGCCCACCATTTGAATGTTGCCCATCGGATATTCAAAACCGGGCATTCCAAAATAGAAATCATTCAGCCCGAGCGTCTTTTGGAATTTTGTCGGATTTTCTTCTTTGGAAATTGCCAACACCGCGACGCTGTTGTGAAACATGTAATTGCGTCCGACCAAATCGGAACTGTTGGCGAGACCGTTCGGATGTTTGTCGTTCGCGGATTGTAAAAGAATTTTCGCCGAGTTCGCTGCGCCAGCCGAAAGGATAACAATGCCGCCTTGATAGGTTTCGGTTTGACCGTTGCGCTGCACAACTACTTGGCTTACCGCGTTGCCCGACGCGTTCGTGTCCAGCTTGACGACCATCGCGTCGGTGAGCAGCGTGACATTGGGATGCTGCAGCGCGGGACGAACGCCCAATACTTCGGCATCCGATTTGGCGTGGACCAAGCACGGAAACCCATCGCAATCTTTGCAGCGAATGCACGCGCTGAACTGCATCTGCTTTTCATGGAGCATGATGCCGCAGGGCGCGTGAAACGGATGATAACCCGCCGCGGCGAGATCGTCGTGAAGCTGTTGAATGCGCGACTCGTGCGAAACCGCGGGAAATGGATACGGCGCGCTCGCGTAGGGCTCGGTCGGATCTTCGCCGCGCGCACCATGCACCTGATACCACTGTTCCGCCAGTGTATAGTACGGCTCCATGTCATCGTACGAGATGGGCCAGGCGGGCGAGATGCCGTCATAATGTTTCAGCTCGCCGAAATCTTGTTTGCGCAAACGATACAATGCTGCGCCGTACAACTTTGTCGCGCCGCCGACCCAATAATGGACGCCGGGTTGAAACGCTTTGCCGTGTTTGTCGTACCACGTTTCATTGGGAACGTAACGATTCTTGACAAATACTTCGGTCGCGTCCCAGTTTTCCTGCTCGCGCGGCAGCCAGCCGCCGCGTTCGAGAAGCAAAATGCTTTTGCCCGATGGGGCAAGTCGCCGCGCGAGCGTTCCGCCGCCCGCACCGGTTCCGATGATGATTACATCATAGTTTGTGGTCATGTGTCACTCCTTTTCATTTATAAATTCACTCGATGTTCGTCACGTCTTTCAAAGGGTCCGTTCCGAGAGCTATCGCTGAATCCGGTACGTCACAATTGTACGACCGAATCGTTGCTATCGTGAACATTTGGCGCGTACGCGTCGGCGGCGGGATCGTTCTCCCAGCGTTCACCATCCGGCAGATAGCGAAAGCGGTACGCTCAATCCTTAATAACTATCCGGCTCGAGCCGAACTTTGCCGCGAAAAATGTAATAGACGCCCGCCGAATACAGCAGGACGAACGGCATTCCAATGAGCGCGATGATGAGCATGACTGTCAGGGTATTCGGTTGAGATGCCGCGTTATAGATCGTCAGGTTGTAGGCGGGATTTGTCGTGGACATGAGCAGGTTGGGGAACAAGCCCGCGCCGAGTGTGTAAAGCGCGAACGCGATGAATATTGCCGAACAGACAAACGCCCAAAATTCTTGACCGCGCCGCACCATAAAGTACAGGGCGATAAATGCGACGGCGGCGATCACGGGCAAAACCCAATACCAGCCCACCTGCAAATAGAGTGTCACAGAAGGATAGCCCTGGCGATACATCCAGACGGCGGTGGCGCCTGCAAGCACGCAAAAGACCAGCATCAGCCAAGGAATCCACGCGCGCGCCCGGTCTTGAATGTCATCGGTTGTTTTGAGATTCAAATACACCGCGCCGTGCAGCCCCAACAGCGCAACCGTCGTCGCGCCCAAGAGCAGGGCGAAAGGATGAAGCAAGTCCAGAACAGTATTGATGGTGATTTCACCCTGTTGGTTGAGTGGCACGCCCTTGAGGACGTTGGCGAACGCGACG
Source organism: Chloroflexota bacterium (assembly GCA_004295045.1). Lineage (GTDB taxonomy): Bacteria > Chloroflexota > Anaerolineae > UBA4142 > SHND01 > SHND01. The sequence continues at coordinate 32,059 of SHND01000022.1, read as the reverse complement.
CCGAACAAAAACGCGAGCGCAATGGAGCCGAGGAAGAAGATAAAGTCCCACAAACCGCGCCACCCTTCACCCTTGCGCTTGCTGCGAAACTCAATCGCGACGGTGCGAAGAATCAAAAAGAGCAGCACCAGCATCATCGCCGCGTAAAATCCCGAAAAGAGCGACCCATAGACAATCGGGAACGCGGCGAACAGCACGCCGCCGCCGAGCACGAGCCACACTTCGTTGCCATCCCAAATCGGACCGATACTATTCAATGAAATGCGCCGCTCTTCATCTCCATCGGCGACGAATAGGTGCAGGATACCGACGCCCATATCAAAGCCGTCGAGGATAAGGTATCCTGAAATGATGAGGACGAACAGGATGAACCAAATGATGTTGAGTGACATGCGTTAATCTCCTGACGCGCGTGCTTCGCCGCTGCGCGCGCTGCGAAAGACTTCACGAAAGGTGTTGGGCAGCGACTCGGGCACTAGCTGCGTGTCCACTTCTTCGGGACCCTCTTGAATGCGGTGGTTCAACAAAAAGAGAAAGAGCGCGAACAGCAGCGCATAGAGCAGCGCGAACATCAAAAGTGAGAGCAAGACCTGATCGCCGCGCAGGGTAGGCGACACTCCGTCCACCGTCCGCATAACATTCCATACGATCCACGGCTGACGTCCTATCTCTGCCGTCCACCAACCCGCGGTGGTAGCCGTTTCCGTCAGCACGATGGTGATAACAAACACCCACAGCAGTGGGCGCACGATGTACACCTGTCGTCCGAACCACCAAAAGAAAATCCCAATGATGCCAATGAGCGGAAAAATCATCCCCATGCCAAACATATAGTGATACACCTGAAAGACGAGATTGATCGGCGCCCACGTATCAGAGGGGAATGAGTTTAGTCCTTGCACCACCGCTTGTGGATTCATGTATGCGAGGATGCTCAACAAACACGGAATCCTGATGCCGTATGTCGTCTGATTTTGTACGTCAACCCAGCCGACGAGTGTGAGCGGCGCGCAAGAAGTGTTATTCCACACGCCCTCCATCGCCGCTAATTTTACGGGTTGATAATTGGTCACCGTGACTGCCATCTGCGCGCCAAAGACAAAGAGCTGCAAAAAGGCAAGGATTGTAAAGAACCACAGCGCGAGCGCCAACCCCTGTTTCGCAAACTTGATATGTTTGTGCTTGAGTAGATACCACGCGCAGACACTCAACACCAGCGACGCGCCGACCATCCATGATGCGACCCACGTGTGCAAGAGACGCGGAATGAATGATGGAGTGAATACGACAGAGGCAAATTCGGTCATCCATGCCTGTGGTCCCCACTGCGTTTGATTCACCGTAAATCCCTGCGGTGTTTGCATCCACGAATTCGCCATGATGATCCACAACGCAGAAAAGTGCGCGCCAAAGACGACGAGAAATGTCGCCACGAACCACATACGCGGACCCAAACGATTTCCGCCAAAGAGCAAGAGTCCGAGAAAGCCGCCTTCAAGGAAAAAGGCAAAGACTCCCTCTGCCGCGAGCAAGCTGCCAAAAACATTGCCGACGAATCGCGAATAGTCCGCCCAGTTCGTTCCAAATTCAAATTCTTGGACGATGCCTGTCGCGATGCCCATCGAAAAAACGAGTCCGTACACCTTGACCCAAAAGAACGATTGCTGGCGCCACAAGGGGTCTTTGGTGCGTAAATACATAAAGCCCATGACGCACATGAGCAGACCTAAACCCATCGAAATCGGCGGATAGATAAAATGGAAACTAATCGTGAACGCGAATTGAAGTCGCGAAAGAAATTCGGGATCCATATTTGATCATTTCTCCGTTGGGTCAATCGTCACACGCGCAATGCGCTTGCGCGAAACACCTGCCCAGCTCCAATCTATCACCGTCTTGGTGCGCGCATCGCCGCCGCTCAAGAGCCACAGATGCACAAAGCCCCACGAGAACTGCGCCAGCTTGCCTTTCATCGTCATGCCGTTCGGCAGTTGTGTCACCGCTGCGCCGCGCCCAATCGTTGCCATCGTGCCTTTATCAAAATAGATGAACGGCTCGCGTTCTTTCCGCTTCAAATCGCGCGCAATATTTTCGCCCGCCAGTTCACCCGCCTGCAACGCAGGTCCTCCCAGCTGCGGTAGAACTTGGTCCGTATTCGTATCCGTCATCCACGCCACGTCACCCACCGCAAAGACTTCGGGATGTCCCGCGATGCTCAAGTCAGGACCGACGGGAATGCGGCCCCCTTTTTGTAACTCGATACCGAGTGTTTTTGTGATTGGATTCGCTTGCAAGCCCGCGCCCCATACGAGAGTGTGCGCCTTCAAGACCTCGCCCGATTTCAAATGCACGCGCGTCGGCGTAACTTCGGTGACGGCTTCGCCCAAGCGAACCTCGACGCCGCGTTTTTCCAACGCGCGCTTGCCGAATTTTTGAATATCTTCTTTGAACATCGAAAATATATTTGGCGCAAACTCGACCAATGTAACTTTGGCGTCCTTGGCGGGCATGTCGCGGTAATCATGGATAAAGTTGCCGCGATACAGCTCAATGAGCGCGCCCGCGCTTTCAACGCCCGTCGGTCCGCCGCCGACAACTACTATATTTAACGCACCGTCCTCGATGAGCGAACGGTCTTTATCCGCCGCGTCCCATTTATTCAAAATATGATATTTGAGGCGCACTGCATCGGGGAGTGTATAAAGCGGAAAGGCGTACTCTGCCGCGCCCTTGACGCCAAAAAAATTCACTTTGGCGCCGAGCGCGATCACCAAATAATCGTACGCCAGTGGCGCCATCTCTTGAAATTCGAGTTCACGCTTGGCGAGATCAATGTTGGTTACAGTTGCGCGGTGGATTAGGAGATTTGGCAATTTGCGCGCCAGATCGCGCAGGGGATGCGCGACCTCTTCGGTGGCAATCAAGTTGGTCGCCACTTGATAGAGCATTGGCTGGAAGGTGTGATAATCGTGCTTGTCAATAAGCACGACTTCTGCTTTTGCTTTTTTGAGTTTCCCCGCCGCGCCCAATCCTGCAAATCCGCCGCCAAGTATCACGACTCGAGGTTTATCAGTCATATCCGCATCGCTCCTTTTCTCGTACGTCGAATGTTATCACAGCTTGATTATTTCCGAATGACCGGTCGCGCAGGGCGGGTGTGTTTGTCGGTTCCACATGCTTTGCTGAGGGTGAGTTCATATCGTATTAGCTCTTTGCCAATTCGCGCAGATTGTCCACGATCACATAGGCAACCACCGCGATCATCGCAGCCAGCAAAAAGAGCTGCCAGAAATTCCAGACCAAAATGATACCTGCGATAAAAGCCAAAAAGATTGTTACCGTGATCAAGTATCCTTGCAAGCCGCGTCGCGTCCCCGCTTCGATTCCGCCCATAACGAGGATGACGACGACCGACCACCAGAGCCAATGGGCTGGGTTAATCAAGAATAATCCCAGCAATATCACGAGCGTCAGTGCGCCGCTGATCGCGGCAAAGACCTCGACCGCGCGATATTGCGCCGGCGGCGGTGGTTCGGGATGCACTTGATGTCTCAGATGCGCTGTCGGGGAACCCCAATCCCCATTCGCAATCCGCTGACGATATTTTTCCAGCACCTTGTGCGTCTCGACCGTTTCGTTCTGTTTCTCTTCTAAAGCTTGGAGTTCTTCTTCGTCGTGTTCCAGCTGCTTGAGCAATTTTTTGTGCGCGCCGCTCAAATACGCAGTGGACTGCATTGCCTCGACATCGAGCGCAAGATTGCGCAGCGCAGTCCGTTTTTGCTCGATCTCGGCTTGGTGACTTTTAATCTCGGCGGAAACCGTTTCCAGCCTCGCGTCCAATTCGCGCGGCAAGAGCGCGGGTGGAAAGACTTTGTCCAGTCCCGCCCAGCCCAACGGATCGTACCACGATTGGCGTACCGAGCCGTTGCGCTCGTACTTGGGTCCGGCAGGCGCGCGTTCGCCTCCAACCGGATCTCGCGTATCCAGTCCCCACAAGCCGCGATAACGATCCACCCATGCGGTTTCATCGCTAATGACGATTGGGTTCCATTCTTCGGTTTGCCCCGGACCGATGCGCAAGCCGTCACCGCGCGCATAGTCCACGTGCGGAATCGCGAATAATGGGCGCGTGCCGGCGGTTTCTTCATTTTGGATTTGATCGCGGCTTTGTTTCAAGCGTTCGTACCAGAACTTGCGGGCGATCTCGAGGCTACGTTCGAGTGGCACGGCAAAATCGGGTGTGACGCCGACCATGTATTCGCCTTGCTCGAAATAGCTGGCGTGCGAACCCGCGCCCGCAAATACGATTGGATGGTCGCCCTCTTTTTTCAACACCGGATCATCCCAACGGCGGCGCAGATCATCGCCTTTGAAATCGTGTGATGCGAACGCCACCCAGCGCGGTTCGGTTGTACCGTCGGCGTGCTCGTACAGAAAAATGAATACCTGTTCCCAATCGCTCTCGTGGTCGTTGACCCCGTCGAACGACGAGCGCCAGTCGTTCATATAATGAAAGAAAAGATAATTGAGAACGGTCCAATCGCCGTCGCGGACGACACGCCCATGATAGCTGCGGCGCGGATCGCGTTTTAACGCTTCCGCATACTTGATTTGCGCGGCAGCCGTGAATCCGCCCGGAATTCTGCCGCGCAGCAGCAGTGTAATCTCAAAGAGCGCATCAACAATACGCGACCAGAGCGGCACGCGCGCCAGGCGCCCCGGCGCTTTGAAACGAATGTGCGCGGGACTGCGCCGCCAATTGATAAACGCGGCGCCTGTGAGCGGCTGTTCCACAAAGCGCAGGTAGAGGGTGTGTTCGGGCGGCACTTCATCAAAGGTCGCGAGTTTTTCCGGCGTCAATTCTCCTTCGGGCACCAGCTCGCGCACATAGCCATTCGGACCGTTGATCCAGAGCGACGCGCCCTTGACAAATTCATCAGTCGCGGTGGGAAAGAACATTTCGCCATTCGTGTAACAGACGATGGGCTCGTATTGCCGCAATAATTCAAGGTCTGTCATTAGAACCGCTCCTCACTTGGCTTGGCATGAAACGCCGCTTTGACTTCGATGAGATTCAAATAAAAGACCATGACAATGAGCAGCGCCATCGTAACAAAAGGAGTGCCACCATTCAAAACGTGCCAGATACAGTAAAAGAGGGTTAGACCACCGGCAATCATCGCGGCGAACCAAGCCCATGTATGCAGGCGCCACAAGCCAACGCTCAAAATGACAAAAAAGGCGATTGTCGCAATAAAGAGAACCCAATCTGCATCGCCCGGCAGTTCAGGCAGCGTCTGCGGAGGTATACCACGCGCAATGCGGACTAGGTCTGCCCCATAGTTTGCTGCCAACACGACGAGCACAACAATGATTATGTAGACGCCGAACGGACGTTTCTTTTTCAGGAAGGTTGGCTGTTTCATAGTCGCCTCATGGTGTCAGCTGAATTCCGCGCTGTCTTGCAATTCAAGGGTCATTCTCATTTGACTTTGAGTTTCTGCATACTCTTACGCATTCCCTGCCAACTTGGCATTGCAGTCATGTTGGTTGATTCCCATTCTCTGTGCGCGGCGGGGGCGCAGGTTGCATATTCACACGAAAGCCCGGCGCGACATTGTCCTGCGGAAGCTCATCATTCGAAAGAGTAATTGTGTTGCCGTCGCGCAGCGCGTGATAGGCGGGCGACATGATTTCGACTCCCGCCGCGTTGAATTGATTTTGAATATTTTCGTGCAAAGCCGATAGGATGCGCGTCATCGAATTTGCTTCATGCGAATAACAATTCGTTATTTGGGTATGCAAAATCAGCCCGGGTCCGCGTGCCATCGCCGAATAATTGAGGACGGAATGCGAAAGCGCCAGCGAATTGGGGACCGACAGTGCCTTGCGCGTTCACGCGCGTGGGGGTCGGATTTCCGCTCGGCGCTTTTGTTTGTGTCGGCGCAGTGGGCGTCGCGTCCGGAACGCAACCGGAAAAAATCAAGCTGCCAACCAGCAGCAGACCAGCCAGCCACGCCGCCCGTTGGACTCGCGATACAAACAGTCAAATGCACGATTTCATGTTATTTGCCGTCGGGAGTTTTTAAGCGTTGGGCATTTAACACGTTCAACCGAACGCGCCCAATGAGCTCAAGCCCGCGTCGTCAATGAGAATGACAAAAACATTAGGCGCGTCTTTGGGCAGGCGTAAAGAAATGCAAGAATAAGAGCTCAGTTCATTTAATCTACGCGCGGCGAAGGCGGCGCAGTTGCATCCAACGCCGTCGTCACGGTAACGGTTGATGGCGGGTTTTCCGCAGTGGCAGGAGGTTGTGCATCGGGTTCGGCTTGCATTGCCACACTGGCTTGTTCCATGCCTTCGTCGGTCACCGCATGTGTTTCAGTTTTTCCGCCAAGGTCGGTGATCCACGCAGTCACTGCCTTGACTTGCGTTTCGTCCACGAGAACGCCAACTGCGGCTTTACCGCCGTCGAGTTCGCCGCTGATGCGTGTGAGGTCTTCTTTGGACAAGCCCAGTCCCTTGTGAACGAAATGTCCAAACACGCCGCCAAGGAGCGCGCCAGCGATCAGCGAAATGCCGCCGGTGAGGACCCCCGCGAGCGCGCCAAGCGCAATACCGACGCCGGTGTGGCGCGGTCCTTGCATCTGCGCCTTGACCTTGCCTTTATCGTCCTTGACGAGAATTCCGATATTGTCGAACTTGACGCCCGCGACGCTCTTGTCCCATTCTTCCAATTGCTTGACTGCGCTTTCCGCAGCTGCTTGATTTTCAAAGAACGCGAGGACGAGTTGTTGATATTTTGACATGCTCTTTGTCTCCTTGGTTTGGTCGCGCATCTTGCGCGCGTACGGATTAGCCCGGGGCGTTCCGGACCAATCCGTGTTGCCGCCTGAATTGTGTTATGCGTCGTAATACAACATCAGGCGCAGTTTGCGCGAAACAAATCTTAACTGGCTGGTGGCTGCGTGGAACCGGGATATCCCGACGGAATGCGATCGCGGTTGGTGTAACCGGCGCTGCCGACGCTGACAATATCAATAACTACTGCCAACGCCAACCACAACCAATCCAACCCTTGCAACCCGCCCGGATTGCCGAGCATCAGCCACACATAAACCAACGTGGTGAACGGCAAAAAGAGAAATCCGAGACACGGCAAGAACCACGCGTCACCGAACACACTCGCCCATTGGACCGGTCGAGAAATCCAGAACATTAGAAGAATGATGCGCGAGAAACCCCCGACAATCGCATTCAAACAACCTGCATTGCTTCTCATTTCGTGATTTTCCTTTCTGGAAAATATCTCCCTTTCGAGAATCAAGCTCTTGATGGCGACGATTCAAAGCGAATCGTTGTAACACAATCTCTGCTGTGTGATAGATGCGCCCGCAACGCCTCGGGCGAATCCACGTTTTGAAATTTAGCTCTTGGCTTCGGGAGTCGCAGGGGTGTCCGCTGCGGGCGCATCCGCTGGCGCCGCTTCAACTGCCGTGGCGGCTTGTTCCACCGCTTCGTCTGTTACCTCGTGCGTTTCGGGTTTGCCGCCGAGTTCCGTCAGTTTGGCGGTAACTGCGGCTGCCTCCTCGTCGCTCGCCAATACACCAACTGCCGCTTTGCCGCCGTCGAGTTGCTTGTCAATGCGCGCGAGGTCGTCTTTGGACATGCCGAGACCTTTGTGAAAGAACGTGCCGACGATTCCGCCGAGGACCGCGCCGCCGATGAGGGCGAGACCGCCGGTGGCGATGACGGCGGCAATCGCGCCGAGGACCGCGCCCGCGCCGGTGTGACGCGCGCCGAGTTTTTGTGTTTTGACCTTGCCCTTGTCATCCTTGACCAGAATGCCGATCGAGCCGAGCTTGATTTCTTTGCTTGCCTTGTCCCAGTTCTTGAGTTCGTTCACCGCATTGTCGGCAGCGGATTCTGTGTCAAAGAACGCGAGGACGAGTTGTTTTTTCCCCATTTTACTTTCCTCCTGAAGAGTATTGTGAGATTACTGTCCATTTTCCGAATGAAGATGGAAACGGGCAGGATTTAGTTTATGCGAACTTGCCGGTGGAGGCATCCCCCAAAATAGATTATTTGTAGAGTACCGGTGTGGGGAAGTGTAGCTGCGATGCACTTATTTTTCTGCACTTGCTGCAGGCGGCGCATCGGTTGCGGCAGCCGCAGGCGGTGTGGCGGGTGCGTCCGCCGGTTTTGCCTCTGCCGCAGGCGCGTCTGTTTTGGCGGGTTCCGTTGTGGCGGGTACTTGTGACGTTACCTTTCCTTTGCCCTCAACTACCACCGCGCCGTCCGCTGTCACCACCGCCGCGGCGGCAGTCACATCGTCGCCTTTCTTTTTGACATCGTCCATGTACATTGCATCTTTTGTCACGACGACATCGCTGACCTGCGCTTCATCGCCGCCTGCCGCGACGCGTGTCACTCCAACCGCATCGCCTGTGGCGGTGGCGGAGTAGGCGACATCCTTGCCCTCTTCGAGCTGCTTGGCAATATCCGCGCTCAACGCGGCGGTGACCGTCTTGGCGCCTGCTTCGCGCATCTGGCGTTCCGCTTCGATCACCCACACTTCGTCAACTACGGCGACGATGGCGGAGGTGTTGGGTTTGAGCCCTTCACCAATTTCGCGCAGGCGTTGATCCGGAAAACCCGCATCCACCAATTTCGCGGCGAGTCCGCCAACGACCGCGCCTGCGGCTGCGCCCGCGGCAATGCCGGGAGGTCCGGCGATGATGCCAATGACGCCGCCAATCACACCACCCACTACTGCGCCTTTGCCGCCGCCCATGTCAGCGGTTTCTTTGATGCTCAATTTGCCATTCGCATCTTTGTGCAGCACCGCGGCATCTTGAATTTTGATTACGCCTTGCTTTTGCAAATCCTTGAGTTCGCTCAGCGCTTTGCTCGCCCCATCGGGGTCTTGGAACGCTGCAACAACTACTTGAACGGGTACATCTGCCATTTTACTTTCCTCCTGAAAAATTGGATTGGCGCACCAAAGCGGTTGCGCGCGGGATGAGTCGAATCCTTGCCTGATTTGATTCAGTGCAAGCATCGTATAACTTGTCGCACAAGCCAAAATTTTTTCAAATCAAACTTAATCAGCAAGTTTGGGAGATGGATCGGCTTGGCACTGGGCGTCTCACCAAAAGTACCAAGCCGATCTTGAGCGTAGATGTCTGAACTCTATACGATGTCTAGGGCGTGGGGGGCGTCGTTGAGACTTGGTCCCAGCGATTGTATTCGACAACGGAATACTGCATTCCGGTACGCCATTGCACAAAAACACCCGCCGCCGCAACGACGATAAAGAGGATGAGCAACAGCGGCGATTGCTTGAGCGCGACGGCAACGGGATTGGCAAGGGCTTGGGCGGCAGGATTAAAGAGCAGGATAAAGCCGCCAAGGATCACAGCAGAGCCGAGAATGGCTGTCGCGATCATAATGACCCATTTTTGCAAATTGAAAAAGAGGGTCACGCCGATGAGAACCACTGCTGCGATAATGCCGACGACCCAGACGATAAATGAAAAGTTCGGCGTCAGCGCATACATTACACCTGCCCCAATCGCGTATCCAAGCGCGCCGGCGATCACCGCGACTGCAACGATGTAAAAAAGGTACGAGAGTACGGCAAAGACGGCGCCGACGATGAATCCTACCGCCCAACTGGTGACAGTGGCGAAAAATCCGTCGCCTAAAAGCGCCTGTATGGTCTGTGCGCCGAGCGCCAGACCGAAAAAGAAACCAAAGATTGGCAGCAGGATGAGAAAAAAGCGATAGCCGCCAAAGACGAGCGCCAGACCAAACAGAAAAGCAATGATCGCGGCGCACATCAGTGAAAAAAATGACTCGTTAACCATGGTGCATTCTCCTTTGAAGGTGAAACGGATGATTTGACCCTTGCGGAATCGAAAATGATAGAAAAGGTCGCGCGGGTCTCAAAAATAGAACACAACCGCTGCCTGCACTTGCCGCTCAAGTCATGTTTGCCTCCTTTCCGATGTTCGAAGAATCTCCAACACGCCAACCAAGCTTGCTCACAGAGTTCACCCCGAAGAATTGAGGGGCTCGAAATGAGATATGTAGTCTACGTGATTACGTAGGCAGCAGCGACGTGACGAATGGATTCAGCACGAACGCGGTGAAAAATGAAATGACGACGGCGACAAGGACAATGGAAAAAATACCGACGACTGCGGCTTTACCCATCGTAAAACCAGTTGCCTCGCGAATGCCGAGAATGCTCCCATAAACACTGAGCGCCAGCCCGATGATCGAAACGATCGCGGCGATTGTACTGCCGAAAACTCCCAACACGAGCAGAATTTGAAAGATGCGCGTATAACCAAACACGCGCAGCATTTCGCCTGTATTTGTTTCGCCTTTAAAAAAACCTTTAGCGACGGCTGCGATGAGCCACGAGGCAACACCCCAAATCAACAGCTCCTGCAAAATCATTACAACGCCGCGCGCAATGGGATTTTGAGTGGGTGGTGGAGTCGGAACATTCGCAACTCCGGTGACACCCGCAATCGAAGTATGCCAGACGGAAAAAGCCGCAATCGCGCCGACGATCAACGCGACGACGATAACAACAATTGCTGCTTGCATTGTTGCTGCGTGATCGTGCGCGATCTCGCGATAGATCGCGGGTTTGAGCGTGACGACGCCGAGCAATCGCTCCGGAAAACTTGTCTGCTTTGTTGCTTTGTTGCTGCGCGCGCCGGACGACTTGGGTGTCGTCGAGGTGCCTTTGGCTGGGGGAGCAGCTGCAGCACTTTGCTGCGATTGCGCCGCAGTAGTTTTTTGTGTCTGCGCGGCGTTTTGACGTTTTTTATTCTTTTTACTCACTGAATTAAAATTCCTCCCTTGAGATGTAAAAACATTTTCAAACTTTAGCCAAGAACGCGCGATGCCACCGGTTGTATCGGCAGCGTGCGCGCTGCGACTTTTTGGATCTCGACAATTTTCTATGAAAAGGTAGATTGTTCCAACAGCGAAATCACTCCATTCAGAATTACAATTCCGCCAAGCATGAAAAGGAGGAGCGCGACGGCGCGCCCGCGATTGAGAACGACCCACGTCTTCCATCCATTCAGCGCGTCGTGCGCGTTCTCACCCTTCATCATCGCATACAAGATCGGGATGCCGATTGTAACACTGCTAACGAGAATAAAAATAAAAATCAAAATGAACGCATCGCGCGCATCCAGTCCCGCTTGTGAAATGGACACGAATAACGCCAGCATCAGCGCGATATTTTTGGGGCTCAAGGCGGACATGACGAGCGCCAATCCCAACGCGCGGCGCGGCGTAAATTTATCAGACGATTTCGTGAGCATGTTGTCAACCGAAGCGAACCATTTGGGCATTGCCTCTTCGGGCGTTGTTTTGGGCACTTTATTCCAACGCCGCCAGCCAAGTACAAGAATGCCGATGCCCAGAAGAATTTGAATAACGGGTCTGGAGAACAACGAATTGGATTCGAGATAATCCAATGCCGTATTTAGAAATGCGAAAAGAATTGCCCCAAGCAGGACGAGTCCAATGATCCAGCCCACCAGATACGCGATCGCATTTCTGCGCCCGGTGGGGCTGAACAACATGAGGATGACTACGATGACTGGCGTGGGACTAATTGCGACCCCTGCCGCGTACGCGAGATCAAGAATAAAGGCGGTCCCCATCGGTAATGGATATTTACATTGGAATCGGTACTGGAATTTTTCAATGACACGAATGCGTTAGAACATAGAGCCGGACGCCGCGTGTGCGGTTCATTGTGTTGTTCTGATAATATCAGAATCGCGTACTTTTTGAAATGCCCTCAACCAATTACTCTACCGCTCACCCTCCCTCTTTTTTCTCCAGCAGCTGCCGCAGCGCAGCCAATTCATTCTTTACATTGGTGAGCTCTTGTTCCATTGCAGGCAAAGTTGGGTCCGGTATTTCTTCCGGTTCCTTGGGCTGCGGAATCAAAATGCTGGCGAGAATACTGGCGAGCGCGCCGATGATGCCGACGCCCGCGAACATCACAAATACCCCTGTGGTGCGTCCGCCCGGCGTTACCGGATATCTATCGCCATATCCCACCGTTGTAATAGTTACAATGGACCACCACAAGGCATCTCCGCCGTCTGTGATGTTTGCGTCCGGCGACTGACTTTCAAAAAAGAGTACGAAAATGCTGGCGGTCATCAAAACGATGATTACAAGCAGTATGGTGAGAAAGAGCGCGTAACTCCCGCGATTATTGAGGATCTCTTCGCGTAATAGTTTTCGGTTAGCCGGATTCATAAAACGGCGCAGTCGAAACAGGCGACTGAGGCGAAAGATGCGCAATATCGCGGTGTACTGCGAGATTCCGAAACTCGGGATCGAGCCGAGAAGATCGAAATAGCCGCGCTCGCCGATGAAATAATCGCGCTTGACCGGTTTCTCGAGCATATGCAGCGCAAAGTCAAACAGAAAGAAATAACAGATGAGGTTATTGTAAGCGTTTGCCAGCTTGTAAGTTACAGAGTCCACTTGCAGCAGCACTTGGACGACCATGATTGCCAGGGAATAGATCGTTAGAACCAAAATCAAGATATTGTATGTATTGCTGTGAAGCAGCCTGGTGATTTTTGGATAGCGTAAAGGAGTTATTGCTTGAACTGCCATCGGGTCCCTCCGTGAAAACTCGCGCCGCAAAAGTGTATTGTGAATGTTAGACGAGACGAGCGTACAAGTCAAGCTCTATTGGACAAAAAAAAGGACGGCGGCTTGAACGCGCCACCATCGCTTGATTTCAGATCCAACATCAAAGAATCGTCACTTGGCTATTACGCTTCCAGTCGTTCCACCGAAAGAAGCGGGAAACCATGATCATAGAGACTGTTCAAGATTCCCAAAACGGATGCCTGATCCGAGTCCTGCAGACAAATCGTGGAAACGGGTGGTTCGCCGGGTGGCGCGGAAACGACAATGGAAATGGCAAAATAGTCCAACCAAATGGCGTCGAGGTTACCCTGGACGCGAATCAGGTACGGAACCAAAGTGTCCATCCCGAGCCCTGGCGTGTACTCGACTGGCTTCAAATATGCTCCGTTCGCTTGCGGTTCCGCTCTTTCGAGGGGTGTCATGGACGCGTGATCCATTGCATCAGCCGATGCCGGTGTAAAAGAGAGAACGACGCCGCGCTGCGCAAAGAATTTTTGGAAAATCTCTGCATCGTTCGACCAAGGGATTCATTAGATTTTACTGTACAAGAATAACGGGGGATTCCATCCCCCAAGATAGAGTACTTTGGTAGTACCTTGTGCAATCGAAAAGGAAAGATAAAGGGGAAATTTGAAGGGGATTGGTCTTGGGCGTTAGTTGGGGAGCGCGCCGGGCAAGTGGCTGTCGAGAATGCCAAATTCTTTGGCAACCTGCACTGCTTCGCGACGACTGTTCACGCCGAGCTTGTGGTAAATGTGGTCGGTGTGCGCCTTGACCGTTAGTGGTGAAATCACGAGCGCCCGCGCAATTTCTTTATCCGACTGACGCTGTGCCAGATGTTCCAATACCTCCATCTCACGCAGGGTCAGTGGTTCAATTACGCGCACATCAGTTTTCTCCCATGGCGCTTGAGAGAATTTGGCGGTGCCGCCTCCCGGCGTGGCGGCAAGGATCTGTTGAACATAATCGGGCGCAATGTTCCGCGCCAAAAGTAGATTTAGCAAGTGCGTCATACGCGTGCCCAAATCAACATAGGTACGCACAAATCCACCGCGTTCCGCCAAGCCAATGGATTTGGCAAGCGCATCCAGTGCCGCGCTTTGCTTGCCCAACGCGTCGAGCGCCAAAGCGTGCAAGGCATGGAGTTGGATTTGGCGCCGCGTGCTGTGCGTGGATTTGGCAAACGCGAGGAGCGCTTGTGTCTCCTCGAGCATGAGCCGAATGTTTTCCGGTTTGCGCGTTTCGAGGAGCGTTTGCAAGCGCGTGAGATTTGCCGCTACATCAAAAACCATGTGCGGTTTCGAATCAAAGCTAACGCTGGTTGCCCAGAGCAATGCCGCGTCCACGTTGCCTTGCATTAGCGCGAGCCGCGCGCGAAAAGCATTCGCATCATAAATCAACGCGCCCGATTGTAGTTCATCGGTAAAGTGTACGAGTTCTTGAAATGTTTCAGCCGCCGCGCTCGACAAGCCCTGTGCCTGTTGCGTCAACATCAAGTAGCCGAGACTTTCGTGTGATGCTTTGACATTTCCAATGTAGCGCAGCTCTGCTGCCGAGTTGAAATGCTGTGCCGCTAATTCGAGTTGGTTCCACTCGTAATGTGCGAGTCCCAAGAAATAGTACGCAAAGACCTGGGAGATCGCACTCGAACGCTTTGTCATGAGCAATAACGATTCGGAAATCTCCACCAGATTGCGCAATTCCCCGACATTCAAATAAAAAAATGCAAAGCCAACCATGATTCGCACTTGAAAGCGTGATGAATCAGAATGGTCATCCTTGAGGGCATTGGTCAAAAGCTCTAATGCGCGGTCAGTCTGCTCAATCGTCTGCAATGTTAACGCGTAATGTCCAAGCATGTTGCCGCGCGCAAATTCGTATTCGCGCGGAAGATAATCATAATAGTGCGACGTGATTTCGATTGTCTGTGCGGAGTTGTTCCGCCAATACGCAAGCGCGGCTTTAAAGTACGCGATCTCTCCAAGGATGCTGCGCCGGCTTGCGTCATCCAGCTCGGTTGCCGCAGCCAAAAGCTCTTCCGCGCGCGCAATGAGAGGGGGCGCAGCCCCAAGCCGAAAGTGAATGCTTACGAGCCACAGTTTGGTAATAACTAGTTCCAGCGTCTGTTCGGCGAACTCGGATGGAAAAAATCCAAACCAGAGGGCAATGAGTGAGCGTCCTTCTTCGCGATTCAAGACGGGATGCAAGTTCTCGTGTACGATTTGCGCCGCATACTTTAAATCGCCCGCCGCAAGCAGCTCTTGAATTGCTTCGGTGATCATGCCATGTTTTTTGTACCAGCGGCTCGCGCGCCGATGCAGTTCGGCAATTCTGGCGGCATCATAACGCGCGATTGCTTTGACGCGCAAAAAATCTTGAACGAGATGATGATAACGGTACCAAGTTTCTTGACCGTCCGTCAACGCGACCAATATCTCTTTCTGTTCCAGTTCTTGAAGCAGTTCGCGCGTTCTAGCAGCGTCCTCCGAGTCCATCAAGGCATCACAAAGCTCCGCCGTGAATTGGGGGAGCAGGGAGGTTTTGAGAAAAAGCTCTTTTACCTCCGGCGATTGCTGTGCGAGAACTTCATAGAGCAAATAGTCGGTTAGTTGGCTGTCATTTCTGGAAATCTGTTGCGCGAGGTGATCCTGCGTATCAGAACCTTGACGGAGCAGTTGCGCAGCAAAGCGCAGTGCAACTGCCCATCCTTCCGTGCGTTCTTGCAAGAGCTGTACATTCTCTGAAGAGATTTCTTTTCCAACCGTACATCGCAAAAAAACATCCGTCTCTGCCATCGTAAAACGCAAGTCACGCGCCCGCACTTCACACAATTGCCCGGCTGCGCGCAGTTTTGACAGCGGCAGCGCCGCATCCGTGCGCGTTGCGAGAACGAGATGCAGCGGTTCGAGCGGGCTTTTGATCAAGTCGCTCAGCAATGTGTGAATTGCCGGCTCTTGGATCATGTGGTAATCGTCGAGAACGAGAATGAAACTGGTTGGCAACTCGGCAATATCATTGCTCAATGCGTTTGCCAAAGCAACCAATGGCGGTGTCCGCGAAGAATTGAGCAACGCGGCCGCGGACTGGAGCGCGCCGGGAAAGATGCATTGGATCGCGGCGACAAGATACGCGCCAAAGAGATTCAAGTCATTATCGTGTTCATCCAGGGAGAGCCACGTCGAAGGTAAAGGGGAATGTTCCAGCCAATCTGCAATGAGCGTGGACTTGCCGTAACCGGCTGGCGCCGAGACAAGCGTGACGGGCTTGGTATTGGCAGAGTCCAACTGCTCGAGCAAACGCGGCCGCGCCACCAACTCGTGCGCCAGACGCGGGCGATAAAATTTCGCGCGCGCGAGCTGCATAGAAGAATACATAAGCTTCAAGATTATACTCTACAAGTTTTTGCGTAACAATCTCAAATGCGAGTGTGCGTTAATACTCTAAAAGTACTCCATCTTGGGGGATGAAATCGCGCGCGAATTCTCGTTTACTTGTATGTACTATATAATGCTTGCACCGCGTTGCATGTTGCGCGAGAAAAATGTTGCTCCGGTTGAGCAACTTATCTTTCACAAGGAGATTGCAAGATAAATGGCAACACTAAGTGTTCTCAAGTTTGATACGCCCGAAGGCGCACAGCAAATGCTGTCCACGCTCGAGTCGTTACAAAAACAGCAGCTCGTTACAATCCAAGATGCCGCCATCGTCACTTGGCCCCAAGGACAAAAGAAACCCAAGACACAGCAGCTGCACAGCATGGCAGGCGCGGGCGCGCTCGGCGGCGCGTTCTGGGGCTTGCTGTTCGGCTTGTTGTTTTTTATTCCGTTCTTGGGACTCGCCATCGGCGCGGCGATGGGCGCGCTCGCGGGACACTTTTCCGATTATGGGATTGACGACAAATTTATTGATTCGGTCAAAGATAAAGTGACACCCGGCACATCCGCTTTGTTCCTGCTCACCAGCGGCGCGGTGGTGGACAAGATCGCTCCGGCGGTCAAAGGTCAAAAGTTTGAAATCATTCAAACCAACCTTTCCAAGGAACAAGAAGACAAATTGCGCGCAGCGTTCGCCGAAGACGAACCCGCTGCTCCCGCTGCCGAAACGCCCGCAGCCGCGAGCTAAGAGCAAGGGCAAAGCATTCGCTAACGGTCCGAAAGTACGCAAACCGCGCTGTGAATGCTTTGCCCCAACGTCCCCGCATCAAAAAGAAATTTGCAAGTACTGTTCGAATTCACATCATAGGGGAGGCAAATTATGGCAATGGGTCCAACTTCAGTTCTCGTCATCCAATTCACCGGGCGCAACTTTAAGGGTGAGATCCTCGCTGCGTTGTATGACCTTGTCAAGGCAGGCACGGTCCGAATTGTTGACGCCGTTGCGGTCATCAAAGACAATGAAGGCAAGGTGACTGCCCAGGAAGTAAATCAACTCGCGCCCACCGTCGTCGCGATCTTTGATCCGCTCAATGCCGAAGTCAGCGGGTTGATCTCAAACACCGATATTCAGGATATCGGTACGCTGCTCGACAACGACAGCGCAGCCGGGATATTAGTGCTGGAGCAACTTTGGGCGACCAAGCTGGCACAGGCGATTACGAACGCCAAAGGCAAAGTCGTGTTAAATCGGTTGCTGATGCCCGAAGTCGTTGAAGAAAATATGGCGATCATCGAAAAGATTACCTAATTCTTTCGTTCACATTTTCTTTCGTCCTCACGTCGTCTGCGTGAGTCTCGGAAGGAACTTTAAGGAGAGGATATTATGATTATGCGCAGACGCGCTGTGGCACGGAGCGCCGTCCGCCTCGCCGCAGGCACGGCAGTCGTTGCCGGAACGGCGGGCGCGATTCGTCACCATCAAGACCAAAAATATGCGGCGCAAGATGCCCAACAGCAAGCACAATACGATGATTCACAACAGCAAGCGCAGATGGAACAGTTGGAACAGCAGAATGCAATGCAGCAGCAGCAGATTCAGCAGATGCAAGCACAACAGGCAGCAGCGCAGCAAGCCGCGCCCGCGCCGGCTGCGCCGGCGGCAGGTGGGACTGATCTCAACAGCCAACTGATGCAGCTCTCGCAAATGCATAACGCGGGGGTCTTGACCGACGAAGAGTTCGCGCAAGCCAAAGCGAAACTGTTGGCTGGCGGTTAGGCACAATCGCATTCAACTTTACAATGCGGTCTGGACAGCTCTCGTTGTCACAGACCGCATTTCTTTTCGCAAGCAAATTCTTCGCAAGCAATTTTCCCAAGCAATCTTTTTGCAAGCAATCTTTTCGCAAGTAATCTTTTCGCAAGCAGATTTTCCGCAAGCAATTTTTTCGCAAGCAATTTTTTCGCAAGCAATCTTTTCGCAAGCAGATTTTCCGCAAGCAATCTTTTCGCAAGCAATTTTTTTCGCAAGCATTCGGCGTATTCTACGTGATAAAATAACTCGCGCGGATGAAAGATACATTTCAGAAATGGCGCGCTGACCCTCAAGCAATGGGACGCGCTTCCCTGTTACGCGCCAAGACCGCCATCCCCCGCTATATTCCAATTGTGGCTTGGCTGCCCAAGTACGAGCGCGGCAGTCTGCCCGTTGATTTGATTGGCGGTCTCACCGTGTGGGGTACTTCGGTGCCGACCGCGCTCGCCTACGCGAGCTTGGCAGGTGTGCCGGCTCAAGCGGGACTTTATACGGCGATGATGGCGCTCTTGGCGTATGCCATTTTTGGAACGAGTCGCCATTTAAAAGTGACCGCGAGTTCGACAATGGCGGTCATGTCTGCGGCTGTGGTTGCGCCGCTTGCGGCTGGCGATGCTGCAACCTACGCGGAATTGTCCGCGATGCTCGCTCTCGTCATTGGCGTGATGCTCCTCCTCGCGGGCGCCATTCGATTGGGATTCATTGCCGATTTCTTGTCCAAGCCCATCGTAACCGGATTCGTCTTTGGGCTCGCTTTGGTCATTATGATTGGGCAAGCGCCAAAACTGTATGGCGTTCCCGGCGGCAGCGGCAATTTTTTCCAGCAAGCAACTTTACTCATCATGAATTTGGATGAGACGAATCCTTATACTCTCGCGATCAGCATCGCTTCTTTTGCGCTTGTGTTTGCATTGCGACGTTGGGTGCCCAAGATTCCGGCGGGGCTGGTGTTGTTAGTGGTATCCATTCTGGTCACCACCTACCTTAACCTGTCGGAAAAGGGCGTGTCTATCGTCGGTCCGATACCAACAGGTCTGCCGCAGTTTGGACTGCCACAAGCCAGTCTATCAGATATAACTTTTCTCATTGCCGGTGGGGCGGGGATGGTTTTTCTCGCAGTCGGCGAATCGCTTGGAACTGCCCGCGCGTATGCGGCGAAATACAAATATCATCTTGACGCTGACCAAGAATTGCTTGCGCTGGGAGCGTCGAACCTCGCAACAAGCATTAGTCAGGGCTTTGCGGTTGACGCAAGTTTATCTACAACCGCGACTGCGGAAAACGCCGGAGCGAAAACGCAGCTCTCATCCCTTGTAACATCAGGGATGCTCTTGCTCACCGTGCTCTTGCTTGCCCCGTTCTTTACAAATTTGCCGAATGCGGTGTTGGGCGTACTCGTGATCGTCTCGGTTCTTGGATTGTTGGATATCAGCGAGTTTCGCCGCTACTGGAACGGCAAGCGGACTGATTTTGCGGTTGCTGTGACGGCGCTCATTGGCGTGATCACATCGGATGTGTTGACCGGCTTGATCATTGCTGTCCTGCTCGCGCTCGTCATGGTGATCTATCGCGCGAGTCGTCCCTACATCGCAATTCTTGGCAAAGTGCCGGGCATGCGCGGGGCGTACGGTGATATTGGACGCCATCCTGAAAATGAAACGATCCCCCGATTGATCATTTTCCGCATGGACGCGCCGATGTTTTATTTCAATGCGAACGTGGCGGACAAACAGATTCGCGAGCGAGTGAACAAAAGCGAGCCGCGTCCGATTGCCATTCTCATTGACCTCGCCGCGAGTGGAGACCTCGACATTGTGAGCGCGGACATGCTTCGCGATCTGGTAAAAGATTTTCGCGACGAAAACATCGAGGTGCTTTTTTGCCAAGTGCGCGGCGCCGTGCGCGATCGCCTGCGCCGCAATGGCGTGATGGAAGCAATTGGCGAGGAGCGTGTCTTTTTATCCGTTGATGCGGCGGTGAAAGATTTTAGCGAACGTTATCCGCCAAGCGCGGACGCAGCCCCTGAAGCAAACACGGTGACTCTCTCCAAGCAAGCCCCGCCGAACACACAATGACCGCCGCGCCTGCGCGTGTTGCAGTTCAGAGGATGAGGAGGCAAAATGTCCAGACCGATTGCAGATTCCGCAGATCAGCGTATTCCCCTAACGCGTCAAAGACTGAGGACGCCGCGCGCCGCCGCCATCGCGGGGATTATCTTTGCTGTACTATTAACGGCGAGCATCGTACTTATACGAGTGTCCATACCCGAGGAACTATCGGGCACAGCTACCGCAGAATCATTGCGCGGCACTGCCAATTTGGTTTCGCTGGCGCTTACGCTCGTGCCTTTTGCCGGGATTGCATTTTTATGGTTCATCGGTGTTGTGCGCGACCGCCTCGGCGAATTCGAAGACCAATTCTTTTCAACCGTATTCTTTGGAAGTGGACTGTTGTTTCTCGCCATGATCTTTGCCTCGGCGGCGATTGCAGGCGGCATAATTCTCAGTTATAACCTTGCCGCAACCGGGGCGATGGGTGCTGACGTTCTCGCCTTTGGGCGCGCAGTGATGTACACGATCACCAACATCTACGCGGTTCGAATGGCGGGCGTATTCATGATCTCGCTCGGTACCATCTGGATTCGTACCCGGGTGATGCCGCGCTTGTTTGTATTTTTGACGTATGCTTTGGCGCTGTTAATGCTAGTCAGTATCAATCTTTCCGTGTGGTTGATTCTCGTTTTTCCCGCATGGGTATTTGTCATCAGCGTTTATATTCTGATTTTGAGTTTACGCGGTGAGCAAGCAGGAAAAGTAATTAGTTCGGTCCCAGTCGAGAAAAAATGAGGAATCCCGGCGGATTGGATCAGCCATGCAAGAAATGACCATTCTCGAATTACACCGCGCGATGCAGTCGGGCGAAATGACCGCCCACCACATCACTGAACAATATCTGGAACGTATCGAAACGCTTGACCAAAATGGACCGCGCGTCAATTCAGTCATCGAGACGAATCCTGACGCCCTCGCGCTCGCCGACGCTTTGGACGCGGAACACCAAGCGGGAAAAACGCGCAGCGCGCTTCACGGCATTCCGATTCTGCTCAAAGATAATATTGATACGCATGACCGCATGATGACGACAGCGGGCTCGCTCGCGTTGGAGGGTTCGATTGCGCCGCGCGATGCCTTCATCGTTGAGCGATTGCGCGCGGCGGGCGCGGTGATTCTCGGCAAAACGAATTTGAGCGAATGGGCAAATTTTCGCGGCAAGCGTTCCATCAGCGGCTGGTCGAGTCGCGGCGGCTTGACGCGCAATCCGTACGCGCTCGACCGCACCGCGTGCGGTTCGTCCTCCGGTTCCGGCGCGGCGGTGGCAGCCAATTTTTGCGCGGGGGCAATTGGCACCGAGACCGACGGCTCGATCATTTGTCCGGCGCAAACGAATGGCATCGTGGGCATCAAACCAACACTTGGACTCTTGAGCCGCAGCGGCATCATTCCCATCGCGCACAGCCAAGATACGCCGGGTCCGATGACGCGCAGCGTTGCCGACGCGGCGATTTTACTCGGCGCAATGACGGGAGTGGACGCGCGCGATCCCGTGACGCGTGCAAGCAAAAAACATTCGCTGCAAGATTACACGGCGTTTCTCGACCCGAATGGTTTGAAAGGCGCGCGCATTGGCGTTGCGCGCAACATGGCTGGCGACAATACGCGCATTTTGAAAATCTTTGAAACGTGCCTCGATATTTTGAGACAACTGGGCGCGGTGGTGATTGATCCGGCGAATGTTCCGAACTTTGATAAATTTGGAAAAACGGAAGGTGATGTCCTGCACTTGGAATTCAAAGCGGACTTGAACAAATATCTCAAGACGCTCGCGCCGAACGTTCGGGTTCACTCGATGCAAGATGTGATCGCATTCAACGATGAAAATCAAGCGCGCGTGATGCCGTACTTTGGGCAAGAACACATGACGCTTGCCCAAGCCAAAGGTTCCCTGTCGAGCCAAGCATATCGCACCGCGCTGGCAAAAAATCATCGGCTCACGCGTAAAGAAGGAATTGACGCGGTAATGCGAAAACATCACCTCGATGCGCTTGTCGTGCCTTCGGGCGGTCCCGCGTGGTTGATTGATTTGGTGAACGGCGATTCCGAAAATTGGGGCGTGGAAAGCACGGCGCCTGCCGCCGTCGCGGGGTATCCGCACATCACCGTGCCTGCGGGCTACATTTTTGGGTTGCCCGTTGGTCTTTCCTTTTTTGGCAAAGCGTGGAGCGAAGCAACGCTCATCAAGTTCGCCTACGCATTCGAGCAAGCGACAATGGCGCGCAAGCCGCCAAGTTTTTTGGCGCGCGCAGATGAGACGCGAGAGATCTAGTTGCGAATCTTTAAAAGGCGTTCGATTTGCGTTCGTAGAAAATTTATTCCCAATGCGAGTGCGAGACGCACGCGCACGCGTTCCCATTCGCGTAGCACATCCGCATTTTCCTTTTCCGTTAGCGCGTGCGCGCCGTACGTTGCCTGAACGTATTGCGTGATAACGAGCTGTAGAAAAGATGGAATGGGCTGCCAGACCCACGCGCACAGGCGTGAATTTTTTTGCGCGGCGACGAATTCATCAAATAGCGCGTTGACTTGCTGTGGCGTGTAACTTGGGAGCGTGTTCAATTCCAGTCCACGCGCACTCCAAAGCACGCGCTGATACAAAATAGTCAGACGTTTTGCGGGTGAGACGCAGCGCAGATAAAGCGATTCGCCGATCAAACTCGCGAGTCCGATCAAGCCAAGCGTTAGAATGATCCCCGGTACGACCAACCAATTTTGTTCAATCGTCCGCTGCGCGAGCGCGGGCAATGTATTTGCATTATTCGAAAAAAACTTGGGCGGCTCCATCATCGCAGCTGTCGCTTTGCGCGCAAGCGGCGCCTGTCCACTCGTCGGTTCAAAATCCACCCAACCGTATTCAGGAAAATAAATCTGCGTCCACGAGTGCGCGTTCGCTTCGACCACATGGTACGTGCGCGTCGTCGAATCGTACGCGCCTGCCGCGTAACCGACGGCGATGCGTGCAGGCAGACCCGCCGCGCGCGCGAGGACAGCCATTGCCGTTGCATAATAATCACAATAGCCGCGCCGCAAATCAAATAAAAAATAATCAACGACATCATGGTTTCGGGGCGGCTCCGGTACGTCAAGCGAATAAGGAATCGTGCGCAAGTACGTTTCAATCGCGCGCGCACGGTCGTAGGGTGTCGGTTCGGCGGCGGTGAGATCGCGCGCCAGCGCCAACACGCGCGGCGGAACACTATTCGGCACTTGGAGATATTGCGAACGAATCCACTCCGGATAATTTTCACCTGCTGCGCGCAGCGCGGCGGCATCAACGGATGGCACAAAGGATTCCACGCGATACGGATTGGCAGTCACTTGCGCGCCAAACATGTCTCCGCGCTGACGCCACGCGACTTGGAAATTTTGATCCACGCGGTTCAACCTGCCCGCCGCATAAATCAACCCCGCGAAATTCTCCACCTTTACGGTTTGATGCAGCACTTGCTCGGCAGAGGAGGGCGCGCTCGCCGCGCTTGCATTCGCGGGATAATCCTGCAGTGTGAAACCGCTGCTGAACCATCCGCGTCCGGTGTATTCATCATACGTTGTGCCGAGCCAATAGCGCGCGTTCGTTTCATTCGCCGCATCTGCGATTTGAATCGTGAGCGCAGGTTTTTGCAACAGCTCGGGAGCCGCGCCCAACAAATGGCTGCGCGGCAAGCCGGGCGAACTCGCGCGATCCAAAGCAGTGACCTCACGCCGCGCCGGCGCGGGTTCGATGCCCAATGAATTTGAAATCATTTGCGAGGTCGCCGGTGTCGCTTGCCCCCACGTGTTAACCCAATCCGCAATTGCGCGCGGCGAGAAAACGGGGATGATGATCGCGAATACCAAGAGTCCGACGATGGCGGGCGCGGCAATCAGCGCAAGATCAAAGCCCAAACCTTCGGCGGAGCCAACTGCTTCGCGTTCCCATTGCCGCTCACGCGCGCGGTATGGCACGACGACCATCAAGCCGAGCCAGACGCCCAACACCACAAACATCGCCCACGCGTCGCGTCCCGCGTACGCGGCCACAATGGCGAGGAGCAAAATGATTGGCAGCAGCGCGTCAAACGCGCGTTCCGCGCGCCGCAACCGCCACGCCGCCCATGCGGCAGCGAGAAAAAGCACGAAACACCAAAGCAATGCCAATGCCACCGGCTCGTACAAAGCTTGACCGGTTGCGAGCGCGCGCAGCCAAATTTGCAATCGCAGCAAGAGAGTCAAAATTCCGACGCGTAAGGATTCGACAGCTTCCAGCAAGGGAGCGGTATAAAAAACCGCGAACTGTGCATCCCACATGACGCGCCCCAGCGCCGCGAATACCGCAACGAACCTGTCGCCCAATTGCCCGACGCGCACAAATACAATTCCGAACGCGAGCAAGATGGTTAATGGCAGTGCGACAAAAGAATGAAGGCGCGAACGCGCGAGCAGCCAGCCCGTCGCCGCACCGATGAATACAATGGTGAGTAAGAGTTCGAGGTCAAGCCCGCGCACGATGAGACTCAACGCCCATGCCATGCTCGCTAACGCGATGGCAAGCAAAAGGAGGATGAACAAAGTCAATCCGCCGACGCGCCGCACGAGTGCAACAAACATGCCATTCACTGCAACGTTCTCCACGCTTGGTCTGTTGGCGCGGTGCGCGCGATGGCGCGACCGGTGCCGCTGACGCGCCAATCCCATTCGCCTTGATGCCCCGGACGCGCCGTGGGTGAATCCAACAGCTCGCGCGTAAAAACAAAATGAGGAATATTCAATTGTGTCAGCAGTTGGTCCAGAGGCGCCGCGCTTGCGGCGCCGCCAAAGCTCACGCGGTCGAGCAGGATCACTGTCGGTAACGTGGCATGAGTTTGAAAAGCAAGCAGCGAATTGAGCCATTCGGCTTGAAGCGAAGCGGTGATGAGGATCACACTCGCATTGTGCGTGACGGTGTCTTGAAGAGTTTCGAGTTGCGCGGCAATAGTTTCCGTACTCGGTTCGAGCGTTGCGAGCGCGCGAAAAATTTGCAGGCGTTGAAATTCACCGGACTGCGGCGCGAGCCACACCAATTCGCGCGCGTTGACAATCAAACCCACCGCGCGTCCCGCGTTCAAGCCGCGTTCAGCGAGCGATGCGGCGAGAATGATCGCGTACTCGAGCGTTGAATTTTCGCCGCTGCCTTCTTGAGTGTTCGCGTCGAGGTCGAGCCAAATCCACCAATCACCGGCGGGCGTGCTTGGCAGATTGCGCACCATCCATTCATCGGTATGCGCGACCGTGCGCCAGTGAATTAATTTGTACGGGTCGCCGGGAAGATACGAACGCACGCTGTCGGCGCTCACCGTTCGTTCCAAGGCGCTGGCGCGTTGGCGTCCTTCGTACGCTCTGCCGCCCGGGGCGATTGTAATTTCGGGCAGCGGCATGACCGGCGGCATCACAATCAAACTGTCCGCCGCCGCGTATTCAAATTCAAGCGCATACATTCCGAACGGCGTGCCCGTTGTAAGCGTCGTCGGTCCCAAATGAAACGCGCCGCGCCGCGCGCACACATATTTGTTGCGCCAAACATTTTCCGCGTTGGGTCCGACGCCCGTTGCAATATTCGCGTCATAACCCACGAGATTTGAATGGTCGGAGACCTGAACCCACAGCGCGGGAATGGGGGCGCGGTTGAACAGCGTAAAACGTTCTTCCAATTGATCGCCGACTTGTGCCAAGCCGTAGCGCAGCTCGCGTCTGAAACGCAGTCCGCGCGCAAGGGCGCGCGCCCACAAAAATTCAAACAGCCAGATTCCGCACAGGACGACCACAAGCATCATCCAAACGCGTTCGGACCAAAGCAGCTCGACGAGGATGAGGAGCGGAATCAAAAGCGGCGCCGCGCGCAATTTCTGTTTGATGTTGATTCGAGTGGGTTCCACAGTAAGCGTTCTACCTCAACCGCAATCTTACCATCTGGTTGTCCCAATTTGGAAAACGGCAATATCGCAAGGAGCATTTGTTGGTTCGAGTACGAAAAACATTCGAGCCGCTCGGTGAGAGCGGCTCGTTGGTTTGCGCGTGTGCGCCTGCGATAGTTTGTGAGTTATTGATTGTTTCGCAAACGCGGATCGAGCGCGTCGCGCAGTCCATCGCCGATCAAATTGAATGCCGCGACTGTGACAAGAATGGCGAGCCCGGGGAACAGGGGCAGCCACGGATGCGTCGAAACGTATTTGCGCCCTTCGCTGATCATCACGCCCCATTCTGCGAGCGGCGGCTGCGCGCCAAAGCCGATAAAACTCAGACCGGCTGCGATCAAGATGGCGCCGCCCATATCGAAACTTGCCTGGACCAACAAGGGCGAGAGGGAATTGGGCAGCAGATGTTTGCGAATGATGCGCGTGCCGGATGCGCCGACACTTTCCGCTGCTTCGACAAATTCGCGTCTGCGCAATGCCAGCACCTGTCCGCGCACGAGACGCGTATAGACGGGCCATGACACGACCGCAATCGCAATCATCGCGGTGGTGAGACTCGGACCCAACGCGCCCGCGATTGCCATCGCCAGAATGAGCGAGGGAAACGCAAAAAAAATGTCGGTGAGACGCATCAAGCCGTCATCCACCGTGCCGCCGAGATAGCCCGAAAAAAGTCCGACAGTCGTGCCAAAGACCGAAGAACTGATGACAACAACCAATGCGAGCGTTAGCGAAACGCGTGCGCCCCACAGGAGGCGTGACAGCACATCGCGGCCCAATTGATCGGTACCAAGAAGATGCTGCGCGGTTGGCGCTTTTAATCGCAGAGCTAAATTTTGTTTGATTGGATCGTAGGGGGCGACGATGGGCGCAAGGAGCGCGGCGAGGACAAAGATTGTGACGATTACGATGCCTGCAACGGTCAGCGGACTGCGCAAAAGCGCGGGCGTGCGCCAACGCTTGCGCGCGATTTCGCCGCGCAGCGCAATGGGAGTTGACGCAGAGTTTTGAATCAGTTCCGCCATTTGTCAGATTCAATCAACCATGTCGAATGCGCGGGTCGAGCCACGCATAACTCAAATCTACAAAAAGATTCGACAATGGATAAATGATTGCGGCGAGCAGCGTCACACCCATCACCGCCGGAAAGTCGAGTCCGATGGCGGAGGAGGTGGCGTATCCGCCGAGCCCGGGCCACGAGAAAATCGTTTCTGTCAACACCGCGCCCGAAAGCAAACTGCCAAAGGTGATGCCAATGATCGTCAGTGTCGGAATCAACGCGTTGCGAAAACCGTGCCGCAAAATCACGGCGCGCTCTTTTAGTCCTTTGGCGCGCGCCGTACGCAAATAATCTTGATTCAACACCTCGAGCATCGAAGAACGCATCATGCGCGCAATCACCGCAGTGGAAAAATAGCCCAGCACAAACGCGGGGAGAATCAAATGATGCAAGCTGCTTTGAAAAGCAATCATGTTGCCGGTGAGCAAACTGTCCACCGTATACATCCCTGTGATGGTTTGCGGCGGCGGCGTGAATTGATCAATGCGTCCGCCTGCGGGAAGGAGACTGAGTTGATTGTAAAAGAGACCGATCATCAAAAGTCCCATCCAAAAAATGGGCAGTGAGCCGCCGACGAGCGCAAAGATGCGAACAAGATGATCGGGCAAACGATTGCGATACACTGCCGACCAAATGCCTGCAGGCACGCCGAGCGTGATCGCGATGAGCAGCGCGGCAATCGAAAGTTCGATGGTCGCCGGAACTTTTTGGGCAAGGTCTTGGGCGACAGGGCGGCGCGTGCGAATGCTCAAGCCGAGATCGCCTTGCAAGAGCCCGCGCATATAAATCACGTATTGCTCGGGAATGGGTTTGTCGAGACCGTACTGCTTGCGGAACGCTTCCACCTGTTCCTCGCGCGCGCGATCGCCCAACGCGGCGGCTGCCGGATCGCCGGGGACAATGTGTGAGATGAGAAAGGTGATGATGGATACGCCGATCAGTACGAATACAATTCCGACGAGACGGCGCGCCACGTAATTCCAGAAATTCATCGCTGAGCGCTTTGCTATTCTCCCTTTTGTTCCAACACTGCCAATGTCAGGCGCGAAATGCAAATCAATTTATCGTCTTTATCCAGAATGCGAATGTCCCAGATTTGGGTCGAGTTGCCGAGATGAATCGGACGCGCCGTGCCGTACACAAATCCTTCGCGCACACTGCGCACGTGATTGCAATTGATTTCCAAGCCCGCCACATATTTTTTTTCAAAATCCACGCAAAACGCGCCGGCGATACTGCCCATTGATTCTGCCAAAGTTGCCGACGCGCCGCCGTGCAAGACGCCGAGCGGCTGCTGCGTGCGCGAATCTACGGGCATGCGCGCACGGATAAAATCACTGCCGACTTGGAGAAATTCGATGCCCAGATGTCCCGCCATCGAATTTTCGGAGATCGAATTCAACAATTCCGGCGTCGGGCGCGTCGCCCAAATTTCCTTTTCGCTCATGCTGAATTCAACGCGCGTTCGATTTGTTCAAAATGTTCGTTGCGATGTTTGGCGCGCGAAAGATTAAAGGGATGCTGCGCCGTCGTTTCAAATTGATCGAGAACGCTGTCGGGCAGCACGGCAAGTTTTGCATCGAGCGCGTCCGCGAATTTGAGCGCGAGCTTGGAAATTTCTGCCGGAGGCAGCGCGCGCAAAAAAGGAAGCAGCGCCGCGTTGATCATGTCAGCGTCGTTAGGTGAAGGCGCGACGCCCTCGCGCTCCCAGCGTCCCAAAATTTCAAGCGCGCGCGAATCAAAAACGGCAATGTGCGCGAGCGTTGTGCCGATGGTCCAACCGTCGTCGAGCGGGATCGCGTAATCGGAATCGTTCAGCCGCGCAAAGAGCGCGCGTAATTTTTCGCGCGACGCATCATTTTCTTGAATCAATACAGGGTCGTATGGCATTGGGGTCTCCGCTTAAACGAAACGACGCGCGTATTTTATCATCAATACGCGCGTCGTCGTCAAGACCTGACAGGTTTCCGTACTGCGCTTTACCTTGAACATTCGTGATGTATGAACGCGAATGCCGCGAGTAATCATCACGCAAAAATCTGCCAGGTCTGTGTTTCTTTACTTGCTGATCGTCCACAAATCCGAGTAACCCATCGGATTCCAGTCGAACCCTTGTACGTTGGCACGCGTGGCAAGGAGTTGGAATGGTTGGAACAAGACAGCATACGGACCGTTATGCGCGATGTATTCGGTCAATTCTTTGTACAGCGCAACCCGCTTGG
The DNA here is from genome assembly GCA_004295045.1 of Chloroflexota bacterium. Classification (GTDB taxonomy): domain Bacteria; phylum Chloroflexota; class Anaerolineae; order UBA4142; family SHND01; genus SHND01. Next base: position 2,834 of record SHND01000022.1, on the reverse strand, counting down.
CAGAATCAGGTTCGAGTTTCGCTTTGTTGACCATCTCCGCCGAAGTCTTGTCGTCCCAGCTGTTGCGTTTTGCAATTGAGCCCGCGCTATAATCGCCGAATGGCGCCGCGTTCGTATTGGGATCGGCATAATCGGGACCCCAGCGAATCAACACGATGGGACCTTTTGCGGCGCGGTAGGTTGCGAGAAGTTCCGATTCGGGCTGCTGCGTAATTTTCAGGTTCACGCCAATCTCGGCGAGGTCTGCCTGCAATTTGGCAGCGAGGTCGCCCATAGGGACGATGCCGATGTTGCCGGTGGGTACGAGAATTTCCATATCGAAACCGTTCTCGACCCCTGCCTCTTTCAACAGCCCTTTGGCTTTTTCTACGTCGCGCGTAAAGATTGTTTCGGTGTTGGCGCCGAGCAGACCATCGGGAATGATCGTCTGAAGGACTTGGGCATTGCCTGAAAGCAGGTCTTTTACAATCCCGTCATAGTCAATCGCGTAACGAATCGCTTCGCGTACTTTTGGATTGTCGAGCGGTTTCTGGGCAACATTCATCCCTCCGTAAAAGATTTGGAGATTGCCCGCTTTGATCGTCGTGAGGTCTTTGTTGCTCTGCACGGCGGTAATCTGTTCCGGCGTTAGATCGAACGCAATATCCGCGTCGCCTTTTTCCAGCAGCGATTGTTGGTTCACTGCTTCAGGGACATGCTTGATGAGAATATTGGGTGTCTTTGGTTGTACGGCGGCGTTCGGGTTTGCTTTGAGCAAGACTTCGACCTGCGGTGTCCAGTGATCGAGCGCATACGGACCGCTGCCTGCCGAACCCTCTGACTTGAGCCACGTGTTGCCGAAATCATTCTTGCCGTCCACAGTCGTCTCGTGCTTTTTGACTTCGACCGAATCCACGATGCCCAAGGGCGGCGCGGTCATGACATTCAGAAATTCGGTGGGGCTGGCGGTCTTTGGCATTTTCAGCATGACGGTCTTGGCATCGGGCGCAGTGATGCTCTCCGGCGTCAATCCGCCGGTACTCGTCCACAAGAACGCGGGCGATTTGTTGAGATTGATCGCGCGTTGCCACGAATAGACCACATCCGCGCTCGTGAGGGGATTGCCGCTCGCGAATTTCACGCCGTCCTTGAGGGTGAATGTAAGTTCCCAGTGATCGCCGGCATCTTTGATATCCCATTTTTCGGCGAGACCGGGTTTGAGATTGGTCAAATCCTTGCCTTCGAATTTGACAAGCGTGTCGTAGATATTGTGGATCGCAAGCCAGTCGCTGAATTCATAACCTTCAGCAGGGTCGGTGGTAATGTAATCGTCAATGTTCTTGACCCAGACAATGGTATTTTCAGCGCCGCTCGGCGCAGGCGCTTGTGTCGCTACAGCAGCTGCAACGGTAGCCGGAACGGCTGTGGCGACGGCTTGAACGGTTGCGACAGCTTGATTTGCCTGTGTTGCCGCTGCTTGAACGGTTGGCGCGACATTGGTTGCCGCTGCGGCAACGGTTCCCGGAACGTTAGTCGCCACCGCTTGAACGGTCTGCACCGCGCCCTGTGGGACACCGCCTGCCGGTGAGCACGCGATGATCGCGACGAGCGCAAGCAACGCGCCGAGAACCCACATCGAACGAGTAAATAGTTTCATCTTCTCCTCCTCCTAAGGAAAAGTTGTGTTCACTCAAGGTGAACACGTCACCCGATGGGTGAATCACTCTTGGAATGAATGATTCGCAAGAGTGAGCTGCTTGTCCTTTGGACAAGCAGTTACAACGATGTACTACGAGTGGATTGGTTTTTTAGACCCGCAGCACATTTATAACAGAATCAAGCAATGAGAGAGAGTTACGCGCAAGCACAAAGCGGCATTGTTTAGCGCTTGCGCAGAGTACACCAGAGGCGAAATCCGAGAGAAGAAAAAAACATGTGAAGAAAGTTTGGCGACACAATGACAGTCATCGGAGGCAATTATAGCGCGCGGCGCGGCGGTGTCAAGCGACATTTTACGCGCGAAAAACAAGCGGTAGTGCGTTCGACCGGAGCGAAACGGCGCCGAATTCCGCGCACGGCAGCCCCGTTAATTGCAAATTATCCGCCGAGTGGATTTTTCAAGCAGCATTTTGGGTTTTCCGTCGCCAAAATTGAATTTTGCCTTGTTCGATTGTTTACGCGTTTTGGATATAATAAAAAAAAATAATCGAGACTGGTCGTTACGGCAAACGACCCGTCTTTTTATTTGTATCTATCTTGTGCGGGGTAAGATAGTAACTCTGGTCTAGAACGATGAATGCAACGCAGCGCGCGTTCGATCTCGTTGGCTCGCTAACGGGTTTAATTCTCTTATCGCCGTTTTTGCTTGGCTTGGCTGTGTGGATTCGGCTGGATTCGCGCGGTCCGATATTTTTTCGCGGCGTGCGCGTCGGCAAAAGTGGCACGTTGTTTCGCATCTTGAAATTCCGCACCATGGTTCAAGATGCGCCGCAGCGCGGCGCGGGAATTACCACGCGCGATGACCCGCGCATCACGCGCTCGGGGAAATTTTTGCGCCACTATAAACTCGACGAACTACCGCAGCTGTGGAATGTATTGCGCGGCGAAATGAGCTTGGTTGGTCCCAGACCTGAAGACCCGCGCTATGTAGCGCTCTACACACCAGCCCAGCGCGCAGTTCTGGATGTTCCGCCCGGCATCACCAGCGCCGCTTCCATCTCCTTCCGAAATGAAGAGGCGCTGCTGCACGGCGCAGACTGGGAACAAACATACACCGAAAGCGTCTTGCCCAAAAAACTTGACATCGAACTCTGCTATTTACAACGCCGTACGCTTTGGTCAGACCTCGCCGTGAT
>SHND01000047.1:16618-88425 GCA_004295045.1 Chloroflexota bacterium | reverse complement strand
TGCGTGATGATGCGCCGCAGAGACGAATCAGCGCATACAACAAAATCGGATCGAGGACGACGATGCGAAACTCGCGGCTCGCCACGCCAAAATTGCCCGCCCAGCGCGTCGAAAGGAGCGCGAGGAGCAAGAACGCGAGAACGGCATAGTCGAGAGACTGGAGACTGGAGAGTCGAGACTTGAGATTCGAGATTCGAACCGTATTGCTCAAAATAGAGTCCAATAAAAACGCCGCCGTCGCAATCCAGGTGAGCAATTCAACGGGGGATAATTCAAAGCCGCCGAACAATGTTTTTGGAAAATTCCAGAACGGGATTGCAAAAATCGCGAGTGCGATGCCAAAATCCAAACGCAGCGCGAACAAAAAAATCAATGCTGCGAGCAAAACAAAATTCAAAATGGCGCTGGGCGAAAAATAAAATACGGCAGCTACGCCGAGAATGACCAGAAATTGCGCGCGTTCGGGCAACGCGTACACGCGCGCCTTCAACGCCTGCCATTTTTCATCCGCGCGCAAAAGAAAGAGATAATGCCACGCGCGCCACGCAGAAACGAGCGCGACGCCGAGCAGCAGCGCGATGGGCAAAATCGGCGCGGCGGGTGGCGGCATTAGGCGCGGCGGCACGGTGATAAAATTTTTGAGCGTTTCGTAAAATAATCGCGGCTCTAATGCACGCGTAAACAGCGCAAAACCCCAACGCGGATTGTTCGCGTCAACATTCGGTTGCAAATACAACGGAAATTCGCCCGTGAGCCAACTCCACTCATTTTGAGTGCGCACCAACGCGCGCTGCAAACGGTCCGCCTGTTTTTCCTCCGTATCCGTTCCCCACGGCGACGGTTCGCCGCGCCAATCCGTAGGCAGCGCGTTCCAACCCATTTCCACCGCCCACATCGGTTTTGCCGCGTCGCCGTACTGTCGCATCTCATCGCGTAATAAAATCACGCGCGAAAAATTCAACACGCCCGAATTGACGCGGCGGTCTTCGGGTCCCGTCCACATGCCGTACGGTTTCGCCGCAACAATGTCAAAGTATTTTTGCGCGCCGATTTCGTACAAGCCGCGCAAAAATAAAATCTCGGAATAGTTCGGATGCGGGCGATGCAATTCCAAATTCATCGCCAATCCCGCCAACACAATCACCGCGTTCGGGTCGTTCGCGCGAATGGCGTTTGCGGCAGGAATCAATAACTGCGCGTACTCGACAGGATCGGCGTTGCGTCTGCCCCAATTTGGCTCGACGTTCGGCTCGTCCCAAATTTGATAAAAACGAATTGCGTCGCCGTACCGTTTGCTGAATTCACTTGCAAAGCGAGCGAATTCAGAGAAATCATCGGGCGGCGCGTTCGGCATGTTGTGTTCGTTCGGACGCTGGCTCCACGCGGGCGCGGTGGTCAACACCGCGACGAGTTCGATGTCATTCGCGCGCGCCGCATTCACAATGCGGTCCCATTTCGTCCAATCGTAGACGCCGCGTTCGCTTTCAATTTCGCGCCATGGGAAATATTGGCGCGCGTATGTGATGCGCGCGTTTTTCAACGCATCCAGCGCGCGCTGTAATTCCGCGTCTGTGCGGTATGTTTCCAGCGCAACGTTGGTGCCGATTATTTTTTGGGTGGCGGGAAAATTCGTTTCAATCCCGCGCGTCAGCGTCGAATAATTCATTATGCCGAACGCGGCGGCGCCGAACGAGACGACGAGGAGAAGGAGATAAAGGAAAAGAGTGAGGAGACGAGACACAGAGTGCGATAGTGCAACAGTGCAATAGTGCGGTAGTTGCGCGAATTACGATCGCACTATCGCACTAACATACTATCGCACTTTATTTCCACCTTGCCAATTTACTATCCCCATTCGCGGTCAGCGGCGCCCACTGTTTCGACGCGAGATCGTAGAGCCACAAATCGCCTTCGCGCAGCGCGATCAATTGCTTGACGTCCGGCGACCAGGCGAGCTGCACTACGCGCACACCGTCGAGCGCGTTTTCGATTTGCGGAAAAATGCGTTCGCGGTTGCTGCCGTCGCGGTCCATGATGTATAGCGCATACGTCGAACGTTCGCTGTTGATTTGATTTTGCGCGACGCCGAACGCGATTTTACTTTCGCCTTTTGCATCGCGCGGCGACCACGCGGGAAACGCCCACATGCCCGTATTGCGCGCGAGCGGCAGCGAAAATTCTCCATCGCGCGAAAGGAGCCACACATCAAAGCCCGTCGCATCTTGCGCGCGTTCGGCGCCGTTCGGCGGCGCGTGAATCGTCGCCGCGACGAAACGCGAATCGGGCGACCACGCGAGCTGCGGCATCCAAACCCAATCGCCGCGCGAATTGTAAAAAACAAAATTTTGCAGCGCAGTTTTATCACTCGATTGCGGCGATATGAGACCGACTTGATTCGACAGCGCGTACGCGAACGCTTGCGCGTCGGGCGACCATTGAAAATTCCAACCCCACCAACTCAACGGCGCGGGCGCGCTGCGCGGAACGACGACGCGATTCGTGATCGTGATCGGACCCTTTGCCGTTTGCGTGAGCGTCGTTACACGCGTACTCGTGATGTAAACCGTGCGCGTGATCGCTCTGCCAAAAGGACGCGGCGTGTACGTCGCGCGCGCGGTCGCGGGAGGCAGCGGCGGCTCAAAGGTAATGTTCGGATCAATCGTCGGGATAGGCGGCGGCGTATCGCTCGGCAAAGGCGTCGGCGTCACGCGTATCGTTTGAGTTTGAATATCAGTGTCGGTGACCTGAAGCGTTTCCGTCATACCGTACACCGCCGCGATATTCAAATCGTTGTATGCTTTCCAGCCCGGCGCGCCTTGCGTTTTTTCGCCGCGCGTGTACGCAATCAACGCGGAACCATCGGGCGCCCACTGCGCGTAGAGCGCGTTTTCAATTGGCACGCGGCGCGGTTCGGCATTGAACGGCACGGTATCCACTACCCACAGCGTATTCAAACTACCGGACAACGGACGACTGACGGCAGACGACGATGAACCTACGTTGTCCGTCGCATGTGCGCCATCGTCGGCTTGGCGCGAGAACAACAGATATTTTCCATCGGGCGATAAATCAAAGACGCGTCCATCCAAATCGCCCTGCGTCGTCAGCGGGCGGCGGTCAGCGGTCGAACCGCGCACAAGCCACGCGTTGCCCTCGCCGATGTAAGCAAGCGTTCCGGTGATGGGCACGGGCGCGACGGTGCCTTGCGTGCCAATCAACAAAAGTTCATTGACCGGTTCTCGCAAGACGCGGCGCGCGATTTCGCGGCGCGATACTTCGCGTCCGTCTTCGAGGGTGATCTGGTAATCAATTTCCGCTTCGCCGTTCGCGCCGAGTCGTGAAACACGCACCTGCCCGTCGGGCAAATTTTCTTCGCGCGTATAAAGGCGCTGAAATTCAATCGGCGCGCGCGTCGTTTCCGTTTTGATAGCGACGCGCACAATTTGAATTGTCGCCGTGCGTTCAATCGGCGTGTAATCAGGCGGCTCGACGCGGTCTTGATCGCCGAGAACAATTTTTTGTTCGCGCAAGAGTTCGCCGACGGTGGGCGCCTGCGTCTCAATCACACGGCGTTCGCCGTCAACGAGAACGACGACGCGTTTGTTGGCGGAACAGCCGAGCAAAAGGGAAAAGAGAAAGGAAAAGAGGAGGAGGGCGAAGAGTGGACGTGAACTCACGGCGGCGATTGTACTAAACTTCCGAAATTTTAGAAATTTCGGAAGTTTGCAGCGAACGCGCGCCGAATACTAGACATCCGAAGTTTTAGAAATTTCGGAAGTTTGCAGCGAACCGCGCCGAATACTAGACATCCGAAGTTTTAGAAATTTCGGAAGTTTGCAGCGAACGCGCGCCGTACTAGACATCCGAAGTTTTAGAAACTTCGGATGTCTGCAGCAGCGAACGCGCGCCAAGCATTACCAAATTTTGATTCGCTACGTCCCCAAACGTAAAAAATGGCTTGCCCCAAGCTGCGATTTCACCGCAAAATTGTTCGGTCTTGCCCTTGGGCGCGGCGTAAGCGACAAATACGTTTGCTGCGAGCGCGGCGATGACGCGATTGCGATACGCGCTGGTGGCGGCAGTGATGCGCGTATGTTTTGTCTCAAAGGGAGAGAGGAGCAGCAAACGTTCTTCTTGTATTGGCGCGCGGTATTCTTCCAAAATTTGCCTCGTGCCGAGATTCCGCGCGAGGCAAAGGATGACGGGTTGTTTGCCGCGCAAGAGAATCCGCAAACATTCGCGTTCCATCGGCGTATGGAAACCGCCAATGACGGGAATGTGTGCGTCGCGCAGTTCTACCGCGAGGTCGTAGGTTTTGAGGATGAGATTGCCGGGGCAGCGACTGCTGCAAAAGAGGGCGAGCGATTTTTCCGCGAGCAAGTCGAGATTACCAACGCAAGTGAGTTGTTTGGGCGCGGCGCGTCCGAGAAAGGTTTCAAGCGCACGCGGATAGCGCGCGTCGGCGCGGAGGAGCGCAAACAAGTTTAGAGAACTTGATTCAATGTTAGGCAAGTTCGTAATGCAACACAATCAACTGGTCTGCGCGCAAGGCAATCTCTGCATATGTGCGCCCGTCGTTGTCACTAAACTCTACTTCATAAAAGTCATTGTCCAGAATTTCCACCACAGTGCCTACTTGACCGCGTACAAGTCCGTGTGACGGCACATCTCGCGTCAAAGCAACCACATCCAATAATTGGATTTGCGCGCTCATTTGTTTCTGTCCTTTCAATCCACAATATAACAGCTGGCTAGGCGCGCAAAATTTTCACCTTTACGAATTATCCATCCGCTGCGAATGATGGCTCGTTTCGACTTGCGCTCCATTTCAAATTCTATCACAAATCGCTGCCCGTGTTCGTCTGCCTCGCCAAGCACTGCATCGTAAAGGCGCGCCGCAGTCAACAACGCAGTTTGCAATTCTTGGGCATCCGCTTGAGTCAAGCCCAGTGCGGATTCAAACACGCGCGCTTTGTGTCGTCCGCGCGCGTGAGCGGGATTGAGGGCATAATCACGCAACTTGCGAATATCTACGCTGGCGCGCTCCGCATGTGGCAGTCTCATTTTCTAGCATCCATTCCGCATTGTCCATTGTCTGTTGTCCATCGTGCATTCCGCATTCTGTATTCCGCATTCCGCATTCTTCATTCTTCATTCTCTTCTCCCCCATCCCTCCCCATCCGATATTTGATGTCATAGTTGATGATGAAATCGAGTTCCTCGTCCGTGAATCCGTAATGCTGCGCGAGGACGCGGTCTATGCGGTCTTGCAAAGTTTTGGAGTTACGCGGATACATTTCCTGATACCTTGCGGTTCCCGAATGATATTGATAGGTTCTTTCCTTCGATTGCCTGAAGAGATCTTTTTGGTATGCAACATATGCTTTAATTATCTCGGAAAAATCCTCTCTCAATGACGGTATTTTGAAATTCAATATGTCTCTAGATATCACATGATAGATGTCACTAACCTTTGACCACCACCAATAAAATAAATTGCTACTAAGGATGCCTGCGACTAGTTCAGGGGACGGTGACACCTCTAAAACCTTAAATGTTGTTGAATCAGTTTTTTTCCCGTCCACACTGAACTCGGGTAATTTGGTTAGAAAGGTACGAAAATAGACATTGCCTGCGTTACGGTAATAGACCTTATTCTTATTTTTCGCGATTATCTTCGCAACTGGCTGCATTCCAGCGCGTTCATCTCGAAGTAACTTGTCAAGAATCTCACTCTCAATCAATGTTCCTAGCTTAGGCACTGAATGGAGTTCTGCATGCAGCGATGATGGTATGTAAGACAACCGATCGAAAAGACCGAGCCTTTCGTCAGCAGACCATCGGTAAGCATGCGTACTAAAAGTGATACAGATAGAGGATTTTGTACTTTTTCGCTTTCCAGTAATGATAGAAAGTTGATACTGAACTCCAATAAAAAGTACTCCAGGATGAGATGTGGCGTCAAAATTACTCATGTAGAGTACCTTGAAATTTTCTGTGAGCTCCCGTTGCAATGGTGCCATCCTTTCAGTGCAAATTGATGGTGTTGGCACAATCAGACTGACCCAACCCGATTGACTTGCAAGGTAACTTGAACGTTCAAACACAAAGGCATATAGGTTTCCGCAGCTTTCGGTCAAATAGTTTTTTACAGAATATTCATTCCTCACCTTGCTATATTCCACATACGGCGGATTACCGATAATCACATCAAAGCCGCCGCGCTGGAGGATGCCGTAAAATTCCACGAACCAGTGAAAGGGTTTGTGCGAGGCGAGCCAACGTTGATAGATTTCCAAAGTCTTGGAGACTTCGGAAATCTGGCGCGCTTCGTAAGTCTTGGTCTTGGCGGGCGCGGCAACGCCGTACTGTTTCGCCAGATATTGATTCAGTTCGTCGTTGAGCGCTTGCAGACGCCCGCGCAAATTTTCTTTGTCAGCGGGCGTCACCTCGCCGCCGAGTTCGGTTTGCTGCAAACGAAATTGTTGAAAGGCGCGGTCGGCAAGTTCGGCGCGTTCGTCAATTCGTTTCATTGTCTCGGTATCTTCGCTGGACAGCATCCGCATCTGTCCCGCGCCCGCGAATTTGATTGCCTGCTCCACCTGCGCGCGCGTGGCAAAGCCGACGAGCGTGTTGCCCACGCGAATGTTAAAGTCAATGTCGGGCAGCGGCTCGATTTTGTCCGCCGTTTCCACTTGCGCGACGAGTTTCAAAAAGAGACGCAATTTACAAATCTCTATCGCCTCTTCCATAATGTCCACGCCGTAGAGGTTGTTGACGATGATGGATTTGTAGATGAAATAGCGACGCTGGTGTTCGGAGAATTCCGAAGTCTCCAAGACTTCGGAATTCTGATTGCGCGCGTGCGCGGCGACGCGTGCGAGGGTTTTGTTGAAATCCGCGTATTTTTGGAATCCGCCGCGCGTGGAGACTTGCAAAGTTACCGAGAATTCCGAATTTTCGGAAAATTCGGAATTCTGGCTGCCCTCGTCTACAAACGCCTGCATCCGTTCCAAACATGCTTCGTACAGCGGTTCGAGAATGTCGAGCGCGGCAAAGAGGAACGCGCCTGAACCGCAGGTCGGGTCGAGAACGCTCACTTTTTCCAGCGCGTCCCAAAACGCGCGCAGCGCTTGCGGGTCGTCGGTATTTTGAATTGCATCTTGGGCGAATTGGCGGATGTTCAAATTGTACGTGATGAAATCGTTGATGCTTGCGATTTCGCCGTTCGCCAGTTTTTGTTTCACCTCGTCATAGCGTTGACGGCGCGCCACCACCTCGCGCCAAATTTCCGTCGGCAGCGCGAATTCGGAGGGCGCGGGTTTGTTCCAATCGGCGCGTTTGGAAACGTCGGCGATGCCTGCGGCGATGTTGGGCGGCAGCGGCTTGTCCGTTCCCGTTTTCACCGCGTCGTAGATGTAGCGGTCGGGGTCGCGTGAGATTTCCGCGAGAATTCCGAAGTTTTGGAAACTTCGGAATTCTTTACGCGCGGCATCGAACAAGTACGGAATGATTGTGTTTTTGCTGATATATTCGGTAATGTCCTCTTTGGTATAGTACGCGCCCATCTGTTTTTGATTGATATATTTTTCAAAGATATAGCCGAGAACATCGGGATTAATTTCGTTCCCTTGGCGCAAGGGGCGGTCGTCGAGATGCCATTGGTATTCGTCAAAGAACGCAAAGATTTTTTGAAACGCGCTGTCGGGAATCGCAATCGCGTTGCCGTGCTGCTGCTCGATGTAATGTTCGGTGAACAAGCCGCCATTCAAATACGGGACGTCGCCGAGCAAGGCGCGCGTCGCGGCATCGCGGCTCCGTTGAGCAAATCCTTGAAAAAATAACGGGAGCAAAAATTCGCGGTAAAAGCGGTCGGGCGCGCGTTTTTTGCTTGCGGACAAACGATTGCGTAAATAATTCGTGTCGCCGTCGAGAAAACCTTTTTTCTGAATGAAATAAATAAACATCAAGCGGTTGAGCATGACGGACGCGTACCAGCGCTCGAGTTCCGCGTCGGGAATCCCCTCCACCATTTTCAAAAAACGGTCGTGTTCGGTCTTGAAGCGGTCATAGAATTTTTTCGTGACGCGTTCTACGTCAAAGCCCGCGCGCACGCGCGTCACCGCGTCGAAAATGCCGATGCCTTGTTCTTGTTCCGCAAGCGTGAACACAAGCGCATCCAATTTTTGAATGAGCAAGTCGCCCGATTGATTGCGAAGAAATGTGTGTTCGCGCGACGCGAGCGGTTTGCCTTGTTCGCGTTTCACCCACTGCCACACTTGGGTCGTCTGCGCGCGGTCGGTGTAAATGATGAGATGTTCGCGCACGAGTTTCGCGACGCGCTGTTCAATTTGACGGCGCAGGTTGTACGGCGGAATGTTACCGTCGGACGCGGCGCATTGGTACGCCACAAAACCACTTTGGACCGCGATGGTTTTGAGTGTGTAATTCTGCCCATCAACAGCGACGGTCAGCGTCGAGGGGTTGCGATTCCAGCCCAGTTCGTCAATAAAGAGCGCTTGGAAATTAAATTGTTTGAGATACTCGCGGGTGCGGGTGGGGTTGAGGTTCATCACATCCATCTCCAAACTTCCGAAATTTCCAAAATTTCGGAAGTTTGGAGGTTTGGGGATTAATCAAACAGCAAATGTTTAATCCGTTCGCGTTGATATGGTTGATAATCTCGCACGAATTCGCGATAGCGTTCGCGCGCGTCGCTCCAAACTTCCGAAGTCCAAACTTCCGAAGTTTTACAAACTTCGGAAGTTTGAGTTTGGAATAGCTGCAAGACGAATTCGGGATGCGGCAACGAACCGTTCCGCAAACCGACATATTCTTGGTAACTGGAATACGTCCAAGCTTCAGGTTGACGGACTAGCCCTGCGCGCACGGGATTGAGATGAATGTAACGCGAGAGTTGTACCAAATATTCATCGCGTTCAACCAGCTTGGCTTGAAACGCACCTTGAAAAATCGAACCCGTCCGCTCAAATCGTTTATTCATCGCTTTGGTGTACGAGATGCCAAAAAGTTGCATCGCGTGTGAGAGTTTGTCGGTCTTGGCGCGCACCAAAAAATGATAATGATTCGGCATCAAAACGTACGCGGCGATTTCGGCATCCTCTTTGACCACAAACTCGCGCAGTTGCTGAAGCAGAAAACGATAATTCTCTTGTTCAAAAAAAATCGGCGCGCGATTATGACCTCGATTGTAGAGGTGGTAGAAATTCCCGGCGATAAGAGGAACAGTACGGCGCGGCATGGCATCTCTCCAAAATTCCGAAATCTCCAAGATTTCGGAATTTTGGACTGTTGGTTTCCTAAATTTCCGAAATCTCCAAGATTTCGGAAATTTACACAAGTCCCAACGAACAAATAATCAGCGGTTCTTGCATCGCCTGCGCTTCCGTTTCATCCGCAATGCACAGGCGTCCCTCATCGCGCAAGGCGATAACGAGTTCAACCAATTGTTGGTCGTCAATACCTGCGCGCAGCTGGCGATTCAGAGTATCGCGCGCGGATTCGCGCAAAGGAAATTTATAGAGGTCGTCCAGCGCGCGGCGCAGCTCGGGCGTGTCAAACAACGTGCCGCGCATTTCTTCCGCATAGCGCATCAAGCGGTTGTATGTTTTCGCGCGCGCGGACGAAGGTCGTCCCAACTGTCCGCCAACTGTTTTTTCTTCCGCCAGAATCGTCTTGACGCCTTGCTCCACTAATTTGAAATGATTATCCGCGCGCGGCACGGCAGGCGTATCGGGTTCACATTTTGCCGCGTTCAAAATCACAAATTGCGATTCGGTGATGGGATTGCCCTGTTCGTCCACCCACGCCAGCGCGTCGTTCCCTTCGGCGGTGCGGAGATAGACGAGGACGCCGGGGTTCAGACTTCCGGAGTTCAGACTTCCGAAGTTTTGCAAACTTCGGAAGTCTGTCGCGGCGCGCGCAGAATACGCCACGCGCGGCAGTTCGGGAATCGTTTTCTTGAGCTCGGGATTTTCTTTGATAGCGTTCTGCCAAATCTGATAGGCGTAGGAGGCGAGGTCCACTTCGGTATCGTCGTCGCCGTCAAAGATGCCCGACTTTTCATTGTAAAGATTCAACACCGTTTGTTTTTCCTGCTCGTCTTCAAAAAACATTTCATCCGTGCCAATCACTTCGGCGTTTTGCTGCAAACGCTGGCGCACGCGCGAACGCAGGCGAATAATTTTCTCGACGCCTTCCGCAGGTAAAAACGAATAACACAAAATTGTTTGCGCCTGCTGTCCGAGGCGGTCAACGCGTCCCGCGCGTTGGATGAGCCGAATAATTGCCCACGGCAAATCGTAATTGACGACGATGTTGGCGTCCTGCAAATTTTGTCCTTCGCTCAACACATCCGTCGCAATCAAAACGCGGAGTTCGTCGGCAGACTCGATTTTGTCGCGCTTGTCGTTGCTCACAGGGCTAAAGCGCCACGCGAGCGCGGTGGGGTCAGCCGATTGTCCTGTCACCCCTTCCAACTGCGGCACACCGCGCGCTTGCAGCTGCGCGGTGAGATAGTCCACCGTGTCCGCGAATTGCGTAAAGAGTAAAACCTTGTCGTTTGGATGTTTTTTGGTGAGCAGTTTGTAGAGCGCGTCGAGTTTCGTGTCGGCGGCAGGATTCCACGCGCCCGCCTGCACAAGAATTTGCGTCAATGCTTGAGCGTCCGCCAACAAATTGATTGCGAGTCGTTTATCAAAGAGCGCGGGACGAATCCATTTGAAACGACGTTTGTATTCCGTTTCGAGTTCGCGGTAGAGTTGTTCCGCCCGTTGGCGGAACAAGACTTCCGAAGTTTTGGAAACTTCGGAAGACTTGTCGAAAGTCTCGACGCGCGGACTCTCATCATTCTCTTCATCGTCATCGAATAAATTTACGGCGGTCTTGGTCGCGTCAATATCCGCGTCATAATTTTGCGCATCAAGCATCGCCGCGTCCTGCTGTCCAATCGGCAATGGTTTGTTATTTTCGATGGCGTAGAGAAAAATATGGTTGCGTAGAATGTGCCGTTCGAGCGATTGCAAAAATACCGCGCCGCTGCTTTCCAAACGTTTGAACAAATTGGTGCGCGTAAAACCCATCAAGCGTTTGCCCGCGCGCGAGAGGTCGGCAAGGACTGCGTCTTCTTGCGCCGTCGGTTTCACCTTTGGCGGGTCGGCATAGTTGCCCAAGCCGTAACGCGGCAAGTGCAGCGCGTTGATGACGCTGACCACTTGGTCGGAATACAAACGCGCGTATTGGTCGTCGGGATTGGTATCGTCAATTTTGAATTTGACGGTGATGGGTTTGCGCGTGGGAAAGTACGAACGCGCGCCGTTTTCCAATTCCAGATATTTGCGCCCGCGCTCGTCGGTTTGCGCGTAATTGTCGAGAATGAAACTGCGCGTGCGCCGCACGAGAAAAAGGCGCATCAACTCGCGCCAGTCGTCAGCATATTCACTCTTTTCAAACGCGGCAAGAGTGCGCGGACCTGCTTGATAGCGCAGGTTGAATTCGATTTCGCCGATTTCATTCAGCAAGCGTTCGGGGCGAATGCCCAAATCCTTGTCTTCCGGCACAAATAAACGCAGTTGATTTGAGAGGTCAACGTATTCTTTGTTGTACGGCGTCGCCGAAAGCAAAATACATTTGCTGTCGTTCTTGGAAATGTATTCTTGAATCTGTTTGTAACGTTTCCCCTCGCGGTTGCGGAGGTTGTGGCTCTCGTCAATGATAACGAGGCGATAACGCCGCAAATCGGGGAGTTCATTTTGCGCGCGGCTCAATGACAAGACCTTGCCGTGAAAGCGATACTTGTCGCGGTAATCTTCCCACATCTTGACCAGATTTTTTGGGCAAAGAATCAATGTGTCATAGCCGTAATCGTCGTCAAAGATACGCGCGAGCGTCGTCGCCATGCGCGTTTTGCCAAAGCCAACGACATCGCCGAGCAGCACACCTTCGCGTTTGTTGACGTGATGCGCGGCGATTTTTACGGCGGCAGATTGAAATTCGGTGAGCGCGCCTTTCAAGTCGTTGGGGATGCGAAATTCCGCCAGCCCGGCGCGCGCTTCTTGGGAAAGGTGGTAGGCGATGTTGATATAGATGTGATACGGCGGAATCATTTCTTCGCGCGCCCAACTCGATTCGATAATGGCGGCGAGTTCATCCGTAATGTCCACGCACCAGCGGTCACCCCAACGGTCATTGAACCACTTGGCAAGTTTTTTTGCCGCGTCGTGGTCGAGGACATCAATATTCAATTCGCCTTGTTTCAAGAGACCTGCAAAGGTGAGGTTACTGCTGCCCAAGAAACCGGTGATTGGATTGTTGGGGTCGTTGCGAAAAAAAAGATACAGTTTGGCGTGCAGTGGATGATCGAGAAAGAGTTTGACGATAACCTTTTTCGAGCGCAGTTGCGCGGCGAGTTGACGCAGCGCCGCTTCATCTTGATTGGTGGGAACACCAAAGGTGAGTTGTTCACGAAATTCTTGTGCAAGCTTGCGCTTGAGTTGAATCACGCGCGCATTGTCTATGCCTTCATCCTGTTCCTTGAGACTCAACGCCGCGCGCAATTCGTCTTGCGGCGCTTGCTGCATTCCAACAAGCAAGCGCACACACTTGCCATCCCCACCGTCCCATTCATCAACGAGCGAACCGAGCGCTTTCCAGCCGCGCAAATTAAAATAACCGACACAAAAATCGGCGCGGTGCGCGAGTTGGATTGTTTCTTTTAGTGCGGGCAATAAATGTTGCTCAATGTTATCAAAGATGCGAGGCATGCGCGGAATTGTAACACGCCACTTTTTCGTGTGTCAATCAGACTTTCGAAGTATTGTATAATATCGCCCACCAATTTTTCAGGAGCCAACTTTTCATGGAAACGTATCCCCAAACGCGTTGGGACTTGAGCGCGCTGTTGCAAGCGCCGTCCGGCGAACCCGTCGAACGCGCGCTGAATGATATTGAAACGCGCACGACGAATTTTGAAGCGGCGCGCGAAAAATTAACGCCCGAGATGGATGAAGAAGAATTTCTCGACCTCGTTAAAGAATATGAAGGGCTGAATCGCGAACTCCGCAAGATCGGTTATTACGCGGAATTGTGGTTCAGCGAAGACACGCAAAATCAAAACGCGCTCGCGTTCAAAACCAAAATTGAGCAGCTCTCGACGCAGGTGGCAAATCGCGTTCTATTTTTTTCATTGTGGTGGAAAGAGATTGACGACGCGAATGCCGCGCGCCTGATGCGCAACGCGGGCGATTACACCTACTTTCTCGAAAGCGAGCGCATGTTCAAGCCGCACACCTTGAGCGAATCCGAAGAACAAGTCATCAACCTCAAAGATGTGAACGGCATGGGCGGCTTGCTCACCGTGTACGACATGCTCACCAACAAATACGTCTTTCAGCTCACCGTCAACGGCGAAGAGAAAGAATTGACGTATGGCGAGTTGATGGTGTATTCGCGTCATCCCGACCCCGCACTGCGCGCGGCGGTGTACAAAGAACTCTATCGCGTCTACGGCGAGGATGGCGGCGTCCTCGCGCAAATTTATGCCAGCCGCATCAACGATTGGAAAAGCGAACAAGTAGATTTGCGCCATTTCAAAACGCCCATCGCGGCACGCAATCTCGGCAACGATGTTCCCGATGCGGCGGTGGACACGATGCTCGAGGTGTGCAAACAAAACGCGACCGTGTTCCAACGCTATTTCAAACTCAAAGCGAAATGGCTCGGTTTGAATCCGATGCGCCGCAGCGACATTTACGCGCCGCTCGCGCCCGTTGACACCGATTTTCCGTGGAACGAAGGCGTCACGCTCGTCCTCGACAGTTTTGAAAAATTTTCACCGCGGCTTGCCGCCGAAGCGCGCAGCGTTTTCGACGCGGGGCATGTGGATTCCGAAATTCGCCCCGGCAAACGCTCGGGCGCATTTTGCGCGAGCGCGCTGCCTGAATTGGCGCCGTTCGTGCAGATCAATTACGCGGGCAAAGCGCGCGACGTTGCCACATTGGCGCATGAACTCGGTCACGCGATTCACGCGCGGATGGCGCGCGAACATTCGGCGCTGACGTTTCATTCGGCGCTGCCGATGGCGGAAACCGCATCCGTGTTTGCCGAAATGATTTTGAACGAACGATTGTTGCGCGACACGAACGATGTTTTGGTGAAACGCGACATTCTCGCGCGCATGATGGACGACGCCTACGCGACGGTGATGCGCCAGGCGTTCTTTGCCATGTTTGAAAAAACCGCGCACGAGGCATTTAACAATGGCGCGACGGCGGACGAGGTGCGCGAGTTGTATTGGGAAAATCTCAAAACCCAATTCGGCGACGCGTTGGAAATTCAAGAAGATTTCAAATGGGAATGGGTGGTCATTCAACATTTCTATCACGTGCCGTTTTATGTGTACGCGTACAGTTTCGGACAACTGCTCACGCTCGCGCTCTACAAACGCTACCGCGAACAAGGCGAAGCGTTCAAACCAAACTATTTCAAAATTCTCGCGTACGGCGGTTCTGCGTCGCCGCAGCACATTTTAAAAGAAGCGGAGATTGACATCACCTCTGCCGCATTTTGGCAGGGTGGCTTTGACGTGATCAGCGAATTCATTGATCAGCTCGAGGGGCTTGAAAGCTAAAAATATAAAGTTCAAAGCTAAAAGCACAAAACGGAACTTTTAGCTTTGAACTTTTAGCTTGTTCAATGCCTTTTCTTTTCAATCGCCATTACACGCCGCTCGAACTGAAACAATTCGCGGGCGACCTCGCGCAAATTGCGAGCGTGCGCATTGTGGAATATCAGGAAGGCAGAGCGCGCGGAATGCGCGTCGCGCAAGTGTGGACGGGCAGCGGATTCCGTTTTGAAATTTTGCTGGATCGCGGGATGGACATTGGCGCGGCGGAACACAACGGACGCGCGCTCGCGTGGAAGTATCCCGCGTTGGCGACGCCGCCGTATTATGACGCGCACAAATTCGGTTGGGCGCGCACGTGGGGCGGTGGTTTGCTGACAACGTGCGGCATTACTTTTTTCGGTCAGCCCGAAACTGACAATGGCGAAGAACTGGGCTTGCACGGACGCATTTCACACACGCCTGCGGAAAATGTGCGCGTGACGCAAGAATTTCGCGGCGATGATTACGTGCTTGAAATCGAGGGAAGCGTGCGGCAGTCCGTCATCTTTGGCGAAAATTTAGTTTTGACGCGGCGCATCACCACAAAACTCGGCGCAAACAATTTTTCCATTCACGATACGATCACGAACGATGGATTTCGCGCGGCGCCGCACATGATTTTGTATCACTGCAATTTTGGCTTTCCCGTTGTTTCGCCCGACAGTGAAATTTTGCTGGACGAAGAATCCGTTCGCCCGCGCGACGTGAACGCGGAAAAAGGATTCGGACGACAAAATCGTTTTGAAAATCCCGCGTTCGATTATCCGGAACAAGTTTTTTTTCACAAACCGCGCGCCGACGCGAATGGTTTCGCACAAAGCAGCATCGTGAATCGCGCGTTGAATTTTGGCGCGTACGTCAGGTGGCAAATTGGAAATTTACCCTACATGGGGCAATGGAAATTGATGCAAGCGGGCGAGTACGTCTGCGCGCTCGAACCCGCAAACTACTGGGAAACGCCCCGCGCGAAATTGCGCGAGGAAGGACGGTTGAAAATGTTGAACGCGGGGGAGCGTGTAGAATATCTCTTGGAATTAGGAGTGTTTGAATGACACAACCAACTTACCTCGTCACCGGCGCGCTGGGCTGTCTCGGCGCGTGGACAATGAAAAATCTTTTGGAAGCAAAGGCAAATGCCGTCGCATTCGATCTCGGCACCGACACCTATCGCTGGCGCGCGTTGATGGACGATGAAACGATCGCGCGCGCGAAACTCGTACACGGCGACATCAGCGACTATAACGCGGTGGAGCGCGTGATGTTGGACAATGGCATCACACACGTACTCCATCTCGCCGCGCTGCAAATTCCTTTCTGTCGCGCGAATCCCGTTGTCGGCGCGCAAGTGAATGTCGTCGGCACAGTGAACGTGCTGCAAGTGGCAGCGAAAAACCGCGAGCAAATCAAGCGCGTCGTGTATGCGAGTTCGACCGCCGTGTACGGTCCGCCGCATTTGTATTTGACAATTCCTGTTCCCGTTGATGCGGTGCTTGCGCCGACGACGCTCTACGGTTCTTACAAACAAGACAATGAAAATTGTGCGCGCGTGTTCTTTAATGAGAACGGCGTCGAGAGTGTGGGGATTCGTCCGTACGTGATTTACGGCGTCGGACGC
Source organism: Chloroflexota bacterium (assembly GCA_004295045.1). Lineage (GTDB taxonomy): Bacteria > Chloroflexota > Anaerolineae > UBA4142 > SHND01 > SHND01. The sequence goes on along the minus strand of SHND01000047.1, from coordinate 72,127 downwards.
GATCGCGGCGCAACATCGTCGCCGACGAAAGCGATGCTCGCGGCGGTGTTGGGACGCGAGTGGAAAATTCCGCACGGCGGGCGTTTTCATTTTCAACTGGCAGATGACGCCGCGAAAACGTTCATCACTGCCGCGACCGGTGTGTTCTACGGCGCCGCTGTTTTCAATTTGAATGGCATCGTCGCGTCCGTTCCTGAAATCATTGACGCGATTGAACGCGTGGCGCCCAACGCGCGGGGAAAAATTACGTACGCGGGCGACCCATTGCCGTATCCCGAAGAATTGGATGCCGGTCCATTGAAAGCGACGTTCGGCGCTTTGCCCGAAACGCCGTTAGGCGAAGGCGTCACCGCAACGATGGAACATTTTCGCGCGTTGGTGGAACAAAAGAGAATTGATCTTGACAATGCTCTTGCTTGAGTAAGAGCATTGTCACAAACGCGCTGGCATAAAAAAATCGCGGCGTTCAAAATGAACGCCGCGATTTTTCTTTTTTTAATTAAACGGTGCGATCAACACTTTGTCACTGGTCAGCGCGTACACTTTGCCGTTTTGGATTTGCAATCGTGTGACGAGTTGTCCTTGTTCCAAATCCATCACGTTGCCCCACGTTTTGCCACCGTCGTTGCTGAACAAAATACCGAGTGGGAAAAATTCGCTGCCCGTGCCGCCGACCCGAATGCCGTGCGCCATCACGACGCGCATTGGGTTGTTGGGATCAACGGTAATGGCTGTGACGGTGCTCTGCCCAATTGCTTCATTGCTAAAATTGCGCGTGAGCGATTGCCACGTCTTACCGCCGTCCGTCGAAAGATACATGCCTTGCGAATGCATTCCCGCAAAGAGAATGTTTGGATTTGTCGGATTTACCGCGAGCGATGAAACAACGCTTGGTAACGCCTGCGGCAAAGTTTCCCAAGCCGCGCCATTGTTACGACTGATGAGCAAATCGCGTCCGCTTGCCAGATAGAGCGTGTTCGCTGAATTCGGCGCGACGGCGATCAAATTTACTTGTGAGGGATCGCGTCCCGCGCGCTCTACGAGCGAATCTTGGATGCGCGCGATGGATTCATTGGCGTTGGTGCGAACCTGTATGCTTGGGTCGAGAACTGACGAACGTTCCAGTGTAGTCAATGCTGTCGAATCTTTGATTTCGCCAAGCGCCCACGCCGCGTTCGCGCGCACCGCCGAGGCGGGGTCTGCACTGAGCGTTTGTTTCAACGCATCCGTTGCGCGCGTCGAAGCAATAAAGCCCAGCACATCCGCCGCATTGCGCCGCGTATTCACATTATTAGAATGTAATGCGGTCATCAGCGCGGGAACAGCTTCTTCGCCTGCCGATTCCAGCTGCGTTTGCGCGGCTTGGCGTTTTGCGGTCAACCCCTTATCACCGAGATCAGTGACCCAACCGCGAATTTGCGTTTCGCGCGGGGAGACGGGGGTAGCAATGACATTGCTCAATAACACTGCCGATACACCGACCAATAATGTAACTACAATCACGGCGCTGAAAAACTTTAGCGCGCGCCATTTTGTTTCGGTTGCCGTTAAATTCATTTCCATTTTTTTGAGCATGAGACACCTCACGATTCATTCTCGAGCGATTGCTCATACAGTAGACGCCGATATGGCGCGTAAAGTTCCGAACATTGTGCAATCAAGTATAAAAAAAGAATTTGGAAGCGTCGGGCGACATCTTTCTGCAAAAAGGGAAATTTTGGGAAATTAAAAAAGACGCCTTTAGGGGCGTCTTTGGTGGAACAAATTTTCGATGTCACACGCGCGGCTGCGGATGGACGGTGAGGTGCATATCGCGTAATGCTTTGTACGCTTGATGCCGTCGAAAGAGTGGAAACCATTCGAGCAAAAACGCGCTGATCGGCGCCCAGAGCGCAACCCAAACGACAACATCCAAACCATAGCTGAACGCGCTGCGCAGCGTATCGTCCGGGACTCGCTGGGGCGTGATAATTTCATTTTGCACGAACCAGTTGACGATGAGAACAACTATCGCGACAACGAGAAAAATCGAACCATTGACGAGAAATTCCGCGCGTTCGCGTTGATTCGCAACCAACAAATCCTCACACCAACTGCGCATGGCGCGCCGCATTCGCGCCTCTGTATCCGCGGCGAGTTTCTCCGGCGGCAGATAGACGCGCGTGCGAACATTTGGCGCAGTGAACCAAAAGCCGATCATGCGCGCGACCATATAATCCAAACCCGGCTCGCCCAACGCGTTCTCGTCAAACGGATCGTATGTTTGTGGATGAAAGACAAAGAGCTCGCGCGGGTCATCCACGTACAAATCAAATTCTTGCGTCACGCGTCGTCCTTTTTCTCATTCTCTTCATACTGCTTGACAATTTGTTCGGGGTCGTAATCGCCCCATTTGGAATCGAACGTGAGCGCGAAACTCACCATGCTGGCAAGTTCGGCTTTGTCGCGCGCGCGGCGCAGTGATTCCTCGCGTTGTTCCCCCGCGCCTGGCGCGGGCGATTCCGCGTTCGCCTCAACGCTCAAAATTTTTACCGCGACGATATCGCCGCGTTTGTATTCGAGCGTTTCGTTCGCCGCGTGACCCACAATCGTTTGTGCGAGCGGCGTGCCGATGCCCAATAGTCCTTTGTCAAAATCCGCCGCGTCGTCGGGAACGAGAATGAATTTCAATTTCTCGCGCGACTTGTCTTGAGCAACCAGCTCGATTTCGACGCGCGCACCCTCTGTAATTTTCAACTCGTCACTCATCACACATTCCTCATCTCTTGCACATCTGCATACGCCCCTACGCGCTTGACACCATCCGGATGCCGCGCCGTCCGTGCCAAGCATGACGTTCACATCCGCGTTCATCGTCGCGCGCCAACCAGTATTACCGTCCGAGTTATTCAAACGTGCGCTGCACAAGCGAACGATGCGGCAAGACCTGAAATCCTTTGGCGGCTTTGGGACGTCGCACAATGTCAAGTGTCCCGCCAAACTGCTGCCGCACAAACGCGACCCGATCTTTATAGCTCCATCCGCCCAGACCACTTTCGGGCGACACTACTGATTATGGACATTGTGTTTGATTTGCGCAAACAAACGTTGCAGCGCCATTTTCCCGCCAGCCGCAGTTTTGACACTCTGGCTATCCAGAATCGCCGCACTCGATTTGGCGGCACGTTCCTGTTTTTGGCGGACTTGACGCCAAGCCCTCATTGATTTGTTGCCACAGCCCATTGCGCGTCGAGCGTCAATAGTTAGGTTTGGGTGAATTTGGTCCTTTCCCAAATTTATCTGACTTTGGCGATTTATGAAAACTTCTCCAAGGTTGATGTCAAAACGCGCAGCTTTAGCGGGGTTGAAGGTGTTGGGACAATCTGGGGGTAGCATTGCAAAATTGATTATGTTATACTTGCCGCGATGGATGCTCTGTCCGACGCGCGCCGCGCAGAATTGATTGATCGTTTGAGCGCGCAGCTTGACGCGTGGAATTTGCGCGAACCGGCGATTGTTTTCTTGACAATGCATTCTCCCCTTGCGTTTTTGGCAAGTCAATTCTTGCTCGCCGCTCAACCTTTTCTCGGCGTTTTTATCGGCGATGGCGCGGCGCGTGAGCTTGCGGAATTGATCCAAGACCCGCAGAACATTGAACTGCTGGTCACTCGGTTAGAAGAGTCTACGCGCACGTCCACTGTTTGAACGTCATGCGCGCTGCAAGCGAAACCCGAGACGCTATCAAAATGTAAAGACGCGTTCATTTTGATTCGAGACTGAACGCTTGGCAAGTCTCTCTCACACAGCCATTTTGAGCGCGTCTCTAAAGAATTGCCTCAATTCGATTCTTTATGCCTATCCTCTCTGATCTAATCACCGCCTCTGGCATCGGCGATCTGCAAGCTGAGATGATCGTCTTGTTCTTGCCATTTCTGATTCCTTTTTTTTATCTCCTCTACCGCGCATCGCGTACCACTTTGCAGCCGCAATTGCGCCCGATCGCCGCGTACGATTCGTTGAAAAAATTATTGTCGCGCGCAGTCGAAACCGGGCAAGCCGTCCACGTATCAGTCGGTACGGCGGGCGTGAGCGGTCCCAAAATGGCGGACACGATGGCGGGTCTGTACACTTTGGAATTTTTGGCGGACCGCGCCGCAAACAGTGATGTGCCGCCGCTGGTGACGGTAACAGACCCCACCACCATGCCTGCCGCAATGGACCAAATTCGACGCGCCTACGAACGGCAAGGGTATCCGGATGAATTTCATTTGGATCAAGCGCGTTTTATCGCGCCGCCCGTGCAAGGCAGCGCCGTGCCCTATGCCGCCGGTGTGATGGATGTGCTCAATCACGAGGCGGTGACGGCGAACGTAATGGTGGGTTCGTTCGGTGACGAATATCTCTTGATGGCAGAGCCCGGCGCACAGCGCGAAATGTTTCAGGTGGGTGGCGCAAGTGAGCCAAGCGTTCTGCCCTTTGTGTATCTCACCATGTCACAGCCGCTTCTCGGCGAGGAAATCTACGCCGCAGGGGCGTACTTGCTCGAACGCGTCGGGCATTATACGAGTTTGATTACGCAGGATGTGTACCGCATTGCCCTGGTCATTGTCGTCATCGTCGTCGTCATTGCGCGCACGCTGGGACTCTTTTGATGCAGCCGCGAATCAATTTTGGCGCAATCTTGCGCCGTCAACTTGTTCCTGTCGCTGTTGCCATTGCGGTGGGCTTGCTCGTCTTGCTGGGCGAATTTATCACAAATGATACGTACGCAGATTTGGTCAGCATCCTCCTTGCATGGGGCGCCATCATCGCAGTCTTTGCGCTCCTGTTGGGATTGGCAAACGTCCTCCTCTATCACACACGCCGCATTGTTGCGCGCGACGCACAGATGCCCTTTTCGATTTTGATTCTTGCCAGCGCGGTGGTGGTTTTCTTGCTCGTTCTGCCTTCGGGCGGCACGGGCGACGCAAGCCAATGGATCATGCGCTATCTCTACCAACCGCTCGAAGCATCGTTCCTCGCGCTGTTGGTTTTCTTTATCGGCACCGCAATTTATCGCGCCCTGCGCGTCAAGACATGGGAGATGGCATTATTCGCCATTTCTGCAATTGTTGTATTGATTGGTTCCGTGCCATTCATGCAAGTCGTCTCGCCTTTTATTCCGGCGGCAAGAGAATGGGTTGTGAATGTTCCTGCTTTGGCGGGCGTGCGCGGCATCTTGCTCGGCGTCGCGTTAGGCATTATCGCAACGGGACTTCGATTGTTGACAGGCATTGATCGTCCATATTCAGAGTAATGAGGGAAAAGGCATGAGGTTCGAGAATTCTTTCGCGCACCTCATCGCTCAGACCTCATCCGTTTTATGATTTATTGTCCGCATTGCGGCACACCGAACAAGCCAAATAGCAAATTCTGTAAAAATTGCGCGGCACTGTTGTCCCCATCCACCGATGTGCGCTGCCCCATTTGCGGCATGATGAATCCGCAAGGCGCGGCGACTTGCGAAAATTGTGGCACACGGCTCTCGACCAGCGCGGCGGGCGCATTGAATGCGACAGACAACAGCACACCGGCAGATGCGCCGGAACAAATCGCGCCGTTCAATCCCCCCCCCCTAGCGCCCGAGAACACGGAAAGCGAGCCGCATGACGCGCCGACCTCGGCACGCCCCACCTTTGGGCGCGCCAGTTCAGAGTGGCTGCGACGAATTCAAAAAACGCCGCCGCCCGAAACCACACCATCCACAGAACCGCGCGAACCGATTGCTGAAAGCGCACCGGATTCTACCGCCGCTCCAGCTGTTACCTCAACGGACGAGTCGCTTACACAAACATCCGCCGCGCCTACACCGAGTGAGGACAACACCGACTGGCTCCGCGCGTTGGATGCGGAACAAGGAACAACAAAAGAGTCATCGCTTCCTGCACAGAGCATAGAATCGGTTCCGGCAGCTTCAACTCTGAGCGAAATCAAACTCACACGCGACGATTACGATTACAGCGACATCGGCGGCGAGGTAACTGACGAGATGAAGACGCAGTTGGAAGCGAGCGCGTCCAATCTCACCACCACCGAAGACGAGGTTGAATTGGCGCGCCGCTTGCTTGGTTTGAGCGCTGCAGCAGAGATAGTCAACGCTTCGCAGAATGTCTCGCCTGAAACCGCGTCCCCTACAACCGATGCTTCCGCGCCAACCATAACACCAACAGACGCTATAACGCCGACCGCAACACAAGCAACCCAATTCGAAACAGTTTCATTGCCAGCTTCAGAGTCAGTTGCGCACGTCGAAACTCCGGATTCTTTACCAATCGTTGAACAGCCAACAACAACTCCAACTCTGAGCGAAATCAAACTCACACGCGACGATTACGATTACAGCGACATTGGCGGCGAGGTAACTGACGAGATGAAGACGCAGTTGGAAGCGAGCGCGTCCAATCTCACCACCACCGAAGACGAGGTTGAATTGGCGCGCCGCTTGCTCGGACTGGACATTGCTGCCCAAGCCGCGTCAACACTCCCTCAAGCTCCTCCCGCAGAAATTCCCGCACCGCTCGCTAGCGACGCGCGTATCGAAACGCCAACTGAAACCGCAACGCCAATCGCGGTCGAGAAAATTGCGGACACCTCTGTTCAAGTTGCGCCGCCCGCTGCGAGAGAGACGATTGCAGACGCGCAAAGCGAAAACCAAGAGGAATCAGCAGATTGGCTTGCTGCCGTTGCCGCCGCATCCACCGCCGTGGTGGCGGGCGCGGCGCTTGATTCACACAAAGCACAGCACGACGCAGAATCCGCCGCCGAAACACCGACGGAAGCTGTCGCCGCGCAAGAAATTGTATCTCAACCAAGTAAAGCGGAAATCGTTCAACCAATCGCCGAAACCTCACTCTCTGAAACCGTTTCTGAACAAGCGCCCGCTTTGCCCAAGGAAGCGGAAGCGGAGGGCAGCACCGGCGGCGCGCGTCCGGATACGGGCGAATTGCCGGAATGGGTGCACGAAATTCCACCGCCCGAAGCCGGGGAGGAAAGCACAACGCCGGAATGGGTAAAGGGAATTGCTGTTGGCGCTGCCATCGGTTCCGCCGCATACCTTTCCGAACTGCCCGAGTTAGATGAAAGTGAGCGCGAGGATTTGCCCGATTGGCTGCGCGAGCCCGTCGCAGAGGCAACTCCCGATGCCACTGTCCCAGCCGAGCCAACCGAAGAACCCAGCCCCACCGAGACGCCCGAACTTGTGCCGGCGCTGGAACTTCCGTCATGGTTTGCAAACGCCACTGTGGGCGCTCAGGCGACACGCGATCCATTTGAGACGATTGAAACAACGGGACCCCTTGCCGGAGTGAGCGGCATTTTGCCTCTCGCCGTTGCCATCGCGGAACCACACACGCTAACAACGCCGACACCTGCGCGCAGTGATGGCGGGCGAATTTTCCAAACGATTCTCGCGGAACCACTTGCGACCGCAGCGAGTACGCGTACACCGACGGCATCCACCTCTTTTTTCAAACCACAGCATTTGTTGTATCTGATTCTTTTTCTCGCCGCGTTGATCCCGCTGTTCCTGCCGCTTGATCAAGCTGGACTTGGGCTCGATGCATCGAAATCGCCCACCGCGCTTTTTTACGATCAACTGCAAGCTGTGCCTGCTGACAGCACTGTCCTTCTCGCGTTCGATTACACGCCGGGACAGGCGGTGGAGCTCGACCCCGCAGCCCGCGCCATTGTCAACGAACTTGTTTCGCGCCAAGCAAATGTGATTGCAATCAGTTCAAATCCCAACGGCGCGACCATCGCTCAAACTATTTTGGGGCGCGCACACGAAGCCGCGCCGCAATTTACATTTGTAAACGTTGGGTACATTCCCGGAAATGAAGCGGGTTTGCGCGATTTAGCAAAAGGTTGGCTTCCCGCGAATCGACCCACCGCCGACGGCACTGCATGGAGCGCGTCGCCACTAGCAACTCAAGTGCGTGGCATGGACGACCTCGCGCTGAGCGTTGTCCTCGTCGGCGACGAGAATACGCTGCGCATGTGGATGGAACAGGTTGAACCGAACATCACTACGCCGATCATCGCGGCGACCAGTGCGTTCGTCGAGCCGCAGGCGCGCAATTACGTGAATGCAAAACAATTGCAAGGCTCGCTGCGCGGTTTGACCGGCGCGGCAGAATTAGAGCTGCTGACAAATACAGCAGGGCAAGCGGTGAAAACGGTAGATTCACTCTCGCTCGTCAGTCTCACTTTGGCAGGCATCATCATCGCCGCAAATGTACTGTGGTTGATGCGGCGAGGGAAAAAATAGCCGCGCAATATGGATTCTCTATTTAATTCGGTGTGCGCCACCGGTGGTTTTTGCGACACGCTCGGCATTTGGCTTGCCGCGCTGTTGACGATCTTTGTATTTTCCTATTTGATTCACGACACCATTTTGTTTCGGATTGCCTCTTGCCTGCTGATTGGGACCGCCATTGGTTTTGTGAGCGCGGTGGCGATTCGCAATGTGTTGTTTCCACTCGCCGCGCGTTTGCTTGAAGATATTTTTGCGCTGCCCGGAAGTTGGCTTGTGCTCGTGGCAGATGTGATTCCATTGCTGCTCGGCATTTCACTCTTGATGAAGCTCGCACCAAATTTTCGCGGAGCAACCTTTAGCAATTTAGGACTGGCGTATTTGTTCGGCATCGGCGCCGCGTTGGCAATCGGCGGCGCATTGTCCGGCGCGCTCGTTCCGCAATTACGCGCGACCATGCTTTCGCTTGCGCCACAAGACCAAGACTTGGGTTGGATCAACAATCTGCTCATTGTCGTCGGCACGCTCGGCGCATTCCTCGCGTTTCGTTTCATTCAACCGGGCAATCGCCCGTGGCAGCGCGCGTACGATTTGATCACCAAGGGATGGGGCACCATCGGACGCGGCTTTATCATGATCGCGTTCGGCGCCATTCTCGCGTCGTTGATCGCGGCGCGCGTTTCAGCGTTGGTGGGACAACTCTATTTTTTGTTTCATGATTGGTTAGGAATCATCCGCTGAATTTTTATGGCTGACGTACCAACCTCCATTCTTGTAACCGATGTCGGCGCAGTCGCAACCAAAGTCGGACTGATTGATCTGGTCGCGGGCGAATATCGCCTCGTCGGCGCAACGCGAACGATGAGTACCTGCGACGCGCCGCATGATGATGTGATGATGGGTGTGCGTCAGGGCATCATGCAGCTCGAAGCCTTGACAGGACGCCGCCTGCTCGATTCCAAAAACGCGTTGATCAAACCGACGCGTTTGGACGGCGACGGCGTAGATGCTTTCGTTGCCGTAACAAGCGCGGCGCTGCCTTTGCATACCGTCGTCATTGGCTTGTCGCGCGACTATTCAGTCTTGAGCGCGCAGCGCGCCGTGGACAGTACCTTTGCGGTGGTCGAGCATACGATTGCGGTAGATGAAGAATCGGGGCGCTGGGGCACGACCGCGAGCGATGGACGCGCCGGCGGACCGAGCGCGGCGGTGGAAAAACTTGCCGAGTTGAAACCCGATTTGATCGTGATGGTCGGAGGCATTGATGGCGGCGCCGTCGCACCCTTGCGCGAGATGGCAAACATCGTTGCGGCGGTGGGCGCGGCAATGGATGAATCGCAGCGCCCCCTCGTCATTTTCGCCGGAAACCGCGAGGCGCGCGGCGACGTGGCGGAACGCATTGGCGGCATCTTGCAGTTGCGGATGGTAGAGAATGTGCTGCCAAAACTCGATCAATTGAACCCGACGCCCCTGCAAAACGAAATCGAATTGGTCTATCGCCAGCGTCAAGTCGAAAAAATTACCGGCTTTGACAAACTCGCCGCGTGGACAGAAAAAGGTGTGCTGACCAGCGCGGATGCTTACACGCGCGTGGCGGAGTATCTCGCGCGCAAGTATCAACTCCGCGTGCTGGCGCTCGATCTTGGCGCGGCGGCGACGACGTTGATTTATTCTGATGGCGCGCAAAACAAACGCGCAATTTTGGAAGAAACAAGCATCGGTTACGGACTCGAAGCGCTGTTGGACCGCGTTGGCTTGGAAAAAATCATGCGTTGGCTGCCCAACTCTTTTGAAGCAGATAGTGTCCACGCGCAGTTATTGAATCAAGCGATTCATCCCACCGCAACACCGACGCGCGCGCAAGACCTCACCGCGTTGAACGCGGCGGGGCGCGAAATTTTGCTGCACAGCGCCGGCATCTGGCATGACGAAGCAAAACTCGCGTTAGGCGACAGCGAATTGATTCTTTTGAGCGGAGCGCCAATTGCGCGCGGAAGCAAACCGACTGCCCTGCTGTTGATGTTATTGGATAGTCTCGACACGCGCGGAATTTTTTCGGTTGCCGCTGACAGCGTTGGACTTGTGCCCGCGATGGGCGCAGTCGCAGCCGTGAATCCCGAAGCCGCCGCGCAAGCTTTGGAAAATGATTGTCTCGTAACGTGGGGTACAGTGTTTGTTCCTCAAGTGACTGCCCGCGCGGGCGACGCGGTCGCGCTGACCGTGCGCGTCGAACCGCAGCGCGGCGGTCAATTGGAAGCGGATGTGAAACTCGGTTCACTCGAATTGATTCCCTTGGGTGAAGGCGAAAAAGCAAATGTAGAAATTCGCGCGGAACGCGGCGTCTCGTTTGGCGAAGCAATCAAAGGCAGTACGTTCAAGCGCGAAGTGCAAGGCGGCACCGTTGGGCTGATGATTGATGCGCGAGGCAGACCACTGCCCTTTGCCGACAATTTAGAACGGCAGCGCGAAAAGATGCAGCAGTGGATGTGGGAGGCGGGCGCGTGATCGAGTTCATTCCCCAGTTGCCCGAAACGCGTCTTTCAAACACGGTACGCATTCGACGCGAACGGCGCTTGCCGATTCCCGGCGAAGTGTCGGGCGCGATCGGAATGCGCATTGGCGCGCAAGATATTCTCGCGCGGGCGTACCCGCCAAAGCAACGCCGCGCCCTTTCGCTCACACGCGTGATTGGCGTGCGCGAAGCGGATGTGCCAAAACGCTTGTTGAAACAGGTCGGCGATCCGGTGGAAGCCCGCGAAATCATTATTGCCAAACCGATCAGTATGGGTGTCCAGCGTTTGGTGTATCGCGCTCCCGAAGCCGGTCAGATTACGGCGATTCAAGGCAGCTGGATGATTATGGATGTGTATGGTTCGCCGTACGATGTGCCCGCGTTGTATCGCGGCACAATTGTGAGTGTGACCCCACGTCAAGGCGGCATTGTCGAAGCGCAGGGCGCGCTCGTACAAGGAGCGTGGGGCTCTGGTAAAGAAGCGGTAGGTGTGATAAAGTGTTTTGGAAGTTCACCGGACGCGATTTTGGACGCGAACGTTTTGCGGGAGGATGCGCGCGGCAGCATCTTGATTGCGGGGGGGGTGACATCCGCCGCCCTGGAACGCGCGCACGAATTGCAGGCGAGCGGCATCGTGGTCGGCTCCCTCGACCCCAATCTGCGCGCACGCGCTCTCACGCTGAATTTACCGCTTTTGGCAACGGAAGGTTTCGGCACCGCGCCAATGTCTACTCCGGTGTTTGAGTTGTTGAATGCGTTGAATGGTCAAGAGGCGGCGCTTAACGCGCGCTATCAATCGCGCGGGCGCGACGCGTCACGTCCCGAATTGTTTGTGCCGCTGGTCCTCAGCCGGATGCAGCAATCGGATGAAGAGTCCGAAGCAAAACGCCCTGCGGTTGCGCCCAACGCACGCATACGTGGAATTTGCGAACCGAATCTCGGACGTGTTGGAACATTGCCAAGCGAACTTGTTCTCAAGTGGGTTGCGACAGAAGCGGGAACGCAGCTGCCGGCGGTGGAGGTGGAATGGGAAAATCCACCGGGCGAACGCGAAGCGGTCCCGTGGACGAATTTGGAATTGATTGGCTAAGGCAAGCGAAAAGGAAAAAGCGGAATCTAAAGCGAGCGCGACACTGCTTTAGATTTTGACTTGGTTTCAGGAGGTTCTATGGCAGAAGTTGCACCATCCGGTGGAGGTGGCGGCTCCAATCGAAACTTTTTGCTGATCATCGGTGGATTGGCAGCATTGCTCTTTATCGGTTTGCTGGCGCTCGCGGCAATTTTTGTCCTGCCCGGCTTTTTCGGCGGACAACAAATTGCGATTGGCACGACGGCAACTCCCACGCGTATCGTGATTCCCCCGACCTCGACGCGTACGCCGCCGCCTTCGGCAACGCTGGTCGTCTCGCCGGACAGCGGAGGACCGACGGCAACATTGGCGCCGGGCGAGCGCAAAGTTGTGGTCCAAGTCGGCGCGAACAATGCCGTAACGCTGACGACAATCCAAGAGGGCAAGTCGCCCGTTGTGCAAGAGGGAACGTGGAATCTCGACACCGCAGCGGGTCGCCTTGTGGTGACCTTTACGCTCTTGAACGGGAAACCTTTCAAAGATGAAATTGTCTTTGAGATTCGAGAAGGCAGTCTCGTACCGGTCACGTACAATCGCGCGCTGCACGGCGACTTGAATTCGGTCAAAATCGAACGAAGCGGTGATTCTACGCCGTTGAATCAATTGGTTCCTGCGCTGCCGGGCAATGGCGGTTTCGCGCGTCCAGCGCTCCAAGCGACTGCCACGCCGGAACCGGTCACAGGCGACTATAGCGGAACGCTGCCTCCCGTCCAAGAGGGAATTCGACTGATGATCCTTTATCTTGGCACGGACAGTAGCGCTGTCTTGGGTACTTCCGAAGCAGGCGCGGCAACAACGCTCCAATTCGGTACGTGGACGTCACAAGGAGACAAGGTGACGGTTACGTTGACCGAAAAAGACGGCGCACCGTTCGAGGAAACGCTCACGCTTGAATTGACCGACGGCAAGTTGGTTGGCACAACCACCGATCCGACGACACACGGCGCGGTCGTTCAGTTTACGCGCGATCCGTCCTCGCCGACGTCGCCCGACTCGCCTGCGGCGGGAACGTACGCGATGACCCTTGCGCTGAACACGACGCCGATCGCGATCACCGCAACGCCGATTCCGATTACTGCGACGCCAATGCCCGGCACGGAAACGAATGAGCTGCCGAGCTCGGGTTTGGGCGAAGATTTGCTGTTGTTGTTCGGCGGCGGCATCCTGCTTTTGGGCGTCATTTTCGTTGTGCGCCGAATGCGCGCGACGTAACGGCGGGCTTTTCTCCGAACCAGTTTTATTTACTCCTTTGCTGAAATTCGCAAAGGGTTAGTCTCGCACACCTTCAGAACCTCCACCTTTTCGCAACGAAAATCCAACGGGAACTTTTCCGTTGGATTTTTTTATTCTTTACGCGACAGATTTCGCGTAGCGCGCGCGTGTACATATATCGGTCAAAACCTCTTTTCAACATCTCACGAGTGCAATATAATGACGGCATCTTGCCGAAAATTTTTTTACTATGCCTACAACTCCTGATTACCTTGATTTTGATTTGACCATTGCCCGTGTCAGTGAGGGCAACTATCGCGCCCGCGTCACGGACTCGCCGCACGGGCAGGCGACGAGCAATTTCGCGCTTGCCATTTCGCCAAAAGAACTGGAACGTTTGCATGTGCGCGTGGGCGGTGAGCATCGCCGCACAAGTTTGCTTGGCTCGCCGCAAGTGGCAGAACTGAAAACGTTCGGTGGCGATTTGTACGAGCGTGTCTTTACCGCAAATCTGCGCGCGTGCTTATTGGCGAGCATTCAAGCGGCATCCAGACAAGATAAGAATTTGCGTCTGCGCTTGAACTTGAGCGACGCGCCCGAACTCGCCGCGCTGCCGTGGGAATTTTTGTACGACGCGGCGACGAATCGTTTTTTTGCCTTGTCGAACGAGACGCCGCTGGTGCGCTTTTTCGATTTGCCCGACCCATTGACGCCGCTGCGTGTCGTACCGCCACTCCGAATCCTCGTGCTGCTTTCGCCCGACGAAAATGTTGACCAAGCGGCTGCGGATCAAGATTGGCGGTCTTTGAGCGATGCGCTGCAAGAATTGCGAACGCACGGACTTGTCGAATTGGAGCGCATGGACAAAGCCAGCGTTAGCGCGCTGCAAGCGTTACTGCGTCAACGCGAAATCCACATCTTGCATTACATCGGTCACGGCGCGTTCAACGCGAACGCGCGACAAGGAACACTGCTCTTGAATGACAATCAGGGGCAAGCGCGCGCCATTCGCGGAGACATGCTCGGTACGATTCTGCACGACCACGAACCGCTGCGTCTTGTAATTTTGAATGCGAGTGAAGGGGCGCGTCCCGACCGCGATAATTTGTTTGGCGGCGTCGCGCAAGCGCTCATTCAACAAGGCATTCCTGCCGTGATTGCGATGCAGTCCGAAATTACCGCCGACGCGGCGAACGCGTTCGCGCGCGAATTTTATCGCGCGCTCGCGGACAATTATCCGATTGACGCCGCGCTCGCCGAAGCGCGCAAAGCGATCTATGTGGAAGGGAACGATGTGGAATGGGCGACGCCCGTGTTGTATTCGCGCGCGCCCGATGGCGTGCTGTTTGATATTCGCGGCGCGCGGTCCAATGCGCAGAGTGGCAAACTCGGCACAAGCGGCGACGTGAATATTGTGAACATCGGCGCGGGCGCGCAGGTGGGCCAAGTTGCTGTGGGCAAAGATATTGCCCAGACGTCCGGTGAGGCGGAAGCGCAGACGTTCGACGAATTGTTGCGCCGCGCAATCACCGCGCAAAATCGCGCGGAACAAATTTGGCACGATACGCCATTGGAGAATGACGCGTGGCGCAAAAAATTCGAGGAAGCGTACGCGCTGCTGGAACGCGCGGACAAGCTGCGTCCTGATGATGTCGCGGTGCTGCTGCGCATGGCGCAAGTGCAGGCGCGGCTCGATCCCTCAAACGCGAAAAGTATTTTGTATCACTTGGAAGATGTGATCGGCGAACCGATGACCGACGATCAGGTTCGTAAATTGGGCGAAGCATTTTTTTTGCACGCGACGTTGAGCGAGCCACCCAGCGAAAATTTATTGAACCGCGCGCGCCCTTTGTTTGAACAGTTGAACGACGCGAAAAAATTGCACGAGATTGACACGTTGCTTCAAAAAATCAAAAAACCGAATGCTGCAAGTTTGAGTGATTTTTATGGGAATGACACGTTCATGCCCGTCGGACGCTGGAATATTCAAGTGCAAGACATGGTGGGCAGTCGCCTGTTGGTCGAATTCAAAGCGAACGGCGCCTTTGAAATGCTGCAGCAGGTGGGAATGTATCGCGTTCCCGTCAACGGCAGCTGGACGTTCAACCCAATCACACGCGAACTCGCAGTGCAAGGCGTCATCAACACGTTTCAGCCGTTTATTCTTGCTCTGACGCTTGGCAGTAAATTGCCGAATGGATTTTCGGCGACGGGCAGTGATGGGATTGGATACGTACTAACGCAGGCGAACTAGTCGTTCGTCATTGCAAAAGGAAAAGAGGGGCTTATGCCAATTCCTGATTCTCAAATCAACCGCGCGTGGGTCGAGATTCCAAAAAGCGCGACTGTGCGCGAGGTGCAGCAGCGCGTGCCGCGCGATCAACGGCGGATTCAATGGATCGTCACGCCCATCGCCGCGCAAGATTTCGCCGTGTACCGCGTTATTGACATGATCGAATTTTTGACGGAGCGACTGCATGTGGATGCCGTCACAGAAAGTTTGTTGAACGCACCGTTGGAGAATCTCGGCGATTTTTTGAAAACGTACACGCGCACCGCAGTCGAGCGCAGCACGAATTGGGACGACGTGCGCGAGCATTGGAGTCAAATCGCCGACCCGCCGCTCGTCGTTTTGGAAAATACCAAGATCATCGGCATCTTGTTGGTCAAAACGCTTGGCGGGAGCGGAGCAGACGTAGATTTTCTCGATCAAGCGCCGGCGAGCGAACCCAAGAGCGCGAATGGCGGGACGCACGCGAAACCACCATTGCCCATCCCGGATCGAGGTGAATCAAAGGACGCGGGTGAGCAGCCTTCGATCTTGGAAGCGGAAAAGGGCGGCTCGACGAAACCTCCGCGCCAGATCAACGTGCGCTTTGAACCGCCTGAACAAAAAGATTCGCCGCTTCAGGTTGGCGACACGTACACCCTCAGCTTTAGCGTCGAACTCGAAAAACTTGCGGAAGCGATCGCGGCGGCAGACGTGGACGAGGCGCGCTTTTTTCCAGAGAACGTCGCGCAAGTCGAAATCATCGTGCAGCTCATCAGCGACGATTTCGAAATTTTCACGAGTCCGCAAAAATTGATCGTGCCGCGCGAAGGCAAATCGAAAAATCGCGCGCGCTTTGATCTTTCGCCAAAACGCAACGGCGTCGGTGAATTGACGGCGGTGTTTTTAAAAGACGGCAACGCGGTGCAAGCGATTGAATTGAAATTGAATGTCGGCGAAGGCAGCAGCGCGATCGCCGAGAGCAAAACATTGGGGCGCACCGTCGAAGCGGCGGGCGCGGTGCAGCCGCGCGGTTTGTCCTTGTGGATAAAGTACGTGGGCGAAGGTTTTCAAGTGACGGTACTCGGTCCGACCGAAAATACTGTTTTCATGCTCCCACTCCAACTGCAGCAATTGGAACAAGCGATTGACAAGGCGCGCGCGGCGTTAAAACAAATCGTCGAGTTCAAAGACAAAAGCAACATGGTTTATCAAACGGACACCGAGATTGATGCGGCGGTAAAAAATAAAACGCTGCCCATCTTGGCGCGCGCGGGCTTTATGCTGTTTCAAAATATTTTCATGAATCCCGGCAGCAGTCAAGCCGCGCTCGATTTTGCCAAACGCTTTCGCGAGCTCGCGCGCGGCGAACCGCTCAACATTCAGATCAATTCTCAGCAGATGATGCTGCCGTGGGGCATCTTGTACATGGCAGACCGCTTTGATCCCGACAACATTCAGCCCGAATTGTTTCTCGGTTTGAAACACATCATCGAGCATCAGCCGATGGAAGAGAAAATGGATTTTGCGCCGAGCATTTCCAGCAATCCGCAGCTCACCGTCAGTTTGAATTTGAATCGCGACATTGACAAGCAAATGAATTTCCCGCTCATCAAGAATCAAGAAAAGTATTGGGCGGCGCGGGCGCAAAAGGGGGGGGTGAAGGTATTGACGCGCGCCAGCGGCGACGAATTGATGAGCGCATTGGAAAGCGCGACGACGCCCGACCAAATCACTTATTTCTATTGTCACGCTCTTTCCAAAAATTTGGCGGAAGGCGGCGCCGACGCGTCGCTGTTGCAGCTCGGCGAGAACGAAACGCTCAAACTCGAAGACTTGCGCCTGTTCGCGCCGATTGATATTCGTTGGAACGGCAGACCTTTGGTGTTCTTGAACGCGTGCGAATCGGCGGAACTCTCACCCTTGTTCTACAACGGCTTTATGCCGTACTTTGTCGCCAAAGGGGCGCGCGGGATGATCGGCACCGAATGTTCTGTGCCGGCATTGTTCGCGTTGGATTGGGCGGGGAAATTTTTCGATCAATTTCTCGCGGGCAAAGCGGTGGGACAAGTTTTTCTCGACTTGCGCCGCGAATATTTTTTCAAACACAACAACATTCTCGGTTTGCTCTACGCGTTGTATTGCGACGCGGATACGCGTGTGCAGCCCGCGCTTGCCTAAACGCAGACAACTGACAACAGACCGCCGACGACACGCGTTGTCCGCAGTCAGTCGTCTGTCGTCCCAAATATATGTCATCCAACAACAACCCTCCGCTCTCGCCGGTGGTCTCCACCGAACTCTCGCTCGAAAAATTGCGCGAATGGATCGCGGGCGCGCTCGCCCTTGTTATCATTTTGGGCATGGTGCTGCTCTGCATTATCGCCGTCCAAAATTTAAACAACGCAGAACAATTTCAACGCGCCAAAGATTTGCTGCTGATCCTTACGCCCTTTGTCGGCGTGGTCATCGGCTATTACTTTAACAAGGTGACGAGCGACGCGCGTGCCGCGTCGCTCCAGCGCGCTGTTGACGCCGCATCGCAAACGGCGATCAACGCGACGGTAGAAGGCGAACGCGCGCAGACTCTCGCCGCGCACGCGCAGACGCAGGCAGACCAAATGCGCGGCGCGTTGACCGAAATGGTCAGCGCGGCGGAGAACGCAGGCGTAGGGCAGCCGGGCAAACTTGGCACACTCGACGACAAGGAAAATGAAGACGCGCGGGTAGATTTTTTGCTCGCCATCGAACGCGCGAAACGCGCGCTAAATTCGTAGCAATAGATGCCGGGTTTCTAATCAAACATTTCGCACTGGGGAGGTGTGAAGACACGTCAGGTCAAGGGGGTGTGCTTTGGAACGCATTAAATACTTTGACTTTGACATCTTGATCGAGCGAGTGAACGAGCGCTATCGCGCGCGTGTGATTCAATCGCCCGCCGGGCAAGCGAGCGCGGAATTCGTTCTGCCTTTCACCGATCAAGATATTGAAATTCTGATGCTGCGCGTCGGGCGCGCGCGGCGCGGCGTGCGGCGAATCGAATCGCCCGAGATGCAAGCCGCCAAACAATTCGGCGGCAAACTTTTCGATGCCGTGTTCGCGGGCGACGTGCGCGGCGCGCTGCGTTCCAGCGCCGACTCGGCAAACCGCGAAGGCGCGGGACTGCGCGTGCGTCTCCGTCTCGCCGATACGCCCGAATTGGTTGACCTGCCTTGGGAATTTTTGTACAACGCCTCGCTCAATCGTTTTCTCGCCCTCTCCAACAAAACGCCCCTCGTCCGTTACATTGAACTTCCCGAAACTCCGCGCCCGCTGAAAGTGATGCCACCGCTGCGCGTACTCGTGATGATTTCCAGTCCGAGCGATTATGAAGGGCTCGATGTCGAGCGCGAATGGCAAAATTTGAACAATGCACTGAGCGAACTGATTGCGGGCAATCTCGTTACTCTGGAGCGGCTCGACAGTCCGACGCTCGGCGCACTGCGACGTAAACTCCGACAAGGGCAATACCACGTTTTACAATTTATCGGTCACGGCGGCTTTGACGCGCAGGCGCAAGATGGCGTTCTGATGTTGGAGGACGAGCAAGGGCGCGGGCGGCGCGCAAGCGGACAATATCTGGGAACGGTGTTGACCGATCACGATTCATTGCGGCTCGTCGTTTTGAACGCGTGCGAAGGCGCGCGCACCGCGCGCAGCGATCCATTCGCGGGCGTGGCGCAAAGTTTGGTGCAGCAAGGCATCCCCGCCGTGATTGCGATGCAGTTCGAAGTCACCGACGAAGCGGCGATCATTTTTGCGCACGAGTTTTATTCTGCGCTCGCCGACGGCTATCCCGTTGACGCGGCATTGGGCGACGCGCGCGGCGCGATTTTCGCGCAAGTGAATGATTTGGAGTGGGGCACGCCCGTGTTGTATCTGCGCGCGCCGGATGGAATGATCTTTGCGCCGCTAACCGCGCAAGAACGCGCGGAATTGGAACGGGCGCGGTTGGCGGAAGAACAGCGCGTACGTGAACAACAAGAACAAGCGCGCTTGGCGCAAGAACAACGCGTACGCGAAGAGCAAGCGCTCGAACAAGACCGACTCGCGCAAGAGCAACGCGGACGCGAACGACAGCAGCAAATCGAAACTCTTTATCTCGCCGCAAAATCGAGTTTTGAGAAAAAGGATTTCGACGCGGCGGAGAAATCTCTCGTCGCGCTGTTCGCGCTCGATGCAACGAATGAAAATGCGCGCGCCTTGCAAACGGAAATTAAAACCGAACGCGAACGCATCACGCGCGAACAAGCTGCACAAGCCGCCGCGCTGACTGTAATGCCCGAACGCGCTCAGGTGCAACCTTCCTCTCCAACGCGCGAACAAGCCGAAGCTGCACGAACCACAGCGCCGACGGCAATCCCCGAACGCGCGCCGTTGCAAGCTGCATCGGCTCCCTCTACGCCGCAGACGAGCGGATCGAACCGAATGCTCCTCATCGGCGGTGGACTCGCCGCGCTCCTCGTCCTATTCCTCGGCGGAGCGTATGGGCTCGGCGTTTTCAATCCGCGCACACCGACTCTAACCCCGCCGCCAATCGAGACATTTTTGCCGCCGACGGTTCCAACAAAAGGGGGAGGGATTTTGCCAACGCCGGTAACCTCGCCACAAATAGGCACGACTGAGCAGCGTGGAAACGACAATGCGGAGATGGTGTTCGTGCCAGCAGGCGAATTTTTGATGGGCAGCGGAGTGAACGAACCAGGCGAAAGCCATGATAAACCCCAGCACACGGTTATTCTTGACGCATTCTGGATTGACCGGCACGAAGTGACAATCGCGCAATACAGTTTGTGTGTGGATGCAGGCAAATGCAAGCCACCGGAAGCCCGCCATTCAGTCAAGCGTGGCGCGTATTATGGTGTCGCTCAATTCGATAATTACCCCGTCATTGATGTTACTTGGGCTGACGCGCAGAATTACTGCGCGTGGGCAGGAAAGCGTCTGCCGACGGAAGCGGAATGGGAAAAAGCGGCGCGCGGAACGGATGGACGGGTTTATCCGTGGGGCAATGACTTTGAGCAAAGCCGCGTTAATAACAACGGGGTTGTGGGTGACACGACTGAAGTCGGACGTTATCCGAACGGTGCGAGTCCCTACGGTGCGCTCGATATGGCGGGGAATGTGTGGGAGTACGTGAACGATTGGTATGGTGAGAAATACTATTCCAATTCGCCGCGCACGAATCCGACGGGTCCTACTTCGGGCGTTTACCGCGTGCGACGCGGCGGGGCAATGCTCAATGCTCAGAATAACGTCCGTGCGGCAGAACGCAACGCTGTGGCGCTAGACTATCACGACTTTCAAAATGGTTTTCGCTGCGCACAATCGGCGCAGACGGCAAGCGAAACGTCAGCGCCGCCGACGACAGTGATCGTTACGTCCATCGACACGCCGCAACCAAGCCCAACATCCACATTGATACCTTTTGAACGTCCCACACTCGGCAAGATCGTCTTTCTCGGCGGTGTGCAAGGAAGCAATACGCCGTTATTGATGTTGTACGATTTGGGGCAGGATTCTCTAACAAATATTCGATTTGATACATCGCGCTTTCAGGATCAGTTTTTTAATGCGCCCGCGCTCTCGCATGACGGGCGTAAGGTCGCTCTCGTGGGATTAATGCCAGGGTCCAAGTTCCGCGTAGCGACGATGAACGTTGACGGAACAGAGCTGCGTGTGCTAAATCTCGAGGGTAATTATAGTGACCAAGCACCCGCTTGGTCACACGATGATACGCAAATTGCCTTTGCTACAAACCGTAACGGGAATTTTGAAATCTACGCGATGGACGCGGACGGCACAAACGCACGACGATTGACCAAAACGCTTTCTGAATCAACCAATCCTTCCTGGTCGCCCGATGATTCCAAAATCGTCTATGCCGATAGTGCAACAGGTAGTCTGGGTTTGTATACCATTGGTGCAGATGGGCAAGGCGCGAATGAATCACTTGTTGTTGACCCGGCAAGCGAGGTTACAGACCCGGTTTGGTCGCCTGATGGCGGACAGATAGCTTTTACGGCACGAAGTCGGCTTCAGGATTGGAGTTTGGTCCGCATTTACGATCTGGAAGAGCGGCAGATCCTTACATTGCCGTGCCCGTCACAAAAGTTCTGCACGACACCTACTTGGTCGCCCGACAGCGCGTATATCGCGTTTGTCGCAACGGACAGTCATGCCGAACAAAACGGAGACATCTATTACACTCGCCCTACCGGCAAACATGCGCTGTATCGCTTTGGTTCTGAAATCAACGCCAATATCTTTCGTCCCAGCTGGAGCCGCTAGAAAAAAGGCAACTTTTATTTCGCCACGCCGTCCAGCACCAACGCGCGCGCGCCAACCTCGGCGCCGGTTGCGCCCACTTGACGAATGTTGGTAAATTGCACTTTGCCGAACAAACGCGCGTTGAGACTCTGACTCAAACTGCGCGCGAGCGGGGTGACGGGAATCCATCCAAAATTGACGCCCTGCGGTGTTGGCAATACCTTGAGCCAAGCGCTCTGCAATTCGAACGGCACCTCGCCCGTCGTCACTTTCATCTCTGCCATGAACGGCAGTCCACCAAACTCGACAATGTTGCCGCCCAACACAATTTGCCCCGGCGTATCCATGAAACGCGCCTTGCCTTCGGTCACACCCAGCACGGGACCCAAGACGAAACGAAAATACGAACTCACTTCATCTTCTGTAAAACCCACGCGAAATTCCTGTCCGGGTTGTAACGAATCCAGCGCGTCAATTTTTTGCTGCATCTGCGCCGCCGCGGCAGGCGATGAATTGCCAGCCGCGAGGGGACGATTCAGCGTTGCCACAAGCGGCGCAGCCACAATCGCACCGGCAACGAAAAAGATCAACGCGGTGGCAAGCACCAAAGCGCCGACGATCAGCACAAGCCGAGTTACATCATTCGCGCTAAAACCGCGCTGAACGACGATGCTCTGTCCCGAAATCGAATCGCCCGCGATCTTGACATCGCCCGCGACAATGTCGCGTCCCGCGCGCACATCGCCGCCCGAAACATCAATCGTCCGATCACCGGATGATTCATTCGGCGGCGTGCCTCTTTCAGGCAAAGAAGGGGGTTCGCCCATCGTGCGCACATTATAGATTGCTTTGGAACGCGCGACAAGGGGATTAAGGATTGACGCGCGTGCCATCCAAAACTAAAATAGGAAGTCACAAATCCAAAATCATAAATCACAAATCAAAAATCCCAGGAGGCAATTCGATGGCTGATACCGATACCATGCCGAAAACTGAAGTGAGCGAAGCGCAGATTGCGGTGCATTGGAAAGAAGAAGAATATTACTATCCACCAAAAGATTTTGTCGCGCAGGCGAACATGAATGATCCGCATGTGTTGGAACGTTTTACGCTCGACAAATTTCCCGATTATTTCCGCGAATACGCTGACATGCTCGATTGGTTCGAGCCGTATCACACCGTTCTCGACACGAGCAACGCGCCGTTCTGGAAATGGTTCGTCGGCGGAAAATTGAACGCGTCGTACAATTGTGTAGATCGCCATCTCGAAAAATATGGCGACAAAGCGGCGTACATTTTTGTCCCCGAACCCGAAAGCGAGGACGCAGTCCACCTCACCTACCGCGAATTGCACAAACGCGTGAATGAGGTGGCGTCGCTTTTGCGCGCGCTCGGTTTGAAAGCGGGCGACCGCGTCACGTTTCATCTGCCGATGACGCCCGAACTGCCGATCACCATGCTCGCGTGCGCGCGGCTCGGCGTAATTCATTCGCAAGTGTTTGGCGGATTCAGCGGGCAAGCGTGCGGCGCGCGCATTCAAGATTCCGGCAGCCGCGTTTTGATAACAATGGACGCGTACTGGCGCAACGGCACGCTCATTGACCACAAAGCGAACGCGGATATCGCCGTGCAAACCGCGAACGAGTTGGGACAAACAGTGGATCAAGTTTTGGTGTGGCAGCGCTATCCCGGAAAATATTCCGCCAAAACGCCGATGGTCGAGGGACGCGATTTTTTCATGAATGATCTGCTTCGCGAACATGAAGGCAAAACAGTCGCACCTGAAAAGATGGACGCGGAAGCGCCCCTCTTTGTGATGTACACCAGCGGCTCAACCGGCAAACCGAAAGGGATTCAACACCGCACCGGCGGTTTTCTTGCGTACGTCGCTGCAACGTCGAAATGGGTGCAAGACATTCATCCCGACGACGTGTATTGGTGCATGGCGGACATTGGCTGGATTACGGGACATTCGTACATTGTGTATGGTCCCCTCGCGTGCGCGGCAACGGGCGTGATTTACGAAGGCGTTCCCACCTTTCCTGACGCGGGTCGCCCGTGGCGCATTGCGGAAAAACTGGGCGTCAATATTTTTCACACCGCGCCCACTTCGATTCGCATGTTGCGCAAAGTCGGTCCCGCAGAACCGGGCAAATACAATTTTCATTTCAAGTGCATGACCACTGTCGGGGAACCGATTGAACCGGAAGCGTGGCGTTGGTACTATGATGTCGTGGGCAAAGGCAAAGCGGTCATCACCGATACGTGGTGGCAAACGGAAACGGGCGGCATTTTATGCAGCGCGCTGCCTGCGATTCAACCGATGAAACCGGGGAGCGCGGGTCCGGGAATGCCCGGCATCCATCCCATCATTCTCGATGAAATGGGCGATGAGGTGCCGCGCGGTTCGGGACGCGCAGGCAATCTATGCATTCGCAATCCGTGGCCCGGCGAAATGCAAACGATTTGGGGCGACCCGCAGCGCTATGTTGACACGTATTATGCGCGCTACAATCGCAACAGCAAGAGCACCGATTGGCGCGACTGGCCCTACATGGCGGGCGACGGCGCGATGGAAGCGGAGGATGGTTACATTCGCATTCTCGGACGGATTGACGATGTGATCAATGTCGCGGGACATCGGCTCGGGACCAAAGAAATTGAATCGGCGTGTCTCACCGTTCCCGAAGTGGCAGAAGCGGCAGTCGTTCCCGTCGCAGATGAAATGAGAGGACGCGTTCCCGTCGTGTATATCGCGTTGAAACCCGGCATCGAACCGAATGATGATATTGTAGCGCGCGTCGTGAAAGCGAACGAAGAATTGATTGGTAAAATCGCGCGTCCGAAATTTGTCTACATTGTTCCCGACATGCCGAAAACGCGCAGCGGCAAAATCATGCGCCGCGTGCTCGCTTCAATTTCCAATCGCCGCGACGTGGGCGATGTGACAACGTTGGCGAATCCGGGCGTGGTGGACGAAATCCGCGAAATGGTGCAGGGGCAAGATAAAACGGTGCGCGCCGACGCGCTGCCGGAAGACATCGCCAAGTTTGGACAAAATGAGTAAAGAGCCAAAACTGCTGTTCTTGAGATAGAGACGGCAGTTTTCTTTATCTGTCCTTTTGTGCGGTTGCGTAATGCAAACCCCACATGCTAAAATATCGCGCGCGTACGCGAAAGCGGACTGAACTTGTGGTAACATGTGTGCGAGGGGCAACGCCTTGTGATTTCCCACAATCCCCTGTGATTCCCCAATGGAGGCGCGATGGATTTGGTTCTGCCGGGTGGCGCAAGTTTGTTTGGTTCCAGCGATTACATGGGTTCCACGAACACCGCACATCCTAACGCGACCGAAGACGATTTGATCAACGCGCTCGCGGCAATGGAACGCGGCGATATTGAATTTGTGATTTTGAGCGATAACGAGAGCAAAATGTTTATGCAGACAACGGGCAGTCCCGCCGAAGGTTATTATTTAGAGTACAATGACGGAACGGACGATTCGATGTTCCGCGTGCGCGGCGACACCTTGTCGGGAATCCAAATCACCGACGCGCTGACCGCGTTTTTAAATCGTGATGCCGCATGGCGCACAATGTTTGTGTGGGAGCGTTTCACGTATTGATGACGCTTGTATTTTACCAAGGCACTATCGCACCATCGTACGATTGCACCATCATCTCAAAGGAGAGCCACTCATGGATAAAAAAATCGGACTCATCGTCGGACGCGAATGGTCCATGCCGCCGAAATTTATTGAAGAAGTGAATCGGCGCAATGAAGGCGTCATCGCGGAATTTGCCAAGTTGGGCGGGACGCGGATGAACGAGCCGTGCGAATACGCGGTGTTGATTGACCGCATTTCGCACGAAGTGCCATACTATCGTTCCTATCTGAAAAATGCGGTGCTGCAAGGCACACACGTGGTCAACAATCCCTTCATGTGGACGGCGGATGACAAATTTCTGGGCGCATCGCTCGTGACCAAAATTGGCATCGTGTCACCGAAAACGGTCGTGCTGCCGAACAAAGATTACATCGAAGGCATCGTCCACAACGAATCGCTTCGCAATCTTGAATTTCCGATTCCGTGGGCAAAACATATCGAATATCTCGGCGGCTTTCCCGTAATTTTAAAAGACGCGCACGGCGGCGGATGGAAGCAGGTGTATAAAATCAACAATATGGAAGATTTGTGGGCGCGCTATAACGAGAGTGGACTGCTCACAATGATCCTGCAAGAATTTATTCAGTGGGATGATTACATTCGCTGCATGTGTTTGAATCAAAACGATATTCTGGTGATGAAGTATGATCCCAACAATCGCAAATATCTCAAACACACTTTGAATCAAGAACTGTACGACCGCGTTTACAGCGATTCCGTCAAATTGGTCAGCGCGTTGGGCTACGACATGAACACCGCGGAATGGGCAATCCGCGACGGCGTGCCGTACGCGATTGATTTTATGAATCCCGCGCCCGACATGGACATTTATTCGCTCGGCGAAGAATTTTATTGGTGGTGCATCACACATCTCGCCGACATGTGCATCCAGCTCGCCAAAAATCCGCGTCCGCAAATGACCGAATTTCGTTGGAATCAATTCTTCTAAATGGACAAGGAAACAAGGAATTAG
This sequence comes from Chloroflexota bacterium, assembly GCA_004295045.1. GTDB lineage: Bacteria > Chloroflexota > Anaerolineae > UBA4142 > SHND01 > SHND01. The sequence continues at coordinate 45,787 of SHND01000047.1, read as the reverse complement.
GTAGACAGGTAAATACCTGTTTACCCGTTCCCTTGTTTCCTGTTTCCCTGTCTCCCATCCATCATGTTATCCGAAGCCATCGAAACCTATCACAATCTGCTCACGCCCGACGTCGCGCGCGAATCGTGGGACCAATTGCAAGACCAAGCAAAACGACGCGGTTTGTTTTTTGGCACGCGCGAGGTGACCACAGTGCTGCGGCCGCGTTTTTTCACCACCGAGCAATATTATTTTTTGCAGAGCGCGATTGGCGCGGTGATGCCCGCGTTCGATAAAGCATATCGCGCCGCGTTAGAGGACGACAAACTGCGCGCGCAGTTTCATTTGAACGATTGGGAAGAGGCAGTGGTCAGAGAAAATTTCGGATTCGCCGAACCCAGTCCTTCCGCGCGCATGGACACGTTTTATTTGCCCGAATGGGGTGTGGTGCAATTTACGGAATACAACGCGGAAATTCCGGCGGCGCAAGCGTACACGGATGTTTTGACAGAAATCTTTTTGGGAATGCGTTCGATGGGCGAATTTCAAAAAGAGTACGAAGTGCGTCCGCTGCCCACGCGCAACCAAATGCTGCACACGCTGCTCGATTCGTATCGGCAGTGGGGCGGCACGACGCGTCCGAACATTGCGATACTCGATTGGAAAGAGGTGCCGACGTACAGCGAATTTGTTTTGTTCAAAGAATATTTTGAATCGCAGGGCTACACGGCGGAAATTGTTGACCCGCGCGATTGCGAATACGCGAATGGCAAACTCACGGCGAACGGTTTTGAAATCAACCTCGTGTACAAACGCGTGTTGATTTCGGAACTCGTCGAACGCGGCGATTTGGGTCTGGAGCATCCCGTCGTGCGCGCGGTGCGCGACAACGCGGTGTGCATGGTGAATCCGTTCGCGTGTAAAATTCTGCACAAGAAGGCGTCGCTCGCCGTCCTCACCGACGAACGCAACGAATATCTTTTCAATTCGGATGAAGCGCTCGCGATTGCGAATTACATTCCGTGGACGCGCGTGCTCGAAGAACGCGAGACAACGTACAACGGCGAAAAGGTGGATTTGATGCCGTTCCTCGCGCAAAACAAAGATGAATTCGTGGTGAAACCGAATGACGAATACGGCGGCAAAGGCATTGTGTTGGGCTGGACAGTTTCGCAAAGTGAGTGGGAACAGACGCTGCAAGAGCGATTGCGCGAACCAACTATCGCACAGAAGAAAGTGACCTTGCCGGAAGAACCGTTTCCGAGTTTCGTTGACGGCGATGTTCAAATTTACAATCGTATGTTGGACACCGACCCGTATATTTGGTACGGCAGTTACATGTCAGGTTCGCTGTGTCGTTTGTCCACCGCCGCGTTGCTGAACGTAACGGCAGGCGGAGGTTCGACCGTACCGACGTTTGTTATCGAAGAGCGCGGATAGCGAATAGCGGATAGCCGATGGCAGATAGCCGATGGCAGATGGGATTTGGCAAACCGCCATATGCTATTCGTCATCAGCCAATTACCATGGCGTTTCGTTTCGAAAGTTTGAAAATTTGGCACATGGCGCGTGATTATGCCAAAGAGGTGTACAAAATCACCGCGACGTTTCCGCGCAAAGAAGATTATGGTTTGACATCGCAGCTCAATCGCGCGGCAAATTCAATTTCATTAAACATTGCGGAAGGATCGGCAAAAAAGACGGATAAACATTTTGATTTGTACTTGGACAACGCAATTGGTTCCGTATTTGAGGTCGTGTCGGGTTTGCATCGCGCTCTCGATGAAGGATACATCAATCAACAGCAACTCAACACGCTTAATCAACAAGGCGAGCTGTTGGCAAAATCGATCAACGCCTTTCGCCGCACACTGAAACCATAGGCTTGCATGCCGCAATTTGCCATTTGCTATCTGCTATCAGCCATTCGCCATCTGCCATCTGCCATCTGCGAGGAACTATCATGTTAAAACCTCCCTCTCTCAACATCGGCATCGAAGAAGAATATCAAATCGTTGACCCCGAAACGCGCGGGTTGAAATCGTACATCACCCAGTTGCTTGAAGACGGCAAGATGGTGCTGATGGAATCCATCAAACCCGAATTGCATCAGAGCATGGTCGAGGTCGGAACGAATGTGTGCAACACACCGGCGGAAGCGCGCGCGGAATTGGTGCGCCTGCGCCGCGCGGTGATGCAGCTCGCCGCAAGGAATAACTTGAAAATCGTCGCGGCGGGCACCCATCCCTTTTCGCATTGGGTCCAACAAGAGATTACGCCGTTCGAACGCTACATGGGCGTCAAGCAAGATATGGCGGAACTCGCGCAAAAACTTTTGATTTTCGGAACGCACGTTCACATCGGCATCGAGGATTTGGAATTTCGCGTGGACGCGATGAACGTCGCGCGCTACATGATGCCGCACGTCCTCGCGCTTTCGACGAGCTCGCCGTTTTGGGTGGGACGCAACACGGGACTGAAATCGTACCGCAGCATCATCTTTCGGAATTTTCCGCGCAGTGGTTTTCCGCCAACATTCCACTCGTGGGCAGAATTTGAACATTTTGTCGCGGCATTGGTGCGCGTTCATGCCATTCCCGACGGCTCCAAATTGTGGTGGGACGCGCGTTTGAATCCGCGCTATCCGACGCTCGAATTTCGCGTGTGCGATGTCTGTACGCGCGTGGACGAAGCGGTGTGCATTGCCGCGTTGTTTCAAGCGATTGTGTTCAAGTTGTGGAAATTGCGCCGCGACAATATGAGTTTCCGCATGTATCCGCAAACGTTCTATGAAGAGAACAAATGGCGCGCGGTGCGGTATGGGATTGAAGGCAAGATGATTGACTGGGGCAAACAAGAGGAACTGTCCGCGAAAGATTTGATTCGCGAAATGATCGAATGGTTCCTCGGCGATGTGTTGGACGAACTCGGCACGCGCAAAGAGGTGGAATACGCGTTCAAGATTTTGGAGCATGGCACGAGCGCGGACCGGCAGTTGAAAATTTTTCAAGAGACGAATGATTTGAACGCGGTGGTGGACAATTTGATAAAGGAGACGGAAGAGGGGGTGTGGTAGTTTAATGCCAAAGACTGTAAAACTCGTCAGCAAAAAAAATACGCGCAGCACAAAACGACGTTCCCAAAACGCCGCATCTTCTTCGCGCCCCCGCGCAACGCGCGCCCGCCCAACAAACCGCAAGAAAAAGATCACTCCCGCGTTACTCCAAGAAATGACGCGCCGCCTCGTACAAGAATTTGACCCCGAACAAGTGATTTTATTTGGTTCGTACGCGTGGGGTAAACCGACGAAAGACAGCGATGTGGATTTGATGGTGATTGTGACAGAGAGTGATGAGACGGAATATCAACGGATGGTGCGTGGATTACATGCGCTGCGTGACAAAATCGTTCCAACTGATGTCTTTATCAAGACGCGCGCCGAATTTGATCGTTACAAAGAGGTTTATGCTTCACTTGAATGTTTGATTGCAGAACAAGGAATCGTTCTCTATGATCAGCGAACCCAAAAGGGAATACGTCCAAAGTTGGCTCATCAAAGCGCAAAATGACTTGAGTGCGGCAAAGAAGCTTGCGGCGGAACCGGACCCAATTTTGGATTCCGCTATTTATCATTGTCAGCAATCGAGCGAAAAAGCAATTAAAGCATTTCTTGTTTTTCACGACACGCGCTTTGACAAGACTCATAATATCAATGCACTGCTATTATTAGCAAAACGTCATGAAACGAGCTTTACGGATTGGTTTGATACTGCCGAGTTGTTGACCCCTTACGCGACGAAATTTCGGTATCCTGAAATCATTTTGTATCCGTCCAAGCAAGAGGTAAAGACTGCGATTGACGCGGCTGAAAACTTGTATAATTTTGTCCTTTCCCTTCTGCCTCCTAGTACTCATCCACAAAAATCGAAACGGCGCTCACAGCCCAAAAGGAAGTAACCCATGTCCAACCAATCACAAGAATCGCACGCGATTCCAAATCACCAAACCACCATCCTCGCGCTCGGCTCTTATTTCAAAGGCACCGCGTTTTTGCAACAGTGCAAAGAACTCGGCTGCACAGTGTATCTTCTCACCAAAGAAAAATACAAAGATGCCGATTGGCCCCGCGAGAGCATTGACGAAATGTTTTGGATGCCCGAAACGCATGTTCAGCCCGACCTCACCTACGCCGTGAGTTACATGATGCGGACGCGCAAAATTGACCGCATCGTCCCGCTCGACGATTACGATGTCGAAGTCGCGGCGAACTTGCGCGAACATTTACGCATTCCGGGCATGGGCGAAACGACGGTGCGCCATTTCCGCGATAAGCTCGCAATGCGCGTGCAGGCGCGCGATGAAGGCGTCAACGTTCCCGATTTTTCGCCCGTCTTGAACTACGACGATTTGCGCGAATTCATGGAACGCGTGCCCGCGCCGTGGGTGTTGAAACCGCGTTCCGAAGCTGCCTCGTTCGGCATCAAGAAATTAAATTCGCAGCAAGAGTTGTGGGACAAATTGAACGAACTCGGCGACAGGCAATCGTATTTCGTTCTCGAAAAATTTGTGCCGGGCGATGTGTTTCACGTGGACTCTGTCATTTGGGAGGACGAGGTACTCTTTGCGATTGCCAGCGGGTACGCCAAACCGCCGCTCTCCGTCGTCTCGGGGGGGGGTGTTTTTCGCTCGCGCAATTTGCCGTACGATTCCAGCGATGCCATCGCGTTGCGCGAGTTTAATGTACAAGTGATGAACGCGTTACGCATGAAGCGCGGCGTCACGCACGCGGAATATATCAAAGACGCGGACGGCAAATATTATTTTTTGGAAACGGCGGCGCGCGTCGGCGGCGCGAATCTCGCGGAAATGATCGAAGCGGCATCGGGCGTCAACTTGTGGCGTGAATGGGCGAGAGTAGAAGTGGCGAACGCGCGCAAAGAGGAATATCACCTGCCGCCCGTCCGACACGATTATGCAGGCATCACGGTTTGTCTCGCCAAACAAGAATGGCCCGATCTTTCTGCCTATAACGATCCCGAGATTGTGTGGAAACTCAAAAAGGAACATCACGCGGGCATGATTGTGCGCGCAAAAAATCCGGAGCGAGTGCAAGAGTTGCTGAACGAGTACGGCGAGCGCTTTGCGACCGATTTTATGGCGTTCATGCCGCAGCTCGACAAACCGAATGATTGAATCGAGCCAAGTTTGCGAAATTGAACATACTCGAAACCAAGCGGCGTATTTTGTTACGCCGCTTTTTTATTCAACCGCAATCGCCGTCGTCGTTTTCACTTCACTAAACACAATGTTTGTGTGAATTCGTCCGACGCCCGGCGCGGGGGTCAATGTATCTACCAAAAATCGCTCCAAGTCTTGCCGATTGCGCACCACCACTTTTAACAAATAGTCGTATTCGCCGGTGACAAAATAACATTCCAACACTTGGGGCATTTCGCGGATCGCCGCGCGGAATTCCGCCACCTGGTCGGGTTCGTGCATCCGCAGCGTCACATGCACGAACGCGAGAAGATCATAACCAACACGTTCGTGGTCCAACAGCGCGCAATATTCGCGAATGAAGCCGCGTTCTTCCAAACGCTTGAGGCGCGTGAATGCGGCAGGCGGCGAAAGATGAATCTGCTGCGCGAGCGCAACATTGCTGATGCGCGCGTCGCGCTGCACAATGGTCAGAATTTGTTTATCAATTTCGTCGAGCGCCGATTCTTTCGTCATTGCTAAACTCCTTGCCTGCTTCAAGCAAGACACGCATACAACAATTCTTTCCACCGTGCCGCGTCCAGTTCGTGATGCACCAACACATTTTTTCCGCGCACCTGCCATTCGTCGGTAAAAAATGCTTGCGTACCCACCGTGTTTCGTTCGTCCACCACCGTCATCCCCCGCGTCAATTCTCCGCGCGTTTCCACATCCACACGATAGATTCCATTTCGTTTTGAAAGGGTCGGATCGAGCGCAATAGCCATCGCGGTTGGATCGTGCAGCGTCATCCCCGGATCGCCCTGCCAATTTTTCGCGAGCTGCAGCGCGTGAACGTTGCAATCCATCGCGAACTTGGCGTACGGGGTATTCAACGCATACACCTTTTCAATTTCCCGTTCTGTCAATGCCGCGTCGCCGCGTCCCACTTCCCAACCGACCATTTCCAAATTCATTCCACTGCGAACCACAATGCGCGCGGCTTCGGGATCGCACCAGATATTGTATTCGGCAGCCGGTGTCACGTTGCCAACAACATTTGCAGCGCCGCCCATTACCACGCAGCGCGTCACCATCTTGGCAATTTCTGGCGCGCGAATCAACGCCGCCGCAATATTCGTCAACGGTCCCAACGTCACAAGCGTCACATCGTTTTCGTTTGCGCGAATCAATTCAATCAATGCGTCAAGCGCATTTCCATTCGCTTCACACAATTTTGGAGCGGGATAATTCATCCCGCCCATGCCATCGGAACCGTGATACCAATACGCGTGAACGGGTTCGCACAGCAGCGGGCGCTCACAACCGACGTACACGGGTGTTTGCGCGCCGCACAATTCAATCGTATAGCGCGCGTTGCGCGAACCGTCCTGAACGCGCATGTTTCCGGAAACGATTGTGACCGCCAACACCTCTATTTCAGGATACCGATGCGCCATCAAAATCGCAACGGCATCATCCGACGCGGTATCGGTGTCAATAATGAATTTGCGTTTCGGCATGTTCACAAATTTTTAGGGGCGACGCAAGCGTCGCCCCTACAGTTATTGCACCGTTACATCGAGTGTGTAATTCACTTGACCATTTCCGAATGGCACCACTTGAATCACATAATCTTGCGTCGCCGGTAATTGTCCGCTAAAGCTCGTCGCGCCGCTTTGCGAACGAATCAACGGCTGTCCATCGTCCAAACCGTAGATGGTGATGCCCGCGCTGTCGGGCGGCGCATTGAGATTCACCGTCATCGTTTGTCCGCCGTTCGCTTTCAACAGGTACGTGACAATGCGTCCGTTGCTTGTTGTCCCTTGCTCTTGCGCAGAGATCGCGCCGGGCGCAAAAACGATACGGACCGGGATTGTGACGTTTAGAGAATAGTTCGCCGTTGGCGCGGCGCTGCCCGCGAGAACTTGAATGACATAATTTCCAGTCGCCGGCAAATTACCCTGCCAGTACGTTCCTTCGGGATTGCCGCGCTGTGGCGGAATCGGCACGCCGGTCGGCGTAAGCACCGCAACGCGCGCGCTGCTGCTGTTCGACGAAAGTGAGAGCTGCATATTTTGTCCCGCCTGCGCGCTCACAGTGTATGTCGCAATTCCATTCGCGGGCAATTGTCCTGTCGCTTCCGCTTCCGTCGCGCCCGGCGCGAATTGTATCGCCTGTCCGCCCGACGGCGCAGTTGGAGGTGGCGGCACCGCAGTCGGTGGTGTAACGCCGGTCGGCGGCGGCGCGGCGCGCACGCGAATCAACGCATACAATGCCACATTCGACGGACCCACGCCGATTAATGTTCCATCATCCGCGCGCAATTTCCAATTGCTCTTGTGCGTTCCCACTTCAGGCGGCGCGACCATATTGATTGAAAGATCAGCGGTCGCTCCCGCCGGAATCGCGTTCGGAATGGGTACGAGATTCGGCGCGCCCATTTGATTGCCGCCGACGAACGCGAGATTCGACAATCCGCTGCCCGGTCCCCACGAACAGGTCCCGCTGTTCAGCACGCGCCACGTTTTCACAAACTGCGTGCCAGGCGTCATCACCGTTCCGTCGGGAACCGTCACATCTTGGAGAAAATTCGCGCGATAGACGCATCCTTGCGGGGCGCCGCCACCCGCCGGAGCTGTTGGTTGGACAAAAGCTGTGGGCGTTGGGAGAACGGGCACGGCGGTTGCTTGTCCCGCTTCCGCAGTCGGCTGTGGCGCAACCGGTGTCCCGCCACCAAGCGAGGAGAACGTCCAGCCAAAGTCCACATTGTCTTTGGTTTGCTTTCTCAATTTCACAGCCGCGCTGATAGCGCCGCTCGTTTTTTGCGGAACAGTCCATTCGCCTGCTCCCAGCACCGCCGCGTTCTGCGCCTGCGCGGCATCAATCGAAACACAGTAATCACCCGACGCCAGCCCGGCAAATTGATACGAGGGCGTATCCGCCGTGCTTGTCGTTTGTCCGCTGGGGGTGCCGGGACATTCACCCGTCGCCAAATTTACCAGCACGCCGGCAATCACCGGTTCGCCGCCATCCATTGCGCCATTGCCGTTTGAATCATTAAAGATTTGTCCGCCGATGCCCACGCCTTCTTGTGGCGCAGCCGCAGTGCTCCCCGGTGCGACGGTTTCGGCGCCGGGGACAGCAGTGGAGATTACAACGTTCGTTGGGAAAGGCAAAGTTGGCGTCGGATTGCCACTCGTGCCTCCCACGCCCGGCAGCGCGTCACACGCGCTCATTACGAAAGCGGCTGTCAACACGAGTGCGACAAGGAAAATTTGTTTTGATTTCATGTTGTCTGCAAATTCTGAAATAAAAATTTCTGTCCGATTGGCATTTTTATTCCAGAATCAATATCCCCTCTTTGTTTTGTAAGACTTGATCGCGCGACCATAACAACGGATGATGTTTGCCCTCCAGCCACAAGCGCATTTGATCATCGTAATGACGACTCGCGGGATGCCCCGATTGTCCTGTCGGATGCACGCCGCGCGAATTGTCCCAATCACTTACATCCATAATTTGACGCCATGAGGCGGTGAACACTGCGTTATCGGGAATGGGCATTTTGGGAATGAATCCGGCTTGCCATACGGTTGAGGTGTCGCCGCCGTAGGGAAAGGGACCGCGGCTAAAAATTTTGTCGAGCGGCTTGACGGCGCCGAGCGCGTGGTCAAAATTCGCGCGATGCAATTTGCCCCACTGCCATTTTTTCATATCGAACGCGATGTTCGTTTCCAAAAACTTCAGCGCATCATTCAACGCGTGCGCGAGAATATCCACACTCGTCAATGCATTACCACTCTCGTCGCGCGCGCTGTCTTTGCTTGCAATCATCCATTCCGATTCTTCATTTTGCAAAATGCGCAGCGCGACGAGGTAGGCGCGATCAATATACGCGCTAGTCACGGGATGCAGCAAAGGATGAAACCCAACGCCGATAAAGGCGTCGGTCAAATGATCGCCAAGCCATGGTTTATACAAACGCTGCATGGCAAAATACAATGTTGTTTCGTACAACGCGCCCGCCACCGAATCCGCCGTCAAATTGCAATCCCACGCATCGAGCAGAGCCAACGCATCGCGCGCCGACATGCCGCGCCCGCGCAGCGCCGGATGCATCACAATGTCAGAAGCAAACGCGCGCGTCAAACGTTGAAACGTTTCCGCCGGAATGCAATAAACATCTTTTTGAATCCGCGCGTAATCGTCCGCCGATAATTTTTCCTTTGCGTTCAACAAATCAATGATGCGTTTCGCGCGGAACCCATTCATTGTGTCGAGCGAAAGATGATGCTTGTATTCCATGCCGACGACGCAGTTGTTGGCAGTGGCAACCAGATGCTGCGCGGGATTGTACGTTTGCGGCAATTCGTCGAATGGAACAAACCCTGTCCATTCGTACTCGTCATTCCAACCGGGTACGGGCGTTGCGCCCTTGCCCTTTTTGCGAATCGGCGTATTGCCTGCGAGCTGATAGCCGATGTTGCCCGCGCGGTCGGCATACACAAACGATAACGCGGGGTCGGTCCAATCGCGCAGCGCATCGCGAAATGCGTCCCAATTTTTCGCGCGCATCAATTTCAAGCCCGCAGAGAGACTGCGCGATGCGTCATAGCCAACCCATTTCAACGCGAGACGCGGCGCGTTCGCGTCAGAGGTGTGCGGCGTCAACGCATTCATCACCGGACCGTGCCGCGTAAGCGTCACATCCAAGGCGCGCGGTTCTTTTTCCCCCTTGACGCGAATTTCTTCGCGCACCACATTTGCTTTTGCCCAACCATCCTTTACGCGGTAACGCGTCGCATCTTGCGGATCGAATTGCTCGACGTACAAATCTTGCGCGTCCACGAACGCGTTCGTTACGCCCCACGCGATTTCGGCATTGTGCCCAATCACAATCAACGGCACACCGGGCAGTGAAACGCCGGCGGCTTGCCATTCCGGCGTAGAGAGATGTGTCTCGTACCAGAGCGAGGGCATTTGTAACGGCAAGTGGGGATCATTTGCGAGCAGTGGCTTGCCCGTCACCGATTTCGTTCCATCCACCACCCAGTTGTTGCTCATGCCAACGGGCGCGGTGAGGTTGAGGAATTTTTTCGCGTCGCGCAATTCCAAAACGAGGCGGTCAAAACCGGGAATGGGAGTGTGATTCAAAATAATTGGATTTGTGTCCGCAATATCAGTGCCCAATAATTTCGCCGTACGTTCGGGACCCAGCTTGTCGAGAATTGCCGCGCGTAATAATTCCGCGTCCCAATTCAAGCCCTGTCCCCACGCCATCATTTTGACCCACGCAAGCGAATCGAGCGGGCGCCACGATTCCGGTTTGAAACGCAGCAGCGTAAATTCGAGCGGCAATTTGTTTTGGTTGGTATCCAAGAACGCATTCACGCCGCGCGCGTACGCGTTCAACGCCAACACCGTTTCTTCCGGCGCGTGCATCCAATCATTTTTCGCCGCGCGGTGCAAACCAATGATTCGCATCAATTGATCGGTATCCAACGCGACTTGCCCGACAATTTCACTCAAGCGTCCGGAAGGCAAACGACGATTTAATTCCATCTGCCACAGGCGGTCTTGAGCGTGGACGAATCCTTGCGCAAAAAAAACATCTTCATCATTCTGCGCGTAAATGTGCGGCACACCCCATTTGTCGCGGATGATTTCAACGCGGTCGCGCAATCCCTGCAAACGCAACCGCCCTTTGATGATGGGCAAGGGGCGCGTCCATAAATAATAGAGTCCCGCGAGGGGCGCGACGATTGCGGCGGTGACAAGTCCGGCGATGGCTAGGTTTCGATTTGACATGAGAGGACGGTTAGCATCGTTCGCTGCCGATGCGAGAAATTCGGCGCAACGTTATCACAAACGCGCGCGAGTGTCAATGAAAATACAAGCGAAAACTGATCGTTTTGGTTACGCGAGATTGGCGTTTCCGGCAAAAATAGCATAAACTTGACAATTGTGAGTTGAACGAATTTGCGCCGCTCTCTCGACAAGCTGCCTAGTTTGTGAGATAATTGGGCATCTGTTGTATCGGTCATTTTGTGGCAAATTCATTTGGCGCGCAATTCGAGATGCAGATTATCCCCCCTTACAGACCGAGCTTGAGGATGAGAGATGCTCTTGGAACAACCATGCACTGCTTTGGATGTTTGCAAGCTCGCGGAAAGGCAATTAGACAACCCCGAGTCCATTCCACTATTCAACTATCAAAATACAACGATTCCCCAATCCTCTTGCCTACATCAGGTAGGGGGGACTAGCAGAGTACGCGCGCACAAACTTTAGTGCAGCGTTGGACTACCTTGAGCACGCGGCTCCAAATGCTTGACAAGCAGAGGCACAAGATGAAAAAATCCGTTCTCCTCATTGAGCGCGACCAAGACCTGCAAGAATTCCTATGCAAGCTTTTTCAGTTCGATGGCTGGTGGGTAGCGACCGCCTGTGACAAACTGAATGTGCTTCAAGTACTCAAAACATCTGCAATTGAACTCGTCGTTACAGATATGAACTCGCTCGGTGAAGAGGGTATGGATCTCGTGCGTTCGATACGCGAGCAATCTGATGCCAGCATACTGGTCCTCTCTGCACAGCGCGACAAGTCAAATATCAACGCGGTCATGGAACAAGGGGTGAATGCCTATTTGACTATTCCCTTTGATCCAAGTCAACTGCGCGCGCGCTCTTATACTTTGGTACGACAGCGTTATCAAGTGGGACGTTCCTCGGTTCGCAGTGGACGCGATGCAAACAATAACGTTGGAACGTGGACGAGTCCCATTCTCAAAAATCTTGCTTTGCGGATACGCGCTTTAATGTCGGAAGGAAGACCTTGAGCTAAACGGTCAGCTTCTGAATGAGTCAGGATGTCTTGAAAGTGCCTCGGATTTTGTGGCTTGATCCGGATATACAAGCTGTGATCCGCCATACTCGATCTTTTGAAAAGTATGGCTGGGTTGTGGATCACGCCTGTACGTTTGAAGCGGCGCGCGCTCTGTTGGAGCATGCGAATTACGATATTGTACTGACAGACCTTATGCTGCCCGATGCATTGGGTACGGACGCGTGGCATGAGATTCATCAGTTGTATCCTTCGACACAGGGTATCATCACAACCGGGTCCGGATCATTACGCGCCTTGGTCAACGTCCATCAACCGGGCATTGTAGCTTTTCAACTGAAACCGCTCAATCCTACAGTCCTTTACGACATTATTTCTAAAACGCTTGGCTGTCTAGTCGTCGCTCCATCACGAAAAATTTCTGCCAACCGAATTGATTCGGAACATCGTCTGGAAAGATTGCGCGAGGTGCTGCAACCTGCTGTTCTCGCGAATACACTGCGCCAATTTGGAACCACCCTACGCTCCCGTTTTATCTATTACAAACTCGCCTTTGAGATCAAATATCTCCAAGGGCATCCTATTCTTGGCGATCCAATCCGAATCTCTTTTGTTAGACTTCCCAGTTTCTTGGCATTGTTCCTTGCGGCAATTCTATTTCTCAGTCTCGGCGCAACGGTTGTTACGGCTGACAATTCTCTCCCCGGAGAATCGCTGTATCCGCTCAAAATCACAATTGAAGAAGCACAAGTTGCCGTTGCCCCGAATGAACCTGCCAAAGTTTCACTCCATCTTGAATATTTACGCAGACGTGTTCGGGAGATCAAGCAGCTCACAACAGAGGATAATCCGAACAATGCTGCTGAGAATCTGGATAAACAACTCATCATACGTGAGGTCTTGAAAGCGTACGAGCAGCAAGCCAATCGCGTAGCTGTCCTCGTCAGGGATGTCGCACAAACCGATACGCCCGATGCCTTGGAGATTGCATCGAATGCCGCAGTGACACTCGCACAGAGCGAAGAGGAGCTGTCCTCTTTGACCGAGACGGCTCCCGACAATCTTGATCCGGCGATCCAACAAGCAGTAGTTGCGTCCAATTCCGCAAAGCAAACTGTCGCTCTTTCGTTGGTCGCGATCCGCGTGAAAATGCCGACAATCGCCCCGAGTCCGCTTCCGACACAGACAGCAACATCAGCGCCGACGCAGACTTGGACACCTATTCCAACCAACACACTCAAGCCGACCAACACGCCGGTTCCGCCGACCAAGACACCGCAGCCAACCAGCACGCCGGTTCCGCCGACGAATACGCCGCAGCCGACCGAGACGCCTGTCCCGCCAACCAAGACGCCGCAGCCGACCAATACGCCGGTCCCGCCGACGGATACACCACCGCCAACCAAGACGCCGCAGCCGACCAATACGCCGGTCCCGCCGACGGAGACGCCGGTGCCAACTAACACGCTCGTCCCGCCGACGGAGGCGCCGGTGCCAACTAACACACTTGTCCCGCCGACAGAGGTACTGCCGACTGACACGCCCGCGCCGCCAAGCGAAACGCCCGTGGCACCGACCGATACGCCTGTTCCACCAAACGAAACGCCCGTGGCACCGACCGATACGCCTGTTCCACCAAGCGAAACACCCGTGGTGCCGCCAACTCCTACGCCTCAGAGATAGACGAGAGCTAGGATGGTTGAATCAAAGGCAACAACAACTTGTCTACAATGCACTATACTTCGCCTTCCCGAAGGGAGATTGTTCCCAAGTGACGAAATCACAATTGCGTGCACTAATTATTGATCCTGACCCGAACGCGGGAGATGAATTTGCTCAAGAACTTGTGCGTCACGGCTGGCATGTGGAACGCACAGGAACGCTTGAACACGCCCTTGAACATCTGTTCAAAGGCGCCTATGACCTCATTAGTCTCGAATTGGTCTTGCCCGATGGCACCGCGAATGAAGCGTGGCCCTTTATCCGTAAACTTCATCCAAACACTTTGGGTATCGTCACCACCGCATCGCAATCACTTTATCGCGCGGTCAAACCACCGAGTCAGGGCATCCTTGCGTATTTGCTCAAGCCCATTCCGAGCGGCATGATCTTGCTTTGGGAGAACTTGATCCGCGATCAGCAGCGATTGATATCAGAGACGCGCACGATTGAACACCGCCTAGCCAGTCTTAGCGCGCTCACATCAGGCATCCTGAGCGCCAAGACGCAGCATGCAGCGCTGCAATCTGTGGTGGCGCACATGGCTGGTATCTTTAAAGCGGATTGGGTGGTCTTGTCAGTATTGGGAGAAGAGAACGATTGGGCAGAGACCGTTTCGCAAGCCGCTTCGGTGCGCGAGAATCAGTCCGATGCGGTGTCGCGAAAATTGTTCGAGCGCGTGATGGCTCAAGTTCTGGCAATGGAACAACAGCGCCTGAACCATGATACAAGTCCACTGATTGAGCGCCGCGTTTGGACGTCAAGTCATCTGAACACGGTCACCAGCTATATCGTACCGATTTTGTCAAGTGACGAGTTATTGGGTGTGTTGATCATTGCAAATCGGACGAACGTGATGCAAACGCTGTCGGTTGTGGACACACAGTTCTTGACTCTTATTCAACAGCTCCTCGCCAATACATTGTTGAGATTCAAGGAACGCGAACTGGTGGGTTTTTGAGCCGCTATTTGCTCTGTTTCATTTCAGCATATTCTCCAACATTCATTTGTAATATTCTCAAACCTTGCGCTTTGCTTCTTGAATTCGCTGCGGAACCTTAAGCGTACAGTTTTCTATCAAGGCATCGCGTTCTATCGCCAAGGGCGCGCGATGCCGTATTTATTTTCAGGCGTCGCCTAATTTGTCGTCTCCCATTCCTACGCTCCACAGTCTTGCACTCGCGCATAGTGCTTTTGGACATGCTGCTCATCCAAAGCAATAACAAAATTCCTTATCTCTCCAAGGAGAAACCCTGTGCCTACAAAACCACAAAAGAATAATATGAATGTATTCCCCTCAAGACAAGGTTTCCCCCCCCCCCGCCTGGAAGCGCTCCCCGCTGTCTATTTTTTTGCGCCCGATGTAGAACGTGAGCTCACGCGTCTTGAGCATGTCAGCTCTGTCAAGGTGATGAGCACAGGAACAGAGATTGATGAAATTCATGTCGTTGCGCCGCGCAATCACCCTCCCAAAAAGATCGTGCGCGACATTGAATCAATCTTGTTAGTGCGCTTTGGGATTCGCATTGATCACCGCCGCATCAGCGTGGTACAGCTTGACGGCGTTCAGGCGCAATATCCTCAATACGGACGCCCCCGCATCCAGAAATTATCAAAAAAGGATGGCGTACTCCAAATTGTCCTTGCTGTCGGCGACAATATTCTTGTCGGCAAAGCATCTCTCCCAAACGAAGGCGACGAATTACGCGCTGCCGCGCGCGCAGTGATTCACGCCGTCGAGCAGCTGCTTCAAACGCCGGGAGTTCTCGCCGTACTCGAGACCCAGATCGTCGAGATGAATGAGCACAAGGTAATGCTGGTAATCGTCCGCTGGGCATTCGGCGAGCAGCACGAACTCTTGGTAGGCGCAAGTCTCGCAGCCGGCGACCTGTCGGAGAGCATGGCGCGTGCTACATTGGATGCGGTCAATCGCCGCCTCGTGCGCTTTCAAACGGCAGTTGCAATCTGATACCAAGTACCAAAGTCATGTTGCCTTTTTGCCTATTTTCATTCTAGATGTAACCAAATTGAAACCATTGGAGAAAAATTAAGCGCGCGAAAAACAAAATTTCGGTTATAATCTATCCCAAAGCCGACCTCGCCCGAAGCGAAGCGAAGGGGAATCCGGCAATCCTCTTGAAAGGAGAAGATTCCCCATGAAATGGAGCGATCCTCGACCCGTCAAAGCGTATCTCGTGCTGATGGCGATCCTTAGTTTGGTAATTGCGGCGCTTGCCCAAGGCAAGTGGCATTAAGGTGAAAAAATGGGCGAGGTCGGCTTTTTTGATGGCTGGGGCTTATGAACGAACTCCCTCGACCGGCACAAGTTTATATCTGGCTCATCTTTGGACTCGGTCTGGCGGCGGCGTTTGCCTCTCTCATTGTTCTGCCTGTCGAACCAACAACAGTCCTCATCGTCATCGCGCTCGCCATCATAATTGCTGCGTTAGACCATTACCCTGTCACCCTCTACTCTAGCCAGAAGAATGGCGCTGTAGAAATCACCATTTCGGTTGCAGTAAAGATTGCTGCAATCCTTCTCCTCCCGCCACCTTTTGTCATTGTCGCCGTTTTCGGTGGAACGGTGCTCGCCGAATTGTGGCTGCGCCGCGTTTGGTACAAAGTGTTATTTAATGTTGGGATGATGACAGTAGAGTTCACGGTCGTCGCCGCACTCTACAACTCTATCCACGACCCCAGCGTTCCCCTCCTCGGCTCAGTCCAGAATATTTTAGCGCTTGTCGCATTGGGTCTTGGCGATGTCCTCCTCAATGGATTTCTCGTCTCCATGATCATCGCTCTCGCAACCCAGTCGCCTATCCGTTACGTATGGGCGCAGAACTATAAACCTCTGATTCTCCACGACTTGAGTATGCTTCCAATTGGTGTCTTTATTTACATTCTTTGGCAGTTCAGCCCGTGGAGCGTCATTCTCGCCGCGCTGCCCCTCATCCTCATGCGTCAGTCTTATCATCTTGTCGCCGAACTGCGACGTCAGACGCGCGGGGCGCTCTATGCATTAGCGCGCGTGTTGGACGAGCGAGATGTACATACTTCACAACATTCAGATAAAGTTTCCGAACATTCGGGATTGATTGCGCGTGAATTGGGGCTTGACCTCGACCAAGTTGACGAAATCATGCTCGCAGCTGCCATGCACGATATTGGCAAGATTGGAATGCGGAACGATATTTTATTCAAGCCCGGTACGCTGACAGACCAAGAGCGCGAATTGGCAAAACGCCATGCTGACATCGGCGGCGACTTGTTGCAAAAATTTCCGATGTTTGAAAATGGCGCTGCCTATGTGCGGCATCATCACGAACGATGGGACGGCACCGGCTATCCGGACAAACTGCAAGGCGAAGCGATTCCTTTGGGCGCGCGCATCATAGCAGTCGCGGATTCGTACCAAGCCATGACAGAACAACGCCCCTATCGCGCTCCACTTTCAGAGGAAGCCGCCCTTCAAGAGCTGCGTAATGGCGCAGGCACTCAATTCGATCCAAACGTAGTTGAGGCGTTCTTTCGCGTCAAAGGGCTCGCTAGTGTAACTACAGACGCCCCCGCTCTCATTCCTGCCCCCACAGCAGTGAGTCTTGCCGAATCCACATAGGACGCGCGCAATTCCTCCCACTCCATCCTCCGTCTGCAAAGCTAACAACGCATGCCTATTCCGCTCATCCTGCTTTTGAGTCTACTGATTGCGTTGGCGCGCGGCGGACGCTTGTCCAATCTGGCGCATATCTCTATCCGCTATCCCATTTTGCTCTTTCTGCCCTTTGCGATTCAACTCATCGCCTTTTCTCCCGTCGGCGATATTCTCATCAACAATATTCTGCTCGCGCAAATTCTCTATCTCGTCTCGATGGCGCTTGCGATCTTTGCCTTGTGGCTAAACCGCCATTTGCCCGGCGTCTTGTGGATTGCGCTCGGTCTCGTGCTCAACACTCTGGTCATAACTTTGAACGGCGGCTTTATGCCGGTCTCTGCCGCCGCGCGCCAATTCGCGGGGCAGCCCCCGCTGACAGAACGCGACATGAATATTATCCCCATGACGGATGCAACACTCCTCCCTTGGTTGGGCGACATCCTGCCGCTGCCCGCATTCGTACCTTTTGCGACTGTCTTTAGCATTGGCGATGTATTTATCGCAATCGGCGGCGTAATCTTTATCCAGAAAAGCATGGTGCTTGCCAAACCGCGCGCCGACCACGAAACAGAATAATTTCCAATCCACGTAAGCGCAAAGCATTCACTAAAATGCAAGTACGCAAACCTCGCTGCGAACGCTTTGCCCCTACGCTTGCGTTAATCGGCATCTTTATATTGCCGCGCTATAGTGTAGACGCATCCGACGGCGCGATTTCAACCTCCCTGCATAGATGATTTCAAAAAGAGCGCCATAGCTTGTTGCAGCGTCGCAATAACGCATCGGATGTTTTGTAACCCACTCCAACTGTGCCGGACCCCACAGAAACTTGGGCACCAAAGTTTTTTTACACACACAGTTGCATGCATCGCAATGAGTGGGGACTTGTAAAGGCGGTAGTGGAACCGACCGTGGGCAAATCTCCAGTTTGCCTACGGTTTTTTGCGTAATGGACGTACCGCCCGAGCCAAACGAATGCATCGCAGTGCATAAGCTCAAACAACGCGTTATTCCATCAGAGGGATCCCGGACTACCCCTGATTCTGCGCTATCACGCATTGTCCAAGCATAGTGCGTGATAGCGCAACACACTCGTCGAGCGCCGGGGCATTGCGCGAAAGATGCCTTGCGCTTGAATCTTGTGTTGTTGTATAATCGGGCTGCGTTTGATTCAAAATTCTGTTTGGCAACGCGGCTTCCGTAAAAAAAAGAATATCGGATTTTGTTTCCATTTTGTTCCTCCCGCGTTGACAAGCTCTGCTATAATGATTGACGTTGCAAAGGAACTTGACGCATCCGTCAAAATTCCTTTTGCGTTCACGGAAACATTACGCTCCAACCCTCGGACTCGTGTGTGAGGAATTTTCAAACACGTTCCTGCATCGGCGGCGGTTGGAACTTGTGGAACAAGTGACGTAACTAACTGTAAGCTGTGTTGCCTGCAAGCGCACCGCGATTTTTTATTTTTCGCCCTCGCGTGCGCCGCCAAACGCACAATCGCAACAACTTTGCTTTGGCGAAATTCATATTAATACGGGTGCTTTGAAGCTCTGTCGCCTTGATCTGGACGCCTAGACAGAGTCGAGCAAATGGCGTAACCGACCACTATTGGAATGCCCATCCTTTGATTAGTGTGTGCGGTTTTTTTTTCGCCGCCTTTCATCCAACTTTTTGTTCTACGGAGGACTCATGCGTACCAAATTTCAGGACCATGTTTTTGCCAATCCTAAACTGCGTCGTCTAGGAATTATCGTTCTCTCCATTGCTACCGCCCTCCTTTTGGTGACACAGGCAGCGAACTTTGGCGGACCGGCGCTGGCGGCAGGAACATATAGCGGCACCGCATTCCGTGACTTTAACGGGAATGGCACACAGGATACGCTCGAACCCGTCATCGCGGCAGTCGGCGTAGCGCTGTATAACGCCGCAGGCGCCTCATGTTCTACGACCACCAATGCTTCAGGTGTCTGGAGCATTGACACCGCGACCTGCGTGGGCGGCGGACTCAGCGGCGCAAGCGGCGGCTATCGCGTCGAATTTTCCCCACCCGCGGGCGCGACGTATTTGCAGAACGGCGTCTATAATCCCGCTGCCGGTGCGAGTCAATCGAGCGTTCGTTTTGTAGCCGACAATGGTGTGACCAACATCAACATGGCATACCAAAACCCCGCGCAATATTCTCAGGATAATCCTCCTGTTACCGTCCCGTTCTTCCAAAACGCTTCAGCAATAGGTAAAATTACCCCATCCAACCCGCTTCAAGTTGGATACATGTCATTCCCGTGGACGGCAACAGGAACATCAGAAACCGATCAAAATAATCCTGACCCATCTCAAGATGTGAGTGTTTCCGACGTGGGCACCGTCTGGGGCGCGGCGTTTCATCGCACAACGGGACACATCTTTGCAGCCGCCGCGCTCAAGCGCCACTCCGATTTGGGTCTCTATGCCCGCCCCGCGCTTGAGGCTCCCGCCGCGGCGGTGAACGTAGATGGCGTCTATATCCTCAATTATGGCTATGATGTGGGCGGCACCTTTATCGGCGGATTCTTGCTCAACGGCGTTGTGCCAAGCGCTGGAACGGGGGGAGCAATCTCGGTTGGAACGGTCACCCGCAGAAATCAGGCTGCAACGGTTGCTCCGGGCGTTGCCACAGACCAGTACTCGCTCTCCACACAAACGACGTTTCCCAATTCCAAGTCATACGACATTGATGCCTTTGCCAAGGTTGGTACGATAGGTTTCGGCGATGCGGAAATGAGCGAAGACGATCAATCCCTATGGATTGTGAATCTGAACCAAAAGTCCTTGATCAAAATCAATGTGAGCAACGAAGCCGCCATTCCAATCAATGGCGCAGTAATCAGCGGCGCGCTCGTCTCGCATTATCCCATCATCTTTACCGGCTTGCCCGCATGCGCTGGACAATTTCGCCCATGGGGTCTCAAATTCAGCGACGGCTTTGGATACGTCGGCGTCGTGTGTGATGCATCAGGTGGCACAGCGGCGAATCTGGCTGGCTATGTCCTGCGCTTTGACCCCAATAATCCGACGACCTTTACCAGTGTAGTGACAATCGCTCTGACCTATCCGCGTGAATCTTCTTCGTACGACAATGTCGTTTTGCCCGCCGGTCTGAGTCAGAACCTCTGGAATCCGTGGCAATCCACTTGGCAGCAGCCCACTGCCGGTAGTTTGAGCGGCAATCGCGAATGGGCAATGCCACAGCCCGTTCTTTCGGATATCGAATTCACGGAAGACGGCGACATGGTTCTTGGATTCATGGACCGGAATGGGCTGCAAGCCGGCTATCAAAATTATCAGGCGATCACTTCGGCGATTACGAACGAAACCGTTGACGGCGGTGGAGACCTCATCCACGTTTGCAATACCGCCGGAGGATATGTCGTCGAGGGCTTGACGGGTTGTGTCTTTGATACCGATAACGGCGTGCCGAATCCGTCTATAAATGGTGTTCGAAATACCGGATTGAATAATGACGGACCGGGCGGCGTAGGTGAGGTTTATTTTCGGGATTTTGCGCTGATCGGCGCACAATCGGATCAACTTGTGCGTTATCATCTTGAAACCGAGACGGGCGCTTTGGCGCTGTGGCTGGGCAGTGGGCTTGTGCTTTCCACAGATTTTGATCCTATCACCGAATGGTTTAACCAAGGGGTGAATTGGAATAACACCAGCACCGGATTGCTTCAAAAACAATATCGTGTCACACCCGGCGATGCCAACTCGGGTCTGGATGACTGGCTCCGCACCAAAGCGAATGGCTTGGGCGATCTGGAGCTCTTGCAGCGCCCGGCGCCAATCGAAATCGGCAACCGCGTCTGGAACGACGCCAACCAAAACGGCATCCAAGACCCCGGTGAAGCGGGGATCGCAGGCGTCGTGGTCGGAATTTACAATGCCGCCGGCACATTCATCGGTCAAGCGACAACCGACGCCAATGGCAATTATATCCTTTCGTCTGACCCGCTCGGCACAACTGTGGCGGGGCGGACGTACAATCTCCCCATCACGACAAACGCTCAATATACGGTCGCGGTCTTGGCAAGCAACTTTACCGGGAGCGGCGCGCTCGTCGGCTATAACATAACGCCTCCGAACAAGAACTTGCAATTCGACAACAGCGGCTTTACCGATATTCGTGATTCGGACGCGGTTCCCGTACCCAATGTCGGAAGCGGTGGAACTCTCGCAAATGTCGGCGTCGTCCTTGCCTCCACTCTCTTTCCCGGACCCGGCACGAATAATCATGGGCTTGATTTTGGCTTTAACAATTCGCCCACCGCTGCCGAGATGGCGCTCTTCACCGCCAAGGCAACCAAGAACGGCACAGTGAGGTTGGACTGGGAAACGCTCAACGAACTCAAGATCGCCGGCTTTAATGTCCTGCGCGGTGATTCTAGAAACGGCGATTATGCTGTGGTGAACGCGAACCCAATCGCTGCCCAGAATATCGGCACGCTGAACGGCAGTAAATACAAGTACACGGATGCGAGCGTCACAGCCGGTTCAACATACTATTATCGCATCCAGGTGCTGTATGCGGATCAATCAACGGATCAGACCGACGCGGTCAAGGTGACGGTTAAAGCGCCTGCGGCATGTAATGACACGCTCAAAGCGCCCGCGCTGGTCAGTCCCGAAAACGGCAAGCGTCTCGCCAAAGGCAAGCTGACCTTCAAGTGGAACGCCTCCAAGTGCGCGATGCGCTACGAATGGCAGCTGCGTGAACGCTCCGCTGACGGACCCATCGTCGCCGAGCGCAAAACACTGACCAAGACACAAACGAGCTTTCAAAATCTCGTCGCCGGCACAACGTATTTCTGGCGTGTGCAATCGTGCAATGCCGACAACCAATGCGTGGCGAGCGATTCGTGGAGTTTCAAAGTTCGCAAAGAAGGTGAAACTTTAGAATAAAGCTTGCGCGGCTTTTTCTAAACCAAAACCCCTCACATCGCGTTGATGTGAGGGGTTCTTGTTTTTTTACGCAAACGCGCGTATCTTTCCCACAATGAAAACGTATTTGCTCCCGCACACCTCCCTGCATGCCACGCGCCTCGCGTATGGCTGCATGCAGCTCGGCGGCGATTGGACGCGCGAGCCGTTGACAAAGGATGCCCGCGCGCAAGCCGCGCGCACCGTCGCTGCCGCGCTCGAACACGGCATCAATTTTTTTGACCACGCGGATATTTACTGTCGCGGAAAATCGGAAAGCGTCTTTGGCGAAATGATCCGCGAATTGAAAATCGCGCGCAGCTCGATTATCCTCCAGTCCAAATGCGGCATTCGTTTCGCTGACGACCCAAACGCAGGCGACCCCCAACGCTATGATTTTTCCTACGCGCACATCATGCGCGCCGTCGAGGGCAGCTTGCGCCGCTTGCAAACGGACTATCTCGACATTTTGCTCTTGCATCGTCCCGACGCGTTGGTCGAACCGGCAGAGGTCGCGCGCGCTTTTGACGAATTGCATCGCGCCGGCAAGGTCAACTATTTTGGCGTCAGCAATCACACCGCCGCGCAAATCGAACTGCTGCAAAAATTTTTGCCGCAGCCCCTCATCGTCAATCAAGTTGAACTCAATTTACTGCACGCCGATTTGATTGACGACGGAATGTTTTTCAACGCGCCGCCGCGTCCGTACACGGACATTTCAGGCACGCTCGATTATTGCCGCGCGCGCGAGATTCTCATTCAGGCGTGGGCGCCCGTCGCCAATGGCTTGCTATTCGCTCCACCTCAGGACGCGGGCGTGAATGCCAAACGCGTCGCCGGTCTCATCGCGCAACTCGCCCAAGCAAAAAACACATCGAAAGAAGCCATCGCGCTCGCGTGGCTCTTGCGCCATCCCGCGCCCATCCAACCGATTCTCGGCACAACCAAGCCCGAACGCATCGCCGCCGGCGCGCTCGCCGATGCGGTTGAATTAACGCGCGAAGAATGGTACGCTTTACTCAAAGCTGCGCGCGGCGGACCTCTACCATGATAAACCAAAACGCAAATCAAATTTTGCCGACGCCCGTACGACTGGGCGCGGATGAACGCTTTACCGGCAAAGGCATTACCATCGCGCTCGCCGATTCCGGTTATTATCCCATCGCCGATCTCACCCAACCGACGAATCGCATTCGCGCGTGGGTGGACGCGACGGAATCACCGGCGCGCGTCCTTAGATTCGCGCGCGATGAAGCGCCGACCTGGCCCGGTTACGACGATAACGCGGCGCGGCATTGGCACGGCTTGATGACCAGCACCGTCGCGGCGGGCAACGGCTTTTTGAGCGGCGGCGAATATCGCGGCGTAGCGAGCGACGCCGACATTGTTCTCATACGCGTAATGGGCGAGGGCGGCGGAATTCCAAACGAAAATATCGTGCGCGCGCTGAAATGGATTCGCGCGAGCGCGGAGGATTACAACATTCGCGTCGTTTCGCTCTCCGTTTCGGGCGATCCGTACAAAAAATTACTCGGCAATCCGATTGACGAAGCGGTCAAAGCGTTGGTGCAACAACACATCGTCGTCGCCGTCGCGGCGGGCAATGACGGCGTGCGCCGTTTGACGCCGCCCGCCACCGCGCCGGATGCCTTGACGATTGGCGGCATTGACGACCACAACAGTTTCGATCCGGACGAAGTAGAGCTATGGCACAGCAATTACGGCGTGAGCGAACGCAAACTGCCAAAACCTGAACTTGTTGCGCCGAGCATTCATATTGCCGCGCCGCTCTTGCCCAACAGCGAAACGGCGGCGCGGGCGCAAGACGCGTTTTCAAAGAACGACACAGCATACATCCGTTCTCAAAAATTAATTACACCGCACTATCAACAAGTCGAAGGCACCAGTTTCGCTGCGCCAATCGTTGCGGCAACCGTCGCGTGTATGCTCCAGGCGAATCCCGCGCTCACGCCGTTTGATGTGCGCCGCATTCTCATAGCTACGGCAACGCGCGTCCCCGATGCGGATGACGCGCGACAGGGCGCGGGCGCGTTGAATGCGTTTGCCGCCGTCGCCGCCGCCTTGGCACAAAAAGACCGTCCGGATCTCATTACGGAAAAATCGCCGCTCATTCGAAACGAGCGCGTTTATTTCATTTACCGCGACCCGCGCGCGAAAAGGGTACAACTGCGCGGCGAGTGGGACAATTGGCAAGGCACGTTGGACGCGCAGCAGATCGAATATGGCGTGTGGGTGATCGAGATGCCGAAACCAAGCTCGGGTTTTTACGCGTACCGTTTTTTGATTGATGGAACGACGTGGATTGACGACCCCGACAATCCTACGCGACGGACGAACCCGTATGGTGAATTTGACAGTGTGTTGGTGGTGAGTTAATTTTGAAATCCGAAAAATTTTTGCCCGCAAAAATTTTTCGGATTTCAATCTATGAAAAAATTTCTTTTCATCCTTTTCCTTTTTCTCGTTTCATCCCTCATCCTTCATTCCTCATCCCTTCTTTTCGCCCAAGACGAACAAGAACTCACGCTCCTCCCCAACGCGCAGCACGAATATCGTTTCGATTACAAAGGCGACCGCACGCAAATTGACATCGTGGTCGAAGCGCCGGAAGGGGTCGAGGCGTACATCTACGCGCCCGGGCAAGCGGAACCTGTCGGACAAGGTTCGCGCAAAAACAACGAATTAACGTGGTCGGGAAAATTTCGCGAACCCGGCGCATACCGCGTCGTCGTCGAAAACAAAACGCCCGGTCCGATTTTGTACAGCATCGCCTTCTTGGGCGAAAGCGTGAGCGGCGTGGGCATGATTGTGCAAGACACCGCGCCCTCCTCCGCAAATGCTTCAACCCAAGGCGGACGCGTCACACTCAATGTGAACCTGCCGACGGGCGCGCGGCGTTTGCAATCGCCGGTCATTCCCGCAGACTGCACGCCCGCGCACGCGCTGCCGCAAATCATCAACGCCTCCATCAAATTATGCGCGAACGAAATTTATCCGCCGATGCATTTGGTCGGAAACAATATCGGTCTCTTTGATGATTCGCACTCTGCGGTGATCAACAGCGCGGGGCGACAATTCGCGGTGGTGATGGAAGGCAATGGAAATTGGATTGACGGCGCGACGATTCAAGCGTCGCCCGATGCGGCAGACGCGGGCGCGTTTTTGTGTCAGTACGAGGAATGTGTTTTTCCCACGCAGCCCGAAAAAACAATTTTGCGCGGCGGGTTAAATTACGGCGGCGGGATTTTGTTGCTCGGCAACAATAACGTCGTGCATAATACGACCGTGCGCGGCGGAACGATTGGCGTTGCGACCGTTGACGGCTACAACAACACCCTCGTCGAAAATAATTTGAGCGATCTCAATGGTTGGGGTTCGTTCAACATTCGCAGTAACAACAGCGTCTTTGCGGGCAACACGTTCAATCGCGACAATCACGGCTGCACCACGCCCGACGGTCACAAATTTGAACACGGCTGCGAGACGGCGGGCTGGGTCTGCTTGCAGTGCACGCAAAACTTGATCGCCAACAATCACTGCGAGGATTCGGGCAACTGTTATTATTTGAGCGGCGAGCGCGGACTGGCGTCCAACAACAATCGCTTTATCGGCAACTACTGCGCGGCGGCGCCGAATAATTGTTTTGAATTTACATTCTCGAAAGGCAATGTACTGCAAGACAATATCGCAACCGCGCATCCTGAAACAGGCGCGGCGTGCAAATATCCCTTTTGGATTGGCGGCTCGACCGTCTACTTTGGAAAAAATTCGTGGGGCTGCGCCATCTCGCCCGAAGATTCCATCAGCGACGCGCTCAAGTCCACCGACATTCCAACCATCGCGCTCGCGTTGGGCAACACCGACGTTCCGTTTGCAAACAGCGCGCCAACACAACCGACGCGCGTTGCGCCAACGCCGAACGACGCAGTTGCCGCGCCGACACCTACACGCGAAGCCGAACCCACGCCGTGCCGCCGCCGTTTTCGTGCCGCACTATTGTTCGATTGGGACAAATTCACCGCGTGGATAGATTGTGTCCTCACGCCGCGTTGGGGAAACCCCTAACTGAAAATAAAAATTTTCTGCGAAAATTTTTATTTTCAGTTCCGTCTATGTACAAGATTTTTCTCTTTACAACATTCGTTTTGCTCGCGTTCACCCGCGCGCACGCCGCACCCGACGCGAATTATTCCTTGCGTTTCTACGGCAATGGCGTCAACGACATTGACCGCGTAAAAATCAAACTCGACAATCCCGCGCGTCCCGTTGACGTTGGCGGTTCCTTCACGCTCGAATTTTGGCTCAAAGCGAACGCGAACGAAAACACCGCGCAGGTGACGTGCGATGTCAACGATGGTTGGATTACGGGCAACATCGTCTTTGACCGCGACGTGTACGGCGCGGGCGATTACGGCGACTATGGCATTGCGTTGACGGAAGGACGCATCGCGTTCGGCGTGAGCAGGGGCAGCGACGGCAATACGATTTGCGGCGCGACCAACATTGCCGATGGCGCGTGGCATCACATCGCCGTGACGCGCAAAAGCAAAAATGGCGCGCTGAACATTTTTGTTGATGGCGCACTCGACGCAAGCGGCGCAAGCGCCAAGGGCAACATCAGTTATCGCGATGGACGCGCGACCAGTTATCCCAAGAGCGACCCCTTTCTCGTCATCGGCGCGGAAAAACATGACGCGGGTTCGGCGTATCCTTCGTACAGCGGATTCATTGACGAAGTGCGAATTTCAAAAAGCGTGCGCTACCAAAATAATTTCGCGCGCCCTTCGCAGCCATTCGTCACGGACGCCAAGACGCTGGGGCTATATCATTTCGACGCGGGCAGCGGAAATAAAATTTTGGACTCGTCCAACACCTCCGGCGGTCCCAGCAACGGCAAACGAAAATTTGGCGGCAGTCCTGCAGGACCCGTTTGGGCAAGTGAGACGCCGTTTTAAATCATTCATTCACTGAATGTGAAATAGATTTTTCTCCCTTGACGATACGTGGTATCATTTCACGCGATAGCAAGGCGCGACTTGTACCATGACATTACCAATATCGTTCGTTATCTTTGATTACGGGTTGACGAATGGACATCGAGGATATCAAAACACGCGTACGCGAGAATCAATACGTCTATACCGCGCACGCCGAGATTGAACGCAAGACAGACAAGTTGACCTTTGCCCAAATCGAACAATCTCTGCTGAACGGACAAGTGCTGGAACACTATCCCGATACCGGACGTGGGGAAAGCTGTCTGGTGGTTGGCTTGGCGGGAGAGACGCCAATTCACAGCGTTTGCGGGTGGCGTGGTGAAAAAATTGCTCTCATCACTGTCTATATTCCGCGTCCGCCCAAGTTCATTGACCCTTGGACACGAGGAGCAACATCATGAGAAAAGTGCGATGTAATTTCTGCGGGAGTGACCATTTCGAGGAACGGAGGACTGAATATCTTTACAGTCACAAAGGACAGTATTTGCTCGTTCCTAACACTCCGGTTGAAGTGTGTTTGAATTGCGGAATGGTCTATTATGAGGCAGCTGTCCTCAAGCGGATCGAACAACGTTTTTTTGCCATTTATCGCAATGAGCAAGAGCCAGACCGCTATGTTCAAATGCCCGAAGCCGCCTACGCCTAACTCGGGGCGCAGTGCGCCACTTGGATAGCGCTGACTTGCGAAGAAAACGCATCGCAGCCGTTTGTGACGGACGCGCGCACGTTGGGTTTGTATCATTTCGATGCGGGCAGCGGCAATAAAATTTTGGATTCGTCCAACGCGTCCGGCGGACCCAGCAACGGCAAGCGAAAATTTGGTGGCAGTCCAGCGAGACCCGTTTGGTCGAGCGATACGCCGTTTTAAACTGTTTCGTGGAAACAAAAAAACAGCGTGAGCAAAATTTTGCTCACGCTGTTTTCAATTTTCTGCTCTCTATTTCATTCACGGCTTGATAGAGAACTTCCATTTCGCCGAATTTGTGCAGCCGATATTGTTGCACGCCTGCACGAACCATTTGTAGGTTTGGCCCTTGGCTAATTTTGTCGTTTTGACCTGCGTCACATCCGCGCCCAACGTGCTCTGAAAAACGGTTTGGTTCGTCGCAACATTCTTGACCGTGACGCGATATTCGGTTTCGCACGAGACATCGTTCCATTTGAGATTTACCTTGGGCTTTTTGACGCTGCCATTCTTGGCGGGCAGACCAAGTGTGGGCTTGGCGGGTTTGAGGGCGCAGGCGGAGCCAAGCTTTACCGCAAATGCATCTCTGCCGCCCGTATAAGCGCGAACCGGTGAACCCCATGTGGCGGAGCTGTTTCCCGCCACATACACATTCTCGTTCGCATCTACGGCAACGCCAAAGCCATAATCACCCCCACTGCCACCGAGAAAGGTGTTCCACGTCAGTGCGCCGCTGAAATCCAGTTGCGCCGCAAACGCATCATCGCTACCGGAAAACGCGCGCACGGGCGAACCCCAGGTGCTGCCGCTGTAACCCGCCACATACACATTCCCGTTCGCATCTACGGCAACGCTATAGCCAAGATCATACACAATGCCACCGAGAAAGGTGTTCCACGTCAGCGCGCCGCTGGAATCCAGTTTCGCCGCAAACGCATCAGCGACACCGGAAAACGCGCGGACGGGCGAACCCCAGGTGGCGTCGCTGTAACCCGCCACATACACATTCCCGTTCGCATCTACGGCAACGCTATAGCCCTCATCATACCCACCGCCACCGAGAAAGGTGTTCCACGTCAGCGCGCCGCTGGAATCCAGTTTCGCCGCAAACGCATCA
>SHND01000047.1:0-16608 GCA_004295045.1 Chloroflexota bacterium | reverse complement strand
ACCGGAAAACGCGCGCACGGGCGAACCCCAGGTGGCGTCGCTGTAACCCGCCACATACACATTCCCGTTCGCATCTACGGCAACGCTATTGCCATAATCACTCCCACTGCCGCCGAGAAAGGTGTTCCACGTCAGCGTTGGGTCAATCTGTAACGAATACGCGCGGTCATAGTCCCCCACCGCGAAACCCACCTCGCGCGCGCCCACCACACGAAACGCAATTTGCACCGGCACGCGCGCGCCGCCAATGTCCTGCCACGCAATCGGCGCGGTCTCGCGCATCGCGCCGGTTTCAAACGCGATGCTCAATTCTCCGTCCGCGTTCACCGCCAGCGGCGCGTTATAACGCAACCGAATCTGCGCCGGGTCCGCGAACGGTTGGAGCGTATACGTCGAGCGCAGAATCGCGCCCTCGGGCGCATCATACGCGAGCGTGATGCCGTTCCAAAGATTTGGATATGTCACACGCGTCAAGCCGGGCGCGCCGCGCGTGGAATCATTGCGCGCCACTGCGTCATTCGCTTGCGGCGAGACGGCATTCGCGTTCACAAATTCGACGCGCAGGGCGTGGTCGCGGCTCGCCGCAAACATCGCGTCCGCACGAAAACCCAGCGCATGCCCGCCCGAAGTAAAGGCGAGCATTGCGTTCGCCGTCTGCGCAAACAATGCCGCAGGCAAGAGCAGCAAGGCGGCAAAAAAGCAGGTCAAGAGCGTAAAACGGATGACGCTTTGGATATTTTTCGGTTTCATTAACGAATCTCCTTAATTTGATTCCACGCGCTCGCGCGCGTGTCCGATTTCTGCGATGTCTTCCATCGCCTCTGCCGGCGCGGCGGCGAGACGTTTGACCAACTGCTGCAACAATTCGTTCACATCACAAAAACTCGCGCGCCACTCGTCCGTCGCAGTCGGTTCGCTGATTTGTCCGCGCACGCGCGCGGCGTTCTGCTCGTCGAGCAACGCTTTCAAGACAAACGTATGGGAATTACGCATGATTGAAAAATTTTTCCTTTCCTCTATAATCTACCAGACTGCTATGAAAATTTTGTGAAAATCGCGTCGGCAGTCCCGTGGGCCCAGAATGGTCGAGCGAGACGCCGTTTTGATTTGTGGTGGTAACGCAAAAAAGGCGTGGACGAAAAATCGTCCACGCCTTTTTTATTTCATTGCGCGTTATAGAGGTCGAGAATTTCTTGCGCCGTCAGCGCGCGATTCCAGACTTGCACCTCGTCAAGCAAGCCGTTGAACATGACATTGTTGGAAGGTGCGCCGATATTCCAGTCTTGCCCAATCGTAATCGGAATCGGTGTTTCGTACACCAACGAGCCAGATACAGTTTCACTCGCAATCAGCGTGCCATCGAGATACAGCTTCTTTGCTCCACTCTCAAAGGTCGCCGCCAGGTGATGCCATTGCCCTGTTGGAATCACATTTGGTCCGGGTAGATTGTGATTGCCAGTTACGGTTGTAAATGTCTGAAACTGTGGCTTGCTTTCATAGAACCCAAGAAAATAAGTGTCATGGTATTCTCCAAGTGTCCCCGAACCACTCGCGCCATGAGCGATGATGGCGTTGCCGCCCGGTTGCCCTGCAAAGGCAGTGGCATTGAACCAGCCCGCGACTGTGAATTGAGTTGGGCGTAGCGAAGCGTGGTCTGCCACTTGCACGTAATCATCCACACCGTCGAAACTAAATGCTTGCCCCACTTTCCCTGCTGCGTATGTTGCGCCACCTTGCACAGTTCCGTTATTCGTGTCAACCGAATCGTTCGCGTTGTTGTCGCCTTTCCAACAACTCACGCGTCCGTCCGAAGGACCTGCACAATCGCCTGTCCCAACCATGGAGGAGATTTCTTGCGCTGTGAGGGCGCGGTTCCAGATTTGGACTTCATCCATCTTGCCGCTGAGTCGCGCGGCGGGCGCCTGTCCCGCCACACGACGCGCAAGATACATGTCGAATGAGGTATCGGGTGTAACTATCCCCAAATTGCTGCTGGACACGGACGATGCCACACCGTTGACATAGATGGCAACATTCCCATTGGTCTTGTTGTAGGTGAAGACGACGTGGTTCCAACTGTTCGCTGTTAGAACTGCGCCTGTGGTTTGGACAACATATTGCGTTCCATGGGCAAAACTTGTTAGATTTGCGTACAGGTTACCATTCACGCCACCCGGAATCACATCTGTAACGGACATCCAAAAATCAGCGCCATATGTGCCATTGTTACTCCATTCTACAAGCGGACTTCTCTGGGCAAGGGTGGTTGGATTCACCCAAGCCGCAATCGTAAGTCCGTTTGCGCTGCCTACATTCAAGCTGCTCGAAGCAGGGACTCGTACATCGGCGGTTGTTCCATCAAAGTTGAACGCCTGACCGACTTTGCCTTCCACAAAAGTTACGCTGCCTTCAAGCGTGCCGTTATTCGTGCCAACCGAATCGTTCGCGTTGTTCTCGCCTTTCCAACAACTGACGCGTCCGTCCGAAGGACCTGCACAATCGCCGCCGGGCGTGGTCGAGGTCACGCGTGTCGGGTCATCCGTTGCGACGCTGCTTGTCTTGCCAAGCGTGCCGTTTTCGGCGGGGGTGGTCGCGTCGCTGACCGTCTGTCCACTTGGCTCATCAAATTTGTAATATGCGACGAGACCGCTCGACGCGACATTGGGTTGTTGGTACAGATTCGCCTGAATTTCGGCCGGCGTTCGCACAATATTCCAAATGCGCGCCTCGTCCAGGTGTCCATCAAAGTGATGCGTGGTATAGGTAGCGAAGGGATTCGCGCCAATCACTGTGCGCCCACTGCTGCCGCCCGTAGGTAAGGTGGTGAATGATTGCGCGGGGCCCAATTCCACACCATCCACATAAAAGCGTACTTGCGAACCGGTTGCGTTGCGCGTGACTGCAAAGTGATGCCATTCACCTGGGTTGATGGATGCGGCAACGCTCGAAGTCAGAGTAATCTCTGTGTCTGGGGCGCCAGTTCCCCATTCCCAAAAGAGTCCCAATTTCTTGGCAGCGGTAATGTAGAAATAGTACGAATAATTGGTCGAGGCATCGCCGTCGCCTTCGACAGCGCGCGTGATTAAAGTGGATTCATCATTAAACGAATCCGGTTTTGCCCAAATTTCTAACGTCAAATCGTCATTGAGGAGCAAGTTTGCATAGGTTCCGATCTCTACAAAATCCTCTGTGCCGTCGAAATCCAGTGCGCCGCCGTCGCCCCCGGTGGGCTGTGTTGGTGTGGGCGAAGGTGTTGGCGTATTCGTTGGCGCGAGCGTTGGCGTATGCGTTGCGGTTGGCGTCGGCTGGCTCACTTGCAATTCAAATGCGCCAATGTCACAGTGTTTGCCTTGTGAACGCGACATACCGCGTTGGTCTTGCCCATTGATGGGGTCAGAATTGCAAACACTATCTTTGCCCTTGTTGTACGCGTCGCTCGGTTTCTTGAACGCATGACTCAACGTCCCCGCGCCATTGCTCGCCAGCGGTTCCAGATTCGGATCAGCATTGCTCTTGGAATCGTTATTCGAACCGAAACCGCAAGACGTGCCTGTGTCGAGGTTGTTGGTTACATTTTTGATATTGCCATAACAATTCGCGCTCGGCGCATTATCCGCCACAATTGTATTTTGCAGCTTGACAGTGCCGAATGCATAAATGCCTGCCCCTGCGCCATTTGGCGCGCCCGATTTATTTTTCGCGATGGTACTGTTGGTAATGGTGACATTGCCTTTTTGCGCTGCAAGACCACCACCAGAGCCGCCTAAACCTGCTTGCCCTGAATTGCTCTTGCCGCCTTTGCCACCTTTGTTACCACTGACCGTACTGTTTGCTAAAATCAATTGACCTTCAAAGTGCATGATGCCCGCGCCATAGCCAGCGCGTCCGCCATTTTTTGTAGTGCCGTCACCACCCGCGCCGCTCTTATTGCCGTAAATCGCGCTGTTGGTGATGGTTGCATTCCCGACGTTGTAGATTCCACCACCGTCTCCGCCTGTCGCGCCAATTTTTCCATCATCTCCATCGCCGCTCACATTCGATGTCACATTGGAATAAGCAAGAATGAGTGTGCCATCATTGGCAATGCCTCCGCCGACGGCGCCCGGCTGCTTCGATCTGAGTCCATCGCCCGCGTGATTTTCCAAAATGTTGCTGAACGAGATATCGAGTGTGCCGCGATTGAAAATGCCCCCGCCGGGACCCGGAAGGTGGGTCTGGGAACCATCAACTCCTCTGCCGCCGCGGATTGTAAGCGAAGACAAAAGTAGTGTGCTGCCCGCATCAATCGAAAGAATGCGGAACTGCGGCGCGTTCGCATCGCGTTGAATCGTCGCGCCATTGCCGACGATGGTCAGAGAGACATTGTTTGCAATGACGGGCAAGCCATTTGCATCGCGCGTGTCTGCGCCATTATTCACGGCGGTCAAAGTGTACGTGCAGCTTGCAGCGAGCGAAAGGGATTGCGTGCCGCCCGCGTTTACCGCGCCTTGAATCGCGTTGATGAGCGCGGTTGCATCGCACGGCACATCGGACA
This sequence comes from Chloroflexota bacterium, assembly GCA_004295045.1. Classification (GTDB taxonomy): domain Bacteria; phylum Chloroflexota; class Anaerolineae; order UBA4142; family SHND01; genus SHND01. The sequence continues at coordinate 12,074 of SHND01000047.1, read as the reverse complement.
TGGCTTGCGCAGGCGCGAGCGGCACAATCATCGCGGCGAGCGCCAAGAGAACGAACAGCATAGTGAGGTGTACGATTTTGGTTTTCATTGTTTATTTCTCCTTTTTGAATCTCGAATTTCCTTTACGATGTCAGACAAAGTTATTTTCAAAGTTATTTTCAAAGTTGTTTTCAAATTTGCGTTGCACCTCCTTGCATAACCAGCTCGACGCGTTTCAGCGCGAGTTCAATTTCTTCGATGTCAGCGATTGGAATGCATCGCACATCGCCCTCGCCCGGTGCGGCGGCAACGCGCTTTATTAACTGCCGCAACAACTCATTTACATCGCCAAAACTCGCGCGCCATTCGTCAACGGCAGTGGGCTCGCTGATCTGTCCGCGCAGTCCGGCTGTTTGTTCGTGATCGAGCAGCACTCTTAAAACAAAAGTGTGTGTTTGACGCATCGGTTACAATCTCCAAGGACTATTGAATCCTAAATACTTTCCCCTATAATCTATCAAACAGCTGTGAAAATTTTGTGAAAACCTGGGTGCTCTGTTGGGCGAAGCATTCGCAAGCGCGCCTGTGAAACTCGCAAATATTTATGCGAATGCTTCGCCCCTACTGATTTTGGATCCCGCAAAATGGCAGACAAACTCACGCTCACTACATTGGGACACGTCACCGTCACCCGTGACAATGAAAACATCGGCGGCAAACTGCCCGCCAAAGCCCTCGCGCTCCTCGTCTATCTCGCCGTCACCGCGCGCCCGCACTCGCGCGAACATCTCGCCAATCTCCTCTGGGGCGAAGAAAACGAAACCAAAGCCCAAGCATCCCTCCGCCAAGCCCTCTCCACCTTGAAACCCATCGCCGACGGATTTCTCATTCTCGAAAAAGCCACCGTCACGTTTGACCGCGCGGGAGGATTTTGGCTGGATGCAGACGAACTCGTACGAGAAACGAGAAACGAGAACGTGGGTTATGACTCTCGTTTCTCGTTTCTCGCCTCTCTTTATCGCGGCGATTTCCTCTCCACTCTCACCATCAAAAACGCGCCCGACTTTGAAGTGTGGGTTCTGGAACAACGCGAAAAATATCGCGCCCGCGCGGCGGAATTGTTACAGCGCGTTGCCCAAGCGAATCTCGACGCGGGGAATGAACGCGCCGCATTGGACGCGCTGAATCGGCTCGTCGCGCTCGACACGTGGAACGAAAACGCGCAGCAGCAAAAAATGCGCGTCCTCGCGCGGTTGGGCAAACGTAAAGACGCGCTGGCGCAATATCAGCAGTTGAAAAAAATCTTGCGCGACGAATTGGAGATCGAGCCGTTACCCGAAACCACCGCGCTGTTTGAAAAAATCCGCGACGCGGCCCCACTCGCTTCACCCCCCCCCGCGCCGCCCACGCCGTTCATCGGACGCGAACGCGAACGCGCCGAGCTCGCGCAATGGCTCGCGCAGCCCGCCACGCGTTTGGTCACGCTGTTCGGACCCGGCGGCATCGGCAAAACGCGTCTCGCTCTTGCCATCACGGCACAACTGCGCGAACGGTTTTTGCACGGCAGCGCGTACATTTCCCTCGAAGCCATCCGCGCCGCGTCGAACGTGATTCCCACCATCGGCGCGGCGTTGCATTTTTCGTTCAACCGCGCAAGCGATGCCGTATCTCAACTCGGCAATTTTTTGCAAGACAAAGAGCTCTTGCTCGTCCTCGACAATTTTGAGCAAGTGCTGGATGCGGCGGGCGATTTGGCGCGTCTCTTGAATTTCGCGCCCGAAGTGAAAATTCTCGTCACCTCGCGCGAACGACTTGCCCTGCAAGCGGAACGCGTGTTTGAGGTGCGGGGGTTGGCGTACGCGCGCGTACAAAACCTGTCAGGTCTCGAGGCGCCGCAACTGTTCACCGAACGCGCGCAGCGCGTCTCGTCCGCGTTCGCGTGGAATGAAACCAACGCGCTCGCCGTCACGCGCATCTGCCGCGCGGTGGAGGGAATGCCGCTCGCGCTTGAACTTGCGGCGGGCTTGACACGCGGCGCGACGGTGGAACACATCGCCGCCCAGTTGGAACGCGACCTCACCGCGCTTGACTCCGATTTGCGCGATGTGTCGGAACGGCATCGCAGCGTGCGCGCGGTGTTTGAACAATCGTGGGATGCGTTGAACGGACGCGAACGCGCGGCGCTGCAAAAATTGTCGGTGTTTCGTGGCGGGTTTAATGAAACGGCAGCGCGCGAAATTACCGACGCGGACGCGGTGATGCTGGGCGGGTTGACTGACAAAGCGCTGCTCTACCGCGCGAGTGAAGCGCGTTTTGGTTTGCACGCGCTCGTGCGCGAATTTGCGCGCGAAAAATTTGACGCGTCGAACGCGCTGCAAGAAACGCGCGCGCGGCACGCGCAATTTTTTAATGAATATGTCGCGGCGCGCGGCGCGCGCATTATTGGCGGGACACAGTTAGAGACGATTCAAGAACTGCGCGTGGAATTGGAAAATGCGCGCTTGGCGTGGCTGTGGAGCGTGGCGCAGTGCGATGCGGAAATGGTGAATCGCACTGCGCCCGTGTTGTATCGTTATCACGAAGCGCAGAGTTTGTATCAACAAGCGGAAACACTGCTTGAACCCGCCGCCGCATTTTCATACATCGCGCAAGCGCGGCTCGGCGCAACTCTATATTTTTTGGGAAAATTGGAGGACGCGCGGCGCGAATTGAGCGGCGCGTTCGCGCGCGCTCAAGCCGCAAATGATATTTCCGAAACGGCGTTCTGTTTTTTGCAGCTGGGCAATGTGGCGTTCGACGCGGGCGAATTTGCAAGCGCGGAAATGAATTATCAAGAATGTCTCGTGCGCGCCCAAGCCGCGCACGATTTTTATTTGCTCACCGATGCGAGCAACAATCTCGCGTTCGTTGCGGCGCGGCGCGGTGAAATGGCGCGGGCGCGCGATTTTTGTCTGCGCGCCATTGACGCGGCGACACAAATTGACGAACAGCGCGGCATCGCGGGCGCGCTGGTCAATCTTGCGCTCGTCGAATACAGTCAAGGGGATTTTGACGCGTCACGCGTGGCGCTCGAACGCGCCCTTCCCGCGTTTCAAGCAGTGGGCGACCAACGCGGCGTGAACATGACGCTGGCGAATCTCGGCGAACTGGCGCGCGAACAAAATGATTTGGAACGCGCGCAAGCATTGTACCACCGCGCGCTCAAGGGGTATCAAGAAATTGGACAGCCCGAAAAAATCGCGCAGCAATTTCGAAATTTGGGCGATGTCGCAATGCAGCGCGAAAAATATGAGGAGGCGCGCCGTTTGTATCAAGACGCGCTCGCCGTGTACGAACGCATTGGCGCGCGCTATTGGGCGGCAAACACGCATTGCAGTTTGGGTGAGGTTGCGCTCAAGAGGCGCGAGCCAGCGCGCACCGAAAAAGAATTTCAAATCGCGTTAGGTATCGCGCAAGAAATTGATGCGCCGCCGCGCGCAATGGATGCGTTATTCGGTTTGGCGCGCGCAGATGAATTGCACAAGAATTTTGCGCGCGCAATAGAGCGAGGTGAGTTTGTGGCAACGCATGAAGCAACCGACCACCAAACACGGCAACGCGCGCAAGAATTTTTGGAAACCTTGCAAACTCAAATGAGCGCGCGCGCGTTTGAAAACGCGCGCGCGGTGTAGCAACGGGCAACAAAAAACAGACGAGCCATTCGACTCGTCTGTTTTTCTTTTGGTTTTAGCTCAATCTTTCGAGCATCCTACGGGATAATCTCTTATGATTGCAGCGTCGCTTCGACACTTGCCGCCGAAACGTTTTATTTCAAGCGGGTAACGTTCGTCGCTTGCAAACCTTTTTGACCCTGTTCGACATCAAATTCCACTTTTTCGCCTTCGTTCAACGAGCGATAACCACCGTTCGCATCTTGAATCGCGGAAAAGTGAACGAACAAGTCCTTGTCGCCGTTCTCAGGGGCAATGAAACCATAGCCCTTGCTATTGTTAAACCACTTGACGGTGCCTTGTTGTTTAGCCACTTTTGCGGAGCTCCCTTCTAAAGTGTCACAGAACAACGCAGTGAGAATAAAAAAACACCGTCGCCACCTTTCCAGACAGCGCCAGTGCCATTTCACTTTCCGCCTGCCGTTCCCGTGCGCAAGCGATTATATACACGCGTATCTTCCTGTCAAATCGCTTTCTGTTTTTTGCGCGCGACGCGTCACGGCGCAGGCGGCTGCACCAAATTCATGTAACTCGACAACTCTTGTTTGCTGTACCAACCTCTGACCGGTGTGCCCGGCAAAACCCATTCGATCATCACGTTCCAATGGTCTTCCGAATTGAATGCTTCGGTCACAACGCCGCGCGTTCGCATCGGAATTCCGGAAAATGGCGCGCGTGTTTCGAACGATTGTCCAATCAACTTTTTTGCTTCCTTTTCGGTAAAGCCCTTGTTCATACGCTGACTCCTAACTCTGCACCCAATCGAAAAAAAATCAGGTAGAAGCGGAATTGAATTTCCTTCTTGCTACCTGATTGATGTATGTTCGTTACGCGTCTAGTTCGTCTTGACGACGTTGGTGGCTTGCAAACCTTTTTGACCTTGTTCGACATTGAATTCGACTTGGTCGCCTTCGTTCAAACTGCGATAGCCGTTGTCGCTGGCTTGAATCGCAGAAAAATGAACAAAGAGGTCTTGACTTCCATCAGCGGGGGCAATGAAACCATAGCCCTTGCTGTTGTTGAACCACTTGACCGTACCGTTTACTTTTTCAGCCATGTTGTTGGCTCCTCCTATGAATCTATTCGCAAACTGATGTTTGCGCGCAAACGGTGAATCCTGCTATCAAATGGGTTTAACATTTAACACGCTTGACCCGTCGAGTGGGTCGCGCCGAAAAAAGAAAAAGACACTTGCGCTGCATCTTCTGGAGTTGGCGCAAATGCCTTTCAATTTCAGAATATTGCCGTTGCTTACAAGAACCATTATAAGCAGATGACAAAATCCGTCAAATCAATTCCGCAGCTGCGGATACAACACCACATCGCGAATCGAATGTTGATTCGTCAACAACATCGTGAGACGGTCAACGCCCATGCCCAACCCGCCCGTTGGTGGAAGTCCGTGCTTGAGCGCCTGCACATAATCGTCGTCCATCTGCTGCGCTTCCGCGTCGCCGCGTGCGCGATTGGTTTGCTGTTCCATGAAACGCTGCCATTGGTCTTCGGGGTCGTTCAATTCGGTGAACGCGTTGCCGTATTCCGCGCCCGCGACATAGATTTCAAAACGCTCCGCCACGCGCGCATCGCCCGGTTTCTTTTTCGCAAAGGGTGAAATCTCTGTCGGAAAATCAATAACGAACGTCGGCGCAATGAGCGTCGGTTCGACGTACGTGCTGAAAACTTTTTCGACAAGTTTGCCCCAATTCATCTGCGGTTCCACGCGCAGATTTTTTTCTTCAATGCGCGCATTCAATGTTTCAAACGAATCGTCCACGTAAATGTCAATGCCCGTTTTTTCGAGAATGGCGTCGCGCATTGCCACGCGCGCAAACGGCGGCGTCAAATCCACCTCATGCTCGCCGTACGTGATTTGCAATTTGCCCTGCGCCGCCATCGCACATTCGACGAAAATATCTTCCACCACCTTCATCATGTCCGATAAATCGCCGAACGCTTGATAACATTCCATCATCGTAAATTCGGGCAGATGCGTCGCGTCCACGCCTTCGTTGCGAAAATCTTTGGAAATTTCGTATACGCGTTCGAACATGCCGACGAGCAAACGTTTCAAATACAATTCATCCGCGATGCGCAGATACAAATTGCGTTCGAGTTCGTTGTGATACGTGGTGAACGGCTTTGCCAGTGCGCCGCCGTACAACGGCTGCAGCGCGGGCGTTTCCACTTCGATGAAACCATTGCGGTCCAAGTACGCGCGCATCGCGGTCAAGACACGCTGCCGCGCGCGAAACACCGCGCGCACTTCTTCGTTCACCATCAAATCCAAATAACGTTGACGATAGCGCGTCTCTTTGTCGGTGAGTCCGTGAAATTTTTCAGGCATCGGCGCAACGGCTTTGGATAACATTTGGATGTCCGCCACCGTCACCGTCAGTTCGCCCGCTTTGGTGACAAATAACGTTCCGGTCGCCTGTACGAAATCGCCCAGATCATAATCTTTCAAAAAGTGTTTGTACGTTTCTTCGCCCAAATTGTCTTGGCGCAAAAAGAGCTGCATCCGTCCCGTGCCGTCACGAATGTCAACAAACGTAATTTTTCCGGTCCACCGATTCGCGGTGATGCGTCCGACCACAGTCACCTCGCCGGGATCCTCACCGCGTTCGTGGAGGGCGCGCAAATCCGCCAAGGGATGCGTTCGTTTGGAACGGAGCGGATACGGATTCACCCCGCGTGCGCGTAAACGCAAAACTTTTTGATAGCGGTCCCTTTCGAGGTCGTCGAGAGTGTCAATGAATTCAGGCATGTTGAAGGTTGAGGGTTAAAGGTTGAACGTTCAACGTGGAACATTCAACTTGCAGCCCGCATTTCTCCCATTTGAAAATCGAATTGCCGCGCCGTGTTGTAAACTCTGCGCGCAAAAAAAAGCGGTGCGTGTCAACTCGCACCGCGTCTCCTCTCTAAATTACCAAACTTCAATTAACCGGAAGTGTAGTTCACCAGCGGGCGTCTTGACGGCGATCGAATCGCCTTTTTTCTTGCCCATCAGCGCACGTCCGATGGGTGATTCGTTCGAGATGCGTCCCTTGTTGGGGTCCGCTTCGGCAGAGCCGACAATCTGATATTCTTCTTCGTCTTTGGTGCCTTTTTCGACCACCTTGACGCGCGAACCAAGCACAACCAGTCCCGTTGCAACGCGCGAATCAATGATCTCTGCGTTCTTGAGCATCTGCTCAATTTGCATGATGCGCCCTTCGACGAATGCCTGCTGTTCTTTGGCGGCATCGTAAGCTGAATTTTCCGAAATGTCGCCCTCTTCTTTGGCAGAATGAATCGCTTCTGCCACTTCAGGGCGTTTTACATTGATCAAATTGTCGAGCTCTTGTTGCAGTTTATCGCGTCCTTCGGGCGTGAGAAAAACGGGCTTGTCTGGCATATGAAACTTCCTTTATCGTTTATTTTTTGAAACCAACTAGCCGTACGCGGTACAATAATAAAAAAGGACATCGCCGCGCAAGCACAAGCGCCGATATCCGACGGCGGCAATTATATGCGAAACGTGTTTTGATGCAAAACGCGTTTCGAGTTAAATCTCAAGCGCGGCGAACCCCATTGCGTACCGCGCTCAGAATTTATATAATGCCGCGCATCAACGATCTGTCATCCGCGTGACAGACAAGCGCGCACCATTGCGTTATCATCTCACTGCGTAGCAGCGCAATGCATCCGCTGCTCGATTCAAAATTCATCGGGAGGAATACCATGGTCAATATCACTTCGGACATGCAAGGCAACGTCGCCGTGATTGGCGTGAACGGTCGGATAGATGGCTCTAGTGCGCCGCAGCTGGATGACGCGCTCCAGGCGGCGATTAATGGAAAACATTTCAAAATTGTCGCAGACCTGAGCGGCACCGAATTCATGTCCAGCGCAGGAATGCGCGCGTTGTTAAAAGCGCGGCTCGCCGTACAGGACAAACATGGCGAACTGCGTCTCGCCGCGCCTTCCGACTATTTGATGGATTCGCTCAAACTGGTCGGACTCGACAAGTTGTTTCACATTTTCCCATCGCGCGGCGCAGCCCTTTACGATTTCTGATCCTTTCCCCAAATTCAAAATCGGCCGGCGAGTGAACCGTGACGAACCAACCAATATCGCCCTTTGCGGTTTTTCAAAATCGCAATTTCGCGTTGCTGTGGAGCGCGCAACTCGTCTCCACCATCGGCAGCGCGCTGACTTCACTCGCCGCTTCGATCCTCGTCTATCGCGCAACCGGTTCGGCGTTGTCGGTGGGTTTGATGTTGATGGCAACCGCCGCGCCGAGCATCGTGTTGGGCTTGGTCGCCGGTGTGTTTGTGGACCGCTGGGACCGCAAACGCATCATGCTCCTCGCCGACGTGATTCGCGCGCTGTTGGTTTTGACCATTCCGTTCTTGGTTCAATCCAACGTCGCGTACCTCTACGTCATCGTTTTGCTCACCAGCTGCGTCGGACAATTTTTTGATCCGGCGCAAGCATCAGTACTCCCGGAAGTCGCATCGGATGAAGAACTTGCGGCAGCGAATTCGTTGATGGCGATCAGTTCCTTTGGCGCAACCGCAGTTGGCTTTGCCGCGTCAGGGCTGCTTGCACAATTTTCCATCGAGTTGGCGTTTTATCTCGACGCGCTCACATTTTTAATTTCCGCCGCGTGTATTTTTTTCACGCGCATTCCTGCCTTGCCGCCTGTGGAAGAGACGCGCGTCGGAATCATTTTTCGCAATATGCAGAGCGGCTTTCGCTTTTTGTATCGCTCGCCGATTCTGCGTTCGACTTTTATTCTGATGCCGGTATTGGGCATCAGTTTCGGTTTGAGCAATGCGCTGCTGCTGCCGTTCGCCTCTCAAGCGTTGGGCGCGACGGAATTCGAGTACGGGATTCAAGAGGCGCTCACTTCGCTCGGCTTTGTCGCCGCCAGTTTGCTCATGGCGCGCGTCGCAGACCGTTTGCCTGCCGGACAGTGGATCACCATCAGTTTTCTGACGATGGGAATTTGCCAAATCATCTATTCGCAATTGAACTCCATTCCCCTCGCGTTTGTCTTGGTGACTCTTTCGGGTTTTGCGAATGCGCCGTTCGTCGTCGCGCGCAATTTGGTCTTGCAGCGCAATACGCCGCGTGAAATGCGCGGGCGCGTCGCCAGCGCGTTTTTCGTCACGCGCGATGTTTCGTTCTTGGCGGGCATGGCTTTGGTCGGACTAGCCGATACTTTCGGCGTGCGCGAATTGTATTTCGTCGCGGGACTGATGGTGCTGGTGCCGGGAATTCTTGCCTTGTTCCTGCCCGGCTTGGGCCAGCCCGCCGCACAGTGGAAACGCACCATTCAATTGCTGCGCACCGTTCCCGCCGCGCCGCCCGCCCAAGTCGTTCGGATGCCCACGCTCGACGACGTGGACGCGCTCGCGCTGCGCTTTCCCGCGCTGGCGTCTTTGACTCTTGCCGACCGCCAACAGCTGATTGCGCACTCGCAAATTCTCCAAGCGCCCGCCGGCTCGACGATTGTGCGCTTGGGCGAAAAGAGCGACGCGGCATTTTTTGTCATGCAAGGGCGCGCCATCGCGGGCGTCCAAGAAGGGACAGAAACGCGTTGGCTCGAAACAATGAGCGAAGGCGATTTCTTTGGCGAGATTGCCGCGCTGTCAGGACAGCCGCGCACGGCGAATGTGATCGCGCAAGAGCCGACCACCTTGCTCCAAGTTCCCGCGCCAACGCTTCGCCACCTGATGACGTATCCCGGCATGCGCGAGATCGTACGCGAAAAATTCTTTGAACGTCTGGCGCGGACGAATCTGCACGATTTGCCGCGCTTTGCCGGAATGGATCAAGTCACGTTACGCGAGCTGCGCATCGAACCCACGCCTGCATAAAAAAATTTTTCGTTGTGTCACCCAGATGACAGACAACGAGTTTGCACAATGGTAAAATCATGGCATCACTTTTGAAATGCCGAACGAAAGGTCAGTCACGATGGATCGAAAGGAACGCGCCCTCAAACGCATACTTCAAAAACTTGGCGCCGTCCGCCAAGTCCTGAGCAAGGAAGAACGCGTTTGGCTCGATCGTCTGGTGCTTGGACCCGAAGTCGAAGGGCACTTGCTTTCAACGAATCCAAAACAATCTTTACGTCCGCGCATTCATTGGGATGCCAAATCCGCTACGTATGTTATCGCCGAGAAAACAGAGCCGGACCAAAAAAATCGAGATTGAAATCTTGCTTTGTTGTGTCGCATAGCCGACAGATTTGTGAATTGGAATCTGCTAACCCGAGTACAAGTCGTTCCGATGGAACAAGACCAGGCGCTCGAGGAAAAGGAGGAAATATCGCCCAACGAAAAATAAAATTTTCCACCGCCACGTTCGCAGTAAACCAAACCAAACTGATTCCCATTTAGGAGGAACCCAAAATGGCAGCAAAGAAAACCAATACCAAGGCGTCGAAAGCCACCAAAGCCAAGAAGGTCACGCGCACTCCGAAAAAATCGGAAGTCTCGGGACATAAAATGGTGAGCGCCAAAAGTCCCGCCAAAGTGTCCGCCAAAGTGTCCGCCAAAGTTTCTTGACGCGAGCGGTCACTTGCGAAATTGCTCTCACACCGCCTGCTTGCGCAAAGGTGCAGGCAGGCGAGTGTTTGACTAGCGCGATCAAGTTTGGCAATTGAACTGCGCGCCCCTTTCACTCTGGTTCAAGGACCTTGACATGAATGCGAAACAACAAACCGCCCTCAAACGGCTCGCTCGAAAATTGAGCGCGCTGCGCGCGACCAGCCCCGCCGATGAACGCGCGTGGCTCGACCAAATTATTCTCGGCGCCGACGCGCCGCACGCGCGCTCCACGCGCCATAGTCACTCTAAAGCAGCCGCGTCCGAAGTCCACGCGCATCAATTTACCAAGCCCAAACTCACCACCAAACAACTGGTCAGCGCGTCAACAACGCACACCACGAATGTGCTTGCGTTCGATCCGATCACAGGCGGTTATTCCGTTGTCTCAAGCACGGACAAATCATAAAGACCAAGCCCTTTTCCTTCTTCTCCTGTCCAGGTGGATGAAACGACTCGTTCGTATACGTCCACCTGACTTTTTGCGTACTCGTTATGAACGATCCAAAAGAATCTTCACTCGCCGCGCAGTTGCAACAAGTGCTGCTCGCACTCGAAGCGAGCGGACGCGCGCTGCTTCCTTCGTCTAACGACAACCTGTTGCAAACCATTGTCGAAGCGGCGGCGCGAATTTTTGGCGCCGCGGCTGCCTCCATCGCGTTGGTGGATGAACGCGCCGGGCGGCTCGTCTTTCGCGTGGCGTACGGCGTCGGGAGCGAAACGGTCGTCGGAATGAACATCGGGCTCGATCAAGGCGTCGCGGGTTACGTCGCCAATACGGGACAGCCGTTGGCGATTTCCAACGTCCAAAGCGATCCGCGTTTCGCGCGCGACACGGCAGAAAAAACGGGCTATGTGCCGCGCTCCATTTTGGCGATGCCGCTCGTCGTGGAAGAGCGCGTCATTGGCGTGATGGAAGTGTTGGATAAAATCAGCGCGCCGTCGTTTGGAATGCAGGATATGGAACTGCTCGCACTGTTCGCCCAGCAAGCTGCGCTCGCAATCCATCAGTCCCAGCATTTCGACGCGTTGAACGATGCGTTAATCCAAAATATACGCGAACTGGTTTCACCCGAAGCGGCAGTGGACATTCAACGCGCCATGCAAGCTGACGACACGGCGCGCCGCGCTGAGGTGCTGGAAATTGCGCGCCTGTTTCAAAACATCGCGTCATTGGGCGAAGCGGAACGGCGCGCCTGTTTGCAAATTTTGGAAACGTTCGGCGAGTACGCGCAGCGATGAGCGAACTGCGTCCCGCGTGGTCAAATCAATTCACCACCGATGCGCGGCGGGAACTGCGCGCGTTCGGACCGCTCGCGTCCATCACACGCGCATGGGCATGGGGCGAGAGCAGCGGGCGCGGTGTACGCGTCGCCGTGATTGATTCGGGCGTAGAATCCAATCATCCTTGGCTGGACGATTGCGTCAAGGGGGGGGTGATCGTCGAGTACGATGGACGGCGCAAAGAAGGCGTGAAAATTACGGATGATCCGAATCCGCGCGATTTATTTGGACACGGGACGGCGTGCGCGGGCATCATTCACAAACTTGCGCCCGACGCGGAGATTTACAGCGTGCGCGTCTTGGGCAAAGATTTAACGGGGCGCGCATTTCAATTTGCGGGCGGCTTGCGTTGGGCAATCCAAAATGGAATGCACGTGATGAATCTTTCGCTTTCAACTTCCAAGCAAGAATATTATGGGCTCTTTCACGAAATCGCCGACGAAGCGTATTTCAAAAACATTCTCCTCATTTCCGCCGTCAACAACATTCCCGCGCCGAGCTATCC
>SHND01000014.1 GCA_004295045.1 Chloroflexota bacterium | reverse complement strand
CAATTGAAGGAAGCTGTGCTACCTGTTCTCCCCATCTTTCGACGAAATCGCACACGATGTCGTGAGTACTTGCCCGGTTAGAAAATGCCCAAAAAACCGCACACGATGTCCTGATTATTGACAGCTACCTGCTACGTTGCTTACTTTATCTTCTCGTACTCCTCACGCCAATTTTTTTCCTCCACCTCCCAATTCGTGCTGTTCCCCATCTTGCGAATCGAAAGGTGCATCATCGGCGCGTCGGGCGTTGCGCCGTGCCAATGCCACACATCTTTTGGAACGATGATGAGTTCGCCCGCGTGCACAAGTGTAACACCGTTTTCGTCGCCGTAAGCGCACGTTCCTTCAAGGACATGCAGGACTTGGTCAACGTCGTGGATATGCGGTTTGGTGTACGCGCCCGTGTCGAACCACACGCCGAGCAACTCGACATCGGCACTATCGCCCGCCCACACGAGACGTTTGAGCGTGACGTCACCCACAAATTCTTTTTCGGAACCTTTGTACGGCGCGTGCAGCGCGTCGGGTTCGGGTTGGGTTGGGTTGATTTTGATGGGTTCTACCATGTTATTTTTTCGGCTTGTTTAGATGCTCCTCAATAATCTGAAGCACACTCACTGCTGCATTTGCTCTACCTTTGCTGATCTCAATTTCTTTGTTCCTTGCATCTCTCAGTTCGCGACCTGGATGGATCAGATTTCTCCATTCGCGCACTTGGTCAGCTAATGTAATGAGATCGGTTGGGAGCAGAGGCGGGTTCATCTGTGTTGCTACTCTTACCATCTCCCCCAATTCCCATCTATCCAAATCTTCTGGGTGCTTTACCTTTTGGGTGTGTGCGACTGAAGAAGCTTGTTGCGAATCCTGCATTAATTTTTCCAGTAACAATGTCTCGGCAATCGACCCCGCCATCACCATACAAATTTTGCGTGTCTTATCAATACCAGCAGAAATTGCAATATTAAGTTCATCAATATCTCTCTGCAACATTGACCTGAGAGCATCGTTTTGAACGAAAGTAAGATCGGGGGAAACGAAAGCCGCCTTCCGCGTTCTCTTTTCGCCTCTCGTTCTCACCGTTTTTTGAACGTGTGTTGCAATTGGAGCAGTGCCAGACTGGCGAATAGGTCTTTGTTTGAATCCTTGTACAGCTGCACGTGTCACGTCATCCATGATAGAAGATACGTTAATGTCAAGATTGTTTTTCTTGATGTAGTAGCAGGCAGCTTGCTCAATACTTCTCAAATCTTCGCGCTTCTTTATTCGCGAAAGAGTAACACCAAGACCTTCTTCCTTAACCCTGGTCTTGGCTGCTATCTCCTTGATCAGGTTTCGCTTCATTTTTGGCTGCCTCAATTTTGCTCTCATTTACGGGAATCAAATCGTGCTGGATCAGCATTGGGTTAGAGGTTGCTTTGGTACGTCCGGCCTTGATTTTTGCAGTTCTCTTTTTGGCTGCAGATTTGCTGCTACGGGGCAATGGCAACTTCAGTAAGCTAACATAGTTGTTTCCGATTTTGTAGACTATTCCCTTTTCTTCCCAAGTTTGGAGAACCGCAGACGCATTTTGTTGTGTAGCTTTCATGATCTTGGCAATCTCTGTCCCGGGTTTGGTGCCGTCCAATGCATTATATGCTTTCACATAGTCTTCTGGAACTCCTTTTTTCTTGTTGCCGCACACAATGCTGCTGATGTAGTCAACTCCGATTGTGCTACGTGCAAGCAACGCAATGATTACTTTGTTCTGCTCGATCAAAATCTTTTCACTCATTCTAATCTCCTTCCGATGCAGTTTCTCTATCACTGTCCGATTCAATCGGAGCAGACGACTGTGTTTTGGCTTTTGATTTTGATACCTTCTTGCGAAGACTACGTCCTTTCTTTTTCGCTTCAGCAATTTCTGCACGGCGACTACTTATATCACCGGCCCGTCGCCCTAGAATTCGGGCAGCCTCGCTTGGTCTCAGCACAAATCTGCGGCTAGCATCGAGCCAATCGAGTTTTTCAGTCACTCCTCGAGGTTCTGCCAAACTTTCGTTCGCTAATACGATATCGAGGAGCAAATTTATTGCTACATCAAGACATGTAGTAACTGCATCAAGGCGTTCATTAATCTCAGATAATTCTTTCAAGACATCGGTCTCGACATTCTTTGCTGCCATAGTAATTCTCCTTTCAATCACTAACGCATTGCCGTTAGACTTTCAATTGAATTTCCTCACCCCCCCGCTCTGCAACATATCCGCGATATAGAAATCACCGCGCCAGAATGAGAGAGGATATCACTTTCAGACAGGTTGTGAAGTTCGCGCATACTCAAAGGTGACGCGGTCAACTTGGCTCAACATTTTTGATGCGTCCAAAATCTCTATCGCCATTGGTTTGCCCTCTTTATCAAAATCAACAATGACACCTTCTGATACTTCATCGCTTTCCTCATAATCGCCCTCGCGGAAGCGAATATAAATGATGTCAACGGACTCATCATAGGTAATTCTCACTTTGCACCTCCACGCCAATACCTGCTCAACTTGGATGTCGGATAGACGGTCAAGACGAGCAAAACCACATACTCATTTTCCTCAAGACGTTCGATCAATACACGCAGTAGAAAATTCTTGCGATCTATTTCTATTCTACTCTCTGCGAAATAGCGCCCATGCGCGGCAACCGTGATTTGTTCAGGGCCTGTGACTACGCGGACGACCTGCTCAATCGTCAATTTTCGCAGGCGAATTTGTTCCAACGCATGAGGCGATATTCGCACGCGCGGCTCATTCACAATTCTATTCCACCCTCAGGCTGCAGCATATCCGCAATCTCGGAATATCCTTTTTCCAGCGCGACAATGAAAGATTGAACGTTTAACCCTCAACCTTCAACTTGGCCCCAGCGGCACGACAGTCCGCGCTTTTATCTTTGGCGCTTTCATTTTTTCGGTTTGATAGACGTATTCAACGACGCGGTCTGTTTCAGTTGTGAATCCGCAGTGCTTGCCGCGCGCGTCCACCGCGACCAAATTCATCCCCGGCGGAAAGGGCACCGTAAGCGCGCGCAAATCCTTCATCGCTTCACGCGCGGCGCGTTGCAAACTCATCCCCATTTTCATATACAACACAACCGAATGAGCTGTGTTCGCGCGCATCGCCATCTCGCCATAGCCGGTGCAGCCGCACGCGCCGTAACGGTTGTCGCAACAATTGCCCGCGCCAATGATGGGCGAATCGCCGACGCGCCCCGGATATTTCCACGCCCAACCGCTGGTGCTGACGCCACTCGCAAAATTTCCCGCGCCGTCAATCGCAATCACATCCACCGTGCCATAGCGCGCAAGCCCGTACTCTTGCGCGCTTGCCGCGATTTCGGGGTCAAGCGTCGCGCGCGAAACCAATTCGCGCATCGTGTTGTAGCGCGGCGAATCGCTCACCTTGTTTTCGTAAATTTTCCGCGCGTCGTCGGACAACAAATTTCGTTTCTTCATTCCAAGTTCGCGCGCAAAACGTTCCGCGCCCGCGCCCGCGAGCAAGACATGCGGCAAACGTTCCATCACCTGCCGCGCAATCGAAATCGGATGCTCGTAGTGTTGCACCGCGCAGACCGCGCCTGCCGCGCGCGTTTTACCATCCATGATGCTCGCGTCGAGTTCCACTTGACCGAGTATGTTGGGCAAGCCGCCATAGCCGACGCTGTGGTCATCGGGATTTGATTCGACGGCGCGAATCACCGTTTCCACCGCGTCGAGCGCGCTGCCGCCCGCGCGCAGAATTTTCATTCCATCCGCGAAACCAATTTCTGCGTTCGCGCTTCCAACCAAAAGTATCAAGTTAAAAGTATAAAGTTAAGAGCTAAAAGTCAATGCAAAATACTTTTAGCTTTTAACTTTTCGCTTTGGGCTTTACCTATAGAATATTAACGTTTTCACACTCAACGGCACGACACGCCCATCGAGCATCGGCAGACCAATATCAATGTAATCGCCTTCGTCCAAACCCACTTGGTCAATGGATAAGAGCGCGCGGTGCGGCGAAAACGATTTTATCGCTTGCCCCAAACTTTGCGCGTAATCGCGTCCCAAAATCAAAATCAATGCGCGTTCGTTCGGCAACTCGCGCGCCGCGTATTCCGATAACCCTTTTGCTAAATTTTGCAACTGCGCGAAATCGAGGGCGCCGTGTATGTCCAACGCAATCGCCGCGTTCTCGCGCGACGCGTCAATTTCCATCCGCGCCATCGCGTCAGAAATCGCGTCGGGAATGTTTGCGGTGGTGCCTAAATTCGGGCGCACGACGGGAACATTTTTAATCGGCAAAATTTGTTTCTCCGCCCAAATCGTCGAACCGCTCAACGTCACCGTTTGCGAACTCGCGCCAATCACCGTCGCGCGAATTGTTTCGGGCGGCTCAACCGCTTCCATGTATTGAAGCGTTTTGTTTTCGCGCAGCGCGAGTCCGAATAGTGGACCAATGTCGTCATGCGTTGTAACGCTTTCAAGCGTTACATTTTCAAGCGGATGATAAAAATAATGCCCGACGCCGCCGCTGATAAATAATTTTGTATTGTGCCCGCTCACACTCATCGGCGGCGTGAGCATGACTTGATGTCCGAGTTGTGATTCGCGCCCCTCGATGAGTTCAACCACCAACTCTGCCATGACATTGCAAAATTCGCGCAGCGGTCCAAGCTCTACGCGCTCGCCAACACGAATCGGCAAATTGTGATGTTGAATAATTTTGCGCGCGGGCTCGGCAATGTGGCGAATATGCATCGTGCTTTGATCAATCTCGATAATGTGTCCGCCCACATTCATCGCCGCCGCCGCGAGGGTGTTGCCCAACTCAAAGACCGCGCTGTTCGCCGTGCCGCCGCCAATGTCCACGTTCGTCACGCGCGCATAATGTTCGCGCGAGTAGGCCGCCGCGCCGCTGCCGCGTCCCGCCATTTGCGCTTCGAGGCGCGGACCCGCGACGGTGACAACAAATTCGCCCGCGTATTTTCCGAGCGCTTGCAAAATTTCCGCCGCGTTTTCCTTTTTCGCGATTTCGCCCGTCACAATCACCGCGCCCGTTTCGACTTGCGAGGGCGCATGACCTGCGCGTTGATATTCGCGCTGAACGATTTCTTCGAGTCCGCGAATATCCACACGGTCACGCGTAGCAAGCGGCGTGAGATAAATCTGCGATTGGTAAAGAATATCGCGGTCATTGATACCGATGCGCGGCACTTGCGACGAGGGCGCGATATTTTTCAAATAAATGCGCGAGAAAACAATTTGCGTCGTCGTCGTGCCAACATCAAGCCCAACGCTCAATAGTGTGCGCGAGTCAGCCATTACGATTTCTTGAACGTAATTTTCCCATCCACCGCGAGTTCGTCAATGATTGCCATGATGACCGCATCGGTGGGCGTTTCTTTGGTCAAGGTCGTTTGGCGCGCGGACGAACCTTGAGCGATGAGCACGAGGTCGCCGATGCCTGCGTCCACCGTATCAATCGCCGCCAGCGGTTTGCCGACGAGTTCATTTTCGGTAGTGGTTTCGCGCACGATGAGAATTTTTTTGCCGGTGAGTTTGTCGTCTTTGATTGTGGAAACAACGTTTCCGACGACGCGACAGATTAACATGGGTGATTGGGTGATTGGGTGATTCGTTGTGAAAGGTCTCGGTTTAGAATCACGCATCACAAGATGAATTCATCCGTATTGAAAAGATTATAGGCGCGCAAAAAAATTGTTGCAACCGCCGCTTATTCAAAACGCTGTATCAGCCAATTCTCGCCGATGGATTGCTGCCACTGCGCGAAATTTCGCAGCGAATCCGTCGTGGGTTCCACGAGCAGCGCGCCATCGGTTGCCCATTCGAGCAGCGTCCAATCGCCGATGCTGTCGCCCGCGCAAAAATTGGGCGGACGTTCGCGCGTGACGAATAAATTGTAAGCGTCCAATTTGCCATCGCCCCACGAACACGGCGGCTCGAACGCGGCGGTCACGCGCCCATTGACAATCGCGCGGCGCATCCCAATTATATTGTTCGGCGGAATAAAATAACGTTCGGCGAATGCTTCAATTTCCCACTGCGGCGACGCGGTGATGACAAACACTTGCCAGCCCGCCGCGCGAAACTCGTACATCAATTCGCGCATTTCGTTGCGCACGCGCAGCCCGCGCGCGATGGGCAGCGTCATATCCGTATCCAAGTCCATTGCGCGCATTTGTTGCGCGCGTTCGAGATAATGCAATCCTGATAAATCTTGCTTGACCGCGCCCGCGCCAATATTTTCCGCGCGCATGAACGCGGGATGGGTTAAAAACTCTATTCGTAACTCTTGCGCCAATTCGCGTGCAATGACGCGGCGCGTGTATTCCCGAATTTGCTGCGGTGTCCAGCCGACGAACGCGCCCGTGTCCCATGCCCACGCCTGATTGTCGTCCTCGCTTTCGTGCAACGCCCAACGCGTACGCTCCAATTCAAAACGCAATGCCTCGCGCGTCGCGCGTGTATCGCGCGCCCAAAACATTTCCACACATTCCAAAATGCGCGAAGGAATCGGAATCTCTTCGACCCAATTCACAAAATCGGGATTCTCGAAATGAAATGCCAAATCGCGGCACAATTCATGAAACACCGCGTCGGAGGTGTCCCCTGCGATGCAGGTGTTGTCCCAATCAAAGATGGCAATGGGCGTGTATGAAAATTTTTGCGCCAGCAGTTTTTCCAACGCCGCGCGGTTTTCGAGAGACCAACGTCCGTGTAACATGGCAGATGGCGGATAGCAGATAGCGGATAGCAGATAGCAGATGGCGAATCACGTGTCGCCAATCGAAAATCAAAAATCGAAAATCAAAAATCAAAAATCCGAAATCTCCAATCTCTTTTTCTCTTCCTCCATCGCCGTCATATTCATACGCGCGCGCAGCAGAATTTCCGCGCGTTCGGCATCGTACTCGGAACGATACATCGCGCCGCCCGCGCGTTCACGTTTTAATTGTTTCAATTCTTCGAGCGCGCTGTCGCGCTGCAGCAACAAATCAACGTAATTTCTGGATTCTGCGAATCCGACATTGCGCGTTTCGCCTTGCGTATCCAGCGCTTCCCACAAAATTCTGCCCTGATTGTTTTCGGGGACCGCGCCGCCAAGCAAAATGGAGAGCGTAGAAGCAATGTCAATCAATTCGCACGCGTCGAGTTGCGCGCCCGCGCGAATCCCTGCGCCGCTCCAAAGCATCGGAATATGGCGGTCGGTCTCGCACCACGCGCCATGATAGCCCGCGAGCGGACGCGCCGTTTCAAACATCCAGCCCTCGCGCAGCTGCAATACATTTTCGCCCCAACGCGGTCCGTACGCGCCTAACACTTCCAATTCATCGCGCGCAAAAATATCATCCACGCGCGGGTCGTTCATCAACGCCTCGAACGTTGCATCGTCAAACCCGCGCGGCGACAATGCAACGCGTCCGTGCGGCAGCGCGCCCGCATTTTCCGCGAACGAATGGGGAATCGTTTCATTGACAGGAACCATTCCATGATCGGCATTGACCACAATCACCAATTCACCATCCAAGTTTTTGTCCGCGTACGCGTTCAACAAACGCGCGGTCATTTCATCCAGCTGTTGAATCGCCCACAACGTTTCGTCCGCGTCGGGCCCGTACAAATGCCCCGCTGAATCGGCAACATAAAAAACGACGTGCAGATAATGCGGCTGCCATTCGTTGATTGCGGCGATAGCGCGATTGGTGATGTCAACGTAATCCTCGCCGAACACGCCTTCGGTTTGCAGCATGTCCGCGCCGCGCAAAAAACGCGAGCCAATGTCGGCGGTAGTAATCCCGCGCGGGCGCCATGCTTCCGCAATCGTTTCGGCGCGCATCAGCCCTTCGGGAAATTCAAGTAGCCGATTGCCGAACGCGTCCAACATTTTCGGATACAAAAAGCCATGTGTGCCTACGCGCGCGCCGGTGAGCATTGAAGTATGCGATGGTCCCGTGATTGTTGGAAAGACGCCGCGCGCGTGGACTGCACTGACGCCGCGTTGGGCGAGCGCGTCAAAGGTTGGCGTATGCGCGCGTTGTAACGCTTGGGGCGTGATGCCGTCGGTGAGAATGTGCAGCGCGTATTTCGGCGCACGTTTCAAAAATTCGCGCTGCGCGGGCGCGTATGCGTTCTTGTCGAGCGAACGGAGGAGGGTGATGAGTTCGGGAGTGAGTGAGAGCATTAGAATAGTATCCTTATTCCCAACCCCATAATAATCACATTTCCCACCAAGCTCGTCCAGAATTTGAAACTTGGCGGGAGATGTTTGTGCGCGAGCGCGCCGATGGCGGCGAGAAGCGATTGCCATGACCACGACGCGAGAAACGCGCCCATGACGAACAAGATTTTATCTTGGGTTGTCGGCGTCGTGCCAACGGTACCGCCCAAAATCAACGCGGCAAAATACGCAATCGTCGCGGGATTCAAAATCGTCAAGCCCAATAAAGCCAAATACGTTTTCCAAATTGTAGCGTTGAGCGGTTTGGTGTTCGCGTCGTTTTGAGTTTGGCGCGCCCGCCAAGTTTTGTACAAGCCGCGCAATCCTAACGCAATTAGAAACGCCGCGCTCACAATTTTCAGCAGCAGCGCAATCGGTTCGAGAAATTGCGCGAGGAGAACGCCGACGGTCGCCGCAAGGGTGGCATAAATCAAATCGGCGGTGGCGGCGCCGGAACCTGCCGCAAAGCCATGCCAAAAGCCGTAGCGCAGCCCCGTTTCCAAAATCAAAATCGCAATCACGCCGACGGGAATCGCAATCGCATAGCCCGCAATCGCGCCGTTGATAAAAGAATTTGTCATCGAGATAAAAAAAGAGAAGGCGACGGCGCGCCTTCCCGATTACGCAAGAATTTTTTCGCGCGTGATTTCAAGCGGAGGTTGTTTGCGCCGCGCTCTCCTGTAAAAGCAAAACGGCTTCGCGCGGAAATGCAATCGAGATTTTTGCGTCGCGGCTGGGCAATGCCAAATTCGGATTATTAAAAGTGTCGAACGAAATGACGCTTTCTTTGACTTTGATACGCGTCCGCACGATGGAACCGAGAAAGGTGGTGTCTTCGACGACGCCCACGAGTCTGTTTTGCTCCTCACTCGAGCCGTCCAGGTGAATCATTTCCGGGCGCAGCGCAACGGCGAGCGTTTCGCCTTTCACATTATCGAGGGGCTGTGCCGTGTAGACGGTTTGTCCCTCAATTTCGAGTTTGCCGCTCGCCGAATCGAGAACGCGCGCCCGCAGTTGATTGAGCGTGCCGACGAACGACGCGACAAATTGCGTTTGTGGGAAATTGTAAATTTCAAACGGCGTGCCAACTTGTTCCATGCGCCCGTTGCTCATGACCACGATCCGGTCGGAAAGCGACATGGCTTCTTCTTGATCGTGCGTCACATAGATTGCGGTGACTCCGGTCTGACGCTGAATCGCGCGAATTTCATTGCGCAGTGAAACGCGAATTTTCGCGTCCAACGCGGAGAGCGGTTCGTCGAGCAAAAGTAATTGCGGCTTCAACGCCAATGCGCGCGCCAACGCGACGCGCTGCTGCTGACCGCCGGACAATTGCGAGGGATAGCGTTTGCCTTTGTCAGCCAAATTGATCAACTTGAGCATTTCCCCGACGCGCGGCACAATTTCTTCTTTTGGGCGATGCGCTACGCGCAATCCAAAGCCGATGTTATCTTCCACCGTCATGTTCGGAAAGAGCGCGTACGACTGAAACACCATCCCAATATTGCGTTTGTTCGCGGAGACTCGAGTCAAATCCGCGCCGTTGATGGTAATGGTTCCGGAAGTTGGCTGTTCAAAGCCCGCGATCATCCGCAAGGTCGTCGTTTTGCCGCACCCCGAAGGTCCGAGAAACGAAACAAATTCACCGCGCTCGACGCTTAGATTGAAATCTTGGACTGCCGGCGCGGCGACATTCGAGAATTGTTTGCGGATGTTGGAGAGTTCAAGAAAAGCCATGTTTGAAATTTTCGATTGTTGATTGATGATTTTTGGTTGCGCCGTAGTATATCGTCCAAATCAAAAACCACAAATCAGAAATGATAAATCCCTCAATGCGCTCCCGTAACTTGGGCGTTCGAACCGCGCGTGACGAAATAGATCAAGATCATCGCCAACCACGTCAACAGAAAACTGACAATCGTAAGCGCGGCGGGCTCGTATGCTTTGTGCTGCCCTAACTGCTGCAAGTACGGACCAAACGCGGGGCGTCCCAAAAACGTCGCGAGCGTCAATTCGCCCACCACGATCGCAAAGGTCAGCAGCGCGCCACTCAACAATGCCGCGCGCAGATTCGGCATGATGATGCGAAACAAAATGGTGAACCAACCTGCGCCCAAACTCTGCGCCGCTTCGGTCAGCGTCTGCACATCAATCGCGCGCAAGCCGTTATCCACCGAACGATACATGTACGGCAGCGCCAAGACCACGTAGCCCGCCACCAACAAAACATTCGTGCTCAAGTCCGTATTCGTAAGCGGCGGAAAAATCGTCAGCGGTCCGATCTCTATCGGGCGACTATACAATTTGATGTAACCAAATACCAAAATAATGGCGGGAATGACGAACGGGAGCAGGGTGATAAATTCTATGACGGGACGCATCTGCGGCAATTTCAACTGCACCCAATATGCCGTCGGCACAATCAAGAGAATACTGACGATAATCGAGATGAATGCCATCTGATTGGAAAATATAAACGTGCGCCAAAAATCATCGTCCGCAAACGCGCGCGTATAGGAAGCAAAACCAATCACATCGCGTTCAGCGCGCAGCGAAAAATCGAACGCGCCCCAGAGCGGCAGAAACAAATACAACGCGGCGAGCGTGACCCAGAACAGTCCCCAAAAGGTGGAACGTTTCATTGTAACCACCTCGCCGCGCGCCGCTGCAGCCACGTGTACGCCAAAATGGACAGCGCCATGATGACGACCATCCCAAAGCCCATCGCATATCCCAAGCCGGGATTGTGCAGCACATCGCCGCGAATTTGCGCGCCGATTTGAATCGTCACCAATTGCAAACGTCCGCCCGTCAACGCATACGCGGTCGCATACGCGCCAAAGGCATTGCCAAACAACAAAATCATGGTGCCCAAAATGGACGGCGTCAAAATCGGCAGCGCCACATAGCGCCAGTATTGTAGATCGGACGCGCCTAAATTTTGAGAGGCTTCGCGCCATTCGCGGCGCAGCCCTTCCAACGCGGGCATCATGACGAGTACCATCAGCGGAAATTGAAAATACAAATACGTGAGCGAGAGTCCGAGAAAACTGTACAGATTGAACCCGTGATCATAAATATCGTAATCGAACGTATTGCGCAGTACGGCGGTGATATAGCCGGTGCGCCCCAACGCCGCCACGAACGCGAACGCCAACGGCACTCCGGCGAAATTGGAAGCGACGCCGCAAAACGTCACCAGACTGGTACGCAGCGCGCTCGGCACGCCCGTCATCACCAACGCATACGCGATAAAAAAACCAAAGAGCCCGCCGACAATAGCTGTCACGACACTGATTTGAATGCTCAGCGCGTACGCATCCACAATATCTTCGCGCGACAGGTCCAAGATATTTTGAAAGGTAAAGTTTCCTTGAGCGTCGGTGAAACTGCCCGTGAACAATGACAAGGAGGGCAAAATCAAAAACAGCAGCGCAAAAATAAAAAAGGGCAACAGACCCACCCACGCGAGCGGCACACCGCCAAAGCGGGCGACGAGCGGATTGGGTTTTGCGGAAGGAGCTAATGCAGCTTGAGCCATTTTGGAAAAAAGGGTAGCAACGGAATCTGCTTCCGCTGCTACCCTGCTTGATCCGTTCTATTGTCCTGCTTTGATATCCGCGCCGACGGTGGCATCCCAACCTTTGACGACCACGTCTTTCCCTGCCACGAGGTCCGCATTCGAGGGGAACACGGCGCCTTCCACGCTTGGCAGCTTCGCCAAAAGGTCCGCCGGAATCAGACCCGCTTTCAGCATCGCGTCTTGCCGAATCGGATGGCAATAACCGGGCGGCGCCATCCAAATCAGCTGACCTTCGTCGGAATAGAGATATTCCATCCAAAGTTTCGCCGCGTTTGGATGCGGTGCATACGCGCTGATGCCTTGCACATATACGCCGGCGATGCGGCCGGTCTTGGGAACGATAACATCCACCTTTGGATTGCCGTTCATGCTGTCGCGACCGGCGAGCGCGTTATAGTCCCAAGTGATGCGAATTGGCGTTTCGCCTTTTGCGACCAACGCATTGTTCGCAATGACGGGCACGAGATTGCCCGCTTTGTTCATCTGTGCGAAATAGTCGAGACCCTTTGCGGGGTCTGCAACGGTGCCGCCATTCGCGAGCGCCGCGCCTTGCACGGTTTGAATCGCTTGATTCGAGGTGCGCGGATCGCCCGACATGCCGACCGCGGACTTGTATTCGGGCTTTAACAAGTCAGCCCAATCCTGCGGCGCATTTTTCACAATATCGCTGTTGATCATGAACGCCATGACGCCGTAATAATCGCCATACCAGTAACCATCGGGGTCTTTGGCGCCGACAGGAATATCGTTCCATGTTGCAACTTTGTACGGCTGGAGCAGTCCTTCGGCTTTCGCCGAATCGCCAAACGCGAAACCAACATCAATCACATCGGGCGCCTGTGGACCTTTGTTGTCCTTGTTCGCTTTGATGGCTTCGATTTCGTCGCCCGAACCCGCATCGGGATTCAATTCGTTGATGGTGATGCCGGGATATTTTTTCTTGAATCCCTCAAAGATGCCGCCGTAATTACACCAGTCGTGCGGCAGCGCGATGGTGGTGAGTTGACCTTCTTTTTTCGCCGCTTCATAGAGCGCCGCCAAATCGGTGCCGCCGGTGCCGCCCGCGGCTTGAGTTGCGACTGCCGCAAGGGTAGGCGCAGCAGTTTCTACTGCGGCTTGAATCGTCGGCGCCGCGGTCTCTAACGCAGGCACCGCCGTTTGCACGGCGGGACTGCCGCACGCGACGATGGCGAGCGCCACCACAACCAAAACAACAATCGGTAGTACACGTTCGAATGCTTTCATTCTTCTCCTCCTAGGAATTCGCTCGGGAAATTGTGTGGATGGAAAAAATCGCGGCTATTGTTTTGGCTTTCACCCCCTTTAGCGGAGAACTGCACGCTCCAGCCCATTTTACAAAATGCGCGTTAAAAGGGCAGAGCGCGTAGCAATTTTATTCCCATGTTTGCAAACCAGAACTGGACAAAAAATTTTTCACGCACTTGAGCTGTCTCGAAAGGATATGGCGCCAAGCGTCATGGCAAATACGAGCGACCCCTTCTGCGAGTATGGCAAAAGGTATCAGGGGACACGGCAAAGGCAGTGAGTGTAGTAAAGTTGGGGCGACTGAGGAAAAAGGAAAACGTGTCACTCTCGACGCCGTCGAGTGTAGCATTATTGCGCGAGGCGTGTCAAGCGGCAAATGCCCACGTCAACGCACCCGGCAACACATCGCGCCATGCGGGCCAGTTGTGGTAGGCGTAATATTCGCGATATTTCACGTCAAAGCCGTTCCGCTTGAGCGCCTTGTACATTCGCCGATTCGGTTCAAGGAGCCAGTCCATTTGACCAACATCGAGCCAAACGCGCGGCGGCGTTTTCGCCTGCGTCAAGAGCGTGAATGGCGACGGGGAATAATCCCACAATTCAAACGCGCCCGCTTGGCTAATGACTTTGCCAAAAATTTCGGGCGCGCGCAACGCGGTGAATAATGCCATCAACCCGCCTATGCTCGCGCCCATGATGCCGTACATGCCTCGATGTTTTTTCCAATCCACCAAATTCAAATGCTCTTGCGCGAACGGCACAATATATTTCAACAGAAAAATTAGCGTGAGTTCATTGCACGCGTATTCGCTCATGCGCGCGCTGCCTTTTTCCAAGCGACTGCTTTCGAGCATCGCTACCGCCAGTGGGGGAATTTTATTTTGCGCGAGCAAATTATCAAGCAGCGTCGGCAATTTCGCGCGGCGCAAATAATCTTGCCCATCGAGCGCGATGAGGAGCGCGGCGGGTTCTTGCGTCGGCGGCTGATACAAATGAACCGCGCGCGCGTTGCCAATGACGAGGGCGTCTTGCGCGAGGATGTGTTTGGTCACGCGTCCGCGCGGCGTCTTGCGTGCTGTTTTGAGAAAGGGTGTTGGGGGCGATGAATACATCGCGGCGTGCGGCGCGTAGAAATAATTATTGATGCCGCCAATGCCGTTCGGCGTTTTGCGCGCATTGAATGGGTCATTGACGCGTTTCCCATTTTTCAAAAAGATGTATTCCACGTACGCCTTGCGCGGAAATTTCAAAGTGGTCGCCCACACATTCGGCTCGATTTGTTCGAGCGCAAGCGGCGCAGTTTGCGGATTCGTCGGGTCACCTGCCCAATAAACAAAATCGCCCGAGAGCGCGGGGGGGTTCTTGCCTTGCCACACAAACGTAACATGGCAATCCGCATCATCCGAACTGAACGGCACACCATCGCGCGTGATGCGCCCATCCATCAACGGCGCTCCTTCCGCGCGCACGCGTTCAAGGAGAAAGGATTTCATGACTACAGACTATGGACGGCAGACGGCAACACATAAAACTCTGTTGGCTGTCTGTCGTCTGCGGTCAATTTCGGAAACGCCAACACTTCCATGAAAATATCGTTAAATTCCGCGCGTCCCGAAAGCTCGACGTACTCGATAAATTCAGGGATGCGATTTGCGGCTTCGCGTTCGCGGAAACTTAACAGCGCGATTTTTGCGCCTTCGCCCGCGCTGTTACCCACCGCGACAATTTTTTCGACAGCCACCCAGGGCACCAGCCCAATCGTGCGCGCGCTCGCGGGATTGATGTAACTGCCGAACGAACCCGCGAGCAAGACCTCGTGCAAATCGTTCGCGGTTACGCCCATCTGCTGCATCAACACCTCGACGCCCGCCGCAATCGAACCTTTGGCGAATTGCAGCGCGCGAATGTCTTGCTGCGTGAGAACGATATTCGATTCCGCGTCGCTCAAGCGAAATGCGCGCACGCCGTCAATTGTGACGAGCCGTTCCACCAACGCGTCGGGTAATTTCCCGCGCGCATCTTCCACACGAATCATTCTACCCGACGCGTCCACGACGCCCGCGCGATACATTTCGGCGACACCATCCACCAACCCCGAACCCGCGATACCGATTGGCGCTACGTCGCCGCCGATGATTTGTAAAATCACCTCGCCCTGTTCGGTAATTTTCACGCCCTCGATCGCGCCGTCGCTCGCGCGCATCCCATTTTTGATCTGCGCGCCTTCGAACGCGGGACCTGCGGGCGCGGCGGTGGAAAGCGTGCCATTCACCGAACCCAAAACAATTTCGCCATTCGTGCCAACATCAATCAACAAACGCAATTTCGCGTCTTTGTTGCGCGTCAAGCCCGTTGCCAAAATGCCCGCGACAATATCCGCGCCCACATACGCGCCGAGATGCGGCAGCGTGGAAATGCGCGCTTCGGGGTGCATTTGCAAACCAATGTCTGCCGCGCGGAACGTAATCGGCTGCGCGATGGCGGGAATAAATGGCGCGACCGAAATCGGTTCGGGGTCAATCCCGAGCAACAGATGCAGCATCGTCGCGTTGCCGACGAAGACACCTTCGTAAATATTTTCGCGCGCGATTCCCGATTGCGCGGTGAGTTGGGTGAGCAAATCGTTCAGCGTCTCGACGATGCGCGCTTGCAACTGCGCCAAACCATCTTGTTCAAGCATCGTATGCGAAACGCGCGAAATCACATCTGCGCCGAACGGGGCTTGGCGATTCAAATCCGATTTCACCGCTTCCACCGCGCCGGTGTTCAAATTCACGATCGCGCACACGACGGACGTTGTGCCAATGTCCACCGCGATCCCGTAATTTTTCGCGCGCGTGTCGCCGGGTTCAAGCGCAATCAATTCATTGCCGACAACAACCGCCGTCACCTGAAAATTGTTGTCGCGCAAAATGTTTGGCAGCGCACGCCACAATGAAATATTCGAGTGAACGTCGTATCCTTCTTTATCGAGCGCGGCGTGAACGCGCGCCAAATCGGAAACTTGATCTTCCAAGTTTGGCTCGGACAATTCCAAATAAATTTTTGCGACGTTCGGATTGAGAATGACGTGATGCCCATAGCCGAGCAGCGCGGCTTTTGGGTTGCCCATCAAGCGCGGAATTTCCACGACGCAATCGGAATGCAGCACCGCGCGGCACGACAAGCGCCAGCCGTCGTTCAATTCTGTTGGCGATAAAAATTTTCTATCGGCTTCACGAATCGGCGCGTTGCCTTCGGTAACGCGCACTTTGCATTTGCCGCACGTGCCGCGTCCGCCGCAGGTGGAGTCAATCGCAAGCCCCGCCCAATTCGCCGCATTAAAAATTGTCGTGCCTTCGGGCGCGCGGGTGATGGTATTGGATGGGAGAAATGTAATTTGATATTTCACAAAAGTTTGCTCATGGCGTCGCCGAAGCAGGTTCTAGTGAGCCAAATCGAATCAAGCGGTTGTGTGAGCCGCGAGCCGTTTCTGAACGTACTGAGAAACTTGGCGCAACTCATCCAAATTCAGTTGATCCAGCGCATCTATCAGCGCCGATAATTCAACGCGTACTGCAACAACTCTATCCGGTTGTTGGAATACATGTTCTTCCAAGCGCGCTACATCGCCAAGAGCATCTTCCACGCCGAGTAGTTCTGCTTCAGGTTCATGCACGCTGCCCATTTTGACTGTCATCTTTTTTCTCCTTTCGCCGCTTGAACCATTTGTTCGATCAATGCGGAACTATAGTGCGTTCCAACTAACTGATATGCAGAAATCAGAGGACCTGTGTTGCTGACAACTTGAGATTGGAAACTATCTGACATTATAGCATCAACATCTTTGCGACTTGGACGATTCTACAAAAAACAAAACAGGTAGACAAGTTTCCCTGCTACCTGTTTCCCTATCTTCCTGTTTTATCTATTTCCCCGCCCTCTGTTTTGCCCTAAAATCCGCAATCCAATTCACCGCGTACGCGTCGTGTCCGAGCATCACATCGCTTGCCATGACGCCCATGCGAATCGTGTCGTTCATTGCGTCGGTAATCGCGCTGGTGAGTCCACAGTACATTGCCATTGCCAAATAGGAGGCGGTGAGCGGCGCGCGATTCGGTAAACCAAAAGAGGTGTTGCCCGCGCCGCAAGTCATGTTCACGCCCAAATTTTGGCGAATCAATTTAATCGTTTCAAGCGTGACGAGAATCGCCGTCGGGTCGGCGGCGACAGTCAACGCGAGCGGGTCAATGACCACATTTTCGGGCGGGATGCCATAATCCGCCGCGCGCTGCACGATTTTTTCCGCGATGGATAAACGAATTTCGGGGTCCATCGAAATCCCCGTTTCATCATTCGCGATGCCGATGACCGCCGCGTTATATTTTTTCACCAACGGCAAAACGAGTTCGAGCCGTTCATCTTCGCCCGTGACAGAATTGACGAGCGGTTTGCCTTGGTACACCGCGAGCGCGGCTTCCAACGCTTCAAAGATGGACGAATCAATGCACAACGGAACATCCACCACGCCTTGCACCGTTTGGATTGCCTGCACGAGCATCGCGGGTTCGTCGCCCATCGGATAGCCCGCGTTCACATCGAGCATGTGCGCGCCGCAATTCACTTGCGCGATGGCGTCATTTCTTACGCGTTCAAAATTTCCTTCCGCCATTTCTGCGCCGAGTTTTTTGCGTCCGCTCGGATTGATTTTTTCGCCAATCATCACGAACGGCACATCGTCGCCGATAATGACGGTTTTGGTTTTGGATTCGAGAATTGTTTGCAAGACAGATAGCAGATAGCAGATAGCAGATAGCAGATAGCGGATAGCGATTGATTTAGCACTTTGCCATTTGCCATCTGCCATTCGCCATCGGCTAGGTTGGCTCCACCACGCTCATCATATTTTCGACCGCCGCAATCGCTGCGGCTAACGCGCCGCTTGGGGCTTCGCCGTTGTCGCCGACGAATTTTTTCGCCAGCCGCGCGGTCGCGCTCGCATCGGGCGCGTAACCATCGGCGCCGGAAATTTGCGTGTAATGTTCGGTCACGGGCGCGCCGCCTGCCATCACTTTGACTTGATCGCGCAGTCCCGCTTTTTTCAATGCTTCGATGTTCACTTTGATCATCGGCATCGTCGTTGTGAGAAACGCGCTAAAACCGACGACGTCGGGATGATGGTCTTGGACGGCTTTGACAAATTTTTCGGGCGACGTATTCACGCCGAGGTCAATTACTTCAAAGCCCGCGCCTTCCATCATGATATTGCACAAGTTTTTACCAATGTCATGCACATCGCCCTTGACCGTGCCCATCACCACTTTGCCGACGGTCTTTTCGCCGCGCGCCGCGAGCAGTGGGCGCAAAAGGGTCAACGCACCTTGCATCGATCGCGCGGACATGAGCATCTCCGGCACAAAGAAATCGCCGATTTCAAAACGGCGTCCCACTTCTTGGAGTGCAGGCAAGAGGCCGCGTCCGCCAAGTTCTTTGTTCTCGCCGCCATAGAGCATGTCGAGCGGGTCCATGCCTTGTGCTAATCCATCTTCGGTGAGGGTTTTCACTTCAGCCACTTTGCCGAGAACGGTGTTGTCATACATTTGTTGAAGAATTTCATCAGGCGTCATAAAAAGGGATCGAGTGGCGGGTGACGGGGAATGACCGCCGTCGCGCGCCGCCCGAACAAAACAATATTTCTTGAAAATCGCGCCGCTTGCGCGCATACTCATAACAAAACACCAATGGAAACGCGACGGTGCGCCATTGGTGTTGCGTTACTTGTTCGCGCATTTTACCACACAAATCACGCGTGACTGAATTTGTGCGCGCTCGAGTCGTTGCAGCAGAATCGCGCACAATCGGCGCGACTCCCAAACGCCGTTGACATAGGGCTTGTACTCAAACTACTTTGGGCGCGCGGCGAATCGCGGGATCAGTGAAAATATCGTACTCGTCGCGGCTCGTGGTGGAGAATTCGGAAACGACGGCGCCGCGCGCGCCCGCTTGAAACCAATGCAAAGTGTTCGGCGGAATCGTGTACTGTTCGCCGGGTTTCAACGCGATTTCGTGCCAGACGGTGTAATGCTGCGCGCGATGTTTCGGCGGTGTCGCTTTGGGATTTTTTGTCGGCGCGCCCTCGACGTACAAATAAACGGTACCCCAACGGCAGCGAAACGTTTCTTCTTTGCCCGGTTCGTCGAATCGCGCTATCGGAGGATGCAAATGTTCAGGGCAGGTTTGGCGCGGAAACAAGACGAGTTCCTTGGCGCAGCAGCGTTCGGTGTTGAGGTACACCACGAGTTCAAGCCCCGTCGTTTCCAATTCGTCCAACGCGAAATCGGCAATTTCGATATTGCGGGCTTCGGCGCGCGTCAGCACAATCCCCGCGCGCTTCAAAAATTCATGCGCGCGTTTTTGCGCCGCGCGCTGTTGTTTTTTGGTGAGCATGGTTATTTCGCAATCAACGCCGGATATTTCTCTGCAATGTACGGTTTCAATTTGTGCAGAGTTTCGTTAACGGTTGTGATCGCGTGATCTACCTCTGCGTCATTCACAACCGTCGAAATGTTGTATTCGCCGCGCGCGGCGGAATAGATGCCGCGATTGAGCAATTCCAAATGCAGCAGGTACGGCAAATCGCCCGCCGCGCGGAATCCTTGCGCGACATCTTCCATGTTGGCAATTTCGCCATCGCGCCAATGCACTTGGACCAACGAACCGACGTGCGTTGTTTTGCCGACGATGCCCGCTTCGCTGAACGCGTCGTCAAAGCCCGCCGCGAGTACGTCGCCCAACGCGTTGATGCGGTCTATTTCCGCTTGCGGCAAATTTTCAAGTGACGCGATGCCCGCTGCCATCGTCGCGCTGTGTCCGTTGAACGTGCCGGAATGGGGAATCGGATTTTTCTGCGCGGGATTAAAATTTGCCATGATGTCACGGTTGCCGCCGAACGCGCCGACGGCGAATCCGCCGCCGATGATTTTCCCCATCGCCGTCAGGTCAGGCATGACATTAGCAATTTTTTGATAACCACCCTCATTCAAGCGCAGCGTGACGACTTCATCAAAAATCAGCAGCACATTGAATTTGTCCGCCAGCGCGCGCAATCCTGCCAAATAATTTTCGCGCGGCAAGGGAATCCCACCCGCGTTCGGCACAGGTTCAATCAAGATGCCCGCGATTTCGTTCGCGTGTTCCGCGAGGATTTTTTCCACTGCGTTCAAGTCATTGAACGACGCGAAAAAAATGTTTTGGCGCAAACCGTCGGGGATACCGCGATCCGCATCGGGGTCGTCCGTCGCCGCCGCGAGGTCGTGCGAACCGTGATACGCGCCGCGCATTTTCAAAATGCCACTGCGGCCTGTGAACGCGCGTGTGGCGCGCACCGCGAGCATCGTCGCTTCCGTCCCGGAATTACAAAAACGGACATGCTCCACACTTGGCACGCGTTCGCACAACAATTCGGCAAGTTCAATCTGTTTTACCATCGGGGACGCAAAGGCAGTCCCGTTCGGGAGTTGTTCGCGCGCGGCGTTGAGCAGCGCGGGATGCGCGTGTCCATGCACGAGCGAGGTGTAATTGTTTAGGAAATCGAGGTATTGATTGCCGTCGAGGTCGGTGAGATACGCGCCGCTGCCCTGCACCATGAACGCGGGATAGGGCGCGTAATAAACGCCGGTGCGCGTGTCGCCGCCGGGCAGAACGTGACGCGCGCGTTCGGTGAGCGCTTGCGATTTCGGCGTGCGTTCGAGATAGCGCTCGGTGATTTGTTCGGGAATGGTTTTCATGGTTGTGAAGGAATCGGCGAGAGCCCCAACATTTCGCGTGCTTGCGCAGGGGTCGCAATTTCGCGGTTGAGTTCGCGCGCGACGCGGACGATGCGTTCAACGGCTTGCGCGTTGCTTTCGAGCAGCTGTCCTTTTTTGTAATACACGTTGTCTTCCATGCCGACGCGCACATGTCCGCCCAAAATAATCGCGAGCGTGTTGAGCGGCAGTTGATACGCGCCCGTGCCAATCACTTCAAACAGCGCGTTGGGCGGCACTTCTTGCAGCAGCGACATGATTGTCCACGGATTCGCGAAACTGCCCGTCGTGGTGCCGAGAACGAATTGAATCAAGTACGGCGGCGCAATCAAATTTTCGCGCTGTAAATCTTGAATCACCCAATACATGCCCGGATGATACATTTCCATTTCGGGTTTGATGCCGCGTTTTTGCATTTCGCGCGCGTAATGATTGATTTGCGCGTAGGTCGCGGGGTGCAAACCGTCGAGATTTAATTCGGGGCGCGGATGCGTGAGCGGCGCATTGCGCGCTTTGGCTCTGAATTTGTACATCTCGGGACCGAGATTCAGCGACGCGACTTCGGGCGCGGCGTCCAAACAGGCGAGGCGTTGTTCATCGCTCATGCCGTACGAGCCGCCCGTTGTATTATTGATGATGACATCGGGACAGCGCGCGCGAATCATGCGATTGACCGCGCGATATTCCTCCGCGCTGTCGGAACTCTCGTACAATTTTTGGGTGTTGCGAACGTGAACGTGAATCATGGACGCGCCCGCATTGTACGCCTCATACGCGGACTGCGCTTGTTCCTCTGCCGTTTCGGGCAAATTCGGATTGACCTCTTTGCCTTGAATGCCGCCGCTGATGGCGCAGCAAACAATCAACGGGGGAAAGGTCGAACGCGCCGCGCGTTCCATCCACTCGTACGGATTTTTGAAATCCCAGATCGCGTTTGGCATAAAAAAATTTGCCCGCAACCTTCGTTGCGGGCATGTCCTTTACCCTTTGAGTGAGCCCGCCATGAGACCGCGAATGAAATAGCGCCCGAGGAAAATGTACAAAAGCAACGGCGGGATCGCGGTGATGAGCGCGGCTGCCATTTGCACATTGTACGGCACGTGAAAACTGCCCGCGATGTTGTTGAGCGAAACGGTGATGGGATACACTTTTGGCGTGTTGGCGAGTGTGATGCCGAAAAGAAAATCGTTCCAAATCGAAGTGAATTGCCAGATGACGACGACGACGAACGCGGGCTGTGAAAGCGGCAAAAGAATGCGGCGATAGATGCTGAAAAAATTCGCGCCGTCAATGCGTGCGGCTTCAATCATTTCGGTTGGCAGCTGCGCGTAATAGTTGCGAAAGATGAGCGTGCAAATCGGAATGCCATAAATGACATGCGCGACGACCAGACCGGGAATGGTGGCAAAGAGTGGAATGCCTGTGAACTTTGTAAAGTTTTGATAGGTGACGACGAGCGGAATCAAAATACTTTGATACGGCAGAAACATGCCAAAGAGCATCAACGTAAAGAGAAAATCGGCGCCGCGAAATTTCCACTTGGCGAGAACGTAGCCATTGATGGAACCGATGAGCGTCGAGATGATAGTCGCAGGAATCACGAGCATCACGCTATTCCAGAAACCTTGTTCCAGCCCGAGTGTCGCGGGGGGTTCATTGGAACCGAACCACGCAATCAAGAAACTGCGGATGCCGAGAATGCGCGGCGGCAGCCACATATTTTGCATCTGCATCGCTTCGGCTTGGCTCTTGAGACTTGCCATCAACAACACGTACACCGGCATCAAGAACCAGATTGCAAAGACGATGAGGAGCGCGTAAATGAGAATGCGCGTCCAATGAAAGCGCGATGCTTTGCGCGTTGGAGCTGTCGCTGTCATCAGCTTGCCTCCGAACGGGTTTGCCAGATGAGATAAGGAATAATCAAGACGCCGACCATCAATAACAAAATGATGGCGATGCTCGCGCCTTGCGCGAATTTCGTTGCATCAAACGTCGTCTTCCACATATTGAGCGCAGGCACATCGGTCGCAAAACCCGCGCTGACGCCACCGGTCATGGAATAAACGAGATCAAAAATTTTGAGCGCAATGTGCGCCAGAATAATAATGACGGTGAGTGTAACGGGACGCAGCAGCGGAATAATCACATGGCGATACACTTGCCATTCGGTTGCGCCATCAATGCGCGCGGCTTCGCGCAATTCATCCGGAATGCTGCGAATGCCCGCGAGATACAGCGCCATCGTGTAACCGACCATTTGCCAACCCGCTGCCAGGACAATCGAACTCATTGCCACCGCGTAGCCAAAATCGGGCGCGGCGATAAATCCAAGTCCGATGCTGTGCAAGAATTGTCCGAGCGCTGTATCAGGGCGAATAAAAAGAATCGTTGGATCGGTGAACCAACCGGAGCGGAGTCCGCCCAATCCCAAATTCGTGACAAGCAAATTGATGCCCACCCATCCCGTCTCTTGCGTGCCGGGGGTGAGCACCCAACGCCATGCCACGCCGGTGACGACAAACGAGATTGCCATCGGAAACAAAAAGATGCTGCGAAAGACCGATTCCCCTCGAATCTTGCGGTCGAGCAGTGTGGCGAGCAAGAATCCAAAGATGACAGAGCCGCCGACAAACAAAATCAAAAAGCCAACCTCGTTGCGAATATCGTATCGAAAGCGAATCGCATCCGTGCCGCTGCCGATAAAGATGCGCGCGTAATTTTGCAAGCCGACAAAGGTAAAATCGGGCGCGGCGCTGTTCCACGCAGTAAGCGAAATGAAACCGGTCCAGGCGATAAAGGCATAAACAAAAATACCCAGCGCGATGATGGAGGGCAAGAGGATAAGGATCGAAACGATGCGCTCCCAGTTTTGACGACTCAGCCAGCGTTTCTTGGGCAGCGCGGTTTCCGTGTAACTACCGATTGCTTGGGGAGATGTACTCATTTCTCGTCCTGACAGGAATTCGGGATGGAAAGAATAGAGTGCGAGGTAGGCGACACTGCCTACCTCGCACGAGAGAACTGTTAATGCTTATTGTGGATAGCCGGCATCTGCTGCCGCAGCTACCAACGCAGCTTGCGCGGCTGCGACGTCCCCACTCGTTGCAAAGAGATTGACGGCGTCCGCATAACCCTTGGTTGCCCAGGAGGGTTTCGCTGCAGCGCCGTGCGTCACGCTCGGCACGATGGAATCCGCGGTCCAATCCTTGGCGGCGGATTGCAGATACGCGTTAAAGGACGAGTAATCGCAATCGGTGCGCGCGCAGATGGACCCTTTTTGCTTGTTGAAGGCTTCTTGCGCGGCTTTGCTGCCCGCGAGGTCGAGCCAGAGATTCGCATTTACGGGGTCTGGGGCTTTGGTCGGGAGCGCGAACGAATCGGACAGGGCAACGAACGTGCCCTTGGTGCCGGGAACCGGCGCCCATCCATAGTCCGTAAAGTTCCCCGAGATGAACTGACCGTTTGCCCAGTCGCCCATGATGTTCATGGCGGCTTTGCCGTCAATCAGCAGTTGCGTCGCGGCTGCCCATGTCAACGCAGCATGGTCTTCGTTGGCATAGCTGAGATATTTCTTGAAGGTTTCGAGCGCCGCTGTCACCTTTGGGCTGTTCCACGAGGTTTTGCCCGTCCAGAGTCCGGCATATTCTTCTGCAGTCATGGAACCGGCGAGAATGGTTTCGAAGGTGTGTTGTAATTCGAATCCATCTTTGCCGCCTAACGCGACGGGCGCGATTCCTGCGGCTTTGAGTTTATCGGCAGCGGCAAAGAATTCATCCCACGTCGTCGGAGGAGCGGTAATGCCTGCTTTTTCGAACAGGGCTTTGTTGTACCACAAGACATTGGAGCGATGGATGTTGACCGGGACGCCCCAATAATGGTCTTTGAATTTCAACATGCTCAAGAGCGTTGGCGGAAAGACAGATTCGAGCTTGTTGCGCGCATACGCATCATCCACATTCGTGATCAGGACGCCGGGGTCGTACGTATCGGCTTCCCAACCCGCGTGGAGTTGAAAGGTGTCGGGCGCGACGCCGCCGAGCAACTGCGAAAGCAGTTGACCTTTGAAATTGGTGCCGGCGCCGCCGGCGATGGCAGCATTGACGATTTCGACATCCGGGTTCGCTTCTTTGAACATCTTGAACATTTCATTCAAACCGGCGAATTCACCGCCGTTCGTCCACCACGAGGCGACAATGAGTTGCCCCTTGGCGCCTTCACCGAACAACATCGCGACGCCTGTCGGTGTGTCGCGTCCGGGGAATGCCTTGAGGAATGCTTCCGCATCCGTTGTACTCGGAATGCACAACTTCCAGCCGGGTTCGATCAAATCGGGATTTTCGATCTTGGCATACGAGGCATCGGTGAGATGCTTGGCGTTGGTTGCCGCCATGATGGGCCAGTACGCGGTGATCGAGCCGTATTCTTTTTCTGCGATCGCAGAGAGCGTATCACCGGCGTTGACGGTGTAATCTTTCGCGCACGCCATCGCGGCGCCGGCGGGCGCTGCGCTTGCCGGCGCAGTCGGCACCATTGCTACCAAGAGAGCAATGGCAAGAAGCGCGTAAATCCATTTATGTTTCATTCTGTATAACCTCCATTGGTTTGGTTGAATTGGGACCTGAGGGAATGGGTGGGCAAAGTTACAAGATAATGCTTATCCTCCTTTGAAATCGTTTGGCGCTTATTGCATATGGCAGATCGCGTATCGCAGCGTCTATGGAGGGATGCGATACGCGATGGGCGATACACGATAGGCGCGTGACGACACACTACTTGGCGCAGCGAAAGCCAAGATCATCATTTCCAGCTATTGGAACGTTTGAATTGCGAAAGAAGGTTGTCGCCTGTTCCTCCGGACTGAACCAACCGCCGCCGCGCAACACAAAGAGATTTGCGCCATACAATTTGGAATCCGTGGTGTTGCCCGGATAATGTTCCGGAACTGTCGAGGTCCATTCGGCAACGTTGCCGCTCATATCTTGAATGTCAAAGGGACTCGCACCGGCAGGAAACGAACCGACGGCGGTGGTGCCGCGCAGCCCACTCGCTTTCACATTGGCTTTTTTCGGGTCAAACTCATTGCCCCATGGAAATGTAAAACCGTCCGTGCCGCGCGCGGCAAATTCCCATTCCGCTTCGGTGGGCAGGCGTTTGCCCGCCCATTCACAAAATGCCTTGGCATCATTCCACGATACTTTGACGACGGGATGATCGTCCTTGTCCTTGGCATAGGTCAGCCAATTATCACTCGAACCATTCTTTTCTGCATCTGTCTTGTAGGCAGCGGCATCTACAAATTTTTTGAAATCTGCATTCGTCACCTCAAAGGTATCGAGCATGAACGATTTTACCTCGACTTGATGCGGCGGTTTGGAATCTGCATTTCCGGCATCGCTGCCCATCTTGAATGTGCCACCGGTGATTTCAACCATCGGCGTATCAACGCCCGCATTGGGCGCTTCCGTGGGCGCGGCAGTTGCGCCCGTGCCGGTGGAGGTTGTCGGTTGTGCCGGCGCGGCGGTTGGGCTGGGACGCGGCGTTGGAGTGGGAGGTGGAGGAACAGGTGTATTGGTTGGTTCAAGCACAATTGGCGTAAAAACTTCAGTCGGCTGTGACGCTGTGGTAGGGGCGGCATCGGAAATGCCTTCTACTCCACAAGCAGCAAGTAGCACGAGGCAAGCAAAAGCAAACAGCGGGACCATTCGTTTCATGCGTGTCGCTCTCCTTGAAGCGGGACTCGAACATTGAGTTAATTAGATGTTTTGAAAAAAGAAGGGCGAAAAGAATTCCAGAGGTGCGTCTTGCCCGATTATGATAACACTGTTAGAAGAGCAATGCAACGTTGCAAAAGAGCGCGTGTTGTCATCACACCCCGGTCAAGA
This sequence comes from Chloroflexota bacterium, assembly GCA_004295045.1. GTDB lineage: Bacteria > Chloroflexota > Anaerolineae > UBA4142 > SHND01 > SHND01. Next base: position 66,523 of record SHND01000014.1, on the reverse strand, counting down.
GAATAGCAAGCGGTTGTCACAGCAGTGCCGCGACCGAATCTACAATTACGTCAGCGGTCCCTTCTAACATTGCGCGCGAACTCACCCCGGATAACACACCAACGCGCAAACCAATTCCTGCTGTGCGCGCGGCTTGCATATCCGCGACACCATCGCCAACCATAATGCTGTGCGCGGGTGAAACATTCAGTTCGTCGCACACGCGCAAGAGCATAGCGGGCGCGGGTTTGTTCGGCAAACCATCGTCCGCGCTCACCAATGCGCTCACCATTTCAAAAATTTTCAACGCGTGTAATGTCTCAATGGTTGAGTTACGGTCATCGCTTGTCGCAACGCCAATCAAAATACCGCGCGCGCGCAAATTCGAAAAAAGTTTTGGCAAATCGGCGAGCGGACGCGCCATCGTCACCGGGTCGGGAACAAACCACGCCTCATTCAATACGCGCACGGTTTCTTCGGCTGATACGCCGCTCGCGTGTACGACCTTTCCCGTCAGCACGTACAAATCTGCCATCGAATGGGCGGCGAGCGGCGAACCGGCAATGACGGTATGACGCGCCGCGTCATAACCCATCGCCTCGTACAGCTGTGCCGCCAGTGAAAGATTGGAGGCGCGTTCCAACCGTTGGGCGAGTTCGACCACCCAACTCGCCCACATGAAATTAAAATCAATCAGTGTGCCGTCTTTGTCAAAAATAATCAGCGCAGGGGAAAATTCAATCGAGCCGATACGGAGAGGAATCATTCAGCGTTTCTTGCTTTTCAGCGCGGTGAGTTGATGGACTGCTTGCTTGCCATAGATGGGCTGAACCCACTGCTGTGCTTTGCGATATGCTTTGCCCGGTTTGATGTGCACGTCCTTCAAGAGTTTTCGCACCCGTTTCAAATCGTCTTGTGTTTTGACAACGATGCGGAGTTCATACCCTTTTTTGTACGAGCCCCAACCCTCTTCCTGACGCGTTTCGTCGGGCACGCGCGCGTAACTGTTGGCGCGAAGGAAATCGGCGAGGGTGGACGGATCTGCCATTGTCCTGTCTCCTTTACCAAAACGTACTTACATCCTCCGGTAATTGATAGCCCCATTCTTCCGCCTTCGCGCGCGAAACGCTCTGTGAAAATCTATGCGGCATCGCATTTGCTTGCGGCCAATTCGTGTTCGACGTGTGACGCATCGCGTTTCTGATTTCTCGTTTCTCGCTTCTCGTTTCCCGAATCCCGCGCGTCGGCGGCGGCGTTGGATACCCTTGCGTGTGCGAGCGACCTGCGCCATGTTTTCCGCCACCAACCGCGCGATGTGTTTGCGGGATGCTCGCCATGTACAGCGGGTCGTAAAAACGCGCAAGTTGGAAAAGTGAAATATCGTGCCGCGTCGTGCCATAGTGCGCGAGGTCGGCGGCGATTTCGCCAATCACGCTGACAAATTTAAATCCGTGTCCCGAACACGGCGAAACGATGACGAGATTTTTCATATCGGGATGCGTGTCAATGATGAAATGGCGGTCAGGCGTGTTTGTGAAAATACATGACTTGAGCGTCATTGTGGGACCGACGCCGTACGGGAAATAACGTTCGCAAAATTCGCGCAGCGCGCGTTCGTCGTCGTCGTTCGCCTCGCGTTCAAATTCGTCGGGGTCAACGATTTCTTCAAAGTGATGATAGCGCGCGAATTTGAAACCGGGGATGCCGTGAATCGGAAAGCCGTAATAGCGTCCTTCTTCGACGAGCAAATTGAACACGGGAAAATTTTCGGGTTGAAAAAATTCAGGACGCTGCGGCTGAAGCCACGCCAGCACTTGGCGTTCGGGAACGGTGAGGTCGCGCAGTTCGGGAATCATTTTCGCCGCCCACGCGCCCGCCGAAATAATCAACTTGTCGCAGTGATATTCGTCGCGCGTGGTGATGACTTTGAAACCGTCGAGATACGGCTCCCAATCCAACACGGGTTCGTGCCCATGAATTTCCGCGCCCGCCGCTTGCGCCGCCATCACGAACGCGACAATACATTTTTCCGGCGCGAGAAATCCGCCGTCGGGCTGCAGCACCGCCATCGTCGTGTCGGGCAAATTGTAACCGGGGAATTTGCGATGCAGTTCCGCGCCCGTGAGAACTTGATGCGGCAAATCGTGTTCCTTGCACGAACGCCACGAACCTTGAAACACCCAACTGTCTTCGGGACCCGCATCAAGCGAACCCGTTTTGTACAATAATTTTTCGCGCGCGACATTTTCCAAATCATTCCACAATTCATAGGCGCGGCGTAATAAATTTACGTACGAGGGATGCTCATAATACGCGAGCCGAATGATGCGCGTCATGCCGTGCGATGAACCTTGGTCATGCGGAATCGAAAATTGTTCGAGTCCGAGAACGCGTTTGCCGCGTTTCGCCAGTTGATAACACGCCGCGCTGCCCATCGCGCCGACGCCCAACACAATCGCGTCGTAATGTTTTGGAATATCGTTCAGGCGCGCGGGCGGGGTGTTGGACGCGGATGAACGCGGATGAACGCGGAAATTTTGGGAAAGACGATTGTTCAACATGGAATAAAGTATCAGATAGCAAGTAGTAGGTCAAAAGGAAAACCTGCAACTTGCAACCTGCAACGTTTCTACGCCCTCAATCTCAAACCACCCGGGTCAAAGAACGGCGTTTGCGCGACGGTGGCGGGAATCCAGCGCCCATTCGTTTGAATCACCAAACGCGCGCCAACGAAATTGTGCGATGTTCGCAAATACGCGAGCGCGAGCGTTTTGCCGACACTGTGACCTTTGTTGCTGTACGTCACATAGCCAACTTGCTGCGCGCCGGGGAAAACTTTATCTTCGGGACTGCCCGCTTCCGCGCCGTATTCTTTTTCTTCGCCCTTGAACAAGTTCACTTCGCGCGCCGGATAGATTGCGTCGCGCACATTCGCAGGCATATCACCTTCGAGAATCAATCCGGTAAATCGTTCTTCGATGCCGCGTTCTTGCGCGCGCAGTAACGCATCGCGTCCGATGAAATCGCGTTTGTCGAAACGAATCCAGCGGTCCAGCCCAACATGAAACGGCGTAACCTCTTCGTTAATGTCGTTGCCATACAGCGGATACGCTTTTTCCAAACGCAGCGTTTGCATCGTCGCCACGCCGTACGGCTTTAACCCGAACGCTTTACCCGCATTCAACAAAAATTCCCACAGCGCGCCCACTTCTTCGGCAGGCGCGTACAATTCGTAGCCGAGTTCGCCCGTATAGCCCGAACGCGACAGTAGCAGTTCTGTTTCGTTGATGGTCACCGGCGCGAACCGAAAGTATTTCAGTTTCTCCACGTCCGCGCCTTGCACCACCGTTTTCAAAAATTCGCGCGAGCGCGGACCTTGCACCACCGGCAGCGCAATCGCCGCCGTCACATCCGTCGCGTACGCGCTCGAACCTTCCGCCCAGTCCGTAATCCACCGCGCCGTTTTTTTGCGCGGACCGGAACTCGTCACAATCATGAAATGGTCGTCGGAAAATTTATAGACGGTGATGTCGTCCACGACGCCGCCGTCTTCATTCACCATCGTCGAATAGCGCGCCTGCCCCGGCATCAAATCGCGGATTTCATTCACAATGAGCCGATTGATGAGACGTTCCGCGCCCGGACCTTTAATGTCCACTTCACCCATCGTGGACAAATCTTGCATTCCCACATTCGCCCGCGTGTTGAGATGTTCCTCAACGCTCGACGTATATTGCAGCGGAAACATGAAATCGCCGCCGCCCTTGACGAGCGTGGACGCGTTCCGCAAATGATAATCGTACAGTGGTGTGCGACGTTCCATAAAACTCCTATCGGTATGTTATAATTCGCGCGGAGGTGAAAAATGGTAACATATCCAAAATTGAGAGCGCGTTATTCAAATGGCACACTTAAATTATCGCGCAAATTGAGATTGAAAGAAGGAACAGAAGTGTATGTTACGCTTCGTCCCGCCAATGGCAAAACGCGCAAAAAGCGGAAGGTACGAGCTTTGACCAAGTCACGTAAAACGTTCTCATCGCCTACAGTTTATCTTCCGCCTGGCACGCTTAATTCTTTGTCGGGCATCATCTCTCTAGGAGGCGATGCTCTCGCAGACAGTGAAGCGCTTTATGATGGAGATTAGAAAATGCCAAAAGCCGTTGCCTTTGACACGTCTTTCGTAATTGGATTTCTGGATGACAAAGACATCTGGCGCGCGCACGCGCTGGAATTGGAGGATGTGCTATTTCAAGGCGAATTTCATGAAATCATTTTCGATTGTGTCTTGGCAGAGGCAATCAGTACCTTGTCGCGCCGCTTTCACGAAAAACGACGCAGTGGGGACTTGGCTGATTTGTTTATTCGCCTGGAAGAACGTTTCCCGAAAACACAAATCACATGGCTCTATCAAGATTTGTCACAACTCTATGATCAAGTTGTAGGTTTGGTGCGTGAGACAAACGGAGAACTCAATTTTAACGACGCGCTCATCGCTGTTTCTTGCCGCGAACGCAACATTAAATTTCTCGCTTCGTTCGACCCCGACTTTGACCGCATTGAATGGCTGACGCGTATTTCCAGACTTCCAGATTTGAACGCGCCTGCAAACTAAATTTTTCCCTCCAACAAATCCCCAAACGCCTCGAATCGCGCGGCGTGTTCGCGCTTGTGCCCGTAAAAGGTGTACACAATAAAATCGTCGAGCGAATACTCGTCCCCGTACCACGGGATCGTTCCCACCTCGCGCAATTTCTCCGGAGAAATTTTTTCAATCAGTTCCATCACGCGCGCGTGCGCGTCGTGATACTCTTGCAACAAATCATCAAAGGATTTTCCCTCTTTTTGCGCGACGAGTTGATCATTTTTCGATGAATCCATGTTCGACAACAATTCGGGAAACGGTCCACCCAAAAACGATTCGAGAATTTGTACAAGTCCCGCCTCAAAAATTGCGAGATGCGCCATCGCCTCACGCGCCGACCACCAGCCAATGAGTCCGCCGGTGTTGCGTTCATTTGGCGGAACGCGTTCCATGCTGTTCAACAATGTGCGATTGCCGTAAAAGAGAATATCGCGCGCGTTCATGTTGCCCCCATTGTCATTGCGAGGAACGGTTTTTGTGACGAAGCAATCTCCCACGCGTGGCGTACATCCAACGCGTTGTCTTGGCGATTCGCGTATGGGATTGCTTCGTGCCTCGCAATGACATGCTACTCCTTCATCGTTCCATCCGGCATTATCGCCGCGTCTAAATTTGCGCCGTCAAAAATGGCGTCAGTCAAATCCGCGTCCACCAACGCCGCGCTGGAGAGATTCGCGCGCGTAAAGTTGGCATTTGCCAAATATGCTTTGGTCAAGATTACCATCCGTAAATTTGCATCCGAAAAATTCGCGTGCCGCGCGTCCGCTTCCGTCAAGTTGGCTTGCTCCAGATTCGCATTTGTAAAATTCGCATGGCTCACATCCGCAAAACGCAGCAGCGAAAATGACAAGTTCGCGGCTTCCAAATTCGCGTTCGCAAGTTCCGCGCCAATCAAATTCGCGTGCTGCAAATTTGCGTTACTCAAGTTCGCGTCTGCGAGATAGACCGTACTGAGATTGACGCGCGCGAGATTCATTCCCGCAAGTTCTGCGCCGCTCAAATCGGGAATGATCTGTGATAATTCATCGCGCCACGCGTTCCACGCGTCGACGCCTTCGTAAAGTTTCGAGAGATGTTCTAACTCTGCCATGATATTTATTTTAATCACAAAGGAAGATAAATCACTTGTCCCGCGTATTCATTTTCATGCGACGCTTCCGCAATGAGCTGCAGATCATCAATGATGGGGCGAAACGGTGTTTCAGAGGGGATGGCAACAACACCCGGCATTGCTAATCCGTGTTCGACACGCTCATACGCAAAGCCAATCATCGTATCAAAATCATGGGTCAATACCATGCGCCCTTGTTGTGCTGCCCATTCCAAGATCACAGGATCCTCTTCACCTTCCGCGCCAATATCTAGCCAGTGGAGAACATCAATCAGCTGATTCCGCGCGCGCAGACCACGCACGATCTTGCCATTAAAATTCTCATCGGTCAGAAAGCGAATCATTTGGCAAGCACAGCGGCTTTACGCCGCGCTAACAAGCGTTTTTTCAAATCACGGTTGTTTGAACGCGCCTCCACCTTTTTACGAATCGCCTTTGCTTTCTTTTCACGCTCACGCAGATACGCGCGAACCTGATCCTTATTTTTTAGATAGTAACTCACGATGGCATACACATCTGCCAATTGTAGGGATGGAAATCCATCGACCAGATCTTCAGGTGACTCGCCCTGTTCGTAATATCCAACAATCGTATCCAACGTCACGCGCGAGCCAATTACGCGGACGACTCCATATTTATCTGTATGCAGCGGCACTTGTTCTTTTTCAAAAATTAACATTTTCCTTTCCATCTTACGACCTCAATCTCCTTCCATCCCCATCATACAACGGTTCTCGCGTCGCCGTCGCGCCGTGCCATTCGCCAAAGTAATAAATTTTTACCTTCGTTCCTTCATTCGCGTATTCGATTGGCACATACCCATACGCGATGCTTTTGCCCACAGTGTAACCGAAATTCGCGCTCGTGACGTAACCCAAAACCTTGTCGGGCGATGCAAAATCAACAATCGGCTCTTTACCCATCACAATCACTTGCGGGTCATCGAACGTCATCGCCACCAGTTTACGCGTGATGCCTTTGCTTTTTATTTTTTGTAACGCATCGCGTCCGATAAAATCGCCTTTGTTCAATTTCACCGCAAACCCCAAGCCCGCTTCGTAGGGATTGTATTCCGCGTGAATGTCCGAACCCCAAAAGCGATAACCCTTTTCGATGCGGAGCGATTCGAACGCGCCGCCGCCCACCGCCGCGATACCAAATTGTTGTCCCGCGTCCCAAATCGTGTCCCACAATTTCAACGCGTACTCTGTCGGCGTGTACAACTCCCAACCGAGTTCGCCCGCGTATGAAATGCGAATCGCGCGCACGGGAACGTAACCAATGAACGCCTCTTTCGATGTGACATACGGAAATCCTTTGTTAGAAAAATCATCGCGCGTAATTTTCTCAATCAAATCGCGCGCGCGAGGTCCCCACAAGCCGAGCGTGGCATAACTCGATGTCACATCCGTAATCATCACATTTTCATCGTCGCGCAAATTCTTTTTCAACCACGCCAAATCGTGCATCCCCATCCCGCCGCCCGTGACAACGAGAAACTCTTGATGCGCGACCCGCGTCACCGTCAAATCGGTTTCGATACCGCCGCGTTCGTTGCACATCGCGGTATAAGTGACGTGACCAAGCGGACGATCCATTTGATTCGCGGCGACGCGTTGTAAAAACGATAGCGCGTCTTTGCCTTCGACGCGCAGTTTTGTGAACGCGGTCAAATCGAACAAACCAACGCGTTCGCGCGTCGCGCGGTGTTCTGCCGCGATGATGGGCGACCAATAGCGCGCTGCCCAACCAGACCTCACCCCTAACCCCTCTCCTGCAAGGAGAGGGGAATTTGAGTTATACCACTGCGGACGTTCCCAGCCCGCCGCTTCGAAAAATTCCGCGCCCAACGCTTTCTCGCGTTCGTGAAATGACGTGACGCGAATTCCGCGCGGATTCAACGTTTGCTGTAACGGATGAACAATGTCGTAAATTTCAATGTACTGCCGTTCGGCGCGCGCGCGAATGTACGGCTTGCTGAACGCGAACGAATGCCAGCGATTGATGTCGTGTTCGCGCATGTCGAGCGGCGGCACGCCCGTCGTCAACCATTCCGCAATCACGCGTCCAACTCCGCCGCCATGCGTGACCCACACCGCTTCCGCCGACCAAAAATTTTTCACGCGCATAGATTCGCCAAGATTCATGTTCGCGTCAGGCGTAAAGGTGAACATCCCATTGAACGCGTCTGCAATTTGCGCGTGCGCCGTCGCGGGAAAACGCTGCGCCATTTCGGACATGAACGCTTCGACATTTTGCGGCGGCGCGGGTGTGAGCGCGGGATGGTCATCCTCGCGCAATTCGTCCGCAAAGTTGATTCGCGGTTCATGCGCGTACGAGCCGCCGCCCCACGCGTTGCGATGCTGTCGAAAATACAAATCGCGGTCTTGTGCGCGCACTATCGGCATTTCCAATTCATCTTGCGCGTTCTGTAGTTCCGCGATTGGCATCGTACGTAAATAAAGATGTTCGCACGGCGTTTGCGGAATCGGTACGCCAGCCATTTCACCAATCACAGGTCCCCACAAGCCCGCCGCGCAAATCACGTACTCGCATTGAATCTCGCCGCGATTCGTTTTCACCGCGCGGACGCGCGGGGCGCGTCCATTTGCGGGCGTCACATCAATTCCCGTGACACGCGTGTAATCAAAAAATTCCGCGCCGCCGTCCTCTGCGAGTTTGGTGATGCCTTGCAGCAGCGCGATGGCTTTGATGTCCATATCGCTCGGTACGTAGAACGCGCCGTACAAATCATCTACGCGCATGATTGGCACAAGTTGTTTTATTTCGTCCGGCGTGACGAGATGCGCTTCAAGTCCCCACGCTTTCGCGTTGCCGATCTTGCGTTTAAGTTCGTGCCAGCGTTCGGGCGTCTGCGCGATTTCGAGCGAGCCGACTTGCCATGCGCATTTTTCGGGCGCGGCGTTCAAGTCATTCACGCGCTTGTATATTTCCACCGTCCACTGCGCGATTTGGCAGTAACTTTTGGAATTGTTGTGTTGAAAAATGAGTCCCGGCGCGTGCGACGTGGAACCGTACACTTTATAGAGCGGTCCTTGTTCCAACACGACGACGTCGCGCCAACCCATTTGGGTCAGATAATACGCGACGCTGCAACCGACGACGCCCGCGCCGATGATAACGACCTGAGCTTGTGAGCGCATGAATTGGCTTGTAGCGGATAGCAGATGGCAAATGGCTAATGGCAATTCGCTATCTGCAATCTGCTATCTGCTAAAACGGATATCCTTTGAGCCCCTGCAAACCTTTGAGCGCGGAAATTTCCCCCATCACATCGTGAATGTGTCCGACGATAAAAGTGCTAAACCAAACGGGAAACGGCACTTGCCCGTAACCGATGACGCTCATGTCCACATTGGTTTCCAAGAGTTCAGGATTCGCATTGTTAATGAAGGACTGCGTGTTTTCGAATACCGCGCGCATGTATTCTCGCAGCGCGTTCAAATCATCAACACGAAACGCGCGCGCGGCGTCTGAGGTTTGCGCGATGAGCATGGTAATATCGGCAGCAAAACCGGTGCGCCCCGCCCAATCTTGCGCGAACAAGGGTGTCGTTTGCGTTACAAAATTGTGCAGCAGCATATCCTCTGCCATCACCAAGTGCGCCCACCGTTCTCCGATGGGATGCATTATGCCGGGCGGAACATAATCCGCGTTCTCTTGCGTCACGTCCGCGACGGTCTTGGAAAACGCGTCATGTGAAGTGGACAAATTGATGCGTAAAAGTTCTAGGGTCGTCATGGATGCTCCTAACTCGCACTCCTGTCAATACTTTTTTCTGGTGAATGGGAGGGCGAGCATCAACTGCTCGCCCTCCGTTCCTTTCGCGCTGGGATGCAACGTTAATTGTCCGGGAAGCGGATCGGATCTACCATCTTGGGACCTTGCCGCGGTCCACCCTGTGGGAGTGGTTCGATCATGGGCACTTTCAAGCCCGCCAGTTTGGCAGCGCGCCAGACTTGGTCAAAGCTGGCTTTTGCCTCGCTCGCTGCGCGTGCGTAATCCATCTTTTGGAACGCCGCGCGTGCTTCGATTGCGCGGCTTTCTGCTTGCTCCAACAGCGCATTCGCTTCGCGTGATGTTTCACCGCTTTGCATCTGTGCCGCAATCTCATTTGCGCGCGTCAGATAGCGTCCCGTCAGGAAGCGATTCATGTTGTCATTATCGAACCAGCCAAAGTCGTCCGCGAGATCGAGATAGTGCATGATGGTGTGGCTCTCATCACCTGACCACGCAAAGTACAAGTCGTCGGAGGGTCCAAAGTCCGTGGCACTCGTCGAGTCATAACCATCGTGCGGATGTGACATACCGATATGATGCCCGAACTCGTGGATCGTCGTGGTCGTAAAGCCGTATCCCAAGTCACGGTAACCTGGCGAATCGAACTCGAAAACATAGCTGGGATTTCCGCTGACCCAGTTGTCATCGGCAAAGCCCAAAAGTCCGAACTGGTTGCCCAAATTGTTGTCCGTCGTGTTAAAGGCAAAAATGCCACCAACGTACGGTCCGGATGGTTTGATCTTGGGCAGATATTGGTTGCGGTTGGTGTCAAAATAACAAAAGAGCTCGGCAAACGGATCGCCATAGGCGTTCCAACAATCATTCGAGCCGTTCAATCCGGTGAAAATGCGAAACGCCTTTTTGGCGCCCCCGGTCAGCTGTTGATCCTTTAACACAACCTTCCATTTGTAATCGCGCTGGAATTGACCGAGGTTATCGTGGACGAGTTGCATGTCGATCCACTTCGTTCCGTTGGCGGAGGGATCGTCCTCGAACATGTTGACGAATACTTTTTTCTTTTTGCCAGGGAAGGGCGCGCTCGCCAGCGGATCATAGAGAGGCGAGCTGGTAAAGAGGAGATCTATCGCCACCCAGCGGAGGACCTTGCCGAGATCACCAGAAAGATCCGTAAAGGGACGATAGCCGCTGGTGTTGCCATACTCCCAGACTGGCGGCATACGATACTCCATTACACCATTTCCATCTAAATCGGCGTCATCCACATTCCAATTGTCCGTCCACGCTTCCGGACCGGCGGAAAGATCATAGAACCATGTGCGACCATAACTTCCGCCCCAGGCAATTATTTTGCGCGTCTGCCGCACTTTGCCAAAATTATACCCTGTATCAGGATCTGCGACATCGGTCTTGGTATAAACGTGGAATTTGAAATCGCTGCGTCCATACCAATTCACGAAAAAGACGGTGTAATTGGCAATGTCGAGTCCCAGATCATCGCGCCCGTGCGTCATTAACCAACGTTCGGTAGAGGGCGCATCAATGTACAGACTTTTCGGACCGACCGTCAGCGTCTTGTTGACTTGATCATTATACGCGGCTTGATAGTCTGTTAACGCTTTTGACTTGCCGATGGATGTCAGATAGCTGAAAAACGCGTCGTTGAAACTCGTTGGCGTAAAAGTGTAATCGAAAGCATAGTCCCCGTGAATATTGACCGGCAGGTTGATTCCGTAAAATGCCGGATAACGTACGATTGGATCGTACGTGGTTGGCAGTTGAGATTGGAATGCCGGAAGGTTGATGTCTCCTGCGCTGTAACCGACAAAGACGACGTTGATCTTGAAGGTGGTATTCAAGGTCTGTGGCGCGTTCATTTGGGGTGAGGACTCGAAAGAAGCGGGCACGGCTCCGGCGAGCGCGGCGCTGCTCACGAGGAGCATCAAAACAATGCTGCCCAAAAGCACAAAGATTTTGCGTTGCATGGCTTTTCTCCTTTGACGAATTCACTGCCGCAGAGGGGGATTGTTAGGCAGGTGTCCCCGCTGCTCGGCAGTGTCTGTGAACCCTCTCGGATTTTGCGAGGCATGAGATCAAATGGGTGTGTTTTGCTGAAGCACCTCCTTTCGTTTCGTCACATATTCCCGCAATTCTTCTTCCACTCCTTGATCCATCGCGGGTTTCTCGTATTCGTTCAACCATTTTTTCCAAACGCGATTCGCGCGCACGTCCGCCGTCTCTGCGCCCTTTTGTTCCCAACGCACATAATTTTGCACATCCGCGATGAGGGGACGATAAAACGCGTCGCGGAAATGTCGCATCGTATGCTCCGCGCCAAAAAAATAACCGCCGGGTCCGATTTCTGCAAAGGCGTCGAGCGCCAGTCCTTCTTGGTCCAACGCGATGCCGCGCAGGAAAACTTGCATCATGCGAACGATTTCCACATCCATCACAAATTTTTCGTACGAAGAAACCAAGCCGCTTTCCAGCCAGCCCGCCGCGTGCAAAACAAAATTCGTGCAGGCGAGAAACGTGGGCCAAAACGTCATCGTCGCTTCCCACATCGCTTGTCCATCCGCAACCTTGCTTGACGTTAAACCGCCGCCGCTGCGAAACGGCAACTTGTATTTGCGCGCGAGCTGCGCGCTCACAAACAATCCCGCGCACGATTCGGGCGTGCCGAACGCGGGACTACCCGATTGCATATCGCTGTTCGACAAGAATGAACCATACACCACCGGCGTTCCCGGATTGATCAATTGCGTGAGCGCAATTCCCGCTAACGCCTCCGCATTTTGCTGCACCAACGTTCCGCCGACGGCAACCGGTGACATCGCGCCTGCGAGAATGAACGGCGTAATGATCAAGGGCTGCCGCGCGCGCGCGTAGGTGACGAGCGAATCCAACATGCGCGTATCGTACAAGCGCGGACTATTGACATTCACCAACGCGAGCAACACGGGGTCTTGAGCGATTTTTTCGCGTCCGCCGAAAACTATCGAAGCCATCTCAAGCGTGTCGTTCGCGTTTTCCGCCGAGACAACATTGCCCATAAAGGTCTTGTCGCTCAAGGTGAGCAATGAAGAAATCATGTCGAGATGGCGCGTCTCTTGCGGCTCATCGTTTGGTTCGCACACGACGCCGCCTGCGTTGTGCATGTCCGGCACCACTTGGGCAAGTTTTACAAAATTGCGAAAATCTTCGAGCGTGGCTTCGCGCCTGCCCTTGTCCAAATCCTGCACATTCGGCGGACCATACACCGGCGCAAGCACCATGTGATTGCCGCCCATCACAATATTATTTTTTGGATTGCGCGCATGAATTGTAAATTCGGCGGGCGCCTTGGCAAGCTGCTCCATCACAAACTCGCGCGAAAATTTCACGAGCGGCGCGGGCAGCGCGTCGCGGTCAACCTCGCAGCCTGCGCGTTCTAAAATGTCCACCGCTTCGTCATGATTGAACGCGATGCCAAATTCTTCCAGCACGCGCATGGTTGTTTCGTGAATGAACTCGATATCTTCGCGCGGGAGATATTCGTACTTGGGCGCGGTGTTTGTAATCATGCTTCATCCTTTGCGTTTAACGCCATCGTTTGAACGACCTGCGCCAGCTGGAGTGTCTTGCCGCGCGCAAACGCTTCATCGAAACGCGCGCGCGTCATTTGAATTTCCAGTTCCGCAACCAATGGTTCAAAATCGTTTTTCACATCGGCGGAGCTGGAAGGATGCGTCAGCGCCAAGCCCAGTAATTCCGCCGCCGCTTGAAATTCTCCGCGCGCCGCTTGAATTTTCGCCAACATCCCCACAATATAGAGCGCGAGCGCGATGGAACCGAGATTACTCGCTTCGCACAACGCTTGTCGCGCCAGCGCGTCCGCTTTTTCATGTTCACCGCGCGTCAGCGCAAGACTTGCCAGGTTCACCAAACTCAGCGCCACGCCTTCGCGGTCACCGATTTCTTGGGCGATGGCTAATGCTTTGTCTTGATACTGCGCGGCAGCGGCATACTCACCGCGTTGTTCGGCAACGGCGCCGAGATTGACGAGGCGCACGCCCATGGCGTAGCGGTCGCCCAACTTTTTTGAAAGCGCGTATGCCTCCTCAAAAAGAGCTTGGGCGCGCTCCACGTCGCCTTCCTCGCGCGCAATCACGCCAAGACTATTGAGACAACTGCCAACGCCTTCTTCATCTTGCAATTCGCGAAAAAGCGCGAGGGCGTCTTGTAAATTTTCCTGCGCCAACGTATTGACGCCTTCATAGTTGAATGCCACGCCCAACTGCCGATGCGCGCGCGCAATCGCTTCGCGGTCTTGCGAATCTTTTGCCCAACGCAGCGCTTCGATACCCAGCTCGCGCGCTTGTACATGTTCCCCGCGTTGGCTTGCCACGCGCGCGACGCCGGTTAATGCCATCGCGGCAATGCGCGGCTCATCAATTGCAATCGCCGTGTCGAGCGCGTCACGAAAATATTCTTCGGCTAGCTTAAAGTCAGTTCGCCGACAATACACTTCGCCCAACTGCGTCAACGCGCGTGCGCGTTCGGAAACATTGTTGGGGACAAGTCTCAAGGCATGTTCCAACGCGTGAATCGCTTCGGGATACGCGCTGATCTGCATCGCGCGTTCGCCGTAACGCATCCAGTAACTGACCGCTTTCGCCGTTTCGCCTGCTTCATCGTAATGAAATGCCAACAGCGCGAGATAATCGTCAAGCTGGTCGGCAAACAACTGTTCACAGCTGATGGCGATATTGCGATGCAGCGCGCGTCGTTCATTGCGGAGCAGCGATGCATACGCGGTCTCTTGAATCAAGACATGCTTGAAGCTGTACGCGGTGTCCGATTCGTTCAACCGCCGCACAAAATCGCCGCGCTCGATTTCAGCCAGCACAGTGTCCAAGCGCACAGCGCGCAGGTTCGGTTTTGGAAAGTCGAAATTCATTTGCCCATTTCAAACGTGCGCTTGTAAATACCTTCGTATGCTTTTTGCGTCAAATCGCGCGGATTGCCAATCGTCTGCGGGTCCTCGAACGCGATTTTTGCAAGCATTGGAATTTCACTTTCGTCGAATCCCAATTCTTGCAATGTCGGAATGTTCAAGTCGTCGGTGAGTTCGTAGACCGCTTCGACGGCGAGTTCTGCCGCGTCGTACACATTCAAACCACGCGTATCTTTACCCAACGCCTGCGCGATGCGCGCGAATTTTTGCGGCTCGCCCATGTAATTGTATTCCATCACCGGACCGAGAACGCGCGCCGTCAATGCGCCGTGCGGTACGTCGTGCACGCCGCCCGCCGATTGACTCATCGCGTGCGCGGCGCCCGCGCTTTCCGTGCCGTACGATAACGCGCCGAGCATCGCTGCCATAGACATTTTGTAGCGCGCTTGGATGTTGTGTCCTTGCGCGTAGGCGACGCGCAAATACTGCGCGACATATTCCATCGCCAGCAGCGCGGTGGAATCGGGGAACGGCTGCGCGTACGCGCAAGTGTAACATTCGATGGCGTGCGCGAGCGCGTCCATGCCGGTTCCGGCGGTGACAGGCGCAGGCAAATCGCGCGTGAGCTCGGGGTCAATCAACGCAACCCACGCGCCAATGTCTGCGGTGCCGCCGACGTTAAATTTGATTTTGCGCTGCGGGTCAGTGATGACCGCCCACAGCGTCACTTCGCTGCCGGTGCCGGAAGTAGTTGGGACACAAATCGTCGGCGGAATTCGTTTTTGAATCGGCTGTGGGTCCGCCCATTCGTATTTTAGAATTGAACCGCCATTTTCCGCGACGACGCCAACTGATTTCGCGGTGTCCATCGAACTGCCGCCGCCGAACCCGATGATGCCATCACACTTTTCCGACGCATACAGCGCGGCGGCTTGATCCACCAGCGCAATCGGTGGATTCGGCGCCACGCGGTCAAAGACAACAAAATCCATGTCTGCTTCGCGCAACGGGTCGGTCGCGCGCGGCAGCAAGCCCGCTTTTACAATTCCCGGATCGGTGACAACAAACGGGCGGCGCATTCCGAGCGCGCGCGCTTCTTCGGCGAGCGTTTGAATTGCGCCGATGCCGTGCTTCATTATTGTTGGTACTTGGAACGAACGAACGTGAGGCATGATGCTCCTTCGGTATCAGATATCAGAAAACAAGTAGCAGATAGCAGGAGGCAAGTATACACTTGGAACCTGCTACTTGATACTTGCTATCCTCTTCTCACTTCCTCCGGCAATTCATACCATTTTACTTTTTCACCCACGCGGTCGCGCATCTTCCATTTCATACTTTTCGGGGAATTTTGCATCGCGGCTTCCAAGCCGCCGAGCCGCGCGCGCAGTGTTTCGTGTTCCGCTGAATCCATCTCGACGGTTTGCACATACCGTTTCACTTTTGCAATACTCAACATGCTCGTTTTCCACAAACCCCAATCGTCGCCCGTTAGCTGCATGATGCGTGTGACGTTAATCGTTTCAACGTCATTTTCGCCAAGGGGATGGTCGAGCAGCAGCGCGCACACGTCGCGAATATCCTTTTCGTTCATTTCGAAAATTTGCAGTTTGGTCAGTATCAATTCCGCGAGGGGAATGGTGGGCGAGTCGAGATTCATTCGCTCGGTGATGGGAACTTTGTGACACATCACAAATTGCGCGATGAAAATATCAATCTGGCGCTGATTTGCTTCATCGAAAAACATCAAGCGAATGTCGCCGTTGAATAAATTGAAATTTTTGTTTGGCGCATAGTCCAACTCGCCAAATAATTTTTCGATTTTCGACGCTTGCTTGTTCGGCGTCGCAAAATCAATGTCGGGATACGGGCGCACCAACGAACGATGTTTGGCGGCTGATTCGCTATGCAACCGCACGGCAAGTCCACCCAGCAAACGCAAAGTAATGCCCTGCTGTTGCGCGGTCTGCACAATCCGCAGGGCTTCGTCTTGGATGTTTTGTAAGGGCATGGGAAAGGTGACAAGTGACGGGTGACGGAGAACAATAACCCACGACACTCGTCACCCGTCACGTATTACTCTACCGGAATTTCCTTGTACACGTTATCCAAATCAATGCCTTGTTTTTTGCGGTACATGCGCGCGCCAAGATAAATCACGATTGCGAGAACGTACATCGAACCCATGAAAATCAACGAGTTGAGATTTTTATAGCCGTTCTCGTTGATGCTGTAGCCGATGCCGTACAGCGCGTTCGGGTCAAGAATCCATTGATACAACAGGAAAATCAGGAACGCGGCAAAGATGACCCCTGCAATCGAAATCATCGGAATGCCTGCGATTTTATATTTCGCAATGGGTGACGCTTCATACAATTCTTTTTTCGTATACGGCAAAAGAATTGCGGCGATGGTTGTTCCTAAAAAGGTGACGGCGATGACGAGGGTGGAGCAAAGGGTGAATGTCGCGAAATCGAAAATGTTGTACACATACAACACCGAAACGATGAGCCCCGGAATAATCATCGCGAGCATTGCATAAATCGGCGTGCGCGTGCGCGCATCCACTTCCGCCATTTTTTCCGGCAGCAGACGGTCGAACGCGGCGGCGAAAATTACGCGCGTCGAAGAAAGAAAAACAGTGGCAGCCCAGCCGAAAAACCACATGCTCATCGCGAGCAATACAACGAATTGCAGGATTGTATTGTTAGTGAGAAACATGGCGAGCAGCGCAGGATAGGGCCAAATCGAACCGAGCGGCGGCGCGGTTTCTGTCAACCCCCAACGATAACTCCAATATGCGCCATTGGCATTGACGAGCCAACTCCACGTAATTGTCTTGTCCACGAGCAGGAAAAAGATAACCGCCAGAGTCGTCGTTACAATCAACGCTGAGCCCATGCCGTACAGATTGCGTTTGAAATCATCCGCGCCTTTTACTTCGCCGTACAACGTCGCGCCCCAGTTGGGCCACAAATTGAAAAAGACAAGATACGGCATCACGAGAAAGATCGCGAGCATTGTGCCGCCCCACAATGGCGTAACCGCGCCCGCCGCCTCGCCCGCCACAATGGTCTCCGCATACAAATCACCGGGAGCCAAACCGAACATTGCGGGCGCTTGCGCGTTGAGCCCGGCGCGAAACGCTTCGTTGTTGCCAAGCAGCAAAAAGAGGCAGACCACCGCGAGACCCGCGTTGCCAACCCAAAAACAAAACTTTTGGAGCTGCGAATACGTCCGCATCCCCAAACCGATGACGATTGCGGCAAAGATAACGGTGATGACGCAAACAATCATAAAACCGTTCGGGTCAGAGGCAAAGAAATTGGCGGGCCCGCTTTGTCCCAACACCCCGAGCAGCGGAACAAAGAAAATTTGGCGCAGCATGTCCGCGTAAATGGGAGTCCACAACCACAGAATGAACCACCAACCGGTGACGGCGAGGACAAAGCCGAGAAAGCCGCCCAAGATGCGTGACTGCCAGACATAATCGCCGCCCGCGCGCGGCATCACGGCAATCAAACCCGCATACACCACACATTCCGCAAGAATGATGATGCCGCTGATGATGATCGCGGGAATCAAGCCGCCTTCAAAAAAGTACATTTGGCTGATGATGTAAAAGCCAAGTGTGACAAGGTTGATGGAAAAGAACGCATAGATGAACGCGTCAAAAATTGACCACGAACGGACGAGCCCCGTTGCTTTACGGAGAAACAAATTTTCGCCGCCCATGCTTTGTGGGACACCTTGCACTGCCATGATGCTCCTCCTTGAGATTTATGATTTCAGATTTATGATTGATGATTTGGCGCTGCTCGGAAATACCACAAATCATAAATCATAAATCAAAAATTCTTCACCCCGTTGTGAGTTGGTAACTCTTGATCCCCTTTTTGGAATCCAATTCCACAATTGCGCCTTGCAGCACGCCTTGTTCGTACAAACTGCCCGCGTTGATTGCCAATGTTTTGCCCAAACGCGCTGTGCCTTTGCCTTCGTGAATGTGACCGTGCAAGGACAATAGCGGTTGATATTTCAAAATGGCATCGCGCACCGCTTTGCTCCCGACGGGAACGAGCGAACGTCCTGCGTCAATCACGTTCAAATTTTCATCCAACATCGCGGCTTCATCGAGATTCGAGCCATAGGGCGGACAGTGAAAATTGAAAACCATTTTTTGCATATGCGCGTTCGGCGGAATCATCGCGTTAATCTTTTTCGCCAAATCTTCTTCCGACGCCTCGCGGTGCGTTTTCCAAGGCGTGACATTGCTCCAGCCCGTACTGAGCATTTGAAAGCCATCCCCCAATTCAACGGCAATCCCTTCGGCGAGCGTGACGCGTTTCGCTTGTTTCACCACATCGTCAACCGAGAAATCATCGTCGTTGCCCGGCGAGACAAAACATTTGATCGAGGTGTCGGCGAGTTTGGAATCGGCGAGTTCCATCCATTGCGCGACGACGCGCAGCATTTCTTGATTGAAAAATTCCTCAACCTTTTTCGGGTCGGCGCGAAATTCTTGCATCATCTCTGCCGTCGCGCGAAACGGATAATAGCCGCGCGAGCCGACGCGTTTTTCAAATTCGCGAACCTGGTCCTCATTGTTCAAGAGAAATTCTTGCTGCAGCAGCACGCCTTTCCAGGTCCCATCGGGCTGCTGCTGAATTGGCACCAGCGCTTTGCCTGTCATGTCGCCGCCTAGAATCAAAACATCGGCGTTATAAAATTTTCCCGCGTTGAGAAATTTTTTCCAGCAGATTTCAGAGCCGTGTACATCCGTTGCAAAAAAAAGACGCGGCATTGCGAATTCCTTTCGAGACGGTAGAACATCGTCTTGGCTTTCACATGCTTGAAAAATGCCAATCCATCAAAACAGCTTGGCGTCGAGAACAGCCCAGTTATGGCGTAGTGGTGCGATTGGCTCCGGTAGAGGGAATCAAGAGGAAGAAAAGAATGCGACCGGATTGGCAAGGATGATATTCCGATTGATTCTTATCGTCAATAGGGTTTTCAAAAGGAAGGCGCGCGATTTCACCGCGCGAAATTGGCATCCACGCAGAAGGTTCAAGCGCGCTTTTGACACCTCCGCACAAGCGTTCTATACTGTTGCGTCCAATCCTTCGGCGTTAAAGTTCGCGTTAGAGAACGTCTCTCTACGCAGTAACAAGGTGAAGCATGCCTGAATTCAAACTCGTCTCTCCCTTTCAACCCACCGGCGACCAACCTGCGGCGATTGAAAAACTCGTCAGCGGCTTGTCCGACGGAATGAAATATCAGACGCTGCTCGGCGCGACGGGCACCGGCAAAACATTCGTGATGGCGAATATCATTGAACAGGTGCAGCGCCCCGCGCTCGTCATCGCGCACAACAAAACGCTTGCCGCGCAACTCTATGCCGAGTTCCGCGAATTTTTTCCCAACAACGCGGTGGAATATTTTGTATCGTACTATGATTATTACCAGCCCGAAGCGTACGTGCCGTCAAAAGATTTGTACATCGAAAAAGATTCAAGCATCAACGACGAGATTGACCGCTTGCGCCTCGCCGCGACGAGTTCGCTTTTTTCGCGGCGCGATGTAATTATCGTCGCGTCGGTGTCGTGCATTTACGGCTTGGGTTCGCCGGAAGATTACGGGCGCGTGGTGATTTCGCTCAAGCGCGGCGAGACGCGCCAGCGCGATAAAATTTTGCGCCACCTCGTCGAAATTTATTACGAGCGCAACGATTTGGAATTGGGACGCGGCAAATTTCGCGTGCGCGGCGATACGCTTGAAGTCGCGCCTGCGTATGGCGAGACGGCATACCGCATCGAATTTTTTGGCGACGAAATTGACCGCATCACCGAAGGTGACCCGCTCACGGGCGAACTTCTGCTCGAACATACTGCAGTTGACATTTATCCCGCCAAGCATTTCATCACGCCGCAGGAAAAATTGGCGAAAGCGTTAGAGGACATTGAAGCGGAATTGAACGAACAACTGCGCGTCTTTCGCGAACAGGGCAAGTTACTCGAAGCGCAGAGAATTGAACAACGAACCAAGTACGACTTGGAAATGATGCGCGAACTCGGTTACACCAGCGGCATCGAAAATTATTCGCGCCACCTTTCGCAGCGCGCGCCCGGTTCCGCGCCGTGGACGCTGCTCGATTATTTTCCCGACGACTATCTCATCATCATTGACGAATCGCACAACACGATTCCGCAAGTGCGCGCCATGTACAACGGCGACCAAGCGCGCAAATCCACGCTCGTTGATTTTGGTTTTCGTTTGCCGAGCGCATTGGACAATCGTCCATTGAAATTCGACGAATTTGAAAACAAAATCAAACAACTCATTTTTGTCAGCGCGACACCCGCGCAATTTGAACGCGAAACATCCGCGCAAATTGTCCAGCAAATTATTCGTCCGACCGGTTTGATTGACCCGACGGTGATTGTGCGTCCCATCAAAGGGCAAGTGGACGACCTCGTTGCCGAATTACGCAAACGCATCGGCGAAGGCGAACGCGCGTTGGTGACGACGTTGACGAAACGGATGGCAGAAGACCTCGCCGATTATTTGCACGAACTCGCGTTCAAAGTGCATTATCTTCATTCCGAAGTGCAGACGCTCGAACGCATCGAGATTCTGCGCGATTTGCGAATGGGCGTTTATGATGTCGTCGTCGGCATCAACTTGCTGCGCGAAGGTTTGGACTTGCCCGAAGTATCGCTCGTTGCAATTCTCGATGCGGACAAGGAAGGTTTTCTGCGAAGTGAGACATCGTTGATTCAGACGACGGGGCGCGCGGCGCGGCACGTGAACGGCACCGTCATTATGTACGCGGACAAAATGACCGATTCGATGCAGCGCGCGATTGATGAAACGAATCGCCGCCGCGCGATTCAAGACGCGTACAACAAGGAACACAACATCGAGCCGCAAGGGATTGTCAAAGAAATCAAAGACCTCACCGACCGCGTGCGCACGATGGCGGAAGCGCGCGGCGACTATGTGACCGAAAAAGGCACGCTGCCGCTCGACATGCCCAAGAGCGACGCGCAAAAGTTGATCACCGATTTGGAAAAGCAGATGAAGGACGCGGCGGGCAAATGGGAATTTGAAAAAGCGGCGATGCTGCGCGATCAAATTATGGAGCTGCGCGCGATGCTCGACACGCTCGACGAACGTCCCGAATGGCAAAAGGTGATGCAAGACGAAGACCATTGGGAGATTGAACAGCTGCGCGAGAAAAAGGAAGCGATGTCGGCGCCGGCGAACGCGTCCCAACAGCCAACGATGTCGAAAACAATTCGCGCGGGAACGCCGCGGCGCAGACGTTAATTTCACGCTCTCGATTCCGAAACAAAACCATCGCGTCATCATTGATGCGGTGGTTTTTGATTGTTTGATAAATATTTCGGATATAATAGTTCAGCCAGAACATCCAAAACTTGGAGTCTCATGAATTCCTACCAACGCCTCATGCGCCGCCTGCGCGGTGAACCCGTTGACCGCCCGCCCAATCTCGACATTATTATGAATTTTGCGCCGCACTATATCGGCGAGACGATGAAGCCGTACTATCTCGATTATCGCGTCCTTGTCGCGTCGAATCTCGCCGTGCAGCCCGTTTTCTCTTTTGACATTGTGCAAGCGATTTCGGACCCGTACCGTGAAGCGTATGACCTCGGTTCGGAAATCGAATTTCCCGACGACGGAATGCCGATGTTGATGCAGCCCGCGATTCTCGATTATGACGATTTGAACAAACTAAATTTCGTCGCGCCCGAAAACGGCAAACGCATGAGCGACCGTTTGGAAGCAATCCGTTCGTTTCGTGAGCAAGTTGGCGGACAAGTTCCCATCATGGGCTGGGTGGAAGGCGCGCTCGCGGAAGCGGCGGACGTGCGCGGCATCAACGAACTGATGGTGGATTTGGTGATCGAGCCCGCGTGGGTGGAAGAATTGTTGGAAAAATGCTGCGAGGTGGAAATCGCGTTTGCGCGCGCCCAAGTCGCGGCGGGCGCGGACATTATCGGTTTGGGCGACGCGGTGGCATCGCTCGTCAACGTCGAACATTATCAAAAATACGCGCTGCCGTACGAAAAAAGAATTTTTGACGCGGTGCATGAGTTGGGCGCGCTGACGCGTTTGCATATTTGCGGACGCACCGCGCACATTACCGAATACATGGTTCATTCGGGCGCGGACATTATTGATATTGATTGGATGGTGGATTTCAAACACGCGGCGGAAACGATTGGCGACCGCGCGGCGGTGTGCGGAAATTTTGATCCCGTGACGGTGATGCTGCAAGGCACGCCCGACGAGGTGCGCGCGGCAACGCACAAATGTTATCAAGTGGGCGGCGCGCGCTGGCTCAGCGCGGGCGGCTGCGAAATTCCCGACGGCACGCCGCACGAAAATCTGTACGCGCAAGCAGAAATGTTAAAGGAGATCGGCGCGAGGCAAAAGGTGTGAGACGGAGGACGAATGTAAGACCGCCGATAACAAAACGACGACAAGTCATTGAATTTCGCCTCTTACAGTGCTACAATCTCCGCAACTTTTGTTTGTGGAGATTTTTTTATGCCTGTAGAAGAATCCTTGGTTGAAATTGAATCGCTTGGCAAGAATCGCGACAACTTGCGCTATCTGCGCGAGCAGGTCGCGTCCACGCAGGGCATTGTCCCGTTTGTCGGCGCGGGAATTTCTATGCCGTTCGGGTTTCCGGGATGGAGCGAATTCCTGCTTGGGCAGGCACGCGACGCGGGCATTGAAACACAAATTCAGACGCGCATCGCGGCGGGTGAATTTGAACAAGCCGCCGATGACTTGTTCGTCGAGCTCCGCGCCAGCGCCTTTGACGACGCGATTAACAGTGAGTTTGGCGACCACCAGATCGAGGGCAAAACTCTTGCCGGCGCCGTGATGGTTTTGACTCGAATGGGGGACGGTCCCGTCATCACGACGAACTTGGACCATGTCCTCGAACGCGCATTCGAGCGCGCACACAAGAGTTTTGAGCATATCAGTTGGAACATTCAAGAAAATATGCTGGAACGCGCGCTCAAACAAAACCACCACACGCTTGTCAAACTACACGGCGACGCGTTAGAACGCACGGGGCGCATTCTACGCCGCGCCGAATACGACGCACATTACGGCACACTTGGCGCCGATGTTTCGCGCGGCGTGTACAAGATTTTATTCAGCCGCACGTTGTTGTTCGTTGGATGCAGTTTGAACAATGACCGCTGGATGCAGGTGCTGCGCCTGCTTGCTCCAAACGACCCTGCGCTGCGTCATTACGCGATTGTCGCGTATCCCGCGAACGACGCGGACTATCAGGCGCGGCGAAAATTTTTTGCGGAACTGAACATCCGCCCCATCTGGTTTCCGCACGGCGAGTTTCAGTGGATTGAAAAAATTTTGGAATGGCTCGCCGCATCTGTTCCCGCCTCGCCCCCCACCTCAAGCAAAACCGCGCTGACGAATCGCAATCGCCGCTTGCGTGACGCGGAGGATTCGCTGCTCGCGCATCCCACCGGTTTTTTTGGACGCGCGGACGAGGTGCGCGCCGCGCTCGAATTTTTGGAACGTGGCGAGGGCATGGCGACAGTGACAGCCGCGCATCCTCACACTCCGCGTGAATCGAGCAGAGAGAGTGAGGATGCGCGGGCCGCGCCGAGAATTTATTCAGTGCGCGGCGCCGCCGGCATGGGCAAGAGCGAAGTGTGCAAAGAGGCGCTGCGCCAATTTCTAATCGCGCATCCAAACGTCCCCGCCTATTTTGTGGAATTGATTCAAGCGCAAGACGAAAATGGTCTGCTCGACCGCCTCGCGCAAGCGTTTGGGCTTGCCGAATCGCAAGACCGGGAGAGTATCGCGCAAGCCGTATATCGCCAAAACGGAGTCTTGTATCTCGACAATCTCGAAGATGTGTTGGACGACGAGGCGGCGCGCGTCCGCTTGCGTCAACTTGCCACCGCACCGCATTTGGCGATTCTTGCCTCTTCGCGCGAGGTGTTTCAGCAGAGCGCGTATGACATTGTCCTGCCCGAACTCGACCTTGACGCGGCGGTACAGCTCTTTCGAGAGCAATGGCAAGTTCCGTTGGACGATTCGCCGGAACTGCGCGCCTTTTTGAAACAAGATTTGGGACAGCACGCGCTCTCGCTCGTTCTCGTCGCGGCGCAGCGTTCGCATCATCCGACGCTTGGCGCGGTGCGCGCGGCGTGGCAGCAGCAGCGCACGCAACTGGCGCGGCTCAAAGATGGCGCAGATAAATTGACGAATCTGAACGTTTCAATTTCTCTTTCGCTGGACGCGGTGCGCCGCGATTCGGAAGCGGCAGTGACGTTGTGGGGCTTGTGCGCCTTTTTCCCCGAAGGCATGTCGCAAGCGGCGTTTGAGCGCGTGACGGAATCGTTTGCGGCGCAAGCCGACGCGGCGCGCAATGTGCTGGTGGATTTGAGCGTCGCGCAACTCGACCAGAATCGCACACTGACCATGCTCGCGCCGCTGCGCCGATATATTTTGGATCAATTAGGCAAGAAAGATTTGGGATTTGATCTTTATATGCTTGCTAAATTGGTATTTCCCTATTTCTTTTCCTTGGCTACAGAAATTCAATCATATGAGTTCGGTGAACGATCGGGGAGTCATTTCGAGATCATGTTATCTGAATATCCAAATTTGCACGCATTCATGATGACTGCCTCGAATTTGGACGACGATTGGATTCAGCGGGTTTCAGACTTAAACCGCAAGCTTCCTAAATACTATAAGCTTGCGATGATGCGATCATATAGTTCAAAAAACCTGGAAACGACACCACTGGAAATCTTGAACAAGCTCATTCCACTCCAAATCCAATCCAACATGACAAAGGATATAGCCGTTTCAAGTATGAGTTTAGGAGACCTAGAAGAATGGTCGGGTGAAGTTGAGAGCGCTCGAAATCATTATGCTCAGGCAGTACGATACTTCAGAATGGCAGGCGATAACCTAGCGCTAGCTAACGCATTGAGAATATTGGGCGACCTAGAAACAAGGCTCGGATATTTAGACTCTGCAAGGGCGAGATACGATCAGGCCATTCTGTTGTTTTCAACCGAAACTTTGTAACGATAAATTGAGAGATCACAATTGGAGAAAATCATGAACTCTTTTCACACCAACCAAGCCAAAATTGGACTAGCTAACACCTTAGTAAGTTATGGCGTGCTATCAGAGCGTTTGGGAACGATTGACAGGGCGCGCACCCATTACGAGCAAGCGATTGCACTCTTTACACAGGAACGAGACAATCTCGGGCTCGCCAATGCGCTGAAAAGTTTAGGTGATTTGGAGAACCGGCTTGGGGAAATTGATGCAGCGCGCACGCATTACCAGCAAGCGATTGAACTCTATCGCCAAGAGCGTGCGAATCTCGGGCTCGCCAATGCGCTGAAAAGTGTAGGCGATTTGGAGAACCGGCTTGGGGAAATTGATGCGGCGCGCACGCATTACCAGCAAGCGATTGAACTCTTTACACAGGAACGGGATAATCTCGGGCTCGCCAATGCGCTGAAAAGTGTAGGCGATTTGGAGAACCGGCTTGGGGAAATTGGCGCAGCGCGCACGCATTACCAGCAAGCGATTGCACTCTTTACACAAGAGCGCGATAACCTCGGCTTGGCGAATGCGCTTACAAGTTTTGGCGATTTAGAAATGCGAATTGGTGAGATCCGCGAGGCACGGGCGCACTACGCGCAAGCGATGAAACTGTACAAACAAGAACGGGCAAACCTCGGATTCGCCAACGTGCTAAAAAGTTTGGGTGATTTGGAACGTCAACTCGGCGAGATTGATGAAGCGCGGGCGCATTACGTGCAAGCGATTGAACTGTACACACAAGAACGTGAAAAGCTTGGACTCGCCAATGCGCTAAAGAGTTTGGGCGATTTGGAACGTCAACTCGGTGCGATTGATGACGCCCGCACGCACTACGAGCAAGCCATTGCACTCTATCGCCAAGAACGTGCCAATCTCGGGCTCGCCAATGCGCTAAAAAGTTTGGGCGATTTGGAACATCAGCTCGGCGCGAGCGGTGAAGCGCGGACACATTACGCGCAAGCGATTGAACTTTACAAACAAGAACGCGACAACCTTGGACTTGCCAATGTTTATACAAGTCTTGGGATTCAGTATGAACAGCAACATCGATTTGTTGAGTCCGAGGAATTCTACCGCGCGGCAATCTCCCTGTTTCCTGAATATGGAAATACTTACGTTAACCTTGGCAATCTGCTTGCTAGCTCGAACCGCTATGTCGAGGCGGAGCAGGCGTATCGCACGGCGATTGCACTCAATCCGCAGGTTGCCATTGCCTACAACAATCTGGGCAATTTGTTTGAAAATATGAAAAGATATGGCGATGCAGAAGACGCGTATCTCAAAGCGATTGAACTGAATCCGAACCTCGAACAGCCGTACTATAAATTGGTTATGCTAAAATACAATAAACTAGAGAACCGCGCAGAGGTCGAGAAAATATTACGAGCGATTGCTTCAACAGATCCTGAGTTGGCAGATATATTGGGTGGGGTTGCTTATCACCTTCGCATGAACCATTACTTTGATGGTGCCGAACCCTTTTACCGCCGCGCGCTGGAACTGGATTCGCAAAATCCGCGCCGCTACGTTGGCTTGGTGATGCTGCTGCGGCAGACGGCGCGCGAACAAGAAGCGCTGACGCTGACGGAACAGTGGTTGACCGTTTCGCCGAACGAGGTGGATGCGCTCATTGCGGCGGCGAATCTGTGCCGAAAACTCGGCAAGCCCCAAGAGACAGGAGATTATGTCTCACGCGCGCGGACGCAAGCGCAAGAAACGGAATGGTATGCGCGCGCCTGCATCGAGGCGGTGGCGGGCAACAACGACGCCGCGCTCGATTTCTTGCGACGCGCGAGCGAACAAAAAGATTTTGATAAAGAATGGGCAGCCCGCGATCCCGATTTAGAGTGGATTCGGGAGGAGCCAAGGTTCAAGGAAATTGTGAAATAAAGACAGGGCAGAGAGTTTTTCTCTGCCCTGTCCACTTTTTCTATTCATCTTGCTCGTTCGTCCCCGCGGTGTCAACATGCAATCTTTTTTTCGTTCGCTTGTGCATAAATGATCTTTGCCGTACGTTTCACTTCGGCGCGGAAATAGGGATTGCGAAGCGCGCGCGGCGTGACCACATCTACCGGACGCTGAAACAATTGCTCTAACGCTTCCGCAAAGTCATAATAGCGGTCAGCATAATCGGGCGCGTGGGTATGGGCAAATTCGGCGACAAAATCCAAATCGCTAGTCGCAGACACAAACCCGCCCGCAGCAGCCGAGCCAAATAATTGCAGTCGCCGCACACGATAATGGCGACAGAGTTCTGCAACTGCCGCGCGGTTTTGCTCTATTTCAGGAATCATTGGCGCTATTATACCTTTGGCGCGCATCCATTTCAATTGCGCGCGTTATTTGTCGCTCAGCGCGTATGTTTCTCCTCGTACTCGACTTTGCCGTCCATCAAATGCACAACGCGGTCGGTTTGTTCGGCGACGGCGGGGTCGTGGGTGACGAGGACAAAAGTTTGTTTTGTCTCGCGGTTGAATTCTTTCAAAAGTTCGATGACGGCGCGCGACGTTTTGCTGTCGAGTTCGCCCGTGAGCTCGTCGCCCAACACGATCGCGGGTTTGCTGACGATGGCGCGGGCGACAGAGGCGCGCTGCTGTTCGCCGCCCGACATTTCCGCCGGACGATGATTCGCGCGGTGGTCGAGTCCAACTTGTTTCAACGCTTCCATCGCGCGCGTTTTGCGTTGTCCGCCGTTGATGCCAGCGTATTTCAAAGGCAGCATCACGTTCTCTAGCGCGGTGAGCGTAGGCAAAAGATTGAAATGCTGAAAGACAAAGCCGATTTTCTCGCGACGGATTTTCGGCAGTTCGGATTTTTTTGCCTTGCCCACATCAATTCCATCAATGAGGACGGTGCCGCTGGTGGGACGATCCAAACAGCCGAGCATGTTCAACAACGTTGATTTGCCGCTGCCCGAACGCCCCATGATCGCCATGAATTCGCCGCGCTCGACTTGCATGTTCAAGCCATCCAACGCGTGCACAATCTCATCGCCCATCTTGTACGTTTTGACAAGGTCGCGTGTTTCGACAATAGGCATGTTAGGTAGCAGGGGAACAAGGAAACAGGAATACAAGGAACAAGTAGCAAGTGACCTGTATTCCTGTTTCCCTTGTCATTGCGCAAACTCCACCTTCACCGTCATCCCCCAACGCAAATCAGGGTCTTGGGAATCGAGCAGAATCGTGACCGGATACGAGACATCGCCAGAGGCAAGTAAAACGGATTGGTCTGCAATCTCGCTCACTTTGCCGGTAAGCGTTTTGTCGGTGAACGCGTTGACGCGAATTTTCGCGGGTTGATTCAACTGCACTTTAGCCGCGCCAAATTCGTCGAGGTCGGTGGTCTGAATTTCGAGATTCGACAAATCGGCGATGGTGATGATCGGCTGTCCCGGCTGCGCGAGTTCGCCTTCACGGATGGCAATGTCCGTAATCGTGCCGTCCATCGTGGCAACTAACGTCGCTTTTGCCAACTGCGCTTTGGCTTGGTCGAGCGCGGTTTGCGCTTGCGCCACGCGCTTGTCTGCGACGGCAATGTCTTCGGGGCGCGCGCCCTTCTTTTTCAAATCGAGCTGCGCCTTTGCCGAATCCACTTGCGCTTGCGCCTGCGCAATATCTTCGGGCGTCGCGCCGTCCTGCAATTTTTCCAAACTCGCTTTTGCCTGCGCCAAACCGGCTTGCGCTTGGGAAACGGCGGCTTGCGCCTGTGCCACCGTTGTCGCGTCGGGATTCACCGCTTTGTTGTAATTCGCCAACGCGATTTGATAGTCTTGCGTCGCTTGCTGGAGCTGCAATGCCTGCGGCGTTTGCGCGCTGAATGGATTCGTCGCGCCGCCGATGCGGTCATACGCAGCTTGCGCAACACTCAGCGCGGCTTGCGCTTTTGCCAACTGCGATTGCAAAATCTCCAGCTCTTCTTTGGTCGGACCATTCTTGGCGCGATTGTACGCTGTCACCGCGCTGTTGTATGCGCTCTGCGCGCTTGTGACGGCAGCTTGCGCGGCGGCTAAATCTTCTTGAGTCGCGGGCTTTTGCGCGCGTTCCAATCCTGCCACCGCCGAATCATACGCGGCTTGCGCGGCGGCAATTTCTTCGGGCGACGCGGGCGTTTTCACTTGCGCCAAAGTTGCTTGGGCGAGGTCGAGCGCGTCTTGCGCCGTCTTGACCTGCAACTGCAAATCGGTCGTGTCGAGCAGCGCGAGCGTGTTGCCTTTTTTTACTTCTTGCCCTTCTTTGACCGGAATTTGCGCGACGGTGCCGCCGACGTTAAAGGCGAGCCGCGCGAAATTTTCCGGTACGATTTCGCCCTTTGCCGTGATCAACGCTTCCGTCACTGCGACGGGTGTGGCGGTGGGCGTTGGGGTGGCAGAGCCGCACGCCATCACGAGCGCGCTGATACTTGCGAGAATTAAAAACAAAAGTACAAACTTGAGTTTCATGGATGTCCTCCGTATTTAGGTAGCAAGTAGTAGGTGGCAAGTAGCAAGGATTATGAAATCATTGATTCTATGCTACTTGATACTTGCTACCTATTCCCATTTCGTTTTTCATTGCTAATCATTACGCCCTCGCGCGCATGTGAACCATTCCGTTTTTCTTCCGAAACAATTTCACCCTCGCGCGAATGCGCACCATTCTGTTTCTCTTCGGAAACAATTTCGCCGTCGCGCATACGAATCACGCGATCCGCTTTGGACAACATTTCGGGGTCGTGCGTGACGAATACGATGCTGCCATGTCCGCGATATTGCGCGAGTAAATCTACCACTTGATGCCCTGTCGTCTGGTCGAGCGCGGCGGTTGGTTCGTCTGCGAAAACAATCGCGGGTTCGTTGATGAGCGCGCGCGCGATGGCGACGCGTTGACGCTGCCCGATGGACAACTGCCAGGGCAGGCGATTGGATTGTTTTTCCAAGCCGAGTTCGGCGATCAATTCGTTCGCGCGTTTGCGCGCGGGCGCGGCTTGTTCGAGCGCGCCGACCATGATATTTTCAAACACGCTCAAGTAGTTGATGAGAAAGTGTTGTTGAAAAATAAAGCCGTAGCGTTTCCGTCGCAAATCAATCAACTTGCCGTTTTGCATGGCTTGATACGAATTCCCCTCAAAGGTTACGTCGCCTTCGTTCGCGTCTTTCAAGCCGCTCATCAAATACAACAGCGACGATTTGCCCGAACCGGATGGTCCAACCAGTCCCAGAAATTCGCCCTTGTTGACGGTGACGTTCGCTTTTTTCACCGCGTAGGTCACGCCTTCGCCATTGCGATAGATCAAACTTACATCGTTTGTTTGTAACATCTTAATCTCGTCTTTCAATCATCTGCATCGGGTCCAAACTCCGCAGTTGCCACAAGACCGTTCCCGCCGAGAACAAGCCGACCATAACTGGAATCGGTAAGGTAAATTGTAACGCGCGCCAATTCAAAACTGTGAGCGAAACGCCGCGCGGCTCAAAGACCACCGCGTTGAGCAAGCCATAGATCACCTGCGAAAATAGTATTCCAAAGACCCATGCGAATAACGTAAGCAGCAATGCTTCCAACAGCGCGCGGCGAATGACAAAACTGCGCGAATAGCCAATGCCGAGCAAGAGTCCGAATTCATTGGAACGGTCCAAAAAATAAATCAGATTGAGCAGTCCCGCCAAAAGCGACAGCACCAACACGACGATACTGTTGATCGCCCACACAATCGCGTCCATCGAAGCGAAATCTTGCGCGAATTGCGCCAGTTGGTCAGCATACGTGTATGGCTGAACCTGTTTCGGGTCGAGTTTGCTAATCGCTTTTTCCGCCGCGCTTTGCGCGCCCGCGCGCGGAATTGCCAACACCGAACGCGCGAAATTGCGAAAGGCGCTGCTTTGGGAAACATATTCCAGCGAGGCGAGCGAGAGCTGCGTCGGTCCATCCACCACGCCGACGACTTCCAATTTGTCGGGAATGAATTCTTGTTCGTCCTCCGCCGGGTCAATCACCGTGCCAATGTGAAAGCCGCGCGCCCCCATCAAACTTTTATGCAGCGCGACTTGATTGGTTCCCACGCGCGGGAGTTGTCCTTGCACTAATTTCAAATCAAACGCGTTCATCAAAACGGGAATGACTTCACTGTTCACCGCGTAAATATGCGCGTTGGTTTGACCCGCGAGCGTCGGCATGTAGGTCGAAAAGCGAATCGTCGGAAAGGTCGCCTCGATATTGGGATTCTGCGCGAGGTCGCCCTTGATGTTCGCATCCACGCCTTTGTATCCTTCCGCCGCGTTCGGCGAGATCATCGCCGCGCCGCGATACACTTCGACTTTGGACATTGCCGATGCGCTGATGGAACCGGTAAGCACGCCGGTCAACGAAATGCCAAAAACTGCCAGCGCGATGACGAGGAAGACAGGCGCGAGCTTGATGATGTTGCGATAGTAATAAGTAAAGACCGATAAAGGATTCATCAAATTTTCGATTTTAGAATTTCGATTTTCGATTATGCCAGCGCGCCACAATCGAAAATCGAAAATTGAAATTCGTCAATCCCTACGATCAATCACTGCCACAGGATCGAGCCGCGTCAATTGCCACATGATCGTCACGGTCGAAAAGAGCCACACAAAAATTGGCACGGGTAAGGTGCCGAGTAACAAGCGCGTGTTCAAAATCGAAAGGTGCGTGCCTTGCGGCGCAAAGACTAAAGTGTCGAGAATTTGATACACCGCAACCGACAGCGCCATGCCCAAAAGCCACGCGACGATGGTTAGGACGAGCGCCTCCAGAGTCACGCGCCGCACCAAAAAGGAACGACTAAAACCAATGCCCGATAAAATTCCGAATTCGCCCGTGCGCTGACGAAAATAGATCATGTTCAGCAAACCGACGCCGAGCGAAAGGACGGTAATGATGACAACATTCAGCGCGGTGACCAGCGAATCGTACTGGCTCAACGTCTTTTCGATGAATTGATTCCAATACGCCGGAGTTTGAATCGTTGCGCGTTCCGATTTGAGCGCGTTGAGATCCAAAGCGAGTCCCTCCATCTCGCCCGTTTTGGGAATCAAGACAATTTCATTCGGGGTGCGTCCGTGCGTAATGCGGTCGAGCGCGACTAAATTTAGAATCGTCTTGCCGCCAATCACGCCGACGACGCGCCATTTTCCATCCAAATTATCTTCGCGATTTATTTCGCGTCCGATATAATCGCCCACTTGCAAGCCGCGCGTTTTCATCAACGATTCGTGTAATGCAACTTCGTTCTCGCGCACACCGGGCAGCCGTCCTTCCAACAAATTTGTTTCCGTCGCCTGCAAAAGACGCGGCATCAAATCATCGCTGACGCCAAAAATCGCATAGTTTGTCGGAATTCCCAAGACCGTGCCGTACACGAACGACGTTTGAATCGGCGCGTACACGGCGAGATGCTCGCTCTGTCGCACATCGGCGCGCAAACTCGTATCGAGTTGATAATATTTTTTGTTGTAATTCGGTTCGACGACGACGAAATGATAATACGGCGAGACGAATCCGCGCACGCCGTCAAAAATCGTGGCGGTCAAAACCAACGTCAACGAAATGCCAAAAACGGCGAGCGTCAAAATTCCCAGTACGGGCAGCGCTTTACGTTTGTTGCGCGAATAGTAAATGAAAATGGAAAGTGGGTTCACGCTTCTTCTCTCAGCGCCACTACCGGGTCCAAACGCGACGCGTTCCACGCGGGCAGCAAACCGGCGACGATGCCAAGCGTCACGGCAAAACCAATTGCAATCGCTGCGAGACGCGGGGTGATTTTGAAAATTTCAGCGCCGCCTAACGCTTCGGACGCGGCGAGATTCAACAGCGCGGCAACGCCCCAACCCAAAAGAAAACCAATCGCGCCGCCGAGCAAGCCAATGACTGCCGCTTCGAGCAAAAATTCGCTGATGATGTTTCGGTTCGTCGCGCCGATTGCTTTTTTCAATCCAATTTCGGGCGTGCGTTCCGACACACTCATGATCATCGTATTGACCACCGCGAGTCCGCCGATGATGGCGGCAAGCACTGCGCTGCTCAAGAGAATCGCGTTGAACACCGCCAGCCCCTGTTCAATTGCGTCAAGTTGTTGATCGAGCGTTTGCACGTTGACATTGCTCACTTGGTCTTTGATTTTTGCCACCAGCGCAGTGGCTTGCGCGGTATCTTCCGGAATGACATTGATTTGCGAAATTAAATCGGGACGCTTGATCGTTTTTTGCACAATGTCCATCGGCGCAATGAGCCAGCCATCGGGCGCGGTCTGCGTCTCTTTGAGCAAGCCGACGATTTCCCAATTTTTCTCGCGCCATTCGAGGACGCTGCCCAGCTTTAGTTTTTCTTTTTTCGCAATGTTCGAACCGACGACCATCTGGTACGTGTCGCCGCGTTGGAGCCAGCGTCCTTGTGCGAGATCATCGTTCGACCACAAATCCAAAATTTGTTCGGGCGGAATACCAAGCACTTGATCGGGCGGACCAAAACTCACGCTCCCCAAGCTGCCATAAAATGTTGCCACTTGCGGAACTGCCGCTTTGACGCCTTGCACACGTTCGATGCGTCCAATATCCGCCGTAGATAACGTTGCGCGAATGCCGCCTTTGGGCGTGACGATAATCGCTTCGCCCGCGCCTTGACGCGCGTTGTCAATCAGCGAGTTAAAGTATTCGGTCATCGAACCCATCACCGTCACCGCAAAAATTCCAACGACGATGCCGAATATCGTGAGCCCCGTGCGGACTTTGCGCCGCGACATGTTTCGCAAAATTTCCAACATAGCAGATGGCAGATGGCAGATGGCAGATAGCAGATGACCCATTCCCATCTGCTATTTGCTATCGGCTATCCGCTACGAATCTACGCGCAATGCTTTCACCGGATCCAAACGCGCGGCGTTCCACGCGGGATAAAGCCCCGCGATCATTCCCAGCACAATCGCAAAACCAATCGCAATCATCATCAAGCGCGGTGTGACATTGAAAATGGAACTGCCGCCCAACGCTTGCGAGGTTGCCACATTCAACACTCCGGCGATAAGCCAACCGAGCGTGAATCCAATCACGCCGCCGAGCAAACCAATCACCGCCGCTTCGATCAAATACTCGCGCACAATTTCGCTGTCACTCGCGCCCACCGCTTTTTTCAAGCCAATCTCGTGACGGCGTTCGTTCACGCTCATGATCATCGTGTTGATGACGGCGAGGCCGCCGACGAAAACTGCCAACACCGCGCCGCCGACGAGAATCACGTTAAAGATTGCGAGCGCCTGCTGTGCCTGTGCGGCGGCTTCTTTTGGTGTAAAGACTTGGACATTGTCAACATTGTCGCGGATATTTTTTGCAATCGTATCAATTTGCGACGGGTCTTCCGGCACGACATACATTGCCGCAATCATATCGGGCGACTTGATGAGACGGCGCATCGTATCGAGATTTATCATTGCGATACTGTCCGGCGTCGTTTGCGTTTCGTTAATCAAACCGACGACGGTGAAATCGTGGTCGCGATAACGAATCGTGCTGCCAATATCAAGATTTCGTTTTTTCGCCAACTGCGAACCCACAACGGTTTCGTATTCGTCGCCGCGCTGCAGCCAGCGTCCCTTTTTCAAAGTAATAGTGGGAAAGAGGGTCCCCGAAAATTCCGGCGGCACACCGTACGCGATGTCGGGAATGCCAAAGGAAACCGCGTCAAATTCCTCAAGCGTATCGTTCGCAATCGGAATGACTTGCTTTACGCCCGGAATGCGGCTCACGCGGCGTTCGTCAACCGTTGTGAGAATGGATTCAAAATCGTTGTTCTGGGGCGAAACGACAATGTTCGTGCCGAGCAAATTGATGGCGTTATCAATCAGCGAATTGAAATACTCGCTCATCGAACCCATTACCGTCAGCGCGAGAAT
This sequence comes from Chloroflexota bacterium, assembly GCA_004295045.1. GTDB lineage: Bacteria > Chloroflexota > Anaerolineae > UBA4142 > SHND01 > SHND01. The sequence continues at coordinate 31,057 of SHND01000014.1, read as the reverse complement.
TCCAATGACAATCCCGGTGATGGTCAAGATCGTGCGGAGTTTGCGCCGCGCCATATTGCGGAGAATTTCGCTCATGTTGCTTTCGTCATGCAAAATGAGACCCGAAGCTTTGAACATCCGCGCTTCGGGTCTGCCCTAGACGGCCGAATCAAAAAATGCAATTCGCGTAACCTGTCGAATAGTACGCAAGAGAATGCTCATGTCAACTTTGGTCAAGCGAATTCACACCAAATCCTTATACGTTTGTGGCGTCAAGTTGGATACATTGAATCCCGCTCCGCCCTAAGCCGCCGCGCTGGAATTTATCAACTCGAACGCGAACGGCAAGCTGTAGCTCAAGACAAACACGCGCCAGGCAAGTCCGGGCAGCAGCGTCGTCCAATTGATTGCTTCACCCGTCAAAAAAAAGAGCGCGAGCAAAATTAATGGCACAACGCCGAGCCAGCGATAGACGCGATAGCTGGAATGTTCTGCTCTCGGATTCACTTTGCCTTGCGTCAACACCGCAAGCGCAATCATCACGCCGACGAGTAGAAAAGCAACCAACACATCCGCAATCCCCATCCACGCCGGATGCTGCGAAATATTTATCAGACTTGCGACCACCACAAAGAGCAGTGAAAGAATATACAGCGCGCAAAATAGCCACACAATTATTCTTGCGCGCGATGTTCTTGTAGCCACATTTAAAGCCTTCCTCAATACTCAGTGCCAGCACACATTACGCGCGCTTGAAAAAATGATTTGGTAAATTTCCACAACAAAAGAGACGCCTCCTATATTACACAGCAGCGTCTTGAATAGTTCCCTCGAACAAACCCATCTCACGGACGCGCGCGTAACAAACGTTCTTCTGCCGCGTCCAATGTTTCCATTTTCTTTGCGAACGCAAAACGAATCTGTTGTTTCCCCAAATCCGCGCTTTTATAAAAGCTGGAACCGGGAACGACGGCGACGCCGACTTGCGTCGTCATGTATTCCGCGAATTCAAAATCGTCTGCAATTCCTTGTCCTTGAAGGACTTGCACCCACTCTGAAAAATCCGCGAGAACATAGTACGTGCCTTCGGGCAGCGTCGCGCGTAAATGCGCGTTTTCCAAAATACCAAGCATGCGCGCGCGGCGCGCGGTATAGTCTTTTTTCAATTGCGTCAAGTACGCATCGGGTAGTTGAAATGCCGCTACCGCCGCGTGCTGTAAGGGCGTGGGCGCGCAGATGGTTGTGAAATCGTGAACCGTGCGGAGCGCTTGCGAAAGGGATTCGGGCGCGCACGCATAACCGAGTCGCCAGCCGGTCAGCGCAAATGTTTTGCCCAAGCCGTTGACGGTGATGGTGCGTTCGTACATACCATCGAGCGTTGCCATCGGAATATGCTTGCGCTGAACCCCGCGCTCTTGTCCATCATAGATGATTTGGTCGTAAATTTCATCCGTCACGCACACTGCGTCAAATTCTTGGCACAACGCGGCGACGCCCTCCAGCTCTTGCTGCGTGAATACGCGTCCCGTCGGATTGTGCGGCGTGTTCAATAAAATTGCGCGCGTCTTGTTCGAGAACGCCGCGCGCAATCTATCCAAGTCCAATTCATAGTGCGGCGGCACAAGCGGCACAAACACCGGCTGCGCGCCCGCGAACACTGCGGCGGCGACATAATTTTCGTGATACGGCTCGATGATGATGACCTCATCGCCCGCGTTCGCAATGCCCATCAGCGCGGCAATAATTGCTTCGGTGACGCCGCACGTCACTGTGATTTGATGTGTCGCGTCATACTCCAGCCCGTACCATTTCTGCAAGTACGCTTGAATCGCCTCCCGCAGCGCGGGAACGCCCCACGTCACCGCGTATTGATTGAAACCTTCATCCAACGCGCGATGCGCGGCGGCGATAATTTCAGGATGAGGTGAAAAATCGGGAAAGCCCTGCGAAAGATTGATGGCGTTGTGTTGAATCGCCAGCCGCGTCATTTCGCGGATGACCGATTCGCGCAAGCCGACAAGGCGGTTACTCGGGGTAATTGGATTCATGCTGTCTTGTTTGATTCTGCGTTCACAGTCCAATGCCCGTGTTCGTCAATCAGTCCCTGCTCCATGAGCGTAGCAAATAAATACACTGCGCGCGGATATTTGATGTGTAAAAGTTTTTGCAAAAGTTCTGAAGTGATGGTGCGATGTACGTGCGACAAGTCCACTGCTTTTCGAATCAAGGTTTCATTGACCGCGACCGCTTCTTGGACGGTCTCTTTTTTGTTGCGCGTGGGCGGTGTCCAGCGCGCATATTTTGACGCGCGCGTTTTCGTCTTTGGGCGTTTTGGTTTTGGGGTGGAACGGCGAGGTGGGCGGCGGGGCGCGACGCGCTCGCGTTCGCGTGTGCTGTCATAGCGCGCCCGTTCCGTCGGGTTGCTCAAAATTTCGTACGCTTGATTCAACGCGCGCATTCGTGCGTGCGCATCCGCCGACTGATTCACGTCGGGGTGATATTTGCGCGCGAGCCGCTTGTACGCCGATTCAATCACTTCGGGTTCGGCGTGGGGCGCGACTTGCAAAATATCGTAGAGGTCAGAATCCAAGTTGTATAGTGCCAAGACAGAAATTGGAATCCACCAATAACACGAACTCTCACGAAGCTATCAAATGACCTTCGTGCTATTCGTGTAATCCGCGGATAGAATTACGGATTCGCTTGAAAGATTGAGAGCGCGTTTGAAAACGGGTCGGGTGTAATTTTGAAACTGCCGGTGTACGGCGTATCGAGCGCGAAAATAATAAACAGCGTAAAGCCCAATGCGGCGGCAAGCAGCGCGGTGAGAATCATGTGCAAACGCGCATTGTCCGCGCCAAACAGCGCGGTGAATCCAATCATGAACAAGCCGCCGCCGATCAGCAGCACCCACATGGGATATGGCACCTGTCCGCGACTGGCTTGGAGGCGCAGACGACGAAAAGAGTTCAAGTCCTCAATGTGTCCCACCGCTTGATCGTACAAGACGGCATCGCGTTCTGTCGTCGGCGCGAATTCGCGCTCAAAGCGTGTCAGCTGCGTGAGCGCGTTTGCCGAAGCATCGCTTGCGCGCGCCAGCGCCATTTTTCCCCATTCATCGTTCACCACAACGTGCGCATATTGGACCACGTCGTGCTTGAGTGAAGCGCTCGCGTCCGGCGGCAACGCGCGTCCCAAATCGTACAACGAGACAAGGGCGTGTGCCTCTTGTTCCACTGCCGTACTGGTCGTGTCGAATTGTTCCCACACAATGAACACGGCAAACGCGAGCATCACCGCGTAGACGACGCCGACCATTTGATAAGTAAAGCCGATGAGGTCGTTATGCGCCTTGAGCATTCGATTGTCTATAAAGCGGCGCGCGAGCCAGACCATCCCTGCGCCAATCACTCCGGCGATGACAACAATGCCGATGGCGAGGGGAATGTTGGGAAAATTGTTGAGAAAATCGTGAAACATGATTTGTGGGCAGAGAATAAAAGAGAATGTACGCGCTGTCAAGAGAAATTAAGACCTTGAAGGTTTTTGAAAACCTCAAAGGTCTCGCAGAATTTGACCAATCGCGCAATCGCGTTATAATGTTTTTCCTAACTGCGGGGTGGAGCAGTGGCAGCTCGTTGGGCTCATAACCCAAAGGTCCCCGGTTCGAGTCCGGGCCCCGCTACTCGATTTAAAAGTTGAAAGTTAGAGGTTGGAATAAACTCCGACTTTTGACTTTCAACTTTTAATTTCTAATTCCGCCGAGGTAGCTCAGTCGGTAGAGCAAACGGCTCATAATCGTTAGGTCGTGGGTCCAAGTCCCACCCTCGGCACTGAAAACTCTCTGATTCGTTTGGAGAGTTTTTTTCTTTTGCGTTTCTTGACGCGTTCGTCACCTCTTGCATACAATCGCTTTATCTTTTTCAGGAGCAGCTCCTTGCCAAATCCTCTCCCCACCGTTACGCACATCTATCAAAATCATCATATTGACAGCACGCGTTGGAATCATTTTGTGCCGCGCCGCGACGATATTGTCGTTGCCACTTCGTACAAGTCGGGCACAACGTGGATGCAAGGAATTTTGCAGTATCTGGTTTTTTTGAATCAACCAATGCAATCGTACGACGATGTTTCGCCGTGGCTCGACCGCAACAGGCGACCGTTGGATGAGGTGCTGGCAGAACTCGACGCGCAGACACATCGCCGTTTTATCAAAACGCATCTCGCGCTGGACGGTTTGCCGTATTTTCCCCAAATCAAATACATTGTTGTCGCGCGGGACGCGCGCGATGTGGGCATGTCGCTCTGGAATCATTATTCCAACTACACCTCTGAGATGTATGCGAGTCTAAATAACGCGCAAGGGCGCGTGGGACCGCCCATTCCGCAGGCACCCGACAATTTTCACGAATTTTGGCGCAATTGGATTACGCGCGGTTGGTTTGCTTGGGAGAACGAAGGGTATCCGTTTTGGGGGAATCTGCATCACACTCAAACGTGGTGGGAGTATCGCCATCTCGAAAATATTTTGTTTGTGCATTTCAACGATTTACTCGCCAATACCGAAAATGAAATTTCCCGCGTCGCCGATTTTTTGAATATTCGAGTGGCGGACGTCAAAGTGGCAACCATTGCAAAGAGCGTCACGCTGGATGCGATGCGCAGCGATGCTTTGCAACGTGACGAAGGCATAGCCGAGTCATTCAAAGGAGGAGCGAATACTTTTTTTTTCAAGGGCATCAATGGGCGATGGAAAGAAATCCTCTCGACCGACGAACTCGCGCTCTATGAATCCGCCAAAGCAAAGAATCTCGCGCCCGATGCCGCGCAATGGCTGGAGCAGGGCGGGCATATTTAAAAATAAGACGCGGCTCAAAAGCGCGATGCAATTGGAATTGAACAATCAATAAGTTAATCGAGGCAGCACATTGTCCACGCCGCGCGCCTTACGCAATAGAAGATAAGCAAGCTTTTAACATGTGTGGAGGAACGATGGAGTGGCGATGGCGGAGGTTGGCGTTGAAACACAAGAAATTTCAGTGGTTCAAATCCCGGCTCACGCGAAACGGAATTCTCGTTTTTCAAAAAAGTGTCGATTTTTTAACGCCCTTGATGTGATTTGTGCTAAAATAGTTGATTGTTCTGGCTAACAATTGGATTACAGATTTTTACTTGGTAAGGAGTTTGACCGATGGCAACGTTTGCCGACTCTGACCGAGATGTTTTTCGCCCAACAGGTTTCACCGAAGAGCAAAAAGATATTGATCTGGCGCTGTATCTGTTGGACCGCCTCGAAACTTACGCATATCCTTGGAATAGCGAATGGGATCGTGATAGTGAACCCACACGCGTAATTGCGAACGTCTGTCAAGTTGCGGAAGCGATCTCCCTTATTCCTTTCGCACACCTCACTAACCACCTTTTCACTCCTGCCATCGCCTGGCTCACAGAACTGTCCAATTTCGCTTGGATCCATCACAGAAATTATCGCCACATTCGTATCTACCCATCCCGCTTTAAAACACTCACTCTGTTTGGGCATTTTGCGCGCGCGCCTACCGTTCAAAACGATTTCCACGCGCTCTCCGAAAAACTCGACTCGAATACCGGTCGCATTCTCAACGTCGCTTTTAATGAAATGGATACTGAGCTTGTCACGATGATATGGCTTGATACCATTTTCAATATCGAACGCGCTGGAGCTTCAACGCAAGTCTGGAGCAGCGGCTGTGCATGTGTACTTGAAACATTGGATACCGCGTTCGCGCGTTGGTTGGAAGACACCCCGCCGAATGGCGCGCTCTTTAATCTTACAACGCCGCGCGACGCGTCCTATGCGCTCGATCTATTGCTGCGCGCCGGACGCATTCAGCCGCGCGATGAACGTACCCTTCACGCGCTCGATCAACTCATGGATGAGATGCAACGCCGCCGTGCCGTGGATAAAATTGAATTGGGCGAAATGTATTGTGGCTTGCAGCTGTGTGCGCACGGCACGAGCTTGCCTCGCGCACAGGAAAGCGTGCGAATGTTGCTTCGCACCCTACGCAAAGGGTACGAACAGCAACAATATCACAAAGTGCATCTCTCGTTTCATGCGCTCGCACTGCGCGTCATTGGGACATTCTACGGCAGCACTTTTAGCAGCCTTCTGATCGAATCCCTGTGGGAGCGCGGACGTCAGGCGCGTGAGACTGAACATCTCCTCAAAGTCGAACGCCGCAACAATGAATTGAAAAAATTGGTACACAGCCGTTTTCATATTCAACTTGGCAAACCCGAAGTTTTGTCAGGCGGACGCGCCGGGAATACTGTGTATCGCGTTCAGTTCGGTTTCATTACCGACGCGACAGATGCGAACGGCACGCGCATGTCGTTCCCTGAAAATTCACTGCGCGTGATTATTAAAGAAGGCGACCTGCCCTCATTGCTTCACGCGCGCGAGGCCTATGCCAAATTGCCCGATGATGTAAAGAAATTTTTCGCCGAACATACCTCCAAGCCTGAATCGATAAGCGGTGACCCACATGAGCCATGGTACTTGATCATGCAAGACCTCGCGCGCTTTCGCACCTTGAGCCATGAATTGGATCGTCTCGACCTGCCAACGCCGACAATGCGCCAAAAAGAAGACATTGTCCGGCTCACCCGCGTAGTTGCGCGCGGCCTGAACACAATTCACCGCGTTAATCAACCACTCAAGGATTCCGCGCATACAATTGACAATTTTTATTTGGTGCCTTTGCAGCGACAATTGGGATTGTTGAGCCGGGCCGATGGGTTTCCTGCGCTCAAGACATTAGTCTTTCGCAAATTCAAAGTAAACTCCTACGAGTATCGTCCTCTTAGTGCTTATCTTGCGCGACTCCGCACACATCAGGACATTTTGCGTCCCAAATTTATCGGCTTAGCGCACTGTGATTGCCATACCCGTAATTTGATGATCGCACTGAATGGCAGCGGCACACAGAATGAAGATACTATGAAATTTATTGATCTCGAACACCTGAGTTACGATCAAGATTATTTGGTGGATTATGGTTTGCTTTTGGAGGATGTGGCGTTCTATCGCTACATGCCGGACCGCGAAACGCGCGGCGCGATTGGCATGGACCAAATCCTAGTGCAAATACCAGGCGCTGAACCAGAAGGGCTGGTAGAAAGATGGGACGTCCCACTTTTGCGTTATCCGTCGTTTCCGCCTTCAACGCAAATGGCAATGACCTTTCAATACGAGCTACTCGATGAGTTGCGTGACTTTGCAGATGCCGTGAAAGATGAGCATTGGAAACCGCGTTTGTGGCTTAACACCGCGCGCGCGTTGACATTGTTGTCCGTACGCCGATTCATGCCTGCGGGTGGCGCATTGCGCTCCAACGACGACTGGGCATTAGTGGCAATGATCTATGCAGAAACTGTGCGCTTGTTAAGCGAACTCGTCCAATTTTTAGATGATGACGTGCCACTGCCGAACGTTCCGTTCCCCGGCGCGCTCCGACCCACTTGAAACCATGCCTGACCTTCCCCTCTCTCTCGATTTTCGTTCCGAACTCTTTGTGCCTTTCACGGCGCGGCTGCGCGCGGGTGAATCGGCGGTGCTGCTCGGGGTGGGCAGCTGCGGCAAATCGAACGTCGTGCGTTTTCTCAAACGCGCGGACGCGCGCGAGTTTTATTTTCAAAGTGAAGCCGCAACCACGTTATACACGCCGGTGGATTGCGACAAGCTGCGCGACACTGACGAGGTAACGGTCTATGCGGGAATTCTCGCGGCGCTCGCGGAAGCAGCGCCGACGTTCGGCGACGAAGGCGCAAAGATTGCGGCGCAGTGCGAAACGTGGTGGAACGAGATCGTCAGCACAAATCACGCGCCCATTGCCCGGCGACGTCTCGAACAGGCGCTCACGATGCTGCTGAATGGTCCCGCCAAACGCATCATCCTTTTGTTTGACGATTGTGATGAATTGATGACGCGCGCTCATCCCGCGCTCTTTCGCATCTTGCGCGCGCTGCGCGATGACCACAAGTATCAACTTGTCTATGTGACCGTCACACGGCGAGAGCTTGCATGTTTGCGCGAAATGTCCTCCGATTTTGAAAGTTTTTTCGAACTGCTGGCGCGGCATCAATTCGCGTTACAGCCCTATCAGCGCGATGACGCGAATTTCATGCTGAAACGCCTTGTCGCACGCAACGCGGGAACGCGCCCCTTTACCGACGCAGAATTTCAAAACATTTATCAAGTCACCGGCGGTCACGCGGGGTTGATCGGCGTCACGTTTGAAGCGATAAAAAATACGGAACGCGCGTTAGCTCCCGATTTGCTCGATTTTCTCGCGGCAAAGCGAGTTGTGTACCAAGAATCGCAAAAGATTTGGGATTCGTTGGAAGAGTACGAACACGCGGATTTGCTCGCACTCGCGCAGCAACAAGAGCCGTCAGGAGAGGGCTGCCGCCATTATTGAAAAAAGGAATCGTACGCAAAGACGAACGCGGCGAGCTGCAAATCTTTGCCGCGTTGTTTGAACGGTTCCTCCAAGCCCAAGATGGTGAAGATGTAGCGTCTACAAGCGAATTGCCGCAGATTTCACATGATGCAGCTACCGGCGTTGTGCGCGTCAACGACCGTTCGGTTTTGCTTTCGCCCGTCGAATCGGAATTATTTGCATACCTGCTCATGCATTGCGACCGCGCCTGTGACACCACCGAATTGGTGAATGTGTTGATGGCAGTTGATTATGGCGGCAACCCGTACGGGCGCTTGCATACGCACTTGACGCGAATGCGGGAACGGCTCAATCGCCAAGACGAAGAAATCTTGGTAGCTGCCTCTGACTCGCTGTGGCAAGTAAAGTGTGGAGAATAGTATGGCGAAAAAAACAGCCGATCCAAATATTCCCAAGTGGCAAAAGGGTGGAATGCGCGTCAACTACCACGCGCCCGATTTTACAGTTGTGGTGATTTATCGCGACGACAGCTTTGTCAGGGTGCGCGGTCCTGGACCCTTGTCCATCAATCCGTTTGTCGAACGGCTGGGTGAAGAAATCAGCATCAAACCGCGCGCGTATCCGCTGATGGTCAAAAATGTTTTGACGCGCGATCCCATTTCAATTACGCTTGTTGGCAAAGTAGCTTTTACCTTTGATCCGCGTGAGGGCGATGCGACAGCAATTGCGCGGCTCGTGAAAATTCCTGAACCCGATTTAACGAATGCGTTAGGCGATACGCTGCAAGAATTTATTTTCAAGGCGTTGCGCGCGCGTGTGAACGAATATTGGTTCGAGGAAATTCAGCGCGGCGCAACGTTGGCGGAATTGGAGGAATATGCATTGGCGTCCCTCCGCGAACTGCCAAGCCTGCGCGCCTTTGGCATCAGTAATATCGGCGTCTTGCTCACGCACGCCATCTTGCCCCAAGAAATTGAAATGCGCCTCAAAGAAGCCGCGCAGCGTCGTTACAACGCGCAAGTGTCCGGCGAATTAGAGCAAACTGCATTACTTCGTTCGCTCATTGTCGAACTGGTCGAAAAGGTGAACCGCGAGGGAAATCTGGAGCAGCTCTTTAATTTTACCGAAGCGGTCAATGCCTTGCGCCAAATCGAAGGCGCTGCGTCGCCCGCAACAAAAATAATTTCGGGAGAGGTTGACATCGTTCCCGATGAACCCGCGCTGCCGGCTCCCCCGCCCTCAAAGCCCGCGCCAAAACCAAAAACGAAACGCGCCAAGAAATCAATCTCGCCTTCTTATCTCGACCCCGACGTATGAATAATCCTCGCCTTTTCGACGCGATTGAATTTGCCGCGCGCGCACATCGCGGACAATTTCGCAAAGCATCGCCGCTGCCGTACATTCTTCATCCGCTCAGCGTCGCGCGCATTTTGATTGAATGTGATGCATCGGAGGAAATTGTGATCGCCGCACTGCTGCACGACGTTGTCGAAGATACAAACGTGACGTTAGAACAGGTACGCGGGGCATTTGGTGACAATGTGGCGCGTTTGGTGCAAGGCATGTCCGAACCGAATCGCAAGGATACTTGGGAAAATCGCAAGCGCGGCACACTGGAATTTTTGGAAACGGCGCCGCAAGATATTTTGCTGATCGAACTTGCCGACAAACTCGACAATATTCGCGAAATTGGCAAAGATATCGCGCGCGAGGGTGACGTCGTTTGGCAGCGCTTTAATCGCGGGCGCGACCAACAAGCATGGCTCTACGAACAATTTGCCGATCTTTTTCTACGCCGTATGCAGAACGAATGCGGTATTTCTCTTGCGCGCCAATTTCAAGAAAATGTGAACGCGATATTCCGCACCGAGACCGGTCGGGTCGCGGCATCAAGAATTGACTACAACCGATGAGGCAATTTGCCGCAGACGCAATTCAATGCGCGTGCGTGGTGAAAATATGTCAGGAACGTCCTGCGCGCCACAAAAAGATTCCGCCTGCACTCAAAAGCACCAGCATCCACAAGACTTGGAGCAACTGAAACACCTCGATTGAAATCCCCACGATGCCAATGATTGGAAACAGAACCAATAACACGGCAAATATTTTTCCCGCGCGCCCATCCTCCCAAATCCCAAACGCGAACAAGATCGCCGCCGGATAAATCAACAGATATTTCATCTGCCCCAGCCAAAACAAAAGAATCAAGGTGTTCGCCTCTAGCGTTTGATTTTGCGCGGCGGTTTGCACCGCTGCGAGCGTCAGCGAGTTTTCCGCCCAATCAGTAAGAGCTGTCGCCAGCGCGAACACTAACGCGAGCGTTGCCAACAAACGCACACGCGGCAGCAGATACAACGCGAGCGCGATGAACGCGACGGCATACGCGAGCGCAAACGCGTCGTCGGCGGTCATTAACGCGGTGAGCGCATTCGCGTGCGTTTGAAAAAGCGTGGTCATGCGCGCGGGGTCGAGCGTTTTCGACATGAGAGCGAAATCATTCCCAATCCCGACGCCAATCACAAATTGCAGCGCGAGCAGCAGCGCGGCGACGAACGCGGCAACTGCGCCAATGCGAATGAAACGTGGCGACATTTTTGCTCTCCCTTGACAAGTTGTGTACAATACATGTTCGGAACATTTGTTCCGATTCCAGTTTCCAACATCTAATTTCCAATTTCTAACTTCTAACTTTCAATTTCTATGTCTCAAGACAAACTCATCGTGCGCGGCGCGCGCGAACACAATCTAAAAAATATCAGCGTCGAAATTCCGCGCGACCAACTCGTCGTCATCACCGGACTTTCGGGCTCGGGCAAATCGTCGTTGGCGTTCGACACCATTTACGCCGAAGGTCAACGACGTTATGTGGAGTCGCTGTCGGCGTACGCGCGCCAATTTCTTGGGCTGATGGAAAAGCCCGACGTGGATTTGATTGAAGGGCTCTCGCCCGCGATTTCGATTGACCAAAAAGGGACGAGTCACAATCCGCGTTCCACCGTCGGCACCGTCACCGAAATTTACGACCACTTGCGTTTGCTCTTTGCGCGCGCGGGGATTCCGCATTGTCCCGAATGTGGGCGCGTGATTCAACGCCAAAGCGTCGAGCAGATGGTGGACGCGATCAAACAATTTCCCGACGGCACGCGCATCATGATTCTCGCGCCGCTCATCAAAGACCGCAAGGGCGAACACAAAAAAGTTTTCGACGACATTCGCAAAGCGGGATTTGTGCGCGTGCGCGTGAACGGCGAAATTTATGATGTCAACGACGATGTAAAAATTGACCGCTACAAGCAGACGAGCATTGAAGCGGTGGTTGACCGCCTCGTGGTGAAAAATGAAAACAACGACGACACGCGCTTGGCGGATTCGATAGAGACCGCGTTAAAAATGGGCGAAGGCGTTGTGTTGGTGAACAAACAAGAGCCACAGGGGAAACAGGGAAATAGGGAAACAGGAATACAGGGAAACAGGGAGACAGGGAGAAATGAAGAAGGACGCGAAGAGGACGACGTAATTTTTTCTGAAAATTTCGCGTGTCCGCTCGGTCACGTTTCGTTGGGTGAAATCGAACCGCGCACATTTTCGTTCAATACGCCGCATGGCGCGTGTCCCGCGTGCATGGGACTCGGCACGAAATTGGAAATTGACCCCGACTTGGTGATTCCAAACCGCGAATTGTCGTTGAGCGAAGGCGCGATTCGCACGAATGGAATGGAAAGCGGCGCGGACAGTTATTTTGGAAAATTGCTGGAAGCGGTCGCGCGCAAATACAAATTCAACATGGACGCGCCCGTACGCGAAATGAAACGCGCGGACCTGGACAAAATTTTATACGGCACGAACGGCGAACGGATTCGCGTCCAGTACGAAAATCAATTCGGCGCGAAACGCGAATACGAAACGAGTTTCGAGGGCGTGATTCCGAATTTGATGCGTCGCTACAAAGAAACCGATTCCGATTACATTCGCCAAAACATCGAGCAATACATGACCGCGCTGCCGTGCCCCGTCTGCAAAGGACAACGTTTGAAACCCGAAGCGTTGGCGGTGACGATTGATGACAAAAACATTGTTGACATTACGCGCATGAGCGTTGGCGACGCGCGCGAATTTTTTGAAGCGCTGCCAAAAAAATTGAACGCCAAAGAATTGACGATTGCGAGTCAGATTCTCAAAGAGATTCGCGCGCGGTTGGGTTTTCTCGTCAACGTTGGCTTGGATTATCTCACGCTTGACCGTTCGGCGAATACGTTGAGCGGCGGCGAAGGACAGCGCATCCGTCTCGCCACGCAAATCGGTTCGCAACTGATGGGCGTGTTGTACATTCTCGACGAACCGAGCATTGGTCTGCATCAGCGCGACAACGCGCGTTTGTTGGAAACGCTGATGCACCTGCGAAATTTGGGAAACACCGTGTTGGTGGTGGAGCATGACGAAGACACCATCAATCACGCGGACTTTATCGTGGACTTGGGTCCCGGCGCGGGCGAACACGGCGGTGAAATCATCGCGGCGGGAACGCGCGACCAAATCGCGAAAAATCCAAAATCTATCACGGGGCAATTCATCAGCGGCAAACGCAAAATTGAGATTCCCGCAAAACGCCGTCAAGGCAATGGCAAAGTTTTGACGGTGAAAGGGGCGCGCGAAAACAATCTCAAAAATATTGACGTGAAAATCCCGCTCGGCAAATTTATTTGCGTGACGGGCGTTTCGGGTTCGGGCAAGTCGTCGCTCATCGTTGACATTTTGCACAAGAAACTCGCGCAGGTGTTGAATGGCGCGCGGGAAGGCGCGGGCAAACACGACGCCGTCACGGGCGTTGACGCGCTCGACAAAGTGATTGACATTGACCAATCGCCCATCGGGCGCACGCCGCGCTCGAATCCTGCGACGTACACCGGGGCGTTCGGCGACATCCGCGATGTGTTTGCGATGACGAACGAGGCAAAAACGCGCGGCTATAAAGCGGGACGTTTTTCGTTCAACGTCAAAGGCGGACGCTGCGAAGCGTGCGAAGGCGACGGCATCATCAAAATCGAAATGCAATTTTTGCCCGACGTGTACGTCCCGTGCGAAATCTGTCACGGCAAGCGTTACAATCGCGAAGCGTTGGAGATTCATTATCGCGGCAAAAACATTTCTGAAGTGTTGGACCTGACGGTGAACGAAGCGGTAGAATTTTTCCAAAACATTCCGAGCATCAATCGCAAAATCGAAACGCTGCGCGATGTGGGGCTCGGCTATATTCGGCTTGGGCAACCCGCGACGCAGTTGAGCGGCGGCGAAGCGCAGCGCGTGAAACTCGCCAAAGAGCTTTCCAAACGCGCGACGGGGCGCACGCTGTACATTTTGGATGAACCGACGGTTGGCTTGCACGCGGCGGACGTTGACAAATTGCTCGGCGTCTTGCAGCGCCTCGTTGACACGGGCAACACCGTCGTCGTCATCGAACACAATTTGGATGTCATCAAAACCGCCGATTGGATTATTGATTTAGGTCCCGAAGGCGGCAACGCGGGCGGACGCGTGATTGCCGAAGGCACGCCCGAAGAAGTGGCAAAGGTAAAGGAGAGTTATACGGGGCAGTGGTTGAAAAAGACGCTGAATGGGAAATGACGCTTGCTCCCATTTCGGGAGCATGATATAATTCGCGCGTGCGAATCATTGCGCGCAAAACATTGCGCGAATTTTGGCAAAAACATCCAGACGCCGAACAACCATTGCGCGCATGGTATCACGATGTCAAACTCGCGCGTTGGAAAACTCCGAACGACATTCGCCGCATTTACGCCAACGCGAGTTTTGTTGCCAATCACCGCGTTGTTTTCAACGTTCGCGGAAACACCTACCGCATCATTGTTGCCATCAATTACGATTTCCAAATCGCTTATATTCGCTTTGTCGGTACACATCGGGAATACAACAAAATTGATGCCGCATCGGTGTAACGTTATGGATACAATTCGTCCTATCAAAACCAAACGCGACTATCATGCCGCGCTCAAGGAAATTGAACGCCTTTATGAGGCGAAACCCAATACGCCTGCGGGTGACCGTCTTGACGTTTTGACAACGCTTGTCGAAGCATATGAAGCGCAGCACGAGCCGATTTCGCCGCCTGACCCCATCGAAGCAATCAACTACTATATCGAGAGTCGCGGTCTGGCGCGCCGCGATTTGGAACCCTATCTCGGCAGCCGCGCGCGCGTCGCGGAAATTTTGAATCGGCGTCGCCCGCTTACGCTTGAAATGATTCGCCGCTTGCACAGTGGGCTGGGACTTGACCCGCGCGTGTTGATTCAACCTTACGCAATATAATTGTGCGGGAAGGAAGAAATGATGCGGGTTCAAGAAATTCGAACGGCTAAAGATTTGCTCAAAGCAACAACACATCTCATTCGGTCGCCCCAAAAACATATCTGGCTGGATTACGATGAGGACGCGGACGTGCTTTACATACATTTTGAGGAAACTTCCTCTTCAAATCATAGCGAGATGGGCGAGGATGGAATCATCTTGGACTATCGCGAAAAAGAGTTGGTGGGGTTGACGATTTTGGATGCGTCGGAACGGTAGAGGACTGAATCCCGCATCGTCGTCCTGATGTATCTCTCGCGTAATTTTTTCACCCGTCGCGTTAGAGAACGCTCCCTACGCGCGCCGTAAATCGCAAATCATAAATCCCCAATCTCCAATCCCCAATCTCCAATCTCCAGTCTCCAATCATGTCCTACCAATCCAAATCCGGCGTCAACGTCCGCCGCCTCGTCCAGAATATCCAAGACCAATACGATTTCGCGCCGCAGATTGCGACGCTGCTCGAATTGGTGGCGAACGCGCTCGATGCACACGCGACGAAAATCAACATCCAGTACAATGCCGAACACGCGCGCGTGATTGTGGAAGATGACGGCGTGGGAATGAACGAAGCGCAGTTCAAGAATTATCACGACTTTGCGGCATCGTCGAAACGGCGCGGGACGGGCATTGGCTTTGCGGGACAGGGCGCGAAACTCGCGCTCAATTTTTGCACCCACGTCGTCACCGAAACTTGTTCCAAAGATTGGCGCGGCTATTCCGATTGGCATTTGAAGGGTGACGACGCGCCGTATCAAGTGTTTGAACATGAATTGCCTTCGCTTGACCACCAAGGAACAAAGGTCACTTTGTATTTGGGAAGCGAGTCTAAACATTTTTACTCGCGCAAATTAATTCAACGTTGGATGTACGAACATTTTTATCCCTTGATTGATAGGGGCATTCGCAAGCAATATCCCGATATTATCTCGCGCTATCAAAATGGCGTCACGCTCGAACTCGACGGCAAACCATTGCTCGAAACTGCGATTGAAAACAAACTCGCACATTTTCAAGAAATGCGCGTGCAGATTCAAAAACAGACTAAAGCGTTTGGCTGGTTCGGCGTGTACACCGGCAACGACGAGCCGCCGATTCCGCCGGGCATTATGCTTTGCACCTATGGCAAAGTCATTGAGCGTTCGTATTTCAAAAAAGAGCCGCGCGACAAGGAACAAATTTTTGGTTGGATTGAAGCGCCGTATTTGATTGAAGCGGTGACAACGGACAAGGGACGGTTCATCAAAGGCAATAAACGCTGGGAAACTTTTTTCAAACGCGCGCAAAATGAATTTACCTTGTGGCTCGAAAAAAATAAATTGATTGAACGCGCGCCGCGCAAATCCGCGTCGCACTTTGCCACCGCCGAACGCGAGGTCAATGCGATCTTCCGCAACATGCCCGAACTCTCGATGTTTGCATCGCACGGGCGTCAGGATGCCGTCGCCTTGAATCCGAACGGCGAGTTGATTGCGGGCGATGAACGCGTGCAAATCAAATTGGACGCCGAAGAATTGGAAGCGCGCGAGCAAGAACAAAAGGAAAGCGAACGCACCTTTGAAGAACAGCAGCGCGAGTTGTTAATGACGCCCGGCGAAGCGATGACGGGTGAAATGCGCCCGCGCGTCATTCGCGGCGGCGTGCATATTTTGGAAGAGGCGCGCGACGACAAGGACGAAGAATCTTGGTTCGACGGCACAACCGTTGTGCTGAACATCGCGCATCCTGCGTATCGCAAAGCCGCCAACTCGAACAATCTCCAATATCACGTTTTCAAATGCGTCTGCTTGAGCGTGATTGAATTTACGATGGAGAATCAAAGCGGGGAACCGCATTGGCGGCAGGTGTTGGAATTGCAAAGAAAATTTTTCGCGTTGTGGGGAGAAAAAGTGTGAGTGGAGATTAGCGACTGGAGACTGCGCGCTAATCTCCACTCTCTAATCCCCAATCTCCAATCTCAATGTCCTTGGTTCGCGTCGCCGTTCACATGCAGCCGCAGCGTGACGAAAATGGTCACGAAATTTTTCGCGTCGCGCTGCCAATGGGCGCGTTCTTTGTACAAGGGTTGGACAAGCAAGAACTCGAAACCGCGCGCATCGAGTTGCAAGAAAAATATCGCGCGTTGGTAGAAACATTGCGCCCGATGCTGCCCCATCTGCGCGAGGGCAACGTGCTGCGCTATTGGATGCTTGGCGATGTCATCAATGAATTTGAAATGCAGAATGTCAATGCGCTTGTTTTTGTGGACAAATTGAGCGACCATCTCGCGCGCGACGTTGGCTATTCTAAAACCATGATTGATTTGTGCCGCCGCTTTCGCCACAAATTTTCCGACGCCGCGCAAATTGATCCCACCCTCTCCTTTGACGCGTATCATCGCAATAGCTTTGACCCCCAACGCGCCGCCGCCTACGAACGCGCCAAGTCCTCCAAACGCCCGCGCAAAAAATAATCCCGCGCGTCCTCTGCTATAATCTCTCGCGCCATGTTCCGCGCGTTTATCCTTTCGCTCTTCTTTCTAGCCGCTTGCAATTCCACAGCGTCACTCTCTCTGCCCCCCATCGCGCCATCACCATCGCCAAAAGTCTCCCAAATCAAAAATCAGAAATCAGAAATCAAAAATTTGAACGTCGGCTGGACATACGAAGCGTATCCCGACGCGTCCTTTGAAAAAATGCGCGAAGATTTTGCAATGATGCGCGCGAACGGCGCGAACGCGGTGTGGCTTGGTCACAATAATCCGGGACAAGTGGATGCGGATAAAGTGGAACCGGGAATGTCGTATGCGGTGTATGCGGCATTGCAAAATGAAAACGACGCGCAATACAAAGATGCGCGCGCGATGGCGGACGCGATGAAACGCGCGTTGGATGCCGCGCGCGAAACAAAAATGCAAGTCGTTCTCCCCATCGGCTATCAAATTCAAATGGGCGACGCGTGGAATGAGAAATATCCAAACGATTTGCGAGTGAGGTTCGACGGCACGCGTTTGAATTTTTTCAACAGCGGATACACTGCATCGCCCTACTCGACGCAATATCGCGCCGACATTACGCGTTATTACGAATGGGTTCAACACGAATTTGTCGCGCCGTTCCGCGATGTGATTGTGATGCTTTCGCTCGCGGACGAACCGATGGGCGGCGATTATTCTCAACACGCGAAAAAAGAATTTGCGCGGCGCTATGGAAAAACGATGGAGACGTTATCTCAAAGCGAGATGTGGAAAATTGGCGAATTTCAAGCGGGCGTGATTGCCGATTACGCCGCGTGGAGCGCGAACGAGTGGAAGCGGATAAATCCGCAACTACCAACCACCATGTCGTTTCACGGCGGCGAAACGGCGCGGCGCGTGTGGGGGTTGCCCGACATTGAAAAATTGTTTTCGCAAACGCCCGACAATTTCATCGTCACCTTTGATGCGTACCTGCACGACGACTTGGCGACGAAACCCGCAACAGCAGACCAAGCCGCGCAGTTGAAATTATTTCTCACGACGATTGGCAACTATTCGCGCGTGTATGAAAAATCCATCGCGTTGTGGGGGGGGGTGAACGCGTGGGGACTCGCGCAAGAATCGGACGCGCCGCTGGGGATTTCGGACGCAGTGACGAATCTTTTATTGTTGTACGATTTGCCGACGCGCGCGGGCGCGGAGGTGTGGGGAATTTTCGCGTGGAATTACAACGTCAAGCAGCAAGGATTGGAAAATTACACGCGCCCGACGACGTATGATGTGCGCGCCATGCAAATCGCCGTCGAACGCGCGTTTCCGGCTTTGCGCACGCGGCAGATTCAACCGCAACCGCCCGAGATTGCAATCGTCGTATCTCAACGCGCGCTGTACGAGGCATTGGCGGAATCGCGCGCGGCCGACACTCCACCGAATTGGTTTGACACGACACTGTTCGCGCGTGCGCTGGCAAATCGAGACGCAGTGATCGTTTCATCGGACAAAGCTCTGAATGGCGCGCAGGATGCTTTGTATTTTATCCTTGCCGCCCAAGCAACCGACGTGGATGGCGAAATGTTAAAATTTTTGCGCGCGCAATTTGACGCGGGCAAAATTATTTTGACAAGCGACGCTTCGCTCGCGCAAAAATGGAACGTTCCGAGTGTGACGTGGCAGGAAGGGTTGAGTCGCTTGCCGAACGGTAGCGGCACACTTTACATTTTCGATTCCGAGTGAACGCAAAGACAGCCAACAATTGTACGCCGCGACCCCTTGACAACCCCATCTATTTTTTGTATAATACTGGTATATACCACACTATACCACTTGGTAGACCAGTATGCGAATCAGCCGTAGAGATCCAAGACCCATTTTCAGCCAGATCGGCGATACCTTGCGCCAGCAAATCAAACTCGGCGAACTGATGCCGGGCGATCCCGTCCCTTCGGAACGTGAATTGGCAGAGCAGCTCAAGGTTAGTCGGATGACGGTGCGCGCGGCGATGGACAAGTTGGTGCAGGAAGGTTTATTGCTGCGCGAACATGGGCGCAAAACGATTGTGGCGGACGTCAAGCTGAGCCGAGATTCCGGCTTTACGTCGTTCAGTGAAGATATGCGCGCTCGCGGGTTGAACCCGCACTCGCAAGTGCGCGAGTTACGCGCTGAGGTGGCGGAAGCTTCCATCGCCGCGCAGCTTGGACTGACTGCGGGCGAGCGCGTCATTTATCTGGAACGACTGCGGTTGGCGAACCAAGAACCGGTCGCAATCGAACGCGTTTATCTGCCCCATGCGCGTTTTGCGGGGCTGCTCGACAAAGCCAAGCAATTAGCCCAAGACTCTCTCTACAAAATTATCGAAGACGAATTTGACAGCCGCCCCACCTTTGCGAATGAGACGGTCGAAGCTGTGCTTTTGACTCCTGCGGACGCAAAACTGTTCGGCTTGGGCAGCTGCGCGCCGGCTCTGCTCGCCCAACGCGTCACTCGCGATGAGAACGGCGAACCGATTGAGACGGTGCAAACACTTTATCGCGCTGACCGCTATCGGATGTCATTCATTCGTAAACGCTGAGATTTCAAAATGACTCGAACAAACTCTTTCACCCTCCCGCACGGTCTCATCGTTTCCTGTCAGGCGCTCGAAGATGAGCCGCTGCACGGTCCGCAATTTATGGCTGCGATGGCGCACGCCGCAGAGATGGGCGGGGCGGTTGGCATTCGTGCCAATTCGCCGGTGGACATTGCCGCGATTCGCCAGATGACCAAGCTGCCAATCATCGGGCTTTACAAAATACACACTGATGGTTCGCCGGTTTATATCACGCCCGATTGCGAAGCGGCGGAACAAATATCTCGCGCCGGCTGCGATATTATCGCGATTGATGCTACACCATTTCCGCGCCGCAACGGCGTCACCCTCCAGCAGTTGATTGATTTTATTCATACGGATTTGAAAAAACCGGTGATGGCGGATTGCTCGTGCGAACAAGATGCGGCGCTTGCCGAGTCATTCGGCGCGGACATCGTCAGTACAACACTCGCCGGATACACCGCGCACGGTCGCCCAGCGATGGATGGACCTGACCTGGAGTTTCTCGCGGCGCTCGTCGCGCGGATGCGCGTGCCGGTAGTCGCAGAGGGACGCTTTGATGATCCGGCGCAAGTGACGCGCGGATTCGAAATCGGCGCGGCGGCGATAGTGGTTGGCGGAGCCATCACCCGCCCGCAAGAAATCACGCGGCGATTTGTGCGCGCCGTACCCAGTCGCTAATTTTCTTTTCAAAAAATTCAGTTAGCTGCCAACCCAAAGTCTTTTCCGAATCACGGAACCGTAATTGCCTGAACTGAAAGTGAGTATGCGATGTCGCAGTTGCTCCAAATCAAGAATCTAAAGGTCACGTTTCGCTCCGACGGCGCGTTGATTCGTGCCGTCAACGGCATCTCGTACAGCGTGGATGAGGGCGAATCCATCGCCATCGTGGGCGAGAGCGGCTCGGGCAAGTCGGTGGGTGTGATGGCGTTGATGGGCTTGATTCCCAACCCGCCGGGGAAAATAGAGTCGGGCGAAGTTTTCTTTAAAGGACGTGACCTCCTCAAGGCATCCTCAGCCGAGCTGCGCGCCATACGCGGCAAAGAAATTGCGATGGTCTTTCAAGACCCCATGACCTCGCTCAATCCCGTTCTGCCGGTTGGCTTGCAATTGACCGAAGCCATTCAAGCGCATATGGGTCTGGACAAGGACCAGGCGCGCGAGCGCGCCATCAAAATGCTCGCGCTGACAGGTCTGCCGAACCCGGAGCAGCGCATCAAAGATTTTCCTTTTCAATTTTCGGGCGGACAACGCCAACGGATCATGATTGCAATGGCGTTAGTTTGTACGCCTGATCTGCTCATTGCCGATGAACCGACGACGGCGCTCGATGTGACCATTCAGGCGCAGATTGTGGAATTGATGCGCGAGCTGCAGAGCGAGCTGGGCATGGCGATTATTTGGATCAGTCATAATCTGGGACTCGTGGCAGGCGTCGTTACGCGCGTGATTGTGATGTATTCGGGCTTTATCGTGGAACAGGCGCCGGTGGATGATTTATATGAGCGCCCGCTGCATCCTTATACGCTGGGCTTGCTGCACGCCGTTCCGCATGTTGACGTAAACAGTCAAAATCGTCTGGCTTCCATCGAGGGGATGCCGCCTGATCTACGCAAACCGATAAGTGGTTGTCCATTTGCCCCGCGCTGTCCCTATCGCATCGAAAAATGCGCCGAGCTCCCGCCACTCTTTGACGCGGGCGACGGACGCCAGAGCGCGTGCTGGCGGTGGCAAGAACTACAAACTGCGACAACTTTTGGAGAGACACTATGAGCGCATTACAGGAATCCAGCGCGCTCGTTCAGGTGCGCGACTTGAAGGTGCATTTTCCAATCCGCAAAGGAATCATGCGGCGGCAGGTCGGCGCGGTGCGCGCTGTAGACGGAGTCAGCTTTGATATTTTCAAAGGCGAAACATTGGGGTTGGTTGGCGAAAGCGGTTGTGGAAAATCAACCACCGGGCTCGCCATTCTGCGCTTGATTGACATGACGAGCGGTCAAGTCGTATTTGAGGATCAGGATATCTCCACCTTGCCCGAGTCGCAGCTGCGCGCGATGCGGCGGCGTATGATGATGATTTTTCAAGACCCGTATTCATCGCTCAACCCGCGTATGACGGTGAACAGCATCATTATCGAACCGCTCAACGTATTCAAAATCGGCGAGCCGCGCGAACGAGCTGCGCGCGTGCAGGAATTGATGAGCTTGGTGGGTCTGAACCCGGCGTTTGCGAATCGCTATCCGCACGAATTTTCCGGCGGGCAGCGACAGCGCATTGGGATTGCGCGCGCGTTGGCAACCAATCCCTCATTCATCGTCGGCGATGAGCCAATTTCGGCGCTGGATGTTTCCATTCAGGCGCAGGTGGTGAATTTGCTCAGCGATCTCAAACAGCAGCTGAACCTCACCTATCTTTTTATCGGTCACGACCTCTCGATGGTGCGCTACATCAGCAACCGCGTCGCGGTGATGTATCTGGGGCGCGTGGTCGAATTGAGCAACCGCGACGCGATCTTTGACCACCCCTTGCATCCTTACACCCGCTCGCTGCTCTCGGCGGTGCCGATTGCGAACCCCAAACGCGAACGCGCCCGTCAGCGCATCATCTTACAGGGCGATGTGCCAAGCCCGGCTAAACCACCATCCGGTTGTCGCTTTCATCCGCGCTGTCCCTTTGCGACGCAAGAGTGCAGCGCCATTGACCCCGAGATGCGCAATCTCGCTCCAGCCGACACCGCGCCGCATTGGGTGGCGTGCCATCACGCTGAAAAGTTTGTCTAACCAAATGAACGTTACAACTAGAACTCGCAGAATTGGGACCTAGATTCGCAAATAATCAACCCGCAAGAGCAAGTCCGTTAGGAGGTGCAAGTCCAAAAGTTCCAAGCAAACACCCAACCGATCACGTTTCCGATTCAAAATAAATGTTTCACCCATTACAAGGAGAAGAAGATGAACAAGCACTATAAACTGATAGCATTCGTGGCGCTGATTGCGCTGTTTTTGAGCGTCGCTTGCGCGCCCGCCGCGACTCAACCCACTAGCGCGCCGCCCACCCAAGCGGCAAGCGCCGCGCCAACTGCCGCTGCGCCGACACAGGGAGCAGATACCGCGCCAACCCAAGCCGCAGCCACAGCGCCGGCGGATGCGCCCGGGGCTACTTCCAAAGGTCCCGCCGGCGTACTTCGTTTGCCTTTGCGCCCCGGCGTGACCGTTGGTTCGCTTTGGACGGCTGCCGGTCGCCATCTGGATGAAGCCTTCCTCTCAGGATTGGCTGAAGTCAAATGGACGGCTGACGGTGTTCAGCCGATGTTGGCAAAAAGTTGGGACATGGAAGATGGTGGCAAAGCGTTCGTTTTCCATCTGCGCGATGATGTCAAATGGAGTGACGGCAAACCCTTTACCGCCGACGACGTTCTTTACACCCTCAACACGTATGCGAATCCAAAAGTGGGCGCAATTCACGCGGGTAAACTTTCGGACATAGTTGGTTATGCCGATGTCAAAGATGGCAAGACCGAGACCCTTTCCGGCGTGACCAAAGTGGACGATCATACTGTGCGGGTGGAGCTCAGCACTCCAACACCGCTGTTCGTGGAATTGAAAATCCCCTTTGTCAGCATCCTGCCGGCGCATATTCTCTCTTCGGTGCCCGCTGACAAACTCAAGGGCAACGACTATTGGAACAATGTGGTCGGTACCGGACCTTTTATCATGACCAAGATGGTTCAGGACCAATTGGTCGAGGGCGTCGCCAATCCCGATTACTTTGAGGGCAAACCAAAACTCGACAAAGTCGTCTACCAAGTGTATGCCGACTCGAACACGATGTTGGCAGCGCTCGAAGCGGGCGAGATTGATGGCATGCTCTTTCAGGGCGGCGGCATTCCCGTTGATCAAGTGGCGCGGTTTGAAGCACTTCCCAACCTCAAAGTGCTCGGCAATATGGACGCCGGTCTGCCCACGTTCATGCTGATCAATCTCAACAAAGATTACTTTAAGGATGTTCGCGTCCGCCAGGCGATTATGCACGCCATTGACCGCCAGACTATCATTGATACGGTCAAATTGGGAACAGGAACGCTCTCGAACACCATGTTCCCGATGGAATGGGCGCGCGCGCAAGACTTGACTGACTATCCGTACGATCCCGAAAAAGCGAAAGCATTGCTCACCGAAGCCGGTTGGGATTCTTCCCGCAAGATTGATCTGCAGCGTTATTACACTGATCAGGTGAACAAAGATACCGTAGACGCCATCGCCGCCCAGCTCCAGGCAGTTGGCATCAACGCAGTTGTGCGCGAAGTCAAGAGCGCCGAATTCCAGGCGTCAATTGACGACGACTCGCTCGAACTCGCCTACGCCGCCAACGGACAGGGTCTTGACCCATCACTGGGTATCCTCGTCACCGGTTGCGGTCAACGGCTCTCGGTTGGCTATTGCAACGAAGAGGTGGACAAACTTTATGCGGAGGGTCAGTCTTCGGCGGACCGCGCAGTGCGCGCCCCCTCCTACCAGAAGATCAGCAAAATTCTCAACGAAGAGTTGCCCAAGGGTTGGCTTTGGTGGGAAGTGCGCCCGGTGGCGTTTGATACGCGCATCGTCGGGCTCGCGGAACATTTCGAAGAGCAACCGCTGCTCCTGTTTGACATTCCTGTATACAATCAGATGCACACCTGGTATACCAAGTAACATCACTTCCTTGCTGCGTGAGGGCAGTTTCGTCTGCCCTCACGCAAACTGCAAGAAAGAGAGTCTCCCATGTTAGCGTATTTGATCCGCCGCATTCTAGTCAACATCCCGCTTTTGATCGGCATCACGTTCATTGTCTTTATGCTCGCCAGTATGATGCCCGGCGATGCCGTGCTAGCGATGATTTCTACCGATACGCCGGTCAGCGACGAAATGATAAAGATGCGTCGAGGCGAATTGGGACTCGATCTGCCGCTGCCGGTACAATATCTTCGCTGGATGAGCAATGTTGTGCGCGGCAATTTGGGATACTCGTTTGTCAGCGCGGAATCGGTCAGCCAGATGATTGCGATTCGCATTCCCGCCACGTTAGAGTTGATGGGCGTCTCGCTGCTGATTTCAATCGTGTTGGGCGTAACCCTCGGCGCGATCAGCGCGCTCAAGCAATACTCTTTCACAGATTACAGTTTTACCATTTTTGGCTTTGTCGGAATTTCCATTCCCGATTTTTTTCTGGGCTTGATTCTCGTTTTTATTTTTGCCATCAAACTGGGCTGGTTTCCGACATCCGGTTTTCAAACCGCCGGACAAGAGTTTTCTGTCTTCGACAATTTGCGGCACGTTTTTTTGCCCGCGTTGGCTCTCGCGCTGGTACGCACCGCCGTTTTCATGCGCTATACGCGTTCCAGTATTCTTGAAGTGTTGGGCAACGATTATGTTCGCACGGCGCGGGCAAAGGGATTAAAGGAAACGATTGTTATTGTGCGCCACATTATGCGGAATGGGCTCATTCCCGTCATCACCATTATCGGCATCAGTCTCGGCGTTTTGTTTGCCGGTTCCGTCATCATCGAAACGATCTTTCAGTGGCCCGGCATCGGCATGATGTTTATCAATGCCGTCACCGGGCGCGATTCGCCGGTCATTATGGGGTATGTCCTTTTGACCGCCGTCATCGTTCTGGTCGCCAATCTCGTGACCGACATTGTCTATTCAGTGGCTGACCCACGCATTCGTTACGAATAGGATTCGTTACGAACAGGAGCAACTCTATGGCTACCTCAATCGCTTCAACTGAAACCAAGACGGCACCCGCCACTCAACTCGGAACGGTTCGCCCCGAAGGTTTGTGGTCAAAAGCGGGGAGACGATTTCTTCGACACAAGCTTGCCATGTTCGGACTGGCGGTCATGGCGATTTTGCTCCTGAGCGCCATCGCCGCGCCGGTGCTGACGCCGCATTCGCCCATCCAACAAGATTTGCGCAATCTCCGCAAGCCGCCCAGCGCCCAACATTTGCTTGGCACGGATGGACTGGGACGCGATATTCTGACGCGCGTCTTGTACGGCGGGCGCATTTCGCTTTCGGTGGGCTTGGTATCGGTCACCATCGCGGCAGTGATTGGCATTATTGTTGGAATCATCGCGGGCTATTACGGCGGTAAGACAGATATGGTCTTGATGCGCGCGACTGATATGGTGATGACGTTTCCTTCACTCGTTATCATGATTACAATTGCCGCCGCCCTCGGACCGAGTATCTTTAACGCGATGCTCATCATCGGGTTTCTGACCTGGCCCGCCATCGCGCGTCTTGTGCGCGGTCAGTTCCTTACGCTCCGCACACAACAATTTGCGTTGGCGGCGCGTTCGATTGGCGTGTCCAATTGGGAGATTGCTTTCAAGCATATTTTCCCAAACACCATCAGTTTCATTACAGTCGCGATCACCTTTGGCGTCGCCACCGCAATTCTGATGGAAGCATCGCTCTCGTTTCTCGGGCTGGGCGTACAAGCGCCAACGCCAAGCTGGGGCAACATGCTCCGCGACGCGCAAGGAATGAATATCCTTGAAGATATGCCGTGGATCTGGCTGCCGCCCGGCATCTTGATTGCGCTGGCAGTTCTCAGCATCAACTTTATCGGCGATGGCTTGCGCGATGCGCTCGACCCGCGCTCGTACTTGTAGCGTTTATCTACCAAAATCTTTGCATGATAAACAAAGATTTTTGGACGCGGATTCACGCGGGTTTGCGCGGATAAATAAAATCCGCGTTCATCGGCGTTTATCCGCGTCCGATATTGACTTTTGGTTTCGGCTTGTCCGAGTTAGGAATTTCCATGTCAACATTCAACGGCTTTTGGCCCGCATTACTCACACCTTATACTTCCGACGACAAAATTAATTTCACCGTTCTGCGTGAACTGGTGGATTATCATCTCGCCAAGCGCGTCACCGGTTTTTATATCTGCGGCAGCACGGGCGAAGGCGCGTTTCAATCCACTGACGAGCGCAAGAAAATTGCCGAAGCGGTGATGGAGCGCGTCAATCGTCGCGTTCCGGTTCTCATCCACGTCGGCGCGTCCGCCATCAACGAGTCGGTGCAGCTCGCGCAACACGCGGCGCGACTCGGCGCGGCGGGCATCAGCAGCATCGTGCCGCCGGTTGTCTATGACGCGCGCGGCGTTGCGCCATTCCTCGAACGCATTGCTTCCGCCGCGCCGGACTTGCCCTTTCTGCCCTATCTCTTTGGCGGCACGCGCGACAGCATTGCTCTCATGCAAGAACTCGCGCCCATTCCAAATTTTGTCGGCACAAAATATTTTGGCGCGAACATGTACGAGCTGAGTCAAATCGCCGCGTTTCGTTCTAACAACTGGACGGTGTTTTCCGGGATGGACGAGCAGGCGGTTCTCGGCTTGATGTACGGCGCACACGGGGTTATCGGCTCGACGCTCAACTTTATGCCGGGCGTGTATGGCAAAATGATTGAACACCTCAAGCAGGGGCAAGCGGAGAAAGCATTGGAGTATCAACAGCGCGGCAATCGCGTCACAAAGGTCATGCTCGATATGGGCTTTGTCGGCTCGATGCGCGCGGCGATGAGCAAACTCGGTTTTGAAGTTGGCGCGCCGCGTTTGCCGAACTTGGCTCTGGCTGATGAAAGACGCGCGACTCTATTTGCTCAACTGGCGGATGCGGGGTTTGACGAACTGGCGGCGCTCTAAATGATTGGCGCGATTGATATTGGCGGGACCAAAATCGCGGTTGGGCTGGTGACGCGCGAGGGACAAATCGTTGGCGCCACGAATTTGGTCACGCAGCCGCGCCAACCCTACGCCGAATCGCTTGACGAAATCGAAACCGCGCTGCGCGATTTGCTGCGCGCTCACAACGCCACTCTCGACGGCATCGGCATCGGAACGACCGGGCGGCTCAACGCAGACAAAACTCTAACTCCCAACGCGTTCCTGCCGAATTGGAGTGCGCGCAATCCTGCTCAAGATTTGGCGGCGCGTTTTGACGTGACGGTGTCTATCGAAAATGACGCGGACGCGGCGGCGCTCGCCGAAGCGCGCTGGGGCGTCGGGCGCGGCGTGGAACGCTTTCTCTACGTTACAGTCAGCACAGGCATCGGTGGCAGCATCGTTCTCGGCGGGCGGCTTTATCGAGGCGTCGGCGGCTGTCATCCCGAACTGGGGCATCATGTAATTGACCCATCGGGACCCGCTTGCTTTTGTGGGGCGCACGGCTGCTGGGAAATTCTTGCCAGCGGAACGGCGATGAAAGTGTGGGTGCAAGCCAATGGTGGCGGCGACGACTGGGATGCGCGGAAAATTTGCGACCTCGCGGAGCAGGGAAATGTTTTGGCACAGCAAGCTGTCGAGCGCACCGCGCGTTATCTCGGCATTGGCTTGTCGAATCTAATCACTCTCTTTGCCCCGGACTGCATCGCGCTCGGCGGCGGTGTGATGCGCCGCTGGCAGCTCTTTCGACCCGGCGCCGCTGCCGTCATCGCGCGCCAGTGCGGGTTGGTGCCGTGGCAGCTCGTCCAGCTTACGCCCGCCGGACTGGAACAGCCGGGGTTAGCAGGCGCGGGCGCTGTCTGGCTGCACAATTGATTCTCTCTTCCTCACGGCGGCGACTGTCTGTCGTCGTCTATGCGACCTGGATGTTGCCGAAATCGCCTTGCTTGCAAAATACCGCGCCGCCGGACCACATTTGCCCGACGTAGGTCGCGCCTTGCCATTGAAATTCGCTTTCGTCGGTGAGCGGAATACCGAGTTTGTTTTGCACGGCGAATTTCGCGAGTGCGGCTTGGGTGTTGAGCGGAACGCCGAATGTGTTTGCCAGCGCGACCTTTGCCGCGACGCCGAGTTCCAAACCGTCGAGCTGCCGCGCGGGCGGCGTTTGTTGAAATTTCAAAAGATACTGCACGTGTTGGCGCAAGGGCAAGCCCAAGCCAACCACCTTGTCGCCGCCGCGAATAAAGATGGTGTAGGGACCCGCTTGATTTTTGTTTGGGTCGAAACTGGAATCGCCGCTCATGTCGAATTCGCAATAGCCCGCGGGCGTGGTGAGCGCGAACGCCTCTTCGCCGGGGAACGCTTGAATCACGCGCACGTTCGTCAACGCGCGCCCGCGCGCATCTACGACGCCGACCATGATTTTGATGCCGTTCTTGGACTCGGCTGCTTCGCGGTCGTTCGGATTTTCGGGGTCGCGATTGTCCTGAAAATACGCTTCGACGAGGCGATAGGTTGGATTCTCTGCCGCCGCGACTTTGATATTCAGTTTGTCGAGGCGCGAATCCCAGAAACGAATGAATGGTGATTGCATAAGGTTTCCTCCTTGAAAAATTTGCGAAATCAGCGAACAACAGCTAACCAAAACAGATAATCGGATGCGCGCGCCCTTTCCGTTCATCCGTTCGCGTTGTATGTCAACGCACCATCCGTTGGCAGTCCCCCCCCCTCACGGCGTTGGACTCGGCGTCCCTGTGAGCAGCTGCCCAATAGGCAAATTGAGAGGGCATCCGCGAATGTTACGGCTTCGCCGTTACCAACGCACCTTAACGCGTGCATTTGCGCAAGACACTGACCTATGTCATTAGCGGGGAAAATACTTCCATCTACCACCCCCCGTTTGATCTGGCACTGCAATCAGCTTCCGCCGACTTTCCTCCTTATGTGGACCGACAAAGTCAAGGTAACGATGAGATTGCGTATTTCGAATACGTACCCAACTACCCTCTTCAATTAGCTGCCATGTACTGCCCCCGGTAACCTGGGGAACGGCAATAACAGTGCTCAGCTGCTCTTCGGTGTGCGGACCGACATAATCAAGATACCAGCCGGTCTCTACATTTTGTAGCATTACCTGATTCTTATCTTGACCTATCACCCGCCAACGACTGCCGCCGGTTTCCTCCGGCCAAGCCAACGCGTGACCTTTATGGGCAGAACCCTCATAGTCTACGAAATATCCAGTTTCTGTGCTCTGGAACACATAGACATGCCCAAGCGAGATTCCGCCGGGGTCGGGATGTTTTCCCAAATCTTGCTCAAGCCAATTTGCAATTCCTGCTGTGTTCAGAACCCCCTTGAGTTTACCTATATCCACGCTGATATGCCCATTGTCATATTCGACGCGAGCGCGTTCTGCGACTCCGATACCCAAAACATTTCCGCTGTATCTTGCCCTACAAGTAACCCACCAACTATTTCCATCTCTCTCGACTCGCTCGGGAATAACGTTGTCTCGACTAATGATCTTTTGACCTTGGTAAGAAAGGCCTGAGGGAAAGACATACGCTTCAAAAAATGCTCTGACCGTCTCTTCGTAAGTGGTTGAGCTTCCGGGGAACAGCGGTTCTTTCATAACATCGTGTCTCATTGGAATTCTCCTTTTTGAATGAGAGCTGCATACACACCACCTTATCAGAATGTGTTTAGCAAGGTGAACTGGAGTTTGCAACTCGGCTTGGATAAAAAGGTTCAACGGTGATAGTAAAAGTTGTATCCTCTTATACCCCATGTCCTCCTATAGCAGGTCTATAAGAAATTCGAAGCATTTCACGGCGTCGGACTCGGCGTCGGCGTGGCTAGCGGCTCCACAGGCAAATCAGGACACGTCCGATTCTCGGGCTTGGCATACACGGTATCATACTTGGCTGTATCAATATCAATATATTTGGCATATTCCGCACGCGTCAAATTCCGATTCACAATAACACACGCCCGCGCAAAAAGCACATCTGCATCCAAAGCTGTATCCCACAAGCGAATCGTGGTGTCAAAACTCCCCGAGGCGAGCGTCTTGCCATCCTTGCTAAACGCGACGCTTGACACAGCAAACGTGTGTCCAGTGAGTGGTGCGCCCAACGCTTGAGGATGCGCCGCATCGCTCACGTCCCACAAGCGAATCGTGGTGTCAAAACTCCCCGAGGCGAGCGTCTTGCCATCGTGGCTAAACGCGACGCTTTCCACAGAATCCGTGTGTCCAGTGAGTGGTGCGCCCAACGCTTGAGGCTGCGCCGCATCGCTCACGTCCCACAAGCGAATCGTGGTGTCAGCGCTCCCCGAGGCGAGCGTCTTGCCATCCTGGCTAAACGCGACGCTATTCACAACACTCGTGTGTCCGGTGAGTGGTGCGCCCAACGCTTGAGGATGCGCCGCATCGCTCACGTCCCACAAGCGAATCGTTCCGTCCCGACTCCCCGAGGCGAGCGTCTTGCCATCGTTGCTAAACGCGACGCT
>SHND01000031.1 GCA_004295045.1 Chloroflexota bacterium | reverse complement strand
TGACGGAACTGCGGCGGCGCAAAATCGGATTTGTGTTTCAATTTTTTAATCTCATCCCCGTACTCGACGCGGTGGAAAACGCCGCGCTGCCGATGATGCTCGACGGCGCAAAGGCAGCGCAAGCCAAGGCGCGCGCGCGTGAATGGCTCACGCGCGTCGGTTTGGAAAATCGTTTGCATAGTCGCCCCGACCAACTTTCGGGCGGACAGCAGCAGCGCGTCGCGATTGCGCGCGCACTCGTTGCAGAACCCGCGCTCGTGCTTGCCGATGAACCGACTGGTAATCTCGATACGCGCGCGGCGGATGAAATCGCCGGACTTTTGCGTCAAGTCGCGGAAGCGTGGGGACGTTCTGTGGTGATGGTGACGCACGACCCGCGCATCGCCGCGTACGCGGACCGCATTGTGTTTTTAAAAGATGGAACCGTTGTGGACGAAACGCGTTTGAATTCTCAAAACGGCAACGGCGCCCAAGTGGTTTGGGGCAAGATGAACGCGTTGGCGGAGTAAATCGATAGAATGAAAATCCAACTCACCCTCGCCGCGCGCTATTTGTGGGGACGCAAGCTGCGAACCTTTCTCACGACGCTCGCGATTATTTTTGGCGTGTTTGTCATTTTTGGCATGAACATTTTGCTGCCGACGATGACGCAAGCTTTCGAGACGAGCGTGTTGAACGCGTCGGGGCAAGTGGATGTCTTGGTCACGAACAAATCAGGCGAAGCGTTTGCGCCGAGCATCCTCCATCGCATCGAATCCATTCCGGGCGTGCAAGCAATTTCCGGAAATTTGGAACGAACGGTGAATGTCCCCGCGAATTATTATCGCAACGGTTCGGTGGGCGCGCTGTCGTTGATTGGCATTGTGCCGCGGGACGCGGCGCAGGTGCGCGATTACACAATCCAAGAGGGACGTTTCCTTCAGAACACGGATACGAAGGCGGCAGTAGTCACGTCGAGCTTGGCGGATACGCTCAAACTTGAACTCGGCGACGAGCTCTCCATTCCAACGGTCAACGGCGCGGTAAAATTAAACATTGTCGGCATTCGCGCCGCGCAAACATTGCCCGGCAACGAACCGGTTTGGTTGACGTTGAACGAGGCGCAAAAATTGTTGAACGCGCCCAACCGCATCAACACCATCGAAATCAAACTCGACACCACCGATGCGACGCAGCGGACTGCCATTTCGAACGCGATTGCCGCGACGATTGGCGACGAGTATCAACTGGGCGGACTGGCGAGCGGCTCGGAATTCATGGCGAGTTTGCAAACCGCGCAGCAAATTTTCAACCTTATGGGTTTTCTCGCGCTGTTCATGGGCGGCTTTATCATTTTCAATACGTTTCGGACGATTGTGGCGGAACGACGCCATGATATTGGAATGTTGCGCGCCATCGGTGCAGGGCGACGAACCATCATCGGATTGTTTTTGTTTGAAGGATTGCTGCAAGGAGTTGTTGGCACTGCTATCGGAATGGCGCTCGGTTATGGACTGGGGGTTTTGATTGTCGAAGGGACGCGCGGGATTTATCAACAATTTTTGCACATGCAGTTGGGCGCGCCGGTGATTGAGCCCGGGCTCGTATTGCTCACGATTGTTTTGGGCGTAGGCGTGACGCTCTTGAGCGGTTTGGTGCCTGCATGGAACGCGAGTCGCGTGACGCCGATGGAGGCGCTTCGCCCGAATGTGGTGACCGTCGAAACGCGGCGGCGTTTGAACAAGTGGACGATTGTGGGAATTGTTCTCATGGTCGCCGCGTTGGTTGGATTGCTCTCGCAAAATATCAGCTTGGTCGCGCTGGGCGGCTTGGCGTTTTTGGTGGGACTGGCATTGTTGGCGCCCGCGCTCGTGAAACCTATCGCGCAAGTGTTTAGCGCGCTGATTGGTTTTATTTTTGCGCGCGATGGCACCGCAGACCTCGCGCAAGGCAACTTGACGCGCCAACCTTCACGCGCGGCGATAACGGCGAGCGCGACGATGATTGGGCTTGCGATTTTGGTCGCAGCCGTTGGACTCATTTCGAGCATTACGGGCGGCATCAATACGCTGCTAGAGAAAACGTTGGGGAGTGATTACTTGCTCGTTCCGCCCTCCATCGGAGTTTGGGGCAGCGACGTGGGCGCGGATGAAACATTGGCGGAACGATTGCGTTCGGTGTACGGCGTCAGCGCGGTGAGTACGATGCGCTTTGCGACGACAACGGTCGGCGACCAAACGATTAACTTGCTTGGGATTGACCCGGTAAAATTTCCAAAAGTTTCGGGACTCAATTTTTCCGAAGGCGACCCCAACACAGCTTTTGAGCAACTGGCAAAAGGACGCGGCTTGATTCTGAATGGCGTCGGCGCAACGACGCTCAAATTGCACGCGGGGGATCCAATAAAAATCCCATCGCCCGAAGGCGAACAAACCTATCGCGTCATTGCGGTGGCGAGCGATGTGTTGAATACAAAAATCACGAGCGCGTATATTTCTCAAGATAATCTCAAGCGCGATTTTCACAAGACGGAAGATGTGTTCATGCAGTTGAATCTCGCGCCGAACGCGAATCGCGCCGAGGTGGACGCGCGGCTGCAAGAAATTGTCGCGCGCTATCCGCAGTTCAAGTTGGTTTCGGGCGCAGAGTATTTGAGTGAGATGCGCTCGCTCTACACAACTTCGTTCTCGGCATTTTATATTTTGCTCGGTATCCTCGCGCTGCCCTCGCTGATCGCCATTGTGAACACGCTTGCCATCGGCGTGATTGAACGGACGCGCGAAATTGGCATGTTGCGCGCGATTGGCGCGACGCGCAAGCAAGTGCGCCGCACGATTCTTGCTGAAGCAATTTTACTCGCCGCAATGGGCACGGCATTTGGTTTGCTCGCGGGTTTGTATCTCGGTTATGTGATGGTGCTGGGACTCAACGCTAGCGGTTTGTATCCACTCCAATATTCTTTTCCTTACGCGGGCGTGGTCGCCGCCGTCGCGGTGGGGCTGCTCTTTGGTGTGCTAGCTGCCATCATCCCCGCGCGTCAAGCCGCGCGCATGGATATTATTCAAGCGCTGCGGTATGAATGAGTGATGAAATGCAGAGGGCAGAATGCAGAATGCACGATGCACAATGCAGAATGGAAAATGCAGAATGCACAATGAATCGCGTCGCACGTTTTGCGTTTGACGCATCACCGTTTCTGCATATAATCTCTCGTTGCTTGAGGTTGCCGCTATTTCCCTGTCCCTATCGTCTAGTGGACTAGGACGTGGCCCTTTCAAGGCCAAGACACGGGTTCGAATCCCGTTAGGGGCACCTTTTGTAGAATGCCGTTGCATGCAGCGGCATTTCTTTTTTCTCCGCAATGCTTGAATCGCTCATGCTGCAACGATTTCTGTTTTCGTTTTTCTTTGCCCTTGCATTTCTGTCCGCGTGTGCCTCACCTCCGCCCACAATCGCACCCGCCGCGACATTTTCAATCCCAACAACTCCTGCAGCTGCGTCAGGTCGCGCGACGGAAACAATTCCCTCAACGCTTCCATCGCAACCGGCAATTTCGCCAACACCTCAATCGCAACCAACCACAATGTCCACACCAACACTTGCGTCATCTTTGCGTGAACCCACAGCCGCGCCATCGCAGACCCCGACGCCGCATCCCTTGACCATCGCGGCATTGCGCGAGCGCGCATACGTTGGCAGTGAAATCGTGGTGGAGCAGACG
Source organism: Chloroflexota bacterium (assembly GCA_004295045.1). GTDB lineage: Bacteria > Chloroflexota > Anaerolineae > UBA4142 > SHND01 > SHND01. The sequence continues at coordinate 90,285 of SHND01000031.1, read as the reverse complement.
TTAGCGCCGGGGGCGAATTATCGGCGCTATGTGGTTTCGTACAAATCGGATGGCAACAAAATTTTCGCGTTGATGACGATTCCGAGCGATGCGAAACCGGCGAACGGCTTTCCCGTCATTGTGATGAATCACGGCTACATTGACCCAAATGTATATCGCACGACGGAACGCTATGTGGCATATCAAGACGCCCTCGCGCGACGCGGCTATATTACCTTCAAGCCCGATTATCGCGGACACGGCGATTCGGAAGGCGAGCCGAACGGCGATTACGAAACGGCGGCGTATTCGATTGATGTGTTGAACGCGATTGAGGCGTTAAAAAAGCATCCCGATGTGGATGCGGCGCGCATCGGTTTGTGGGGACATTCGATGGGCGGACAGGTAACGCTGAGGAGTCTCGTGATTTTGCCCGATGTAAAAGCGGCGGTGATTTGGGCGGGCGTCACCGCGCCGTACGAACAGTTATTCCGCGAATGGAAATCGCCGCGCACGGGCGGGATGCACGAAGCGTTGTCCGACTGGGGACCTGCATTCGTGGAACAGTACGGAAATGCGGAAACGAATCTCGAATTCTGGCGCGCGATTTCGGCGACAAGTTTCATTCAAGACATTACCGCGCCCGTGCAGTTGCATCACAGCCCGAACGATGTCGAGGTGCCCATCGCGTTCTCGGAATTTTTCGCGCGCGAATTGGAACGCAACGGCAAAACGTTTGAATTTTACGCGTACCCCGGCGACGACCACAATTTGTCGCAAAATTTCAACGCCGCGATGCAGCGCACAATTTCTTTCTTTGACAAATTTCTGAAACCATAAGGGCAGCGGCTTGTCCTTTTTTTAGCAAAGCGAGATGAACATGTCCAACCCTATCCTCGAATGGATGCAAGAAAATATCGGCAAGTCTATGGGCGAAGGCGCGCCGTCGCCCGTCGGACGTTGGTTGAATGGGACACTGCGCGACGCGCAAGAAGGCGCGCTCGTCGCGGATTTTGTCGTCCGCCCCGAAATGACGAATCCCGTCGGGCTTTTGCACGGCGGGATGATTGCGACGATTATGGACGATTTTATCGGCGCAACCATTATTGCTTTGGGGCGCGATGGCTTTTACACGACGATTGATTTGAGCGTGGATTATTTTGCGAGCGCGAGTGAAGGGGAGGTCGTCACCGCGAAAACGCGTTTGGTGAAAGCGGGGCAGCGCGTCATTCACGGCGAATGTGATTTATTCAACGCGGAGGGGCGCTTGCTCGCGCGGGGCAGAACGAATTTGTTGCGCGTACAAGTGCGCGAGTAAAAAACAAAACCTATTTGATTCTCCGACGAACGACGAATGCCCAAGCCGATTGGCGGCAAAATTTCGCCGTTCGTTATTCCCCGCTAGACAATTTCTACAATCTCCGGTTTGACGATGCGCGCGTAATCTTGCGCCAACATGGCGACGGAAAAACTACGGTCGCCTGCGTTGAAAATAATTTTCTCGTTCTCGAACAATTTGGGGTCAACGATGACGCGCAAGTTGAACAAATTGCCAAAAGGCGGAACACCGCCCGGGAGGATTCCGCCGGTAAGTTCGCCCACCTCTTGTTCTGTCGCAAAACGAATATCGCGCGCGCGAAAAAATTTTTTCACCTTGACTTTATCAAACTGCATATCGCCCGGAAGGACGAGCATGACGAAAAATTTTTCAGCTTTGTTAATTTTCACGCGCAACAAAATCGCTTTCGCGCCTTGATGCAGTGTATAGTTGTGTCGCAGCTCTGCCGCTTGCGCGCTCGTGCGAACAGGTTCGTGTTCAAACGATTCGTACCACGCGTGATGCGCTTGCAACAGGGAGGTAATTTGTTGTGTGATTGGATGGTACTCCATAGCGCAACGATTCTAACACAGGACAAAAGGCAGGCGCGTTTTGACGTTTGTTTAATTGACGTCAATGCGCGAAACGTTGTATGCTATGTGGGTAACCAATGGAGGTTTCCATGAGCGAGCAAGAAAAATTACAAGAATTTGAAGCACGCATCGCGCGCGGGGAAAAAATTGAACCGGGCGATTGGATGCCCGAAGAATATCGCAAACAATTGATTCGCATGATCTCACAGCACGCGCACAGCGAAATCGTCGGCATGTTGCCCGAAGGCGCGTGGATTACGCGTGCGCCAACGCTGCGCCGCAAAATTACGCTGCTCGCCAAAGTGCAGGACGAAGGCGGACACGGACAATATCTGTATCACGCGGCGGAAACGCTCGGCGCAACGCGCGCAGAAATGATTGACGCGCTGCTTACGGGCAAAGCAAAATACGCTTCCGTGTTCAATTATCCGTCGCTCACGTGGGCGGATATGGGCATGATTGGCTGGCTTGTGGACGGCGCGGCGATTATGAATCAAACGATGCTCGCGCATTGTTCGTACGGACCGTACTCGCGCGCGATGGTTCGCATTTGCACCGAAGAAACGTTTCACAAAAAGCAAGGTATGGAACAAGTCATCAAATATGCGCGCGGCACGCCGCCCCAAAAAGCGATGGTGCAGGACGCGCTGAATCGTTGGTGGTGGCCCGTGTTGATGATGTTTGGTCCGCATGACTCGAATTCTCCAAACAGCGCGCAGTTGATTCGCTGGGGCGTGAAAACGAAAACGAATGACGAGCTGCGTCAGGAATTTATCAACAAGACGGCGCCTGATTTGCAGCTGCTCGGATTGAAAATTCCCGACCCCGCTTTGCATTACGATGAAGCGAGCGACAATTGGATTTCCGGCGAAATTGATTGGGATGAATTTTGGCGCGTCGTAAAGGGTGACGGACCTTGCAACAAAGAACGCTTGGCGGCGCGCCGCGACGCGCACGAAAACGGCGCGTGGGTGCGCGAGGCGTTGAATGCGTACGCGGAGAGATTTGAAGGAGAGGGATGAAGGATGCGGGCTGAGATTCCTCACTCCGTTCGGAATGACAATTCAACCTTCCGCCTTCTGCTTTTAGCTTATGGATTCCCAATGGCAAATTTATCAGGTCTTTGAAAAAGAACGCGCCGACCTGCCGCATCGCAACGCGGGTTCGGTTCACGCGTCCGACGCGGAAATGGCGTTGGAAAACGCGCGCGATGTTTTTGTGCGGCGTCCGAATTGTTTGAGTTTGTGGGTTGTCCCCGAACGCGCGATTTTTTCAAAAACAGTTGAGGAACTACAAGACAACGCGTGGCGGACGGAAATGCAAAACACGAGCGCGGAGGAATCGTACCTTGTGTTTCAAAAGCAGGGACAAACCGCGCGCGAAACGTTTGTAGTTCACGTGGGCGATGTAGCCGCCAACTCGCCGCAGCAAGCGTTGGAACGCGCGCTCGAAACGTTTGACGACAAAAATGTTTTTGTGTGGTGGATTGTGCCTGAACGCGCTATCATCAAGAATGAAGCGTCCGACGCGCCGAGCATGTTCGAGCCCGCGCATTGGAAAAAATATCGCAATCATTTGTCGTATCCCGTCGAACCTATCATGCGCGAACTGAAATCGGCACAAGAAATGCTGGAAGAATAATGCAGAATGCAGGATGCAGAATGCAGAATGCACAATGCACAATGTGGAATGCAGAACACACTGGTGACGAAACACGGATAACGGATAACGGATAACGAATAACGGATAACGAATGCCGAATAACTCTCTCGCCAACAAAATTCTCTCCGTCGCCGACGATTCCTTTATTCTCGGACATCGCAATTCGGAATGGGCGGGGCATGCGCCGATTTTGGAAGAGGACATTGCATTTGCAAACATCGCACTGGATGAATTGGGACACGCGCAATTGTGGTACGAGCTGTATCAAGAATTGACGGGCGCGGAACCGGACCGCGTTATTTTTTTTCGCAGCGCCGCCGAATGGCGGAACACACAGCTGGTCGAATTACCCAAAGGCGATTGGGCATTTTCGATGACGCGGCAGTTTTTGTTTGATGTGTACGAAAACGTTTCGTTGGAACGTTTGGTACATTCTACAAATCCGCGCGTGCAAGAGATCGCGACGAAAATTCGCACGGAGGAAATTTATCATTTGCGCCATACGTCGAATTGGGTGAAACGGTTGGGCTTGGGGACGGACGAGAGTCATGCGCGGATGCAGCGCGCGCTGGATGAATTGTGGACGTACGCGTTGCAATTGTTTGTGCCGCTGGAGAATGAGCGAGAATTAATCGCGGAGAATGTTGTGCCTGATCTTGGTATTTTGCGAGACGCATGGCAAGAAAAAACCGTTACGCATCTCTCGGCCTCTGGTTTGCAGATTCCCGAAAACATTGATTCTGTTCCAAATTTGCGCGCGGAACACACGGAACATTTAGCCGAGCTGTTACAAGACTTGCAGCAAGTCGCGCGTTCGGAAAAATTTGGTGTGGAATGGTAAAGAGCGTTACGATTGACGAAATCTGGCGTGCCCTCGACGAGGTGATGGACCCCGAAATTCCCGTCGTCTCGATGGTCGAGATGGGCATCGTGCGCGAGGTGAAAATCGAAAACGATACGGTGATTGTTTCAATGACGCCGACGTTTGCGGGCTGCCCCGCGCTCGATGTGATGCGAAACGCGATTGTAGAAAAATTGCGCGCATTGGGCATCGCACGCGTCGAGGTGAAAACTGTGTTGTCGCCGCCGTGGACGAGCGATTGGATTTCGGAAGGGGCGCGCGCAAAACTCAAAGCGTTCGGTCTTGCTCCGCCGCCCATGCACGGCGGAAACGTTGCGTTATATTTCGATGAACCTGTGGCGTGTCCGTATTGCAATTCCACCAACACGCGCGTCACCAATAATTTTGGCCCCACCTTGTGTCGCGCGATTTATTTTTGTCGCAATTGCCAACAGCCGTTTGAGCAGTTCAAAGCGTTATAGGACAAAGGCGAAAGTACATCGCACAAATTTTTCCTAATTGGATAATCATTCCGCTTGTTCTCAAATGCCAACCAACATAATGGATTTGATCGCGCGCGAGACGATAGAAAAATTCGAGGTGCCGGGTCTCGCGCTATTGTATCAACGCGGCGATGCGGACATTCAAGCGTTGTGCTTTGGCACGGATGCAGTCGGAAATCCCGTTTCACGCGACAGCTTGTTTATCGTCGCGTCCATTACAAAACTCGCAACGGCGCTGAGCGTTTTGCGTTTGGTGGATGCGAATCAAATCGCGCTCGATGACGCGCTGGAAGAATATCTGCCGGACGCGCAGGCGGCACAACAAGGCGTCTCCATCCGCACACTCCTTTGCCACATTTCCGGACTGCCGCAAGATTTGCCGAACGAACATGAATTGTACGGCGTGGTGAAATCGTGGGACGAAATCAAGAATGAATGTTCAAAGGTGCGCCCGGAACGTGCGCCGCGCACACGCGTTTTGTACGGCAATGTCGGTTATGGACTGCTCGCGTTGATTGTGGAACGCGCCACGCAGAAAAAATTTTTTGACGCGCTGAGCGAATTGGTTTTGCATCCGTTAGGGATCGAAGGGTATTTGGGAGTTGAGCCGTCGCGCGCGGTGATGAAACTCGCAGATGTTCGCAGCTCGCACGTTGGAACGGAAATCGAGCCGTTCAATTCGCGTTATTATCGTTCGCTCGGTCTGCCCTGGTCCGGGCTGGTTACAACCGCCGATGGCGCGTTGAAACTTGTGCGCGCTTTTGCGGGTGAGCCAAGCGATTTTCTTTCTGACGCATTGCGGCATGAGGCGACACAGAATCAAACGGATTCTCTGCCGGGCGGTTACGGGGTGCCTTTTGATTATCCAATCGCGTGGTGGGGTTTGGGCGTAGATTTAAAGGGCGACAAAAAACCGCATTGGACGCCGCCGAACGCGAGCCCGTTGACGTTTGGACATGCCGGCGCGACGGGCTGCGTGACGTGGCACGATCCCGAAAAAAATATTTCGTGGACGATTTTGGGGACGCGCACGGCGGATAACGGGTGGCTCGTGCGCGGCGCGCCGAAAATTGCGGAAAAAATTTTAGAAAATGGAGGATGAGCTTGAACAGCACGCCAAACAATTATTCGCACGCGCTCGTGCGTCCGCCGGGCGAAAGTTTTGTGAATGCGCTCGCGGTGAATCCCCAGCCGATTGATGCTGCGCTTGCGCGCAGCCAACATGCGGAATATGTGAACGCGCTGCGCGAAACGGGTGTAACAATCGAAACTCTCAAATCCGACGAACGCTATCCCGATTCCTGTTTTATGCAAGACCCCGCGATGATTGTGGATGGAATTGCGATATTGAATCGGATGGGCGCGCCAACTCGTTTTGGTGAAACTGATTTGGTGGCGGATATTTTGCGCGCACGTTTTGAAACGCGCGCGCTGACTGCCCCCGCCTCACTCGAAGGCGGCGATGTGATGATTGCGAACGGACGCCTGTTAATCGGCGAATCGGAGCGCACAAATCGCGTCGGCATTGAGCAAGTGCGCGCGTTACTTGCACCGCGCGGCATTGCAGTTGAGGGCGTGGCGGTGAAAGGGATGCTGCATTTGCTCACCGATGCAACGTATGTGGGCAATAATGTTGTTGTCGTCTGGGATGCGTTTGCCGATGCGCCCGTGTTCCGTGATTTTGATAAAGTGGTCGTGCCGAATGAAGAGGCGTATGCGGCGAACACATTGGGCATTGGCAAATATGTAATTGTGCCTGCGGGCTATCCGAAAACGAATGAACAACTGCGCGCGAAAGGATTCGAGGTCTTGCAGGTGCCGATGAGTGAATTTTACAAAGCGGACGGCGGCGTAAGTTGCTTGAGTTTGATCTGGTGAAATAAAAAAAACCGAACTCGTTCGAGTTCGGTTTTTTTTATCATGAATAAATATCAAACAGTTTATCAATCGCGTCCGCTAACTGCGCGAGATTGGAAACTTCGTGCACCGAGTCAAAGAGCGGCAGATACTCCAGCATGTCGCTGTCGCCCGTCCCCCACAAGCGCGGGTCTTCGTTATTGAACCACAACATTTTGCGCGCGCGTTTTTTGATTTCCTCTACTGCATCGAGACGCGGATTCAAATAATTGTTGCGCCCATCGCCGAGAATGATGACAGTGGTGCGATGATCCACCGCGTCGAGATAGTCCTGTGTAAAATGGGCGAGCGAGTAGCCGAGATTCGTGTTGTAATAGCCGGGCGGATTCGCTTGTAACACCATCTCAACTGCAACTTCGGGGCGATATTGCTGGAACGCCGCGCCAATGTCGGTAATGTCGTCAATGAAAATAAAGGGGCGCGCTTTGGCGATTTGATCTTGCAGCTCGTACACCAGCCGCAGCATAAATTCTGCGACGGGGCGCACAGAGGTGGACACATCGCAAATGATAACGAGTTTCGGTTTTTGGTGATGAATCTTGTGTTTCAGTTCGAGCGGCACGCCGCCGTTGCGCAGATTGGCGCGAATGGTTTTTTTGGCGTCGAGTGTGCCGCGTTTGCCCTTTTTCATCCGCAGCGCGGCGCGCGAGCGCAAACGCGCCGCGAGGCGGCGCACCTGATGACGCAGCTCTTGAATATCCGCTTCCGACAAATTTTGAAATTTGCGGTGCATCAAGTCTGGTCCCTCAAACGGCTCGCGCGGATTTTGTTCGGCTTGCTGCCGCGCAATTTGCTGCCCGACGTAATTTTCGATTTGCTCTTGTAAAATGCCTTCGTTCGCGCGGATGCGCGCGGCGAGTTCCTGCAGCGCCTGATCGCTCATCCCCATCTCGCGCAGTCGTTCCAGGAGCTGTTGAACCAATTCTTGAAATTCTTGGTCCATGCCGAGTTGGCGCATCATGCGGCGCGCCAGCCATTGCTTTTGGTAATCTTGCCGCGACAGCGGCACGCCCGCGCGGCGTCCCATTTCGTCCAATTCTTCCTGCGACGGATTCCTGCCTTGCATGATATACTGCAAAAGTTGTTTGAGGCGTTCGTTATCGCCCAGCAGCGCGCGCATCGCGTCTTTGAGCATCTCTGCATCTTCCGGCGATAAATCTTCGCTCGGATTCAAAAGGGGCGGTCCGCCGGTGCCAAAGTAATAGGGAAATAATTTTTCGAATACTTCGCGGTCGGGTTCTTCTTTGATGAGCGTTGTGCTTAGCGCTGATTTCCACGCTTGCCGTTCCTGCACGCCCATGATTTCGGTTGCGCGAAAGGCATCCGCGCTTTCAGCAAGCGACACGCGCACGCCGGCCGCACGCAATGCCGCAATGAATTCTACGATCCTTTGATCCATACGCGCCTCTTTCGTTTCCTATCCAAATTCAACTACAATAATACCTATGCCTCGAAACCTCGTCTATTTTTTCAGTACCTGCATGATTTTGGGAATCTTGATGTTGAGCGCGGCATGTGGCTCGCCGCAAGAACCTTCAATCACTCCCTCCGTCGTCGTAGAAACGCAAACGCCTGTTTCAACCCAAACGTCTGTTGCAACAATCACGGCGGCAGTCACTACAACAGCAACAGCAACGGCAACAAATATTATACCCAACGAATCGCCAACTGTGCTTGCCACAGCGACTCCGGCGAAACAGATCGCTGTGCTTTTGCCTACCGGAACAACAGCGCCGACGCTGTCGCCTTCTCCAACCGCATCCGCAATCCCTTCCGCTACGCGGGTCCTGCCGACGCAAAATCCACAGGCTGTCGCGCGCGGCGCAAAATTATTTGTTGACATGAAATGCGCCGGCTGTCATATCAAACCGCCGCGGGGACAACGCATTGCCCCTGACCTCTCGCACATCGCGACCGACGCGGAACTGATTATTCGCTCGCCGGAATATCATGGCAAGGCAACCGACGCGGCAAGTTTTATTTATGAATCTATCACAGATCCCAACGCATTCGTACAGCCGCCCTTTGATCAAGTGACGGTGGATGGTTTGAGCTTGATGCCCAAGGATTTTGCGCAGAGACTTGCGCCGGCTGATTTGCAAGCGCTGATCGCGTATTTGTTGACGATGCGCTAAGGATGCGCGGCTCATTCCAGTTGTCCGCCGATTACGCGCGGGGTTGTTGGCGCCGCGCTGCCTCCCACAGGTTCCACCGTAATCCCAATCTCTTGGTACTCATTCAACGGACGCGGCGCCTGGACGACCCCAATCGCGCGCCCGTCATTGTCCGCGCGAAACGTTCCGCCGTTGTCGCGCGTTGTGCCATCGCGCAGCCAAACTTGGTAGACGTACTCGGGGTTGAGCGGCTCCATGTTGCGCAGCCACAACAGGGCAGTGGAGTTGTCGTTCTGGATGCAAATATATCCTCCGGCGCTGGCTTTTGCATCCGGGCTTGTCAAAGTGACAAATCGAATATCATTGGCGTTCAACAACCGTAGCATCTCTTGAGAGGTTTGCGTACTCTGACGCGTCTGGAACGCCAATGCGGCAGCTCCACCAAACAATAGCAGCAGCGTAAGCAGACCGAGCGCAAATACCCAGCGCGGCATGACTATTCTTTGGTCCCAAAAGCGCGGACGCTTTTCCGCCGCCTCTGCGCGCGTGCTTGCACCGCTGCGTTTTGCGTCCGCTTCCACGATGTTTTGCAAACGTACGGCGACGCGCGCGGGCGCAGTCTGTGGTGGCACTTGTTCCAGCAATTCGTCCGCGACGAATTGGTATTCGTTCAAAAGCGCACGGCATGACGGACACACCGCTAAATGCTCTGCCACGCGTGCCGATTCCTGAGCCGACAAACCACCAATCGCAAAAAAGGGAATTTGTTCTTGAATTTCCGAGTGTTGCATTTTCAACGCCTGCATTTTCAATGTTTGCACTTTAACCAAATATACGTTCCGCCAATTCTTTTCGATGGATGGAGGTCTTTTCATCGAATCGCCGCGCCCGAACGTATCTGTACTCGTGCGAAATCTATTTTTGCTCTCTGCTGTGCTGTTTTATCTATCCGCCTGCGCTGCCGAACCGACGCCAACTCCAACTCCGCTCCCACCTACGTTGACAATCACTCCGTCGCCAACCGCGACATTCACGCCAACCGTCACGCCATCGTCAACACCTACGCGCACCCCCACGAAAACGCCAACCCGAACGCCAACGCGTACCACAACTCCGACAGCAACTTCAACTCCAGCTTCATTGGGTTTGGGCGATGCCGCGATTGGCAAGCAGCTCTTTCGTTTCTATACGTGCGATTCGTGCCACGATGTCAGTCAACCTTTGCCCGGCGGATTCTACGCACCCAATCTTGGAAACATTTCGGTCGAAGCCGCGCGCATCGTCAAGTTGCCGGAATATCAAGGCAAAGCGAAAAACGCGGCGGAATACATTCGCGAATCGGTGTTGAATCCAAATGTGTATATCGTCCCCGGCGAGCTCTATCTCGATACGCCGGGACAGAGCGCGATGTACCAAGAATTTGGCGAACGCATTCCGCCAAACGATTTGCAAAATATCATCGCATATTTATTGACTCTGAACGCGCGTGCGGGCGGCGATGTCAAACGCGGCGAGCAGTTATTCTCCGTCCATATGTGCGATTCGTGCCACGATGTCACGAAACGCGCGCCCGGCGGCGAATTTGGTCCGAATTTGGGCAACATCTCTGTGGTGGCACAGGAACGGCTCGCGTCGTCCACATATCAAGGCAAGGCGAAAAATGCGGCGGACTATATTCGCGAATCCATCTTGAATCCGAACGTTTATATCGTACCCGGCAATAATTATTCAGACAAACCGGGGCGGAGCGTGATGACGCCGGATTTCGGAACAACTATTCCCGCACAGGACTTTAATGACCTCATCGCGTATTTGTTGAATTTGAATGTGCAGTAATCTAAAGGCAGTTTGAAAGCGTAATAAAAATTGCAAGTCAATTCAAACATTCCCAAGGAGGAAGAAATGTCACGCGCACGTCTATTCCTGGTATTCGCCCTCGTTGTTTTGACGTTGGCGAGTGCGGCAATTACTCAAGCCGCCGGTCCAATCACCGTCCCACTCGCCGCCGACAATGATTCGGGCGAAACCGGCACGGCAACGTTTACCGATCTTGGCAATGGCAAGACGATGGTTGAAGTCAGCATCACCGGCGCCCCCGAGGGCGTCGCACAACCGATGCACATTCACGATGGGCAATGCGGACCCACGCTCGGTAAAGTCGCGTTTCCATTGACGAGTCTTGAGGGCGGCAAATCTTCGACGACGATTGATGCCGATCTCGCGTCACTGCAAACCGGTAACTTTGCGCTCAATGGTCACAAGTCAGCCGCTGAAGTGTCTGTCTATGTTTTCTGTGGCAACATTCCCGCGGCGGCTGCCACACTGCCTGCCACAGGCGGCGATTTCACAAACGGCATTGTAATGATCGCGATTTTGGGCGCACTCGCTCTCGTTACAGGTTTTGTGTTATTGCGGAAAACGCCTCGCGCGCAATAAGCGAATCTTTTCTTTCGAATCAAGGCGCTCTGTGATTGTCACGGAGCGCCTCTTTTTTTGACCGCGTACGATTGCGACTCCAAAACCAATATCGAAATCCAATCACTCACTTGATATTTATCTCCGAGCCCGAATTCTTATTTCCCCTCTTTCATGATCTCGCGCAGTTTTTTCAAACCGAGCAGTATTCGGCTTTTGAGCGTGCCAAGCGGAATATGCAAATACGCGGCGATCTCTTCGTGAGTGTATCCTTCAAAGTAACACAACTCTATCGCCAGACGCTGCTCGGGCGGAAGATGGCGCAGGAGCAAATGCAGTTCGCGCTGCGTATCAATCGGTTCGGTAATGGGCGCTTGTTCTTCAGCAATGGATGTGTCGTCAAGCGAAAGACTGGGCTGAATGCGCCGCCTTTTTTGGCGCAGTTGATCAATTGCGCGATACCGTGTGATACTCAGCAGCCATGTTCGAAAACGCGCATGTTCGGCGCGATACTGTTCTGCCTTGTTCCAAACGGTCAAAAAAATTTCCTGCGTCAGTTCTTCCGCGATGGCGTTATCGCGCAGAATGTAATTTGCCAACGCATAGACCGCGTTGGCGTGGCGTAGATAGAGCTGCTGTAACGCAGAGGCATCGTGCGCGACCACTTGTTGCAGCAACTGTTCATCAGAAATTGCCGCGCCGTCGAGTTCTACCGTGTTCATGCGCCACAACAGGTGCTTTGCCGCGCAGGCGAATAAAGTCCATTGAGGAAAGCGGATGCGGCGAGACAACGCGCTTGTTTCGTGTGTGGCATGAGTGTAGAAACCGGTCAAAGATTAGCGGCCGCGGCGCGGATTGAAACGCGTGAGATTGCTGCGCGGCTCATCGTCATCTTCGTCCATATCGCCCTTGAATTCTCCCAGCACGCGTTTCGCGCGCTGCACATCCTGTTCATATTTCAATAAAATTGTGAGCGTGTTGTTCAGCACTTGTTCGTCAATGGATTTTGCGTTGAGCATCACGAGGGCGCGCGCCCAATCCAATGTTTCGCTGACGCTCGGATATTTTTTCAATTCGAGCCCGCGTAAACGCTGGACGAGCTCCACCGCTTGCTTTGCCAACTGCGGCGAGAGATCGGGAACTTTTAAACGCACGATATTCAATTCGGACTGCACCGTCGGATAATCAATGTGCAAATATAAACAGCGTCGCTTTAACGCTTCGGAAAGTTCGCGCGTGTTATTGGAAGTGAGCAGCACGAGCGGCATGTGCTTGGCTTTGATGGTTCCCAACTCGGGGACCGTCACTTGAAAATCGCTCAGCACTTCCAGGAGGAATGCTTCAAATTCCGCGTCGGCGCGATCAATTTCGTCAATCAGCAAGAGAGTTGGCTGATCGCAATCAATCGCGCGCAAGAGCGGGCGCGGCAAGAGAAAGCGCTGCGAAAAGAAAACATCTTCTTCGTTCGCCAAACGGTCGGCGGCATCGGCGAGCGAGCGGGCGTCCTTGAGAATGTCCGAAAGTTTGTCGCGCAGCAATTGCGTGTAAAGCATTTGCTTGGCGTATTCCCATTCGTACAATGCTTTCGTCTCATCGAGACCTTCGTAACACTGCAGGCGAATGAGTTCGCGTTTGACCGCGCCTGCCCACGCTTTTGCCAATTCCGTTTTGCCCACCCCGGCGGGACCTTCCACCAGCACCGGTTTCTGCAATTTGTCTGCAAGGTAAACAACGGTTGCAATTTCATCGGTCGCAATATATTGCTGTTTGGCGAGTGCATCACGTACTTGAGAAATAGATTCAAACATGATTAGGTGACGGGTGACGAGTGACGAGGCAAGGAGAATCTCCTTTCGTCGCGCGCAGCCGTTTGAGGAAACAATTACGAATAATTATATCAGTATTACGAACGCGGTGGGCGAAATTCGCGCAAGGGTGAGGCGTGGATGAAAAATTTGTGCGGGCGCGGCAGCACGATGCGTCGCCTCAAGATTGTACGCGATTTGCGCGCGGCGTCAAAGCCACCTGACGCGAACGAGCAAGCCAACGCGATTGTTTTATCCGACGTACAAGTCTCGTACGCGTTCGCGGAACTGTGTGCGGTACAAACGCGCATACAAACCATCTTGGGCGAGCAATTCTGTATGCGTCCCGCGCTCGGCGATTTGTCCATTCTCAATGACGAGAATCACATCCGCCGCGAGAATGGTCGAGAGACGGTGCGCGATCACGACGCTCGTGCGATTCTGCATCAGTGGTTTCAGCGCGTCTTGGATCAACGCTTCCGATTCAGAATCGAGCGACGAGGTCGCTTCGTCAAGCACCAGAATGCGCGGGTTTTTGAGAATGACGCGCGCAATCGCCACGCGCTGTTTTTCGCCGCCGCTCAAGCGATAACCGCGTTCTCCGACGATGGTGTCATAGCCATTCGGCAGTTTGGAAATGAAATCGTGAATGTGCGCGGCACGTGCGGCGGTTTCGATTTCGTCTTGCGTCGCATCCGGTTTCGCGTACAGCAAATTCGCGCGCACCGTATCGTGAAACAGGTACGTCTCTTGCGTCACCATGCCGATTTGCTGGGCAAGCGATTCCTGTGTCACGTCGCGCAAATCGTGGTCGTCAATCAAGATGCGTCCTTCTGTCGGATCGTACAAACGCGGGATGAGATACGTGATCGTTGTCTTGCCCGCGCCGCTCGGACCGACGAGCGCGACGAGCTGTCCCGCGCGCGCATCGAACGCCACATTTTGTAATGCCTCGCGCCGCGTCGGCACAATCTGCGCGCTGTGTTCTTCCTCCGCGTCCACCGGCACGTGACCATTTGCGCCGTTTCCGTTCGCGTTTTTTGGATGCAGTTCGCCCATCAATTCCTGGACGTATGGATTTTGCGATTCCCTTTCGCCCGCTGCGAGATACGAGAATGAAACATTTTCAAAACATAGGTTGCCTTGAATGTTTTTCAATTCCACCGCGTTCGCGTTGTCTTGAATTTCGACCGGGATGTTGAGTGTTTCAAAGACGCGCTCGAACGAAACAAGCGAGGTCGCCAAATCCACACGCGAATTGATGAGCGTCGAGATGGGTCCATACAATTGCCCCAAGTACGCGGCAAAGGCAATGATGGTGCCGACGGTGAACGCGCCTTGAATGACCAAGACGCCGCCGCCGAAATAGACCACCGCCGTGCCAACCGCCGCGACGAGTCCGAGCATGAGAAAGAGCCCGCGTCCGACAATTGCTTGTTCGACGCCAATGTCCGCCAACTTTTCGGAATTGGAGCCAAATTTTTGCACTTCGTACTTTTGACGCCCGAACAATTTCGTCAAGAGCGCGCCGCTGACATTCAACGTTTCCGAGAGCTGTGCGTCGAGTTCGGCATTGAGTTGATATTGCTGCTTGACCAATTTTCTGAGAACGAGTCCGACGCGGCGCGCGGGCAGAATGAACAATGGAATGACGATCAAACTCAACAGCGTCAGCCGCCAATCGAGCGCGATCATCACGCCGAGAATGAGGACCACATTGACCGCGTTCGTAATAATGCTGATGAATGTTCCCGTCACTGCGCGCTGCGCGCCGATGACATCATTGTCGAGCCGCGAAATGAGTTCGCCTGTTTTCACATTCGTGAAAAAACGGAGCGACATATTTTGCATGTGTTCGTACAATGCCTTGCGCAGATCCGCGATCACACTTTCGCCGACGCGCGAGGAAAGATAACGCTGTCCCATGCCGATGATTCCGTCTATCAGTGGAATCAACACGAGTCCGAGCGATAAAAGCGCAAGCAGCTGCAAATTGCTTTGTCCAATTGCATTGTCAATGATCGCGCGATAGAGCAAAGGCGGAATCAGTCCAATCAACGAGGAAATCAGAATCGCCCCCAGCAGCAAACCCAACAGCAGCGCGTACGGGCGCGCGAATTGCGCGACGCGCTTTAAGAGTGGAATCGAAATGTGTGTTTTATCTTTTTCGTCGTACTCGATATAGCGCCACCAACCACCTGTGTGCATAAAACCTCCTTCACAAGCAACAAAAGCGAAAAACAATTATAGCATTCGCCGCGCGATGGCATAATCCTCAAAAGGATAGTTATCCGACAAAAAATCGCCGCCAATCTTTGGCGACGATTTTGCGTTTTTTGGATCCGTTCGGACGCGCAGCGTGATTCTTGATTCGGAAATTATTTGAACCAAATGTTTATTTCCATGTGGGCAGGATCGCTTTCCAGCGTATAGGTGAATCCTTCGCTTCCATCCCCGCGCCCCGGAATGAGCTCTGCGCTGGATGGGTCGCCGTTCAACGGATAGTGCATGAACGCGGCGTTCGGCATTTCCGGGTGAGCGTCCAGGAACCACAATCCCTTGTGCTTGGCAATGACAAAGAGATATTTCCCTCTTTCACCATAGCACACCCAATTATTCCAGGCTTTCTCGATCGGTTCGGCAATTTGGGGCGTCTCGCTGCCGACCGTATATTCGAGAATGTATTTTTTGTTGGACTTGGCGGCAATAAAGGCAAAGCGTTCGCCATCGGGACGGAACACAATGGGCCCGACCGAATTTGCATCAAACCGATGGCGCACAAAGACCCCATCGCTTATGACACGTTCGTACCGGTTGTCTGCTGCGTCGGGGAGATGGTGGGCGTAATGGTTTTCCTTGCCGCTAAATAGAAAGCGGTTACCAATCTCGCGCGCCTTGTTGTCCTGCTGGCATCTGGGCGACGCCTGGCGCGGAGATGGTGTTTGGTTGCCTATCTGCTGCGCGTTGACCTTCTTGATGGTGCAGCCGGCAGCGAGCAACAGCACACAGCACAAGGGTAGTAGCATTTTTAAAAAAGTATTTTGACAAGTCATTTACCCCCCTGCTTTGCCAAATACAATTTGAAGTTAAATTAACGTGCGATGGTTGTAGATAAAACGATACATTGGATATGAAAGAACACAACAGAATCTATTCTCTGTCAGCCGGTGTTCCTTACCAATCTATTTTGTCTCGCACCATATTAGCACAGAGGGGCGCGCGTTTCAATCCGTTTGAACAATTTTTTTCAGGAAAGGATTGCGGGTCCGACGCCGCGCCAGCTCCAACAGGGCGGGCTTGTCGCTTTGTGGAATATGCAGTTTTTGCAAAAGCGCGCGCGCCAAGCGTTTGGATGGACGTAGTTGGTCGGCTTCGATCTTGCGGATGGTGATTTCGGCACACTGGACTTGGCTCGCTAATTCTTTTTGCGTTAGGTCGCACGCGAGGCGTTGTGTTTTCATCCATGCGCCGAATGTCGGTAAAGCAGTTGCAGCCATACGACCCTCCCTGTGACACCCCCAATAAAATGACCAAGCGCGACAATGGACTTGGCAGTCAAGTTACGCCAAGCCCATTGCTTTGGTCTCACATCCAGGATGAGCCGCTTGAGACACGCTGACCAAAGTGATTAAATTCCACCTCACGCCGCCGCGCCAAACGTACCAGGTCGCTCCATTCCGTTGATTTGACGTTTAGCGCTCGCAAAATTAGTTCAAGCAGGTCACAGCCCGGAATCAGGTCGTCGGCTTCGATTTTGCGGATGGTGATTTCGGCGCAGTAGACGCGTCTCGCCAGCTCGCATTGGGTGTAATTCATGGCACGGCGACGCAGCTTGAGCCAACTGCCAAAGGAAAGTAGCGTATTCATTTGATTTGCTCCTTTTTGGATCCATTCCCATAGACCGCCGCAAGAAACAAGACAGTCGTAGGGGCATGAATCGGGTCTCTCCGAGTGAATTGAACTCGAACTCAGCGTACCATGTGCTAGTGATACAAAAACCGATATATCGGTGATAAAGCGAAAAGGAAAACGCGAAACAGGAACGCTTCGCCAAATATCGCTTTTTGTATCGGTTCAGTTGTGGATTTTGGATTTATACTCTTGCTAGATTGCAAAACGCGAAATGTATTGCGCTGCGCGCGCAATATTGTGATAGAGTAAACGGAAGTGTCGTGAGGAAAATCAAGCGGGAGGAAGGATGCTATGGCTAAATATGAGCGCTACGCTTTGCAATGGGCAAGTTTGAATGGGGTCCTTGCTTCCATGTACAATTTGTACAATGGTTCAGGGATAAATCGCGAACGAGTTTTCCTTCAGTTGGTTCGCAGTTTGCATCTCTATGGCGAAGGACAATTCCGATTTTTTTACGATGGCTTTGCGTACAATGACGAACGCGCCGCAGGCACATACGGCGGCGGGTATCCCCAGCTCGCTCAATCGGTGAAATATCCGCCTGAACATGTGCTTGCCACGACGCTTGCCCAGATTTCGATAGATATTTCTTTGATTCAACGCGCCGCCGAACAACGCCGCATGGGGACGCGCGCGTTTTTGGAAAAAGTGGACCGCCTGGCAATGCGCGCATTGTGGCCCGCGTCGCCCAGTATCCCAAACGACGGCGAACCCCGCTTTGAAAGGGTCGAGGACAAACGCGACTGCACGTTTCCCGATTTTGATCCAAGAACAGTCTTGACCTATTTCGCGGACTCGGTACAAGTGCGCATTGTCCCATATTCGCAGGTGGCATTGGTGGGTATTCCGTACACTTGTTTGGAGGACTATAAAGCGTTATTGGCAATTCCACACGAGATTGGTCATTTCCGTTATTGGTATTCGTTCTTGCAACAAAATACCGCCAAGTGGTGGACGCCAGAAATTGATAGACTCTATCTCAATATCCGTGAGCTCTTTTACGAATACGACGAAACGCCAATTCTCCCGACATGGAGCGAAGAAATTTTCGCGGATGTATATGGGACTTTGATGGGTGGTCCTTTGGCGGCGCTCACCGCGCAGGATATGGCGCTTGAACATTCCAAAGAGGTCTTTGAAGCACTCGACACCACCGATGTTCATCCAACGCCCTTGCTGCGCCCATTGGTTCATATCAAAGCGCTGAACGCGTTCAATAACGGAACTCGAGACCTCTTGATCAACGCTCCCGCACCCGCTCCCGCCACCGTTGCGCGTGAACTTTTTAATCGCTGGCAGCGCACGTTGGAGAGCGAGCGCGGACTGATGACCTTTAGCGGTACGGATATTCTGGGAGCCGCTGCTCTTGAAAGCGACGACACCAAAGACCTCAAGTTTAATTTTGTTCCAACTGCCGCTGGACTTGCGGCACAGCTGTCCACCATGCTCAAGTGGAGTCCAACTCTGGACTTGAGCTTGAACGCGTTGGGAGAACCGTTGTATCCCATTGATCACAAGATCAATCAAGCGGTCGAAATACTGCGGATGGTCTTTGAATATTCCCAAGTTAATCCGCGCGACTGGGGATTGGCGCCTTCGGGAACATGGGTTTCTGTGCAGCAGTTGTATGACAACGCGCATGGAATTATCGACGCGATTTTGCAAGCAGCGCAACCGGTCAGCGACGCGCCGCTTACATTTCTCGACAGCGGCACACTTGAAGATAAAGAGAAATATGAAGGTAAAGATCTCTGTGTGCCTGCAAACAATCCGCCCACACTCTGGCATGATTGGGCAGACAAAAAAGGCAAGCAGTACTTTACGTTCGCGTTTCCAACGCCGCCACTACAGGTTCTGCCAGAAGGTTCATTGGTGGAAATGGATCCAACGCGCAAAGCGGCTGATGGTTCAGCCATTCCACCGACACAAGATATTTGGTTCCGCGTCTTTGGCGCAGGCGGCTGGACGACGGAGGGACCGTGTACTGAGCCGCCACACTAAGTTCAATGCATCTGGTGCATTCAACTGAATCGTCCGTCTATCCACATGCTCAAACAGGTGGCTGAACTCTTGTCAAATTTCGTTCATTTGATTTCTCCTTATCTTGGTGACATAGTACACCCCGCGCCTGCTGCCAAAACGAACAGCGCCAACAGCAGAGTGGCTAATATCAACAAAAGCGTGCGTTTGTCCACTTGCGCCAAGCGCAAGGTGACGGTCAAGCAGGTGTGTCATAGGAAACTCCTTTCTGAACATTGTATCGCGAGAAGCTGATTGCTAGCTCGGGGGCAGATCGCAAGGCGCGCCTGCGGCGAGGACAAGAATTGTCAAAATCAACAGCAAGGTGCGCTTGTCTTGCTGTGCGAGGAACAGACTGACAGAGGTAAAAGCATTTCGCATCCGAACCTTCTTTTGAGTTATGATTTTGAATTGAATGCATCATGAGACATTCAAGGGGGTAGGGCAATGGGTTTTTGGAAATTCGATTCGCTACAATTTTGCTCAAGTTTTTCTTCCAAGGCTGTCGCGAGTGGATGCTTAACGCTCGCGGCAAAAGGCAGTGCTTCTGACCACAATTGACATGCTCTCTCTCGCTGCCCACTCGTCTCAAGAATATCGCCCAAGTGAAGTGAAATGATTGTAATTCCTTGTCTGTCTTTCAGTTCTTTATAGAGTTGTAGACTCTCTTGACCATATCGAATTGCAGAAGCAGTCTCATTCAGATCTGCATAAATACGACTGATTTGGTTAAGAACGTTTGCTTTTGCCTTACGGTCTCCCATCCTATTGAGAAAACTAAGACTTCTCTCAGCATATTCCAAAGACGAGTTCAAATTTTGCTCTCGCCTGAAGATTATCGACGCGTTATAAAACGCCGCCGCTTGCTCGCTTGCATCTTGAGTTTCAATACTTGTCTTTAATGCGCGTTGGATGTATTCTTTTGCCAAGTTATTATCTCCCTTGTCACTTGCGCTTATAGCCAGAAGACGTAACGTTACAATATAGCTCTGGCTAATTCGCTGGGACTTCTGTATTTCCAATGCTTGAAGAGCAAACTTTTCTGTGTCCAAATAATTAAAGGAGCGATACTTGATCCGCGCCTGCATATACAACGTCTCCGCCACCCCCGCCCGATCCCCAATCCGCTCGCGTATCGTTTGACTCTCTGTCAGATATTTTTGCGCCGCGTCGTATTCGCTCCGTTCCACTGCAACGCGTCCGAGCAAAAACAACGCGTTCGCAATCCCGTATTCATCATTCACCTCACGGCTCGTCTGCAAGCCGTGCTGCAAATGTTCCTCCGCTTCCGCATAATCGCCCTGGTCAATGCACGCCTTGCCCCAATTCAACGACGCCGCAATATACGGGTCTTGCTCTTCCAGCGCGAGCGCCGCGCGCATCACAAGAGGATAATTGTGCCGCGCAACGGTAAAGCGTCCGCGTGCGAACCACGCCTCCGTCAACACATCACCAAAGGCGATCACCTGTTCCTGTAAACCGAGGCGGTCTGCCGTTTCGATGCCCGCGTTCAAATTATCCCATTCCTCTTCGAGCGCGAGAAAACTGCGACGCTGCTCTGTCGCATAGTCCAAGTAATATTCCACCAACCGCGCTTCGGCAGCTTGCAGTGCGTCCCACTCCGGATGCAGGGGAATCGGCATGTTCAAACGCTCCCTTGCTGCAATTTCTCGCGCGAGAAATCCGCCAACAGCGGATGCTGCCGATAACGCGTCAGCTTTTCCAGCCACAATAGCGAAAGCCCAACCAATTCATCCAAAATTTCTTTGCCCTGCTGTTCCTCGACAGCGGCAACATGGATCAGCGCGGGCGCGGTGAATGAACGCGCGTTGAATACGCCGACGTGCGCGAGAACGTGCTTTTGCGCGTCGTTCAAGACATCCCAACTCGCGGCAAACGTTGCGCGCACGGCGCGGTCTGCCAGTTGCAGTTCATCCAGTCGTTTCATTTCTGCCCGCAAACGTTCCGCCATCTCTGCCAGCGTCCACTGCGGGCGTGAAACGAGGCGGTGTGCGGTAATATCCAGCGCGAGCGGCAGGTGTCCGAGCAATTGACAAATTTCCGTCGCAAAATTTTCTTGCCCGGCGACGCGTTCCGCGCCAATAATGCGCGTCAGCAAATCCGCGCTCTCATCTGCCTCCAACAGCGGCATCTCGATTCGCTGCGCGTCCAGCGCGGCTGCAATGTCCGCGCTGCGGCTCGTGAAAATTGTGCGCGTATGTTCGCCGTTCAAGAGCAGCGGACGCGCGTTTGCCGCATCCACGACATCATCCAAAATGACCAGCACATTTTTGTCGTGCAGCAAACTGCGGAACGACGCGGCGCGCGCATTCAAATCGGGCAAACCGCTGAAATCACAACCAAAGGCGCGCTCCCAACTTGCCAGAATCGCCAGCGGCGTGCTGTCGCGCAAATTTCCCCACAACACGCCGTCGGAAAATTGTTCGCGCAGCCGATATGCCGAATGAATCGCGAGAGAGGTCTTGCCAATGCCGCCCATTCCGACGAGGCACAGTGGAGTTTGCGCGGCTTGTTGCAGCGCGTCGCACAATGTTTCAAGTTGCGCCGCGCGTCCTACAAAACGTGGTAGGTCGCCGGGGACCTGAAAGGGTGGCGGGAGTGCAACATTCGGATTCAATGGGGAAAACGCAGATTGTGGCGCCGCGCCTTGAATCCCTTGCTGCGTGAGCTCGTTGCGGCGGAGCTGTTCGATCAACTCCGCGAGTTTCGGATCGAGCGCAGCTTGACCGCGCCGTTCTTTCAGGAGCTTGTAATGTCGCAGCGCGTCGCTCTTGAGTCCCTGCGCGCCGAGCGAATACAACACCCGATAATGCGCGTCGTCATCATCGTCGAGATCGAGCACAAGTTGACGATTGATTTCAACCGCGTCGCGGTATTCGCGCGCAGTAAAGAGCAATTCACCGAGATATTGCAAACAGTCCCAACGCGCGCCGCGCAATTCTTCGCGTTTGGTGAGATACCATTCGCGTTCAACCTCTTCCAGATCATTCAGCGGCGAACGGCGTTTCATATGTCCTTGCATAAAATCGCCGCGATACAACGCGAGTGCTTGCTGAAAAAGAGGAATCGCCTTGTCTGGCGCCGCGCTCGCTGCTAGTCGTCGCCCCTCCTTGACCAATTGCTCAAACTCCCGCACGTCAAAAAAGCACGGCAAGGTGTAATTGAATTTATAAACTTGGTCTGCGTAGAGGACCCATTCCTTGCCGATGACGTTTCGGATATCGCTCAGCCGCGCTTGAAAGTTATCATCGCTCCCATCCATCGAATGAATTGGCAGGTCAGCTTCAATCCGTTCGCGCGTACGCCCGCGCAATTGCCGTGGGTCCGTCGGGTTTGGCGGACTCTCTGTTTCACACATGAGGAACAAGAGCAATTCGGGCGACTGGAGGTATTTCCACTTGAGCGAGGGCTGTGTGCTAACCAGCTCTTGGACTTGACCCAATGCTTTGATGCTCAATCGCGGAGGCGCTGACATGCAAAAAAATTATATCGGAATTTGTATCGCTTGAATAGTGGTACGAGAAAAATCCAATTTGCCCTCTGTCTTATTGCGCGACATGTGAGATTCTGATTTAATCAGATTCATGTCAAATCTTTTGCGCCGCGCGCTCTTGCCCTCGCTCGAAATTTTGTTGTTTCTGCTCGTGTTTTACATCTCGCTCTTTTTCATGCCCGACATGCTCAACAGCGACGGCGATTTGGGGCGGCATCTCACCGTTGGAAACTATATTCTCGACACGCGCGCGATTCCCGCACAGGATATTTTTTCGCATACGCGTTTTGGCGCGCCGCTCGTGCTGCACGAATGGTTGAGCGAAGTGGTGTACGCGCTCGCGTACCGCGCGGGCGGACTGAATGGCGTTGCGTGGCTCACCGCGCTTTTGCTTGCAACGATCTATTTCGTTTTGGCGGTTGGATTGCGCAGCTTGGGAGTGAGCGCGCCTATCGCGTTTTTTGCCGCGCTCGCCGCGTATTTCACCGGCGCGATCCACCATCTCCCGCGTCCGCATCTGTTCTCGCTGTTATGTTTTACGCTGCTCTTGATTTTTTGCGAAATGTTTCGCCACACTAACAAGTGGAAATGGTTAGCATTCTTTTTGCCCGTGATGTTTTTGTGGGCGAATTTCAACGGCGCGTTCGTGCTGGCATTTTTCATGCTTGGCATTTACATCGTCGGCGCGCTTTTGGAACACGAGACGCGCCGCGCAATGATTTTTCTCGCGTTCCTCGCGGTCACGTTTCTCGTCTCGCTCATCAATCCCTTTGGCGTCGCGCTCCCGCAGCACGTTTTTGGCTTTATGGGCAATCGCTTTCTCGTGGACAATACGGTGGAATATCTCTCCCCGAATTTTCACAACATTAGCGCATGGCTCTTTGCCGCGTGGATTCTCTTTTCGATTGTGTTGTTCGGACGATTCACAACGCGCGTGGGCTGGACGCACCTGTTGCTGCTTGGCGCGTGGACGGCGTTCGGTTTGTATTCCGCGCGCAATATCCCAAATTACGCGCAAGTTGCCGCCATTGTGACCGCGCCGATTGCCGAAACGTGGTTGGTTGCTTCCTTGCCCGCGCTGCGCGTGCGTTTCGATAATCTTGACGCGGTTGCCCCAATCGGGGCAGGGTGGGCGACGGGAGTCGTCGTGATCGTTCTTTTGGTTGGTTTGCAGACGAGCGGTGTGAATTTTGACGCGCGGGGCGAGGGAAATGTTTTCACCACGCGCGCGTTTCCGGTGGACGCGGTGGATTATCTCGAAAAAAATCCGCTGCAGGGAAACATGTTCAACGAGTACACGTGGGGCGGTTACTTGGAATATCGTTTGTTTCCAAGACAGCGCGTGTTCATTGACGGCGACAATGATTTTTTTGGTGAAGCGTTGGTGCGCGAGTACTTGGATGCGATCAATGCGCGCGCGGGGTGGGAGGAAATTTTGGACAAATATAAAGTCACGTGGGTCATCGTACCTCCGCAGCGCGCGTTGGTAAAAGAATTGATGCGGTCAGCGAATTGGCGCGAGGTGTATCGAGATAAAGGCGCGGTGATTTTTGCGAGATAAATTCCGCTGTCGTGAACAACGGGGCGTTTTATTCGCGGCGTGTAACGGAAGGCGAAAACGTTGGCAACTGCATTACAACATACTGCGCCAAGTTGCAGTGGTAACAAAAAAGAGCCGAGATGAAATTTCTCGACTCTTTCATTTCCGACGCGCGTGGCGAATGTGTTTCACTTTTGGATACACGCCGAGCGCAGCGCGATACAATTTGTCATCGGCAGTCCATAATTCACAATCCAGAATTTCTGCGAGCGCGACATAGTACGAATCGTACACCTGTCCCTGCCCAAGCTGTTTGGCAATTTCCCACGCACGTTGATGAAGAGTTGGCGGCATCAAGAGTTGGACATCTTGCGCATATTCCAAGAATTCTTGAAAAGCTACGTCCGCGGCCGCCACACTTGTCAATTTGCGAATGATATTCCAGCGAATGGCAGAAATACTTTCAAACACAAATAAAGCCGGTGCGACGCGCTGTGTTTGTGAACTCGTCCAGTCGAGCCAAAGACGTCGTGCAGTTTCTGTATCCTCCTCAATGAGTACCAACTTGACCGCAAGACTTGCATCAACTACGACCTGCGACACGACGCGCACGCTCCTCTCGCATTTGGCGAATTGCCTTGGCAGAATCGGGCAGACGTTTTCCTTTCCGTTCAGCCAACATCAATTGATGTAAGGCAGCAGAGCGCGCGAGTGATGCCTTCACCTCCTCCACCGTGCGCGGGCGATATGCTCCGCTCGCATTTGATTGAACAGAGCTTGCTTGCAGTCGTTCCAAGTCCTCCATCGAGATAATTGCCGCCACGGGTTTGCCGCGTCGTTCTATAATTACGCGTTCGCCCGTGTAACGAATCTGTGCCAATACATCTCCAACGCGTTGATGCAATTCGGCGGCTTTGATACGAGTGGTCATCATTTCCTCCAATTGATGAATTCATCAATTAGTATAAATTGGTCAATTGAGGTTGTCAACTTATTTTTCTTCCACCAACGCGTTTCTTGTTTTATCCCAGCGGTAGGTTTTCCAGCGACGCGTCGTGTCGAGGCAGGAAAAGGCGTCGCACTCGGCTGCAGGCGCGATTCCCGCAAAAAAGATGGTTGCGCCGTTCTGCTGCTCCCAGCGCACTCCCGCGCCGTCTGGACCATTTAATGTACCCGAAAGGTGCGCAATTGCTTCGAGCTCTTTACCCACTCGATAGATATACAGCTTTTGTCTCTCTACTTGTTCCTTTGGGATTGTAATGAACAAGAGCTCCTCCTTGTTGTCGCGATCAATGTCGAGCCAAACAACGCGTGTGAAACTTGGCGTACATTCGATATCATGGTATGCAATGCGTTCAAATTGTTCACCATTCAGCTTATGAATTACGAGCCGACACTTGTCATTGCGTTTTGCGCCCAAGACCGCAGCAATCAGATCATTTCCTTTGGTGGTTCGAGCTGCTGCGACAGGACCAGGAAGGGTGCTGCCGTCTTTGGGGTTAAACACCTTTGAACCCCAAAGACCATTGTTATGCAGCGTGCCTTCAATGCCCCAGAAGGATGCTATCGCCTTATCGCGTCCTTGTTCATCCATATAAAAGAACGTAGAGACAACTGGATCTTGTTTCCAGTAATGTTTTGAGATAGTTTGATTGATAAAATCAATAGTATTAACTGTCGCCTGATCACTTTCGCGAATAATGTCCTGTTGAAGCGAGATTTCTTTACGCTCTGCCAACGCGTATTTATTTCCGTCCCATTTATATGTTTCAACCAATCGCGGACCAACGGTTTTATGTGTCGTCCCCGGATAGCGGTCATTGTTTGGTTCCCAAATGTACTCGGTGGCGATACCAAAAGATTGTTTCGTAAGTGTTATGGAATCTTTGTTTACTTGTAATTCAGTAGTCAGGTTGTAGTAAATGCTTGAGTAAGTTCCTTGTTCCTGCCACTCGAAATCCAAGATCGGAGAGATCCATGTTTTGTCGCATTTGGTTTCGCTGCACTGAAGCCATGTTTGGCTCCAAGTAGCGCCCTGCATACCAGTCCCGTGCCAACCCGCTTCGGTTGAAATCACAACGCGATTCTTGTTTATCTTGATTCCGATTTCGTGCCCTGCCCATGTGGCGAAATTAGCAAGATAATGCATTTCTTGCCATCGGTCCGAATTTTCATCATATTGTAGTATTGCAAGATAACTTCCATAATCGGCAATTTGCCCAATGATAATGACTTCGGGCTTGCCATCTCCGTTTACGTCTTGATTGGTTCGACTGAAAGCGTCATAGGTGTTCTTCATTATCGCTATTTCCGAATCAGTTAGATAAAAATCTGGATAGTGCCAATTGACAATCAATCGTATCAACTCTAAATCAGTCGGATTCGGTGATGAAATAGAAAACGGAGTTGGTGTGGGGTAAGGTGTGTTCGTCGGGTAAGGCGTTCCTGTCAATATCCTTGTTGAAGTGTTTGTAGGCGTAACACTTGCCGTGAAGGTTGGCGATGTGGTCGGTTGTGTGGTTGAAATCGTTGGCGTTGGCACCAATGCGATTTGCGTGATGGCGTCGTTCTGCTTTGTGCCAAGCCAAAAAACAGCGAGTAAAAGCGTCACGAAAATGATTGTAAAGAAAATGAGATTTCTGCGCGAGATAAACATTCGTAGATCCTTCACAATTCAGACGTTACCAGTTCAATTCAAGTTCAATCCATTCTATCGCAACAATCAAAACCCCATCACCAAAATGATGGGGTTTCTTGTGTCATGTCTCGTGTTCACCGTTCACGCGTGTTCGTATCTCAACACCGGCTCCCGCGCCGCTTTCACATCATCCAAACGCGTCACGGGCGTATCGTGCGGCGCGTCGCGCAGCAGTTTCGGATTGTCGCGCGCCTCTTGCGCGATTTTCAAGAGCGCGTCCGCGAATTCGTCGAGCGACGCTTTGGATTGCGTTTCGGTCGGCTCGATCATCAAACATTCGGGAACGATGAGTGGAAAATAAATCGTCGGCGGATAAAAGCCATAATCAATGATGCGTTTTGCCACATCGAGCGTGGTGACGCCGTACTCTTTTTTGAACCGCGTGCCGTTCAACACAAATTCGTGTTTGCACTCGCGTTCGGGAATTTGTGGGTCATAGACGTCACGAATCAGCGCGAGCAAATAATTCGCGTTGAGGACGGCTACCTCTGCGATCTCTTTGAGATGTTCCTTGCCATAGCTGCGAATGTACGTGTAGGCGCGGACGAGCGCGAGGAAATTGCCCCAGAATGATTTGATGCGCCCGATGCTGTGCGCGGGATTTTCAAAAACGTATTCATCGCCATTCTTGCCAACAATCGGACTAGGTAAAAATTGCGCGAGGTCGGCGCGCGCCATGACGGGACCGCTGCCGGGACCGCCGCCGCCGTGCGGGATGCTGAACGTTTTGTGCAAGTTGGAGTGCATGACGTCAAAGCCCAAATCGCCCGGACGCGCGATGCCGATAATGGCGTTCAAGTTCGCGCCGTCGCCGTACACCAGTCCACCCGCGTCGTGAATGATCTGGTTCACCTCGCGCACATGTTCTTCAAACAAGCCGAGCGTGTTTGGATTGGTGAACATGATGCCCGCCGTTTTGTTTGAGACCTTTGCGCGCAAATCATCCAAATCCATATTGCCGCGCGCGTCCGATTTGACTTCGACCACTTTGTAGCCCGCCATCGCGCTCGTCGCGGGATTCGTGCCGTGCGCGGAATCGGGAATCAACACTTCATTTCGCGCGATGTCGCCGCGTGACAAATGATACGCGCGGATGATGAGAATGCCGACGAGTTCGCCTTGCGCGCCGGCGGCGGGCTGCAGCGTCACAGCGGGCATGCCGCTGATTTCGCCGAGATAATTTTGCAGGTCGTACATCAACTGCATTGCGCCTTGCGCGGTTTCCGCCGTTTGCATCGGATGCACGGACGACATGCCCATCAAACGAATCGCTTCTTCGTTGATTTTGGGATTGTATTTCATCGTGCAGGAGCCGAGCGGATAAATGCCCAAGTCCACGCAATAATTTTTTTGCGAGAGGCGCGTAAAATGCCGCACCACATCCGTTTCGCTCACTTCGGGCAGGCGTAAATCGTCCCGCATTAGGTGATTCGGTAATTGGGTGATTGGCACGTCACACGCGGGCAGCGAATATCCGATGGTGCCGGGATTCGACATTTCGTACAAGAGAGGTTCGGGTTTGTTGGCAACAATAGACATTGAAAAGTTAAAAGTAAAAAGTTAAAAGCTAAAAGTGAGAATTCTACTTTTCACTTTTTTCTCTTAGATTTTTACTTGTCATTACTGTCTTGCCTAGAATCAAGATGTCATCTTTTGCGAAAACTCGCGCGCGCTCACCGCCGCGTATGCTTCCTCTACATTTGCGCCAATGGATGTGCTGGAACGTAGAACTTGCTTGCCAGGTACATCCGCTGTTGAGTTATGCGCAAGCGCTGAAACGAGCTTGATAATTCTCAACGCAAACTTGTACGTTCGCTCGTCAATACGCTCCATGGTGAATCAAGCTAAAAGTTAAAAGTTAAAAGCTAAAAGCGCAAAGCGCATTTGGAATTTACTTTTAGCTTTATACTTTTTACTTGAGCGCCCTTACCAGTGCGTCAATCTGTTCCCGCGTATTCATTTCCGTCACGGCAATCAACATTCCGTTTTTGAGATGCGGATAGTCGTTTGATAAATCATAGCCGCCGATGATTCCTTTTTCATACAACGTGTGATCAATCTCGGCGACAGGGCGCGGACATTCGACGACAAATTCATTGAAAAATTCTGTATTGACGACGCGATAGCCGTCGAGTTTTGAAATTTCACTCGCGGCGTAATGCGCTTTTTGATAGCACAGTTCCGCGACTTGGCGCAGTCCTTGTTTGCCCATTGTCGCCATGTAGACGCACGCGGCGAGCGCGTTCAACGCTTCGTTTGTGCAAATGTTGGACGTCGCCTTTTCGCGGCGAATGTGCTGCTCACGCGCTTGGAGGGTCAACACAAAGCCGCGTCGTCCTTGGGTGTCGGTCGTTTGTCCGATGAGTCGTCCCGCCATACGGCGCAGATATTTTTCTTTGCACGCGAACATGCCGAGATACGGACCGCCGAAACCGAGCGCGTTGCCGAGCGATTGCCCTTCGCCAATCACAATGTCGGCGTCGTACGTGCCGGGCGGTTGATACATGCCGAGCGCAATCGGATACGCGCTGACGATGAGCAGCGCGCCCGCCGCGTGCACGCGTTCCGCGATCGGTTTCATGTCGCGCACGTTGCCGAGAAAATCGGGATTGGCGACGAGGACGCCCGCCGTTTGCTTGTCGAGATGTTTGTCGAGAACGGCGTCGAGCGACATTGAAACATCTTCATCGCCGACGATAGGGATGTTTTGCCCGTTCAAATACGTTCGCATCGTTTCGCGATAATGCGGATGCAGCGTGGGGGAGACGATGATTTTGTTTCCGTTGCGAACGGAATTGATTGCCATGACCGCCGCTTCTGCCGCCGCCGTTGCCGCGTCGTAATGCGAAGCGTTCGCCGCGTCCATATCGGTCAAATCGCAGATCATGGATTGATATTCAAAAATCGTTTGCAGCGTGCCTTGAGAAATTTCGGGTTGATACGGCGTGTACGCGGTGTAAAATTCCGAACGGAAAATTAGATGCGCCACTGTCGCGGGGACGAAATGATTGTACGCGCCCGCGCCGAGAAAATACGCATAGTCGCCCGCGTGCGCGTTTTGGTTTGCCAAACCATGCAGCGTTCGCATCATTTCCATTTCGGAAAGCGCGGACGGCAAATTTATTTCAGGATACTGCGCGTCTTCGGGAACATCGTTGAACAAATCGTCAACCGAAGTGACGCCGATGGTCTTGAGCATCTGCGCGCGGTCGGTATCGGTGATGGGGATGAAACGGTGCATATGGCAGATAGCCGATAGCGAATAGCAGATAGCCGATGCACGAATTGCCATCAGCCATCTGCTATCTGCGATCCGCTAATGGATTTCTCCACTCTCGATCTTGCTCTTGTACGTCGCGGCGTCCATCAGCTTGTCCAAATCCGCCGCGTTGTACGGGAAAACTTTTAGCAGCCAGCCCGCGCCGAACGCGTCGCTGTTGACCGTTTCGGGCGCGTCTTTTAACGCGTCATTGGTCGCCGCGATCGCGCCGCCGATGGGCATATAGACATCGCTCGCGGCTTTGACGCTTTCGACGACGCCGAACGCATCACCCGCTTTCAACTCCATGCCGACGGTGGGCAATTCGACAAACACAATATCGCCGAGCGCGTCTTGCGCGTAATCGCTGATGCCGACGATGGCGGTGTCGCCGTCAACTTTGACCCACTCGTGCGATGCCGCGTATTTTACATCATTGGGATAGGAAATTTCTTTGCCGCTGGACATGAGTGACCTCGATTTTTGATTTTTGATTGTTGATTTATGCTTTACGTTTCTGCCGCACAAATTAGAAATCATAAATCATAAATCAGAAATTTCTTTACTTGCCTCGCGCGCGATTCGCATAAAACGGCGTTTTTACCACGCGCGCTTTCGTCGGTTTGCCGCGAATGATAATGTCAAATTCTGTGCCAACTTTTGCAAGTTCGGGCGGAACGTAACCGAGTCCGATATTTTTTTCGAGCGTTGGCGCGGGCATTCCGCTTGTCACAACGCCGACAACGTTGCCGTTCGACGCGATTTCGTAACCCGCGCGCGCGATGCCGCGTTCGAGCATTTCAAAACCGACGAGTTTCTTGGTCGTGCCTTCCAATTTTTGTTTCAACAACACATCGCGCCCGACAAAATTTTTGTTCAAATCGCACGCCCAACCGAGCGCAGCTTCAATCGGCGTCGTGTTGGCATCAATCTCGTGACCGTACAGGGCGAACTTTGCTTCAAAGCGCAATGAATCGCGCGCGCCGAGTCCGATGGGCAAGACGCCGTCATCTTTGCCCGCGTCAAGAATCGCGTCCCACACGTGTTTGCCCTGCGAATTGGGAACGAACAATTCAAAACCATCCTCGCCGGTATAGCCCGTGCGCGCGATAATTCCACGTTCGCCGTTGAGAGAAAATTCGCGCGCGTGGCGATATTGCAAATCAGCGACATTGAATGTTCCGAGTTTTTGCAAAACCGCTTCCGCTTTCGGACCTTGAAACGCGAGCATATAAAATTCAGCGCTCACATCTTTTAATTCAATATCGAATCCCGTCGCCTGCGCTTTGATCCACGCGTTATCTTTATCGCGATTGCCCGCGTTGACGACAACCATCCATTCGTTATCAAGACGGTACACGAACGTATCATCCACGCATGTTCCGTCGGCATAACACATCACCGCGTATTTTGCCGAGTTGATTTCCATATCGGAAAAATTCGCGGTGAGCAAGTGATTGAGAAATTTCAGCGCGTCGTCGCCCGTCACGCGCACTTGACCCATGTGGTCAATGTCAAAGAGTCCCGCCGCGTTGCGGACGGCGCGATGTTCATCGAGAATGCCTTGATACTGCACCGGCATCTCCCAGCCGCCGAATTCCACCATCTTCGCGCCGAGCGCGCGATGCGTATCGTAGAGCGGAGTGCGTTTCAAATCCATGTCCGAGTGTCCTTGAAAAAGGTTGCGCGCGTAGGGGCGAAGCATTTGAAGGCGCGTGTGCGTCGCAGTGAACAGTGATCCATGCAAATGCTTCGCCCCTACTGCCACCGCAATCGCATAATAACGCAAACATTTCGCGCGTGCAAGGGGGTAATGATTGATTCAAACTCATCCTATTTCACCAATCTTTGAAGGGTCGCATGTTTGGGTATAATGCGCGTATGAGAGAAACTGTCTCGGCACGCGCGCCGACGCGCATTGATTTCGTCGGCGGTTGGACCGACGTGCAGCCGTTCTGCAATGACGACGCGGGACTTGTCATCAACGCTGCGTTCGGTGTACGCGCGCGCGTTGTTGTGCGCGTGATGGGGAATGCGAACCAAGCCACAGACCCCTTTGTGCGCGCTGCGTGCAAACGCATTGATTTGAAAAATGTTGTGGTGGAATTGACCAGCGACGCGCCGTTGGGTTCGGGGCTTGGCGGTTCGGGCGCGGTCGGTGTGGCGCTCGTCGGCGCGCTCGCCGCGTGTGCGCGAAAAAATATGTCGCGCCGCGAAATTGCCGAACTCGCGCATCAAATCGAAGTGGAGGATTTGGGCATCATCGGCGGCAAGCAAGACCAATACGCGGCAGCGTTTGGCGGATTTCTCGCGCTGACATTCTTGGGGAACACAGTTGAGATTCAACAACTCGTGTTGGATGAAACACGCGTGCGCGAATTGCAAGCGCGCAGCGTGGTGGTGTACACGGGACAATCGCGTGTGTCGGGGGATATTCACGCGCGCGTTCAAGAGGCGTTCCGCGCGCGCAATCCCGATACACTGAACGCGTTGGCGATGATTCGACGCGTGGCACGCGCGTTTCGTCACGAATTGCAAAACGGTTCGCTTGACGCGCTCGGCGAATTGTTGAACGAAAATTGGGCTGCGCAAAAGCAGCTGCATTCTTCCACCACAAACGCGCGGGTGGACGAGTTTTTCCGCGTGGCTGGTAACGCGGGCGCGCTCGGCGGCAAAGCGTTAGGCGCGGGCGGCGGCGGGTGCTTGTATTTTCTCGCGCGTACGGGAGAAACGCCGCATTTGCAGGACGCGTTGCGCGCCGAGGGCGGCGAAATTCTCGGCGCGCCATTTGACTTGGCGGGTTTCGACGCTTTGACTGCATAACCATTCTCATCTAGCGTTTATCCGCGTCCTATACAATTTCGATAGAATCGTTTGCTCCTGCGTTTTGAATCCGTTATAATTCATTTCGAGAGTGGACCCTGTCCATTCGAGAAAGGAGTTTCTTTTGGAACCTGTTAATCGCTACGAGATGAATAAAGCCGCGCAAACAAATCCGTACACCTATCCCGCGTCGGCGGAAGGATATGAGGGCGTGCCGCCTGTGCCTGAAGTGGGTTCGCAGCAAGTGAAGCCAAGTCAATGGGGCAATGCCGCGCGCGAACTTGTCGAAACCGTCCTACTGACCCTCGTCATCTTTTTTATGATTCGTTTTGCCATCGAAAATTATCGAATCGAGGGCTATTCGATGGAGCCGAATTTTCACGATGGGCAATTTTTGCTGGTGAGTAAGCTCAATTACTTGGTTGGGCAGCCCCAACGCGGCGACGTGATTATTTTTCGTTATCCTCAAAATCCAAAAAAGAATTTTATCAAACGCGTGATTGGTTTGCCGGGCGAAAAGGTACAGATTCGCGCGGGTAAAGTCTACGTCAATGATGTGCGGATTCCCGAGCCGTATCCGTACAACTTTGCCGGTTACGATTGGGGACCCGTCACGATTGGAGCGGATGAATATTTTGTGTTGGGCGACAATCGTCCCGAATCTTCCGATTCGCATTCGTGGGGGATGCTGCCCGCGAAAAATATCATCGGCAAAGCGTGGGTGAGTTATTGGCCCCCCGACGAGTGGGGCATTGTCAAAGATTATTCGTACGCGGCGAGTCCGGAAGGGCAATGAGCGTCGGAAGGAAAGGACTGTGTCGCAACTGTTTGGTTGCGCGCAGTCCTTTTGCTTGATTCGGAATGGATGATTCACTGCGCACCCGCGTACGAGAAATTGTCGAGCGCGTCCTTGCCGAACAAAGCGGCGGCGCTGCAATGACGCGGGCGAATTCGCCCGAGCAGTTCACGGTTGCCATCGGCGCCGATCACGGCGGCTTTGAATTGAAAGCGATTTTGCTCCAAACGCTCGTCCAACGCGATTATCGCGTCCTGGATTGCGGCACGTTTTCAGCCGACGCAGTTGATTATCCCGACATTGCGTATTCCGTTGCAAAACTTGTCAGCGATGGCGCAGCATGGCGCGGGATTTTGATTGACGGCGCGGGCATCGGCTCGGCAATGACGGCGAACAAAGTGCCCGGCGTGCGCGCGGCGAATTGCAATGATGTGAAAATGGCGACGAACGCGCGTGAACACAACGACGCGAATGTTTTGACACTCGGCGCGAAAATGATGGACGCCAACACCGCGCTGGAAATCGTAAAAGTTTTTCTCACGACCGATTGCGCAGAAGAACGTCACAAAAAACGCGTGGCGAAAATCATGGAGATTGAAAAACGCTATTTGCGGAAATGATAGAAAGAGTTGCCCTGTGACAAACC
Source organism: Chloroflexota bacterium (assembly GCA_004295045.1). GTDB lineage: Bacteria > Chloroflexota > Anaerolineae > UBA4142 > SHND01 > SHND01. The sequence goes on along the minus strand of SHND01000031.1, from coordinate 55,931 downwards.
TAACATCTCTCATTGATGAACTCACCAACACAATCACGCGCGCGCTGCAAGCGAACGCGGCGAAAGTGTGTGACGATCGCGCGGACGGCTTGTGCGTGGATTGCGGCGTCTGCGCGGTGGTGTGCGAAGGACGCGCGCGTAAAATTCTGGACATGGGCGCTTCGCGTATCAGCGCGCGCGGACTGAACGCTGCCGATGTGCCGAGCGACATTGCGGGTTACATTGATCACACGCTGTTGAAACCGGACGCGACGCCCGAAGAGATCGCCAAGTTGTGCAAAGAAGCGCGCGAATTTCATTTTGCCGCTGTGTGCGTCAATCCGCCGTTCGTGAAACAATGCGCGGAATTATTGCGCGGCAGCGGCGTACAAGTGGCAACCGTCGTCGGCTTTCCGCTCGGCGCGCACACGACCGCGACCAAAGTGTTTGAGACGGAACAGGCGCTCGTGGACGGCGCGACAGAAATTGATATGGTCATCCATGTCGGCGAACTCAAAGCCAAACACGATGATTTTGTGCGTGAGGACATTCGCGCGGTGGTGGAGGCGGCGCATCGCGGCGGCGCAATTGTCAAAGTCATTATCGAAGCGGCGTTATTGAGCGACGAAGAAAAAGTGCGCGCGTCGCGTCTGTCTCGAGAGGCGGGCGCCGATTTCGTGAAAACGTCAACGGGTTTTGGACCCGGCGGCGCGACCGCGCACGATGTGGGATTGATGCGTGAAACTGTGGGTCCCGGGCTTGGCGTCAAGGCGGCGGGGGGAGTGAAAAATTTGGAGCAAGCGCAAGAGCTGATCAAAGCGGGCGCCACGCGCATCGGAGCAAGCGCGGGCGTGAAAATTGTGCAAGAGGCGCGCGGCGAAAAAGTGGAAGCGACAAGCGGCAAATATTAGTTTTTTGGAAGATTGGGGATTTGGAATGATAGCAAGCCGCAAGCGCAAACGTTGGGTAATTGCGTTTGTCGCAGTTTTTTCCCTTGTTGCGCTGGGAACGATAGGTGGAATGATTGATTTTGGATTCCCAAACCAGATGGGGCGATATTTTCGGCTGTCATTGGGGCCAATGAGTATCGTTGCAGAATTGACCGACAATCCGCGTTGTCCTCCAATACCATGCCCGCTTGCATCGTTGCCGCCCCCGACAGAGTATTTTGTGATATGGGGCATAACGACGACGCGCGGCAAAGGCGTGGTAACTATTACGCCACGAAAATTGTATGAACATCAAACGCGGTAGGATTCTGATGGAACAGCAGCAGCGGTCAAGCGTCTATTTTTTTTGGGACTATGACCTGACGGAAGAGGACGTGCGGGCGATTTTGCGCGGGACAAACGAGACCGAAAAAATTTGGGTGATGAGCTGGATATTGCAGTCGGCTCGATGGAGCGATATTTGGAAATTCTTGACACTGAAAGACGTGCGCGAAAATTTCGCCAAGATACAGTGGCGCACGCCATACCTGCGCGAATTATGGTCTGATGCACTCGAGGTGTGGAGCTATGACTAAGCCCGCTATCTTGACTAATTTCCAATTTGAATTTCTCGAATCTTCGCAAAACCTCCCGCATAAAGTGGAATGACCTCGCCCCGTTTCCTCCTCGTGCTTGCAGTCCACGAAAATCTGTTGCGCGCCGCGCTCGTCACGCGTGATTTGCGAATGGCTTCCACTGCGCACCAATCTTTTGAAATACGCGGCGACGAATTTGATCCCGCCGAAGTGTGGTACAAAACAAAAAAGATATTTGCCGCGTGTTTGGATATTGGACGCACGCAAACACGCGAAATCGCGGGCATTGCGCTGGTCACCTCCGAAACAGAGATGGTGACGTGGCGCGAAAATGGAAATGAAATTATCGCGCAGGGAGAAAGATTGCCCTCGACCAAAGCCGGCGCGCGTAATGAAAGTCAGTTTGTTGAAACAAATCAATATACAGGAACTCTCGGAACGTGGCTGGTGTGGAATTTGACCGGCGTATATGTCACGGCTGGCGTGAGCGCTCTTGGGAAAACGCGCGCGCGCGCCCCATTTGATGCGGAACTGCCCGTCGTTGCTTTGTTGGACGAAAATCGCGCGCGTGAATTTACGCGCACATTCGATTTTCCCGAAGCGGATCGCGTTTTGCTCGGCGCGGCGCGTTTTGCATGGGAGACGCTGGGCGCGCGTGAATTTGCCAAGCCGCCAAATTCGTAAATAATTTTGAATGAACAAATGTGAGAACAGTGCGCGCAAAATCTGCGCGAGGGAAATGCAAAATGAGACAGGAAACAATCAACAAGAAATCGGTCCATCCCAAGAATTGGCTGCTGGCGTTATACACCATGCCCAAGTTTCAAGAGGGCGAATGGGTGGACCCGATCACGCGGTGGCTGATTGCCTCACGCGCAGCCGTCGTGATCATGAGCGTGATTTCGGGATTGCTGGGCGGGCTTTTGGTATTGGTCGGCGCGCCGTCGCAGTTTAGTTTGGGTTTGACGCTGCTGACGACGCTCGGACTCGCGCTCGCGCATACCGGCAGCAATCTCGTCAACGATTATTGGGACGCGCGACACGGCATTGATTCCGCCGATTCGCCGCGTGTAAATTATGGACCGCAAGCGTTTGTGAACGGTGAATTTACAAAACGACAGCTGCTGCTAAGCACGGGAATTATTCTCGCGCTCGCGGCGGCAATCGGTTTGTATCTCGCGTATGTTGCCGGTCCGATGGTGTTGGTGTTCATGGCGCTCGGCGCCGCGATTTTGATGTTTTATTCGGGCGATCCCTTTCCGCTCAAGTATCGCGGCTTTGGGGAACTGGCGGTATTGTTCGTGTGGGGTCCGCTGATGGTTGGCGGTACGTACTATGTTCAAACGCAGTCGCTGCCGCTCTGGGTCATCATCGCTTCTCTGCCGTACGCGCTCGGCGTCACGACGGTGCTGTTTGGCAAACATCTCGATAAAGTGGCGTTTGATGCTGGCAATAAAACAAACACGATGGTGGTGCTGCTCGGCGAAACGCGTGCGCGCATGACTGCAAAAATTCTCGTCGCGTTGATGTATCTCAGCACGATTGTGCTTGTGATCGCGGGAGTATTTTTGCCGACTATGCTGATCGTTTTGTTCGCGTTACCGCTGGCGTTTTGGATGTGGAAAATTTTCAGCGCACCCAAGCCCAAGACGCCGCCCGAATGGGCGATCGGTTGGCCCCTTTATTTCGTCGGTGTCGCGTTCATTCATAATCGGCGCTTTGGGATGCTGTATCTGCTGGGAATCATCCTCAATATCGTCATTCATTATCTCTTTCCCGGGCTGCAAATGCCAAAATTGTTTTGAAAAAAAAAAGAGACGCTCCATTGGAACGTCTCTTTTTTATTTGTGGTACCAAAATTGATCCCACGCTTGCCAAAAATCTTTGCCGGTCGAAGTGACCAGCCGATCTCCGTCGGTGATTTCTACGCCGGGCTTGCCGCGAAAATCCAACGCGCGGTCGGGCGTGGCGAGCATCACTTTGAAAGTTGTGGGCGATGAGGGCTTGTACGGTTTCAGGCGCGCTAAATTTTTCAATGATTCTTGGACGCGCGCCTCAATGAGTTCACACGCGACTTGCGGCGCAAGATGACGCGCGGCGTAACGATAAATTCCAACTTTTGTCGGCGCGGTGACCACTTGCGCGCCCAATAATTTTTGGACTTCATGACAGGTTGCAACATCACCTGCAACAAACGCGACGGGACAATCCCATGTGCCGCACACCGCCGCGCAAATGCCGCTTTCACCGACGAGGTCGTCGTTAATCCACGCGTTGTACCACGCTTCGGACGAAACGGTATGACACAAAACTCCATCGGGCGTACCCGCCATCGCGTGCGCGCCGACAAGCAGCGCCGCGTCACACCCATCTTGCAATGGCTTGGTGTAACGCATCCATTTCGCGCCCAGCACATACTCACCGTGTGGGTCGCAATCTTCAATGATTAGCGAATTGAACGAGCCCGCGCCGCCCGCGCCATGACAATCAATCACGATGATTTCGTTCGCGCCTGCTTGGTGCGCGCCGCGTACGGCAGCATTCACTTCATTCGTCATCAAACGGCGTCCCTCTTGATACAATGGTTCGCCGTAGGTAACTTGCGCCCAATTGTGAATGCCCGCCATTCCTTCCATATCCACCCAAATCGTGACACGCATTGGATCTGTTTACTCCTTTGGCTTTGATTTGGTAACTTGTCACTCCTGGTTCCGCCAACCACCCAAATCGGTGACCAAGCGGTCCGCTTCCTCCGGACCCCACGTGCCGGGTTCGTATTCGTGAACCGGCACAACATCATCCAAGATCGGATCAACGATGCGCCACTGCAAATCAACCAGGTCACTGCGCACAAAGAGCAGGTGATCGCCTTCCAACGCATCGCCCAACAGCCGTTCGTAACCGCCGACGGCGTCGCCCACGTTCTCCACCGCCGTCAACTCGACCGGCATGACGCCGGTGCGCTTGCCGGGACGTTTTGCTTGCGCGCCGATGCTGATTGTGATTTGTGGTTCAAGCTCAAAGCGCACGAAATTCTGGATGTGCGCGATGGGAATAACCGGCGGACGTTCCAAGGTCACGTACGTTTCGTTTATTTTGACAGGCAGCGATTTGCCCGCACGAATCACCCACGGCACGCCGTGCCAGCGCCACGAACTAATTTCAAAGCGGACTGCCGCATACGTCTCCACCTGCGAATCGGGCTTGACGCCCGGCTCGTTGCGATAGCCCTTGAATTGCCCACGGACGACATTCTCGGGGCTTAGCGGTCTGATTTCGCGAAAGACCTTTGCTTGTTCATCGTGCAGCGCCTCAGCGGACAACTCGGCGGGCGGCTCCATCGCCAAAAGCGAAACCACTTGAAAGAGGTGATTCTCGATCACATCGCGAATCGCGCCCGTCTCGTCATAAAATTTTCCGCGCCCTTCCACCCCAAAATTTTCTGCCATCGTGACGACGACACTATCCACGAAATGGCGATTCCAGATCGGTTCGAGAAAAGTGTTGGCAAAGCGAAAGACCAAAATATTCTCGACCGCCTCTTTGCCCAAAAAATGGTCAATGCGAAAAATTGCTTCTTCGGGAAAGACCGATTGAATCGTGTTGTTCAATTGTTGAGCGCTCGCGCGGTCATGCCCGAATGGTTTTTCGATAATCACGCGCGCATTTCGCGCCAGTCCCGCCTCTCCAAGCTGCTCGACAACTTCTCCAAACAAGAGTGGTGGAATGGCGAGATAGTGCGTTGGTCGCTTGGCGTCCTTTAGTTTTTCCTTGACTTGCGTAAAGGTTGCGGCGTCGGCATAGTCGCCATCTACATAATCGAGCCGCTGCGCGAGCGCGGCAAAATCATTTTCATCCACGCCGCCGCCATGCTCTTTCAATGAATTGTGCGCGCGTTCAATCAGTTGGTCGCGGTCCCAACCCGATTTTGCTACGCCCACGACAGGCATTTCTAATTTCCCCGTCTTGAGCAAACCGAGCAGCGCGGGAAAAATTTTCTTGTACGCCAGATCGCCGGTGGCGCCGAAAAAAACAAAGGCATCTGAATTTGGTTGATCGTCCATTTCACTCCTCTAAAAATTGTGCTGTTTGGATTAAACCCTTGACTCCCGCCTCGGGACCTTCAGGGCATTCAAAAACTGCCGTCCCCGCGACAAAAACATTTGCGCCCGCTTTGTATGCCGCGCGAATCGTGTGTAGTTCGATCCCGCCATCCACTTCCAAATCGCAATTCGTTGCGAACCCTGTTCGCGAGCGCGCGTCGAGCAGCTCGCGCACCGCGCGAATTTTCTTTAAGGTGTAGCCGATGAATTCTTGCCCGCCGAAACCGGGATTGACTGTCATAATCAACACCAAATCGAGTTGGTCAATGATGTACTCCAAAGTCAACTCGGGTGTTGCGGGATTCAGCGCGACGCCTGCCTTTTTGCCCAACTGTTTGATCTGTTGAATCGCGCGATCGAGATGCACAACCGCTTCTTGATGCACGATGATTATGTCTGCGCCCGCGTCGGCGAACTTGTCGAGGTAGCGTTCAGGCTGCACGATCATCAAATGCACTTCGAGCAATTTGGTCGTGGCGCGACGCATGGCTTGCACGAGGGGAAAACCAAAACTGATGTTGGGGACAAAGACGCCGTCCATCACATCAAGTTGAAAGCGATTCGCGCCGCCGCGTTCCGCTGCTTGCACCTGCTCTTGTAATTTCAAGAAATCGGCAGCCAGAATGGATGGCGAAATTTGAATTTTGGACATTTCAACGGTTCCTCGCACGCGTTTGAATTCCCTGCGCGCTCGCAACGATCAAATCCGTTGCCAAATCAATGAACAAGCCATGTTCCACAATTCCCGCGCGCGCGTTCAGCATGGCGGCGAGTCGCCGCGCATCCGCAATCGGACCGAAATTGCAGTCGAGAATCATGTTGCCCGAATCGGTGACAAACTGCGTGCCGTCGTGATTTTTGCGGATCGTGTATTTCGCGCCGAGCGATTCCAGAAAACGCGCTTGCGCGAGCCACGCAAAGGGCAGCACTTCGACAGGCACGGGGTGGTGCGTGCCGAGACGCGGCGATGGTTTCGTTTCATCCACCACAATAATTTCGCGCGCGCTCGCCTGTGCGACAATTTTTTCGCGCAATAACGCGCCGCCGCCGCCCTTGATGAGATTCAACTCGGGGTCCACTTCATCCGCGCCGTCAATCGTCACGTCGAGATTGCTCGGCAGATCATCCGACAGCATGGGAATGCCGAGCCGCCGCGCTTGTTCATCCGTAGCTTTCGATGTAGCGAATGCGAGAATATCGCGCAGCTCTCCCGTTTTCAACAATTCGGCAATCTGCCGCGTCGCATAAATCGCTGTGCTGCCCGTGCCGAGTCCGACCTTCATGCCCGACCGGACAAATTCCACCGCGCGCAGCGCGGCGGCGCGTTTCAATTCGGCTTGGAGATCGGGAGCAATGGGGGAATCGCTCATTGCGCGTTCACTTTTTCCGCCGCCGCCGCGTCAACCAGCCAATGCAATTCTCCGCGCGTTGGTTGAATCAATTGCGAAGGCAGTACATCGGGCTGATACGGTCCTTTTAACACGTTCCACAGCATCTGCGCTTTGCCCGCGCCCTCCGCCAAAAAGGCGACCTGACGCGCCGCGTTGATCAACGGCGCGGTGAATGTCACACGCCACGTTTGCATCACTTCGACGTACTGCGGCACAACCCAGCGCGTTTTTTCACGCAGCGCGGCGGTGCCGGGAAACAAGGACGCGGTGTGTCCATTTTCGCCCATGCCCAAAAGAATCAGATCGAACGCGGGCGGCGAGGAGGCGCGAAACAATCGCTGTATTTCCTGTTCGTACATCAACGCGGCGAGCGCGGGATCATCCTCGCCGCGAATGCGATAAATGTTTTCGGAGGGAATCGGCGCATGATCGAACAAGGTTTCGCGCGCCATGCGATAGTTGCTGCGCGTATCGTCAGGCGGCACACAGCGTTCGTCGCCAAAAAAAATATGCGTGCGCGTCCAATCAATGCGCTGTTGAAATTCCGCGTCCGCAAGCCGCGCATAAATTGGGCGCGGTGTTCCGCCGCCCGATAGCGCAATCGTAAAACGTCCGCGTTCGTCAAGCGCGCGCGCCGCACATTCGGCAATAAATTCTGCCGAGCCGTTGACAAAACTTTTGTTGTCGGAAAAGACGTGTAGGTTGGACATTCCCTATTGTGCGGGCGAAGCATACGCGTCCGCGTCATCCGCCACCGCAGTGCATGCGAATGCTTTGCCTCTACGATTCGTGCAATACAAATTTTTCCATCGCGTTGGCAAAGCCCTCATCGTCACACGAATCCGTAACGTAGGTCGCGGCTTTTTTGACCGCTTCGCTCGCGTTGCCCATCGCAATGCTCATTCCGCTCTTTTCAAACATGAGTACGTCGTTCGGCATATCGCCAATGGTAGCAATCTGCGCGGCGGGAACTTTGTACATTCCTGACAGCATCAATACCACAAACCCTTTTGTCGCGTGCGGATGCGTCACGTCGAGATAGTACGGCTGCGAGCGCTCGGCGGAAATGTGCTTGCCGCCCCATTCTTGCAAATCTTTTTCCGCGCGCTTGACCGCGTCCAGATCATCACTCACACCGACAATTTTTACAACATGCTCCAAATGCGAATCGAAATCGGATGTCACGATGGGCGCGAACTTCACTGTCCACTCTTCACGCGCGACATGCGGCGCGTTCGCGTCGGTTACGAACCAATCGGCGTCTGTGTAAAGCCACGCGTCGAGTCCATCCGCGCGAATTTTTTCAAGCGCCTCTTTCGCCACGTCCGCCGCCAAAAAATGTCCCGAGAGAAACGAGTAATCAGCGTTGACAACCAGTCCGCCGTTAAAACCAGAGATCGGCGTGGTCAGATGCAGCGCATCGTTGATCATGCTCGATCCCTTGGGCGGACGTCCGCTCGTAATCGCAAAAAGAATATTCGCCGCGCGTAATTTTGCCACCGCGTCAATCGCGCGTTGGGTCAAAACTTTTTCGTGCGTGACCAGCGTACCGTCCACATCGGCAATCACCAGACGAATCGGCAATTTTGTTTTCGCAGTTTGCGCGCTCATAATAATTCTCTACTTACATCTGTTCCAGTGTGCGTGCATTTATTTCTGAAAGTCTTGATCTCCTTGTTGTGCAATACAATCCTGAAAAATGCAAAGTTTTTCGCCTTGCGTGGATGATAGCAGGGTGCAATCCCTGCACGTTCTGTTGACTGGCTTTTGCCCGAAAAAGAACGTTTTTTCAGATACATCATTTTATACCGAATTTACAGTCAAATGCCACATTGCCAGTGATTTGATGGGGCGGTACTTGATTACGCCAATTTCCTGGAACTGACCGTATATGGGCTTGAAGATTTTTTTACAATACTCAATGGCTTTTGGTAATTGATTTTCAGGAATATTCATTTCCACTGAACAATGTGGCGTCCAGTTTTCGGGAACGTAATACAGAGATGAGATGAATTTGTGTCCAGCGAGTCTTTGATGAAATTCTTTATGACAGGTTAAGAGTTGAAGTGTGGGTGTAGGTGATAAAAACAAAACATTTTCAGGCGTAGGAAATATGCCAATCGAACTCAAGTGAACACGAAAAGACTGGATGTTATTTGCATATTCTCGAACAATTGAAACGAGTTCCTCACCATCAATATTGTTTGGAAAACCAGCCAAACTGATATGCGGTCTATCACTCGCTTTTTCAAGTGTAGGAGTGACTCCTTGTTCTGCAAGAGCAGAGCGTAAATCCAAAATGCTTTGCTCGGTTTTGTCATCAAAGTACAGTAATACGGCGTATCCCATTGTGTTTGGTCATTTTACTTTGTTGTGCCAAGAGCAAGCCGACTCAAGTTTTTATGGCAACGCGAAACGTTGCGCGAAAAATTTCGCCCGGCGCAACGATGCGCAGTCCGCGCCCCGAGACAAGCGCGTTCGTCGGCGCAGTCATTGGCTCAAAAGCAATATAGTCATGCGCGGGCGGCGCGAAAATCTGCGCGTACGAATATCCTTCCACGAACTCGACTGTGATGCGTCGTTCGTTGCCCATGATCGAAAAGCGCGCGTGCGGGTCAAGGAGTTTGAAACCATCGTCGAACCCTCGTTCGCCCAGTTTCGCATCGAACGCGGGGAATGGCGTTTCGGCTCCTGTTGGAATATTTTTTGCGTCGAGCCGCAGCCGTGACATCGCAGGCAGATGCACTTGCCACGTCACGCGCGCCGCGTTAGGAATTTTCAAGTACGGATGAAATCCGAAACTCACCGGCACCGGGCTGGATTCGTTCGCGCGCAAAATTGTTTCAATCGTTAAATTGTCCGAGAGCAGTGCAATATTCATCTCGACGCGATGCGGAAACGGGAACACGGACAACAACTCCGGGCGCGTCCAATCGAGCTCTGCTTGTAAAGTACTGTCATCTTGTCCCGTGACGCGCCATGCGAGCCGCGACCACGGCACGCCGTGCATCGGCAGTCCTTGATCATCGTGACCGATATGCGACATCGCTTCAAGTGAAACTGCCTTGCCGACGACAGTGAAACGCGTCTCTGCAAGCCGATTCGCCCACGGATAGAGCAGCGGGATTCCGCAGGTTCGACCACTTTGCGCGAACGATGCAAGGTCGTTTACACGTCCCAACAATTCCTCTCCCCGCTGCTGCAGCGACGCGCCGAGCATTCCGCGATTTGGCAAAAACACCGCGCGCAGCTCGCCTGCACGGAGCGTGCGCGCCGTCGGGTCAAGTTCGGTGAACGATTCAACGCTCGACATGATGCTTACGCGGCGTTTTGCGCTTTGGGCGAAAAGAATGAGATAACCATTGCGATCCCCGCGCCAATACACGCTTCGCAAAAACGCAGCACCGAATTGAGGAACGGACTCAAATCGGGATTCGAATAAGAAATCACCATAACCATTACAACAGACGTTGCGGCGAATTTGGTGGTGTCCGAGATGCCGAAGATTCCGCAAAGCAGCACTGTGATGCCCACTGAGATTCCCATGCCCACCGCGCTGAAAGGAAAAAACGATAAATAGAGTCCGCCGACAATCACTCCGATGAGCGTTCCGCGTAATTGGCGGATTCCTTCTTTCCACGTCGCCTGTCGTGTCACGTTCAACACTGCAATGCCCGTAATCGCGCACCACAGCGCGCCAATGCTTGCGGACGCGCCGTGAAACAAACTCGTAAAGCTCGTTCCCAAAAAATAAGAGAGCATGGCGATCAACGCGATTTGAATCGCAAGGAGAACACGATCGCGTGTGAACCCTTCACGAATCCCGGATTTGCCCGCAGTGTCATTCGTGACTGATTCTTGTGCGTCGGCGTTGTGTTCGCGTTCGCCTTTCTCTTTGCTCAACCTTTTTTGCCCTCCTGAAAGACGCGCACCCACTCGAGATAATTTTTCGCAATTTGTTCTGCTGCATGCGTGCGCGTCGCTTTGCCGTCACGGTACGCGACGATGGGTTCCCAAAACGTTGTGCGCCCGACCGCGAATCCGCTAAAGCCCGGTACGCTCGCCCCTTTTTCCAGCCAATCAATTATCGTATCCGCGTGCGCGCCGCGTCCGAGCAAAATGCAGCCGACATTCGCGCGTCCATTGCGGCGCGCAACATCCGCAACCGCAACAAATTCTTGACGCGTGTCGAACCCCTCGATTTTCCACACATCCGGTTCGACGCCCGCGTCTTGCAGTTCTTGTATCGCGCGCAGCATCAGTGACGGACGCAAAGCGCGATCGTACAATTTCTGGTCGCCGCCGCACTGATCCAGTTGTTCGCGTGTTGCGGGCACGAGCAGCTCGAACATGAAATAGCGGTTGTGGCTGGAAAGATAATCCGCGAGCTCGCGCAGCCGCGCCGCTTGACGGCGATTCATCGTCTCATCCCTTTCGGGATTGTAACGCACCAGCGTCTTCACAAAGGTCGGGTTGTACTCTTGGATAACGTTCGCGTAGCGCTCGCCGTACTCGAAAGTAAATTCTGCCTGATCGCTCTTTTCAGCGGGCATACACGTGATGTAACCGTTCTTGATGGCATCGCGCAAGATGCGCTCTCCGAACTGCGCATCCACCAAAATTCCCGCGTTTTCTTTTGGTACGCCTCTGCGCAGCGCGATTTTGAACGCGTCGTAAATTATATCTTTTGTATCTGCGATTTTTTCGGTTTGTTCGGGCGACAGCGCGCCGCTCCAGCCGTACAGACTTGATTGAAACAAGGTGCGATGATCGAACGGCAAAATATAGAGCGGCTTGTCGTATCCGATGGTCATGTTATCGGTTGGGGCGAAGGTTGGGGCGAAGCATTTTCAGACGCTAACGCGTATCGAGAGACAGCCGCGAATGAAAATGCTTCGTCCTTACGCGCGCCCGCGCATTCTGCGATAACGCTGAATCAGCGCGTTGGTCGAGCTGTCGTGTTGGAGCGCCGGCGCGCTTGTACTTTCCAGTTCGGGGATAATGCGCTGCGCCAATTTTTTGCCGAGCTCGACGCCCCATTGATCGAACGAGTCAATATTCCAGATCGCGCCTTGTGTGAAAACGCTGTGTTCGTACAACGCGACGAGTTTCCCCAGCGTCTCTGGCGTGAGTTTGTCCGCGAGAATGATATTGCTCGGACGATTGCCTTCAAAGGTGCGATGCGGCACGAGCCAGTCAGGGGTGCCTTCGGCTTTCACATCCTCCGCCGTTTTCCCGAATGCTAATGCTTCGGCTTGCGCAAACACATTCGACATCAAGAGGTCGTGATGATTCCCCAACGGGTTCAGCGAATGGGCGAAACCGATAAAGTCGCAAGGAATCAGTTTCGTGCCTTGATGAATCAGTTGATAGAACGAATGCTGTCCGTTCGTTCCCGGCTCACCCCAAAAGATCGGACCCGTTTGATAATCGGTGATGTAATTGCCGTCCAGCGTGACGTGCTTGCCGTTCGACTCCATTGTCAACTGCTGCAAGTAGGCGGGAAAGCGTTTCATGTATTGATCGTACGGCAGAACTGCGACCGTCTGCGCGTCGAAAAAGTCGTTGTACCATACGGAGAGCAAACCCATCAGCACGGGCAGATTTTTTTCGAACGGCGCGGTGCGAAAATGTTCGTCCATCGCGTGAAAGCCCGCGAGCATCGCGCGAAAATTTTCGGGACCGATCGCGAGCATCGTCGAAAGTCCAATGGCGGAATCCATCGAATAACGTCCGCCAACCCAATCCCAAAAGACGAACATGTTGGCGGTGTCAATTCCGAATTTGCTCACCGCGTCTGCGTTTGTCGAGACCGCGACGAAATGTTTTGCGATTGCGCTTTCGTCGTGCGCGTGCGCGAGAAACCATTCGCGCGCGGTGTGCGCGTTCGTCATCGTTTCGAGCGTGGTGAATGTTTTGGAGGAAATAATAAACAATGTTTCTTCCGGGTCGAGATCGCGCGTCGCTTCGGCAAAATCGGTGCCGTCTACGTTCGACACAAAACGAAGAGTCATGTCGTGCGCGCTGTAAAGTTTCAACGCTTCGTATGCCATCACCGGACCGAGATCGCTGCCGCCGATACCGATGTTGATAACGTTCTTGATGCGTTTGCCGGTGTAGCCCTTCCATTCGCCGCTGCGAACGCGCTCTGAAAATTCAGACATCTTGTCCAGCACCGCGTGCACTTCGGGGACAACATCAACGCCGTCCACGAATATTTGTTCCTCGCGCGGCGCGCGCAATGCGACGTGCAGCACCGCGCGATCTTCGGTGATGTTTATTTTGTCGCCGCGAAACATTGCGTCAATTTTTTCGCGCAAGCCGCTTTCGTTCGCGAGATTCACGAGCAGCTGCAGCGTTTCGTCGGTGACGCGATGTTTCGAGTAATCGAGATACAACCCCACTGCGTCCAACGTCAAGCGTTCGCCGCGCGCCGCGTCTTGCGCGAACAACTTTTTCAGCGTCACATCTTGAATCTTTTTATGATGCGCCGCGAGCGCCTTCCACGCGCGTCCACGCGTGATTGAATTCGCCGCTGATTTTGTGACGCGTTTGGTCGCGGCTCGCCTTACGGATTTTTTTGCCGGCATTTGGTTCACTCCTTGCGGGTTTCCCTGCAACTTATCTCCTGTTTCATGCTATCTGAATCAATGACTCGGCAATTCGTGATGTCCGCCGAATTGAAAGCGCATTGCCGAAAGCAGCTTGTCCGCATAGTCCCCTTTGCCGCGCGATTCAAAACGCTCGTACAGCGCAGTGGTCAAGACCGGGGCAGGCACGCCCTCTTCGATGCCCGCGAGAATCGTCCAGCGTCCTTCGCCCGAATCGGACACGCGTCCGGTGAATTCAGTTAGCTCTGCATCGTCCACCAAAGAAATCGCAGTGAGATCAAGCAGCCACGAAGCAATCACGCTGCCGCGCCGCCACACTTCGGCAATATCTGCTAGATTCAGTTCGAATTGATAATCTTTGGGATGGCGCAGGGGCGTCTGTTCGGGGCTCGCTTGTTGGCTCTGCTTGCCGACGTTCGCGTGTTTGAGAATATTCAAACCTTCGGCGTACGCAGCCATGAGACCGTACTCGATGCCGTTGTGTACCATCTTGACGAAATGCCCCGCGCCATTTGGACCGCAGTGCAAATATCCTTCTTCTGCGGTGTTGGCTGCGCTGGGCAATTTTTCGCGCCCGGGGGTGCGCTCGATAGTTCCGCGTCCCGGTGCAAGCGTTTTGAAAATCGGATCGAGATGGTTTACCGCGTCGGTGGGTCCACCAATCATCATGCAATAGCCGCGTTCCAAACCCCATACGCCGCCGCTTGTGCCGACGTCCAAATATCGAATCCCTTTTGCGGACAATTTTTTCGCGCGGCGAATATCGTCAATATAGTACGAGTTGCCGCCATCAATGACGATGTCGCCTTTGTTCAGGCGCGCGCTCAAATCTTTGAGCGATGAATCCACCACCGCCGCAGGCAGCATCAACCACACCACCTTTGGCGTTTTCAATTTCGCGATAAAGTCATCCAGCGACGATGCGCCGTTCGCGCCTTCACCTGCCAGCTCTTTTACCGCGTTCGCGTCGCGGTCGAACACAACACACTCGTGTCCGTTCCGCATCAAGCGGCGCACCATGTTCGCGCCCATTCGTCCAAGTCCGATCATTCCGAGTTGCATTTGCGTTCCTCCTGAAAGTAGTGGGGCGAAGCAATTTGCGGCGATGGATTTCATCGCGTGTCGTGTTGCGACACAAATTGCTTCGCCCCTACTGAAAAGAATCCTACAAAAGTTTGCTGTGTTGGGGAGCCGATGAAATTGGAAAGGATGATTCGTTCGCGCGCAGGGAATTTTTCAATTGGCACGCGCGCTAAAATTGAAACTGTCCGCGATAAGGGACGATGCGTTTGCTGTAATTTTTTACAAAACGCAAGAGTTTGCGTTCGAGGCGTTGAAACTTGTCGCTGCCGACTGCTTCTTGGCACGCCTCTTGGTCCGGCGCGACGAAAACAATCAGGCGGCGCGGATAATCACCGTACACGGTTTCCCACACTTCGGCGAGTTCGAGTCCGATACGATTCACCTGCGGCACAAATTCGCCGGTGACAAAACGATAGTACGTTTCTTGTACTTCGTCGGGGATATCGTATTCAAGCAAGAGTTTGACAGGTTTGTTTTCACTCACAGAGATGATTCCTAAGGGTGTTGGTCGGGACTTTATTTGAACCTTTATGTTTCGCGCGTACCATGAATTGATTCCAGCGAGCGCAAATATTTCCAATCATAGATTCCAAAGGTATGTCCGTCCGCCCAATTAAAGTGCAACGCATAGCTGCCGACAGGTTGGAGATCTTGCACCGATTTTAATTCGCCAGTGGCGTTTTGGACGCTGGCGGGCGTTTCACGGACCTCGGACGTTCTTACAAGATCGTGGATCCATGGACGACATTCTGCGCAGGGACACGCGCGGCGCAGCGTATCAAAGTCGAGAACGCTTGCTTGTCCATCGTTCCAATTGATTTGTAACAAACGCTGCTCCAGATCAACGACGATGCCATTGGGACGCAGGTCTTGGCTCATTTGCGATAAAGTTGCAGCTGCAATTCATCTACGCGGTGTTCGAGCGCTTCAATCTGCGCGTCCAATTGATTGTGGTAGCGGATTTGTTCCGGTGTGTAATCCTTTGGAAAGCGGTCGGGCGAGCCGAGCGGATCGGTGTTGGGCGGAAACAAGCGCGTTTTCTCCGCCTTGAGCGAGGCAAGCTGGGCTTTGGTTTCATCTAATTGACGTTGAATAGTTGGGTTAGGAGTTGGCATAAAATCGCTCCGCGAGATTTTTGATTGTGTGAGCGCGGTGATTGGATGTAGAGTATGCGTAATATTCTAGGACGTGTCCGCAAAATCGTCAACCGCGTTTTTTTATAAAATCCGAAATTGATGGTTGGATATGGTTTTCGAAACTGCGGGGCGCGGCAAGTTGTGGCTCGCGCAACGCGCGCCGCCTATTGACAAAAAAAAAGAATCCGTCATAATTACGCGCAATTGGATTTTCGAGGCGTCCCTGGGGGGTTCTAGGTCGCAGGTCTCTTCTCCAAGACACCCACTCTTTGATCTGCTCGGTTGGGAATACTCTTGCGGTCCACGCTTCAATCTCATTCATCCCTGTTTTTGTTCAGGACGAGTTTTTTCACTGCATGGAGGACTCATGTCAAAAAATTCTAGTAATCCGCAAGCCCGTCGGTCCAATATGGTGGTTGAGGAATTAAATAACGAGGTCTTGCTGTATGATCTCGACAGCGATCAGGCGAGCTGTTTGAACGAGACCGCAGCGTTAGTTTGGAAATACGCGGATGGCAAAACGAGCGTGAACGAAATTGCCGCGCGCATGTCCAAAGAACTCAAGACGCCGGTTGATACGCGCGTGGTGTGGTACGCCGTCGAGCAGCTGAACAAAAAGAATTTGCTGCAAGAGCGCGTCGCTGTCCCCGCCACTTATGGACACATGACGCGCCGCGATTTTTTGGTAAAGGCGGGCGTCGTTGGCGCCATCGTCGCCATTCCCGTAGTGATTTCACTCGCGGTGCCTAAACCCGCAATGGCGGCGCTTTCGTGCGCTGGACCATGCGTTGCTGGTACCTGCACAACCAACGCGTTGTGCGGTTGCACCAGCATAAACGGCACGTGTTTCGGTTTTTGACCATCTCTAGCGTGCAATAAGCGATTGCAAAAAGTTCGAAAGCCATGACTCGACACGTGGTCTGTTTTGCTAACCATGTGTCGAGTTTCTATTTACAAACCATACAAATTTTGTCTTGTAGTACGATTCGTTGCTTGATGTTCCGCGTGAAAGGATTTTCGTTATGAAGACCCGGCTTTCCGTTCTCTTTATACTTTTCCTCGCAGTCACCATCGGTTTCAATCTGCCTGATTTATCCGAAGCAGCCCAAACTCCCGCCAGCGGCAAGATCGAATTGGTTGAATCCAATTCACAGCACGTCGTTCTCGAACTGACCGCGCCGCCTTTGAGTCAGCAGGAGCGTGTGGAGAGCGGCGCAACATTTCTTGAATTGAGCGCGCAAGGTTCCGGACGGACGGACATTGCCGGTGATCCACAGCTGCCGATTTATGGAACGTTAGTCGCGGTGCCTCAAAAAGCGAAAATTGAATTAAAGATTCTCCAAGATCGCGCTGCAACGCAAACGCTTGCCAATCCTGTTTTGCCTGCGCCAACCCTGCGGCTCACAAGCCCTTCTCCTACAGAACCTGCGGTCGAAGATGGACTCGACTATATTCCCAACACGACGATCTATTCCGCCAACGCGTTATATCCGGGCGAACGCGTTTCGACGACAACACCCGCGCCATGGCGCAGCCAACGCTACATTCGTGTGCAGTTTCATCCTTAT
The DNA here is from genome assembly GCA_004295045.1 of Chloroflexota bacterium. Lineage (GTDB taxonomy): Bacteria > Chloroflexota > Anaerolineae > UBA4142 > SHND01 > SHND01. Next base: position 38,535 of record SHND01000031.1, on the reverse strand, counting down.
CAATACAATCCCGCGACGCGCGAATTGATCACGCACAAGAAAATACGCGTCGAAATTAGTTTTGGGTTGGGCGCAAACGCGGGACGCGAGGCGGTTGGCGACGCGGTGAACGAAGGCGGCTTTGAAGCGGTACTCGAGCAAGCGCTGATCAATTACGAATCGAGCCGCGCGTGGCGCACACCCCAGCGCCCTTCGCCCACCCTCCCGCGCGCCGAACAAGCCGCGTCCGCTGCCAACTCGTTTAAAATTTCGGTGAACGCGGATGGCATGTACAAGGTGACGTGCGATTCGCTTCAAACGGCAGGTTTTAATCCGGGCGGAGTCAATCTCGACACTTTTCAGCTTTCAACTCAAGGGAATGAGGTTGCCATCGAGCTTGTCGAAGATGGTGACAAGCAATGCGAGAGCGGCGAGTATTTTTTGTTTTTCGGTCAAGCCCCAACGGACTATGCAATTCCTTACAACGTGTATTGGCTGACGTATGGAAGCGGAAATGGCAAACGCATGGCTGCTCCACCGCCGGTGAGCGGGGGCACCACTCCAGCCACTTATCTCAAGACGCTCCATCTCGAACAAAATAACGGCTATGTTTCGTTTGCGCCCTTTAGCGAAAATGCGGACCATTGGATATGGAGCTTGGTCAACTATCCGAACAATTATGTAGATATTGCAGCGAATTTGACAGACTTGGCGCCGGGGACGACGAATGGTGTACTACGCGCGCTGGTTCAATCCGGCGCTCAGGCGAATCCTTATTACGTCATGCAATCCACGCTGTTCTCTAACGGCACGCAGGTCAACCAACAAGATTGGGTTTCGGGTACAGCACTTTTGAACACGGCAAACGTCAACAATTTAGTAAATGGCGCAAATACATTCCGCGTGCAAGATCGCGGCTATGTTGGTCCCGGAATTTACGTTTATCTAAATTATCTGGAACTGGAATATACCGCGCAATTTGTGGCGGCATCGGATGTGCTGCGTTTTAAATATGGAGCAAACGGAACGTGGCAGTATCAGATTCAGGGGTTCACCAATTCCAATCTGCGCGCCTATAACATTTCTGATTACGCCAACGTCTCCAAACTGGCAATCACCGCGCAAAGCAATGGCGGTACGTTCACGGGCGTGGTGAGCGATAATGTAAATAGCCCACGCGAATACATGGTCTTGTCGAACTCACAGTTCAAATCGCCGCTGAGTGTTGTTCAAGACACGCCCTCTTCTTTGCGCACTCTAGCGAATGGCGCTGACTATCTCATCATCACCTACGGCGTATGGAAGAATAATGTCCAACCGCTCGCCGCGCAGCGCGCCACACTTGGACGCGTCAAAGTTGTGGATGTCGAAGATATTTATGATGAATTCAACTTTGGCATCAAGAGCGCGCAAGCGATTCGAAATTTTCTTGAATACGCTTACGCGAATTGGCAAGCGCCCGCGCCGTATTATGTTCTCTTGGCGGGCAACGGAAATTCGGATAATGGCAACAATGAAATCTCGTTCATCCCCGTCAACATGAAATTCGCGGACAATTACATTGGAATGGTTGCGGCGGATAATCGCTATGTGAATATGGACGCGGGGAGTTTGCTTCCGAGCATGGCGATTGGTCGTTTGCCCGCGCGCAGCGCTGCCGAAATGGATAACATGGTCAACAAATTGTTGGCGTATGAAAACAATAATAATTCAGCCGGCAATTGGCAGAAAAAGGTCATGTTCGTCACGGATTCGGCGTTCAGTTCCAGCGGACAGCCAGATTCGGCGGGCAACTTTTTCGAGTTATCGGAAGAGGTCGCGGGCAATCCCGATTTCTTTCCTGCGCCGCCCATGATCGCCGATCGCGTGTACTTTAATCGTTGTGACGCCCAAACTTATCCCCAATGCGCGCTCCCTTTTAGCAGTTACAACGATCCCGCTGTCGCGCGCAGCGCGGTCCTCGCGGGTATTCAACAGGGTCGTCTCATCGTGAATTATGTTGGGCACGGCGCGATCCTGAGTTGGGCGCAATCTCTCTTGAAAGCGAGCGATGCTGAAAATTTGACGCGCAATCCCGGCGACCCCAAGTATCCTTTTATGATGCCGATGACCTGTTACGATGGATATTTTTTTGGCGGCGGATTTACCAGTCTCTCTGAGGCGCTGCTCGTACAAAAAGATGGCGGCGCCGTTGGCAGCTTTGCGCCCGCAAGTTTGGGTGTAGCGAGCGGTCACGATTTTCTCGATCGCGGATTCTTTCAAGCGCTTTTGAAAAATGGCAAGCCGCGTGTGGGGCTCGCCACGATGGGCAGCAAAACATTCCTCTTTGCCAACAGCAGCGGCGGGCATTACGATTTGCTGGATACGTACAACTTGCTGGGCGATCCGGGGATGATGTTTGCGCTGCCTGACGAAATTCGTCCAACGCCCACGCCAACCGACATCAATGCGCCCACTGCCACGCCAACCGCGACGCCGTGCGCGGGGAAACCCGGCGCGCCCGCGCTGATTTCACCTGCGAATGATTCCAGTCAAAAAAAGACCAAGGTGACGCTGACGTGGAATCAATCCACCTGCGCGACCAAATACAAGTACATGCTGAGGCAAGACGGTAAAAAAGGACTCAAAATCAATAGCGGCAAGCAGAGTGGGACAACAATCACAATTGAGGGGCTTGCCAAGGGGCACGATTATTATTGGTATGTCAAAGCGTGTAATGGATCGTTCGGATGCACACGTGGAGTGCCAACTTGGAGCAAGTTCCACATCAAGCCCTAGTTCTAGGAAACGGTTCGACAGTAAAAAAAATGCGCCCGCCGAAAGGTGGGCGCATTGCTTGTACGTCTTTCGAATTAGCGTTTTTCCAATCGCTCCATGCTGCGCGTGGGGTCGTGCAGCGCGGTAAACCCAAATTGTTTGTACAATCCGTGCGCGTCGCGCGTTCGCAGATACCATGTGCGTAACTCTTGCAATTCGGGGTGAGACAGGATCGTCTCGACAAGCCATTTCCCCAGCCCCTTGCCTTGCTCCGTCGGGAGAATGAAAACATCACACAGATACGCAAAGATAGAGTAATCCGTGATGACGCGCGCAAAACCAATTTGCGCCGCGCCGCGATAAACGCCAAAGTTTTCCGAGTGTTCGATGGAGCGTTCAACAACTTCGCGGGCGCGTCCCTTTGCCCAATACGCTTCATTGTGTAGATACCGAAACACCGTCTCGAAATCAATGCGCTCGCGGTCGGTGCTGATGGTGTATTCGTTGCGCTGCCACTCGTACGGCATAATTCCTCATTTGATTTAGGTCATCTTTACGACAATATCGCTGATGATATTCCCTGCTTCATCGCCACGATCCGCCGCGTTGGACAAATGCCGATACACTTCGCGCCGCTTGAGCATCAGCATCACGTCGTCGAGCGTTTTCGGCTGTTGAAACAATTCCGCGAGGGCTTCGCGATACAATCCTTCCGCGCGATTCTCTAGTTTTTTCGCGCGCATTGCGTGCTGCAAAGCGACCTGCGGGCGCTCACGGAGCTGCAAAACTCCAAGATGCAGTTCCTCTGCCGCTAGGCGCAAAATTTCCACCATCTTGTACATCAATTCGGTTGGCTCGAGCTGAAACAATTCAATTTCATCTACGGTGGTGTACGCATAATCCAAGACATCGTCAATCGTGCGCGAGAGTGTGAACAAATCTTCGCGATCAATCGGCGTCACGAACGCGCGATTGAGATCGTCAATCAAAATGCGACGCAGCTCATCCGCCTCTTTTTCAATCTGCTCCACACGCCGCGCGTCGGCGCTGTCATGCGATTTGAAAAACTGTTCCAGCATCACTAATCCTTCGCGCGTCTTGTCGGCTTGCTGCGCCAAGAGCGAAAGAAAATTGTTGGAACGAGAACGAAAAGGATTAGAGAGTCGCATAGTGTTACGTCAGATGGGAAAGCAAAAGGTATACCAATGCCGAAAAGACAAATACCACCGGAATTGCGACGAGCCACGCCGTCATGATTTGCCCCGCCACGCCCCAGCGTACCATGCGCACGCGTTCCGCTGCGCCAACTCCCATAATCGAAGTGCTGATCACTTGACTGGTTGAAACAGGCGTGCCCAAAATCGCGGTGCTAATGATGATCGCGGCGGATGAACCCTGTGACGTGAAGCCGTGAATGGGGCGCATCCGATAGATTTGTCCGCCGAGCTTGCGAATGATGCGATAGCCGCCGGTGGCGACACCAAGCGCAAGCGCGGCTGCGACCAACCCAATCACCCAGACGGGAACATAAAATGCAGATTGCGTTCCCAAAAGAACCAGCCCAAGTGTGATGACGCCCGTGCATTGCTGCCCGTTATTGGTGCCGTGACTTACAGCGAGCGCTGCTGTCGTAAGGTAATGTCCGCGTTGAAAAACGCGATTAACGCGCGGCGTTGCGCCGCGCACAAGCCACAAACACACTTTCATCACCACAAAACCCCCAATGAAGCCAAGCGGCGGGGCGAGAATCAATCCGATCAAAATGTGGAGCAAGCCACCCGGCAAAAAGGCACTCACACCCGCGGCGGCAAAGGCGGCGCCGCTCAAGCCGCCCACCAACGCATGTGTGGCGCTGGAGGGAAATCCAAAATACCAAGTCACAAAATTCCAGGTGATTTGCGAAATCACCATCGCCAAAAGAACATTCATGTCAATCACGTTCGGATTCAAAAAATCTTGCCCAATCGTCGCCGCGATCGCCGAGCCAAAGAGAAAGGGTCCGATGAATTCAAAAATGACGGCGAGGGTGATCGCTGCGCGCGGCGCTAACGAACGAGTCGAGATGGGAGCCGCAACCAAAGTCCCCGAATTATTGAATCCGATAAAAAAAGCGTACAACAACATTAACGCCAAAAAGAGAATGAGGGCAGGTGAAAGAATCGTAAGCCAACTCCGACATTTTGTTAAGAACTCTTAACCAACAACATTCTACTACAGATTGTGGCAAGGTGCGCGTGCAACACGGAAAAAAAACGACGCGCGACGTACGCGTCGCGCGTCGTTTCTAATCATTCAACGCAGTGTTATGCACTCACGCGCGTATTTTCCACCGCGCGCGCAATCTCGCGCAAATGCTGGGGTGACGTGCCACAGCAGCCGCCAACAATTTGTGCGCCCGCCTCAAGCCAACGCGCCGCGGCTTTGCCCATCATTTCGGGTGTCACATCATAAATTGCAATATCGTCATCGGTCATGCGCGGCAGACCCGCGTTCGGCTTCATCCAAATCGGCAGATGCGTCGCGGCGCGCATCTCTTGCAAATTGATCAAATTTTCGTCGAGCGAACGTCCGCAGTTGACGCCCACCGCGTCCGCGCCGAGCGCCGTCACCTCTTTTGCCACCTGCGCCGCTTTCAAACCCATCATCGTATTCGTCCCCATATCAAAGCTAAACGAAACAATAATCGGCAGGTCTGTGACGGAACGCGCGCCTTCGTACGCCGCCGTCGCTTCGCCCAAATCGAACTGCGTTTCAATGATCAGCAAGTCCACGCCGCCATCTGCCAACGCTTGCGCTTGGGCGGCGAACTGGGCGATTGCCTCTTCCCGCGTCAGCGTGCCGAACGGTTCAAGCAGCGCGCCGGAAGGTCCGATGGAACCGGCGAGCCACACGCGCTCGTCCCGAATTGCTGCGCGGGCAAGTTGCACCGCGCGTTGATTTACCAGCGCTGCATCGTTTTCAAGTCCCGCGTGTGCGAGGCGCAGCGCGGTGCCGCCAAAGGTATTGGTCAAAATAACATTCGAGCCCGCTTGCACAAAATCGCGATGCAGCTGTGTCACCTTGTCAGGTTCTTGAAACAGCCACTGCTCGGGGGCTTCGCCGCGCGCCAACCCGCGCATTTGATAATTCGTTCCGGTTGCGCCGTCAGCAACTAGACGTTCGCCGCGTGCGATCACCTCGCGAAATATTTCTGCCATTGCCTATTTTGCTCCTCTATCAATGTTCCAAACATGATAACGCATTTAGCTTGCGCGCGCAAAAAATTGCATCAACATCGCGCACTTTTGCTTACGGCTGCAGCACCCAATTCAATTCCATTTGCGCTTCGCCGCGCGTCGAAATCTTTTTTTCTGCCGCTTGAAATTCGTCCGCAAATACCATCAAGGTAAATTCGCCGGGCGGCACGCTGAGCGCATACATTCCTTCGGCGTTGGAAAGATATGCTATTTCCGGAATTGACACGCTGCTCTTGGGAATGGTGATGCGCGCGCCGGCGATGGGATTCGCTTGCGCGTCGGTGATGCGCCCGGTGATGCGCGTGCGATTGGGGAGGGATTGTGGTGGCATTGCCGTTTCATTTGATACGGGCGCGTTGGGATCCCCCGGTATCGGAGTGACGCGCGGGGAAAGATTCGGCGTGGCAGCACTGTTCGGAGGCATGTTCGGTTGAATGCCTGCGGTTGGAACAGCTGTTGGTGGCTGGGCGTTGACATTCGCGCTGCAGCCCAAAACAAAGACAATAGTGATGAATGCAATCACGTGCCCAACCCGAACCCATTTATTTTTCTCTATTCGCATCTTGCTCAAATGTAAAACGCGACAATCAACTTGACGCCTCGTAGAAAGATGCGCTCACGGCTGCACCTTTCTGCAAGACAAAAGTGATTATTGCGCGATGACTGAATTCAGGAAATTAAAGACGCTCGCAGTGATGCGCGTCGCGCCATTCAAACTCGAATTGCCGCCGACCCCATAGGCGTGAATGCCAAAGCCGCACGGATCACAATCGCTGCCCCATTTGCCATACGCGGGTGAGCCGCTCTGACCCGCCGCAGTATCAATCGAATAAAAAAAGCGGCGCGGCGCAACTTGCTCAATGTTGCCATCCATCGTCCACATCGTTGCATCGGGTTTGTCAGCGGGATAACCTCGCACCGTCAGCGGACGATTCTGCAAAACGCTGTTGTCAGAGGTATAGGCAAAGCCGAACGTTCCGACCGACTCGGCAATGTCCGTCCCGATATTGATTGCCGCAAAATCGAGTCTCGGTTTTTCCTTTTTGATCCATTTCGGTTTGACGTACCAATTCGTCGCGCTGTAACTGCCAAATGGCGCAAGGGTGCTATTTCGTCCGGGGTACACGGTGATAGCCGTAGCCCATCCTCCCATCCCGCTCAGGTAGACGCAATGCGCTGCCGTCGCGACTGTGTGCGGACCAATCATCCAACCGCTGCACGATCCTTCGCCCCAAGGAAATTGAATCTCCAAGTACGCGACGGCGCTGCTCGGATACGCGGCGGTGTCTTGGACTTGGACGCGCCCATCCGCGCCAATGACACTTTCGGTGCCGTATCCATTGCCTTCGACGCCATTCGGCTGAATCGCCGGCAAATGTTTCGCTGGCACTTGAAGATTTGACGTCGTTGGGTTGGTGGGCTGGATTGGCGAAGAAATATTGCGCGCAAAAGTTTTCACAACGATTCTGACGCCGTCGTTGCGCACCATACGTGCAGTTTTTGGCTCTTGCGCCTGAGCATACGGAATTGGCGCAAGTGCTGCGAGAAATGCAAACAAGCCCACAGCGGTGAGCAGCCACAGAATTGATTTCGGCTTCATTGAAACACCTCGAAAGATTTTTTTCTTCCTCCGAACAAAATAAAGACGCACTGAAAGGGAAATTCGTTTCACTTGGTTGGAGGATAACATTGGCAAGTGTAACGGCAGAAAATTAAAGGAGGGTTAAGGGGCGTCATCAAAATGAATTTCACAAGCAACCTTTTAGCGGCAATCAAACGAGTATCTCAATCGGATGGAACGCGCATTGCCATTTTGGTCGCGTCTCTAAGGCATGTTGCGCCAGGCGATAAAATTATCAAGCACCGCTGACGTCATCCGGACGCCGCTATTCAGTTTGCCGCGCGGATCAGCCGCCGTGCCGTAACCATGTATGCCCACCACGCAGTAGCCGCACGCTCGCGTGAACCGGGCATTGTAAATTGGCGAACCGCTTTGTCCCGCGTACGTATCAATATTGTAATAGAGCCGCGTCGCGGTCACCCGACGCAGTGAGCTCGTCATTGTCCACATCGTCCGATAGGGATGGTCGGCGGGATATCCTGTGACGCTCACGGCGGCGCGATCCAGCATTGAATTGTCCAGATTCGCCATCCCGAGCCAACCCGTTTTTTTGCCAATGTCTTGGTTCAACTGAATCGCGCCGTAATCATATTCCGGTTCCATATTGTTGACCCAACCCGCGACCGCGAAAAATTCGTTGCCCGTTGCGACGCCAAACGTTTGAACGGCGCCGTTGACCGCCGGCATCACACGCGCCGCGTGCGCCCAACCCAAGCCGGGACTATAAACACAATGTCCGGCTGTCGCAACAGTGTGTTCGCCAATCAAAAATCCGGTACATTCTAAATAGAATCCGCCGGGAAACTCGGTTTGCACAAACGCAATTGCGCGAAACGGAAATGCGCCCATGTCTTGGACGCGCGTTCGATTATCAGCCCCAATTACAGAGCCGGGGTTGCGCGGCGCAAGCAAGCGCGCGGGTTGTGCCGCTTCGGCGGCGTCTTCGGATTGATTCAGGGGCGCAGCGTTGGCAACAAAAGAGGAAAATGAATTTACATCGGAATGGGCGGCGTTCCAGCGCGCTCCGCGATTGCTGAGAACTGTGTGGGGATTGGACGGACCTTTTGCATCAAGCGGGGCGGGCGCAAAAAACAATATCCCCACCACGATTGCGGCGAGGATTATCAATGCTCTCGTCAACGAGTTGTGTCTGCTCAGTTGCGATCTTTGCATCGGCGTGTCCATTCAGGATCCCTCCAAAGAATGTTCTTGTAACATCAAATCAAAATCCGTGCAAGACAGTTGCATCAGGGATCGTCAATTTGCGAACGGATTTGTCATTGCGTCCGCGAAGGCGGTTCGCAATGCCACTGCACCTGTTTGACTTGAGCGGTGCCAAGCGCATAACTCTATTTCGATTTTGGGTAGAGCTCCTCAAAGCGTGGAATCAAATTTTGCCAATCGTATTTTTCTTGTGCCAATATGCGCGCATTTCGTCCCAACTCGCGCGCTCGTGCCTTGTCGCGCATCAGCGCTGCGATCGCGTGTGCGAAATCTTGCGCAGTATCCGCGATCAAAACTTCGCGTCCATTTTCACATTCGATGCCCGAAACGCCGAAAGAGGTGCTTACAATCGCTTTGCCCATCGCCATCGCCTCCAACACTTTGAGCCGCGTGCCGCTTCCCATACGCAGCGGCACGGCGAACACCGCCGCGTCCGCGATGTACGGGCGCGTATCGGCAACAAAGCCCGTCACCTCGATGCCCGCGCGCTCCTTTAATGCCAAAACTTGTTCGCTTGGCTTTTGCCCGACAAAGGAAACATGCGCGAGCGGAATTTCATTTCGTAGGGCAGGCAGAATTTCATTGGCGAACCAAACGCACGCGTCAATGTTGGGGCGAAAATCCATTTTGCCTGTAAAGACAACGGACAATTCCGCGAGCGGTTTCGCGCACACCTCGTCCGATGGCACATAATACTCGCAGTCCACGCCGTTGGGAATCACGCGCGGCTGGATACGCGGATCGAGCAAAGCAATCGCGTCCGCGTCTTGACGTGAGACCGCCACAACCGCGTTCGCGTTCAAACAGACGTCGCGCTCAAACCGTTTTAGTTTGTTGTACTGAATCCAAGAATACAACGCGGCGTGCCAGCGTCGAGGATTTTGGCGGTCTGTTTCGTACGCGGTCTTTTGCAAAGTCCATTCCGCATTGTGGTCATCGAATACGACGAATAATTTGTTTGCGTTTTTCGTCGTTCGTCTTTCGTCAAGCCACGCGCTTGCCATCTCGATGCCTTCAATTTGCACCACATCGTATTCGTTTTCGTTCAACAGCATTTGTAATTTTTGCGCGAGGGTTGGCGAATGCAATCTGCGCGCCATGTCGGGCAGTGGATGGAAAAATGTCTCGACGGCGCGCTGCATCGTCGAACGCGTCGGCGGCGCGGCGATTTCGATACGCGCGCAAAACGTGCGCAGTGGTGAATCAATCAATTCTTTGGAGATGCCGAAAGAGAGGAGATGAATTTCGTGACGCGGCGCGAGGTTCTTGAGAATATTGAAATTGCGAAGCGTCGTGCCTTGATAGGGCGGATAGGGTAGTTGCGGAGTGAGAAAGAGGAGTTTCACGAGTAGCAAGTAGCAAGCAGCAGGGAACCGCTGTGCCCTGCTGCCCACTGCTCATTTCCCCGCTACCTTTTTATAAACATTCAACGTTTCGCGCGCTGCGCGTTCCCACGAAAATTTTGCGGCGCGCGCGAGACCTTTGGCAGACATTTCCGCGCACAAGGCGTCATCGGTTAGAACGCGATGCAGTGCGACAGTCCACCCCTCGACATCATTCGGATCAACCAACAAGCCGGCATCGCCGACGACTTCGGGCAGAGAAGAGACATTGGAAACGATCACGGGCGTTCCGGATGTCATGGCTTCGAGCGGCGGCAATCCGAATCCTTCATAAAAGGAGGGCAACGCAAACACCCGCGCGGCATTGTACAAATACGCCAGCTCGCTGCTCGGTACGCTGCCCAGAAAACAAACTTTGTCGGCGAGTTGAAATTTTTCAATTGCTTGATCTACCTCTTCGGTCAACCAACCTTTGTGTCCGGCAACCACGAGACGCGCATTATTTTTGTACACCGTGCGCAGTCTGCTGTACGCCGCGAGCAACGTCGGCAAATTTTTGCGCGGCTCGATGGTGCTGACAAACAAAATGAAATCATCAGTGATTCCGAATTTTTCTCGCACGTGCCGCTTTGCTTCGCCCTTTTCCATTGGACGCGCGACCACGCTGGCGGCTTCATAGATCACTGTAACATTTTCATCCGGGACGCCGAGGAGTCGCGTAATGTCACGCTTGGTGGATTGTGAGACGGCGATGACGTGTGCGGCGCTGCGCGAGGCGGGATCAATTTGTCCATAATAGCGCGCGGCGGCGGGCGTGAGAAAACGCGGATACAGCAAGAATGCCAAATCGTGAATGGTGATCACGTTGGGGGCAAGCAGCTTGCGCGGCGGAATAAAATCGGGGCTGTGAAACACATCAAGCGGATGCGGCAGCATTTCCGCCGACATGGCGAGACGCTCAAAGCGGTGATGACTCGGCGTCCACAACACGCGCCGATGAAAGTTTGGCGCTTGTACCAAACGCGTCCGATCTTTGCGGCTTTGAAAGAGATAGTATTCGTTTTTGTGATCGAGGGAGGCGAGGGCATCGGTGAGGCGCAAAATATATTGCCCGATGCCTGCTTGGTGATAATGCACCAGCCGCGCGTCGATTCCAATTCGCATAAGGAGCTCGTCTGCTTTCTAATTACTCACCGCGACGAGCCACGTTGCGCGGAGCGCGGACCATTCCAAACATGCAGACGGATTATAACCAGATTGCAATGTCGCGCAAAAAAGGAGAGTTCGCCAAAAAATTTTGCCACCTACGCATTGCGCAAGTGGCAAATCATTATCCCACAACTGTAATGGGAATCTGCAGAAATAGGGTGGGCTGTCTACAAGGCGGCGCGTTTTGATGATTCGGCGGACTGCTCGTAGCAGCCAAGACGGTTCTGCCCACGCTCAATGCCTGAAAATAGCCGAGACTCTCGGTTGACGCGTGCGGCGCAGGAATGTGTGCCAGAATTGTCTCATTGCCGATGCGAATTTTCCAACCCCGTTCGCCCAGATCCAAAAGAAATCGTTCGCCCAACTCGAGTGTCACGCCGCTTTCGGCTTTTTCCAGATCAATTGTGCTGCTCCCTTGTACAAAAGGGAAGGATGCGGCTATTTTGCCTTGAGAAAGCGGTAAATTGTTTGTGGTCTCGGTAACGATGGTGGTCGCGGCGGGAACATGGGTTTCGAACGCGCTCATGTGTACTCCTCTTGCCGAACGCACGTATTCGCTCAAAAAAAGGAATGCGCTGTTTGGCGGACTAGAGATTTGGTGAAGCAACTGCCGTGGATAGTTTATAGACGTTCGAGAACGCGATTTCGTTGCAATTTGTTTGACACTCGTTCTAACTCGTCCTACAATAGCGTGCGCTTTTGCCGGAAAGCAATTATTTGCTATGAAATATCATATTACAACGTACGGCTGTCAAATGAATACCGCCGATTCACAGCGGCTCGCGTCCGAGTTGGAAAAACTCGGCCTGCGCGCGACGCCCGACGCGGATTCTGCGGATGTGATTGTGCTGAATACGTGCGTGGTGCGACAGGGTCCCGAAGACAAAGCCGTGTCGCGTTTGCTTTCACTCAAACCGCTCAAGCAAAAAAATCCGGATGTCGTTTTTGGCGTGATGGGCTGCATGGTCGGCGTGCGCGAACCCAAAGCGCTGCGCGAAAAATTTCCTTTTGTTGATACCTTTCTGCCTCCATCGGATCCCACCGCGTTGGTAGAGTTGTTGCAAGCGCGCGGCGCGCAAGCGGAAACAGGACGCGAGGATTATTGGATGGAGCGCGACGCGACGGAGACGCGTTATGCCTTGCAGGATGCGGATTTCATTCTGCCCGCGCATGAACGCGGGCAACTCGTCAGCGCGCACGTCCCGATTATTTTCGGCTGCAATCACGTTTGCACTTTTTGCATCATCCCCTATCGCCGCGGCACCGAACGTTCTCGTTCTATCGGCGAAATCGCCGCGCATGTGCGTTCGCTCGTCGCGCAAGGCGTCAAAGAGGTGACGCTGTTGGGGCAAATTGTTGATCGCTACGGCTACGATATTCCCGACGGACCGCGTCTCCCCGAATTATTGCGCGTCGTCCATGACATTGAGGGCGTCGAACGCGTTCGTTTTCTCACCTCGCATCCGAATTACATGAATGACGAATTGCTCGATACCGTCGCGACGCTTCCAAAAGTGATGGAGCATATCGAAGTGCCGATTCAAGCTGGCGACGATGAAGTTTTGAAACGCATGAAGCGCGGCTACAGCGTTGACGACTATCGTCTGCTGATTGAAAAAATCCGCGCGCGTGTGCCGAACGCAAGCATTGCAACCGACATCATCGTCGGTTTTCCGGGTGAAACCGAAAAACAGTTCGAGGGAACGTACAATCTTTTACGCGAATTGAAACTCGACGTCGCGCATGTAGCGATGTATTCACCGCGCCCCAACACCGCGTCCGCGTCGCGTTTTCCCGATGATGTGCCACAAGATGAAAAAGAGCGCCGTCGGCAAGCGATTGATGCTTTGCAGGGCGAGGTCGTCGGAGAGATTAACCAAAAATTCTTGGGACAAACGGTTGAGGTGTTGGTCGAGGAGAAAAGCAAAAAGCGCTGGAGGGGGCGGACGCGCACAAACAAACTCGTCTTTTTTGAAGATGAAGCGCGCGAATGGAAGGGTCAACTCGCCAACGTCAAAATCAATTGGACAGGTCCTTGGTCAATGCTCGGCGATGTAATGTAATGGACGTAACAATTCACTACAACGGTAAATTGGAGAATCGCGCCCGTCTGGCGGAACTGCTGGACGCGGCGCGGTTGTATTGTGCGGAACAGCGTTGGGCATGTCGTGAAGTGGACGAGCGCATCGTGGGGCAGGTTGAACGCGTGATGCGCGCGAATGTCGGTGTGATGGAAAATGACGCTGCGCGCGCCGGGATGGATTTAGAACTTGAACCGATTGATGATTCGCTGCAAGGACTTTTGATTACACCGCATAAAAAGTCAGAGCCGATTTGGTTGACCTTTAATAGGGCGGGTGAATTTGCCTATTACATGCCGTTGGATGATCGCGGGACATTTTGGGAAATCAAAGCGCTTTTTACCAGACCCCAATCCGCAGGCATTGATACGCATATTGCGGTGTGTGATTTTTTGCGTTTTATCCGCGACGAATATATGCCGGGTCTGAATGTTTACGATGAAGCCAATTATTTTGAAAGTGGTGACGCGAACAACTTGGGACGCACACTCGATTTTTCAGATACGGGAGTGGAATCGGATGAGAATGATTCCCAAACAGAATTCGTTCGGACGCTGATGGATTCCACGCAGAGCGAACAAGTTACCCAAGACGCGCCGCGGCGCAAAAAAATTCCGCATCAAACTCCGAAACCGAAACGCAGCCCCAAAGCAAGCGCACGAAAAAATTGAGCAGCACGCGCCATCGGAGGCATTCATGTCAGTTTCCGTTCCTCAACCACCTGCCGCTCCCGCCCCGGCTCCCAAATCTCCCAAAACGCGTGTGGTAAATCGCCGCGGCCGCTTTTTTGTTTTTGGCGGCATCGCGGTCCTGCTCGGAATTTTTGCGGGAACCATTGCGTTTGCGCTGACCTATCCAATCACCAAAGCCCCGGTCGTTCCGCTGGAGCGCGGCGTAGATTTAGCCGTCGTCCTCGCGCCCATTCTCGCGACCGCGCTGGCGGTCGAACGTTTCATCGAGATGGTTTGGAATTTGATTGAGAGCTATATTCGTTCGTTCGTTGCATTTTTGGCAGGACGGAGCGAATGGCTGCGTTGGGCAAACGATGAATTGCGCGCCGCGCGCGAACGTCTGGAAGCATTGGCGCAAGAAGGCGATCCGACGCTGCGGGTGGGCGATATGCTGCCGACGAGTCAAGATGCTCTTTCGCAGTTGATCGAACGCGCCGCGAACGACGTTGCTTTTGCGGAAACGCGCCTCGCTTCGCTTACTGCGACACAGCAATATCGCGATGCCAAGCGGGTGCTCTCGATTCTCTCAAGTCTGTTGCTCGGCATCATCCTCGCCACCGTCCTGAGTCTGCAAATGTTTGCGCTCTTGGGCATCAATGTGCCGCTGCGGATTGACATCCTCATTACCGGTATTGCCATCGGCACGGGCGCTACGCCGGTCCATTCCCTCGTCGGAATTTTGCAGCAGGGCAAAGACACCCTCGAAGGTGTGCAAAAGTCTCTACGGATTCGCAACAACGAAAAAGTCCAAGAGCTGGCGAATCAAGGATAAACAAAAAAAAGCCGTTGTCTGTCAAATCATTTACGCAGACAACGGCTTTTTATTTTGTACCTTTTTTAGCGTGCGCCCGAAAGATCATTTTAATTGGTGCGCCCGTTAATTTAAAACGCTCGCGGATCTTGTTTTCCAAATAACGCTGATACGAAAAGTGCACCATGTCTTTGTGATTGACGAAAAAGACAAACGTCGGCGGAATAATCCCCACTTGCGTTGCATAATAAAATTTCAGCGTCCGTTTGCCATGCGTTGGGGGCGAATGCTGCGCGATCGCTTCGCGTAAAATTTCGTTCAAATCCGTAGTTGGCACGCGTTCGCGCAACTCTTGGTGTACCCGCAAAGCAGTGTCCACGACTGCCGGGATACGTTGGCGAAACTTGGCGGAACAAAAGACAATGGGCGCATAGGGAATGAAATTGAACGCCGCGCGGACGCGCGCTTCATAATCGCGCATCGTGTTCGTTTCTTTTTCCAGCGCATCCCATTTATTCACCACGAGCACGATGCCTTTGTCCTCTTCGAGCGCATACGAGGCGACATGCATGTCCTGCGTGGTGGGTCCGTCCTGCGCGTCCAACAGCAGCAGCACAACATCCGCGCGTTGAATCGCCTTGAGCGCGCGCAGACTGGAAAATTTTTCAATGCCGGGTTCGATCTTGCCGCGTCGTCGAATTCCTGCCGTATCAATAATCGTCAAGGGTTCGTCGCGCCACAAAACTTGCGTATCAATCGAGTCGCGCGTCGTTCCCGGAATTTCGCTCACGATTGCGCGCTCTTGTCCGAGAATTGCATTCAGCAGGGACGATTTGCCGACGTTTGGGCGTCCGACAATCGCGATTTGTGGAAATTCATTTTCAGTTTCAGGTTCGGCAAGCGGAAAATTTGCGATGATTTCTTCCAGCAGGTCGCCTGTGCCAACGCCATGCAGCGCCGAGATGGGGTACGGCGTGCCGAGACCGAGCGCGAAAAATTCCACTGCATCGGCGACGCGCTTTTCATTGTCCGCTTTGTTGACGGCGAGATACACCGGTTTGTCGGACTTGCGCAAAATGTCCGCGATTTCATAATCGCCCGGCATGACGCCCGCTTCGACATCGGTCAGAAACAAAATTGCATCCGCTTCGGCAATTGCCAACTCTGCCTGGTCGCGCGCCAGCGCGAAAAATTGCGCTGTATCGTTTGATGATGCGACGTCGCGTTCTCCGACGATTCCTCCGGTGTCAACCACTGTAAATTCGCGCCCGGCAAAGTCGGCGTCCGCGTAGAGACGATCGCGAGTGGTGCCCGCAATGTCTGTCACAATTGCCAGACGTTCGCCGACGAGCCGATTGAACAGAGTGGACTTGCCGACGTTTGGGCGTCCGACAATGGCAAGAATGGGTTTGGAAGTCATTTTTGATTTTAGATTTTCGATTCAACGCGTAATTTTCCACAGCGCGCCCGCGTCGTTTATTCGCGCGTTTCCAAATAGCGGCACATCGAGCGTCACCACGCGTTCGATTTGATATTCGCCGCGCAATGTATTCAAAACGTTGGTGAGCGACGCGTTGTCTTGAAGCAAATAGATTTCGTAATTGTTTGCGCGCGCGAGTTCAAGAAATTGACGCAAGTTTTCAGTCGACCAATCGGCGGGACGAAACGCGCTGCGCTGTGAATACAATTCAACTGCGCCCGAATTGAGCGAAGCGCCGATCAATGCGTTCGGCGGTGTAAATTCTGCAATCGTACGAAAGGATTCGCGCTGCGTTTGCGTCATTGCGCCGAAACGGGCGCGTGGTTCCTGAAACACGCGCGGCACGGTATTCCATACGCGCACGAGCATCAGTTCCAGCCCGACAAAAATTAGGCAAGCCGCCGCAGCCGACGCCCATTTCTTGTTTCGCTTCCACAAAGCTGCGATGGATGCCACGATTCCGTAGCAGGCATAAAAGGCAAGGATCGGAAACTCGGGAATCAAATCGCGCAAGCGCAGCGCCGCGTACGGCAAATGAATCGCCAGCGCGGCGCCGAGCCACAACAGCAATGCAATGCTCGGAATTTTTTCGCGTTTTGTGAAAAAAAATATTCCGGACAGAACAAAGAACAGCAGCCAACCGAACTCCGCGCCAATCAACGCGCTCTGCTCGATGGCGCCGAGCGTTGGGAATATCGCGTTTAGTGAAAATAATGCGAGCTCTTCCGACTCGGGTACAAGCCAGCTGCCCAGATAGATTTGATGATACCACAAGTCAGGTAAGGCGATGAGCAATGCCGCGCCACATGCCAAAAGGAAATTTTTTAGACGTGTGCGCGCAGAGAAGGGCGCCAGCAACAAGAGTGGAACGAGTCCAAGCAGGATAACCAGCTGCGTGTGACGCACAAGATAGGTCGCGCCCCAAAAAACTCCCGCGCCAATTGCCCAACCCCATTTTCCGCTGCGATATACGCGCAGCGCGCAGTAAAACGCGAGCGTCGAAAACACCAACGCTTGCGTATCCACCATCGTGATGCCTGCCCAGTTTACGATTTCGTTCGAGGTAGCAATGATGATTGCAACGAGTGTTGCCATCACGACGCGAATTGTTTTCGAATCGGCGCGGGTCAATTCCCAACTGAGCAGCCCGGATACTAAAATGCTCAACAGAGAAAAAATTGGATTGACGAAATACAACGCGCTTTCACCGGCGAGACGATAAGCGATGGCATAAGCGACGGACCCGCCAATGGGCCACACGGTGATTGCGTCGCCGTTGAGATTAAAGGGCAAATGATAGCCGACGGATACAAGGGGATACCAAGAAATCGTTTGCGTGGGAAAACGCGCGAACAATTCAAAGTGATGCGCGGCGGTGCCGCGCGTTGCCAGATCAATTCCCATTTGCACATATGCGAATGGGTCGCTGCCCGTTGCGCCAAAGGTGCGCTGTCCGAAATATTCCGCGATTGCCCAAACAAAAATCGCGAGCGCGGCGGCGAACGCGGCAAAGCGAATCGCGTAGGTACGACGAGAAACGAGAATCGAGAATAAAATCAGCGCGCTGTACAACAATGCTGCCAGCACAAAAAAATCAAAATGCAGCAGCACGCGCGGGTCAGGCAGAGTGTATTCAAAATATCCCGGAATCTCACCGCCGAGAAGACGCAGCCAAATAAAGCGAACGACAGCCCCAAGATAGACAAAGCAAAAGGGCGCGAGCAGGGACGGTGAAAAAATGTCGCGGAGGCGCGGCAAGAATTGCGCGGCAAGCATCATCCCGATCACCACGCCTACAAGCCACAGCGGCGCGCGCATCAACTGCGCGACGAGCGTGAGACCCAGCGCATGAAACGCCAAGAGTACGAGAGCGGCAGAGAGGGGAGGGGAGGGAGCAGGAACCAGCGCGAGCGCGGCGAGATTGTACGAGAGGAGACGAGAGAACACGATTTACCGTAGGACAATTTTGTAAATTGTCCGTATCACATAGCGAGCAATTTAGAAAATTGCTCTACAAAAGTTCGATCTGATAATCCAAAATATTCGCGTCAAACCGACTGCGTTCGATATAGTCAACCACTTTTTCCAAAAGTCCATGCGCGTAATTTGCGTCGTTCGATACGCAAGCGAACGCAATCGTCGCGCGCTGCCATGCATCGAGATCGTCCACTTCTGCCGCCGAAACGTTAAAGTGATCGCGCACGCGCGCGAGAATCGGCTTGACGACATGCCGCTTGCCTTTGAGCGAGTCGTTGCCGAAAATTTCGAGTTGGACGGTGCAAATGCCGACGACCATGCGAGAATTTTTGGTTTTGGATTTATGATTTTTGATTTTCTACGCGCCGCGCCAATCCATTCAAATCAACAATCAACAATCAACAATCAACAATCATAAATGCAGTTTCAAACTTTTTGACGAGACGCGTGCTTGTCGCTCACCATACACGCGTTACATTCCGCGCAGACATCGCGCCCGCGTTGGGCGAACACATTTTTTCGCATGCCCGCGAGTTTTTGAATTTGCGAATCGGTCAGCGGCATCACGGGCTGCACCGCGTTGGCTTGGAGCGCAATGAGCGCGGAATGTTCCAACCGTTCGAGCCGCATGTACGCGTCCCACAAATTTTTCCCCACCGTTACCGAACCGTGTCGTTCGAGCATAAACGCATCGTAACGCGGAATGAGTTCGCGGATGCGTTCGGGTCCTTCGACGCTCGTCGGCGTCGCGTAGGGCAGTGTGGGAATCGTGCCCAAATCGTACACCACTTCGGGCAAAATACATTTGGCGAGCGAGATGCCGACGAGAGTGCACGAAATCGCGGAGGGCGGATGCGCGTGAACGACGGCTTGGACATCCGCGCGTTGGCGATAACATTCGAGGTGCAAACGAATTTCAGAGGAAGGCACAAGTTCGCGCGCCGCGCCAAAATTCGCGCCGACTTTGTTGCCCTGCAAATCAACCACGAGTAGTTGTTCTGTGTTCAAAAATCCTTTGCTCAAACCACTCGGCGTACATAACAAACGGTCTGTGCCGAGCCGCACACTCAAGTTCCCATCGCCCGCCGCGATAAAATTTTTCTCCCACATCAATTTGCCGATGCGGACGATTTCTTCGCGCAGCGTATATTCAGTTCGCGCGTCCATGTTGCTCCGTCAACTCTTTTGTGATTCCATTGGCGCGCACAATTTTTTCGTACAGCGTGCCCGCTTTTTTCAACGTGCGCGCCTGCGTTTCATACTCGGTGTGATACAAACCAAAGCGCGGCGTGTACCCTTCCGACCATTCGAAATTGTCGAGCAGCGACCACCAAAAATAACCGCGCACATCCACGCCGCGTTGGATTGCCTCGTTGACGGCTTGGAGATGCGTGATGAGATAGCGCGTTTGATCGTCGCGATCGGTTTCGACGAACCCATTTTCCGTAATGTAAATCGGCTTGTTGTATTTTTTCAACCGAATGAGCAAGTCGCGGAACGCGTCAGGATGCAAATTACCTGCGCCTTCGAAAAATTGCTGCAGCCGTTTCACATCGGGATCGTACACACTGCGCGCAAATACGTCGCCGGGGTTCGACAAATCAAAGGCGGTGTATTCTTGATAATAATAATTCACGCCGAGAAAATCTTGCGTGCCGCGCGCTTCGGGAATAGATTCATCCCAACCGAGCGGCAGCACGAGCCGTCCTTGTTCAATCGCGCTCATCAGCGCTTTGCCAAAGACGCGCGTTCGCAAGCCCGCCATCAAGCGGTCCAAGGGCGAACGCGAATTGTATGGTTCAAACACGCGCCAGTGGTGGGCATAACCGACTTGTGCCTCGGGCTGAGCGCGCTTGACCGCGTGATACATTGCCGCGTGCGCGCGAAGGGCGTTTTTCAGCACGCGCAAAAACGCGCCAAAATCTTTTTTCTGCGCGAGCCAAACTCCGGCGAGATAACATTGATAGGCGTAAACGTTCGGCTCGTTAATTGTAATCCAATAGTTGACGAGTGCGCCAAATTCGCGCGCGGCGCGTTCGGCATACCGCGCTATCCACTGCGAAATTTCGGGATTCTCGAAACCACCGCGTTCCGCGACCCATTGCGGACTCGTGAAATGATGCAGCGTAACAAACGGCTCTAGGCCGCGTTCGCGTAAACCTGAAATCATTTCGCGATAAAACGCTGTCGCGTGGGCGTTCCATTCGCCTTGATGCGGTTCGAGACGCGCCCATTCGATTCCGACGCGCTGCGCGTTCATGCCCAACGCGCGCGCGCGGTCAAAATCCTCGCGCCAGCGTCCTCCCGCCCACCAGTCGCACGCAACGCGCGACGAATCGCCGTTCTTGATGTGTCCGGGCGTTTGCTCCCAGTTCCACCAATCGCTGTTCGAATTTTGACCTTCGACTTGATGTGCGGCGGTGGCTGCGCCCCAGAGGAAATTTGGGGGAAAGGAAAGCATGAAGAATTTTCGAATTTCGATTCTAGATTTCGGATTGCAATGAAATCGAATCAATCACGCCGATGATGGATGACCGCACCGGCGCGTTAGGAACGCCAATCACTTGGCGCGTCGAGTTGCCTTCTTGGCACACCAGCACCGTATCGCCAATTCCCGCTTGTGCCGCGTCAACGGCGATAAAATCATCTTCGGGTTTTTCGTTTTCGAGATGCAGTGGACGCACGAGCAAAAGTTTGCGTCCCGCAAACGCGGGATGCTTGATGGTGGAAACGACCGTGCCGACGACTTTGGCGAGAATCATGTGAAATAACTGTCACCTTCCGTCAATTCCAATTCCACATTTTCGAGCGCATCCGCCGTTTCGACAATTCCTACAATCGCCAAATCAACGGGACCGACGACGGGATACGTTGCTAACGCGGCTTCGCGCGCGCGGACGAGAAAAACAAAATCGTTTTGTCCCGCATCCACCACATCAATCGCTGCCTGCGGACGTCCGATTTTTTCGCGCTTGCGATTCATTAACTGCACGAGCAAAAGTTTCTCGCCCGCGAGTTGTTCGTCCTTGATGGTGGCGACGACAGTGCCGACGACCTGACCGAGAATCATGGCAAATGGCTGATGGCGGATAGCGAATGGCGAGCGTGCGGTTTTCGATCCGCCATCTGCTATCTGCAATCCGCTAAAGTTTTTCCACCACGCGTTTCACAATCTGTTCCACCACCGCGCTGTCCACGCCCGGACCGAGGCGCGCAATCACGCCGCTTTTTACTTTTTCGATGACCTCGTGTTTTTCGGAATCGGTCAACGGCGCGTTGCCGGGCGCGGACGCCGGGTTGTGCAAATTCGCCACATCAGGTGATTTGAGAACGCTTGACGTTGCGGACGCGCTGCCCGTCACTTTGCGCTTGATGCCCAGCTTGTCCATCATCTCGCGCGCAATGTCGGTGATGTACACCGAATCGTTCACTTCAATTTCGGTGACGCCGCGTTTTGCCATGTCTTGAATATCGCGTTCCGTGTAAAAAGTGCGTGACATTGTTGGAGGAAAATAGGAAAACAAGGAAACAGGGAGCAAGTAAGCCATACTTGTCTACCTGTCTACTTGTTTCCTTGATTACTTGCCCTGCAAATTTTCAATCGCCGCAACAGCCGCTTTTTGCGCCGCCATCATTTCCGCTTCACTGCCCGACATCCACATGCGCCCAAAACGTCCGACGGAGGAAACGTGAATCAATTTGATATTCGCGTATTTTTCCGCTTCGTTCGCGGCGAGATTGATGTACGCGGCGGGCGCGACTTCCATGATGAATAACGTTTCGCCCGCGACCAGCATCGCGCCGCGTCGAAAACGATTGAGCAACTGCACCTGATACGTGTTGACGTGCGTGATGATTTGGAGTGACGCGACGGTGGGTCTGAGGCGGTCTTCGGGTTTGAGATTCAAACGCTCGAGGACGATGCGTCCCGCTTCCAACACTTCGGCTTGCTTGAGCGAATGAACTTCAAACATGCCGAATTCGCGTTCGACGATTTGCGCGCCCGGTTTCGCATCGGTGGATTTTACGGCAATGTCCACGAGCCGAAACACATCATTGCCCGGCGCGACTTCGACATAGAGCGACGCCATCCCCTCGATCGGCAAATCGCCTTGCGTAATCGTGCCGACGAAAGCGGCGTACTGCGGCTGCATCCGATCCAAATAACAATACGCGCGGAGTTCAAATTTATTTTCTGCCATGTGTCAATTTGACGACGGACAGCGGACGGCAGACAACATCGGTACGTCGTCTGCCGCCTGTCGTCTGTGGTCAGCTCTTGTCATGCATTGCAATTCCGAGTGGCGTAATAAAAAGTGGTTTTGGCGGTACTATTGTCTTGACGCCAGTCACGCGCTCGACGACGCGCCCCATATTTGGAAACATGCTCGTTCCGCCCACAAGATAAATTTCGTTCACATCATAACGCGCAATATGTTTTGAAACAATCGTGCCCACCTTTTCCATCACCGGCTCGACGATCGGAAATAATCGCGTTTGCTCGCGCGCGTCCGTTTTCAATTTTTCCGCTTGTTCAAAGGAAATGTTCAGCGCGCCTGCGATGACGAGCGAAAAATGCGTGCCGCCCGTCGCTTCGTCGGCGGTGTAAATCACCTTGCCGTCGCGCAAAATTGCGACGCCGGTTGTGCCGCCGCCAACGTCAACGACCGCGCCATCACGAATTTGCAAAACAGAATTTGCCGCGCTCGGCTCGTCCACCTCGTTCGTACATTCGAGTCCCGCCGCGCGCAATACATTCGCCGTCGCGCGCACTTCGGCGCGCGGCACGCCCGGCGGAAATCCCGTCGCGGCGTGGGTGATTTCAAAACCGAGCCGCGCTTCGGTTTCGCGTTTCAATTCCCTCAACAAATCAATCGCGCCGATGAAATCCACCACGAGTCCATCGCGCACCACTTGGGCGAAACGATAGGTGCCGACAAGCGGCTGACAATGTTCGTCGAGAACGAGAACAACCGTGTACGCCGTTCCCAAATCAACGCCAACGTGAACGCGTCCGCGATATTCGACGCGACGCGTTTGCATGGCGCGCTCTGTTGCATCGAGCAATCCATCCAATTGCGAATTCATCGCGTCCCTTTGACCGCCCACGCGCGCGCAATCAAATCAATCGAACCGTCGGCGTTATGCGGGAGCTGTGCGCGGATTCGTTCGCGGAGCGCCGCGCGTTTCTCTTCACTCAACGACATTGCATAGTGCGGCGCGGGCGCTTGCCCGCTGAGAAAGGGATTCCAATAATCGTCAAAATTTTCGAAATGCGTTGGCACGTCAATCGCGCGCGTCACCACATCATTCAAGCCCGCGTCGAGAAATAAATTCCACAAACGTTTCGGATTCGCGACAGGAGAGCGCACTGCTTCATCCAACCCATTTGCGGCAGGGTCGAGTTCGGTTGCCGCGTCCCAAAAGTGGCGCATCAGTTGCATCTCGCCCGCGTAATCCCACACATACAAGCCGACGCGTCCGCTCAAGCGACAGGCGCGCGCCATTTCCGTAACCATTCGTTCGGGGCTCGCAACGAAATTGATGACCAAGCCCGATACCACCGCGTCAAACGCGCCGCGTTCTGCCTTTAATTCTTGCGCGTCGCCGACGCGAAATTGCGCGCGCGCGTCGTTGACGCGTTCGCGCGCGTATGCGACGATTTGTTCCGAACGATCAATGCCGACAACCGCTTCCGGCGCGACAGTTTCCAAGATCGTTTGCGTAATCACGCCCGTGCCGCAGCCGACATCGAGCCAGCGTTTGTTTTGCCTTACGTCGAGCCATTGCAAAAACTCGCGCGCGACGAGGCGGCTCCAGCGCCCGACATACGATTCGTAGAGGGCGCCTTGCGTCCAGACTTGGGCAGGAGAAATTGGTTCAGCCATTGCGGTTTTGCTTTGCTAACAAATCACGAATTTCGGTGAGCAGCTCTTGATCTTTGGTTGGCGCCGGTGGTGTCGGTTCCTCCGCCCGTTTTCGCTGCGCCGCGTTCGCCGCTTTGACAATGAGAAACACGGCAAACGCAATCAGCAAGAAACTGATGATGGATTGTATAAATGCGCCATAGCCGATCACGGCTGCGCCCGCCGCTTTGGCGTCGGCGTACGTGGCGAACGATTTGCCCGACAGATTGATATAGAGATCGCCGAAATTGATGCCACCCGTGATCAATCCAAGAATCGGCATCAACACATCTCCGACAAACGAATTGACAACTGCGGTAAAAGCAGCGCCGATTACGACCGCAACCGCAAGGTCTAACACATTGCCGCGCATGATGAATTCGCGGAATTCTTTAATCATCCTTCATGTCCTCGCTTTAGGATACACTCCAATTTGCAGGATAGGTCACATACATGAAATGCGCAAAGGTGCGAGTGCAGAACAAAATGCTCGTGCCGCGCGGAATGAAAATCACTTCCCCCGCGCGTCCAACAAAACTTTCGTCGCCCACTCGAATTTCGAGTTCCCCTTCGATCACATAATCCACTTCATCATAATTCAATGTCCACGGAAACGAGCCGTTTTCAAAACGCATGAATCCCACGCCCATGGGCGAACCATCACGGTCTGTGATCACATCCACCGCGCGGATGTGCATATCGGGGCGTTTGACATCAAACGGAAAAGGTTCGAGTTCGACGCGCGCCGGATGAATCACTTGGACGCGCGTGCCGCGCACGTCGGGTGCGCGATTGTCCGGCGTTCGATTCTGCATCTCGCGCACAACCGCGCGCACTTGGTCGGCGAGCGGGTCGGTGGACGCGCGCACGAGCGCGATTTTCAACGCGCGCGCAACATCTTCGGCTTCGGGCGTCACAATGTCGTCAGGCGCGAGTTCGATTTTTGTTTCGCCGCATTCTTTCCAGCTGCGAATGTCGTCGGCAGTATAAAGTCGTCTTGGCATAGAGACCGCGTAAAGAAAGGATTTACAAGCCACTCCAATAAAAATGATTCGCAAGAAAGCCGAGTCCCGCGCCCAGCGCGAGTATAACACTGATTGGGTCAATGAACATGGGGAGAAATGCACAATGCAAAATGCCTACTGCAGAATTAGCCCTTGCAATCCGTTCAAACATCTGTGCCATGTTATGGCTCTGTCGTCAAATCTTTGCTCATGACAAAAAAGCGACTGCGGTCCGCAAAGCCGAGTTTACGGTACAACTTTTGTGCGTTTTCGTTTTCACGCTCCACTTCCAAATGCAGCGCGCGAATGCCCACCGCGCGAATTTCCGCGATTGCTGCGCGCAGGGCGCGTGTTCCCAGCCCATGACCCCGCGCCGATTCAATCAGAAAAAATTCATCAATAAACGAATCGCGCCCGAGAAATTCCAAACTGTACCCAAAACAGATGCACAAATAGCCGACAGACACGCCGTTTTCGACAATCAACCAAATGCGCCCCAATGCTTCATCCGCGACCAAACTTTCCACTGCTGCGCGCGAGTTTTCTTGGTCAAAATCGAAATGGTCGAATGCGTGATACCCGCGAATGAATTCAAGCAGTTGCGGGATATCCGCGCGCGTCGCGCGTTGGAGTGGCGAGGTGTCCATTTCAAAACGACAATCCCGCCGCGCCCTGCACACCCTTCAGCGCCGCAATTTCGCCCGCGTGTGAGAGATTATGGACGACGAGCATGGACAATACATCGCCGATGCGTCGTTCGCGTCCTTCAAATAAAACGCGGCGGTCTAGTTCTTCGGGCGTGATGGTTTCAATGTACGCGTCCGTCGCCGCGCGCACCATTTCTTGAAATTGCGCCACGTCTTCGAGCGTCAATTGTTTGCCGCGCAAATCATCCCAATTTTCGCCGCGCCACGGCGCGCGTGAACCGATTTTGTCTTCCCAGCCGCCCGTTTCCCACAAGCGCGGCTTGTTCAAAATCGCTTCCTGAATGTACGCGTCCTCGATCGTCACCATATGCAAAAAAATCGCGCTGATGGAACTGACCGTTCCCGGCGGCGTCCAGTTGAATTGTTCTGCGGAAACGTCGAACAACGCGCTGTCCGATTGTCGCCGTGCCCAACGGAATTGACGAATGATGTAATCTCTTGCGTCCATATTGCTTTGTCGTCACTCTAAGCGCAGCCAAGAATCTCAACGTGCTGTCCTGAGATTCCTCGCCCTATTCGGAATGACGATCGGAATTACCGATAATCCCCTTCGCCGCGAATTTGATTGCGTTCCAAACGCGAAGCGAGTTTGTCAAGGTTGGCTTGCGCGATCTCGTCGAGCGATAAATTCAGTTCCGTCGCAATTTGCGCGAGATACCACAACACATCGCCCAATTCATATTTCAACGCGTCGCGGTCTGCTTCGGAAATAACGCCCGCCTTGTCGCGGAAGATTTTTTTTACTTTGCCCGCGAGTTCGCCCGCTTCGTTCACAAGTCCAAGCGTCGGATACACAATCGGATGGTCGGTGTGAACGAGATTCCATGTGCGGCGCGAAAGATTTTGATATTCGTCAAAACTTTGCAAGTTAAACCTCACTGATTTTCGCGCGCATACCCCAGCATTAAATCCACCACGCGTTGAAAATTCGATTCATCCCACAATTCCACGCGGTCTTGGTACGTATGCCACGTTTCATTCAAATAATACATATCATCGCTGGTGAAATTGACGGCATTCCAGCCCTGCTCCTGAAAATACGTGCCGTCCGATTTTGCGACCATCCGATCCAAGATCGTGATGGGGACAAGGCGGCTCAATTGCGCCAAGAGTTTGGAATTGGGCTGCCGATAGGTTGACGCGGGCTCTATTTCGCGTCCATCATAAACAAATTCGCCGAGCAGCGGAATTGTGAACACAAAGCCGCTGCGCTCTCCCGATGCGCGCGCGGCGAGTCCCGCGCGTCCCATGCTGTCGAAATTCAAAACGTTCGCGACCTGCAAATTATTTTTGGTCGCATCTTCATAAAATGCTTTTGCGCCGACGAGTCCGCTTTCTTCTTCTCCGGTGAACAAAAGCGCGATCGGTTTCTTTGGATGCTGTTTATTCAATTCATCGGCGACGACGAGCAGCATACACACTGCGGCAGAATTATCCGAAGCGCCTTGATATTCGGGTTCGTCGAAAAATTTATCGTAGTGCGCGGAATAAATCGTGTATGGTCCTTGCTGTGAAAAGGGAACGAAAATGTTGTCGAATTTGGCATTGTAAATTGGGATGCGCTGAAACGGAATTCCGCGCGCATCCAGAAAATTCTCGATGAACCGGGCGCGCTGCGCGTTGCGCAAGGAAACGAATTGTTTGCAAAAGCCAAAACGTCCGCTTTCGTTCAACGGCTGCGCGGGCGTTTCCGAATATGCCAGCATATCGCGCAAATACAAAATGCCATCGTCCAAACTATTCGCGTTGGCTACAAGTAAAAAGAGAAATGCGCAGAGGACAACTATGGCTATCCAAACAACGACTCGCCTCATTGCGCTTTTACTTCACGCGGCGGCACGACGGCGGCAATGGGCTGGATCACAACCTCATGCGCTGATAACGTGGCAAGAATCGTTTGGAACGCGCGCGAGACGACGAGACGCTGTTGATTGATGGGGTCGGCAACCCAAAATTGAATGCTTAGATTTATCGCGTTCCCCGTCAGATTTTCAATCAACACGCGCGGCGGAGGATTGGACGAAATTCCCTCGATTGGCTTGAGCGAGTCCAGAATCCACTGCTCAATGCGCGTAAAATCGCTTTCGAGAGCTACGCTTACAGTGAGCGTACTGCGCAGCTGCGACGTCAGCGAGTTGTTGACGACGACGTTGGTCAGAATACTGGCATTGGGGACGATCATCACCCGTCCATCGAATGTATTCAAAAACGTGCCGCGCCATCCAACCTCTTTGACGATGCCTTCGCTGGGTCCAATCATCACCCAATCTCCCGCTTGAAAGGGGCGCGTGCCCATGATCAACATGCCCGCCGCAAAATTTTGAATCAAGTCTTTGAGCGCAAAGCCAAAGACAACGCCGAGCAGAACGATGGACAAACCAAAGCCGCCGAGGACCCAAACAACTCCCAAAGCAATGATTCCATAAAACGTAATTTGCAACAGAACGGTCTTGGCACGCGGGTCCATTTTCGCGGGCTCGAGCGCGTGCGTCAACAGCCGCCGCACGATGCGCGCGGCAATGTACGTGGCGATGAGAATTAAGATCGAACGCAGAATGTTGCCGGGCGAAAAATCTACGTCAGCGGGTAATTGGCTGGCAGAAATGCCCGCCGCGGCGAGAATTTGATTGAGGATTTGCGAAGGGTCCATTTACTTGACGCGCAGGGACAATGATTGTCCATCGTGGAGAGGTACGAGAGTTGTAAAAAATTCGTCGTCGTTCATCAGCGCGCGCGTCGTCTCTACGACAGCGTTCGTATCCGAATCGCTTTCGCTGACCACGCGTCCGTGCCACAGCATATTGTCATAAATCAGGATGCCGCCGATGCGGAGTTTCGCGCGCGCGATCGAAATTGCTCGCGGATAATCGTGCTTTTGGATGTCGCAAAAAATTATGTCGAACGGACCCGAATATTTTTTTGCAAGCTCCAGCGCGTCGCCGACGTTGAACTCGACGCGCTCGAGCAGCCCCGCACGCGAAAAATAATCGCGCGCGCGCTCGACATTGCTCTGCGCGCCTTCCGTCATCACCACGCGTCCGCCTTGCCCGACCGCGAGCGCAAACCACATTGCGGAATAACCAAATCCTGAACCGAGTTCCAGCACCTGTTTGGCATTGATTGAACGGGCGAGGAAATAAAATAAACGCCCCACTTGCGTGCCGATGATGGGAAAGTTCTGCGCGCGGCCATAGTCGCCCATCTCGCGCAAAATTGGATGATCTTCGGCGAGCGTCTTTTCCAGATAATCATAAATCTGCGGATGGGTGATTTCGAGATCGGGCATTCATTCTCCAAAACAGCGCGCGCACGAGATGTAGGCGCGGCGCAAAATCTTGTTCCCTTGTTCATCGTACGCAATAAAATAGGGCTGCTGGCGCGTGATGAGGTGAGTGATGTCGGCTTCATCGCCGGGACAGGCATCGTAAATTCGTTTTTTCTCGGCGAGTTTTTCCACGTGATCGCGAATCGCGCGCACGTCATCGGCGCCTGCGCGATAAAAGCCGGAAAACGCGACCATCCCCGCGTCATCTACGTTGAGGGTCAAGCCGCCTTGAATCGGAATCATCGCGCCGTTTGCCGGTCCGAATTTTTTGCCACGCAGTGGAATCAATCGCTGCGCGCGATACTGCACCACTTTTTCATCTTCGATGCGTCCCAATTCGCGCGCAAAAATCATCTCTTCGCCGCGCAAGCGCAGCGCGCGCTGCAATTCTTCGGGCGGCATCGGCGCCGCCTGCGTGCCCGCCATGCTCAACAAGCCGAGATTCACACCCGACGTTTTTGCGCCAACTGTTTTGGTGTGCGGTTTAAAGACGTTCGCGTCTTTGACTTGGAGGATGCGCCGATTCGAGAAAACTTTTTTCAAGATTTCAAAATACGCGCCTTGAAACAATTGTTGTTCCGCTTTGAACATGGCGGTTGCGATCACGCGAAACACCGCATCACCGGGCGGCGCGAGCACCAATGCTGTTGCCAGAATTTTCCCTGCGTCGTCACGCGCTTGGCACACTGCCTCATCCGCCGCAAGTTTTGAATCTTGCTTGCGTTTTTGTTCGTAAATGCCGACAAAGATTTGATAAAACGCGCCGCTGAATACGCGCGAATAACTGTGCGATTCCGAAGAGAGACGTGTGGAAGGCGCACTCGCTGGCAGTTCCCAAGATTCCTTGAAACGAAAGGTGTTGACCAGATCGCGCAAGAACGTCGCGCCCGACACTTCCTTGCCATATTCGAGATACAACGCTTTGCCCAATTGTTCCGCGAGCCGCGTCACGTTGCTGCTCACGCGCAAATCTTCGTTGGTCTCTTTTAACATTCGCGCGCGCACGCTAGGAAATTGCAGAGTGGTGAGCAGTGCGGTAATGTCGCCGAATGCTTCGTGGAACGCGCCCGTTTCGGGATGCAGCGACGACCAATAATCGGGATGGTGCGCATCGAGGATCGCGTGTCCGCATTCGTGCGCGGCAACATCGGAAGATTCGGAAGTGTAGAGCGTGCGTTTTGTCAACGAATCGGTGGTGTAGAAAAACTTGAGCGCGGTGCGGTCGTAATAGGCGTTTAGGTCACGGCCCGCGCGCGGTTGAACGGGCAACACTTTGCCATTCTCCCAATCGTACGGCGCGCCAAAATAATTTTCCCAAACATCGTACGCGTGCGTAAGAATGACGAGCAAGTGGGATGCTTGAAATGCCACCGAGCCCGGCTTGGCTGTGTCGAGATCGCCTGTCGCGGGCAAGCCCGGAATCGAAAAGTGCGCGACGCTTTTCCCCGCGTCCATCAGCTCCGGCACATCCCCTTTGCTGCCGGGATCATTCAAAAATGCGATGAGTTTTTGCAGAGGAGGCATATTTGGTTTTCCTTTGCAGTGACGAGATGGACATTCCTCAAGAAATCCACGCGCGTTTGAGACGCTTATTGCCTTGCGCGTCCTCTTCGACGTACCACGCCTTGCCTTGTTGTCGTAATCGTTCCGGGTCCACCTGTTCCCCGCGCTTGGCAACGTACACCTGCCCATTCGCCACTAACTTGGAAACATGATCTCCGATGGCACGCAGCTGACGCGGGTCGGCGGGTTCAACATCGTACGATACGAGATTGCCCTGCGCGTTGAATTTCAAATCGCCGTGCGCATTTACATCCACACGGATCCCCGCCACTTCGCGCAAATCATCATCGTCCAACGCGACGCTCTGTGTGTACGAAAAATCAATGCGCGTACCGCGCGCGTTCGTCGTGACGTTCTCGACGCACAACTTTGCGTCGGGTGGCAAGTCAAGTATTGGGCGCGCTTGGTCTAGAACGCGCGGCGCATCTTTCGCCTTGAAATTACCGGGTAGTGCGAGTTTCATTCACGTATCAGCGTCCGTTCGTTGACGAACAAATTGTTCGTAAGCGAACACACCGTTCACGCGAGGGAAATGCGAAACGCGTTTCAGAAGCGCAGCGTATTTTTACGCCGCGCCTCTGCACGTTTCATGCACAATTTGTGCGGCTGGGATGTGAAACGGAAACGCTATATTCTTCTTTAGCCGCCGCGTCCGCCGACCGCGCCTTTGGTATTTTGCGGGAGTATCATCTCGACGCTTTCGTGCGGGCGCGGAATGACGTGCACGCTCACGAGTTCGCCGACGCGTTTCGCCGCCGCCGCGCCTGCGTCCGTCGCCGCTTTCACCGCGCCGACATCGCCGCGCACCATGACGGTGACAAAGCCGCCGCCGATATATTCACTCCCGATCAAAACAACGTTCGCGGCTTTGACCATTGCGTCCGCTGCTTCAATCGAACCGACGAGCCCTTTGGTTTCGACCATCCCAAGGGCAATCATGTTGGGGTCTGCCATGTTCTTGCGCTCCTCCGAGAGATTTTGCGCGAGCGTTCTTTGCGGTGTCGAGATGCTTGGCATCTCGGAAACAACCGTCGCGCTTTCATTCGATTTTGTTTTACGTTTCACCGCGCGCACCGCACGCGCGGGTTTGGCTTGCGATTTTTGGCGAGGCATATACTTTTACTTGAGCAATCGAACAAATCCCGCTTGCTCAAAGTGGTGATCACTCGTCAACGCAGAGGTAATTCCTCTTTGCTTCATCACGGCAAACGTAGCACAATCCACCAAACTCCACGCTTTGTCTTGATGCTTTCTGAAAAGATCCCATGCGTCCTCGTCCAACTTGGCATGGATGTTGAGAATTTCGACGAATGGCGAAGTCTTGACACCTTCAATAAATGAAACCGCTTTGGGGCGGGGAATCCGCAATGGGCTGATCATTAGTGCTACGAGCTCGGCAATAATATAATTTGTCGTAACGAATTTTGAACCCTTTTGCCGTTCACTTCGATAGATACTTGATGCTATCCCATGATAAGGTTGTGTAGGATCAATCAAATTACCCCAGCCCGATGTGTCAACAAATATCTCTATCACAGAGAGTTACTCCATTGCTTTTTTCATCTCTTGGAACAAGGATTCTCCGACATATTGATCATGCTTTTCAACCCAATCAGGAACTTGCGACGGAAATGCCCCAATAAAATCTTCAATTGGATCATGCAGAACCTGTTGCATTCCGACACTGAGCCATTCGATAGCGAGTGTTTCAGGTTCAACACCCTCTTGCTCGGCTGTCTGCACGAGGGGTTTGTAGATCTCTTCAGGGATTTGTAAGGTCAAAAGTCGTTCCATCTTTTTATCTCCTCAATTCCGCCAACACCTTCCGCACAATCTCCTCAATCTGCGCGTCACTCGCGTTCTCGGAACGTTGCGGTGAGCGTTCGCTACTGTCAGGG
This sequence comes from Chloroflexota bacterium, assembly GCA_004295045.1. GTDB lineage: Bacteria > Chloroflexota > Anaerolineae > UBA4142 > SHND01 > SHND01. The sequence continues at coordinate 5,743 of SHND01000031.1, read as the reverse complement.
TTCCAATCGCGCACGCCCCACGCCAAGCGTTTGATATTCAAAACGTGTTTCACCGAAATATTTTCGCTGAACACGCCGCCGCCGATACCGCCCGTTGCAAGCGTCATGGAGGGATCGAGGTTCGTTGTAAAACCGACCGCGCCGAGCGTTGCCATCGTGTTGACGACGATGCGGAACGCGGGTTTTTCCAAACCGAACGCCATAATGATATTTTCATCGCGGCAGTGAATCGAAAGTGTGTGTCCGTCGCCGCCGAATTTTAATAACTCGATGCAGCGCTCGCAGCCCTTTTCCCAACCGTCCGCGATGTACCAACCCAACACGCTCGTCAATTTTTCGCGCGATAGAGGATATTCGGGACCCACGCCTTTCAAACGCGCCATCAAGACGCGCGCGTCGAAAGGAACGCTGATGCCTGCCATTTGCGCAAGCGCTTGCGGCGATTTGCCAACCGCTTTGGGGTTCGGCAACCCGTTCGGTTGATGAATAATTTTGCTCATCGTCGCAATTTGCGCGTCGTCCATAAAATACGCGCCGCGTTTTTCCATTTCCGCTTGCAGTTGTGCCGCAATCGGCGTGTCGGCGACAACCGATTGTTCACTCGCGCAAATCGTTGACCAATCGAACGATTTCGATTTCACAATCAAATCAGCCGCTTGCAAAATGTCCGCGCTGCGGTCCACATACACGGGAACGTTCCCGGGTCCCACGCCAATCGCGGGCTTGCCCGAACTGTGCGCCGCGCGCACCACCGCTTCGCCGCCCGTCGCAATCAACATGCTCACCGCCCAATGCTTCATCAATTCATTCAGCGCGGGCATCGTCACTGTCGTCAAACTCGCAATCAAACCCTTGGGCATGCCCGCGCGTTCGCCCGCTTCTGCCATCACTCGCACCGTTTCACTCGTGCATTTTACGGCGGACGGATGCGGCGAAATAATCATCGCGTTGCGCGCTTTGACGGCGATGAGAACTTTGAACATCGCGGTTGACGTTGGATTCGTCGAAGGCGTGAATCCTGCCAGCACGCCGACGGGCCAGCCGATTTCGACAATTTTTTTGGCATCGTCGCGTCGAATCACGCCAACCGTTTTGATGTCTTTTAAAAAGTCCCACAAAAATTTGCTGCTAAATTCATTCTTGACGCGTTTGTGGGCGGGGACACCGTAGGTGGTTTCGTCCGTCGCCATTTGTCCGAGCCGCGCGGATTCTCGATACGCCGCGTCCGCCATCGCCGCGCAAACCCTGTCCACCTGCTCTTGTGAGAAATGGAAAAATTCGCGCTGCGCGTTGCGCGCGGCAACGGCAAGGTTGCGTACTTGTTGAATCGAAAGAAGGTCGGTGTCGAGTTCGGGCATAGTTGCTTGCAGCAGGTATCAAGTAGCAGGTTTCAAGTGAACTTTCCCTGCTACCTACTACTTGCTACTTTCAAAATTTTAACGGATTCTTTGCCACATCTAACACAGCATCTTGAAACGCGGCGCATGCGGCGCGGCACGCGGCTTGGTCGCCGGTCAATAACGCGCCGGAAAAGTTTGTTTCGCTCGGCGGATTGAACCACACGCGCATTGTTACGTTCGCCGCTTTGAGCGCGGCGTCAATGCCAAAGGTTGCTTCGAGCGGCGGCGCGATGAGATACGCCATCGGCGTTCCGAGCGGGACACTCGCAACCTCACTCAAATAGCTGCCTGTGCGCGAAATGAGATGCGGAAAAAACGCAATCGTGTTGTTGTCATTCGCGGAATAAAAATATGCTTCGTCGCGAATGTAGGTCAGCGCCGCGTTCAATCCCGCGCGCACCTCGGCAGGGTCGGGACCCGCGAGGATCGCAATGATTTCTCCTGACAGTGGACCCGACGCGTGACCAGAACCCGCGTAAAAACTTTTTGCATACGCGACGCGCACATCCGCTTGTTTTGTCGCTTCATCAATCGCCGTGTAGGTCGCGTCGTCAATATCGGCGGTGAGAAAACCGATGCTGCGTTCGTTCTCGCGCAGCTGCATTTTCTCGGCAAAGCCCGCGTCCACATTTGGAATGATGCGGACAGCGAGAACGTTCGCTTTGATGGGATCGAGGACAGCCATGAATTAGAGATTGGAGACTGGAAATTAGAGAGACGAAAATATTCATCGCATCATTCCAAACAGAATGAGGAATCTCTATTCACCAGTCTCGGCGGGCAACTGCAAGGGTTCTTGTTTTTTCTTGCCAAACGGCAGCTTGGGTGCGGAAATTTTCGGCGCTTTATCTCCGACCGACGCAGCAATCGTTTTGCCGCGCCCCAATGCTTCGCGGAAAAATTTGTCAATGTCGCCGCGTTTCACTTCTGCGCCCGTTTCGTACCATTGTAACGCGCCGCGTCCGATTGCCCATGTGCCGGCATATGCGATCGCGGTTTTCGGCAAGACGCCCAAGCCGGGAATAAGCCCGACCAATTGCCGCGCGATAGTGCGCCACACAAATCCAAAACCAATCGTCGAACCGAACGCGGCGAGATGGTCTTGCCAACGCGCGGACAAGCCAAAAATCAGACCCAGCCGATACACCATGAATGCTTGCGCTTTGGTGAGAATCACCATGTCGGCAACGTTAAAGGGGATGTTCAGCACCGGAACAATTTCCGCGAGTCCTGTGGTGAAGGAATAGGTCGCGTTGGCGAACGAAATTTCGTTGATCAAATCGAACGCGACGGGAATGCGAAAGAGCGGAAAATTGCGCGCGAGCGAAAGTTTTCGTTCGGGCAAGAGTTGCAGGACAGCCGGCACAAAATGTTTTTCCAAAAACTCTCGGTGGGTCACTTGCCCTTCCAATACACGTGCGCCCATCCATTCGCGCACGGGCAGCAGCGAATTACCCGTTGGCTCTTGGTTAAAGATGACAACAATCTTTTTTCCTGTCGCCAACCATTTTTCAAATGCCACGCGCTCGAGCTCCGTTGCTTCACGATGTTCGCCCAACACAAAAATGACAATGTCGGCGTGTTCCGTCAATTGCGCGTTTTCGACATTGACGAGCAAAGGTCCCGCCATTGAATAACACGCGTCATCGGGCGGCAGTGGGCGCGGCGCGAGATACAACGCGGTTGCGAGATCGCGCGCGCCGCTCGTTTCATTTCCAACAATCGCGACCCACGTTTGCTGCTGCGCTTCGTCCGCAATCGCTTGCAGATCAATTTCGCGCAGCGTTTTGAAAATCGTTCCGAAATCGGTGAGAGATGCCACAACAGTTGGCTGATGGCAGATAGCAGATGGCGGATAGCAAATTGCAAGAACAATCTGCCATCGGCTATCTGCTATTTGCTAATCCCCTGTTCAATCAATTTCAATTTTATCCCGCTCGCCTGATGTTTCAACATCCGTTTGATATATTCTACCACGTATGCGCCTGCTTCGAGCGGATTCGTGCCGCCGTTGAAAATATTGCACACCACATCGCGGTCGGCGTCGTTTGAATCGGACTGCGGGCGATAGCCCATGTACACGCTCGCGGCTTCGGCGCGCCCGAGTCCCGGGCGTTCGCCAATCAGCGTAACGACTACCTTTGCGTCCACGATGGAATTCACATCATTCAATAATCCGACGCGCCCATATTTCACATAGAACGGCGTGCCCATTTTCAATCCGGCTTGCTGCAAGCCCTGTTGAATCACGGGAAAAATATCGCGCAGGTTGTGTTCAATCGCCGCGGCGGATAAACCATCGGAAACATAGATTTGCACATCCGGCTTTTTCACGCATTTTTCTTGCAATGTTTTGCGCGCGGTGTCCGAAAGTTTTCTGCCCAAGTCGGGGCGCAAAAGATATTCTTGGCGATTCGACGCTTGCGTTTGCACCTCGAACAAATTGAATTGCTGTAACAGCGCGGGATCAATTTCTTTGAACAACGCGTCTTGCGTGACTGCGTGGTCCGCCAAAAAAATAAATTGCGGAATGTTGCGATAGCGCGGACCCGCGTGTCCGATGCCGATGCGCGATGGCGTGGTGGACATGAGCGCGCGCAGCACATCGGGCTTGCGAACATTTTCCACATACGCGCGCGTGCGATATTCGAGCGCGGTGATGTCGGGGAGATCGAGGTTCAGGTCGCCCGCGCCAGATGGGACGAAAGGGCGTTCGTTCCGTACGAGACCCTGTCGCTGCAATTCGGCGACGACGGCGTCAATGATGGATTCGATTTGTTGTTGAGTAATCATATCTCATCGCACAAACATTGTCGCGTCGCCCGCTTTATCCGTCAACAATAATTTTTCTTTATCCCACAACCCCATCTCGACGAGCCAATTTTCAAATTCGGGCAGCGGACGCAATTTCAAAATTTGGCGCAGCGAGGGCGCGTCGTGAAAGGAATTGGATTGATACGAAAGCATCGGGTCGTCGCCCATCGGCACGCCCATGAAATAGTTGCAGCCCGCGGCGGCGAGAAGGATGGAAAGATTTTCGAGCGAGTTTTGATCGGCGCGCGCGTGATTCGTATAACACGCGTCGCAGCCCATCGAGATGCCGGTCAGTTTCGCGCAAAAGTGGTCTTCCAAGCCCGCGCGCGTGATTTGGCGCGCGTCATAGAGATATTCGGGCCCAATGAACCCGACGACGGAATTGACCTGAAACGGCGCGTAACGTTTCGCCAAACCGTAGCACCGTACTTCTAACGTCAACTGGTCCCAGCCGTGATGTGCGTCCGCCGAAAGTTCCGCGCCTTCGCCCGTCTCAAAATACATGTAATTTGGCCCGGGCACGACCGCGTATTTTTTTGCTATCTCGTACGCTTCGTCCAACATGCCGACAGAAATACCGAACGACTCGTTGCCTTTTTGCGAACCGGCGAGTGATTGAAAGACAAGTCCGGCGGGCGAACCACGCTTCATCGCTTCCATTTGCGTTGTCACGTGCGCGAGGACGCAATTCTGCGTGGGAATTTTCCAATCTTGAATGACTTTATAACTCATATCCAACAAGCGTTGGACGCTGGCTAGTGAATCATCCACCGGATTGATGCCGATGACGGAATCGCCCGAACCGTACGAGAGTCCTTCGTAAATTTCCGCGCGAATGCCGTCGGGGTCGTCGGTAGGATGATTCGGCTGATTGCGCGAGGCGAGCCGTCCCATTTCGCCCATCGTATTGTTGGCGTGCGTGACGACGCGGATTTTTGACGCGGCGAGAACGAGATCCATGTTCGACATCAATTTTGCCACCGCCGCAATCATCTCGCTCGTCAAGCCGTTTTGAATTTTCTTGATGTCGTCGTTCGTCGTCTTGTTGTCGAGAATCCATTCGCGCAGTTGTCCAACGGTCCACGTTTTGATTTGCGCGTACGCGTTTTGGTCAACCGCGTCCATGATGACGCGTGTCACTTCATCTTGCTCGTACGGCGCGACAGGAATTTCGTACAACGCCCACAGCGGCACTTCGGACAAGACATATTTCGCCGCGACGCGTTCAATCGCCGACGACGCGGCGACGCCCGCGAGATGGTCGCCTGATTTGTCTTCGTTCGCCTTGCCCATGAGTTCGCGCAGGTCGCGGAACTCGTACGTTTTGCCGAAAAGTTTGCAGCGTAAGAGCATGGTAGTAGGTAGCAGGTAGCAAGTAGTAGGAAAATTCCTTCCTACTTGCTACCTCTCAATAATCAGGACATCGTGTGCGCTTGCGTGCTCACGACATCGTGTGCATCTTAACAACCGAATATACTCAGGACATCGTGTGCGTTTGCTACAGTGTGCTTTCTCACAGGAGGCACAAT
>SHND01000058.1 GCA_004295045.1 Chloroflexota bacterium | reverse complement strand
GTGAAGTAACTGCATCCACGTCGGCGCAAGCAAAAAGATGTTGACGACTCCGGCGAGGATTTGTGCGATCACCAAGAGGCGCAGCGCGAAAGCAAGTTTGTGCGTCATCGTTCCCTCGCCGCCGCGCATAAAAAAAGTCAATAGCACGAGGTACGTTCCCACCACGACTGCAATCGCGGGATGCACCACGCGCAGTTGCACGAGAAAATGCGCGGCAGGGTTCACATCTTGCGCGATTCCTTCCGCGAGCGAGGCGGCGGGAAACAATGTATCGCCCAACGCGGTGAGCGCGCCCGCCGCGCCGGTCACGATCAATCCGAGCAGCCCAATGCTCATTGCCAACGTGTAAAGTGGACGCGCGCGTAAAGCAACTCCTTTGCCGCCCGACGCCCACCACGCGGTCAGTGTCAACGCGGCGAGCAACAAAAATGTGTTGATGAGATGTGCGCCAATCGAAAAAACGCGCGCCGTAGATTTGTCCATTCCGACCCAGCCAAACAACACGAGCGCGGCGCCAATCAGCGCTTCAATGAGCATTAGAATTGCTGACGCGATTGCGCCATTGCGAACAAGTCCCCACGGATACGCGCGCAGCGCCCAAATCAACATGCCCAGCACGAGCAGCAGCGCAATCCCCGACATCCCGCGATGCGTAAATTCGATGACGCGTTCGATGGAGGGATTCATTGGCACCACTTCGCCATTGCATAGGGGCCAATGACTGCCGCAGCCCGCGCCCGAACCACTCGCGCGTACGAACGCGCCCCAAAGGATTACGAGAATGTTGTACGCGACCACGAACCACGCGTATTTTGCAAAACGATTCAGTTTCATTTTCTTTTACTCCATAAATCGGATACGCGAATGATACCACATTCGCCAAATCAATTTCACAAGCAAGTTGACAAATTTGGGCGCGCGTGAAAAAATAGGTGCGATTACGATTCGGTGACACAATACAATCGCAATCGTCTGCCTCTACTTCTTTCTCCACCAAATTGACGCGTTGCCCTTGTACGGATGACGCTCAAAAATTGAAACGCTATGGATTCAACCAACGGTGTTCCGCCCAGCGGGATCGTCACATTTCTGTTCACGGATATCGAAGGCAGTACCGCGCTTTGGGAAAGAATGCCCGAAGCGATGAAACATGCGCTCGCGCAGCATGACCAAATTTTACATTTTGCGATCGCCAAGCATGACGGCTATGCGTTCAAGCAAATCGGTGATGCGTTTCAAGCTGCCTTTGTCGCGCCGAATGATGCGCTCGAAACCGCGCTGGATGTGCAGCGCGCGCTGCGTGATGCCGCGTGGGGTGAAACCGGTCCGCTGCGCGTGCGGATGGGAATTCACACCGGACCGGAAGAGTGGCTCGGCACCGACTATGCGGTCAGTCACACGCTGAATCGTGTAGCGCGCATCATGTCGGCAGGACACGGCGGCGAAATTCTGATTTCGAGCGAAACGATGGAATTGGTGACCGGTTCCATGCCGCCGGAAGCGCATCTGCGCGATCTCGGCAAACATCGGCTCAAAGGGTTGAAAATTCACGAACACATTTTTCAACTCGTCGTTCCCGATCTGCCATCCGAATTTCCGCCTCTCAACGTACTCGATTCGTACAACGCGCATTTTGAAACCGTCGCGCGTTCCCTTTCGGAAAATCGCGTCGTGCCCTTTCTCGGCGCGAGTGTGAATCTGGTTGGACGCTCCACCGACAAACCGTGGCAGTTCGGACAGTCCGATTTCCTCCCCATCGGAGCAGAGCTCGCGGAGCATTTGGCGCGGACGTTCAATTATCCCAGCAGTGAACCGCGCGACTTGGTGCGCGTCTCACAGTTCGCGGCAGTGAAAGCGGGCATCGGTCCCCTGTACGATGAATTGCGCAAAGTGTTCAAAACGGAATATCAGCCAACTCCGCTGCATCTCTTTTTTGCCATGCTGCCGCGCCTGCTGCGCGAACGCGGTTTTCCGCCGGAATTGATGGTGGTGACGACGAATTATGATGACGCGTTGGAGCGCGCGTTTCACGCGATGAATGAACCGTTCGATTTGGTCACGTATATTGCCGAAGGCGAAATGCGCGGCAAATTTATGCACACCTCACCAGACGGCAAAGCGCGTCCGATTGACAAACCGAACAAATATCTCGGACTCGCCCCCGACGAGCGCACGACGATTTTGAAAATTCACGGCGTGGTAGATCGCAACAATCGCGCGCGCGACAGTTACGTCATCACCGAAGATCATTACATTGATTATCTCGCGCACAAAGATATCGCGCAGCAACTGCCCGCGCAGCTGTTGGAGAAAATGAGTTGGAGTCACTTTTTGTTTTTGGGCTATTCCCTGCGCGATTGGAATTTGCGCGTGATTTTGCATCGCATTTGGGGCGAGCAAAAATTCAAATACAAAGCGTGGGCGGTGTCCGACCTCAACTTTATGGGCGAAAAACCGCTGCCGCTCGAACAAGAGTTTTGGCGCTTGCGCGATGTGGACATTATCAAGATGCCGCTCGACGATTACGTCGAATCGCTCCAAGAACGCGTGGAAAGCTTGAAACAAGAGGGCTTTGCCGCAAGCCCTTCCGCGCTGAGCGCTCAGGGCATAGCGGCTCAGCCGAATGGGGCTGAAGGATGACCTCCACCACCGCTTCTTCCCGCAACGGCGCGAGCAAAATTCCAAACGCGCCCTACAAAGGTCTCGTTCCGTACACTGACGACGACGCCGCGTTATTTTTCGGGCGCGATGGCGAACGCTCGATCATTGTGGCGAATTTGCGTTCGTCACGTTTTACGCTGTTGTACGGTCCGAGCGGCGTGGGCAAAAGTTCGGTTGTGGGCGCGGGCGTCGTACATTTTCTGCGCGAGCGCGCGAAACAAAATTTGCAAAAACGCGGCACGCCTGAATTCGCGGTTGTGTATTTCAATCAGTGGCGCGATGATCCCGTCGCCGGCTTGCTGCGCGCGGTGCGCGCCGAAGTTGAGAAACTTGTCGGTCAGGAATTCGCCGATCCGCAAACCGACCGTTTCAAAACGTTGGACGAACAACTGAAAACTTGGGCGGAACGCGTCGGCGGCGATTTGCTGATCATCCTCGATCAATTCGAAGATTATTTCTTGTACCATCCGAACGAAGACGGACCCGGAACATTTGTAGAAGAATTTCCGCGCGTGGTCACAGATTCGGAAGCACGCGTCAATTTTCTGATTTCCATCCGCGAAGATGCCGTCGCCAAATTGGATCGTTTCGAAGGACGCATTCCCACACTCTTTGACAATTACATCCGCGTGGATCATTTAGACCGCAACGCCGCGCGGGATGCGATTGTCAAGCCGATTGAACAATTTAACAAAGGGATGGGCGACCCCGCCTCGAAAGTGAGCATCGAACCCGCGCTCGTGGATGCGGTGCTGGATCAGGTGAAAACGGGACGCGTTTCGCTGACCGACACAGGATTGGGCGCAATCAGAGACGCGGAGCGCGCAAACGGTCACGAGGCAAATGTGGAACGCATCGAGACGCCGTTCTTGCAATTGGTGATGACGCGCTTGTGGGAAGAAGAATTGAAAAGCGGTTCGCGTGTGCTGCGGTTAGACACCTTGAACCGCCTCGGCGGCGCAGAACGCATTGTGCGCACGCACTTGGATAAAACATTGGGGGCGCTGCCCGAGTCGGAACGCCGTGCCGCCGCAGGGATGTTTCATTACCTCGTCACGCCGTCTGGCACAAAAATCGCGCACACGGCGCGTGATCTAGCGGAATACACCAACACGAGCGAAAAACAGCTCACCCCGGTGTTGGAAAAAATGTCTGCGTCCGGCGTTCGCATTTTGCGTCCCGTTGCGCCGCCCCCCGACCAACTCGACGCGCCGACGCGCTATGAAATTTTTCACGATGTCCTCGCCCCGGCTATGTTGGATTGGAGACAAAGATATTTGCAACAGCGACGAACTCGTTTCACCTTGTTTGCAGGCGCCGCTGCCGCCCTGGGCGTCCTTTTGATCATTGGCGCGCTCTGGTTCAATTTACAGCGCAGTCAACAGCAGCTCACCCAAAAAGCGCAGGAAGCCGAAAACCTTTCGCAAGTCATTTTGGCGGTGCCGCAGCCCACCGGTTCCGCCACGATTGCGCCCACACTGGTCGCCATTCGCGCAACCGCCGCCGCAGTTGGCACCAGTGCCGCCGCAGTCACCTGTCAGGGCGCGCCGGAGATTTCGTTTACTTCTTCCAAACAATCCATCGCGCCGAATGAGGCAGTCACTTTGGAATGGAGCAAAGCGACGCGCGTGAGGGATGTTTCCATTGCACCCGCGATTGGTCAAGTGGAGCCAACGGGTTCGCAAGTGGTGCAGCCGGAGCAAACGACAACTTATACGTTGACCGCTTCAGGTTGCGGCGGCACCATCACACGCCAAGTGACCATCAATGTTGTTGCGCCCTCGGCGACGCTTGCGCCCACTGCGGTGCCGCCGACAAATGCTCCGGTGGTGCTGCCTGCAACGCGAGTCCCTTCAACTCCCACCGCGAATGTTTCGCCCACACCGAGCGTGGCGCCCGGAATTTATGTTGCTAACGTGCGCGTGGATCCTGCCGCGCCGCGCGCAGGCGAGCCGATGCAATTTAGCGCGCAATTCTTGAACACGAGTGGCAGCGCCAAACAGCTCGAATGGTGTGTCGAAATTTTTCCGCCGGACGATGTGGGAAAATCAGTCGGCATCAGTTCATGCCAGCAGCAGCAAATTCCGTTAGGGGAGACGGTGCAAGGGGGCGCGCAATGGAATCTTCAGCGCATCGGTTCCTGCACGCCGTATCTGGCAAAAGCAATTTTTAGAGATCAGGCGCAAGCGCGCTTTGATTTTTTGCAGCCAACGGGACAGATTTATTGGCTGAACTTTACCGTGTGTCCGTAATCAAAAACCGAGACGATTTGCCGTCTCGGTTTTTTTTATGCTGCTTGAATTGCCACGAGCGTGATGTCGTCATGCACCGGCGCATCGCCCCGAAATTGCGCGATGGATTTCAGATAATCATCACACAGCGCTTGCGCGTCCGCTTGCATGTCTTGGCGGAGCAATGCTTCAATTCGTTCGCTCCCAAATTGTTCGCGCGCCGCGTTCATTGCTTCCGTTACGCCGTCCGTAATGAGCAGCAGCGTCGAATGTGGCGGCAGTGAAAACGTTCCCTCGTCCAGCAGCACAAAATCAAAAATTCCAAGTGGCGCCCCTTGCCCTTGCGGTGGAACATAAATGTTTCCGTCCGGCTCGCGCACGAGCGGCAGTTCGTGTCCCGCGCGCGCATATTGAAATTCGCGCGTGTGGCGATTGAGAATGCCGTACAAGACCGTCACAAACAAACCCGACGCGTTCATTTCCAAAAGATATTGATTGACGTGTTCGAGCGTTTCGCGCGGCGAACGATTTTGACGCGCTTCGGAACGAATGAGCGCGTGCGTTTGCGCCATAAAAATCGCGGCGGGAACGCCCTTGTCGCTTACGTCGCCAATCACCACCGCGAGTGTGTCAGCGCTCAACGGAATGAAATCGTACAAATCGCCGCCGACCGCGCGCGCGGGCACAATTTTTGCGCCAAAGGTAAAACCATGCAATTTCGGCAGGACGCGCGGCAAGATGCTCATTTGAATTTCCGCCGCGAGCTGTAATTCGCGTTCCAGTTTTTCCTTTTCGATGATTTGCGCTTGCGCCGCTTTTAATTCCTCGTACGCTTGCGCGAGCTCGACGTTCGCTTCTTCCAGCGCGCGATTTTTTGCGATCAAATCCGCCATCGCATTGTTGTGCGCGTCGGTCAGCCGATTGGAAAGCACGCGCACCATTTCATATGCCAGATTGGGATGCCGCGTGAGCAGTGCATCAAAATCAGCGCGCGTCATTTCCCACAGTTTCGCGGGACCGCAGGCGCGCACGCTCGCGGTGCGCTTGCCATCGCGATTGATCAAACTCATTTCACCAATAAAATCACCCGGTTCGCGCACGTTAATTACGCGCTCGTCAGGCGTGTTGATGCCCTTGACGATTTGGATTTCTCCTTCGCGTAAAACATAAAAATGCTGTCCCGTATCACCCTCATAAAATAGAACCGTTCCATCCGCCACTTGCCGCGTCGTAAGCGATTCGGCAAGATAGTGGATTTCACTTTCGGGAAGCGTTTTGAATAGGGGAACCCGCGACAGCAGGGCTTTGGTTTCGGTCACGTTCGTCTCAATCCTCTTGACAGTGTACGTCGTACAATAATAGAATCAGCGCGCATTCGGACGCATTGTAGGACACTCTGACGCGGACTGCAAACCAATCGCGTGCCGCAGCCCGAATTGCTATAAAATGGTGAAAGCGCGTTGTTTCAATTTGGAAGGCGTGAACGGCGCGATCGTGTAACTCCAACTCGGCGAGGAGGTCGTATGGAACTTTCTGTTACAAAAGAGCAAGGACGTGTGCCCGTAACGGTGCTGCATGTCAAAGGCAATATTGATTCCCATTCGTACGAAGAATTCCAAACGTCCGCCGAAAAATTGCTTGCGGATGGCGCGAAAGATTTGCTCATTGATTTGCACGATGTGCCGTACATGAGCAGCGCGGGCTTGCGCGCATTGAACGGGATTTACAATCGGTTGCGTCCGAGCGCGGAAGATGCGCACGTGGTAAGTCAAGGCGTCTCCGCCGGGACATACAAATCGCCGCATTTGAAATTGTTATCACCCAGCCCGCGCGTACTCGAAACGCTCAAGATGAGCGGGTTCGATATGTTCCTCGACATTCAATCAAATTTGAAAACCGCAGTAGCATCTTTTTGAATGAGCGAGCTCGATTCGTTGACCTGCCGGCGTATTGTAATGCTCTCTCCACTGCGCTTTGTGCGCGCGTTTGATGGTTCGCTGGAGCAACTCTCGCCGATTCGCGATTTCGTCGGTGAGACGGTACGCCTGTTGGGTGGGAACGAAGATGACGCGTTTGCTGCCGAGCTGGCGACGGACGAAGCGGCGACCAATGTTTTCCATCACGCGTTTGAGAATCTACGCGGACGCATTACGCTGACGTTGTGGCGTCAAGAAAACAAGCTCGTCATCCAAATGCATTATTATGGCAAATCGTTTGATCCTTCGCTGATCCCGGAACCCGATTTGAAATTGCCACTCGCCGAACGTCCCATTGGTGGCATGGGGATGTACATTATGCGTCAATTGATGGACGAGGTGAGGTTTGAATTCGACGCCGTGAACGGCAATGTGCTGACGATGCGGCGCATTTTGAATCTTTCAGAAAGGTATGGTTTTATGGAACTCTCAGTTGAACGTCCCGCGCCGGATGCGGCAGTTGTTCACATCAGCGGCAGTGTGGATGGATCGAATTACAAACAGTTGATCTCGCAGGCGGAAACGCTTCATGCGGAGGGTGTTAATCGCATCGTCCTCGAAGTGAGCGGCTGCGAATACATGAGCAGTTCCGGACTCGTGGCGCTGAACGCGATCACGAAACTTTTGCGTGGCGAGCGAATGCCCGATACAGAAGACGGTTGGGCAGTATTGAAAACGCTCGACGACGCGCGCGTGGGGCAGAGCAAAGCGCAGCTCGCGCTGGTGAATCCAACTCCGCGCGTGGACCGCGTTCTCGATCTCGCAGGTTTGAAAAATCTCGTGCCAATTTATCCGGACACAAAAGCCGCCCTCGCCGCGATGGCGTGAGACGCACCACCGCGTCAATGTAATTTCTGCCGGATGGCGCGGCGAATATTTTTAGAACGCGCGGGCAAGAATGTCCGCGCGCATCAATTTGTTCTCAACAAACCAAGCACAAATTCATTCGAATGGAGTCACATGGAGCTTTCCACCAAGTCAAAGGGTAGTGTTCAAATCGTTTCCATCAATGGCAGTCTCGATGCGCTCACCGCGCCCGAACTTGCGGACGCGCTGGCAGCCGAATTGCGCGGCGGACGTGCGCGGCTCGTTGCCGACCTGAGCGGGTTGGAATACACAAGCAGCGCGGGCTTGCGTGTCTTGCTGAACAATGTCAAGGACGCACGCAGCCAAGGCGGCGATCTGCGCCTCGCGGGCGTTCAGCCGAATGTGAAAAAGGTTCTCGACCTTTCCGGTTTCATGAGCATTATGAAATCGTACGCGGATGTGGACGCGGCGGTTGCAAGCTTTGCGGAATAATGATTCGTCTTATGTCAGATACAAAACGAGTTGCATTGGTAATCGGTTCGGGAAGTGTGAAATGCGCGGCGGCGATTGGTTTGCACAAAACACTGCTGCGCGAAAATATTCAAGTCGAAATGGTGGTTGGCACAAGCGGCGGCGCGTTGTACGCGGCGATGATTGCGTTGGGTCTTGCGCCGCAGCAAGCGCAAGAAACGAGCATGCGCTTGTGGACGCATCAAGTGACCGCCAAACACAATCGGCGCTCCCTCGGGCAAATCTTGCTGCCGAATGCTTTCGGTTTCGATGAAAATTTCGGAACAGTTGATGATACGCTGGTGATGGAACGATTGCGCGCGGCGTATGGCGAGAAACGGATCGAGGACGCGAAAATTCCGCTCTATCTCACCGCGACCGATTTTGAACATGGCGAACAAGTGGTGCTGACAAAAGGGAATTTGGTGGACGCGCTGCGCGGGAGCATCGCAATTCCGTACATTTTCAAAGCGCATCGTGTGGACGGAAAATTATTGGTGGATGGCTACTTGAGCGATCCGCTGCCGATTGGGGTGGCGATCAAGGAAGGCGCAAACGTGATTTTGGCAATGGGTTTTGAGAGTCCGTATCAAGGCAAAATCAATTCGCTCATGCGCTATACGTTTCAAGTGAGCAGCATCATGGCGAACAATTTGTTGAAATCAAATTACGCGTTTCATTCGATGGCGCATCATGGCGAAGTCATTCCGATCTTGCCGCAGTTCAATCAACACATCGGCTTGTTCGATACCGAGAAAATTCCGTACGTAATCGAAGAAGGCGAACGCGCGGCGGAAGAACAGCTGCCGTATTTGAAAAAACTGCTCGCAAGTTCTGTCTGAGCATTACTCCCAATTTTTACAAAACGCGACCACATCATCAGCCATCGCGCGCAAAATCGCTTCCCCTTTTTCGCGCGTCGCGCGTGTTGGGTCTCCGATGACGCCCGAGGGGCAGTACACGCCGACGCCATCCTGCGAGCGAAGCAGCGGTCCTGCCTCTCGCACCGGCGCGCCGCGCTCATTCATCCAAAGTTGAATTTCCGCGACCGCATTTTCCATTTTCACCACAGTAGAATCAATTGCCAGGAGCATGGATGTTTCGTGTTCGTTGGCGTGTGAGCCGGATTCGTTTTCGATGACCGCGTCGGCGCGCTTGCCCAGTTCCAAAATATTTGCCAGCGCGACGCGAATGTTCTGCGCGACCAAATTGTTCGCCGCGAGCGTGAGCGGCGCCGTTGTACTCACGCCCGTATTCAAAAGGAGAAAGCGCTGCGCGCCATTTTTCGATAACGACAAAATAATTTGTTCGACGGTTTCGCGGAACGTATCGGACGCGAGATTCACGCTCCCTGGGAAATGGACAAAAGCGGGATAATAGCCGAACGTCACCGGCGGACACACAATCACGTCGGTTTGTTCAGCGACGCGCCGCGCCAAGTCACGCGCGATCAAATAGTCGGTATTGAGCGGAAGATGCGGACCATGTTCTTTGAGAATCGCGCCGATGGGGAGCAGCACGATGGGGATTTCCCGGAATGCTTTTTCGGCTTGTACCCAAGTGAGATGTTCCAAATAAACGGAGGGCATACGCTCCTTTCGATGATATATAGTTGCGGCGCGGACTTTGCGCCGCTTGCGCGATTTTTATGTTGGTCGCGCGCCGATTTCGACGCGAAAAGGTTTTGGTCTTTCGCCCCATCTTACTCTATAATCGGCGGAACGCCGCTTCAAAAAATTGGGCGATACCATATCGCCCCACTGTAACAATTTTCGCTCGATGAAGTTTCGTCGCGAGCGCACTCCCTCGCCTTGGCTCGTCCATGATATTTATTTGCGTGACACATGGGGCAGTCCCTTTAATGTGTCGCGCTCACGTCGTTGGAGTCTCCGTCGGTTCTTTTTGACGGCAATGATTCTCTTCGGAGTCGTTGACGCTTGCCTTGCAGTTTTTTTTGTCGGAGCGTATTTTACCCAGCCCCGTACAGCGAACACGGCGCGGCGTCAGAATCCAACGCGAGTCGTAGCAGTCGCGGCGCCGCAAGCAACCGAGACGCCGCGCCCCACGCGCGAACGCGCGCCCACGCAAATTCCGCCAACGCGCGCTCCGACCATTGCGCCAACGACTGCGCCAACCCAACCGCCGCCGATTGAACTAACACAGCCGCCGCCAACTGAAATCGTAGAGTTGGGAAATACACTTGCGGTTGCTTTGCCCGCGACCTTGAATTTTGCCCCGCTCTCTGTGCAAATTCCAAACGAACCTGCGGAATGTACTCCGGCGGAGGCGATGCCCGACGTTGTAGATCGTTCCGTGAAATTATGCGCGGGGCAGAATTATCGCCCATTTCTTTTGCGCGGGGAAAACATTGGTGTGTTTGGGGACAAGAGTTCGGTGATTCGGAGCGAAGGGCGCGGGTATGGCATCGTCGCCGAAGGCGCGCGTTTGTTGATTCAAAATGTGTTGATTCGCGGCACCACCAATGCAGAGGATTCGAACATGCTCTTGTGTTTGTATCCTGATTGCAGAGGAAGGCAGGGGGGGGTGATTTATGGCGGCGGAATTTTGGTGCGCGCGAATGATACGACGATCATGGATTCGGATATTGCGGGTGGCGTTATCGGCGTGGCAGCGGAACGCGTGCGCGACTTGAAGCTGCTCAACAATCGTTTGGACGATTCGAGTGGTTGGGGTTCGTACAATTTCGCCGTCGAAGCAAGTTACTTTGTCGGCAATTCATTCAGCCGCGACAATCGCGCGTGCAACACCGAGGGGGGCTATTTGCCAACCGGCTGCGAATCGGCTGGCTGGTCATGCATCGCCTGTCAACAAAATGTGATTGCGAAAAATTTTTGCGTCAATTCAGGCGATTGTTTTTATATGAATGGTGAAGGCAATCTCACTTCCAATCATAATCGCTTTCATCAAAATGAATGTCGCGCCGCGCCGCACAACTGTTACGAAGTGACGTTTGCCATTGGCAATGAATTTGTGGAAAATATCGCGCGGGACGATCCCGAAACGGGCGCGGCGTGCAATTATCCGTTTTGGGTCGGCGGCTCGCAGGTTGTTTTTTCGCGGAACAATTGGAGCTGTACCCAGAGTCCCGAAACTTCCATTGCGCACGCTACGGCGTCCACGCACATCCTGACAAGAGTGGAAAATCGCTGATGGTAAATTGCGGATCGCCAATCGCAAATCGTCACGCGTTTCTTTTGCTTGGCGATTCGCCACCTGCTATGCCCTGTCTGCTATCGTGAAAGATTATTACGGCTTGTTGAATGTCAGACCCGACGCGTCGCAAATGCAGATTGATGCGGCGTATCGGCGTTTGATGCAGCGACATCATCCCAACGCGCGTTCGTCGCCTCAAGCGTTGGAGCGAATGCGCGATTTGAATGAAGCGTGGCGCGTCTTGAGTGACAGCACACAGCGCGCGGCATACGATCGCGCGCGCGCGCAAGGCATCCCCTATTCTCCTCCAGCTCCTGCGCCAACGCTGCGCAATGTGCCGCAATCTAATTTTACGGATTTTGGCGCGCGACGCGCGAAGGGCGGCACTTGTCTCGTTGGAATCGCCGTTGCATTGGTCCTGATGTTTGCGTTGGGGATTCTCGCCTGGGGCTTGAACGAGCAGATGAATTTTGCCGCCATGTTCGATCGCGCTGCGAGTGAAGTGAATGCGCTGCTGCCCACACGCCAAGCCAGCCCAACTCAGGTTGCGGCGGAAAAAGCTACGCCGACGCCCGACCCCCGCTGTCGCGAAGGATGCGAAACACCCCCCCCGGGCTGTGTGGTCAAGGGCAAGATTGAAGCGGATGGCGCGCGATTTTTCTATTTGCCGAATGATGAAGGTTATGCCGCCGCGAACGTAGAGGTTGCGAATGGCGATCGTTGGTTTTGCGCGTTAACGGACGCGCAGGCAGCGGGCTGGACGCGCAAAGCGCCGACGGAAACACCGACACTGCCGCCGCCGCCTGAAGCATTGACGACAAAAGTCGCACAGCGCGCCTTTGTGGTTTGTGTTGAAAATGCCGCATTGCGTCAAGGACCGGGCGACGATTTTCCAATTGTCGAGACGCTTGCACAAGACGCGCGCATTGTCGTGAACGGCGTGAATGGGGAATGGTCGGTTGTGAATCGCGCGAATGGCGCGGCATATCTGCGGACGAATCTGTTGTGTCCGCCCGCAACGCGCGCTGCTTCTCAAGTCACCACTGAATTCGCGCAAACCGAATCAACCGCGACGCCCTCTGCCGCGTCAATTGCAAACTCCGGCGGAGCAGCTTTCAAATATCCCGCGCCGCAGATTATTATGCCGACGAATGGCGCGAAATATTGGTGCAACCGCGATTTGATTTTGGAATGGACAACGGATGTGCCGAATCTTGCGGCGGACGAATATTTTCTGGTCGAAAGCAAACTCGTGGAACACGAGCGCTGGACCGCGCTGGTGGATTGGACGAAAGAGCTAAAGGCGACGCTCCATCCGAACCGCGACGGAGGCAGCTGTGAAACGGTTTGGTGGAGTAACACCGGAGTGTATGAATGGCGTATCAGCGTTGTGCGCGGGAACAAAGAGATGCCGACCTATCTTTCGCCATTCAGCGAACGTTCCCGCATCAATTACGGACAGTAATTGTTTGACACTCGCCGCGCGTACAGCGTATAATCGCGCCGCAAATCAATTTTCAAAAGGAGTCAGAGATGGGAAAGGGAGATAAACGCACCAAGCGGGGGAAACTTTTTCGCGGCACAAAAGGCAAGTCTGTGCCCGGCAAGCAGCCGCCCGCCCCGGTCAAACCAGAACCAAAACCGGTGGCAGTGAAAGCGCCGCGTCCGCCGCGTGAACCGAAAGAGCAAGCGGTTGCCGCACCAGCGCCTGCCGCGGAAACGTAATGCAAGTTCCGTCCAAGACCTAATGTCGAGTTTTTGAAGTGGCTGGTGAGGCACAAGCGGATCGAAACAGAATGCAAAGCAGTTGGGTCTTGGATTTGAGGGAGACGCGAAATGTCACGCAATTCAAACTCTGCGCGCGGGACTGCAAGCCGGGTAGGCGCCTTTACTGCCCTCGGTGTGGGCGTTGGCACGGCAGTTGGCGCAGCCCTGGGCAATGTTGCAGCGGGCGTTGCCCTCGGCGCGGGGTTGGGGGTTGCAATCGGTGCGTTGCTGGAATTTTTTCAGCGTCGCAAAAGGGCGCCTTGAGTAAATTTTCCTTTACGTGTTGGGCGCGTCGCGGTGTTAGCGGCAAACAGTTTGCTCGCCCGGAGGAGGCGCGTAATATTTTTAAACCAAATCGCGTTGCCGCTTTTTTTGTTCTTTGTTATAATCGCCTCATTCCGAAATTTTGTCGCGTCTTTGCAACTCATCTGCGGATGAACATCCCCGCAATCCACGACATGAGCTCTCAATCCACATTTTTTTTGACAATGATGGTGTTGACATATCTCGACGCTTCGGTTCCCATGTGGGGAAAGGGGGTACTTTAAGATATTCCACGACGAGACGCCATTTCCAAATTGATACAAACGCGTACAGCTGTGCGCATATGAAAACTTATGGAGGAGAAGGATGAGCAGTAAAGTTTTGAAAATGTTGGTGTTGATCTTTGCGATCAGCATAGTATTGGCAGCGTGCGCTCCGGCGGCAACGACACCGCCCACGAGCGCGCCTGCAACGAGCGCTCCACAGCCGACTTTGGCGCCTGCAACCACTGCCCCGCAACCTACGGCGGCGGTTGCAACGACGGCACCAGAGCCCACTGCCGCGCAGCCGAGCGCAGGCGGGATCAAAGTCGGCATGGTAACGGACGTAGGGAAAGTAGATGACAAGTCATTCAACCAATCGTCGTGGGAAGGGACGCAGTGTGGAGCGACGGCGGTGAATGCGAGCGAAGTCAAATACATCGAGACGACCGACCCGAAAGATTACGAAAAGAACATCCAACAATTTGCGGACAACGGTTACAACGTAATCGTGACGGTGGGCTTTGCGTTGGGCGATGCGACATACAAGATGGCGAAGCAATATCCCGACATCAAGTTCATCGGCGTGGATCAATTCCAGGCGAAAGACGATGCGCATCCGGACGTGCCGCTGGCGAACTTGGCGGGGTTGGTGTTTGAAGAAGACAAAGCGGGCTTTTTGGCGGGCGCCTTAGCGGCGCAGATGTCCAAGAGTGGCAAGATTGGTGCGGTGTTGGGGACAGATGTGGTGCCGCCGGTATGGCGCTTTGGCGAAGGCTACAAAGCGGGTGCGAAATACATCAATCCGAATATTGATGTGACAGTGGTGTATCACAGCGATGTAGGGTTTGACAAGACCTTTACCGATCCGGAATGGGGCAGCACGACGGCGCTGTCAATGATTGACAAAGGTGCGGACGTGATCTTTGGTGCAGGCGGCAAGACGGGCAATGGTGCGTTGATTGGCGCTGCGAGCAAAGGTGTGATGGCGCTGGGCGTGGACACGGATCAATATCTGACGGTGCCCGAAGCGCAGAAAGCGTTGTTGTCGAGTGCGGTGAAACTGATCGTACCGGGCGTGTGCGACATTATCAAAGGGATTGCGGCGGGCAAGTTCGAAGGTGGGAATGTAGTGGGACCCGTGGGCTTGGCGCCGTATCACGATTTTGAGAGCAAGGTACCGGATGCGGTGAAAGCCAAGATTGAGGAACTGGACAAGGGTTTGCAGGACGGTTCCATCAAGACCGGCGTCTCGCCCGCAAAGGGTGCAGCTGCTGCTGCTGAACCGACTACCGCTGCCGCAGTAACGATTGCCAAGATCGGCATGGTAACGGACGTAGGGAAAGTAGATGACAAGTCATTCAACCAATCGTCGTGGGAAGGGACGCAGTGTGGAGCGACGGCGGTGAATGCGAGCGAAGTCAAATACATCGAGACGACCGACCCGAAAGATTACGAAAAGAACATCCAACAATTTGCGGACAACGGTTACAACGTAATCGTGACGGTGGGCTTTGCGTTGGGCGATGCGACATACAAGATGGCGAAGCAATATCCCGACATCAAGTTCATCGGCGTGGATCAATTCCAGGCGAAAGACGATGCGCATCCGGACGTGCCGCTGGCGAACTTGGCGGGGTTGGTGTTTGAAGAAGACAAAGCGGGCTTTTTGGCGGGCGCCTTAGCGGCGCAGATGTCCAAGAGTGGCAAGATTGGTGCGGTGTTGGGGACAGATGTGGTGCCGCCGGTATGGCGCTTTGGCGAAGGCTACAAAGCGGGTGCGAAATACATCAATCCGAATATTGATGTGACAGTGGTGTATCACAGCGATGTAGGGTTTGACAAGACCTTTACCGATCCGGAATGGGGCAGCACGACGGCGCTGTCAATGATTGACAAAGGTGCGGACGTGATCTTTGGTGCAGGCGGCAAGACGGGCAATGGTGCGTTGATTGGCGCTGCGAGCAAAGGTGTGATGGCGCTGGGCGTGGACACGGATCAATATCTGACGGTGCCCGAAGCGCAGAAAGCGTTGTTGTCGAGTGCGGTGAAACTGATCGTACCGGGCGTGTGCGACATTATCAAAGGGATTGCGGCGGGCAAGTTCGAAGGTGGGAATGTAGTGGGACCCGTGGGCTTGGCGCCGTATCACGATTTTGAGAGCAAGGTACCGGATGCGGTGAAAGCCAAGATTGAGGAACTGGACAAGGGTTTGCAGGACGGTTCCATCAAGACCGGCGTCTCGCCCGCAAAGCCAAGTTAACAAGCGAGTCATTTCGTTCCGAGGGGAAAGCGCGTGCTTGCAAGCAACTCTTTCCCCTCTTTTGCAATATTGCACAAGACCCTGGAATGTCCTGTAGGGGTCTTGTGCAATATTTACCTAGTATGGCAGACGCACAACTTGCAGTCGCGCCCAATCCAAAACCCCAAGCCGTGACGAGCGCCCTCCGCTCAATTGGCAATGCGATGCTCCTTCCGATTCTCGCCATCTTTGTCGCGCTCGTTCTGGGCGGGATCATCATGTGGCTCGTCGGTGCGGATCCCATTGAAGCGTACATTGGTTTGTTCCGCGGCGCGTTCGGTTCACCGCGCGCGATCAGTGAAACATTGGTTTGGGCATCCCCGTACATCTTTGCCGGGTTGGGTGTCGCATTCGCGTTCAAGGGCGGATTGTTCAACATTGGCGCAGAAGGACAGTTGGCAATTGGCGCAACGACGGCGGCGTATCTCGGTTTTGCGCTGCCAAAACTTTTGGGACAGCCAATCCCCGCCGTTATTCATTTACCGATTGTGATCTTGGGCGGTTGTCTGGCTGGCGCGTTGTGGGGCGCAATTCCGGGTTATCTGAAAGCGCGTACCGGTGCGCACGAAGTCATCAACACGATCATGATGAACTATATCGCGCTCCTATTTATCGGCTATCTGCTCAACGGTCCGCTCAAAGATCCCAGTCCGACAAATGTAATTGCGCGCACACCCGAAATCGCGCTCGGCGCGCGGATTCCCGCACTCATTAGCGGCTATCGCGTCCATTGGGGCTTTGTGCTTGGAATTGTGATGGCGTTCGTCGTTTGGTGGATATTGTACCGCACGACGCTCGGCTATGAAGTGCGTGCCGTCGGCGCGAGTCCCGACGCGGCAAAATATGCGGGCATGAAAGTGGGACGCCTATTTGTCGTGACGATGGGCATCAGCGGTTTGCTCGCGGGGTTGGCAGGTGTGGTCGAGGTTGCCGCGCTCAACTTTCGCCATGAGCTTTCCTTTTCGGTTGGGTATGGCTTTGATGCAATCACCGTTGCATTGCTCGGACGCAACAATCCATTTGGCGTCGTTCTCGCCGCGTTATTGATTGGCGGGATGCGGAATGGCGCGACCCAAATGCAATTCGTGTCTCAAGTGCCCGTTGACATTATCTCTGTAATTCAAGGTCTCATCTTGCTGTTTGTCGCGGCAGATACAATCATTCGTCAAATCTTTCGCATACGTGGCACCGGCGAACGAATGGTGCTCACACGCGGCTGGGGAGAATGAGCTATGCAGTGGAATCGTTTTGGTGCGGTTCTGTTAATGATTGGCGGCATTATCCTCTTTGCAGTAATTATCGGCGTGCCGCAATACGCGCCAACGTTGATTGCGACGAGTATGATTGCGACGACGTTACGCGTTGCCGCGCCGTTGACCCTGGGCGCGCTGTCGGGGATTTTTTGCGAACGCGCCGGTGTGGTCAACATCGCAATTGAAGGAATGATGCTCATGGCAGCATTCTTTGGATTTCTCGGTTCGATCTACACGAATCAATTCCTTCTTGCAAACGGCGGTCTCGATGAAACAGCGCGTGTCGCTATCAGCTTGGGAGTGGGCGTTGTCCTTGCCATTTTCAGCGGCGCGATGACTGGACTGTTGCACGCGGTTCTCTCGGTGACGTACAAAGTTGACCAAATCATCAGTGGGACTGTGATCAACATTCTCGCGGTCGGCATCACCGGCTTTCTCAATCGCGCGCTCTTTTTTCAAGGAAGCATTCCCCACGCGCCCGGCGTTCTGCCAATCATCAAGATTCCGGTATTGAGCGATTTACCGGTCGTCGGACCTGTCTTTCAACAACAGCCGATTGCAGTAGCTTCGATTCTTTTTGTCTTTATCGCACATTTTGTATTGTTTTACACGCGCTGGGGACTCCGCACCCGTTCGGTCGGAGAGCATCCACGCGCCGCTGACACACTTGGCATCAATGTTATTCGAATGCGCTATGCGAATGTAATCATCGGCGGCTGCATCGCCGGCTTGGCGGGCGCGTACTTTACTTTGGAATCGGTGCCTTCGTTCGAGCCGCTGCTTACAAACGGACGCGGCTTTATTGCGCTCGCCGCGATGATTTTTGGTAATTGGAATCCATTTGGCGCATGGGCTGCCGCGCTCTTGTTTGGCTCGGCGCAAGCGCTGCAAATTAACGCGCAAGCGTTTGGCTTTCCCATTCCATCCCAATTTATCGGCATGCTGCCGTACATCTTGACGATGATTGCAATGACCGGAATTATCGGACGCACGACGCCGCCCGCGGCGGATGGTCAAGCCTACTCACCGGGAGGATAGCATGACACCTGTGCTGGAAGCGCGCGGGATCACCAAACGATTTCCCGGTGTCCTCGCTAACGATAACATTGACCTCAAACTGCATCAAGGCGAAATTCTTTCCTTGCTCGGCGAGAATGGCGCGGGCAAAAGCACCTTGATGAACATCCTCTACGGCTTGTACCATCCGGACGAAGGCGAAATTTTGGTACACGGCAAGCCCGTCACCATGACAAGTCCGCACGACGCAATTGCGCTGGGCATCGGCATGGTGCATCAACATTTCATGTTGATTCCCGTTTTCACGGTGACCGAAAATGTGATGCTTGGCATTGAAACGACGCGCGGCTTGGCGCTGGATCGGCAAAAGGTTGCAGACGATATTTCCAAGCTGTCGGTGCAGTACGGCTTGGAAGTGAACCCAAAATTGTACGTCAAAGATTTAAGCGTCGGCATTCAACAGCGCGTCGAAATTATAAAGTTGCTCTATCGCAAAGCGGACATTCTCATTCTTGATGAGCCAACTGCGGTGTTGACCCCGCAAGAAGCGGATGATCTTTTCAAAGTATTGCGGAATCTCAAGGCGCAGGGCAACTCGATCATTTTCATCACGCACAAACTGCGCGAGGTGTTGGAACTTTCGGACCGCATCATGGTCTTGCGCGCCGGAAAAGTGGTCGGCGAAACGAAACCGCAGGAAATGACCAGTGAGGGGCTGGCGCGCATGATGGTGGGACGGACAGTAATTTTAACAGTTGACAAAGAGGCGATGAAGCCGCGCGAAGCGGTCCTTGAAGTGGAAACACTCCAAGTGCAGGACGACCGAAAAAACATCGCCGTGCGGGATGTTTCGCTCGAGGTGCGCGGCGGCGAAGTCTTGGGCGTTGCGGGTGTGCAAGGCAATGGGCAGACAGAATTGGTCGAAGCGCTCACCGGCTTGCGCCGTGTCCAGAGTGGTTCCGTACGCATCGCGGGCAAAGACGCCACAAATTTCGCGCCGCGCCAAATCTTCGAGTTGGGCGTCGCGCACGTCCCCGAAGACCGTCAAGCGGATGGGCTGGTGATGAATTTTCCCGTTGAAGACAACATGGTCTTGAATGAATATTATCATCCCCCTTTTGCGCGAGGCATCGCCCTGAATCGCACCGCCATCAAAGAGGCAGCCCAAGCGCGCGTCAAAGAGTACGATGTCCGCACGCCGAGTGTCGAAACGCCGACCTCCAGTCTTTCGGGCGGCAATCAACAAAAGGTGATTATCGCGCGCGAATTTTCGCGTCCTATCAAACTCCTCATCGCCTCACAGCCGACGCGCGGCTTGGACGTTGGCAGCATCGAATACATTCACTCGCGCATCATCGAAAAACGTGATGAAGGCGCTGCGGTGTTGTTGGTCTCTAACGAGCTGGATGAAATTCTCTCGCTTTCCGATCGCATCGCCGTCATGTACAAAGGACACATTATCAAGACGTTGGATGCAGAAACCGCGACCAAAGATGAACTGGGACTTTTGATGGCGGGGGTGGACGCCGAAACCGCGCCTCCCGCAGCGTCGCCTTCCGCCGAAACAAAAGCAGAGATGCAGGACGAAATTTTATAGCCGCGCTTGATTCGCCCAAGGGCGGCTTGACAACGCCCCGACATTCGAATGAAAAAAAAGACAAACAGTTGCGAAATCGTTTGTCTTTTTTTTCATTCCGCGTAGTATTGAAAGCAAACTGGTTTTCTTTTTTGGCGATGGGGTCCGCCCAGCAGACGAATTCTGCGAACTGCCTTGCGCTGATGACTCCTACTTGTTCATCTCCTCGGAGGTGTTTATCAAGCGGAGTAAATATGGAACGAATTTTCCTTGTGGGCATCGGCGGCGCAATCGGTTCGATTCTGCGCTATTGGGTGAGCGGCTGGGTCCAAGCTGCCTCCGGCAGCGCGAGTTTCCCCTTTGGCACACTTGCCGTCAACGTGATTGGCTGTTTCATCATCGGAGTTTTGTCTTGGCTCGCGGAAGCGCGTGGTTTGCTCACGCCCGAATTGCGCGTACTGTTCGTTGTCGGTGTGTTGGGGGGCTTTACAACGTTTTCATCTTTTGGCAACGAAACGATGGCGCTCGCGCGCGATGGTGAAATGTGGTACGCGATTGCAAATATCGCCGCGAGTTTGTTGTTTGGTTTGGGCGCGGTGTGGCTTGGACGCAATGCTGTGGCGTTGATTTGGAGGTGATTTATGCTTTCCGAAGATGGCGCACTGCTGCGAATTTTTATCGGGGAACAAGACAAGTACGCGGGCAAGCCGTTGTATGAATGGCTTGTGATTCAAGCGAAACAAAACGGACTCGCGGGCGCAACCGTCTTGCGCGGCATCATGGGCTTTGGCGCGGCATCGCGTATTCACACTTTCAAGATCGAACGGCTCTCGGAAGATTTGCCTATCATTGTTGAATTTGTGGACACGCGCGAAAAATTGGAAGCGTTTTTGGAATTGATCAATCCCGCGATTCACGATGGTATGGCGACACTCGAAAAAGCGCACGTCCGCTTTTATCGCAGCAGTTGAATCGAGAGTAGCAACTCTTTCTATTAGCAAAGGAATTCATGTACACCACAGCCGAACTCGTTCAGGCAATCGAACAAAATGATATTGCCGCCGTCGAAAAAATTCTTGCCGGCAACCCAATGCTCGTGAACGCGCGCACGGACAATGGCATTTCGATGCTCATGCTGGCGCAATATTACGGGCGCACGGAAATTGTAAAATCTCTGGTCGCGCACAACGCGCAGCTCGATTTGTATGATGCGTCCGCCATTGGCGATACAGAGCGCGCCATGGGCTGGCTGGCGATGCAGCCCAATTTGGCAAACGCCTTTTCACCCGACGGCTTTACGCCGCTCGGACTCGCCTCTTTTTTTGGACACCTCGACATCGTCAACGCGCTGTTGATGTATCATGCCGACCCCAACATCGCGGCGAACAATGCGATGCACGTTGCGCCCCTGCACTCGGCGGTCGCGGGCAATCACTACGAGGTCGCCGCAAAATTGATCGAGGCGGGCGCGAACGTGAACGCGGTTCAAGCGGATGGTTTTACGCCGCTAATGGGCGCGGCACAAAATGGCAACCTGCAAATCGTTCAACTGCTGCTGGAACATGGCGCGGACGTCAATGCGCGCGTAGATAAAAACGCCGCGCAATTTGCAAATATGACCGCGCTCGATTTTGCCAAGCAGGGCAACCATACGGCAAGCATCGCGCTGTTGGAATCACATGGCGCGAACTAATCTCCAATCTATTCTTACTCCTTATGCGATTCTATTTCGTTCGTCACGGCGAAAGTGAAGCAAATCTCACCAATACTTTTTCCAATCAACAACATGAACTTCATCCGCTCACGGAAAAAGGACGCGCGCAAGCACAAGCCCGCGCGGAAGATTTGCGCGCGGTAAAGTTTTCCGAAATTTATTCCAGCCCGATGCTGCGCGCGCGCCAGACGGCGGAAATCTTGAATGCAACGCACGGTTTGGAAATTGAATTCACGCCTGCGCTGCTGGAACATGACGCGGGAGATTTCGAGGGACGCGCGGACCAAGAGGCGTGGGACGAATACTCGAAATTATTCGAGACGTGGATTTTGAAACGCGACCTCGACGCGCGTACGCCCAACGGCGAAAGTTTCAATGACATGCGCGCGCGTTTCATGCCATTCTTCTCAGACCTCTCGCAAAAATACGCGGATACGGACGCCGCCCTTTTGCTCGTGGCGCACGCGGGCATTTTTCATGCCATGCTTCCGCTCGTGTTGGCGAATGTGGGCTATGCGTTTGGGTCGCAGCACATTCTCTCGAATGCCGGACTGGTGTTGGCGGAACAACGCGGCGGCGAACTGATTTGTGTGGAATGGGACGGCATAAAACTTTCGCCGACGGGAACGATCCAAGATGAAATTTGATGCCCACAAACTCGTAACATTGAAACGTCCGAACTATGCGACAGGTCAAGCATTAACCGCCGACGATTTACGCGCGGAACAGGAATATCAGTTAGAGAGCCGCTGGCAGCACAATCGGATGCTGCACGGTTACGGCATTGTCGTCGGCTTGGAAGTGGGGCTCCAAGAAAATGACGACGGCGCGGCGCAGGCAATTGTTTCGCCCGGCTACGCGCTCGATGGGTGGGGGCGCGAACTCGTTGTGGCGGAACCGTTGTCGGTTTACCTTCCGCGTGACCGTCACGATCTCACTGTCTATTTAAAATTTGTGGAACACGATGACGATGCTAAAACGATTGCGCCAGACCAAAACGCCGCGCGCATCGTCGCAAGCGCGCAGTTAACGTTTGAACCCTCCTCTTCCGAACGCGCGCTCGCGCCCACACAACGCGCTGATTACGCGATTCCTCTGGCGCGTCTGCGGCGTCCGCATCAAAATTGGCAGCGCGATCGCAACTTTCGTCCCGCGCGGGCGCGCTGACGCATGACGCGCAATCCTCGTTTCCCCCCAAAATTACATAAACTCGCACAAGATTTTTTGTGGAACGCCGATCATGTGCTTGCCGATTCGTCGCCGTTCTATGAAAAACTGGCGCGCCAAATTGCGAACGACCCCGTGTTGCTCAAACTTGCCGCACACGCCCAGCCCCACCAACCTCCGATGAACCTCCTCTTTGGAGCGGTGCATTATTTGTTGCTGCGGGGTCTCGACGACCCGCTGAAAAACTTTTTCGCCGACCTGACGCGCAAACCGGATACGCAAGATGACCCGTATCCGATCTTTCGCGCCTTTTGTTTAGAGCACGCGGACGAAATCATTTCACTCGTGAGCACACAGCGTGTCCAAACCAACGAAGTCGCGCGCTGCGCGTTATTTTTACCCGCGTTCACATTCATCTCCCAACAGCTTGACGCAGACCCATTTGCAATGATCGAAGTCGGCAGCAGCGCGGGCTTGAACTTGAATTGGGATCGCTTTGCGTACTTGTATGGGGCTGAAAAAATATACGGCGTCACATCATCGGTGGTGCTGTTGGAATGTGGATTGCGAGGCGATGCGCGTCCGCCTTTGCCGAATGAATTGCCGCCCATCGCGTCGCGCGTTGGCATTGATCTGAATCCGAATGATGTGTTCGACGACGAGGCGATGTTGTGGCTGCGCGCGTTGGTCTGGCCCGAGCAGTTGGAACGCGCCGCGCGTTTGCAGCGCGCCATTGCGTTGGCGCGCGAGTTTCCGCCAAAAGTTTTGCAAGGCGATGCGCTGAAAGTCGCGCCGCAGTTGATTGATGAAACGCCGCGCGGAACGCCCATTGTCCTGTTTCACAGTTTCGTACTGAATCAAGTCACGGAGCGAACGCGCGCGCGGTATTACGATTTGCTTGCGGAACACAGCGTAGGGCGAAAGTTGTTTGACGTCGCCATCGAACCGAGTACGTGGCCCGCGCCAATGATTTTGACGCAATTTGAAAATGGCGCACGCATTCAAAAAACGCTCGCCAATTGTGATCATCATGGACGTTGGTTGGAATGGCTTTGAGCGCAGCTTGTTTTGTTCATCAATGCAAATCATCTTTGCATCCAAGAGCTTGCGCGTGGGTTAAGCGTTACGCATGAACCTCCCTTATGATTTGGCATGGTGGGCATGGGCAATTGCAATTCTGGGCGCGCTGCTGATTGGAATTTCCAAGACGGGAGTTGCGGGGCTTGGCGTCTTTGCCGTCGCCCTGTACGCATTGATCTTTCCCGCGCGCGCGTCAACCGGAATCGTGCTTCCGATTTTGCTGGTCGGCGACATTGTCGCGGTGGCACATTACCGACGCGATGCCGTATGGTCACACTTGCTTCGTTTGCTGCCATGGACGGGACTCGGCGTCGTTCTCGGTTATTTCGCGTTGGGCTCGCTCGATTCCGCGCAAGTGGGGCGTTTGATTGGCATCATCCTCTTGATCATCACCGGACTGCAATTTTGGCGCATGCGCTCTGCGCGTGCCGTTGAGCAGGCGGGCGAAACGCTGCAGCACAAACTTTGGCTCGCCGCGCTGGTGGGCATCCTCGCGGGTTTTTTTACAATGGTGTCGAACGCGTCGGGTCCGATCATGATCATTTATTTTTTGGCGATGGGTTTGCCCAAGATCGAATTTATGGGTACCAGCGCGTGGTATTACCTCATCATGAATTCCGCCAAAGTGCCCTTTAGTTACAATTTGGGTTTGATCACGCCCGAATCGCTCGTATTCGATGCGTTCATGGCGCCATTCGTGATCGTCGGCGGATTGCTCGGTTATCAACTTTTGAAACGAATCAATCAACAGCTCTTTGAACAACTGGCGTTGATTTTTACGGCGCTTGCTGCAATCCGCCTCATTCTGGGATGAACTCAACGCCGCGTGCGCGGAAAAATGCTGCATACCCAAAGCGCGGCTTACAAGTTTGCGTGTAAGGTTGAAACGGCTACAATGAAAAAAATCCGCGCAACCATCGCGCCACAAAAATTCCATGTCAGCCCACGGCGTCCTCGAACACTATCAACAATATCTCCCGCTCACCGAAAAAACTCCGCGTCTTTCGCTCGGCGAGGGGAATACGCCGTTGGTGCGTTCCACCGCATTGTCGCAAGAGACCGCGTGCGAAATTTATTTCAAACTCGAGGGGTGCAATCCGACCGGTTCGTTCAAGGATCGCGGCATGGTCGTCGCGATGGCGAAAGCCGCCGAGAGCGGCGCACGCGCAGTCGTTTGCGCGTCCACGGGCAACACTTCGGCGAGCGCGGCTGCTTACGCGACGCGCGCAGGATTGACGTGTGCGGTTTTGATTCCATCGGGACAAATTGCGCGCGGCAAACTCGCGCAAGCATATGTGTACGGCGCGAAAATTTTGGCGATTGATGGGAACTTTGACCGCGCCCTCGAACTCACGCGCGAACTGGGCGAACAATTCAATTTGGCAATCGTCAATTCGATCAATCCGCATCGGCTGGAAGGACAAAAAACGGCGGCATTCGAGATTGTGGATGAGCTGGGGCGCGCGCCCGACATTCTCGCGCTGCCGGTTGGCAACGCGGGCAACATCACCGCGTACTGGAAAGGATTTATCGAGTACGCTAACCTTAAGAAAAGCGCGCGCCCCAAAATGTGGGGCTTTCAAGCGGAAGGCGCGGCGCCGCTCGTCTCCGGCAAACCGGTGGCGGAGCCGCACACGGTCGCTACGGCGATCAAGATCGGCAATCCCGCCAGCTGGAGCGGCGCAGTCCGCGCGCGCGATGAATCAGGCGGTGAAATTTCCGCCGTGAGCGACGATGAAATCCGCGCTGCCCATGCGTACCTCGCCGCCCGCGAAGGAATTTTTGTCGAACCTGCATCCGCCGCGAGTGTGGCGGGCATTTTGAAAAAACAGCGCGCGGGAAAATTGGAACGCGGGCAAACGATTGTTTGTGTGTTGACGGGAAATGGTTTAAAAGATATTGATTTTGCGCTCGCGTCAGGATTTCGAATCGAGACTCTGCCCGCCGAAACTGATACGATTGTACGCGCATTAGAACTTTTTTCAGAAAATAAATTTCTCTGAAATTTATTTTCTGAAACTTTTACACTTATGAATCTCTGGCGAGATCTTCCCCCCGGACCCGACGTGCCGAACGTAGTCTACGTGGTCGTCGAAATTCCAAAAGGTTCGCGCAACAAGTACGAGTTTGACCGAAAACTCGGCGCGATTCGGCTAGACCGCGTGTTGTATTCTTCGATGGTCTATCCCGGCGATTATGGCTTTGTGCCACAGACATTGTACGACGACGGCGACCCGCTCGACATTTTTGTCATGACCAACGAGCCGACTTTTCCCGGCTGCATCATTCCGGCGCGCCCGATCGGGCTTTTTCGGATGAAAGACAAGGGCGAACCCGACGATAAAATTTTGGCGGTGCCGCTTGACGATCCCTTTTTCCGCGATTATCACGACATCAGCGATATTCCACAGCACTTTCTCGCCGAGTGCGCGCATTTTTTTGCGACGTACAAAGACTTGGAAGGTGTCTTTGTGAAAACGCTTGGTTGGGAACGCGCGGCAAGCGCACAGACGCGTATCACCTTCGGAATTGATGCGTACAAAAAGATGTTTGCCGAAGAAAAGAAAAAAGCGCGACGAAAGTGAAATTTCAAATAGGTGAATTGTGCCACGTATAACCGTCAACGTCCCCGCCACGACTGCAAATCTCGGTTCCGGCTTTGATTGTCTCGGTCTCGCGCTCGATTGGTGGAACAGCATCACTGTTGAACCTGCGCGCGCATTTCAAGTGAAACTGCGCGGCGATTCGCAAGGTCTGCCTGCGGATGAATCGAACATGGTGGTCGAACACATTCGCATTTTTTACGATTATATCGGCGCGCCGCTGCCCACACTCCGCGTGACGATGACGAATCGCATTCCCATCGGCAAAGGATTTGGCTCCAGCGCGGCATCACTGGTCGGCGGCTTGCTGGCGGGTAACGCGTTGGCGGGAACGCCGTTGAGCGCGCAAGAAATTTTGGAAATGGCGAACGAACTCGAGGGGCATCCCGACAATGTGAGCGCCGCAATCTTTGGCGGTTTTACAATTTCCGCGTTCGATGGGCACCGCGTCGTCTGCGCGGCAGTCGAGCCGTCGCAAAATTGGCGCGCCGTCGTCTACATTCCTGAGCGCGCGTTGTCAACCAAAACCGCGCGCAATGTCTTGCCCGCGCAGATTTCACGCGCCGACGCGATTTTCAATATCAGCCGCGGCGCATTGACCGCGTACGCTTTCACCACGCAGCGCGCCGGTTTTTTACAAATCGGTATGCAAGACCGCTTGCATCAACCTTATCGCGTGCCGTTGGTAAAAGGAATGTCCGAAATGCTCGACGCTGCATGCGGCGCGGGCGCAAATGGCGCGGCGCTGAGCGGCGCGGGTCCGAGTCTCATTGCCTTTGCGACGACGAATGCGCAAGCCGCACGCGTGCGCGCTGCCTTTGTCGAAACGGCGCGCAAATTGAAACTGAACGGCGAGACGAAAATTTTAAAGTTGAGCGCGCGCGGGGCATACATTGCGCAAGCGTAATGGAACGCGCGCAACTGCTTGAACGTCTTGTGACCAGAGGAATAAAGATGAAACGATTCAGGTTTTTGTTATTGATCGTTCTGGTCGCCGGTATGTTGAGCGGCTGTGGCGTCGCAACGCAAACGACTGCAACTGCAACTCCCGCACCAACGCTGGCTCAACCCACCGCTACACTCGCACCACAAGTAACCGCTGCGCCAACATTTCCAGCATTACCAACCAAAATAATCATTGGCGCACCCACGCCGCAAGTGCCGCCGCCAATTGATAACAAGCCCACGCCGGAAGGGAGTAGTACTGTGATTGCCGATCCAACTGCGCTCAAACTGGTGAATGAAGCGAAAGCCGACCTGGCGACGCGCGCGAATGTTTTGCCCGATGAGATAACGGTGAAAAGTGTAGAGCCGGTGGAATGGCGTGATTCATCGCTCGGCTGTCCGATACCGGGCATGATGTATCTGCAAGTGATTACACCGGGCTATTTGATTATCTTGGAAGCTGATGGCAAGGAATGGGAATATCACGCCAGTCAAACGCACGTGATCTACTGTGACAAATAAAAGCGAGGCGCAAATCTGCGCCTCGCTTTTTTCATAAATTTGGAGTCCGCGAATGAAAATCGGTTGCGCACTGGTATTGATGCGCAACTTGCAGCACGCGCGCTTCATTCCACGCGCGTCCGACGATTTGCAAACCGATGGGGAGACCCGCGCTGCTGAAACCACACGGAATCGAAATCGCAGGAACCCCTGTCACGTCAAAGGGCGCGGTGAACGCGGTGAGGTCTTGCGCGAGGGCGACGGGATCGTTTCCAAAGCGCGGCGCAGGAATGCGCGTGGTGGGCGTGATGAAAAAATCCACGTCATCGAAAAATCCATCGAGCGCGCGTACGAGTTCCGCTTGACGCCGCCGCGCCAGCGCGTATTCATCCGCGCGGATGGTTTGAAAACTTTTTAGGCGCGTGTACACATCCGCGCCGTACTCTTTCTCGCGCGATTCGATCCATTCGCGATGATATGCCGCCGCTTCCACGCGCAGTGTCACGCGGTTCGTTTCAAACATTTCGCCCGCAGCCGGTAATTCTTTTTCAACATACACCGCGCCCAATCCTTGCAGCGCGCGTTTGGCGTCCTGAATCGCGCGCAAAATTTCCTCGTCCACCTTTTCTTCAAAATATCCGCGCGGCGCGGCGAATCGCACCCCACGCAGTGAATCATTCAGCGTTGCGGTGTAATCTTGTGTTGGAACGTTGACGGATGCGGGATCGTTCGCATCGTAACCTGCGATCGCGTCCAGCATCAGCGCCGCATCCTGCGCGGTTTGCGTGAGGGGACCGGCATGATCGTTGCTCCAACTCAAAGGGATCACACCGCGCAAACTGACGCGCCCGTACGTCGGTTTCAAGCCCGTGATGCCGCATAACGCGGCGGGAATGCGAATCGAGCCGCCCGTGTCGGAACCGAGCGAGCCGAGACACAAACGCGCGGCAACTGCCGCCGCGCTGCCGCCCGATGAGCCGCCGGTGATGTGTGCGAGGTTCCATGGATTGTGCGCGTCGCCGTAATGCGGATTTTCATTCGTCACGCCGAACGCGAATTCATGCAAATTGTTTTTGCCCAGTAACACCGCGCCTTGCGCGAATAATTTTGCAGCGGCGAATGCGTTTTCTTGCGCGAGGTTGTCGCGCAAGATTTTCGAACCGGTGGTGGTGGGCAAACCGCGCACGTCGTACAAATCCTTGAGCGCAATTGGAATTCCATGCAGCGCGCCGCGAACGATGCCGCGCGCGCGTTCGTCGTCCGCGCGTTCTGCTTGTGTGCGCGCAAGGTCGGCGGTGACGGTGATGAACGAATTGAGTTGTGAATCGTACCGGGCAATGCGTTCCAGAAAAAAATCGGTGAGTTCGAGTGAAGAGATTTCGCGCGCCGCGAGCGCGTCACGCGCAGAGGCAAGGGTGAAGGAGGCGGGATTCATGACGGAGATTGTATCATAGGGTTGAGCCGTTAGAGTTGTGATAGGATGAAAATAATGAGGTGAATTTATGATGGCGCTTGATACGCTCATCCTCGAAATCAAACAATTACCTTTGACGACGCGCCTTGCACTCGTTGAAATTATTGCCGAATCGGTGCGTCAGGAACTGGCGGCGACCACAGAGGCGCCCGAGTTAGTGATGGGAATGCTTGGACCTGAAGGGAGCGTTCCAACAGATCAAGAATTGAAAGAAGACTATATCAACTACTTGGATGATAAATACAAGTAATGCGCGCGCTTTTAGCAGGGTCATCAGAAATTTGCAAAACTGTTCTTGTGGGAATTTTAACGAAATCAAAATAGGGAACAAAAGTAAAATTTGTGCCATCTGAAACATTAAGAGTTGCCGTCGCTCCAGACCCGCTTTGTGACTCAGTCCACCAATCCGCTCTGCTCAAGGAAAACCCAGATGGAGCCGTGATTCGCGCAGTCATGCGATATGTTCTCCCTGCTGCCGAAACAACATCGCACCGCATTCCTCCGCAAGCGCTTTGTTGGCACGATAAATTTGCCAAAGTGGTCGCCCCAGCACAATTTCCTGAGCATGTCAATCCAGTGACAGAAAACCCATAGCTTCCCAAGAAATTCGAACATGAAGGATTGTTTGACGCAATCGAACCATTGCTTTTGTGAACCCATAAATATTGCTTCCAAAGTCCCGCCCCTCCACATCCACTCATGCAAACCCCATTTTGGCAATTTCCATTGCACGGGCAACCTTCACTGCAAGAAGGAGGAGTTAGACAAGTCCCCGTACATGACGGTGGAGGAATCACAACTGCCTGAGAGCAAACCCTCGTGCATTGTCTCCCGCACGCATTGCCACAATCCCTGCAAGACTTGACTCCATTCACGCAACCCCCACAAGTCTCTGAACAGCTACCTGGATCATTTGGAATCAAACAGCCTTGTTGACACTTAAACCCTCCCGGCGTGGGTGGGCACTCTGAAGGAGAACATCCGGCAAATGAAATTTTTGCAGCAAGCAATAAAAATGCAGTAACAAAGAGACTTGTTAAAAATCTTTTTCGAAAACTTCTCACCACTCTCAGTATGCATTAAGGGCTCTTGTTAGTCAAACATTGATGTGGATAAAGACCGTTATCAAAACCTCTCATTGACTCCAAGACTTCTCGACCACTATTGTAATACAGCCAATAGCTTATTTGAACTGCCGCTCCAAGACGTTCCGCTCTTCCAACATCCAGTTCATCATCGCAATCCACATTTTTTCTAGTCGCTTTACCAGCTTCATTTGCAACAGTGCCAGGAATGCTATCCAAATATGTTCGGAAATGTTCTGCGGGCAATGTAATCCCACCGTTGGCACCAGAAGGGTTATCCACATCACTAACAGTAACGCCTTGAACACTGTTCAGTGAAAATGCCAACACTTGCATCAGACTAAAATTTTTCCGATTCTCTGGTAAGCCAGCGTAAACCCATTTGATTGCATCTCTCCATTTTTTTGAATCAATTTCCACAAACAAATCCGGGGAAAATCCTTTGGCAACTAGACTCTTTGGGTCCGAGGGGTCTTTCGTTTTTCGTAAATCGTAAAATCGCATCCATCTGATAACTTCCGGCAAAATCTTTGCAGCGGTTTGATCATTCAAGTTGAGGATTTGCAATTCAACATTGCCAGAAAAGCCTTCAACGCCCCCGATTGCAATGATTTTATCCTCCTCATTAAAAAATTCAAGTCGCCCAGAAGCTGGATTGGGCTTCATCGTAATTTCAGGATCCATGAAACCTTCAACTTGAATCACTGTGTTCCCACCATGTGGAAGCCAATAACTATCAAATTTTCCACTCTTATCAACTAAATATGTGAGTATGTTCCCACGCTTGTCAAAAACAGTCTCCATCTTCCATACACCTGATTTAAGATTCCCTTCGATTGACCCTCTATCAAAATAACCCTCAGCTGCCCCAGGCACTCTATAATTAAACAGCCTTGCCCTAAATTGTGCTATTGAAACCGATATTTTTTTATCAAAATCCGGATTCTCTGTCGCAGTCTCAGTCGCTGTCAGCGTCTCCATTACTAAAGTATTTGTGGGTGAAGGCGTTGAGGTTGGCGTCGCAGTCGCAGTCGCAGTCGGCGTCATTGGCACTGGTGTTTCATCAGCAGGCTTTTGTGTATTGTCGCCAGCCAAAGGTGAACCATGGTCCTTGACAACCTTCGTAGCAAAACCACCATTATCAGTTGGAACCATTGGCGGTCGGGGAGTGGAAATGAATATTTGAGGTGTTGATATCACTCCAGACCCGCTCACATCCACCCCATCAGCGCCCTTAACGGGTTCACAAGCAGCTAAACTTGCTAATACTAATGCACCAGCCAAGGCCCTGGGAAGCCAACCACTGCCAAGACATCTTTCCAAAACACGACCTCCCAATCCGTTTAACATTTGTTCCCGCCCTATCATAAAAACCTAAAAACAACCCGCTTGTAAGCGGGGTTAAACAAAGTCTCTTTTCTTCAAAGAGAAAATAAATAAATCAAATTCAAGCACCACGCTTAAATTCATAACTCGTAAAATATCACATTGTGTTAAACTTATCAAGAATGCAGGATCTTGTTTTTTCCGAAAGCGAAAAAGCCAACCCAAAATCTTCCGGAATTTCCGGCTTGTTCTTTTTGGCTCTCAAGCCCAAGGCGTCGCAAATCGCGCACGGCAGCAGAAATCTGGCTCGCAGCGGAAAACAGGGAATTTGAGTTATTTGTTTCTGCAATTACACCAGTCAATCTTTATTACATTGCCCGCAAACTCAAAGGGGATATAGAGGCACGCAAGGCAGTTCGAGGTTTGCTTGCCGTGTGCCAGATTGCAATTACTGACCGTGCAGTTCTCTTGCACGCGTTAACTCTGCCGCTGAAAGATTACAAGATGCGGTCCAAGTCGCGAGTACGCGTGCTGAATCTTTGGATGTAATTGTCACTCGTAACACAGACGACTTTGCCGATGTAGATATTCCGATTTTGACCCCCGATCAATTCCTCATCCAACTTGCAGCGACTAAATCATCGGGCGCTACTTGATTCTTCTTCTTGCGTTCCGTTAGTTCTTTAGCAATTGGTGCGTCGCCTCGATCAACGCGCGCAGATTTTCTGCAGGAGTTTGCAAATACAAATCGCAGCCCGGCATGACAGCGTCCACGCCGGCGTTCGCGGCACGTTCCACCGCCGCGCGAATTTTTTCTGCATCTCCTTGCGCGATGACTTTCACCGGATCGAGATTTCCAAACAATAAAACATCGCGCCCCAGAATTTCGCGCGAGCGTGCGAGATCATTGGTGTGTTCCACGTGCAGCGCGTTGGCGCCCGCCTGCGCGAGCAATTCCATCGCTTGATTTGTATTTCCACATACGCTCAAAATCGTCGGCGCAGAAACGGCGCGCACGATTCTTTGTATACGCGGCAGAATCAATTCCCCAAACGCGCGCGGTCCCACGACGCCCGGTGAGCCGCCCATCTCGTGAATTGTGATGAAATCCGCGCCCGCGTCTTGATACGCGTTGGCGACAGAAATCAACGCTTCGGTGAAAAGGTCCAACGCGCGCGCGACCTCGTTGGGTGCTTGTTTGACCTCGGGCAGCAGCGTGTCGAAAGCCACAACATAATTCGCCAGCGTGAACGGACCCGCAATCCACGCGCCGACGACAATGTCATTCCCAACGCGTTGTTTCAACTGACGCAAGGCGTCGCAAATGAGTGGAATACTGCCGCGCCGCGCAAAATCACCGCGCGGGACGAGGACGTCAGAAGGTGAGGCAAAGAGCGGCTCGGCGACGAGGGGCCACATCGCTTCGGGCATGTCCGCGCGAAAATCAATCACCGCGCCCAAAGCTTCCGCTTCGACAATCAGATTCGTCGGCAACGTCGCGGACTGCCAGCCGTACAACTCGTACGCGGCTGCGGCGGCATCAACCATCTTGGATGTGTCGTGATGAATTTCGTGAAAGCGCAAGCCGCGCGTTTCAAGCGCCGGCGCGATAAGCGAGGAGAGCGCGCTAAAGCAAGGGATCGTTTCAGAACGCAGTCCGCGCAAGAGTTTCAAAATGCGTGCGCGTGAGGAATTAGGAAGATTCACCGAGAATTCGAAAAATTTCCACTTTTTTCCCGAGTTCGAGTGCGCGGCGTTCGCCGCACTTGCCGCTCGCCGGATTGTCGCCCACCGGGCAAGGTTGGATGGTGTGCAATCCGCCCGGACCGCGCAGCGCGATAAAAGTATTCGCACCAACCGTTTTGGCAAAAATGCCGTCCATGTAAATATCCTGCGGCGCGGATGATTGATTCAATACGAGCAAGGTGAGCGGACTTGAGGGCGGCTCCGGATTCGCCGCATCGAACATTTCCCAATAGTCCAGCGAGTTGTTGAGGACCGCTGATTTGGCAAAACAGTTTTCAGGTTTTGTTGTATCGCTCCCGTACACACATTGCTTTAGTTCGTGCGTCCCAAACTGTAACGGTACTACTTGGTACGCGCCGCTGTCAATGGATGTGGCGGAAACGCCATCCACAAAAAATTCCATCGCGCGCGGCAAATTGTTCACAAGTACGAGTGTGACAATGTTGGTTGGTGTCGGTGATGCGGGCGGCGGCGTTGGACTTGCGCTCAATCCAATAGTGGGCGAAAGCACAAGTGTCGGCGCGATTTCCGTCGCCGTCGGCATAGCCGCGACAACGGTTGGCGGGAGTGTTGTAGCTTGTGCGATAACTGTCGCAGCGGGCGCGGCAGTAATGACGACAGGCGTAGGTGGTGGATTGCGCAAAAGATTCGGCAAGACGCCAATCAGCGCAGCAATGACTGTCGCGGTTGCGCCGACGATGGCAATATACAACGCGGTGCGATCTTTGGGTTCCGATTTTTTTTCACTCATACGCGAATTGAGAAAATTTCTGAAAGGGGAGATTTAGCTTCCGGTCAACAGTCGTTCAATTTCTGATTTACGCGGCAGCGCGGGAATGACACCCAACTTGGTACACGCCAACGCGCCTGCGGCAACCGCACAACGCACGGCAGGCTCAAGCGGCACGCCGCTTGCAAGATAATAAGCAAGCGTTCCATTAAACGCATCGCCCGCGCCCGTCGTATCTACAATTTCCACCTCAAAAGTAGGAACATTAAGGTAGCCATCCTTTGTCACAATCATTGCGCCGCGCGCGCCGCGTGTGAGAATCACGCGCAGCACACCGAGTTTGATCAATTCTTCGCACAAGTGGAGCGCGTCCACTTGCTCGTCCGGCGCGCGCCCGAGCAGAATTCGCAGTTCCGTTTCGTTCGGCGTTACAATGTCCGCGCAGCTCAAAATTTCAGGCGGCACGTGCCGCGCCGGCGCGGGATTCAAAATGCTGATCGCATTTTCTTGGCGCGCAAGCTGTAACGCCCGCGCGGCAGTTTCCAGCGGAATCTCGAGCTGCGTAAGAACGACGTGACTATTTTGAATCGTCGCGCGCGCCCCTTCTACATCTTGCGGAGAAAGCAGCGAATTAGCGCCCGGATCGAGAACGATGAAATTGTCGCCGCGCGCATCGAGGACGATGAATGCAACGCCCGTGTTGCGCTCGTTAGTACGCCGCAGGTGAGTTGTGCCAACCGTTTCATCGCCGTACAGTTTCGCGCCGATTGCGCCAAAATCGTCTTGACCCAAACACGCAACGAATTCTACATGTGCGCCGAGCCGCGCGGCTTGGACGGCTTGATTGCTACCCTTGCCTCCCGGTCCCAAGTCAAAATCGCGTCCGAGCAGAGTTTCACCTTGTACGGGAAAGCGTTCGGCGCGCAAGGTGAGCCCTGCCACAAAACTGCCGACGACAGTGATGCGAGGTTGTTGCTCCAGCATGATTCCTTTCGAATTTTGTTGCGTAAAGGCGTTCGGGCAGGCAGGAGTATAACAAAGGCAAAAAGGTGTGTCAACGAATTATGTTATAATCGTTTGCGGTGATGAGTCGCTGTTGCATTTCTTGTCGCCGCCATGAGCCGCTGCACGCAAGATTCGTCAAAGCATCTTGTATGCGGCGACGCTTCCCCTCTTGGCATTGATCCGCGTTTCCCCAAATTCGCCGCGCCGCGATTTTTTTCGATGGAGGCAGATTCATTGGCACGCGTGACGCTCAACACAAACCGTTTATCCTTGCGCCCCTTTGAACCAAAAGACCTTGAACTTTATACCGCGCGCATTTTTGCCGATCCCGAAGTGATGCGCTATCTGCCGACGCGCGATGCCGCTCCGTCGGAACGCGCCGAGCGTACGATGGATTTTTTCAACGATCACTGGACGCAATTTTCGTACGGACCGTGGGCTGTGGTTGAAAAAGCGAGTGGCGAACTCATCGGACACTGCGGCTTGCGATTCATTGACGAAATTCAGGAAACCGAAGTGTTGTACGCGTTCGGCAAAGCGTTTTGGCGCAAAGGGTACGCGTCCGAAGCCGCGCGCGCGAGCATAGGTTTCGGTTTTTGGCAGATTGAATTGGAACAAATTATCGCTCTCGCCGTTCCCGAAAATATCGCCTCGCGCAAGGTGATGGAACACTGCGGCTTGCAATACGAAAAAGATGCGCACCTGTTTGGGCTGGACTGTGTGTACTATGCAATCAAGCGCACCGACTATCTCAAGACTGTAAAGGACCTGAAACCATCATGATTATCGGAATTGACCATATTCTCATCGCAGTTGACGATCTCGATCTCGCCATTGAAGTGTACGAACGGCTTGGCTTTCAAGTGCTGCGCGGCGGCAAACATCCCAAGATGGGCACGCAGAACGCGCTCGTGCCGCTCACCGACGCGACGTATTTGGAACTCATCAGCATTTTCGACCACGCGTTGGCGGAACAAGCGTCGCCCTTTATCGTCGCCGCGCTGCGCCAACAAAATCGCCTCGCGCGTTTTGTGGTCGAATCGAACGACCTCGACGCGGATGTCGCGGCGATTCGCGCGCGCGGTTTTGAAATCGGAGACATTCATGAAGGCGAACGCGAACGACCCGACGGCCAGCGCGTAGTGTGGCGCAGCGCAATGCCTGCCGACGAACGTTTCCCGTTCCTGATTCAAGATGTCACGCCGCGTGAGGTGCGAATTTCAGCGCCGACGTTTGGCATTGGGCGAACGCTGCACATCAATGATGTTAACGTGGGCGTGATTGATGTGCCAACCGCGCAAGCGGAATATGAAAAACTGTTGGGCATCAGCGGCGAAGATGGATGGTTTGAATTGACGCGCGGCGCGGTCATTCTCAAAGATGTGAACACCGAACGCGTTCTACAAATTGTGCTCGAAGCGGACAATCCGCTCGAAATAGTCAACGCGTGGCAGGGCGGCAATGTAGTGTACGAGCAACAAGTGATTGGCGGCATGGGAATTACGCTCCAGCCCTTTGAAACACTCGGCGCGCCGCTTCAAATTACGGGACGTCTCAGTTAAAGATGGAACTCTCTACTCTGATCCAATCCGCGCGCGGCGATATTCCCGCTGATCTGTTGCTAACAAACGGACGCGTGGTGAATGTATTTACTGGCGAAATTGAAGACACCTCCATTGCGATTTCGGATTCGCGCATTGTGGGTTTGGGTGAATACGACGCGAAAAAAATAACCGATTTGAAGGGTGCCTATGTTGCGCCGGGTTTTATTGACGCGCATGTGCATATTGAAAGCGCGCTGGTGCCGCCGTACGAATTTGCGCGCGCGGTCGTGCCGCATGGTGTCACAACCGTCGTGATTGACCCGCACGAAATCGCCAACGTGCTGGGCAAAGAGGGCATTCGCTACATGCTCGACGCGTCCAAGTACACGCCGTTCAGCGTGTACGTCATGGCGTCGTCGTGCGTCCCTGCGACGCACTTGGAAACAAGCGGCGCGACTCTACGCTGGAGTGATTTGATCGAATTTAAAAATGATCCGTGGGTTTTGGGTCTCGCGGAGGTGATGAATTATCCGGGCGTTATCAACGGCGAATTAGAAGTTTTGGATAAACTGCGCGCGTTCGCCGACAAACGGATAGACGGACATTCTCCGGGCTTGACGGGGCGCGAATTGGAAGCGTATGTCGCTT
Source organism: Chloroflexota bacterium (assembly GCA_004295045.1). Lineage (GTDB taxonomy): Bacteria > Chloroflexota > Anaerolineae > UBA4142 > SHND01 > SHND01. The sequence goes on along the minus strand of SHND01000058.1, from coordinate 60,903 downwards.
CGGGTATCGCCAGCGACCACGAATGTACGACGGTCGAAGAAGCAAACGAAAAACTGCGGCGCGGGATGTATGTGATAATTCGAGAGGCGTCAAACGCGCATAATTTGTTGACGCTTTTACCGATTATCAATCAACGAACTTTGCGCCGCATTTTATTTTGTACGGATGATCGTTTGCCGGATGATTTGATGGACAAGGGCAGCATTGATTACATTGTCCGCACCGCGATTCAACACGGGCTCGATCCGATTACGGCAATTACGATTGCGACGTTGAACGCGGCGGAATATTTTGGGCTTACCGATCGCGGCGCGATTGCGCCCGGCAAACGCGCGGATATTGTGGTATTCAACAATTTTGAGGAAATGAAGATCGAGCGCGTCTATTACGGCGGCAAGCGCGTCGTCTATCGCGGTAAACTCGAACCCGATGACCACGAACGTTCGCGCCCGCCGATCAAGAACACGATGAATGTGGATTGGTCGCAAGTGGATTTGCGCGTGCGCGCGACACCGAATGCGAACACACTGCGAATCATCGGTTTGATTCCCGGGCAACTCACCACGCGCGAGGAATTTGACCGCGCGTTGATTCAAAATGGTCTCGTCGTCTCGGACCCGTCGCGCGATATTTTGAAAATGGCGGTGATCGAGCGGCATAACGCGACGGGCAACGTCGGCTTGGGTTTTGTGCGCGGTTTCAAGTTGCAGAGCGGCGCGATTGGTTCGTCCGTCGGACACGATTCGCACAACATTCTCGTCGTTGGCACGAATGACGATGACATGTTGAGCGCGGCGCGCGCGATTGCTTCAATGCAGGGCGGCTTTGTCGCGGTGAACAAAGGGGAGGTTCTCGGGCGCGTACCGCTGCCCATCGGCGGCTTGATGAGCGAACAGGCGATTGAACGCGTACGCGCAGAATTGGACCATCTCAACGCGGCGACGCGCAAACTCGGCTGTGATTTGGAAACGCCGTTCATGGCATTGTCCTTTCTCGCACTGCCCGTAATTCCCGACCTAAAATTGACCGACAAAGGACTGGTTGATGTACGCAAGTTTGATTTTGTAGATGTGCTTGCGGATTGAGGGTTGCGATGCCAAATCCGTTTCCGGGGATGAATCCCTATTTGGAAAATCCGAGCGAGTGGGGCGATGTGCATCACGCGTTGATGACGTACATTCGTGATGTTCTGCAACCGGCATTGCCACCCACCTACGCCGCGCGCTTGAACATTCGCGTCTTTGTGGATGAACTGCAACCGCGCATACCGGATGTGCTGGTTTTGGAAAAAAAAGCGCGCGAGGCGGCTCCCGCGTATGCTAGCGTTCCTGCTGCCCTTGATGTACCGCCTGCGGAACCGCTCGTCGTTTTTCTTGAACCCATTGAAGAACATGAAGCGTTCGTTGAGATTGTGCGATTGGAAGATGAACACATTGTTACGTTGATTGAAGTGTTGAGTCCGACGAACAAAAGAGAAGGCGAAGGACGCCGACAATATCTTCACAAGCAGCGCGAAATTTTGGCAAGTGAGACGCATCTCGTCGAAATTGATTTGCTTGAAAATGGCGCGCCGACGCTTGCAGTCCTGCAAGCCGGTCTTGTCAATTTGCCGCCGCACCGCTGTTTAATCAATGTGCGCCGCGCGCCCGACTGCTATCGCTTTGAAGTGTATCCGATTCCATTGCAAGAGCGATTGCCAAACATACGCATTCCGTTGATGCCACCCGACCCCGATGTGACATTGGATATCCAAGTTGTATTGAACAAAGCGTACGACAACGGCGCGTATGACCGCTTGTTGAATTATCGTGAACCGCCGCGCGCGCCGCTTTCGGCAGATGAAGAAAAATGGGTAGATGAATTGTTACGCGGAAAAAACTTTAGGTGAGATTATCATCAAACTGCCTATCAAGAATCGTAACTGTCACGCAAAGGCGCTCTCGCGCAAACACCCTATCGCACGAACAGAGGAGGTGATGGAACAAACAAGAACCGGCACGTAGCTAAAGCAAGTGACAATGTTTCACAATTACAGGAGGAGAAGCAAGAATGTTTCGTTACATGCGTTACAAAATGTTTATCGTCGCCGCGCTGGCACTAATGACGCTCATGATGCTTGCCGCGTGTGCAACGCCTGCCGCGCAGCCGACATCCGCGCCGCCAACCGCTGCTGCTCAGGCAACAACTGCTGTACAGCCGACTACAGCACCTGCGCCAACAACTGCGCCTGCTGACACCGGCGCCAAATTCCAGATTCCCGAAATCGAACAAGGCAAATACAACGTCGCGTTCGTCTACATTGGTCCGCACGATGACGGCGGTTATACGCAGGCGCACGACCTTGGGCGCCAATACGTTGACAAGAACATGCCCGATGTTCACACCGCGTACGTCGAACTCGTACCCGAAGGCACCGAGGCGGAACAGGTCATTCGTTCGCTCGCGCGCAAAGGGTTCGATGCGATTATTGCCACTTCGTTCGGTTACATGGACCCGATGGCAACCGTCGCGGAAGAATTTCCTGACACCAAATTTTTGCACGTCTCGGGTTTTAAATCGAACGGCAAAAATTTTGGCAACATGTTTGGCGGCATGGAGACCATCAAATACATGGCGGGCATGATCGCCGGCGCGCGCGCCAAAGCGGACAACAACCCGAAAGTCGGTTACATCGCTACGTTCCCCATTCCCGAAGAATTTCGCTTGGGCAACGCGTTCGCGCTCGGCGTACAAAAAACATGCCCCGAATGCAAGATGGACGTGCGCTGGATCAACACATGGCACGACCCGGTAAAAGAAAAAGACGCCGCAGCATCGCTGTTTGACGGCGGCGCTGATGTGGTTATGACCGGCGCAGACACCCCCGCCAATGCCGAAGCTGCCAAAGAACGCGGCAAATGGGCAATCACGTACGATTACGAAGGAAACTGCAAACTCGAATCGTGCTTGACGACGATGTACTGGAATTGGGGTCCGATCTATGCTGCCGATATCAAAGCGATGCAAGACGGAACGTGGAAAGCGGGCTCCGAATACTTTGATGTCAAAGATGGCGGTCTCGGTCTTTTCGGTTTTATGGATGGGCAGACGCCACAAGCCGGCGTGCCAGCCGATGTGATTCCCCAAGTGCGCCAAGTGCTTGCCGACGCGCTTGCGGGCAAGTTCGACCGCTTTTCTGTCTTTAGCGGACCCATCAAAGATAACAAAGGCAATGAAGTGATTGCGGCGGGTCAACATTTCGAACAATCCGACATTGACCAATTCAAACCCGGCGCGCCCGGTTTTGAAGCCAAGTACGGCATGTATTGGTGGAATGAAAATGTTTCTGCCGAACTGCCGAAACTGTCACAATAATAGCTCCACTGTCGGGGCGCACCGCGGTGCGCCCCGACACCATGCGATATGACCGAACCAACCAACCGTGACGAATCAGCCCGCGCGTCCGCTGAACAAACGCGCGCGGCTTTGCCTGTTATCGAAATGAAACAGATCGTCAAGCGCTTTCCCGGCGTCTTGGCGAACGATCATGTGGACTTTGATTTGCGGCAGGGTGAAATCCACGCGCTGCTCGGCGAAAATGGCGCGGGCAAATCTACGCTGACGAATATTCTCGCGGGCTTGTACCGCGCGGATCAAGGCGAAATTTTTATCAACGGGCAGCGCGCTGACATTGGCTCGCCGCGCGATGCAATTTCGTACGGCATCGGCATGATCTATCAACATTTCATGCTCGTCCCTTCGCAAACGGTCACGGAAAATATTATTTTGGGCTTGAAAGAACCGCGTTTTATCTTAAATTTACCGCAAGCGGAAAAACGCGTCGCGGAACTTTCAAAACAATTTGGTTTAAAAGTAGATCCCCGCGCGCATATTTGGCAGCTGTCGGTGGGCGAACAGCAGCGCGTCGAAATTTTGAAAATGTTGTATCGCGGCGCCAACGTCCTCATTCTGGATGAACCCACAGCAGTCCTCACGCCAATTGAGGCGCGTGAATTATTTGCCACGCTGCACAGCATGACCGCGCAAGGACGTTCGGTCATTTTTATTTCGCATCATCTCGACGAAATTTTAGAGATCGCCGATCGCGTCACCGTGATGCAAAAAGGGCGCGTCACTGCCGCAGGCGTCTCGCCGCAAGGCATGTCGAAAAATGATCTCGCGCGCTTGATGGTCGGGCGTGAGATTGTGTTTGCGCTGGAGAAAAAGAAAATGGCGCCGGGCGATGTGGTGCTGGACGTAGAGAAGGTACGCGCCCTCAATGATCGCGGTTTGCCCGCGCTGCAAAATCTTTCGCTCCAAGTGCGCGCCAATGAAATCCTCGGCATCGCGGGCGTCGCGGGCAACGGGCAGCGCGAACTTTCGCAAGTGATCACGGGCTTGCGTCCCGTCGTCAGCGGACACATTCGTTTGGGCGCGTATGATTTGAACGATCGCACCCCCGGCGACATTTTCAACATTGGCGTTGGGCATGTGCCGGAAGACCGTTTGGGCACCGGGCTCGCGTCCGGTTTAGACGTGATGCACAACTTGATTTTGCGCCGCTACAAAGAACCACCAATCGCGCGCGGCATCTCGATCAATTGGAACGTCGCGCACAAGGTCAGCGAAAATTTGATCACGACGTTCGATATTTCGACGCCGAGTGAAAATACGCGCGTCGGCACTCTCTCCGGCGGCAACACACAAAAAGTCATTCTCGCCCGCGAAATCTCCACGCGCCCCGATCTTTTGGTCGCTGTGCATCCGACGCGCGGTCTCGACGTGGGCGCAACGGAAGCGGTGCAAAAATTGTTGCTTCAACAGCGCGAACAGGGCGCGGCGATTCTCTTAATTTCGGAAGATTTGGATGAATTGCTCGCCGTGTCCGACCGCATTGCCGTTATTTTTGATGGACAAATCATCGGCGAGATGCCCGCCGAAAATGCGGACATTGAAAAGATTGGGTTAATGATGGCGGGGACGAAATGAATTTCCGCGCGCGTCTGCTCGACCACGAACGCCTCATCGGCACGCTGATTACGCTGCCGCTGCCCGCGATTGTCGAAATGTGCGCGGACGCGGGGTTCGATTGGTTGTTTCTTGATATGGAACACGGCGCGCTCGATTTGCATGATGTGCAGCGCATCGCGCAAGCGGTGAATGATCACTGTCCGTGCGTCGTGCGCGTGCCAATCAATGATCGGATGTGGATTGGTAAGGTGTTGGACTTGGAGGTGGCGGGGATTATTCTGCCGCAAGTCAATCGCGCGGAGGACGCGCAGCGCGCGGTATTCGCGGCAAAGTATCCGCCGCAAGGCGGACGCGGCGTTGGGGTTGGACGCGCGTCGCGGTACGGCGCAAATTTGTCAAACTATTTGCAAAACGCAAACGATGAAATCGCCATCATCGCGCAGATTGAACATCGAGACGCGGTGGAAAATGTCCAAGCGATTGCGAATGTCGCGGGCGTGGATGCGTTGATGATCGGACCTTTTGATTTATCCGGCAGTTTTGGCAAGCCCGGGCAGATTGATGCGCCCGAGGTGCAAGCGGCGATTGCGCGCGTGCGCGAAATTGGCATCGCGCGCAAAATTTCTATGAGCTTGTTTTGTCCCGATGTCGTGAGCGCGCAGCGCGCGTTGAAGGATGGGTTCACGCTTGTGCCGATCGCGAGCGACAATTTAATGTTTGTACGGGCGGCGTCCAATACGATTCAAATGCTGAGGGATGGCGAAGCGAGGTGATTCATGGCGGCGATTGATTCCATCAAACGCGAACGCAACACCAAACATTTTCGCGCGGGCGAAAAAATTTTTGCCGAAGGCGACGCGGCGAACAGCATGTTTTCCGTTGTTGAAGGAAAAGTGGATATTCTCAAAAATAATGCGGTGCTGGAAACCATCCCGCCCGACGGGATTTTTGGCGAAATGGGATTGGTGAATAACAAACCGCGCATGGCAGCGGCAGTGGCAAAAACGGATTGTACGGTCGTCGAAGTGAATCAAGCCGATTTTTATTTTTTGATTCAACACTCGCCGTACTTTGCAATTCAAGTGATGCAAATCTTGTCCGACCGCGTGCGGCGGCACACCGATTGTTGAGGAGACGAGAATGCTCACGGGAAAAACGGCGCTGGTCACCGGCTCAACCGCCGGCATCGGCTTGGGGATTGCGCGCGCGCTTGCTTCACAAGGCGCGCAGATCATGTTGAATGGATTCGGCGAGCGCGGCGAGATCGAACGCGCCTGCAGCGAAATCGAAAAAATTTATAACGTGCGCGTGATGCACCATCCTGCCAATTTGATGCACGCCAACGAAATTTATGAAATGATTGAATGGACGGGCGCGCAGTTGGGTCCGATTGAAATTCTCGTCAATAACGCGGGCATTCAATTCACCTCGCCGATTGACGAATTTCCGCGCGACAAATGGGATGCCATTCTGGCGACAAACCTGTCCGCCGCGTTTCATGCGATTCACGACACACTGCCGTTCATGCAGCGCAATGGCTGGGGGCGCATTATCAATATCGCATCGGTGCACGGACTCGTGGCGTCGGTCAACAAAGCCGCGTACGTTGCGGCGAAACATGGCTTGGTTGGATTGACCAAAGTTGTGGCGTTGGAAACGGCTGGCATGGGCATTACATGCAACGCGATTTGTCCCGGCTGGGTTCGCACCGCGCTCGTCGAAAAACAGATCGAAGCGCGCGCCTTGCAATCGGGGCTTGATCTTGAAACAGCCGCCGCGCAGCTGTTGTTGGAAAAACAGCCCTCGCGTCAATTCGTTTCGGCAGAACAGATCGCACAACTCGCCCTCTTTTTATGTTCCGACGCCGCGTCGCAAATTACCGGCAGCGCGATTCCGATGGACGGTGGATGGACGGCGCAATAAAATATGACCGAACTCAAGATTTTGAACGCGGACGACATTCGAGTTTTTAGCGGCAATTCCAATAACGCGCTCGCGTCCGAGATTGCGAATTGTCTCGGCGTGCCGCTCAGCGATACAAAGATCGAACGCTTTACGAATGATAATTTGTACGTGCAGTTGGGTCAGAGCGTTCGCTCGCGCAATGTCTTTATCATTCAATCGCTCACGCCGCCGGTCAGCGATCACTTGATGGAATTGTTGATGATGCTGGATATTGCGCGCTCGGCGTCCGCGAAACAAGTGCACGCGATCATCCCGTATTATTCATTCGCGCGTTCGGACAAAAAAGACGAGCCGCGCATCTCCATCACCGGGCGCTTGGTTGCCGATTTGTTGAGTACCGCCGGGGCGACGCATGTGATGACGATGATGCTGCATTCGCCGCAGGTGCATGGTTTTTTCAGCGTGCCAACTGATCCACTCACCAGCCGCCCGGTCTTTCAAGAATTTTTCGCGCGTCAAGATTTGTCGGATACCATCGTCGTTGCACCCGACATTGGCGCGGCGAAATCCGCGGCGCGTTTTGCGCGCGATTTGGGCGGTTTGCCCGTCGCGGCGGGGAACAAGGAACGCATCTCGGACACCCAAGTCGTCATCAGCGGGATCATTGGCAGTCAACTGCATGGCTGCACCCGCGCGTTAATTTACGACGATGAAATTGCGACAGGTGGTTCGATGTTGGAACTTGCGCGCCTTTTGGTGCAAGAGGGTATTCAGCAGATTCAAATCGTTTGCACGCATGGGCTGTTCACCAACAACGCGCTGGAAAAATTGGGCGCGGTCCCGGAAATCACCGGCATCATTTGCACGAACACGGTTTATCATCCGCCTACAATGCAGCACCCGAAATTGCACGTTGTTTCGGTCGGACACGTCTTTGCGGATGCGATTCGCAAAAACCATTTGGGTGAATCCATTGGCGAACTGTTTGTGTACGGACATGGAGCGAATTAGATGAATGCTGTATTCGACGAAACGTATCGCGCGACTGCGCAACTCGACGCATTGCGCGCGCGCGAGTATGCGCGTCTCGACGCGCAAAAGCATGTGTATCTCGATTACACCGGCGGCGGACTCTATGCGGAATCGCAATTGCGCGCCCACATGGATTTATTGCGTGATCACGTTTTTGGCAATCCCCATTCGTCGAATCCCACCTCGCAGGCGATGACCGATCTGGTGGAAGGGACGCGTCAATTCATCCTCGAATTTTTCAACGCCGACCCGAACGAGTACGCGGCGATCTTTACGCAAAACGCGAGCGGCGCGCTGAAACTGGTGGGCGAGTCGTATCCCTTCGCGCCGAATGATCGCTATGTGCTGACGTTCGATAATCACAATTCGGTGAACGGCATCCGCGAATTCGCGCGACACAAAGGCGCGCACGTCTCGTACGTGCCCGTCATTCTGCCCGATATGCGGACAGATACCGACGCGCTGCTGGAAGAATTGGAGCGCCCGAATCCGAACGGAAATAATTTATTCGCGTATCCCGCGCAATCGAATTTTTCGGGCGTGCAGCATCCGTTGGAATTCATCGAATGGGCGCACGAACGCGGCTGGGATGTGCTGCTCGATGCCGCCGCGTTCACGCCGACGAATCGTTTGGATTTGTCCAAGCACAAACCCGAATTCGTTTCGCAGTCGTTTTACAAAATTTTTGGCTATCCCACCGGTGTCGGCGTTTTGATTGCCAAACGCGACGCGCTCGTAAAATTGCATCGTCCGTGGTTCGCGGGAGGAACGATCACCGTCGCGTCCGTACAAGGGGACAAATACTATTTGAGCGAAGGCGAAGCTGCATTCGAGGACGGCACGCTAAATTATTTGACGATTCCTGCCGTCAAGATTGGATTGCAGCATATTCAGTCCATCGGCTATGACGTGATTCACGAACGGGTGATGCAGCTTACCGAATATTTGCTCGCTGGATTGAATTCGTTGCATCACGCGAATGGCGCGACGCTGGTGCGCGTGTATGGTCCGTTGGACACGCAGATGCGCGGCGCGACGATCACGATGAATTTTTATGGCGCAGACGGCAAGGCGATGGATCACCGCGAAATCGAACGCCGCGCGAACGCGCAAAATATTTCACTCCGCACCGGTTGTTTTTGCAATCCGGGCGGCGGCGAAATCGCGCTCGGCATTACGGGAACGGAACTCTCGCAGTGTTTTCGCCAACCCGGTCACGAATCGCGTTTCACGATTGACGATTTTCGGATGTGCGTTGACGGCAAGAGCAGCGGCGCGGTGCGCGTGTCGTTGGGGCTGGTGAGTAATGAAAAAGATGTCGAGACGTTTTTGGAGTTTGCGCGTAATTTGCTCGCGTGAGAAAATTTCGTTGCGCTGTTCGAGTATTGGACTAGCACAAACGTTTGGGAGGTAAAAATGAAGTTTCCAGTTGTAATTCGTCCGGGTGAAGATGGATATTTTGTGGCGGAATGTCCAGTCTTACCCGGTTGCATGAGTCAAGGCAAGACCGAAAAAGAAGCCCTCGCCAACATTCGAGAGGCGATTGAATTATGGCTTGAAGTAGAGGCAGAAAAGCAGGCACGCAAACTTCCAAAGGATGCCGTATTACGCGCGGTAGCGGTATAAAGCAATGAATCTGCCAGTTGTTTCTGGTCGAGAAGCAGCGCGCGCGTTTGAAAAGGATGGTTGGGTGGTTGCGCGTCAACGCGGCAGCCACATCGTCATGACAAAAGATGGCTCCGCAGCAAATTTGTCTATTCCCGACCACAAAGAACTTGATCGTGGCCTTTTGCGTTCCTTAATACGTAGAGCCGGGTTAGAAGTGGAAGAATTTATCAAATTACTTGGAAAATGACGCTCTACGTCAACAGGCATTCCCGCCTGTCTGCCGAAAGAAAATCAAAAGTCATTCACGTAAACAGCATGACATGACCAACATCACAATCCGCCGCGCAGACATTGCGGATGCCGAAGCGATTACGCGCATTTTTGAATGTCCGCGCGTCATTTGGGGCACATTGCAATTGCCGTATCCAAGCGTGCAGGCGTGGCGCAAACGGCTCGAAGTCAATGACGAATTATTCCGTTTCGTCGCATGTGTTGATGGCCAAGTCATCGGAACGTTGGGTCTGCACCTCGACCCTAATCGTCCGCGCCGTAAACACGCGGGCGGGATTGGAATGGCGGTGCGCGACGATTGGCAGGGCAAAGGCGTTGGCACGGCGTTGATGCAGGCAGTCGTAGAGTTGGCGGACAAATGGCTGAATCTCACGCGGCTTGAATTGGAAGTGTACGTTGACAACGAACCTGCGGTGCATTTGTACAAAAAGTTTGGCTTTGAAATTGAAGGTAGAATCAAACAGCACTCGTATCGGGATGGCGAATACGTGGACACGTATTACATGGCGCGGCTGCGTCCGCAAAAATAATAATCAAATCCCGGAGTCTTGATCTTTTCCCCGCCGCGCAAACGCGCGTTTCTACAACCTGCTCAATTTGTCGCCGCTTGCATGAACTCGCGCAAGGGCTATTCTCACAATCAAAATGTTGTGCGATAATCGGGTGCGAATTGGACGGCGCATGTCGTCAAAGCTCCACTTGCAGTCGTCCCAAAATCTTCCAGCTTTATTTTTTCACGGGGTGCTATGAACGTTCGTCCCATTCAAGAAAACGATATCGAAGCGGTTATTAGTTTGTTCAAAGAAAATTATGGCGATGATTATTCGATGCCCGAATTTTACGATCCGCAATGGGTCAAGCGCGGCGTTTATTCGGACAACATCATCTGGCTGGTCGTCGAAGACGAAGGCGTGATCGTCGCGTCGGGCGCGTGCATTTTGAATTTCGGCGATTACAACGATTTGATTGGCGAAATCGGGCGCGTCGTCGTTGACCCCGATACGGCGGGCAAAGGATTGGGACGTTTGATTTTGGAGTCGGTGGTGGACGCAGCAGATGAACGCGTCGAATTTGCGTTCGCCGAAGCGCGCACGGTGCATCCGAAAACGCAAAAGATCAATGACCGCATTGGACTGGTACCGCTCGGTTTTCTGCCGCTGCATTACAAAATGAAATGGCGCGAGAGCTTGATCTTGGCTGGGCAGTTGTTTGGGAATGGTCGCACGCTGCGCCGCGTCGGGCGAGCCGAAGTTGTCTCTGCCATCGCGTCGCTCGCGCGTTTGTCCTTGAAAAACCTCGAACTCGATGAACCGATCACCGTGCGCGAAAACGTGCGCGGCTATCCGCTCGACACCACGCTCGACATCCAACCCCTCACCGCGACGGCGATGATGCGCGTATTGAAAATAGAACAAGGGCGCGTGATCGAACCCGAAATTTTCAGCGGAATGCATTTGGATGAGGGAATGCCGCAGCTCGCCGCGCGCAAAGGCAACTATGTCGTGGCGATGGATGGAGATCGTGTGTTGGGCGCGCTCGGCTTTGTGCATTACGAACGTCACGAAAGCGTTCGCATTGTGGAATTGATCGCGCAGGAAGAGAATGTCAAAGGCGGCTTGTTGAATTGGGCGATCAATCACGCGCAAGAGGAATATGAAGCGCAGGTGATCGAATGTGATGTCAGCGCGTACAGTCCGCGCATGCAGCAGACGATGTTGGATATGGGATTCTTGCCGACGAGTTATGTGCCGGGCATGGTTTTTCATCAGACCGGACGCTATGACATTATCAAGTTTGCGAAACTCAACACGCCGTGGGAACTGGGTCCCTTTGAACTGACCGAATCTGCCAAAGAATATTTCGACATTGTCGCGCCCGCATTCGAGCGCGCAGCGCAAGAACATGAAAAACGCCTGCGCGCGCTGCATGCCCCCGCGCTGAAAAATATCACGCCGCTCGAAGTGTATCTCATCAACCGCGCGGGCAGAGCGTTCAACGTGCCGCAAGGCGCCGAACTCGAACCGCACACAATGTATCTCGTCGTCAACGGCGCGTTCCGTCTGCAAGAGGGTGTGGTGGGGCAAGGCGGAGTGATTGGCGCTGATATCGCTTTTGGTGATGCTGCGGACATTCGCGCGGTGGCAATCGAAGATGCGCGCGTGTTCGCATTGACCAAAGCGGAACTCGACGCGCTGTGCGAAGCGCATCCGCGTTTGGGGCTCAAGTTGTATCAGAATTTGGCAGGGTTACGCGCATAACGCCCAGTTCAAACTCTCATGCCTGAAATCTCGCGTTTTTATGGCATTGTGATTTACATGAACTATCGTGAGCATCCACCGCCCCACTTTCATGCAAAATCACAAGATCAAGAAGTCACCGTCGAAATTTTTTCTGGAATTGTTGAAGGAAAAATGTCGCGTCGGTTGCTGCGTTTGGTGATTGAATGGAGCGAACAACATCAGCGCGAGTTAGCAGACAATTGGCAGCGTGCGCAGAATCAACAAGAGCTAATCAAGATTGCCCCGTTGCCTTGAGGTGAATATGTTCCTACACGTAAAATCAGTCGTTTATCTGCACGACTATCTGCTTCGTCTCGAGTTCAACAACGGTGCGATCAAAGACGTTGACTTGAGAGACGAACTATTTGGAGAGGTTTTCGAACCTTTGCGTGATCTGGCGATGTTTCGCCGCGTGCGTGTGAATCCCGATACCGAGACCATCGAATGGCCCAACGGCGCGGACTTGGCACCAGAATTTTTGTACGAGGTAGGAGTAACAGTTTCGCCACAAGCAAAGCTCACCGCGTAGCTTTTCTTTGAGAAAAATATGTCGCAAGCGATTCAACCCAATCCCGCTGTAAAAACACGCGCGCTCCGATTCCCTATCTCGGTCAAACTTGAACCGCGTCTCGAAACGCCGCGCTGGCTCTCCTGGGCAACGACGATTGGCTCGGTCATCCTCGCGTTATTGATCACGGCGGTAATTCTGGTGTGGGTCGGCGCGGATCCCGTCCGTTCTTTTCGCGCGATCTATCTTGCCGCCTTTGGCGACAGTTACGTTTTTTCCGACACGCTGGTCAAGGCGACGCCGTTGATTCTCACTTCGCTCGCGTGTCTCATCGCGTTTCGGATGCGTTTGTGGAACATTGGCGCGGAAGGACAATTTTATTTGGGCGCGTGGGGCGCGACGCTGATTGTGGAAGCGGTGTTGGGCAAGGATGCGTCGCCGTGGATTTTTATTCCCTTGATGCTCATTTCAGGATTTTTGTTTGGCGCGCTGTGGGGCTTTATTCCGGGAATTTTGAAAGCGCGCTTTAATGTGAATGAAATTATCACGACGCTGATGTTAAATTACATCGCGTTGTATTGGGTCGCCTTTTGGGTCTTTGGTTCATGGAGCGAACGCGGTTTTCAGATGACGCCGATGTTTCCCCGGGAAGCGTGGCTCCCGCGCTTGATGGATTATTCCTCGCTCTTTAAACCATTTTCAGGAATGACAGTCCATCTCGGTTTTCTTTTTGCCGTTCTCGCCGCTGCCGGCGTGTGGTATTTGCTGTCGCGCACGCGCTTTGGCTACGAGATTCGGTTGATCGGCGACAATCCGAACGCGGCGAAATATGCAGGCGTGAATATCGGCGCAATGATCGTTTTTGTGTTTATGCTGTCGGGCGGTTTGGCGGGAATTGCCGGCATGTCCGAAGTGACGGGCGTGGTGCATCGTTTGCAAGATCGCATCTCGCCGGGTTATGGGTTCACCGCCATCATTATCGCGTGGCTGTCCAAATTGAATCCGTGGGCAGTCATCCCCGTGTCTATTATTTTTGGCGGCTTGCTGATTGGCAGCCGCGAAATTCAACCCAGTGGGCTGGCGCGTTTGCTGCAGGGCATTTTGTTGTTCACTTTGATTAGCAGTGAAGTGCTGAATCGCTATCGCGTACAAGTAGAAAGAGCCAAGTAGACAAGTAGACAGGGAAACAAATAACATGCTGCCTGTTTTCCCGTCTACTTGTTTTCCTTCCCATGAATTTCTGGATCAACGTATTCTCTGCCGGAGTTTCCAATGGCACAGCGCTGCTCTTTGCCACGATGGGCGAACTGCTTGCCGAACGCGCGGGCGTTTTGAATTTGGGCGTCGAAGGCATGATGCTCATAGGCGCCGTCACGGCGTACAGCACCGCGTACGCCACAGGCGACCCGTGGATCGGATTGATCGCGGGGATGATTGCGGGCGGACTATTGAGTCTGTTGCACGCGTTCGTTGTCATTACCCTGCGCGCCGACCAAGTGGTCAGCGGTTTGTCGCTCACCTTTTTGGGCATCGGTCTTTCGCTGGTGTTGGGCGAAGGACTCGCGAGCGTCAAAGGCGTGCCGACGATTCCCGCGTTCAGCATTCCGCTGTTGGAACAAATCCCATTTTTCGGTCCGATTTTTTTCGACAACAAAAGCGCACTGGTCTATTTCGGCTATCTCTTGATTCCCGCGATGTGGTTTTATATTTATCGCACGCGCGCGGGCTTGCATCTGCGCGCGATTGGCGAATATCCTGCGGCGGCGGATTCGTTGGGCATTGACGTTTATGCGTGGCGCTATTTTTATGTGTTCGTCGGCGGAATCATGGCGGGCTTGGCGGGCGGCGCGATTACGCTCTCGATTACGCCCGGCTGGTTCAGCGAATTTACCACATCGGGTTTCGGCTGGATTGCCATCGCATTGGTGATTTTCGCGCAATGGGATCCCGTGCGCGCTGCGATCGGTGCGTACTTGTTCGGATCGCTGCGCCGCTTTACGCTGGATGTGCAGGGCGTAAATGTGGTACTCGGAATTGCGAATCCCTTTTTCTATGACCGCAATCTGCAATTCTTTTTGGAAATGCTGCCCTACGCTTTGACCGTGATTGTGTTGATCATCGGTTCGCGCGCCGCCATTCGTAAACGTTTGGGGGCGCCTGCGGCGTTGGGGATTCCGTATGTGCGCGGCGAACGCGGATTGTTGTGAACATCTGACATTGAGAATTGCCCGTTGCCGTGTCCAAGGAGCGGCGAGAGAAATTTGAAAGAGCAGGTGAAGCCCATGCGCCTGCTTTTTTCTTGCGCGTGTTACAATCTGGTGATTTCTCACAGTGCATGATTTTGGAATGGTAAATGAATATGCTGGATTTTACACCGGTAAGGAATCGTCAGCTTTCGGTAAAAGAATTGGTCGAACGCGAAAAAATTTCGGTCGCGGATTTGCGAATGCTGACGAATGAAATGATTGACGCGATGCGCGCGTTGATTGCCGAGTGCGATGACGCCGCTGTAACGTTTGTGCCGAGTGATCCGAATGCTAATGATAGCTATGCAGAAAAGGCGGAAGATGTGGATTTGGCGTGGACGCTCGGGCATGTCATTGTGCATACCACCGCGTCGGCGGAAGAAGCCGCGTTTCTCGCCGCCGAAGTTGCGCGTGGGGTGGCGTGGCGCGGCGGACGCGCCCGTTACGAAGTTTCGTGGCAAACTGTTACGACGATTCAACAATGCCGCGAACGTCTGGAAGAATCGCGGCGGATGCGTTTAGCGTCGCTGGAAATGTGGCCCCAACCGCCGCATTTGGAAAATACGTACGAGCCGCGCCCGGGCATCACGCACAACTGCCTCTCGCGTTTTGTCGCCGGACTGATGCATGACGATTCGCATTTGGGACAGATTGAAAAGATCGTCGCGCAGGCGCGCGCGGCACGCGTAACAATTTAAAAAATGCGGCATAAATGAAAATGATGGACGCCATTCAGTACGCAAACAAGCAGCGCGAAAAAAATCTCGACGAACTAAAAGAATTCCTCGCGCTTCCCACCATCTCCACCCTCTCCGAACATCGCGCGGATGTGCAGCGCGGCGCGGAATGGGTGGCGGAAAAACTGCGCGGGATGGGCATGGAAAATATCGCCATCATGCCGACGGGTGATGGCGCGGGACAGCCGCTCGTGTACGCCGAATGGTTGCATGCGAGTGATGCACCGACTATTCTCGTGTACGGACATCTCGACGTCCAGCCCGTTGATCCGCTGAATGAGTGGCTGACCAATCCTTTCGAACCGACCATTGTGGGCGATTGGATTTATGCGCGCGGCGCGTCCGACATGAAAGCGCAAACGCTCGCCGTAATGAAAGCGTTGGAAGCGCTGTTGAAAACAGATTCGCTGCGCGTAAATATCAAGGTCATTGTAGAGGGGGAGGAAGAAGTTGGGTCGCCAAACTTTGGAGCATTTTTGCGCGAGTACAAGGAAAAATTGAAATGCGACGTCGCGTTGAATTGCGATTCGCAAATGGCGTCTCAAGATTTGCCGAGCATCGTATATGGTTTGCGCGGTTTGTGTTATTTTGAAATTTGGGTGTACGGACCCGCGCAAGATTTACATTCGGGCTTGTTCGGCGGAACGATTCACAATCCCGCGCAAGTTTTGTGCGATTTGATTTCGGGAATGCACGACGCGGCGGGACGCGTGACGCTGCCGCATTTTTACGACGAGGTGCGCGAATTGTCCGAGACGGAACGCGCGGAATTGGCGCGTTTGCCGATTACGGATGAAGGCTGGGCGAACGCGGCGGGAGTGAGCGCGTTGTGGGGCGAGAAAAATTTTTCGGTGGTGGAACGCGCGGGCGCGCGTCCGACACTGGAGGTGAATGGCTTGTATGCGGGATTCATTGGCGAAGGTTCCAAAACGGTTCTGCCCGCCAAAGCGATGGCGAAAATTTCCACGCGCCTCGTGCCAAATCAACGTCCCGAAAAAATCAAGCAGCAGTTGGAAGACTATTTGCGCGCGCACGCGCCCGACACTGTGCGTTGGACGGTGGAACAATTCGCTGCGGGCGAACCGGTGTTGTTAAATCGTGATTCGCGTTATGTGCGCGCCGCGCAAGACGCGCTGCAAGAAACGTTTGGCGTCGCGCCCGTGTTTCAACTGTTGGGATGGAGCGTTCCCGTAACCAATTCGCTGAATGATGAATTGGGCGTGGATGTTGTGGTGATGGGTTTTGGTCTTGCCGATGATGGCACGCACGGACCGAACGAACATTTTTATCTTCCGAATTTTTATCGGGGGATTGAGAGTTATATTCGATTTTTCCAAAACTGTGAGGAGAAAAAGTAGCAGGTAGTAGGTAGCAAGGCAATTTCCCTTGCCATCTACTACCAGTTACCTGATACCAAAATGACAAACGTCACTTTCGATCATTATTACAAGTACGACGAATTAACGCGCATTCTCAATGAATTCGCGCAAGCATATCCTCAGCTCACGCGCCTGGAAAGCATCGGCAAAAGTTACGAGGGGCGCGATGTTTGGCTGCTGACGCTGACCAATTCTGCAACCGGTTCGGACAAGGAAAAACCCGCCTTTTGGATTGATGGGAATATTCACGCATCCGAAGTTTCGCCCACGTCGGCATGTGTGTATTTCATAAATTATTTGCTGACGAATTATGGTCAAGACGCAGAGGTGACGCGTGCGCTCGACACCCGCGCGTTTTACATTTGTCCGCGCGTAAATCCCGACGGCGCGGAACTCGCGCTCGCCGACAAACCAAAAGTGATTCGTTCCTCGACGCGTCCGTATCCGTACGACGAAGAACCGATTGAAGGATTGATCGAAGAGGACATGGACGGCGACGGACGCGTGTTGGCGATGCGGCTGGTTGATCCGAACGGTCCGTGGAAAGTTCATCCCGATGAACCGCGCCTCTTGATGCAGCGCGATCCAATTGAAACGGGCGGCACGTATTATCGCATCGTACCAGAAGGGCGCCTGGAAAATTACGACGGAACGTTGATTCCCATTGCGCGTCCGAAAGAAGGTCTCGACCTCAACCGCAATTTTCCGATGGGCTGGCGGCAGGAAGGCGAACAGAGCGGCGCAGGTCCGTATCCGACGAGCGAACCCGAAGTGCGCAACCTCGTCGCGTTCATTTCTTCGCATCCGAATATCACGGGCGGCGTCGCGTTTCACACCTTTAGCGGCGTGCTGCTTCGTCCGTACGATGACCGCAGTGATGATGAAATGCCGCCCGAAGATTTGTGGACGTTCAAAAAAATCGGCGACAAGGGTACCGCGCTGTCGGGTTACCCCAACATCTCTGTTTTCCACGATTTCAAATATCACCCCAAGCAAGTGATCACGGGTTCGTTCGATACGTGGATGTACGATCACATGGGCGTGTATGCATGGACGGTAGAAATTTGGAGTCCGCAAATGCGCGCGGGCATCGAAAAGTACAAATTCATTGACTGGTACCGCGAACATCCCGTCGAAGAAGATTTCAAGTTGTTGAAATGGAACGACGAACAGCTCGGCGGCAAGGGCTATGTGAATTGGTACAAATTCAATCATCCGCAGTTGGGTGAGGTGGAATTGGGTGGTTGGGATGTCGCGTACTGCTGGCGTAATCCGCCGCCCGAACTTTTGGAAAAAGAGGTCGCGCTCTTTCCGAAATGGCTGCTCTGGCACACCCTCATTTCGCCGCAGATGGAATTGCATGACGCGAGTGTAAAAGACTTGGGGGATGGAAATTATCGCGTCCGCGTCGTGGCGCAGAACGCGGGCTGGCTTCCGACGTATGTGACGAAAAAGGCGTTGGAGAAAAAAGCGGTGCGCGGCGTAATTGTCGAGCTTGAATTGCCCGCGGGCGCAACGCTCGAAACCGGGAAAATGCGCGAGGACATTGGTCAATTGGAAGGGCGCGCGTACAAAGGACCTGCCGCCAGCGTTTGGGATGAAGACCCGACGCAAGACCGCGCCAAGTGCGAATGGACGATTCATGCGCCACACGGCGGTGCACTCAAGATCGTGGCGAAGCATGAACGCGCGGGGACCGTGCGTAAAGAAATCAATTTGAGCTGAAATGGATACACCCGGCACCGAACTGGAACCAACGCCCGTTCTCGGCGAGTTTGATTTGGTGCGCTTGCCGGAACAATCGAATACACCTCCGCCGTCAAACTTGCCTCCACTGTGGCGCAACCGCGACTATATGCTGTTATGGAGCGGACAGGTTATTTCCGTCATCGGCACGGGCGCAACGCAAATTGTCTATCCGCTCCTCATTCTCGCGTTGACCAACTCGGCGGCGGCTGCGGGTGTCGCTGCCGCGCTTGGTTCAATTCCGTACATTCTGTTCAGTTTGCCGGCGGGCGCGCTCGTAGACCGGTGGGACCGCAAGCGCGTGATGATTTATTGCGACATTGGGCGCGCGGCGGTGCTGGCAACGATTCCCCTCGCGATGTGGTTCGACGCGTTGACGATTTGGCAAATTTACGCGTGCGCGCTGCTCGAAGGGTCGCTCTTTGTTTTTTTCAATATCGCCGAAGTGGCGGCGTTACCGCGCGTCGTAGAAAAACCGCAGCTGCCGCAAGCTGTCGCACAGAACGATGTTGCATTTTCGATTGCCAACATCCTCGCCCCGACGCTGGGCGCGGCGATGTTTCAGTTAGGCAAAGCGATTCCTTTTGTCTTTGATGTCGTGTCCTATCTTGTTTCAGTCGTCTCGCTCTTGTTCATCCGCAAAGAATTTCAATCCGAACGCTTGACTCACGGAGCAAGTCAAGAAACCGAGACGCATATCGTCCGCGAAATTCGCGAGGGGCTGAGTTGGTTGTGGCATCAGCATTTGATTCGCTACATGGCGTTGCTCACGGGCGCGTTGAATTTTGTGAATGCGCCCATCACCCTCATCATCATCGTGCTGGCAAAAAATTTGGGCGCGTCGGATGCCGATATCGGATTGGTTTTTTCGATTAGCGCGATTGGCGCAATCGTCGGCGCAATCATCGGCGGCAACATCCAAAAGAAATTTCGTTTCGGACAAGTCATTGTCACGACGGTTTGGATTACCGCGCTTTTGTTTCCACTGCTTGCATTCGCGCCCACGTTTTGGTTTCTCGCTCTCATTATGGGTTTGTCGTGGATGACAGGTCCGGTTTACAACGTCGTACAATTCAGCTATCGCGTCGCGTTGATCCCGGACGAACTGCAAGGGCGCGTGAACAGCGTCTTTCGTCTGCTCGCCTTTGGATTTCAACCGGCGGGCGCAGCCATCGCGGGCGTGTTGATTGAACGTTTCAACGTGTACGTTGCCATCGCGTTTTTTACCGCGTGGTATTTCGCATGGGCAATCGCAACGATGTTGAATCGGAATATTCGTAACGCGCGGCAAATCGGGCAGGCGGGCGCAGGATAATTTTTATTAGTCTCTAACGCCCATCGCCCCCTCTATCGCGTAGATTGGGTATTCCAATATTTGGCAGACGATGGAACATGAGCGACCAACTGTATCAACTCGACACACAAGCCGTTCTGTTACAACTGAATAGTGACGCCCAAACGGGCTTGTCCGACCAAGAGGCGGAAAAGCGCCTGCAGGAATTTGGACCGAATGCTACGCAAGAGACTGGGGCGCGGCATCCCATCTGGATGTTTCTCGACCAATTCAAAGCGACGATGGTCTTGATCCTCATCAGCGCGGCGGTTGTGGCGGCGCTGCTCGGCTCGTACAAGGACACGATTGCGATTGGCGTGATCGTTTTGCTCTTTGCGCTGGTGGGGTTTATTCAAGAATATCGCGCCGAACAAGCCATTGCCGCGTTGAAAAAATTGGCTGTCCCGATTGTGCGGGTGATTCGCGGCGGACAAGTCCGCGAAATTTCTTCGACCCAACTGGTGCCAGGTGACATCGTTTTGCTCGAAGCAGGGAACTTGGTGCCGGCGGACGCGCGCGTCGTCGAAAGCGTCAATCTGCGGATCCAAGAAGCCGCGCTAACGGGCGAAAGCGAACCGATTGAGAAGACAGCGAACGCATTGACCACTCCGGAACTTGCGCTCGGCGATCGCCGCAACATGTTGTACATGGGCACGGTCGTCACGTACGGGCGCGGCAAAGCGGTGGTGACGGGTACGGGAATGAACACCGAACTCGGCAATATCGCCAAGCTCATTTCTGATGTGCGCGGCGAACAAACACCGCTCCAAAAAAAACTCGATCAACTGGGACGGATGCTCGCCATCGTCGGCATCGCGGTTGCGGCGCTGATTGTCGTATTGGGCTTGTTGCGCGGCGATTCACTGTCGCATCTCTTGTTGACTGCGGTGAGTGTTGCGGTCGCTGTGGTGCCGGAAGGATTACCGGCGGTTGTAACCATCACCCTCGCGCTCGGCGCGCAGAGAATGCTAGAGCGGCAAGCGTTGATTCGCAAACTGCCTGCGGTAGAAACACTTGGCTCGGTCACCGTGATCTGTTCAGATAAAACGGGGACGCTGACCGAAAATCGAATGACCGTGATTGCGCTCGATGTTGCAGGTCATCGGGTGGAACTCGATCAAGAGTTGGTGCGAAACGCGCCATCGCTCGTGTCGTATACGCAAGGGCTTTCGGCAGACCAAGGCATTCGTGAAGGGCAGGCATTGACATTGTTGCTTGCTGCCGGAGCGTTGTGTAACGACGCGGTCTTGAGCGCGGAAGGGGAGGAGCAGAAAAAATATCGCGCGCTCGGCGATCCAACCGAAGGCGCGTTGGTCGTTGCGGCGGCGCAGTTCGGTTTGTGGAAATCGGATTTGGAGCAGGCGCTGCCGCGTGTGGCAGAATTGCCTTTCGATTCGGACCGCAAACAGATGACGACTCTTCACGAGACGCGCCTCTACGCGCAGCAAGCCGCAGATATTGTGGCGCGCGTTTTTGAAAACAAGCCGTTTGTGGAATTCACCAAAGGCAATATTGACGGTTTGCTGGTAGAGTCGAATCGGGTGTGGATGAATGGACGCGTAGAAATTATGGACGAAGCAACGCGCGCGCGCATCCTGAAAGCGAATCAAGATTTGGCAATGCGCGGGATGCGTGTGTTGGGTGCGGCATATCGCCCGAGCGACACAGCAACCTTGGAGGAAAGCGATTTTATCTTTGTTGGTTTGTTGGGGCTGATTGATCCGCCGCGCAGCGAAGTGCGCGATGCTGTGGCGACATGCAAGACCGCAGGCATTCGTCCCGTCATGATTACGGGCGACCATCCGCTCACGGCGATTCAAATTGCAAAACAGTTGGGGATTGCAGATGAAGCCGCGCGCGCGGTTTCGGGACCCGAATTGGAAAAAATGTCGGTTGACGATTTGGCGCAGCTGGTGGATCACGTTTCCGTTTATGCGCGCGTTTCACCCGAACACAAATTGAAAATTGTCCAGGCGCTGGAAAATCGCGGCAATATTGTTGCCATGACCGGCGACGGCGTGAATGACGCGCCCGCGCTGCGTCGGGCAGACGTAGGCGTTGCGATGGGCGTTACAGGAACAGATGTCGCAAAAGAAGCGTCTGCAATTGTTTTGCTCAATGATAATTTTGCGACGATTGTCGCCGCCGTTGAAGAAGGACGCGTCATTTACGACAACCTGCGCAAATTCATCAAATTCAGCATCGCGGGCAACATTGGCAAAGTGGGCGTCATGCTGCTCGCGCCCTTTATTGGTACGGCAGTGCCGTTATTGCCGCTGCAATTGTTGTGGCTGAATGTGTTGACGGATGGATTACTCGGGCTCGGTCTCGGCGTGGAACAAGCCGAACGCGGCGTCATGACGCGCCCGCCCTATTCGCCGCAGGCGCCGGTATTGGACCGCCCGGCGATTTTTCATGTGACTTGGGTGGGGGTCTTGATTGCGGTGCTTGCGTTGGGCGTGGGCTTTTATTATGACATTTACCTCAATGTCCCGCAGTGGCAGTCCATGATCTTTACCACTCTTGCCTTTGCACAGATTTTTCAGGCGTTGGCAGTGCGCTCTTCGGACACTTCTGTCTTTAAACTGAATCCTCTCTCCAATCCCCTCCTCCTTCTCATGTGCGGGATTGTTTTGGTTTCGCAGCTGCTGGTGTTGTACGTTCCATTTTTGCAGAGCGTACTCAGCACGGTGCCTCTGACGGCGACCGACCTGTTCGTCTGCCTCGTGCTTGGGGTTGTCGTGCTGCTTGCGATAGAGTTGGAAAAATGGTGGCGCAAACGTCAGCGGCGCGCGCAGGTCATCGCCACGCCAACAAAGCTTGTCCCGTAAAAGAGAGGACAAGTAACCCTAGCGTCACATTCTCAACTGAACGAAAATTGTTGCCGCGTGCTTGTACTTGTTGACAGCGTTCGCTTGCTATGTTTTAATCCACTTGTCATACAACCATATCACCCGACGAATTTTCTATGCTCGCTCGTGATCCGTCCCTCGCTCTCAAGGTCAAAACGCATCTCAAAGCCCGCGTGCTGCGTGCGGAATTTGCCGACGGGCGTTTGCCCTCGGAAGCAGCGCTGGCGTCCGAGTTGGGCGTGAGCCGCACGACGATCCGCGACGCGTTGAGCCGCCTCGAAATGGAGGGCGTCATCACACGACGGCAGGGCGCAGGCACCTTCGCCGCCGCAACACCGCTCGTCAAGACGCATCTCGAAAACTTTGTACTCTATCAGGAAATGATTCGAGAACACGGCTATACCCCGACAGTCACGCTGCTCCAATCGAGGCATGAAGTTGTGTCGGGTGATCTCACACGCGAACTGCAACTCAAAAAAAATGCCTCTGTCCTCGTCACAGAAAAAATGTTTAGCGCAAACAAAACGCCGGTGATCCTCCTCAATTCGTATTTACCTCAAGCGCTTTTTCAAAAGTCGCTCACTTCGCAAGACCTTTTGCTTCCGATTCACGAATTGTTGGCGCGTTGCACTCGCGAACGCATGGCGTACAGCATTGGCGAACTCATCCCGCTGCTGCCGCCTGCGTGGCTCACACGCCGTCTTAAATTGGGACGTAAACCCATTGCGCTGTTATCATTGCAAGAACTCATTTACAACACGGAGCATCAGCCCGTCGCCAAAACCATTTCCTTTTTTCACAATCGGCTCCTGCGGCTCAAACTCACGCGTCGTTTGCCAGAAGCTTAAGGGACGCTTGATTCTTTCGAGAATCCAATGAATCGATTCGATCCTCGACAGTACAATTTTATACTCGTCCCACTCGTTGCTGGTAGTCTTGCACTGCTGGTCGGCGCAGTCATTATTTGGCTCCTGGGCGCAAATCCTGTCGAAGCTTATATCGCGATGCTGGAAGGCGCCGTCGGAAGTCCCAACGCAATCGCGGATTCACTCGTCAAATCTGGCCCGATTTTGTTTGTTGCCATCGGCATTTGTATCGCATATCGCGGCGGTGTCATCAATATCGGCGGCGAAGGACAATTGGTGATGGGCGCGCTCGGTACCACCGCTGTCGTTCTTACGTTTCGAGAGCTTCCTTCGATTATTCTGATTCCCTTGGCGCTCGCAGTGGGGTTTGCGGCGGGCGGATTCTGGGCTGCCATCGCAGGTTTCCTTAAAGCACAGTTCAAAGTCAACGAAGTGTTGAGTACGGTCATGCTCAACGCAATTGCGGTTTTATTTATGAATTACCTCTTGCACGGCGTATTGATGGATCCGACCGAGCTTGATAATGCCATTCACATTCCGCAAACGGAACGCTTTGTTCTCACCGCGGATTTGCCGCGTCTCATCCCCACGCGCTTGCACGCAGGCATTCTGCTCGGCGTCATTGTCGCATTCCTCGTGTATATTTTGCTATGGCGGACAACCATTGGCTATCGTATTCGCGCGGTGGGATACAATGTCATTGCGTCCGAATACGCGGGCATCAACGTGGGGCGCTATCAAATTTTAGCAATCGCATTGAGCGGTGCGCTGGCAGGCTTGGGAGGTGCGGTCGAAGTGTTGGGCGTCAATCATCGCCTCTTTACAGACGGCAGCGCAACCGGTTTCACCGGTAATGCAGGGTTCAATGGCATTGTTGCAGCGTTATTCGGTGGTCTGCATCCGCTCGGCGCGATTCCCGCATCCTTTCTCTTTGGCGCGTTGCTCACTGGCGCCAACAGTATGCAACGAACCGTACAAGTGCCTTCCGCCTTTGTGACGATGCTCGATGGGTTGGTGGTAATTTTTGTCGTGTCAAGCCAGATCTGGGCGAAACGGCGCGCAACACGGCGTGCCATCGCGGAACCGCTCGTGCAAGACCCAACTGCAACGACAATTCAATCGGATATAACGCCATCATGATTTTGCAATTACTCGCGCCCGCGGTACTCATCGGCATCGCCACATCCGGAATTCTCTTGGCAACGCCGTATTTGTATGCCGCGCTCGGCGAAATGTTTGGACAAATCAGCGGCGTATTGAATCTCGGCGTCGAAGGCATCATGCTTGTCGCAGCGTTCGCGGCATACTATGTTGTCTATTCGTCGGGAAATTTGATTGCGGGACTTGCCGTCGCGATCGTTGTGGGCGCGCTGATGGGGTTGCTGATGGCGTTCATCAGCATCACGCTCAAAGCAGAACAAGGCATCAGTGGCATCGGCGTCTATTTGTTTGGACTAGGACTTTCGGACTTGCTCTTTCGCGTCACCATCGGTACACCGACGCCCGTCAATGGTTTTCCGAGTTTGCAGATTCCCTTCTTGAGTGATTTGCCGGTACTCGGCCCAGTTCTCTTTTCACAAAACATCTTGGTGTATGGCGCATTTCTTTTTGTGCCGTTTTCGTGGTTCGCCTTGAATAAGACAACGATAGGTTTGAAAATCCGCGCGGTGGGGCAAACGCCCGAAGCAGCGGATTCACTGGGTATCAGCGTAGCGGGCGTGCGTTATTTGACGGTTACCTTTGGCGGCGCGATGGCGGGCATCGCGGGCGCGTCGCTTTCGATTGCGCTGTTGAATATCTTTCAACAGAATTTGACAAGCGGTTTGGGATTCATCGCCGTTGCTTTGGTGTACTTTGGCGGCTGGCGTCCTTTGCGCATTATGCTTGGTGCGCTTTTGTTCAGTATGGTGAGTGCGCTGCAATTGTGGATTCAAACCTTGGGACTTGGGCTCCCATCCGATATCGCGGGCATGCTACCGTATGTGCTTACGATCATCGCGCTCATTTTTGCTGCGCGCCAAATTGTTACGCAGCCGACCGCGTTGACGAAACCATTTGAGCGAGGAGAGTAAAATTGAACGAGTTAGATTTACAACATTTGCGCGGAGTGATTGACATTGCAGCACGCGCTCGCACCCACGGCAATCATCCGTTTGGCGCGTTGCTGACCGATGCGAACGGCATGGTCTTGCTCGAAGCCGAAAACACGGTTGTCACCAATCGCGATTGTACGGGTCACGCGGAAACCAATTTGATGCGTTTGGCGTCGTCGAAATTTGAACCCGAACTTCTCGCGTCCTGCACAATGTATTGCAGCTGTGAACCCTGCGCGATGTGCTCGGGCGCGATTTATTGGGGCAATGTCGGACGCGTTGTGTACGCGTTGAGTGAACAGAATTTGTACAGCATGACGGGTGCCCATCCAGAAAACCCAACCTTAAAATTGCCGTGCCGCGATTTGTTTGCGCATGGACAGCGCGCGATTCGGGTTGAGGGTCCCGCCATCGAAATCGAAGCCGCACAAGTTCACGAGGGATTTTGGAAATAAGGCGTCATCAGACGCGCAGGACAGTTCAGTCCTGCACATAAACAACATATCCTAAAGGAGGATAAGATGAAAGTTCGTTTCATGTTTTTCGCGTTATGCCTAGTAACGTTGCTCGCGATAGTCGCGTGTGCGCCGACAGCTCAACCGACTGCGGCGCCTGCCCAACCTACCCCCGCGTCCGCGCAGCCCACGACGGCATCTGGCGGTGCCACCAAGCCATTCCGCGTGGCGCTCTTGATGCCCAGCGCGAAAAATGATTTGTCGTTCAGCCAGAGCATGTACGATGCGCTGGTGAATGTTCAAAACGAGATGGGCAAAGACAAATTCGAGTTTGTCTATTCCGAAAACATGTTCAATGTGAGCGATGCCGCCGCCGCAATTCGCGATTATGCAAACAAGGGCTATGATTTGATTATCGGGCACGGTTCGCAATACGGCGCATCACTGGCGGACATTGCGCCCGATTTCCCCAATCAATCATTCGCATGGGGTACGGCGGTAGACACCTTCGAGTCCAAGGGCATCAAGAATATTTTCGCGTACACGGTTGCCTCCGACCAAGGTGGTTATGTCGAAGGTGTGATGGCTGCCGCACTTTCCAAGAGTGGCACCGTTGGCTACATCGGACCGTTGCCTGTCGGTGACGGCAAGTTGACCGGTGACGGATTTGTTGCGGGCGCAAAGGCGACGAAACCGGACATTAAGGCGCAAACTGTATTCGTGAATTCGTTCAGTGATGTGGCTGCCGCATCGCAAGCCGCGCAAACGCAAATTGCGTCTGGCGCGGATGCACTCGCAGGCACATCGCAGAATATGGTCGGCGCGGTCAGCGTTGCCAAAGACAAGAATGTGTTGTGGTTCGGCAACGACGTTGACCAAAGTTCGCTCGCGCCCAACATCGTCGTTTCTAGTCAAGTGTATGATTGGACACTCGCCATCAAAGGTATCATGAATAACATTGCCCAAGGAAAACGTGGCGGTGAAGTCTTTACACTCACTCTCGAAAATGGCGGGTTGAGGATGGTCAATAATCCCGCGTTCAAACTGCCCGATGATGTCAAAGCCTTACAAGACAATACCATCAAGGGAATTATTGATGGCAGCATCAAGACGGGAGTGCAATAGTACGATAGTTTTCGTGTGCGATAGTGCGATGGCTGACGAGTGTTTGTCACTCTATCGCACTATCGTACGCTGTACAGCGGCGTTATGATTCAATCCGTCGAGTTGAAAAATATCACCAAACGCTTTCCGGGCGTCTTGGCGAACGATCACATCAACCTGCGCGTCAACGCAGGGGAAATTGTCGCGCTGCTCGGCGAAAACGGCGCGGGCAAATCTACGTTGATGAAAATTTTGTACGGGATGTATCGTCCCGACGAAGGCGAGATTTGCATCAATGATCAAGCAGTGACAATCAGTTCGCCCAACGACGCGCTGCGACAGGGCATTGGCATGATCCATCAACACTTTCAACTCGTGCCCGGCTTTACGGTGGTGGAAAATGTCGCGCTCGGGTTGAAATCGTCGCGCGGACCGCTGACCGACTTGGATGTCGTCAGCCGCCGCATGTTGGAACTCGCCAAGCAGTACGGCTTGCAGGTTGATCCGAGTGCGTACGTGTGGCAGCTGGCGGTAGGACAGCAGCAGCGCGTGGAAATTATCAAAGCGCTCTATCGCAATGCGTCGCTGCTCATCCTCGATGAACCGACGGCAGTGCTGACGCCGAATGAGGTGGATGAATTTTTCAACATCCTGCGGCGTTTGCGCGAAAATGGACACGCGCTGATCTTTATTTCGCACAAACTTCAAGAAGTGATGGCAATCAGCGATCGCGTCACAGTGCTGCGCGGCGGACGCGTTGTCGGCGAGGTGGCGACGCGCGATACGACCAAGCAAGAGCTGGCGCAGATGATGGTGGGGCGCCAAGTCATCACGCGTTGGGAGAAACAAGCCGCGCAAGAAACCGAACCGATTTTGCGCGTGCAAAATCTGACTGTGCTGGGCGACAAGAATTTGCCCGCCGTAAAAAATCTTTCGCTGCACGTGTGTCCGGGCGAGATTCTCGGCATCGCGGGCGTTTCGGGCAACGGGCAGCGCGAACTCGCCGAAGCGATTGCAGGTTTGCGGCGCGCCACGACGGGCAGTATCACGAGCGAGGGGCGCGAAATTGCCAATCATTCGCCCGCGCACATTATTCATTCTAACATCGCGTTCATTCCCGAAGAGCGGATGCTCATGGGCGTCGTGCGCGAATTTTCGGTCGCGCAAAATGCAATTCTCGAAACGCACGACCAGCTGCCGTACTCGCGCTACACTTTTTTTAATTTTTCCGCCGTCAATCAAACTGCCGCGCGGCTGGTGAACGATTTTGAAGTGAAAACACCGTCGCTTGAAACGCCGATCAAAGTGCTGTCGGGCGGCAACATTCAAAAACTGATCCTCGCGCGCGAACTCGAGCGCGCGCCGCGCTTTTTGCTCGCCGCGCAGCCGACGCGCGGAGTGGACATTGGCGCGACGGAATACATTCACCGGCGGCTCATCGAACAGCGCGCACGCGGCACCGCGATTCTTTTAATCAGCGAAGATTTGGAAGAAGTCATCGCTCTTTCGGACCGCGTCGCGGTGATGTACGAAGGCGAGATCGTCGGTGTGCTGCCGCCCACTACACCGGTCGAAGAATTAGGTCTCTACATGGCGGGCGCGAAACGCGCATAGAATCAAGAGGTATCATGTCCGATAAGCAAACTTTCCATCTGAACGTCAATGGAACCGCGCACACGGTGAACGCCGCACCGAACGAATACTTGATGAATGTGCTGCGCGATCAACTGCATCTCACCGGCACCAAAGATGGCTGCGGCACGGGTCACTGCGGCAGCTGCATGGTGTTGATGAATGGCAAACCAGAACGCGCGTGCCTCGTCACGATCAAGCGCGCGGACAATGCGCAAGTGAAAACAATCGAAGCGGTAGCGAACACGGACGGCACATTGCATCCGGTGCAGCAAGCGTACATTGATCAGGGCGCGACACAATGCGGCTTTTGCACGCCGGGCTTTATCCTGTCCACGCTCGCGCTGCTCGAAAAAAATCCGAATCCGTCAATGCAAGAAATTTACGACGGACACAAATGGAACATTTGCCGCTGTACGGGACACAACTCTATCATCCGCGCCATTCAACAAGCCGCCGGTCAGCCCGTCCCGCCGCTTCCGCCCGTAAAGCATCCCATGCGCGCGATCAGTCAGCCGCTGCCGCGTCCCGATGCAGTTGCCAAAGTCACAGGCAAAGGAATTTACGCGGATGATTTGTACGTCGAAGGAATGTTGTATGCGCGCGCGTTGCGCAGCGCACATCCGCACGCGCTTTTAAAGAGTGTGGACGTGCGTGACGCGAAAAAGGTGGAGGGTGTCGTCGCGATCTTTACCGCCGACGATATTCCCGGACGCAAAGATTCCGGCGTACATGAAATTGATTGGCCCGTGTTGTGCTATGACAAGGTGCGCTATGTCGGCGATGCGATTGCGCTTGTCGTCGCGGAATCGGAAGCAAGCGCGGGCGAGGCGTTGAAACATATTCGCGTCGAGTACGATGTTCTGCCCGTCGTTGCAGGACCGAAAGAAGCCGCGCAGCCCGATGCGCCGCGCATACATGAACATCCCGAAACACATTCGCCGCACGCACACGGCAATTTTCTCGCGCATTTCAATTTAGAGAATGGCGATCTCGCGCAGGGTTTCGCTGACGCAGATGTGATCATTGAAAACGAATATCGCACGCAAACTGTCGAGCATGGGTTTATCGAACCGGAAGCCGCGCTCGCGATGCCTGAAGCGAATGGGCGCATCACTGTCTACGCGGGCGGACAGATTCCCTTTGGCGACCGCGCCCAAATCGCGGCGACGTTGAATCTGCCCGAAGACCAGGTGCGCGTGATCAATTGTTTGATCGGCGGCGGCTTTGGTGGCAAAGAGGATGTGTCGGTGCAAATTTATGTCGCGCTTGCCGCGTATCTCACCAAGCGTCCGGTGAAAATGGTGTTGAGCCGCGCCGAATCGCTCAAAACGCATCCAAAGCGCCATGCGACGATCATCAAAATTAAAACGGGCGCGAAAAAAGATGGAACGCTCGTCGCGCATGAAGCGGAAATTTATGGCGATGGCGGCGCGTACGCGAGTTTGAGCAATCATGTGATGCTGCGCACGACAACACACGCGGCGGGACCGTACGAGGTGAAAAATTGTCGCGTGAACACATACGCGATGTACACCAACAATGTGCCCTCCGGCGCGTTTCGCGGGTTCGGCGTCACGCAAAGTGCGTTTGCGATGGAATCGCAGATGGACCAACTCGCGGAAAAATTGGGCATCACGCCGCTAGAGATTCGCCGCAAAAATATTTTAGATTACGGCAAACAGACTTTGGCGGGTCAAGTCATGACGGAAAGTTGTGGTTTGTCTGAGGCGTTGGAACTCGTGACGGCGGAAATGGAAAAACATCCCTTTACCGCGGTGGAGGGCGACAAACGCCGCGCGTGGGGTATTGCGTGCGCGTATAAAAACACGGGCTATGGCAGCGGGGCGTACGACGCGGCGGGCGCCGAAGTGGAATTGTTTGGGAACGGACGCGCTATCGTGCGCGCGGGTGCGGCGGAAATCGGGCAGGGCTTGCCGACGGTTCTCGCGCAAATCGTCACTGAAGAATTGGGCGTGCCATACGAAAATGTTGACGTGCTTTTATCGGATACCGATTTAACTCTGGATGGTTCCGCCACTACTGCCTCGCGCCAAACGTACGTCACCGGCAACGCGGCGCGGCACGCGAGTATGGAGGTGCGCGTGTTGTTGAGCGAGACTGCATCCGAACTTTTGGATGCGGCGCCTGACACTTTGAACTTTGCGGATGGGCAAGTGTCGAGCAATGGACACAGCATTTCGCTGACCGAAGTTGTAGCCGCCGCACGGCGCGAAGGGCGCATCCCCAAAGTGAGTTATCAATACGTTGCGCCGCAAACCAAACAATATCAACATTTCGCGTTCGGTTTCGGCGCGCAAGCTGCGTTGGTGGAAGTGGACGTCAAAACGGGCGAAACTAAGGTATTAAAAGTGATCGCGGCGAATGATGTGGGACGCGTGATGAATCCGCTCGCGCTGCTCGGTCAAGTCGAAGGCAGTATTTCGATGGGCTTGGGCATGGCGCTTCAGGAAAATTTTGTAATGGAGAACGGGTACGTCAAAACTGACTCGCTGTTTAAGGTGCGGTTGCCGACGATTGACCAAACGCCCGAAGTGATTCCGTTTTTCGTCGAACACGAGACCAAAGATGGACCGTACGGCGCGAAAGGTGTCGGTGAGCTCGCCTCTATTCCCACGACGCCCGCGATCATCAATGCCATTTACAACGCGACAGGCGTGCGTTGTTACGCGCTGCCCGCCGATAAAAAATGGCTCAAGGAAGCTTTGAGCAAAGGACAATGAGAATGAACAACGTCGTTTCGGAAATTCAAAATCAAGTCGCGGCTCAACGCGATAACATCATCCAATTTTTTATTGACATTTGCGCGATCCCTTCGATGGATTCGCAAATTGGACCGGTCGGCGAACGCGTCGGCGCGGAAATGAAAAAACTCGGCTTTGACGAGGTGCGCTTTGACAAAATGGGCAATATTCTCGGACGCATCGGCAATGGCGCGCGCACCATCGTCTACGATTCACACATTGATACCGTCGGCATCGGTGATCCCGCGTCGTGGGAATGGGACCCGTTCAAAGGAAAAATCGAAAACGGCATTTTGTTTGCGCGCGGCGCGTGCGATGAAAAGGGTTCGACGCCGGGAATGGTGTACGGACTCGCCATCGCGCACCAACTCGGTTTGCTTGACGGCTGGACGGCTTGGTACTTTGGCAACATGGAAGAGTGGTGCGACGGCATCGCGCCCAATTCGTTCGTCGAAGCGGACCCAAAGATTCGTCCCGACTTTGCGGTGATTGGCGAACCGACCAAGATGCAAGTGTATCGCGGACACAAGGGACGCGTCGAATTGAAAATCACCGCGAAAGGAAAATCGGCGCACGCCGCGTCGAATTTTCTCGGCGACAATGCGATTTACAAATTGCTGCCCATCATCGCGGGCATTCGTGACCTTGACGCAAAATTGCCGACGCACGATTTTCTCGGCAAAGCCGTCGTCACTGTCAGTGACATGAAGGTAAGCACCGTTTCGTTGAACGCGGTGCCTGACGAAGCGACGATCTTTATTGACCGCCGCGTTACGTTCGGTGAAACCAAAGAGAGCGCGATTGCGGCGATTGACGCGTTGATTCCAAACGACCAGCGCGACAAAATCAAACTCGAAGAATTGTTTTACGACGAACCGAGTTACACGGGTTTCGTTTTTCCCGTTGACAAGTATTATCCCGCATGGGCGTTGGACGAAGCGCATCCGCTCGTGCAAGCGGGGCAAAGCGCGATTCAAGAATTGTGGAATGAAACGCGTCCGACGGGCAAATGGGCATTCTCTACGAACGGCACGTATTGGGCAGGCAAGGCGGGGATTCCCTCTATCGGTTTCGGACCGGGCGATGAAATCTACGCGCACAGCACGCTCGACCAAAATAAATTGGATGACGTGGTCGCGGCGACGGAATTTTACGCGTTGTTGCCGAGTTTAGTGCGATAGTGGGGTAGTGCGATAGTGGAGTAGTGCGATGGTGCGATAGTGGGGTAGTGAGATAGTGCGGTTGTGCGATAGTGAGAGTGTGCAATGCCCAAGATTGAACGATTTGAGGATTTGATTTGTTGGCAAAAGGCGCGCTTATTGGCGAATGCTGTGTATGATTTGACTGAACGGCGAACGTTTAATCGTGATACGCGATTGCGCGCGCAATTGCAAGGCGCAGCAGGTTCGGTGATGCACAATATCGCAGAAGGTTTTGATTCGGGTTCAAAACCAGAGTTCATTCGATTTTTGAAAATGTCGCGTCGTTCTGCTAGTGAAGTCCAATCCGAACTCTATCAAGCGCTTGACCGCAAG
This sequence comes from Chloroflexota bacterium, assembly GCA_004295045.1. GTDB lineage: Bacteria > Chloroflexota > Anaerolineae > UBA4142 > SHND01 > SHND01. Next base: position 27,587 of record SHND01000058.1, on the reverse strand, counting down.
TTTATTTCAGAATCTGAACGCCAAGTTGCGTATGACATTGCTGATGAGTGTAAACGTCTCATTAATGGACTGATTCGGCACTTGCGCGGCAAGTCAAAAGACGAGGGCGACTAACACTAACGCACTATCTCACGAAAGCGCTTTTATCTTTTCTTTCAATTACACCATTCAACTATGACACCATCGCCCAATCACACTATCGCACTATCGCACGATAGCACTATCGCACTTAACGGCATTCACAACGCTCGCGCAATCATTCACAACAAACTCCATCGTACTCCCACTGCTTCTGCCTCCGCGCTGGGCGAACTCGCAGGCGTGCAACTTTTTTTGAAATGCGAGCAGTTTCAAAAAACGGGCTCGTTCAAACCGCGCGGCGCGCTGAACAAACTCGCGCATCTTTCGGAAGCGGAACGCGCGCGCGGACTCGTAAGCGCGAGCGCGGGCAATCACGCGCAAGGATTGTCGTACGCGGCGCGCGCGTTTGGCGCGCACGCGACGATTGTGATGCCGCAAGACGCGCCGCAAGCAAAAATTGACGCGGTGCGCGGCTACGGCGGCGACATCGTTTTCGCGGAATCGGTGAACACGATGTTCGACAAGATGCTCGAACTGCAACGCGCACACAATTACACCATCGCGCATCCGTTCGATGACCCGTATGTGATTGCGGGACAAGCAACCATCGGTTTAGAAATTTTCGAGGATGTTCCCGACGCGGAATATGTTTTCGTGCCGATTGGCGGCGGTGGACTCATCAGCGGTATTGCCGCCGCGTTGAAATGGCAGAATCCGAAAATCAAAATCATCGGCGTCGAATCGAACGCGGGCGGCGCGTATTTTGCCAGTGTGCGCGCAGGGAAAAATACGCGCGTGGTGTGTACGCCGACGATTGCGGGCGGCATCGTTTGCCCGATGATTGGTGAAAATAATTATCCGCTGATGCAAGAGTTTGTGGACGATGTTGTTTTGGTGAACGATGATGAATTGAAAGATACGATTCGTTTGTTATTGGAACGCTGCAAGATGCTCGTGGAGGGCGCGGGCGCGGCGGCGACGGCGGCGATTATTACGAAAAAAGTTTCGCTGCCCAAAAACACGCGCGTCGTTTCGGTGTTGAGCGGCGGGAATGTAGATTTGGCGCGGTTGAAAGAGTGGTTGTAGGGGGGGAACAGGGAAACAGGGAAATAGGGAAACAGGTGCCTACCTGCCTACCTTTTTACCTGTCTACCTTTGTACTTGTCTACTACACTATCAAAAAAATTTCACGCAGGAGAGACAACATGCAAACCAATTTTCGCGGTCGCGATTTCATCAGCGACCTCGATTTTTCCAAAGAAGAAGTAGAAACGGTAATGGAAGTGGCGTTCGATTTGAAACGCAAGCGCGCGTTGAATGAAGCGCACGCGCTGCTGCGCGACAAAGTTCTCGCGATGCTTTTCTTTTTCACGTCCACACGCACGCGCGGTTCGTTTGAAGCGGGAATGGCGCAGTTGGGCGGACACGCCGCGTTCATTGATTCCGAGACGACGCAAATTTCGCACGGCGACACCGCCAAAGAAATCGGCGAAATTTTTGGAAGATATTTCGACGGCATCGCGATTCGGCAGTGCGATTGGCAATTCGGCAACCAGTACGAGAATGAGGTGGCGCGCGCGTCGCGCGTGCCGATTCTGAATATGCAGTGCGATGTGTATCATCCGTTCCAATGTCTCGCCGACTTGATGACGATTTTTGAAAAAAAGGGACGCGATTTGCGCCGCAAAAAAATGGTGGTGAGTTGGGCATACGCGGCGTCGTATTCGAAACCAATTTCCGTGCCGCAATCGTTGATTTTGCAAATGACGCGTTTTGGGATGGACGTGGTGCTAGCGCATCCGCCCGAATTTAAACTCATGCCCGACATTGTGCAGCAAGCGCAAGACAACGCGAAAAAATATGGCACCGGTTTTGAAATTGTCCACGACATGGATGAAGCGTTCAAGGACGCGGATATTGTGTATCCGAAATCGTGGGGTCCGTTGATGACGACGACGGGCAAAGAAGAAGGCAAAGCGTTGATTGACAAATACAAATCGTGGATTACCGACGCGCGCCGCATGAGTTTGACGAAAGAAGATTCAATTTATATGCACTGCCTCCCCGCCGACCGCGGATTGGAAGTGACCGACGAAGTGATTGATGGACGCCATTCGGTTGTGTACGATGAAGCCGAAAATCGCTTGCACGCGCAAAAAGCGGTGATGGCGTTGACGATGAGTTAGTGCAATAGTGCGATAGTGCAATAGTGAGATAGTGAAGAATCTGTTTTTGATTTAACTATCGCACTAATACACGATTGCACTACCGCACTTTTCAAAAATGTCTCAAGTGGCTGTCATCGCCGTTGGTGGCAATTCGCTCATCCTCGACGAAAAACACAAAACGATTGCAGACCAATACAACGCGACCGTCGAAACATCGAAACATGTCGCGGGTATGATTGAAAAAGGATGGAATGTTGTCCTCACGCACGGCAACGGACCGCAAGTTGGATTTATTCTGCGGCGCTCCGAACTCGCGCTACATGAATTGCATCCGGTGCCGCTCGATTACTGCGGCGCCGATTCGCAAGGCGCGATTGGTTACATGTTTCAACGCGCGCTGCGAAATGAATTTCACGCGCGTGGAATAAACAAACAAGCCGCGACAATTGTGACCCAAGTGTTGGTAGACAAGAACGACCCCGCGTTTCAAAATCCATCCAAACCTATCGGTTCGTTTATGAACGCGGGAGCTGCCGCGCGCAAACGCGCCGAAGAAAATTGGCAGATGGTCGAGGACGCGGGACGCGGCTGGCGGCGCGTGGTGCCTTCGCCCTTGCCAAAAGAAATTATCGAACGCGACGCGATTGATTCGCTCATTCGCGCGGGCTTTGTCGTCATTTGTTCGGGTGGCGGCGGGATTCCTGTGTATGAAAATGAACAAGGCGAACTCGTCGGACTCGAAGCGGTGATTGACAAAGATTTCGCGGGTTCGCTGCTCGCGCGCAGTGTCGGCGCGGACTTGTTTTTGATTTCTACCGCCGTCGAAAAAGTGGCGTTGAATTTCAATAAACCGAATCAGCAATGGCTCGACCAGCTCACCGTTGACCAAGCGAAAAAATATCTCGCCGAAGGACATTTCGCCAAAGGTTCGATGGGTCCAAAAATTCAAGCCGCGCTTTGGTTTCTCGAAGGTTCGGACAAAAACGTGCAAGCATTAATCACCAATCCCGAAAATCTCGAACGCGCGCTGAACGGCGAGACGGGGACGCGGATTACAAAGGGATGAGGTTTGAGGGATGAGGGATGAGTAGCCCTCGTTCTTTCATCCCTCATTCTTCATCCTTCATCCTTTATGCACTTGCAATGCACCCTCTGCGGCAAAACGTACGCGCCCGATTCATTGAAATACGTTTGTCCCGATCACGGTGACGACGGCATTCTCGATGTTGTGTATGATTACGACGAAATCAATCGCGTCACGTCACCTGAAAAAATTTCCGCGTCGCGCGAAAATTCGATTTGGCGCTATTGGGATTTGCTGCCATTAAAAAATCGCGCGGATGCGCCAACGCTCCAAGTCGGTTGGACGCCAATGTATCGCGCGAAATTTTTGGGCGCGCAGTTGGGCTTGAACAATTTATTTATCAAAGACGATGGACGCAATCCCACCGCGTCGTACAAAGACCGTCCGAGCGCGGTTGTTGTGGCAAAAGCGCGCGAGTTGGGCGAACGCGTCGTCACCACCGCGTCGAGCGGCAACGCGGGCGCGGCGTTGGCGGGCATGGCGGCGAGCGCGCACATTCCCGCCGTTATTTTCGTCCCCGAATCCGCGCCGCAAGCAAAAATCACGCAGCTGCTAATTTATGGCGCGCGCGTCTTGCTCGTGCGCGGCACGTACGACCAGGCGAGCGATTTGTGTCTCGCCGCGTCAAAAGAATTTGGCTGGTATTGCCGCAACACCGCGTACAATCCGTACACCACCGAAGGCAAAAAAACGGGCGCGCTGGAAATTTGTGAACAACTCGCCTTCAATCAAAAATCGAAAATCGAAAATCGAAAATGGTTTGCCCCCGACCGCATTTTCGTCAGCGTCGGCGACGGCAATATCATTGGCGGCATTTGGAAAGGATTGCGCGATTTGTACGCGCTCGGCTGGATTGATAAAATGCCGAAACTGATGGGCGTGCAAGCGGAAGGCAGCGCGGCGTGTTACAACGCATGGAAAGCGGGGACGGACGAAATTACCGCGATTGAGGCGCATACGATTGCGGATTCGATTGACGTGGGCTTGCCGCGCGATGGACGTCGCGCGGTGCGCGCGGTGCGCGCGACGAACGGCGAATTTATCACGGTGAGCGATGAGGAAATTTTGCAAGCGATGCCGCAGCTCGCGCGCGGCGAAGCGGTGTTTGCGGAACCTGCCGCGTCCGCCGCGTATGCGGGATTATTGAAAGCGGCGCGCGCAAAAAAAATTGACCGCGATGAAACGATTGTGGTGGTGATTACGGGCAACGGACTAAAAGATGTGAAAAGCGCGATGCGCGCGGCGGGAGAGGCGACGGTGATTGAGCCGACGTTGGACGCGCTCAAGAGAATGATTTTCGATTTTTGAATTTCGATTTTCGATTTGAACAAATTTCTGCGTGTATTCCCGCTTATTCTTTATTTTGCAACCCTAGCGTGGTATACCGCGTTAGTAATCCGTTATCCCACTCACGGCGCGATTGGGACGGACCCCGCGACGTACGTGCAAATGGCGCTTGACCTCGCGCAGCGCGGCACGGTCGTACACGATTTTTCGCTCTTTACAAAATTATTCGACAAAGGTTTGAGTTGGGACGCGTTTATCACGCCCGGCTTTCACATCGCGCGTGAAACGGGATTCGTCGCGCCCAATTTCGCGTTTGGGTTTCCGCTATTGCTCGCGTTCGGCTATCGCGTCTTTGGCGAAAACGCGTTGTATTGGATGACGTCGCTGCTCGGCGCGTTAACGCTCGTGATGACGTTCGCGTTGGCGAATGAATTGTTCCGCGATATTTCACAACCGCGGCGTTATTGGATTGGCGCGCTGGCGGTTTTATTGTTGGCAACGTCGCCAAAACAAATTCAACTGTCGCTCGTCCCAATGTCCGATGTGCCGACGCAGCTGTTTTGTGTATTGGCGGTGTGGTGCGCGCTGCGCGTGTCGCGCCCTGACCCAGTACATCACAATTTACCTTTTTGGACGCGGATTTTCGCGGATAAACGCGGATTTCTAAACCGTTTTTTCTGTTTCCGCGTTCATCCGCGTTTATCCGCGCCCCAATCTGTGAGGTGCTGTGACAGGTTTCGGCGATGCAGTTCATTGCAAAAACGTATCAGGTCTTGTACCTACGTCGCGTTGTGTGGCTTGGCGCTCGGCATTGCGTATTTGATGCGACATTCCGCGTTGGTGATGATTGTTCCGCTCGCGCTGGTTACATTGCGTTGGGGCGATACGCGGCGCGAAAAAATTTTGCTGCTTGTCATCGCGTTTATTGTTTTTGCAATCACGATTTCGCCCGATTTTATTTATCGCGTGAATGTGCTGGGCAGTCCGTTCGCCGTTGAAAGCCCCGAAAGCGCGCAGATGAATTTTTATGACGCGCCGCGCCAAGTTTTTCAAATGCTCGCCGCGCTTTTTTCGGTGACGGGCTTTGGACCGATTGTGATGCTCGCGCCGTTCGCGTGGTGGCTTTTGTGGCGCGAGCAAAAAAGCCACGTACGACAAATTTGCAATTTGTCAGATGCGCGCATGGAAAACCGTGGAACAAATTACAAATTTGTCCTACCTTTTCAGAGTAGATTTGTTGCGTCCATTTTGGTTTCGTGGACTCTCGCGTTCATGCTTTTACACGCGCTGCTTGTTTTGACCGGCGTGTTTGAAAATAGTTTGCGTTATCTGCTGCCCGCGTATCCCGCGCTTGCATTGTCCATCAGTTTTGGCGCAGTGTGGATTTTGGAAAACGCGTTGAGGGAATGGCAGAGTGCGCGGTTCAGTTTTTCAAAGCGCGCGTTCGGTTTTTACGCAGGCGCTTTGTTGGTTCTCATTGCGCTGCTGATTGCGCTTCGTTCCGTTGCGAGTCCCGAACGCTTTGTGGCGCGCGCGTATGGTTGGATGAGTGAAACGGCGCGGAATGATTTGAACGCGTTGAATGAAAAATTGCCGCGCGATGCCGTGATTGGCGTTTCCGACCAAATGGCGGGCGCGACATTGTTGTACGCACAGCGCGATATTTTTCGCCCGGCGAATTTTTTGGAACCCGCGCGCGAGTTTCCACAATTTTTACAAACGATGAAAGACGAAAACCGCGCCGTGTTTTTGTTGGGCGAATGGAATTGCGCGGGAGACGCGAGCGAGAGATTGCCCGCGTGGTTGGAAGAGTACGAGAAACGAGATTCGAGATTCGAGATCCGAGAGTTGCCCTACGAATGTTCACAACATCTATATCAATTTAACGGAGAGTAATCACCATGTCAGCAATACTGGGTCCCACCTTTGAAGAAATGTTGCATCCCCAAAAAATCGCGCCGGAAATTCGCGCGAAAGCGTTGGCGATGAAAACGCAAGACCCGCTTGACCCCATCAATCTGTTCAACATCACTTGGCGCGATGGGAATAATCAAATTTATTATTTCGTCATGCCGAAACAACTCACGGGCGTTGACGCGAATATCGTTGTCTTGTACGGGAAACAATTTCCGACGGGCGCGCACAAAGTCGGCGCGGCGTATTCGTGTTTGATTGAAAAAGAATTGTTTGGCGAGGTTGACCCGCGCGTGCATACGCTGGTGTGGCCCTCGACGGGCAATTACGGCATCGGCGGCGCCTGGGTGGGCTGCCGCATGGGTTTTGATTCGCTCGTCGTTTTGCCCGAAGGGATGAGCGCGGAACGTTTTCAGCAGATCGAATCGTACGGCGCGCGCATTATCAAGACGCCCGGTTCAGAGTCGAATGTCAAAGAAATTTACGACAAGACGCACGAACTCGCGCAAAATCCAAACGTGCGAATTCTCAATCAATTCAGCGAGATGGGCAATTATCGTTTTCACTATCACGTCACGGGCAACACGATTGTGGAACTCGCGGCGGAATTGAAAACGCGCGGCATTGGCGATGGACATATTTCCGCGTATTGTTCCGCGATGGGCAGCGCGGGAACGATTGCGGCGGGCGATAGGTTAAAGCAAGTGTTTGGCACAAAAATTATTGGGCTCGAACCGATTCAATGTCCGACGTTGTTCAACAACGGTTACGGCGTGCATGACATTCAAGGCATTGGCGACAAGCATGTGACGTGGATTCAGAATGTGCTGAATCAAGACGCCATCATGTGCATTGACGACATTGAATGTAAAAAAGGTTTGCAACTCGTGAGCGAAGAAGCGGGAATGGAAACGCTGCACAAACGTTTTGGTGTGCCGCAAAGCGATGTGGAAATGATGTCGTCGCTCTTTGGTATCAGTGGCATTTGCAATATTCTCGGCGCGATCAAGACCGCGAAATTTTATGGGATGAATTCACGCGATACGATTGTGACGATTGCGACGGACGCGTTGGACCGTTATTATTCCGTGATGGCAGAGATGACGAAAACCTACGGCGCGATGGACGAAGCGGAAGCGACAGCGCGCGCGCATATTTTCCTCGACCAAAAAACGGATTGGATTAAAGAGGGAACGGTGGACGCGCGCAAGCAATGGCATAATTTAAAATATTTCAGCTGGGTGGAACAATTGGGCAAGACGGTGGAGGAATTGAATGCACAATTGGACCCCGAGTGGTGGGTGCACGAACAAAATCGCGTCGCTGAAATTGACGAACGCCTTGCCCAATCGCGCAAAGCGTAGCTGGCAATTGGAGAGGAATGCCAACGCAAAGAGCGCACAACCGCATTGAACTGCCTCGGGACGAGCTATACCATTTATATTGGAAGGAGAATCTGTCATCCGAAGCAATCGGTGAAAAGTTCGGCTGCGATGGCTTGACTGTGATTGCGCGCCTGCGCGATTATGGCATTCCGCTCAAACCGCGCGGATGGCACAAGTTGGTTCGATATGTGCCTGATTCTCTCTTGAATAATTGGCCATGCGCGGATTTGGCTTATGTCGTCGGTCTGGTCGCGTCCGATGGTAATCTTCAGAAACAGAATAACTGCATAATTCTCGTTTCTACGGATCAAGAAATCGTAGAATTGTGCGTGTTTATTTTACAGTCGGTGAAACCGCAAATAATAATTTCCGACCAAGGATTCCCACGCAAGCGTGCGTATATGCTGCAGGTATGTGACCACCGCTTTCGCGCGTTTCTACAAGACCTCGGCTTGACGCCAAAAAAGACATATACAATTGGAGAACTTGCCATTCCGGATTGGGTGTTTCGCGATTTTTTGCGTGGTGAACTTGACGGCGACGGTGGCTGGTATATTGCCAAAGGGTGGAGAGAATCCAAGTACTTGGTCGCGAAATTTACGTCACGCAGCCAAACCTATCTCGAATGGATTTCAGATTCGGTTTACCGCTTGACAGGAATGGAAGGCGCCTTGCAAACATCTCGACTCTATTACAACGGCAAGAAAGCGGAACAACTTGGTGAGTGGATTTATTACGAGAAGGATTTGCCGTGCCTGCAACGCAAGCGAGAGGTTTGGAACAATTGGATGAATAGATAGCCCAACCCAAGGAGATTTATGCTAATCACAAACGGCACCATTGTAACGCTTGGACGCGAAAACAAAATCATCCCGAACAGCGCAATCTATATCGAGGGCGACAAGATCGCAGATATCGGTACAACAGAGTCTCTAGTCTCCAGTCATCCAGTCTCCCCGCGTCTCGACGCGCGCGGCAAAATCGTCATGCCCGGCAACATTTGCGCGCACACGCATTTCTACGGCGCGTTCGCGCGTGGCATGTCTCTGCCGCCCGGACCGCCGCCGAAAAATTTTCCAGAGATTTTGCAAAAATTGTGGTGGCGCATTGACCGCGCGTTGACGCTCGAAGATTCCAAATATAGCGCGCTCGTGTGTCTCGTGGACGCGATTCGTCACGGCACAACAACATTGATTGATCATCACGCGTCGCCCAACGCGATTGACGGTTCGCTCGACGCGATTGCAGAGGCGGTGAATGAAGCGGGACTGCGCGCGTGTTTGTGCTACGAGGTGACGGATCGGAATGGGGAAGAAGGCGCGCAGGCGGGGATTCGGGAGAATGTGAGGTTCTTGAAGAAAACAGGGAAACAGGTAGACAGGGAGACAGGTGGGGCGGTGCGCGGGACGTTTGGCTTGCACGCCTCATTTACTGTTTCGGATAAAACGCTAGAAAAATGTTTGACGGAACTCGATGGACTCGACGCGGGCTTTCACGTTCACGTTGCCGAAGATATTTCGGATGAAGATGATGCGACGCAAAATTTTGGAATGCGCGTCGGCGAACGCTTGAATGCGCGCGGGATTCTCGGCGCGAAAACGATTGCGGCGCATTGTGTTCACGTTGACGTAGGCGAGATTGATTTGTTCAAACGCACAAGCACAAAAGTTTCGCATCAGCCGCGCTCGAACATGAACAATGCTGTTGGCGTCGCAAATGTATTGGGCATGCTGCGGCACGGCGTCACGGTGGGTTTGGGCAACGATGGTTTTTCCAATAATATGTTTTCGGAAATGAAAACCGCGTATCTGCTGCACAAATCGCATCAACGCGATCCGCGCGTGATGGGCGCAGACACAGTGTTGGAAATGGCATACGCGAACAATGCAAAAATTTGCGCGAACTTTTGGAATGCGTCCATCGGCGAATTGAGCATCGGCGCCTACGCGGACATTATTTTGCTCGATTACGCGCCGTTCACCGAAATGAGCGCGGGCAATTTTCCATGGCACGTGATTTTTGGCGTGGATGGCTCGAACGTGACGGACACGATTTGCGGTGGAAAATTGTTGATGCACAATCGCGTCTTGTTGACGTTGGACGAAGAGGCGATTACGGCAAAGGCGATGGAATTGTCAAAGCAGGTGTGGCTGCGGACGAAGGAATTGGGTGATTAGGTGGTTGGGTGATTAGGTGATTCGGTGATTAGGTGGTTGGGTGATTAGGTGATTCGGTGATTAGGTGAGTAGGTGATTGGGAAAGGAGATTTGAGATGCCTGTACAATCTTTGGAAGAGATTGAGATTTTTAAACTGGCTGAAGAAATTTCTGACAAGTGGTGGAACATTGTGAGCTCGTGGTCTCCTTTTGCCAAAGATACAATTGGCAAGCAGCTTGTTCGCGCGGTGGATTCGATTGGCGCAAATATCGCGGAAAGTTATGGGCGTTATCATTTTGCGGAAAAGATAAATCACCTGTATTACTCGCGCGGCTCGCTCTACGAGGCGAAATTTTTTGCTCGCCGCGCGCTCAAACGAAAACTTGTTGACCAAGCAACATACGACAACATGCTTGGCGATTTATCAAAACTCGCTCCCATGTTGAACGCATATATCAAAAGTAAAAGAACACAAAAGAAAAATGCCTAATCACCCAATCACCCAATCACCCAATTCTCTAATCACCCAATCACCTATTCTGTCAATCATCGGCGGCACAGGAAAACAGGGAACAGCATTGGCCGCGCGTTTTGCGAAAGCGGGCGTGCCAATTATTTTGGGTTCGCGTGACGCGCCGCGCGGGGCGGACGCGGCGAACGTGTTGAACGCGCGTTTGAATCTGCAAAACGTTTCGGGAACGTCGAACCGCGACGCGGCGAAACAAGGCGATATTGTTTTGTTGTCGGTGCCGTATGATGGGATGCAGCCGATACTTGAAGATTTGTACGACGCGGTAGAAAACAAAATCGTCATCAACATCGCGTCGTCGCTCGACCCCGAAAAAAAGACGCGCGCAAAAATTCCTGCCGAAGGTTCGATTACGAGTCAGGTGCAAAATTTCTTTGGCGAACGCGCGCGCGTCGTCGCGGCATTTCAAAATATCTCGCCCGAAAAATTGGAAAGCGAAGACGCGAACATCGATTCCGATGTGTTGGTGTGCGGCGGCGACAAGGATGCGCGCGAAAAAGTGATTGCGTTGTGCAAACAGGCGGGGATTGACGCGTTCGATGTTGGCGTGTTGGCGAACGCGGTGGCGGTGGAAACGTTGACGGCGGTGTTGATTGCGGTGAATGTGAAATATAAAGTCAAAGGCGCGGGGATTCGGTTGACGAGTGTGCCGCGCGGATAGTGCGATAGTGCGATAGTGTGATCGCGCGGTCGTGCGATAGTGTCGGGTCAATGGTATGAGCCAACTCGTTCTTACAACCTTGCCGAATATTCCGCTTGTAAAAAATGGCGATGATATTGCGCGAATTATTTTGAATGGCTTGCGCGACGCGGAAATTGAATTGCGCGAGGGCGATGTGATTGTCATTGCGTCAAAGATTATTTCCAAAGCGGAAGGACGCGTGGCGCGATTGAATGACGTGACGCCGAGTAAACGCGCGTTGGAACTCGCGCAAGAAACGGACAAGGACGCGCGCGAGATTGAATTGATGCTGCAAGAATCGTCCGAAGTGGTGCGCGCGCGCAAGGGTTTGATTGTGACGCGGCATCGTTTGGGATTCGTCAGCGCGAACGCGGGGATTGACCACTCGAACGTGCAAGAAGGCGCGGAGGATTTTGTTTTGCTATTACCGCGTGACCCTGACGCGACGGCGGAACATACACGGGAACAGGTGGAAAGGGAAACAGGAAAACAGGTTGCCATTGTGATTGCGGATTCGCACGGGCGTCCGCATCGGTTGGGGACGATTGGGATTGCGATTGGGTGTGCTGGAATACCGGCGCTGGAAGATTGGCGCGGGCGAAAGGATTTGTTTGGCTACGAATTAAAATATACGGACATCGGTTTGGCGGATATGCTTGCGTCCGCCGCGACGCTTTTGTTTGGGCAAGCGCGCGAAGGTACGCCGATTGTGCATGTGCGCGGCGCGACGTGGTTTGGAAATAATGGGAGCGCGCGCGATTTGGTGCGCCCGAAAGAGATGGATTTGTTTCCGTAGTGCAATAGGGTGTTTGTGAGATAGTGCGATAGTAGGGGCAGCCCCTTGTGCCTGCCCATCTCTGGTGATGGACATTTTTGAAACAATTTATTCGCGGCGTTCGATTCGGCGATATTTAGATAAACCTGTATCGCGCGAATTGGTTGAAAAAATTTTGGATGCTGCGCGCTGGGCGCCGTCCGCGCACAATCGGCAGCCGTGGCGGTTTGCCATCATCGAACACGCGAACACTAAACACGCGCTCGCGGCGGCGATGGGCGAAAAATTGCGCGCGGATTTGGAACGCGATGGCGTCGCGCGCGACTTGATTGAGCAAGATACAATGCGTTCGTATCGGCGCATCACCGGCGCGCCGGTCGTAATCATCGCGTGCATGACGACGCGCGATATGGATGTGTATCACGACACGCGGCGCAAAAAAGCGGAATTTGTGATGACCATCCAATCGGTGGCGATGGCGATCCAAAATCTTTTGCTTGCCGCGCACGCGTTGGGTTTGGGAACGTGTTGGATGTGCGCGCCGTTGTTTGTGGCGGATACCGTGCGCGAGGTTTTGAAATTGGATGCGGATTGGGAACCGCAAGCGTTGATTACGTTGGGTTATGCGGCGGAAGTGCGAGTGAAAGAGCGTGCGGCATTTGATTCGCGCGTTAAATTTTTGGACGCGGATGAACGCGGATAAGAGTTAATGTTTTAATTGGCGTTATAGGAGGAATTTGATGGGAGAGTCCAACCTTGTTTTTTGGATTGTGGTGATGATTTTGGGTTACGGATTGTGTGCGATCATCGCTTTCCTCTTCGCATTTAGACCCGAAATTCTTGTCAGACATCAGGCACGAAACTATCGTAAGTATTATAAAAATTGGGACGATATGTCTAACGTTGAAATTGATCGTACTGTGAACCGCCTTTGGTTTTTCTTGATGATTGATTCATGGAGTCATTTTATAAAGCGCGGCGTTGAGTATCCTGAAGAATTTCCGAAATTAATCTGGTCGTACCGACTGACCGGCTGTTTTCTCTGGATAGCGTTGGCTGTTGCGATTTTCTTTTTGACTTTGGGATTGGTTACTGGCGGATTGTCAATTTCCAGATAGCAGAAATTCTATGAACATTGTTGCATTAGCAGGCGGTGTCGGCGGCGCGAAATTGGCGGATGGGTTGCAGCGCGTCGTCGGCGAAAATTTAACGGTCATCGTCAACACGGGCGATGATTTTCAGTTGCACGATTTATACATCGCACCCGATTTGGATACGGTGATGTACACGCTCGCGGGCATCGCGAACCGCGCGAACGGTTGGGGCATCGAAGGCGATACGTACAACAATCTCGACATGCTTTCACAGTACGGCGGCGAAGATTGGTTTCGACTCGGCGACCGCGATTTGGCGACACATCTCTTGCGAACGCAAATGCTGCGCGGCGGCTACACACTGACGCAGACGACGCAACATTTGGCGCGGGCGTTGAATGTGCGCGCGAACATTTTGCCGATGTGCAACGAAGCTGTTGCGACGATTGTGAACACGAACGCGGGCGAACTCGCGTTCCAAGAATACTTTGTGCATCGCCGTTGGCAGCCCGTCTTGAAATCGTACCGCTTTCACGGCATCGAAAAAGCGCGCGTGACGCCTGAAATCACAAACGCGTTTCAAAATGCCGACGCGCTTATTTTTTGCCCCTCCAATCCATTCGTCAGCATCGAACCGATTTTGAGCGTAAAAGGAATGCGTGAGTTGATTCAAAAAACGCGCGTGCCAAAAATCGCGGTCTCGCCAATTGTTGGCGGCGAAGCGCTCAAAGGTCCCGCCGCGAAAATGTTCCAAGAACTCGGCATGGAGGCGTCCGCATACCAAGTCGCAAAATTATTGCGCGGCACGGTTGACCGTTTCGTTCTCGACCGCATTGACGAAGCGCAAGCGCGCAGCATCAAAGACTTGGGAATGAGAGTATGGGTGACGGATACGGTGATGCGCGATGAAATTGGGCGGGAGAGATTGGCGCGCGAAATCAGTGAGTGGGTGACGAGGTGAAAAGGTGATTGGGTGATTGGGCGGTTAAAATCATCAATCACAAATCATCAATCATAAATCTCAAAAATGGATCCTCTCATCGCTATCGTTCCCGTAAAACCGTTGGCGGAAAGTAAATCGCGGTTGGCGGGAGTTTTGGCTGAAAACGAACGCGTCGCGCTGACGCGCAAACTGTTGGAGCGCACGCTTTTGAAACTTGCGCGCGCACGCGGCATAACGCGGGTGATGGTGATTTCGCGCGATGAAAAGGTTTTGAAAATCGCGCGAAAATTTGGCGCGTGGAGTATTTTGGAAACGCACGCGCATTTGAACGATGCGTTAGACCAAGCGCGCCGCGTGTGTGTGGCGAATGGCGCGCGCGCGTTGTTGATTGTCCCAGCCGATTTGCCAAAACTGCGCGTACGCGATATTGAAAACATCATCGCGCTGGGCGAACCCGCGCCACGCGTTGTGATCGCGCCCGCCGCGCGCGATGGCGGCACGAACGCGCTATTGTTGAATCCCACGCATGATTTTATTTTTCAATTTGGCGACAATAGTTTTAGCGCGCACATGGCACAGGTATCAGGTAGCAGGTATCAGGTAGCAACGTATGAATCTGACAATGTAACATTCGATTTGGATGTACCCGAAGATTTGCTTACTGCGAAAATCATCAATCATCAATCAGAAATCAAAAATCAAAAATCAAAAATCAAAAATCACTCAATCACCTAATCACCTAATCACCTAATCACCCAATCTCTAATCTCCAGTCTCCAATGTCAAGGAGGTTCTATGTCCCGTGTAGCGCTTTATCTTCAAGACAAACATGAAATCCGCGAAGGCATGGCATACGCGCAGTACGCCGAACAGCGCGGTTTTGAAGCGGTGTGGCAAGCGGAATCGCGGCTCGTGCGCGACGCGATTGTGCCGATGGCGGCGTTCGCGGCAGTCACGACGAAATTAAAAATCGGCAGCGGCGTCATCAACAACTGGACGCGCAACATCGGCTTGCTCGCCGCGACGTTTCTCACCCTCGACGACCTCGCGCCGAATCGAATTATTTGCGGCATCGGCGCGTGGTGGGACCCGCTCGCGAAAAATGTCGGCATCGAACGCCGCAAACCACTGCTCGCGATGCGCGAAACAATTATGGTAATGAAAAAATTATTGAATATGGAACGCGTCACGTTTCATGGCGAATTTCATCACGTGGATGGCATCGAATTGGACGTGGTGCATGGGCGCCGCGAACCGCGTAACGTGCCGATTTATATTGGCGCGACGGGCGACGCGATGATGGAAATGACGGGCGAAATCGCCGATGGCTGCGTGTTGAATTATTGCGTGCCGCCTGAATACAATTTGAAAGCGATGGATTTGCTCGAAAAGGGCGCGAAAAAAGCGGGACGTTCGATTGACGCGATTGACCGTCCGCAGCTCGTCGTCTGCTCGGTTGACCATGACCACAAAAAGGCGGTGCAGGCGGCAAAGGAATTGCTGACGCAATATCTTGCGCAGCAGCCGCACATTGCCAAAGCGAGCGGCACGCCCGAAGAGACGGTGAAAAAAATTCAAAGCATTCTCGGCTGGCCCGCGACGCGCGAACAAATTCACGAAGCGATGCAGTTTGTTCCCGACGAATTGATTGAACGCATTTCCGCGAGCGGCACGCCCGACGAAGTTCGCAAAAAGGTCGAAGAATACAATCGCAACGGCTGCACTTGTCCGATTTTGTATCCGATGGCGGACGATGTGAAATTGATGATTGATACGTTCGCGCAAAATTAAATGACCGCGCTCCGTTTTGGAATTTTAGGCGCGGCGCGCATCGCGCCACCAGCGCTCATCAAACCCGCGCGCGTGGTTTCGGATGTTCAAGTTGTCGCCGTCGCCGCGCGCGATAAAAAGAAAGCGGATGCGTTCGCGCAGCGGCACAAGATTCCGCGCGTTCTCGATTCCTACGACGCGCTGGTGAATGACGCGAACATTGACGCAATTTACAATCCGCTCCCCAATTCGGCGCATCACGAATGGACCATCAAAGCGTTGCGCGCGGGAAAACATGTCTTGTGCGAAAAACCAATCGCGTCGAACGCGCGCGAGGCGGAAGAAATGCAGCGCGCTGCCGAGGAAACGGGGCGCGTGTTGATGGAGGCGTTTCACTATCGCTATCATCCGCTCGCGCTTCGTGTTGAGAAAATTATTTCAAGCGGCGAACTTGGCAGCGTGCGCGAACTGGAAGCCGATTTTTTTATTCCGCTTTTTTTGCGCCCGCGCGATATTCGTTTTCAATACGAACTCGCGGGCGGCGCGTTGATGGATACGGGCTGCTACTGCGTCAGTTTTTTGCGATGGCTTGCGAAATGCGAACCGACAATTCTTTCAGCACGCGCGCGGAAAGCGTCGCCGGAGGTTGACCGCTTGATGTTTGCGGAAATGCTTTTTGAAAATGGCGTGCGCGCGAAATTGGGCTGCTCGCTCGCGGCGTTTCCGCCTGTGAAAATTTCTGCGCGCGTCGTCGGCGATAGAGGGGAAATGCGAATCACGAATCCGTTTGTGCCGCAGCGTTTCAACAGCATTCGCGTCGAAACAAAAGGCGGCACGCGCCGCGAACGTTTCACGCACGAACCGACGTACAATTTCCAACTGCGCGCGTTTCTTGCGGCGACGCGCGGCGAAAACACAAACATCACGGACGGAAAGGAAGGCGTCAAAAATATGCGCGTGATAGATTCCATTTACGAAAAAGCGGGCATGAAAGTGAGGGCAGCGTGAGCGTTCAAGATTTTTGGAGCGAGTATTTGGGTTCGTTGACGGATGATGAGCCGCATCCCGAAGAGTACACCGCATGGAGTTTTGGCGATACGCCCGAAATGGCGAATGAATTGGGCAAGCTGGTTTTAGATGACATCAAGACGGGCACCGCGTCGCTGGCGTGGGAATATGATTTCGACGGCGAACCACTGCCGCGCGCTGGTGAACATTCGATCATTTTGGATGGCGACGAAGAGCCAATGTGTATTATCGAAACGACGCGTGTGTACATCGAACCGTACAATTTGGTGGATGAGGAACAAGCATATGCGGAAGGCGAAGGGGACCGTTCCTTACAGTATTGGCGCGACGCGCATTGGGATTATTTTTCGCGGCGTTGCGAAGCGATTGGGCGCGAGGCGAGCGAACACATGCCCGTCGTGTGCGAACGCTTCAAGGTCGTCTGGTATGGAAATGAATAATTGTTTGCCTACTATTTCGTAACAATTCCGAGTATAATCGCTGCGAGATCGAATCGTCCAAAACGCTTCGGAGGAAATTTTTATGCCAATCAATGTCGGTGGTAAGGTGGATGTTCATGCGCCGCGTGACCAAGTGTGGGAAAGCATTTTTGATGTCGAAACAATGAAAAGTGTCATCGGGCGCGTTCCCGGCATAACGCTCGAACGCTTGGAACAGACCGATGAACTTTTGTATGAACTCACCGCGACGGTGGGCGTTGCCGCCATCAAAGGCAAGTACGATGGCAAAATCACCGTGTTGGAAAAAATTCCGCCGACGCATGTCAAAATCAAAGGTGAAGGCAAGGGGGGGGGGAATTTTACGAGCGGCGATGTGACATTGGATTTGACCGAAGCCGAAGGCGTGACCGAAATGACATACGCGGGCATCGGCAATCTCAATGGACCGCTGGCGAGTTTGGGACAGCGGCTCGTGGACACGGTTGGCAAATCGTTTATTGATCAAGGCGCGAAAATTTTTGCAAGTGAAATTGAAGCGCGCGTCGCCGCTGTGCCTGTCGTGGTGGAAGCGCCGCCGCCGTACGGTGTTGCCTTCCAGGCGTTGGTGCTGTTTGTCATTTTGGCGAGCATTATCGCGTTGGTGGTGATTCTGGCGGTACAAAGCTGGCCCCAGTAAAAATGGCAAAGAACGAATGAAAGGGCGGGCGACGGAAAAAAATTCGTCGTCCGTTTTTTATTTTTGATATGTTACCTCTCGAAACAATAAAATTTTGCACGCGCTGCGGACACGCGATGGAATTGCGCGAGGAATCGGAACGCTTGCGTCCGGTTTGTCCGCGCTGCGGCTACGTGCATTATTTTGCGCCCCAAGTCGCGGCGGTGGCGATTGTGACGCGCGACGCGGACGAAAAACTTTTACTGGTGCAGCGCGGCGAAAATCCGGGCAAAGGATTGTGGGGACTACCCGGCGGTTTTGTGGAAATGGGCGAAACGGTACACGACGCGTTGACGCGCGAAATTTTGGAAGAGACGGGCTATGAAATCGAAATCGGGGAATTGGTCGGCGTGTGGTCTTTTTTCAACGACGCAAAAAAGATCGCGGGCGTGGCGATTGTGTATGAAACGCGCGTCGCGCGCGGTGAATTGCAAGTTGCCAGCGATTCCACGAACGCGGAATGGGTGACATGCGAACGCGCGTTGGATTTTCCGCTTGCGTTTGAAACGCATCGCGAAGCGCTGGATATTTGGAACAAGAGAAACTCAGGTTAAAAACGTCGCTGCAACGGAGTTACTGTGATGTTTTTTACCCCAACCCCGCCTGCCGCGCCCGCACAATCGCTTGCGCGCGGTCAGCGACTTGTAACTTGTTGAAAATATTCGAAATGTGATTGCTAACCGTTTTTGGACTGAGAAATAATTTTTCTGCAATCTCGGCGTTATTGAATCCGCGCGCAATCAAGTCCAACACCTCCACTTCGCGCTCGGTCAAATCGGGAAACGCGCGCGGCGGCGCGAATTTTTTCAAGGCGCGCGTGTCTTGAAAAAAATTTATCACGCGTTTTGCAATCGCCGCGCCGAACAATGCCTCACCATTCGCAACCGCGTGTATCGCGCGCAGCATCTCTGCCTTGTCCGCCCCTTTCAACACATATCCCCGCGCGCCCGCGCGCATCGCGGCGAAAACCGAATCGTCATCTTCGAGCATTGTCAAAACAATAATGCCGATGTGGGGATTCGCGTCGAGAATTTTTTCCGTCGCCGCGATGCCGTTCATGTCGGGCATTTGAATGTCCATCAAAATTACGTCGGGCAATTGCGACGCCGCGAGTTGCACCGCTTGCGCGCCGTTTGACGCTTCGCCCACGATTTCAATATCGGACTGCGCGCCGAGAATCGCGCGTAAGCCTTCGCGGAACAAAGTGTGATCGTCGGCGATGAGCAGGCGAATCATAATTGGAGACTGGAGACTGGAGATTGGGAATTTTCGATTTTCGATTTTCGAATTTCGATTTGCTATCGGCTATCCGCTATCGGCAGTGTTGCAATCACGCGCGTTCCTCTTGGTTCGTTCGCCTCAATGCGAAATGTGCCGCCCAATTCTTCTGCGCGTTCGCGCATGGACGCTATACCTACCCCCGCGCGAAAATTTTCGGACAAACCAATCCCATCATCAATAATCTCCAATCGCAAGTCTCTTGTCTCTAATCTCTCGTCTCGATTCTCTGAAATTCTCACCACACAATTTTTCGCGCCCGCGTGTTTCACCACGTTGTTCACCGCTTCCAGCAAGATGCGATACGCGTTGACTTGGACGGCGGCGGAGAGGGGCGGCAATTCGTTCGGGGCATCAAAGGTAATTTGCAAACCGTTCACTGTGTTGTATTGCGCGAGATGCGCGCGCAACGCGCCGACGAGTCCCAAATCGTCGAGCGCGGGCGGACGGAGCTCGTACACGATGCGGCGAATGTCCGCGACAGTGTTTTGCGTTTGTGTTTTTATGTCACGCAAAATTTCTCTTGCATCTCTCGTTTCTCGTCTCTCGTCGTTCAACAGTTCCATCGCCGCGTCCAATTTCAACGTTTGACTCGCTAGCGTCGGTCCCAAGCCATCATGCAAATCGCGGCGCAAACGTTTGCGCTCGTTTTCGCGTTCGGCAATAATTTTTTCGCGCGATTGCTGTAACTGCGCGTTCAAGCGCGCGGTGTACGCGACGGCGCCCGCCTGCCGCGCGAGATTTTCCAGCAACTGCAAATCGGCGGACGAAAAATTTTCGTTCGGCGCGCGCCGCGCGATTTTCAATTCGCCCACCGTTTCGTTTTGATAGCGCAAGGGAATGGAAACAGGGAAAGCGGTAGCCAAGGATACAGGGATGCCTGTTTTCCTGTTTTCTTGGCTACCCGTTTCGGCAACTAGCCGCGTATTCTCTCCCTCTTGCAATGAGATTGCCGCATACGGCACGCGCATCGTTCGCGCAATCGTTTCGACAATCAACGGCAGCGCAGTATCGGGCGCGATGCTATTTTCCAACTGCGCGCCGAGTTGATTCAAAACCGTGAACGGTTCATCGCGTTGTCCGTACAAGAAACGATTGATGCCGCGCTGCAAGCGTTCGCGCAATGGCTGAAACAATAACGCGACGACGCCGGTTGCTATCGCCGCAACGAGAAAATTATTCGTCGCGCGAAAAATTTCGCTTAATGCGCCAATGATGAAAATATAGACGATGACAAGAATTGCTGTGAGCGCGAAATAGACGAACGCGCGATTCAAGACGCGTTCGCTCTGCCAAAGTTGGTCACGCAGCATCGCGACGCCGAATGACAAGGGCAAAAGCGTCAACACGATATTACTTGCCAGAAAACTAATCAGGGTGCCGAGCGGCGTTTCCAAAAAACTTGCGCTGTTGAACGGCAAGCCAAAGAGTGAGATGACGACGATCCCGGCGAGAGTTACGGCGATGGTGACGAGACTCAAGACGACAATGCGCGTTTGCGATTGCTGTGTGCGCGTTGACACATACCGATAGCGGTAAATCTGGCTCCACGCGACGAGGAGCAAGAGTCCGAGAAAAACCAAAATAATGACTGTCCACGGGATTCGGTCATCGGCAATGAGACTGGTACTGAAAACGTCAGCCGCCCAAATCGGTATGGTAAGCAAAAGCGGAATAATCGCGAACCAGCGCGTCCAACGCGGCACGAATTGTCCGTCAGGAAAAAGAAAAAAGATCGTAAAGAGCAGCGCGAGACCGATGATGTTAAAGAACGTATCGAGCGCGTACATTAATTTATTCAACGGGTAATCGTACAAATACCAATCATCCGTGTACCCAACCAAATTAAACGTGTGCGGAATGAACAAAAGGATGATGGAAACGAGTATCGCCATCCAATCATCCGATTTGCACCAAAAGATAAAGCACGCGACGGCGAAAAAGAGAATGACGGCAAGATATTTCAAGCCCACCAAGAACAATGCGTAGGTATCGAATGCGGGCGAAAAATAGCGGATGTCAAACAACAGCGCGGTGCGTTCAATCATCCAATCGCCATAATCGCTCTGACGCAAAATCATCGGCAAGAGCGCGGCGGTCATGCCGAGTGATGCCGCGCACGCGATTACCCAAAACGCGCGCGCAACCCACAAGCGCGCGCCGCGCAAAGTGGTGTGCGCGTTGCTTTCGCGATTAGATAATTGGGGAAGAATTGCAGGTGCAATTGTCATTTTCTATCCACGCACACGCGCCGTGAAATAAATTTCACGTCTAACGCGGTGGAAACCCAATAAATTGGGTTGGCGCGAATTCGTTTCAACGAATTTTTACCTATTCTAGCCGTCGAATTTATTCGATGTGCGTTATTCGATGCGTACCGCGCGCGTTTCATTTTCCCCCCACATCAGCGCGCCCATCACAACCCACAGCAACGCGAAAATGTATTGCGCGAGGTCCGCGAAATTATTTTCCATCACAGTGTCGAGCGTGATGAATACAAACCACGTCGCCCAAACAATTCCGGTGATGAGCGGCAAAATGCTGAATGTCCCCCACGCGCGCGTTTTGTAAAACGCGATGCCGAACGCAATCAAGCCAATACTCAACATGAGATACCCGACGAGATAGGTCAACCAGCCCGCGAGCGACAATGTGTCAACATCTCCGTCGCGCACGCCTCCGCCAATCCAAAATTCGAGCGCCGCGCCTGCCGCGAGCAATGCAAATCCCGCGAGCGAAATCAAAAATCCAACGCGTCCCACATTCACGATGCGATAAATACCGTACAACGCGAACGCGAATAATGCAAGCGGCAGTGGACGCAGCGCGTTCAAAAATTCGTACGTTGGAAAATTGTCGCCGCGTTCCCACGCGCCGACAAGCGCGAGATTCAATGCGAGCCACAGAATTCCACCGACGATGGCGGCGAGGGCAAAAATATTTTTCATTGCGCGAATTCCGTTTGAACCGATTTTTCACTCCACAATGTAAAGCCCAATCCAATCAGACCCAACGCAAACAACGTGCGAAACGCGAGAAAGTTTGCTGTAATTTCTGCGCCGCTAAAAAAGAAAAAACCGATCAAGCCCATGAGTCCCGTTGCGAGCGGCAGCCAGCGCCATCCATTCATCATCGGTTGACGCAAATTGAGAACGCCGAACCAAATCAAGCCGATGAGCAATATGAGCAAACCGATGAATACGAAAACGAACATAAAATCAGTCTGCGCGGACATGAACGCGACATGCCCAATCGCCAAAATGATTCCGCCAACGCAAAACAGCGTCAGCGCGATTTTGGCTTGGCGTCCGACGCGCGGAGTGTAAAATTTGTAAAACGCGACATAGCCGATTATCAGCCCGATTTGCCCAATGAGAATGAGCAGAATGTCGTCGCCCGAAATTACGTCCGGCATTGGGCGTCCGAAAAAGTGGCGGCTCATTTCATCAATTTTATTCACGACAAAAAGCACGTTGCCGAGCATGAACGCGATGCCGCCCCATTGATAGAATTTATGGTTGAGATTCATTTGAAAAACCCCCTTCTTTTTGCGATTTCCCTCATTTCAGGCGCAGTGCCTGTCACAGTAGTCACAATTTCACTTTTCGGACGCGGATTTTCGCGGAGAAACGCGGATTTGTAAATTTGTTTTTTTCTTTTTCCGCGTCAATCCGCGTTTCTCCGCGTCCCAATCTATGATGTACAGTGTCAGCGTTAGAGAACGCTTCCTACCCATTTGTTATCAAGGCGCGCGTATGCCGCGCATCCGCTTGCAGCACATAGCCGAGCAACGCAAGAAAAATCGCCATCAGCAAGAAAATACTGTACGATGCCCAATCGGGAACATTTTGTCGAGTCGTCGGCGGAATCACATACGCGCTGACGACGAGAAAGACCCACCAGAAACCTGCGAGCGCGGGGAGCCAATTTCCGCGCGGCATTGGTTTCACCGCTTGTGCGATGAGTCCAAAAACAAACAGCCCGCCGAACATCATCGCCATTGCGAGATTCATCATAATTCTCCCGTTCTCAATTCCCGTTGTCATCAAGAAAAAAGTGACCACGCTCGTGATGCCGCCAAAAATTCCGACACCCAACGCAACTTTTGCCACATTCCCCGCGCGTTCGCCATAGCGCATGTACAGACCCACAAGCCCCAACGTAATCAGCAAGTTGATAACCAGAAAAAATGGAATGGCTTGTGTGGCTGGCGTAAACGTCAAGAGCAGAAAAATCGCCGCGCCGATCATTCCCCATCCGCTCAAACGGATGAAATCGCTTTGTGACATTTTTGCGTCTCCTCCGAATAGGTACGACAAATTTGTAATTTGTCCCGCGCACCCTCCTGAACAAATTGCAAATTTGTTCTACGCGTCATGCTTACTTGAATTGTCCGTTCAGCGTTTGCAAAAAAATCGCTTCAAAACGCGGCGCGTCCACCTTTGTCACAACGCGCGTACGTTTTCCTTGCGCGTCTTGTCGCGTGCGCCCACTATCAGCATCAATGACCAAGTGCATATCTTGAACTGTAGCAGTGGCTGAGTCCGTTGCCGCAATCGCGGTCAGCGGGTCCCAAAAATAATAAAAGCCATTTTCAATATCACGGCGTTGTGACTGGAGCAAACGTTCCGCGAGTTTTGCGGCAGGCGTTTGTTTGGAATCACCAAGGCGCGTGAGAAACGCGCGCGTTGCGGGAACTTGATTCGTCGCGTCGAGCGGCACAAGTGTCAGTGGCACATCGCTGGCGAAAACTTGCGCGGCGGAAAAAGGGTCGGCATAAAAATTCCATTCCGCCGTTTTCTCCACTTCCACATTTCCATTCACATTCACCGCGCCGCCCATGCTGTACACCATTTCGATTTTTTGCGTCAGCGCGGGCTTTTGCGCGAACGCTTCGGCGAGATTCGTCAACGGTCCCAGCGCGACGACGAGCATTTTTTCATTTGATGCTTCAAGCGTTCGTGTGAACAATGCCACCGCGTTTTCATTCGGCGTCACAAATTGCGCGGGCTGCAAATTCACGCCGTAAAAATTTTCCGCCGCGTCGCGCCATTCTGTCGGAAACGCGTGATTCCCTTGCAATGGCGTTTCGCGTCCGCACGCGATTGGAATGTTGGTACGCTCGACGATTTCCAAAAGCGCGCGCAGGTTGCGAATCCCCGCATCACACCGCGTAATGCCCGTTCCCGTAAGCGTGATGGCTTGCACCTTTACGTCGGGACGCGACACGAGATATAACACGGCGAGCATGTCATCAAACGCCAAGTCAGTGTCCACAATCACACTACGCGGCGCGGGCGCGAGCGGAATCGATATGGGCGTTGGCTGCGGCGCGCTGCCACAGCCAACGATAAACAACAACGCGAGCAACAACAAGCGTTTCATTGTTTCGCGAACCACCACAGCGCGGCAGCCGTCGAAATTCCATAGACCAGCGCGCCCGCCGTCACTCCGAACGGTTCAAAGGTTTGCAGTAAAGACGGGATGAGCCAGCCGAACATCAGCCCGAACGCGCTCGTCGCAATCCACAACGCATTGCGCGCAATCGAACGCGCCGCGAGAAATTGTCCCAGTCCGAGAATCCCGCCGAGAGTGGCAAACGCGAGCAGCATTACCGGTAAATTTTCGCCTTGCTCATTGAAAATGCTAATCAAAATCGCAGCGACGCCCGCGATGACACCGCCGACGATACTCCCGGCGAGCCACCGCGTCGCGTCCGCCAAACGCCCGCGCAATACGAGCCACTGCGCGATGCCGACAGCGGCGCCGATGCCCAAACCGAAAACGATGCCGCCGACAAGTTGCGAGGGCAATTGTCCAAGCGCGCGTTCGAGACCTTCGCCATACGTCCACATCAACGGCAAGACGCCGACCATAGCGACGATGATGCCAAGCGCGGACGCGATAGTCCATGCGGCGAGCCAAGCGAGCAAAGTTGTTTTGTTTTGTGAAAGTGTGGTGTTCATGAGGATGCTCCATTCTCCCCTCTCCCAAATTGCGCTCTTCAATTTGGGAGAGGGGTAGGGGGTGAGGGCTATTGCACTGTAATCGAAATTTGCTGCGTCATACCATTGCCCGCTAACGCGACGTGCGCGCCGTCGGCGGCTTGCAAACACAACGTATGTTTGCCCGGCGTCAGCGTCAATTCCGTTTCCATCTGCGCTTTGCCGAAATGTTTGTGCGCGTCGTCATTGACAATCACTTGCCCTGCCGCCACACATGGCGTATCCACTATCACATGCAAATGTCCTGCGCCCGTGTTCACGGCGCCGGCAGGTTCGACGCGGAAATTTTGCGCCGCCCATTTCAATTTCACCGGACTGGCAACCGTCGCATTGTTTTGCGGTTCCGTGAAATTGACTTGCGGCTGCGCGGGTGTCGCGCACGCGGCGACGATGGCGGCGAACGCGCAAGTGAGAAAAACGAGGACGAAAAACTTTTTCATTGGCAGCTCCTTGTGTATGTATGCGTTGAATGTGCCACACAAACATTCCCGTCGTCATGGGGGCGCGCTCCTATTTGTTTGGGAAAAAAGAAAACGCCATCGCAAGGGATGACGTTCTCGAAAATTTGTATTGAATGGAATTTGCTAGACTGTTTTTTGTTGACGACGCTTGCGCGCGTACCACACCACCAGCGCGACTCCTAACGCCATCAACAGATATTCGTGCGGTTCGGGAACGGCGGTCACGTTGAACGGATTTTGCGTTTGTCCTACCTCCTCCACTTCGCGTTGAAAACGGTCGCCCTGTTTTTCCAATTCGTCTAACGTTTTTTGTTGAATCGCGTTCACGAGAACAATCATCGAAGAATACGGCGAAACAATGCTGTACTGTTTGGCGAGCGCGTGCAATTCGTCCAGTGTGTTCAACTGTGCGAGCGACGCGCGTTCGCGTTGAACGTTGGTGAGAATCAAGCGGCGTGTGGCGAACGGCGCGAAATTTTCATCCGACGCGGTTTCGGCAAAACGCGTTTGCGCGTCTTGGGTTGACATCGTTAGCCACACGTAATCGTCCGCATATTCCACAACGGCATCGCGCGGCGCGTCCACAAACGAATCGCCGCGCTGCAATGCCTGCGCGACGGCGAAACGATTCAACGCGTCCTGCAAATTTCCGGTCACGCCGCCGCCCGTAGATTGAATTTGTTCAAGTGTCGCGTCGTCATAACCGAGCGGAAATTTTCCGCCGAGATGGACGAACCACAAAGGAATGTTCACGGACGCAGGTTTGGAATCATTCGCGCCGAGCGCGTAACCCGTGCCATCTGTCAAAACAAAAATCGCGTCGTAATTTTCCGCGCCGCGCAGATTGCCAAATTGCTGCAACAGTTCGGCAGGATTCTGTCCGCCAAAATAGGTGAGCGCGTTTGAATCCAACTCGCGGATGGGAACGCGCGTCGCGTTTTCGCCGCGAAATTTTGGCGCAGTGAGATACACGTCAACGACATTGCCGCGTTCGGAAATTGTTTTGAATTGCGCGAGCGCGTTTTGTACATCCCGCGCCAATGGCTGCATACTGCGCGAACGGTCAACCACGACGGCGATTTTCAAATTGCTCGGCAGTTGTGGGATTGCGGTTGACGCAAGAGGTTGTGCCACAACGGATTGTCCATCGGGAAAATCAAAGCGATGTGTGACGGGCGTGATTTGTGAGGTTGCGTTGAGCGATGTTGGGAGCCAAGTGTCCGCGTCGCGCGCGAACGAGTTGCCATTCACCGTGCGCGTCGTTTTTTCATCCCAATACACATTTCTTTTTTCCGCGAGATACGGCAGCGTCCACGAGTTTTGATTCGCCATCACACTCCATGTCAGCCACAAATGCAGCGGCGGTCCTTGCTTTACAAAAGAACTCCGCAAACCAAACTCGCGTTCGTCATCACCGAGCGTTTTCGGCTCAATCGGAAAGATGCGCACGCGATATTGACGCGGACCGATTTGTTCCACGAGCGCGGGGTCAACATTGCGGCGCACCTCTTGGCGATAGACTTGCTGCGCCGCGCCGCGTGGTGAGACGCGATACGCAAAGCGTTCGTCGCGATTTTCCGAATTGCCGAGCCACACACCCGTTATCACCGCCGATTCGGGCAGCGTGATGTAATACACCACCTCTTGGCGCGTACCCGATTCATTTTGATATTCTTCGTGCAGTTCAAAATCCGCCCAATCGCCGTGTTCGACAAAATTGATTTCTTGTTTGTTGAGATGCACCTCGCGGTCAGCCGCATCTTGAATGCGCTGCTGCGCGCCCATCACAT
>SHND01000037.1 GCA_004295045.1 Chloroflexota bacterium | reverse complement strand
ATTTTTCTTCGGCGCGTCCGCGCAGCGCATCCGCCTCTGCGCCACTTTTCGTTTGCGCCCACTCTGCTAACAGCAAACCCCAATTGGTGAACGCCGCGTGGTAGTCCTCCTTGAGGCGGACCGCCTCCTCAAATTTTTCTTCGGCGCGCCCGCGCAGCACATCCGCTTCTGCGCCACTTTTCGTTTGCGCCCACTGCATTAACAGATTGCCCCAATTGTAGAACGCCGCGTCATCGTCCGCTTTGACGCTGACCGCCTCCGCATATTTCTCTTCGGCGCGCCCGCGCAGCCCATCCGCTTCTGCGCCACTTTTCGTGGCTGCCTCATCCATGAGCTCATTTCCCTGCTCGAGGTACGCCCAGGTAATGGCATCGGCGAGGTCGGGATGAAGATTATCGGGATATTTTCCGCGCAGCGCAATGACGGAATCCAAATTGCCGCCGATGAGGTCAGACCATGCCTGCAAGCCGTCCGCCTGCGCCGGCTCTAACTGCTCGGAAGCGGTAGTGATGTACTTGCGGGCATGCTCCAGAATGTCCACCGGTTCACTCAGCTTGGAAAAGCGGTAGGGCGCAACCTTTTGCAAAGTCTTGTTCAGATGGGTGAATGGTTTGGCGACAATGTCGGGCGGGAAACAGCCGAGTTCTTTAGCGACTCGCACAAAGAATTCGTCGGCATCCAAACCGTTCACGTAAAAGGCGTCCTTGCCCGCCTCCAAGAGTTGTTCCCGAACATCTTGGGAGGGTTCGGCGTCATTGTAACCAATCCAAAAGAGTCCATGCTCAAAAAAGGGAATGGCGGCGAGCTGCTTGAAGACCGGATCGTTGTCACCGCTGTAACCGACGACGAGCCACAGGCGCGCGCGTCCCGCGTCATGAAAAACCGGCATCAAAAGCTCGGCGTGACGGTTAACTTCTTCATCCGTGTTCAGAGTGACAAAGCCCGAACGCTGTCCGTGCAGATAAAAGACGGAGGGGTCAACGACGGCGCCCGGTGTAAAGCGCTGCGACGCGCCAAAATCATAAACCGCCGGATAGATTCCGATGAGCGCGCACGCGCGAATGACGAGCGGATCAAAGTTCACGGTGAGGATGCGTTCGATTACACCCGCCTGAACGAGTTGCGCGAGCGCGATGTGCGCCCAGTTGATTTTGGCGTCGTCAATGTATTTGAAAATCAGATCGCGCCGTTCGCCGCGCGTGAGCTCTCCCATCAGCGCGGGATAGGTTTTGTTGTCCGCGCGCGCGTATTTGTGGGGATAGTCTTTTTCGATTTCCTTTACAAAACCCGAAGCGAGAGGAATGCCGGCGGTGACAGAACAACCCGCGCCGATGAGAACAGAAATACGCGTCTTGCGTTCGCGGGCGTGGCGCAAAGATTCAAGTAGTTCATCAATCGTTCTACGCATAAGCTTGCCTCTAGAATTTGAAATCGGTTACAACTATGGATGACATTATAAAGGGATGCGGAATAATTCTCAATCGCGGCTCGAGCAACGGGTATAGTGCAATCCCTCATGCGAGTTTTATTTGTCCTGTCTATAGAGGTTGCGCCGTGATGAACCCATTCGGGTAGAGCAAGCGCGCTTGGATTTCCTCTCGCGCGGTATCTTTTTACCCTTGATTTGAATAACTTTTTGCTGTATCCTTTTTTGCGCTTGATTGCGCGAACTTATCTATCGGAGGGAAAATGGCTCAAAGAGTTGTCGCAGCTCTTGGATTAATCGCTGTTATTGCAACCATTCTTGCTTGTATCTTTGCATTCCCGGGTTTTTTGCGGGACCTACGTGACCTCAACCCAACATTTGTGCCTGCAACAACGAGTCCGGTTTCAACGACTTTGCCAACTGTTATCCCTCTGCCAGCCAATACATCATCAGCTACGAATGCTGCACTACCAACTCGCGCACCGACACTTTTCATTGCTACGCCCACAATTGCACACACAGCTACCATTGCTGTACCCATAAGAACACCATCAGAGCCCATTGTTGAACCCACAACAACATCCTCAGCGCCCACGGTGAAACCTACAATGACACCCTCAGTGCCGACGGTTAAACCCACAAGCACGTCCACAGTGCCAACTGTGAAGCCCACAACAACAACGTCAGCGCCTACGGTTGAACCCACAACAACACCTTCAGCGCCCACGGTTGAACCCACAACAACACCCTCAGCGCCCACGGTTGAACCCACAATCACACCTTCAGCGCCGACGGTTGAGCCCACAATCACACCTTCAGCGCCGACGGTTGAGCCCACAACCACACCCTCAGTTTAGAACATTGTCGGTGGGAGTTCGGCACAAAAACGTGAATCATTATCAAAAAAAAACGGCAGAGAAAAATTCTCTGCCGCATTTTTTGGGGTTGTTATTCGCGCAGCCAAGGTGCCGCTTTTGCTTTCGAAGGTGGGACGTACCATACCCCGCCCGTCACCGGCAGCATCGGCTGCACTTGCGGCGCGGTAGTGGACGCTGAACCAACCGAAACGCCCGTGCCTTGAATCGTCAGCGTAAAGTTCGCCGTGCCGGTGTTGGAATTCACCACTTGGACGTAAAAGGTGCCGGGGAAATTAAAGGCGCCTTTCCATTTCAAATCGTTCGATTGACATTCGCCCCAGTATTGTTCTTCGCCCGTCGCGCAGTTGATCGAATAGGCAGTGCCGCGTCCAATCGGCGTCGTGCGCGGCTCCCACCAGCTCTGCGCTTGCTCCGGCGTGAAAACATTGAACGCGACCAGACTGTTTGCGCCGTTCGGCATCAAAATTGTCACGAGCGATCTATCGCCCGCATAGTCGAATTTGTACCATTGCGTTGAATTGGCGGGTATGCTTTGCGGCTGTCCGTTGATAAACGTGGCGGTGGCGGGTTGTGTGTTGGCAGGATTGTCCGCGAATGCAGTTGCTGCAAAGAGGGGTGTGATGAGGATTGCGAACATTGCAATAAATTTTTTCATTGGTCATTTCTCCCCTGAAAATGGGACACAGATTTCACGGATGCCACAGATTTTCGGTCTATCTGTGTAATCTGTGGCATCTGTGTCCGAAAGATTTTCATCGGTTGTGGGTGAGCCAATGGCTCATGGACAACTCCTCTCACCTCAAGGATACGCCATCTTGGACAAAATGAAAAATCCATCCCTGCGGATGGATTTTTATTTACGGAATCACTTGGTCTTTGCCGGGAAACTTTACCGCATCGGTCGCGCATTTTCCATTCGGACACGTCAACCAATCCACCGCGTGCTGTAGTTGCAAATCGCGCGCCGCGTTGTAAACTTGCGGCGTCATCGTTTTCAACTGCGCGGGCGTGAGCGGTGCGACGCCGGCGGGCAGTGAAACTTTATCGTCGGGCTGGATGCCTTGATGCCAAATCACGCGTCCGTTCGGCGTCAACCATTCGAGCGTCGCCAGCAGGAGCGCCGAGCCATCCGACATCGGAAAGGTATTCAACACCGTGCCCGTGCCGAACGTCGTCTCGCCGAACAATTTCGCGCGGTTCGCATCTTGCAGCGCGCCCGAAACAATTTCGCTCGCGCTCGCGCTGCCATAGTTGATGAGCACGGTCATCGGCAAATCGGCTGCCACGCCGCCCGCTTCCACTTTTACCTCTTGAATTCTTCCCTGCGCATCTTTTTCCAACAACACATTGCCCTTGTCCAAAAACTGACTCGTCGTCGTGACCGCTTCGCTCAACAAGCCGCCCGGATTGTTTCGCAGATCCAAAACCACGCCTGTTAATTTTTGCGCTTTCATCTCTTCCAACGCGCTTTTTACTTGTGCGCCGATGCCATCGCTAAAGCCGCTGATGCGTACGACGCCAATCGTCGTGCCCGGCACTTGCGCCCACGATACATCATTCACTTTGATTTTCGCGCGCGTGATAGTTACCTCGCGCTGCGAGCCATCGTCTGGGTCAATGATCGTGAGCGTCACTTGCGTCCCCGCCGGTCCGATAATTTTTTCGATCGCGTACTCGACGCTCTTGCCCGTCATATCTTCGCCGTTCACCTTCAAGATCGCGTCGCCCGGTTTCAGTCCCGCTTTCAGCGCGGGCGAATCATCCATCGGCGCGGTGATGATGACGTAATCGCCTTTCTTTTCCACCTGCGCGCCGATGCCTTCAAATTCACCGCGCGTATAATTTTGATGCTGCTTGAGCATCTCCGGCGAAAGGAACGTCGTGTGCCCCGTATCGCCGAGCGCGTCCACCATGCCGGAGATCGCGCCATAGGTCAGGCGATTTGACTCGACCGCGTCGCGGTCAACAAAATTGCGATCAATGATGCGCCACGCTTGCAGTAACAGCTCGGTGTTCGGAGGCGTATCAGCGCCAACCGACGCGGCATTCGCCACATTTACATAGCGGTCCAATAGCACGCCGCCCGCGAGCCCAAAAATAAAAACACTCAACACCAACAGCACAACGCCGATATAACGTAATTTCGATTTCATTGTTTCCTCACAAATCCAAAATCCATTTCCTGAAAAATACTATCTTGTACGCGTTAGGTTGAAATGATGCAAATGTTAGAGCGTTATGAGCAGCGCTGTTTTGATGTGTGTTTCTTGGGCTTGGTGGACGATACGCGAAATTTACACAATTTTCGGGATACTGCCCAAAAATTACGCCTCAATCCTATTGACACTCGCTCAATTTTCACCACAATATATTCATCAATTTAGATATTTTAGCTTGCCGCGCATTGACCGGCGGCAAATTTTGGCATGTCTCAAACTATTCCCTCCTCTTCCGAACAACCGGCATCCGGGGATTCGTCCGAAACAAACGCGCTGCGCGCGCCTCTTACGCCCGGCACACTTTTGCTAGACCGCTACACTGTTGTCGAGATTCTCGCCAGCGACGCCTTGAGCAACACTTATCGCGTTGCCGCGATGCAGCGCTGTGTCCTCTGCCACGTCGAAAATGACGGCACGGCGCAAGTGTGCGGTTTTTGCGGCAACACCCTTCCCCCCCCCCTCACGCGGCGCGTGCTTGAAATGCGTCCGCCCGCGAATGTGACACAGCTCTCGCCTTCGACCATTCTGTTCAATGGTTTGAGTTACACTTTTCTCCCCGATAACGGCGACGGACGTGCCGCGTCGCCCACCCTGCAATTTTCGTACGGCGCGCAAACGGACGCGGGCTTGCAGCGCGGCGCGGCGGGCGAATCGAATCAAGACGCCATCGCCGCATTTCAACTGAACGCGCAGAACGCGGCGGGCGCGCCGACGCTCGGTC
Source organism: Chloroflexota bacterium (assembly GCA_004295045.1). Taxonomy (GTDB): domain Bacteria; phylum Chloroflexota; class Anaerolineae; order UBA4142; family SHND01; genus SHND01. The sequence goes on along the minus strand of SHND01000037.1, from coordinate 98,589 downwards.
TCTTTATGATTGCCGATGGGATCGGCGGCGCGCAAGCGGGACACAAAGCCAGTCAACTCGCGCTCAAATTTATCTTTAATGAATTGAACGCCAATCTCATTCTGCCATTTTGGAATCAGCAGTCATTGCCTGACGAAACTGTGCGCGCGCTCGTTCACCAAGCCGTGACGCAGGCGAACGCGCAGCTCATTGAATGGGAAAATGAAAATGCGTTACAATCAGGGACGACGCTCACCCTCGCGTTGGTCATCAACGAACGCGCGTACGTTGCCAATCTGGGCGACAGTCGAACGTATCGGGTGCGCGACGGAATGCTCGAACAAATTACGCGCGATCATTCGTACATCGCCAATCTCGTCGCGAACGGTGTGGTGAACTCGACCGATGTGTTCACGCATCCGCAGCGCAACATCATCCTCAAGAGTTTGGGCGATCCCACCGGCAACGAATTGGACCTCTTTCCGGAAAACGAGGGCGCATACGAATTGCAGCGCGGCGATCGTTTGTTGTTGTGCAGTGATGGTCTCTGGGAAATGGTACGCGATTTTGAAATCAACGCGGTGCTGGCGCAGGAATCCAATCCACGCGCCGCCTGCGCGCAATTGGTCCAGCTCGCCAACGCGGCGGGTGGCTTGGACAATATCAGTGTGATCGTCGTCGCGTTCGATTCATTACAAACAGCGTAAGGATTGGTCATGCCGCTCGAAAAAAATTCACTGCTCAACGACCGCTACGAAATTCTCGGCTTGCTCGGACAAGGCGGAATGGGCGCGGTGTATCGCGGACGCGACCGCATCCTCGAGCGCCTCGTCGCGGTCAAAGAACGCGCGCCCGATCCCAACGGCACCACGCGCGGCTTGGCGCAAGCGCGCGGACAATTTCGTCGCGAAGCGCAAACCCTCGCACAGCTGACCCATCCGCATCTTCCGCGCATCTATGATTATTTTTCTGCGGGCGAGAGCGAATACATTGTCATGGATTTGGTCGAGGGACAAAATCTTTACACGTTTGTTCGACAGCACGGCGCCCAGCGCGAAGCATTGGTCTTGAGTTGGACGCGTCAAATTCTCGACGCGTTGGTCTATTTACATTCGCTCAATCTGATTCACCGCGATATTAAACCGCACAATCTGATTCTCACGCCCGACGACAATATCGTGTTGGTGGATTTCGGGCTTGTGAAATTGTTTGATCCGGATCAACCGAGTACGTTGACGCTCTTGCGCGGCGTTGGCACCCCCGAATACGCGCCGCTCGAACAATATTCGCGCGAAGTGGGACACACCGACCCGCGCACGGATGTGTACGCGTTGGGCGCAACGCTCTATACTCTGCTGACCGGCAAACCGCCGTTGGATGTTCACGCCCGATTGTTAAATTCAGACGCGTGGCGCGGCGTACGCGATCTCAATCCAAACGTCTCGTTTGGCACCGCTACAATCATCGAAAAAGCGATGGGGTTGTATCCCCCGCAGCGCTACGCCACCGCGCTCGATATGCTGCAAGCGTTCGGCTTTTCGCCCTCGCGTTTTGTCGAGCCAGCCAACAGTGCGCCGGCGCTTGTCGAGACGAATCCCGCGCCGGCATCGGGGTTGTTGGATTCACGCCTCGGCGCTGCATCTTCCAAAGAAGCGCCCACCGCGCCGCCAAAGGGCGTGATAAGCACCTTTCTCGCGGGCATGGCAGACGATTCGTCGCCGCACGGAACAGTCGCGCCGAACACTCCCCTCTCGTCGTCTGCAACTTTTCTTGAAGATTCCTCCAACGCGCCGCTGTCCGACGATCGCACTCAAATGCTCCCTACCAAACCGCGCCTTTCGATTACGCTGGTGCGCGGTGTTTTGCGCGCGCAGATCGCCGTCGGAACCTATGTGGATTTTGTCCGCGTACCCGCAGGAAAGTGTTGGATCGGCAGTGATCCTGCCGCCGATGAAAATTTTCAAAAAGATGAACTGCCGCAGCGTGAGATCGAACTGGGTGAATTTTGGATCGCGAAGTTTCCGTTGACGGTTGCGCAATATACCGCTTTTACCAATGCAACCAATCGGCTCACGCCGTTTGATTTTCCACAAAAAAGTGAATATCCGATCACCAGCGTCAGTTGGTACGATGCGTTGGTTTTTTGTCGTTGGGCGAGTGATAACACCGGCAAAGAGTGGCGCTTGCCAACCGAAGCGGAATGGGAAAAAGCCGCGCGCGGGACGGATGGGCGGATCTATCCGTGGGGAAATAAATTCGATGCCGCGCGTTTGAACAGCGCCGAAGGCAAACACAGCGGTACAACCGCCGTGGACGAATTTTCCAGCGGCTTGAGCCCGTACGGCGCGTGGGATATGGTCGGCAACGTGTGGGAATGGACGAACGATTGGTACAAGGCAGATTATTATCCGCGCGCGTCCGAAAAAAATCCGCAAGGTCCCGACACGGGCTCGTACAAGGCACTGCGCGGCGGCGCGTGGTTCAGCGATCAGTTTCACGTCCGCGTCGCCGACCGTACGCACATCAATCCCGAAAATCGGTACGATTACGTCGGTTTTCGTCCCGTTTTGGCTTCCGGACTCTAATCCTCTGAAAAGCAAGGATTACTTGATAGCTCGTACTTGATGTACTATGGCACTGGTCAAAGTTTGTCCCAATTGCAATCGCCGTAACGCGGCGTCGAGTGTTGTTTGCGAAGTTTGTGATACGTCGCTTGAAAAAACGAAACCGATTCAAGCGCCGGGACTTGCCCCACCGCGCATCAGCATAAACAACCGGGTGCTCAAGCTGCCGCTCAAACTTGAATTTGTAATTGGACGCGCGGGCGAAGGCACGATTCGGATTCCCGATATTGATCTTGCCCCGTTTGGTGGCTCACCTGCCGCAGGCGTTTCGCGCAAACACGCGCGCTTGACATGGAATGGTTCGTGGCAGATTCAAGACTTGGGCTCGGTGAACGGGACATTTGTGAATCAAAAGCGACTCGTTACAAATGAGGTATTGACGCTGCCCCGCAACGCGGTGATTCAAATTGGCAAGCTCTATCTGGTGTTTCACGGTTGAGCGCGTTCACATAAAAAGAAACAAGCCCGACTTGAGTCGGGCTTGCTTTTTGTGGCAGGGGAGGCAGGAATTGAACCCGCAACCCTCCGCTTTGGAGACGGATGCTCTGCCAATTGAGCTACTCCCCTACGCCAAAGTTATTGTAACACATGGCATACCCACACGCAAATTATTTCTTGGAATTGTTCAGCATAAAGAAAAACAATACGGTCAACACGCCAAGAATATGACCGACGAAAAAGTAAATTGCATTACGACGGAATTCTCCTCACGGATAAATCTTCTCCAACATCCGCGGAAACGGAATTGTCTCGCGCACATGCTCCAATTTGCAAATCCACGCCACCGTGCGTTCGATCCCCAAGCCAAAACCGCAGTGCGGAACCGAACCGTATTTGCGTAAATCCAAATACCATTCGTACGGTTCGCGTGGCAGTTTGTGTTTTTCCAACTGCGCTTCCAAGTATTCGAGATTATCACTGCGCTGTCCCCCACCGATGATTTCCCCATAACCTTCCGGCGCCAACAAGTCCGCGCTCAAACACACTTCGGGGCGTTCCGCGTCGGGCGCCATGTAGAACGCTTTCATCTCGGTTGGATATTTATAGACAAAGACGGGACGATCAAACTGCTCGCTGATCAGCGTTTCATCGGGCGCGCCAAAATCGTCGCCCCACTTGAAATTCGCATCCCCTTTGGTTTGAATCAACTTGACCGCGTCATCGTACGAAATGCGCGGGAAGGGCGGCACAACGCGTTTCAGCGGCGCGAGGTCGCGTTCAAGCATCTCCATCTCCGCCGCGCGTTTTTCCAAAACTGTTTGCACCACGTACGACACCATCTGTTCCGCAACCTTCATGTAATCGTCGAGCGTCCCGAACGCCCATTCCGGTTCGACCATCCAGAACTCGGAAAGATGCCGCCGCGTTTTCGATTTTTCCGCGCGGAAGGTTGGACCAAAACAATACACTTTGCCGAATGCCATCGCGTTCGCTTCGTTATAAAGTTGTCCGCTTTGCGTGAGATACGCAGGATCGCCGTAAAAGTCAGTTTCGAAAAGCGTCGTCGTGCCTTCGACCGCTGCCGGTGTGAGAATCGGCGTATCCATCAACAAGAAACCTTGCTCATCCAACCAATTGCGAATCGCCTGGATGATCGTCGCGCGCACGCGCAAGATGGCATGTTGCCGCGACGAACGCAGCCACAAATGGCGATTTGCCATCAAGAATTCGATGCCGTGTTCTTTGGGCGTGATGGGAAATTCACCGCGCGCCCGCTGCACCACCTCAAAATCTGTCACCGATAATTCATACCCGCCGGGCGCGCGCGGTTCTTGGCGCACCTCGCCTGTGACAATGACGGACGATTCTTGCGGAACATGTTTTGCCGCTTCGAACGCTTCGGGGGAAACGCTCTTGTGGAACAACGTCGCTTGAATCACGCCTGTGCCGTCGCGCACGCGCAAAAATTGCAATTTGCCTTTGTCGGTCTTGTCCGCGACCCAGCCGTGAAGCGTTACCGCCTCGCCCGCGTGCGCGGCGATTTGTTCGATGGTTACGTTGTGTGCCATGTGAACTCCAGTGAGTTGGAATAGAGTGCAGAGTTTACGATTTTGGATTTCGGAATTTTTCGAGTTGATGCTCGATTTGCTGCGGAAGGTCTTGCATCATTTTTTGCGCGTTCCGAAGACGCGTGCCGATGATTCGGTCGTATGTCACACGCCACATTTGTTTCTGAACCGCCACTCCGCTCGCCAGCGCCGCGGCGCGTTCCTCCGGCGACAATTCCTGTGCGCCATAACGTTCCGAAACATACGCGCGGTTCACATCTGCGATTGATTCGCGCGCATCGGGCATCAGATTCGACAGCTGCGCGGCGCGTTCATCCGGCGTCGCATCGGCGCGTTCGGGCATGCCCGTAAAGCGCGTAAAGCGGTACATTTCGGCGGCGGCTTGCGCGCCCGGCTTGAGCGTCTTCAACTGCTTGCGCCAACGCCACTGTACGAGTGAAATCGTCCCCGCGCCGAGCACAACGAGACCGAACAGCGCGAGCGTGCCAAGCGCGAGCGGATTCGTAGCGAGGTTATTGAAAAAACTCGCGCTCGCATTGCGCTGCCGTTCTTGATCAAGTTCTTGAGCGCGCCGTTCACCAAAGCCCGCCGATGGTTCGTCGTCTTGATTCATTTCTTGCAGCTCGCGGCTGCGGTCCGCCGGGTCCTGCTGCACGGGGCGCGTGATTTCGGTCTGCGCCGTCGTCGGTTCAAATTCGATCCAGCCCAATTCACCAAAATAGAGTTCGGGCCACGAATGCGCGTTCGCCTCGTTGATGTGATAGCGCCCATCATCGGACGGGCTGCCGACCGCATAGCCCGAAGCAACTCGCGCGGGAATTCCCACCGCGCGCGCCATCACAGCCATCGCCGAGGCGTAATAGTTGCAATATCCTTCGGGGCGTTCAAACAACACATAGTCCACGCCGTCATGCCCCTCCGGCACCGAATCCACATCCGCGTTGTACTTTATATGTTCGCGCAAATATTTTTCAATCGCGCGCGCTTTGTCATAATTCGTCGGCGCGTCCGCCGTTATTTCCATCGCGAGATTTTTTACGCGCGCGGGAACGCTGGCAGGCAAGTCGAGATAATGATTGCGGATGAACGCGGGAATTTGGGTGCTCGCGGCGCGCAAACTTTTTTCGTCCGCCGCAGAGACCGAAGAAACGACGGTGTACTCCATCCCCAACTCGGCAGGCGCTTGCAGCCGCAGCGAAACAAGATCAAGAAAAGATTCAGCGCCTCCGCCGCGCGAGTTGAGAAACTTGGCAGTTACCGGCAGACTGACCTGAACGGGCTGCGATGCGGAAACAACAAGATTATCCGTCGGCAAACGAATCTCGACCGTTTGTGTCACCGCGCGGCGTTTCTCCATCGGCATTGTGCGGATGCGCGGGTCGCTTGCCACAAAGTTCGCGCTTTCCGTCGTGCTGCTGCCCCAACCCACGCCGTTGTATTCATCAAACACAATCACGCGCCAATAACGTCCGTAGGGCGAATCCACTTCAAACACATCGCGGTCGCCGAGCCGAATCGGTCCGCCCATCGTAAGCGATGAGCCAAAAAAAGTTGTAGGCGCCGCGTTGTTTGTGCCGCGCACCGTCGAGAACGCGCGCGTCATATCATCCTGCATCTCTTGCCACGGTTCGCGCACTCGTTCCCAAATAAATCCGAACCACGCGGGACCCGGCGCTGTCGGTGGAATGAGCCACGCGAGCAGAATGATCAATCCTGAAAAAATTACGCCATAGACGAGAAAATCCAGCCCAATGTCATTTGCGAAACGCACAGCATACGCAGACCACGTCTGCTGCCGCTTTAACAGCGTAGTACGAACCAATAACAACAACGCGGCGAGCAAAAACAACATCAAGGGCAAAGCGGATTGCGGCGGCGCGTAAAACAAATTCATCAACAGCGCCGCGCCGCATGGCAAGATCGCGCCCCACGGTTGATGATAGCGAAAGACCGACCACGCGCTGACATAGCCGAGAAACCAGGCAAAGGCGCACATGACGCATAAAAAGATAAACGCGTCCGTCCCAATGCCGCCCGCCAACACGCGTACGAGCCATTCATCAATCCGTTCTTCAATTAACAAGAGTTTTTCGTTCCACGTCGCGTCGGGCGGCGCGCCCACCTGCCAGCTGACCAGCCATGCGACCCATGCCGTACCCACAATGCACGCGAGGAGGAATGCAAACAAGCCGTTGAGACGCAAGCGCGCGACGAGCGCGCCGAACAACATGCCGCCCAGCACCGCGTACACCGCTTGCCCCAGTCCATCCACCCAATTCGCCGTTTGCACCGACGCGGTGACACTGACCAGCATCACGGTCAAGAGTACCCCCGCGATCCAGCCCTCGTGCAAATTGATTGGAAAGCCGCGTCGCGTTTGCTGCGCGGCGGGACGTGAATTAGAAACAGCTTGAGCCATTCAAGTTCCTTGCAGAAGCGAGGATAGTTTAATTTGGAGAGAGGGGATTGTCAAAGAGATACAACAAAAAGATGAGAGGGGAATGAGAATGGATGCTGTTGAAAGCGCGGGTTTCAATTTGACCCTAACTCTTAACGAAATTAAGATGCCCGCAATGTTTCTCAAACGCATTTCCCTTTTCGCACTTTTTGCTTTTGCATTTTTCTTGCTCGCGTTTCTGCCCAGACCGCTCGCCGCGCAAGCTCCGACGCCGCCCAATATTCTCGTCACCCTCGCGCCGTTGGACCGCAAAACGGGCGTCGAACTCGCTGCGTTGACGGTGGACGCGAATATTTTTGAACAAAATGAACATACCTTTGCGCAAGGCACCTTGACCTGGAAAGCGCGCAACACCGACCCCGCGAACGAATCGAAAATTGTTGTCGGCTTTCCCGAATTGGCGAGCGCGAGCGCGACGTTCGATCCCACAAAATTTTCCGCGTTCCGCGTGTTGGTGGATAACAAACCCGTTGTCTTTGCGCCCGCCACCGCCGATATTGTTTATGGCGACGCCGCGCGCGACATCAATTGGTACACCTTTGAGCTGACGCTTGCGCCCGACGAAAAGAAAACCATCACGGCGGAATTTACGCAAGACTTGGGCGCCGATATATTTCCGCGCTTTACCTACGGAATGTTGGTCGGCAATCGCTGGAAAAATGCCGTCGGTTCGGCGCGCGTCACCGTGAATATGCCAGCGCAAACCACCGGCGAACAATTTGTTGCGCTCGATCCATCCGTTCCAAAATTCGACGGCGAGCGCGTCACGTGGCTTTGGGAGAATCTCAATCCTGAAGCCGACCCCGGCATTACTTTTATTCGTCCCTCTCTGTGGCAAACGCTATTGAATGAACGCGCGAACGCGGTCCAAAATCCTGACGACGCGAACGCGCATCTCGCGCTCGGAAAAACTTATCAACAGCTCGCCTCCGAAGCATCACCGCGCCGCGATAATTTTCTCGCGCAAGCGGTCGCGGAATTAGAAACCGCCGCACGCCTCGCGCCGAATAACGCGGACGCGGTCAAGACCCTCGCGCAATTGTACGAACAACGCGCGGGCGCGCCAAGCGGACCGCGCGATGTGAATTACCTCGCGCTGGCGATGGAGCAATGGCAAAAATTGATTGGCACGGGGGGCGACGCGGACGCGCGCAAACAACTCGGCGAAGATAGTTTTTATCTCGCGCTTGATTCATTCTCGCGCGGCGAGTATAACCGCGCGCTAAAATTTTTAGAGGACGCGCGCAATTTTGCGCCGGACGGCGCGGGTCCCCTTTATCTGCGCGGTCGGCTCGACAACCAAATTAAACTCACGCACATTGCCGCCGCGCGCGCCGATATTCAAAATGGCGCGATCACCAACGCGCTGGCGCACGTGCGCGCCGCGTACGGCGATTCCTTTCAACCCACGACCAATTTGCCAACCGACGCGCTCGCGTTGAATCACGCGCGCATCAAGACATCGCCGCAAGCGCGCGAGATCGTTTTCAATCTCATCCCCTACCCCGCACCTTCGGAGAGCGCACAAGCCGCCGCGAATCAAATCGTCACGGCTTGGAATCAAACGGGCGCGGGGCAAGCGGAACTCGCAGCCGACGCGAATGGCTATGCGCTCACGCTGCACATCCCCTTTGCGAATGACGCCGATTTACGCGCGCGTCTCGTGAAACTCGCGTCCGCCATTCCGGCGCGCAGTGATTGGAATTTGCTGCGCGCGGCGTTGGTGCCCGCGCAGTTGGATTTTACGACCGACGACGATTTTTTGGCGCGGCGAGTGCATTATCGCGAAGAGGTGGATTTGACGGCGGGGCAGGAAGCGATGCAGAACGCGCTGAATGAAATGAGCGCGGCGTTGGGGCAATTGAGTACGGCGTCGCCCGACGACCAAGAGGCGCAGTTAAAGCTCGCGTTATTGAATCACGCGCAGCAGTGGTGGTACAAACAACTCGGCGCGCTGACCCTCGATTACGAACTGGATGCGGGCAACGGCGTTACGCGGCAGTGGACAATCTCGCCGAACGCGCCGCGCACGTTGGAATATGATGCGGAAGCGATCCGCGGAGAGTTTTACATCGCGGGGGCAGTCGTTGGTGTAGGAATTTTACTGCTCGTCGTGTTGGGGCTCGCGCTGTTGACGCGGCGGCGTTAAGGGCGAAGCATTCGCAGCGAGGTTTGCGTACTTGTCAGGATAATGAGCGAATGCTTCGCCCCAACTTATACCACGCGCACAATCAATCCTTTGAGATATTCCCCTTCCGGAAAATTCAAACCAATCGGATGGTCGGGCGACTGTCCGAGTTTTTCCACAATTTGCGCGTCTCGCTTGCCATCCACCGCCGCGCTAAACACAATCTGCTGAAATAATTTCGCGTCCACCAAACCCGAACACGAGAACGTCACCAAAAAACCGTTCGGTTTCAGCAGTTGAAACGCGAGCATGTTCAAATCTTTATAGCCGCGCGTCGCGCGTTCGAGATTCGCAGCAGACGTGACAAATTTCGGCGGGTCCAAAACAATCGCGTCAAATTTTTTCCCTGCCGCGCGAAACTCGCGCAACTTTTCAAACGCGTCGGCGACAACAAAATCCGCATTCGTTGCCACGCCATCCAACGCAAAATTTTCGCGCGCCAGTTCGAGCGACGACGCGGACGCGTCGAGATTGGTCACTGACGCGCCATTGAGTTTCGCCGCGTACACGCCAAACGCGCCCGTGTACGCAAAAGCGTTGAGAACCTCCCCGCGCAGATACGGCAACGCGCGTTCTCGATTCACGCGTTGGTCGAGATAAAATCCGGTCTTGTGCCCGCGTCTCACATCCACCAACAACCGCAATCCATTTTCCGCAATCTCAATCTTGTCGGGCGGCTCCTTCCCAAACAAAACGCCCGTCGCCTCTTTCAACCCTTCCTTTTTTCGCACGTCCACGTCGCTGCGTTCGTAAATGCAGGTGACGGGGGGCGGGGAACGGGGAACAGGAGACGGAAGATTCAAGACAAGAGATTGATTCTCGACAAATAACTCTTTCAACGCCTCAACAATTTCTTGCTTATGTAACTCTGCGCCGAGTGTGAGAAATTGGACGACGAGTAAATCGGCGTAGCGGTCAACGATGATGCCGGGCAAAAAATCCGATTCGGCGTTGACGACGCGAAACGCATTCAAACTTCCGAAATTTCCGGAAATTTCGGAAGTTTGAAGAGATTTTCTAAATTCCAACGCCTGTCGAATTCGTTTTTGAAAGAAGGACTCGTCAACTCGTTCGCCGCGCTCGAACGTCCATACCCGCGCGGCGATTTGCGAACGCGAATTGTACGCCGCGCGCGCGAGCCACTCACCTGCCGCGTCGTACACGTCAACCGTATCACCATCGTTCGCGTTTTCGGTGCGCACGCCTTCTGTGCGCAAGATCGCTCCCGAGAAAATCCACGGATGATGCTGGCGCAGCGGTTTTTCTTTGCCACGCTTGAGAATAGTTTTTCCGTTCATTGGGGAATGCCATCGAATAAATTCGACGTCTGAATAAGAATGAAAACCGCTGCGCGGGTTTTCGCTTTCTTTTGCCGTCGGTTTCTAACCGACGGGCGACAAAGAACAAACGACAGGGGACAATGGTTAGGAGAAACTCCTGGCGCAACGAAAACCGACATAGTTGCCCAGGTCGTCAGGGTGACCCCTGCTGCGGGACGCACAGCGGGCAAAGTCCGACCCACTGTACCACGCGCCGCCGCGCAGCGAACGATATTGGCTTGGAGAATCGTTGCGCGGATTTTCGCGCGGTGCAGTTTTATAAAAATTTTCGTCGTACCAATCCGCGCACCATTCCCACACATTGCCCGCCATGTCGCCAACCCCATACATACTATCACCAAGTGGTGAATATTTGCCAACGGGCGTTGTGCCGCCGATGCGCGATTCACTCGTATTGCATTTATTTTTATTAAACGCGCCTTCCCACGGATACACGCGCTTGATTTTTTTCGCGTCATCCCAACTCGCCGCTTTTTCCCATTCCGCTTCGGTCGGCAAGCGAAATTTTACCTGTTTTCCTGTTTCCTTGTCTAGCGTCTGTTCGCTCAACCAATTACAATACGCAACCGCGTCATTCCAATTCACTAACACGACAGGATGATTCGCCTTGTCCGCAGGATATGTTCGTTTTTGTTTGTCCCAATTGTACACCGTTGCCCAACTCTCTTTGCTGAACGGCACATCGCGTTTTGCCGCGTCCACAAATTTTTTATATTCCGCGTTCGTCACGGGGTAGCGCGAAATGTAAAAGGCATCGAGATAAACCGTGTGCTGGGGTTGTTCATCTTTCACCCATTTTTCCCAGTCTTTGCCATATTGTTGAATTACTTGCCGCGCCTCCACATCCGATGTTCCCATCAAAAACTCGCCTGCGGGAATGAGGAGCATTTCTTGTCCCGCTTTGTTCGTGATGCGCGCGGGGATTTCGATTTTGGGCAGCGGCAATGGCGGTTGTTGTGTCACGTTGGAAACACTTTGCACTGTTTGAATCAAGGCGCGCAAATTGGCATCATAATCGTCATAAAAACGCATGTGCAAAAGCGCGCGCATGATCGCATCCATGCTTTTATAACAATCCTCGATGAGAATTGGAATAATGCGTGGACGTCCGCGACGGTCAGGAGTGTTGCGGAGAGTCAACGCGGTGTGAATCTCAATTTCGCACCAAGGCGACGCGAGCGCCGCATACGACAGCACGGGCAAATAAAAATCGCACGCCTCCAATCCACGGCTAATTTCAAGCGAAATCAAATCACCGGGTTTGAGCGAATAGATGTCGAGAAAGCCAACAAAGCCCGCTTGGCGCAAATCGCTGGCAAGGCGCGCAACAAAATCATTGTCTTTATGCGAATGTGTAATAAAAAATCGAGGTGGCATGATGAATCATCCCGCGTAGGGGCGAAGCATTGACAGACGCGTTCGCGTATCGAGCCACTGTCGTGAATGTCAATGCTTCGCCCCTACCACAATTTCCATTTTATTCCAAATTCTTGAAAAATTCGAGGCGTAAAATATTTTTCGTCGCGTCCGTCACGCGCGCGCGTTCATCCGCGCGATAACCGACGACCCACAAAATTTTTTCGTCGTCCGCCAAAATTGGGATGAATTCGCGCAGGTGACGCGGAATTTTTTCATCAATCATGAATTCGTGCAGCGATTTGTGTTTGCCCTTCATCCCGCGCGGCGCAAAACGTTCGCCTGCGCGCCGCGTTCGCAAAACAAGGTTTCCTGAAATTCTTTCCGCGTCGAATAGAACACTCCACCTTCCGCTTTCCGCGTTTCCACTTTCCGAAACCCGCACCCCCCAATCACTCTCCTCCAACAAAATTTCATCGCCCACTTTCAACACAATTTCTTTACCATGTAATAAAAGCGGCGTATCGGGCAGCGGCAGGTGTTCGCCAATCATGAAATCGTCATAGCCGACGACGAGGAGCAAACCTTGCGGCAGCGTCGCCTCCGCGCCCGCGTCTTTTTCGGCGGCGACGCGGCGCGCGTTTTCGATGTGATGATAGCCGATATTTTTCAGACGCCGCAGACGCGAGACAGCTTCGCGCAACACGCCGCGCTGTAAATTTACCGGCAGCGCGCGAAACCATTTGCGGTCAAAGATAAATCCATCGTCGAGCGGTCCCGCCATGCGGTCAAAAATGCCGAGAACGTTTTGGTGAACGTAATCATAGTCGTCCGCGATGGAACGCGCGCTGTCGCGTAACACGGCGCGCAAATTCGGATTGATTTTTTCAAGATACGGAATGACCTCGTGCCGCAGCCGATTCCGCAAAATCGTCGTGTCCAAATTTGTTTCATCAGTGCGCGGCTGCAAATTATTTTCCAAACAGTACGCTTCAATCTCCGCGCGTGTGATGTCGAGTAAGGGCCGGATGAGTGCGAGTGACGGGCGACGAGTGACGGTTGACGAGGAATCATCTTGCCATCGGCCATCTGCTATCTGCAATTCGCTTTTGAACGCCATCCCCCGCAATCCGCTCAAGCCCGCGCCGCGCAGAAAATGCAGCAGAATCGTTTCCACTTGATCGTCGGCATTGTGCGCGACCGCAATCGCTTTGGCGTGTACTTGATTTGCGACGCCCATGAGAAATTGATAACGTAAATTGCGCGCGGCGTGTTCAATCGAAAGCCCATTCTCTGCCGCGTACGCGCGCACATCCCAACGCGCGCTCGCAAGCTGCAAACCCCATGCGCGCGCCAACTGCGACACGAATTGTTCGTCCGCGTCCGATGCCTCGCCGCGCAACTGATGATTCAGATGCGCGACATAGAGTTTCAAATCGAATTCGGGCGCGAGAATTTTTAGCGCGTGCAAAAGCGTCAACGAATCGGGTCCACCCGAAACACCGACGACGAGCGTGTCGCCGCGCGCGATCAGTTGATGTTCGCGGATGCTTGCGCCGAGTTTTTGAATCAACGACATAGGAATTCGGGGAAACAGGAAAACAAGTAGACAAGTAGCGTCCCTACCTGTCTACCTGTCTACTTTTCTACCTCTCTACCTTTCTACCTGCCTACTTTTTTACCTCTCTACCTCTCTACTTTATTTCCAATTCTTCCGCCAATTCTCTCAAAAACAATTCCGCGTCCGTCACGAGTCCCAATGCTTGAAACGTTCCGCGATCCGCGAGTTTTGTGACCACCGCGGGATTGATGTCCACTGCAACGGTTTTCACCCACGCGGGGAGCATGTTGCCCGTCGCAATCGAATGAAGCATCGTGGAAACCATCAACGCGAGTTCGACGCCTTGTGCCGCCGCGCGCATTTGGCGCTGCGCGTGAATCATCTCGGTGATGACATCGGGAATCGGACCATCGTCGCGCACCGAACCCGCGAGAACCATTTCGATGTTGGCGCGCACCGCTTCGTACATGATGCCGCTGGTCAAGATTCCCTGTGCCACCGCGTCGCGCAAACTGCCCGCGCGGCGAATGCGGTTGATCGCGCGCATGTGATGCCGATGTCCGCCCTCGACGGGCTGTCCGGTGGTGAGCGCGACGCCGAGCGAGGTGCCAAAAATCGCGGCTTCGCAATCGTGCGCGGCGATCGCGTTGCCGCCGAACAAAACATTCACATAGCCGCTGCGAATCAACTTGGCGAGAAATGGCGCGGCGCCGCTGTGAACGATGGCGGGTCCGGCGACGAACAAAATTTTGCCGCCGCGCGCTTTGGTTTCTTCCATTTCGCGCGCGATTTGGGAAATCACCAAACGCTTGGGACGTTCGCTCGAAACATCCGCGTTCATGAACGAAAAAATTTCCTTGTCGCGCGAACGCGCCAGCGGCTGGACGCGAATGCCGTCATGACCGACGACAACGGCATCGCCTTGTTTCACATCCGTCATGGGAATCATCGCGGCGGAATTTTTTTCGCGGTTCACCACAATCGCCAAATCCATTTCGGTGTTGGCAACGTCGAGCCATTTGCCGCCGAGCCGAATTTGTGTCGGCAGATTGGTTGTGGAATAAAAATCGTCGGGCAGCGCGCCATCGCGCGGCGCGGCTTCGGTTTGCGCGTCGTGCGGCGATGTCACCACCGCGCCCAGCTCCGTGAGCGCTTCCATCAGCGCGCCCATCTGTGCGGGCGTCTCTGCAAAAATTTTCATGCGCGCGAAACTCGTCTCTTGTTTTGTTTTGCCGACGCGGATTTCGAGCAGGTCGAATTCGCCGCCGCTGTCCATGATGCGGTCCCAGACGCGCGGCAGAATGTACGAATCAATGATGTGACCTTCAAGCGTAATTTCTTCGGTGATGGGTTTCATAATTGGGAATTGTGAGAGTGAGATACGAAATACGAGATACGAGATACGAGATGCGAGATACGTGATGCGTGATGCGTGATGCGAGATACGAGATGCGAGATGCGAGTTGCGAGTTGCGAATTACGAATTGTGGATTTTGAATTTCGATTTGCGATTCGCAAGGCGCGGGATGTTGAGAAAAAGTTGCAAGGGGAAAAGGAGAAATAAAATTGCCAGCACCGCGTACAAAATTGTTGTGCCGCCGAAAACCGCAATCGTATCAACGAGGACTTGGGTAATTGCAATCAACACCAGCGTTAGCGCCGCCGCCACTGGCGCCGCGATAATCATGGCAAAAAATTGCCCATTGCCGCGAAACCGAATTTTGCGGATGCGTCCGAGCATGAGAAAAAATGTCGCGCCGGCGATGCCCCAGGCAAACGGAATGTAAAAGGGGATTCCATTCAAAAAGGAAAAAGATTCCGATGGAAAGAACCACCAGCCCGCACCGATGCCCAGCGCGTCGAGCGGAAGCATGAGCCACGGCGTGAGCGCAAAGATGAGGTATGCCATTGCGCGCAATTCGGTGGGTTCGACGATGCGCTTGGCAATCGCATACGCGATGTAAAAGATGCCGGGGAACAACATGACGGTCAAGGATGGCGCCGCGCCAAAGACCAGCATGTTGCGGTGGTAAGCGATCTGCCCCGTCACCACTAGCAGCGTGACGATCAAGACGGCGTAGATAAAACCGATAAAGAACCACTGCTGCGCGGCGCGCTGCCCCTCTGTGCGCCAACTGTGAACAAAGCACACCGAAAAGAGCAAAATCGCCGCGAGCTGAACAAAGAACGTAGTATCCATAGCGAGATTGCAAAAATTATAACATATCGCATAATGCACAATGCAGAATGCCTAATGCACAATGATTGATGGTTGCGCATGGTTTGTGCATCGTGCATTGAACATTGTTCATTGCCTATGATTTCCTTTGGCGAACTACGCAAAAAATCTGTCGCGTGGCAATGCGAAATTAGCGACGTAGAAAAAATTTACGCGCGCGATTGGCTGCTCTATGGCATGTTCCACAGCCCGAGCTTGGGCGAGCATTTGTGTTTGCGCGGCGCCTCCGCGCTGGCAAGCGCGTATTTTCTCGCTTACCCGCGCGTGGAAGATGTGGATTTTGCGCGCGTCACGGCGCTGGACGACGCCGCGCTGGAACGCGCCATCGGAGACGCCGCCGCGGATGCCGCCCGTGCCTCAAATCTTCAATTTCGCCTGCACGCGTTTCAAAAATCCACCGCGCGCATCGAATTCACGGGTCCGCTCGGACGGCGTTCGGCGGCACAGCCGTTGATTGTCGTGCGCTTTGTTTCGACCCCACCGCGCCGAGTGGAACAAGTTGCTTTGCTTTATCCATTCAGCGATACGTGTGACGTGACTGTCCGCGCAATCTCGCTGGATGAGTTGGCGGCAGAGCGGCTCGTATCGTATTCGCAAAAACCACGCGCGCGCGACGTCTACGACTTGTGGTTCATCCTCACGCACGGCGCGGAGAAATTGAGCATTGAAAAAATGCGCGCGCGCGCGCAGGAGCTCGCGCAGGAAAAGAATGTTGCGCTGCGCGCGGCATTGGATTCGCAATACGCGCCCTTGCTGGAACGGGCGTGGGAAAATGCGCTCAGGGAAATTCGCCCGCATCCATCTTTTCCTCAAGCGCGCGTAGAGATCGAGGCGCTACTCGGTTCGCCAGATCGCGCGGCTTGGAGCGGTGAAACGACTTGATTTGCATCACAAAACGGGTTTTTTGGGCGTACGTAACTGTAATCACTTTATCAGCAAAAGAATCTTTGAGATAAGAGTTTTTAAGTTTATAATGCTGGCGCGGTCTGGCGAATCAGCTGTTTTTTGCCAGACCGCGTGATGCCTATGTTCGAGTCACTCTCCGATAAACTTGAAGGCGTTTTCAAGCGCCTCTCTGGCAAAGGCAAATTGACCGAAGCGGATGTGGATGTTGCACTGCGCGAAGTGCGCATGGCGCTCCTCGAAGCAGACGTCAACCTCAAAGTCGTTCGCCAATTCTTGGATCGCGTCCGCGTGCGCGCAATCGGCGCCGAAGTGATGGAATCGCTCACCCCGGCGCAAGCCGTCATCAAAATTGTCAACGAGGAATTGATTGCCACACTGGGCGAACCTGCCAAGCTTGACGTTTCCGGTCCGGCGCCGCACGTCCTCATGCTGGTCGGTCTGCAAGGCGCGGGCAAAACGACGACTGCCGCCAAACTCGCATTGCATTTGCGCAAACAGGGGCATCGTCCCTTGATGGTCGCGGCGGACACGCGCCGCCCGGCGGCAATTCAGCAATTGCAAACGCTCGGCAAACAACTGGATATTTCTGTTTTCGCCGAAGATACCAAAATTCCGCCTCCGCAAATTTGCGTGGACGCGGTTAAACATGCGACGCAAAATAATTACACGATTGTAATTTTGGACACGGCGGGTCGCCTGCATATTGACGACGACTTGATGAATGAATTGGAGCAAGTGAAAAAGCGCACCACGCCGCAAGAGGCGCTGCTCATCGTAGATTCGATGACGGGGCAAGAAGCGGTGCGCGTTGCAGATGAGTTTAACAAACGGGTTGGCATAACGGGATTGATTCTAACCAAAGTGGATGGCGATTCGCGCGGCGGCGCGGCACTGTCGGTGCGATCCGTGACGGGCGTTCCAATCAAATTCCTCGCCGTCGGCGAAAAAGCCGATGCATTGGAACCCTTTTACCCCGATCGGCTCGCTTCGCGCATTCTCGGCATGGGCGATGTCCTCACGCTCATCGAACGCGCGCAGCAAAATCTTGATCAAGAGCAAGCGCGCGCTGCCGCCGAAAAAATGCTCAAAAATCAGTTCACGCTCCAAGACTTTTTGACGCAAATGCAGCAGCTCAAAAAGATGGGACCACTGACCCAAATCATGGGCATGATTCCCGGATTTTCGCAATACGCGAAACAAATTCCGGAAGAACAAACGGAGCAGCAATTCAAACGCATCGAGGCGATCATCAATTCGATGACGCCCGATGAACGCCGTGAGCCCGATATTTTGAATGCGCGGCGCCGCCAACGCATCGCCAAAGGCAGCGGCACAAACGTTCAAGATGTGAACGAACTGATGCGCGAATTCAAGCAGATGCAAAAAATGATGCAGCAGCTGGGGCGCGGCGGCAAAGGTGGACGCGGTTTGCCGCGCCTGCCCGGATTGCCGGGACTTTAGCCGCCCGTCATTTCGAACGCAGTGCGAAATTTCGTTCCGCTCGAAATGACAAAATATCAAATTCAAAAAATCAAAACGCATGACGAGTTGCAAATCGCCATGCTCTCAAGGAGAAAAAACCGCAAGCCATGGCTACCAAAATCAAGTTGGCGCGAATGGGCATGAAAAAACAGCCCACCTATCGCGTCGTGATCCAAGAAGAACGTTCCAAACGTGATGGCAAGTTTATTGAAAATGTGGGCTTGTACGACCCGCGCCAAAACCCGCCGCTCGTGCAGCTCAAAACCGAACGTGTAAATTACTGGCTTCAAGTGGGCGCCACCCCAACCGATTCCGTCGGACGCCTATTAAAAATGGCAGGCATTACCGACAAGTACTACAAGCAGCGCAAACAAACGAAACCGGCCGCGGAAGAATCGGCAGAAACCTCCGCATAAAGTAGTTTGGATTGCGTCCGTTTGAGTACGCAAAAAGGAACGATTGTGAATATTCAAGAACTCGTCGAATACATTACTAAATCGCTGGTCGATGATCCGAATCAAGTGCGCGTAAAAATGTCAGAGAATGCGCATGCAGTAAATGTCGTCTTGCAAGTCGCGCCGGAAGATATGGGGCGCATCATTGGCAAGGGCGGACGCGTCGTCAACTCGCTGCGCACCCTCGTTCGCATTGCTGCCATTCGGCAAGGCAAGCGCGCTACGCTCGAGATCCTCGATGCCAACGGCAAGGTAAGCCATCCGAACGCCGAGTCCTTACATCATGCATGATGTTGGGTAGGGGCGAAGCATTTTCGCGCGCGACTGCCGTTCGTTTCGCGGGCGCGCCTGAAAATGTTTCGCCCCTACATTTTTTGATGTCCGACGACAATCCACAATATCTCGTTGTAGGAGAAATCCTGAAACCGTTTGGGTTCCGCGGCGAGGTGAAAATCAAAGTCATTACCGATTATCCAAAAAATTTGGTCAAACAGAAAACCGTTTATGTGGGCAAAACCGCGCGCGCGTATCAAGTCGAAGGCGCGCGTTTTCATTCCAATTATGTGTTGATGAAATTCGTCGGCTATGAGAGCGATGCTTCGGTCGCAAAACTGCGCGGCGAAATCGTACAAATTCCCGTCGCCGAAGCGGCAAATCTAAAAAAGAATCAGTATTTTCATTATCAGATCATCGGCTTGAATGCGGTGACGACAGAGGGCCAAGCGCTCGGCGCCGTCGCCGAAATTTTAGAAACGGGTGCAAACGATGTGTACCTCGTCCGCACACCAGAGGGCAAAGAAATTCTCCTCCCCGCCATCAAAAGCGTCATCAAAAAAATTGACCTCGACGCGAAAACCCTCACGGTGGAATTAATTCCCGGACTTGTCGAATAAGACGACAGCTTGGACACCAGAGGTCATTGTCCAGCCACGATCAAATTATTCAAACCCAAGTGTGCTCCGGCGTACGCGCGCTTTTGATAGGAGGTCTCTATGTCTCTGCGTTGGTTCCTTCGGTGTTTGTTGGTTGGCTTGGCGTTTGTTTTTCTACTCTCGCTCGAACTTTCGACCACATTTGCTTCCCCCCAATCCCCGCCGCGCGCGCCCCTGTTTGCTGCAAACGCGGCGGATAAAATCGCCGGACAATACATCATCGTCTTCAAGGGTGACACGCGCGAACCTGCAATGCGCCAAGTCACCGAACGCGCCGCAACCACCTTGGGCGGAACGGTGCTTTATGAATATCGCGCTGCGCTGCAAGGATTCGCCGCGAAACTCGACAAGAAAGCAGTACGGCAGCTGCGAAAAAATCCGCGCATTGCCTTTATCGAACAGGACAAGCGCGTTTCCATTAACGACCGCTTTGATCCGGGCACTTCCCCAAGTCCACTCGATACCGCACAGCCCAACGCGACATGGGGCTTGGACCGAATTGATCAGCGGAATTTGCCGCTCGACAGCGTTTACAACTATGTCCCGAATGGAACCGGTGTCAACGCGTATGTGATTGACACAGGCATCCGCATAACCCACACGGAATTTGGTGGGCGCGCATATAGCGGCTATGACGCAATCGGCGATGGGAATGGGACGAATGATTGTAATGGGCACGGCACGCATGTTGCTGGCACCATCGGCAGCGCGACATACGGGGTCGCGAAAAACGTAAAACTGTATGCAGTGCGCGTGCTGGGTTGTGATGGCTATGGCTCAAATTCAGGCGTAATCGCAGGCATTGATTGGATCACGCAGAATCGCGTCAAGCCCGCCGTAGCCAATATGAGTCTCGGCGGCGGAACATCTACCGCATTGGACAATGCAGTACGCAATTCCATCAACGCGGGAGTTGTGTTTGCTGTGGCAGCAGGCAATGAGAGCGTGAATGCTTGTAACAGCTCGCCCGCGCGCACAGCGGAAGCCATCACGGTTGGCGCGACGACGAGTACGGATGCGCGTGCGTCGTACTCGAATTACGGCACTTGCCTCGACCTCTTTGCGCCGGGTTCTTCCATTCAATCCACCTGGAACAGCAGCGATACAGCGACGAATACCATCAGCGGCACTTCGATGGCAACGCCGCACGTCGCGGGTGTCGTCGCGTTGTATCTACAAAATAATCCAAATGCGTCCGCGTCCGCCGTGCGCGATGCGGTGGTCAACAATGCGACGCAGAACAAAGTAACAAATGCCGGCAGCGGCTCGCCGAACTTGCTTTTGTATTCCATCTTTGGCGCGGCGCCGTCACCAACGGATACTCCGATCCCCACGCCAACGCACACACCGACGCCACAACCCGGCGGAACCAACGTGATCGTCAATCCCGGATTTGAGAGCGGACCAAATTCGGGTTGGGCGCAATCGTCGAACGGCGGTTATCAAGTGATTGATACGACGCGCCCGCATACGGGTTCCTACAGCGCGTACTTTTGCAATTACAACACTTGTACCGAATATGTGGAGCAAACCATCACAGTGCCTGCAAACGCCGCCCTCACCTATTGGTGGTATCAAACCAGCAAGGAAGGCACAGCCAAGAAATATGATTTGATGCGCGTGCGGCTCTATACCACGAACGGCGCGTTGGTGAAAAACCTCCGCAAGTGGAGCAACAAGAGCAAGCGCGGCGTCTGGTCACAGGACACGATCAGTCTTGCGGCATACGCGGGGCAAACCCTCAAGCTGCGTTTTGTAGCCACCACCGATGCGACGCTTCCCAGCGCGTATTTTGTTGATGATGTTTCTGTGCAATAAACTGCCGCGCGGCACGGCTTTTTGCAACAAGGATGCACGTTGAAAATAGCAAAGCATCCTTGTTGCATCGCATTTTTCTTTGTGGTATCCTCGCGGCGTGACAGACCTGCGCTATTTCATCGGATTCAATCGCGTCAGCGGCATCGGTCCCGCGAAACTGCAACGCCTCCTCGATTACTTTGGCGATTTGCCAACGGCGTGGACGGCGGGCGCGCATGAACTTGCCGAAGCGGGACTCGACAAACGCGCGCTGGAAAATTTTCTCACCGCGCGCAAAGAATTAAATCTCGACGCCGAAGTCGAAACGGCGCAGCGCGCGTGCGATTTCATCTTGACGTGGGATGACCCGAATTATCCGCGCCGCCTCAAAGAAATTCCACAGCCCCCGCCTGTTTTATACATCAAAGGCAATCTCAAAACTGAAGACGATTGGGCGCTCGCCGTCGTCGGCACGCGCAGCGCCAGCGCGTATGGCAAAGAAACGACACGCACGCTCGTCGGCGAACTCGCGCGCAACAAGATGACGATTGTGAGCGGCTTGGCGCGCGGGATTGACGCCGCCGCGCATGTGTCCGCGCTCGACGCGGGCGGACGCACCATCGCGGTCTTGGGCAACGGGATTGACCAAGTTTATCCGCCCGAACATACGAAACTCGCGCGTATGATTACCGAACACGGCGCGCTCATTTCTGATTATCCGGTTGGCATCAAACCGGACGCGACAAATTTTCCCGCGCGCAATCGCATCATTAGCGGTTTGTCGCTCGGCGTTTTGCTCGTCGAAGGCGACCAAGTGAGCGGCGCGATGATTACGTGCGAATTCGCGTTGGAACAAGACCGCGAAGTGTTTGCGATTCCCGGCAACATCTTTCGCCGCGAATCGCGCGGACCGAACAAATTGATTCGTGAGAGCCGCGCGAAATTGGTGACGAGCGTGGATGATATTTTGGAAGAATTGAATTTGACAATGATCGCAGAAAAGCAGCACGCGCGCGAAATCGTCCCCTCGAACGAAACGGAAGCAGTGCTATTGAAATATCTTTCCGCCGATCCAACGCACGTTGACGAAATCCGTCAGCAGAGCGGCTTACCCATCGCGCAGGTGACCAGCACCCTCGCGCTCATGGAACTCAAGGGCATGGTGATGCAGATGGGTGGAATGAATTATGTGTTGGCGCGGGAAACGCGCGAAGCATATGCGGCGAAATGAAAGGACGGATCAAATGCATGATGTGATTGTTCATCGCTATCGCGTAATTTTTGAACGCGAACAAGACGGTAGTTATTCCGTTCACTGTCCAACCCTCAAGGGCTGTCATTCACAAGGCGGGACATACGAAGAGGCATTGCAAAATATCCGCGAAGCAATTTTGGGATGGCTAGAAGTTGCACAAGAATTTGGCGACCCGATTCCTGCAAGTGATGTCATGCAAGAAACGTTGGTTGTTTAACCATTGAAAAAATTATTAGCGGAACTTTGACCTATGGGACTCTACGCTATCATCCTCGCCGGCGGTTCGGGTACACGCCTTTGGCCCCGCAGCCGCGCGGAACATCCGAAACAATTTCTTGACCTTGTTTCCGAACGCACGATGCTGCAAGAAACGTACGAGCGCATTGCGCCGCTGATTCCTGTGCAGAATGTTTTTGTGATCACCGGTTGGCGTTACGTAGACGATGTTCGCGCGCAGTTACCGTACATTCCGGAAACGCAGGTCATCGGCGAACCGGAAGGGCGCGGGACAGCGCCGCCCGCCGCGCTCGCCGCACTGCTGCTCCGCGAACGCGACCCAAACGCCGTTACGTTCATTCTTCCCGCCGATCATGTTATTCCGGACGAACAAACGTTTCGCACCGCCCTCGTCGCCGCTTCGCAAGTGGCGAATGAAAATTATCTCGTCACGCTCGGTATCACTCCCACCTTTCCCGAAACGGGATACGGCTACATTGAAGCTGGCGAGCCATTGAGCGATGCGAATGGGCTGAAGGTTTTCCGCGTGCGCCGCTTTCTCGAAAAACCCATTTTGGAAAAGGCGCAAGAATTCTTGGCAAGCGGGAATTATTTTTGGAATAGCGGGATTTTCATTTGGCGCGCCGATAAAATTCTTGAAGAATTTGCGAAATACCAACCCGCGATGCGCGCGCAGTTGGAAAGGATTGTGAGCGAGGGGTTCGATGCCGCGTCCTTTTCGAGCAATTGGGGAGCGCTGCAAAACGAAACGCTCGACTATGGCATCATGGAAAAGGCGGAACGCGTGGCGGTCATTCCGCTTGACGTCGGTTGGAACGACGTGGGAAGTTGGGCAGCCTTGTTTGACTTGATGGAACGCGATGCCTCCGACAATGTCGTGCATGGCAATCACATTGGCGTTGATACACAGTCTTCGTACATTTTTGCCAACAAACGTTTGGTCGCAACGATTGGTCTGGAAAACATGGTTGTCGTGGATACCGAAGATGCGCTTTTGATTTGTCCCAAGGAACGCGCGCAGGACGTGAAAAAGATTGTGGACGAGTTGAAGCGGCGCAAGGCGAACGATTATTTGTGAAAGAATTGCACGCCGAAAAGATCCTCGAACTCGAATTTGAATATGCGCGCGAAACCGCGTACCAAGCACAAAATGACCGTACCGTCATTGTGAATTTGTACTTGCTGCTGGTGGGTGGGGTTGGATCGCTCCTGCTTGCCGCCGCGTCGTTTTCACCAACCGAACTCGATCTGCCTCCGCAAGGCATCTCCGTGCTGTTTCTCACTTTGGGCATACTTGGCATGCTCACCTTGTTCAAATTGATTCGTTTGCGGCAAGCGTGGTTCGACAGCGTTCGCGAAATGAATCGCATCAAAGATTATTATTTTGAACAGTTCCCCGAACTGCAAGCCGCATTCCTTTGGAAATCGAAAACAATTCCTGCGCTAGGCAAGGCATGGACCATCACGTTCATTCTTTCGGCGATGGTCATTTTGTTGAGCAGTTTGTCGTTCGCCGTAGCAATGCACTATTCGAAATGGCAAAGCGGCGACACACTATTGCGGCTGGATGCAATCGTATTCCTTTTTGTCTTGGCAATTCAGGTCTTGTTTTACTTTTTTGAATTGCGCGCCGCGCCCGAGCCGCAATCAAAAACCGACGCCTCGAAATGAGTACGTCGGTTTTTTATTTCCAAATTGAAACCCCAAGCGACCTCGTTCAAGCGCCCAAGTCTTCGGTTGGAAAACGATTCAAATGGCGTCCCCAGCCCTCACGCACGCGTCCTTCGGGTCCGTACGCGTCCAGCCGCAAACCGAGTATGCTTGCCGCGCGCCGCAGCCACATTTGCGCCTCACTCACATCGCGGCGCGCGTCGGAATGTTCGAGAATAGAATCCGCAAGTTCACATAACTCACGCGCGGCGACGGGCGAATCGAGATCATCGTCCAACGCGTTTTCAAAACGTTCGCGCGAGTCCGAAACGTCCATCGGGCGCCCATCCCCGCTCGGCGCACACGCAGCTTGCACGAGTTCCGAACATTCTGCCATGCCGGCTTCCAAATCGGCAAAAGTAAATTCCCACGGCTGCCGATAATGATGCTTCGCCAGATAGAGACGAATCGAATCGGGCGGAAAGGTTTTGAGGAGGTCAGAAACCATCACCAGATTCCCCAGCGATTTCGACATTTTTTCGCCCTCGTAGCCCACCATCGCCGCGTGCATCCAATAGCGCGCAAAATAATCCTCACCCGTAAAATTCACCGTCTGCGCGATTTCACATTCGTGATGCGGAAAAACCAAGTCCGCGCCGCCGCCGTGAATGTCAATCGTCGGTCCAAACGTTTTGTAATTCATCGCCGAACATTCAATGTGCCAGCCGGGGCGCCCGGGTCCCCACGGTGAATCCCACGCGGGTTCGTCTTCCACCTGCGCCTGCCACAAGACAAAATCGAGCGGATCGCGCTTTTTCGGATCATCGGGAAAATTGCCGCGCTCGTTTGCAATCGTCAGCATTTCATCGCGCGGAATGTGCGAGAGCTGTCCAAATTTTTCATACGCGTTCACGTGAAAATAGACGCTGCCGCCAGACTCGTACGCGAAACCTTTTTCAATCAACGTTTTATCAAATTCAATAATTTCGGCAATCGTTTCGGTCGCGCGCGGATAATGATTCGGCGGGCGCACGTTCAGCGCAATCATGTCACGCATGAAATGGGCGGTCCAATAATTTCCCAAAGCGCGCCAGTCGGTGCCGCGTTTTTTGGCTTCACGGATCGTGTCGTCGTCAATGTCGGTGACGTTTTCGCAATAATTTACCGCTGCGCCTCTGTACTCTAAATAACGGACGAGTACATCGAACGTGCAGTACGTTGCCGCGTGTCCGAGATGGGTCGTATCGTACGGTGTGATGCCGCACACGTACAAACGAACCGTTTTGTCTTGCGGATCAAGGCTTTCTACTTGGCGGGATTGGGTGTTGTATAGTTTCATAAAAGTTAGTGATTATCCTCAGGAGTGAATTGCGTTTGGAGGTTCGCCGCGTGAGTTGTCGCACGCCGAAAAGTATAGCACCGATTCCCGCTAACGCGTCGCCAATCCGCCGCTCAACACCGCACGCAAATCATCGCCCTGTCGAATCGTATAGGTCACAATTCCGCCCGCCTCCAGCTCGCCAATGACCGGCGCAAAATCAACGCCCATGCCGAACGAACTCGCATCAACCAAAATCGCGATGAGATGGAATCCGCGCCGCCGCAAATCATGCGCATAATGGATCCATTCGAGTTCCGGCGACGCCGTGATGAGCGCCAGCGTGATGCTGCGATTCATCGTCGCGGTTTCGCGCGCCAACAGCTGAGCGAACGGCTCGCTGCCGTTGGATTCGACAACCGCGAGCATTTCCAACAGACGCGTCAGCTGACGCTCGCCGCGATCGGGCTGCGCGAACGCGTGTTCGTGGTTCGACGCGGCGAGTCCCACCGCGCGCTGGTGGTCCAAAAAGTATTTTGCAATCGTCGCCGCGCACGTCACCGCGTACTCTTCGGTGTTGGGCGCAAGCGGCGCTTGACGCGCGGCGCCGCGATTTTCCAGCCACACCTCGTCCAAATCGCGCTCGTACCATGCTTGTTCCCACCACGCGCCTGCATGAATCCCGCGCTCCAAATCGAGCAAAATCCAAACGTCTGCCGTCGGGTCGAGTTCAAATTCCTTGACGATGAGCCGTTCGTAGCGCGCCGTCGAATTCCAATGAATCCGATTGAACGAATCGCCCGGCGTATATTCGCGCGTCCCCGAAACGTTCGTCGTCACGTGATGCGTGCGTTGGAAACGGGCATCGCCGCCGCGCAACGTGCCGAGACTAGGCGCAAATATCGGCAGGTCAACAGTCATGGGATAGACCACCAACGCGCGTTCCGTGTTGGGCAGCGTTCGGTTGAAAATGAACAAACCGAATGGGTCGCCGGACGATGCGATGATCGGTCCCAAATGAAAACGTCCGCGCAAACGGCACAGTGTCCGTACATTCCACGTGTACTTGATGCGCGGCGCCATCCCACTCAAAACGCGCCCAACCAAGTGCCCCGGCATATTGCCGCCATCGCTCAATTCAATCCACAACTTGGGAATGCGTCCCGTGCTCGTCGCGCTGAATTTTTCTTCGGTGACTTTGCCGACTTGGGCGCGCGGCGTCACCATCTCGCGTTCGAGCTTGAACGATTGAATGCTGTAGAGCGCCCACAAGAACGCCGCCGCGACGACCAGAACGATCAAATAAGAGAGGCGAAAGAAAATATCGCGATTTGTGGCGATGGCGAGATTTGCCAGCACTGCCCAGATGACAATGAGCAGCCACACGCGACGGAGATTGAGAATGAAACCGGAGCGTTCGTAGAGCCTACGGAGGCGCGCCCAGAGCGAGCGTACAAATGCCATGTTACCGAATGCGTGCCCCGGGTACCGGCACTGAATTTACAATTTCATTCACGATGGCGCGCGCATCCACGTGCTTCAAACGCGCGGCGGGTGAAAGGATGAGCCGATGCGCCAGCGTTGCATCGGCAAGTTCTTTGACATCATCGGGCGAAACAAAATCGCGCCCGCGCATCGCCGCTTTCGCGCGCGTCGTTTTCACCAACGCGAGCGAACCGCGCGGCGACGCGCCCAAGTAGACATCGGGATGGCGGCGCGTAGCTTCGACCAGCGAGACAATGTACTCTTTGATCAAACGGTCCACATAAATTTCTTTGACCGCTTGCTGTGCTGCGAGGAGGTCTTGCGCGCTCACCACTTGGCGAATTTGCTCGATGGGATGCGTCCGCTGCTGCGATTCGAGCATTTGCACTTCTTCCCCCGCAGTCGGATAGCCCAAGTGAATCCGCATCATAAAGCGGTCGAGCTGCGCTTCGGGCAAGGGAAAGGTTCCTTCGTACTCGATGGGGTTTTGCGTGGCAAGCACAAGAAACGGCTGCGGCATCGGGTGCGTTACGCCATCTACGGTGACTTGACGCTCTTCCATCGCTTCGAGCAGCGCGCTCTGCGTCTTGGGGGTCGCGCGATTGATTTCGTCGGTGAGTACCACCTGCGCGATGATCGGTCCGGGGCGAAATTCAAACTCGCGCGTTTGCTGATTAAAAATGCTCGTACCGGTCACATCGGTTGGCAGCATGTCGGGGGTGAATTGGATGCGGCGAAAGGTACAGCCGAGCGATTTTGCAAACGCCCGCGCGAGCATCGTCTTGCCCACGCCGGGCACATCTTCGATCAGCACATGCCCTTGACACAACAGCGCGATCAGTCCGAGTTCGGCTTCGTGATGTTTGCCAATGATCACACGCTCAACGTTTTCGAGTACCTGATTTGCCAACGCGCGAATCGGTTCCACCTGGACGCGCACGCGGTATTCTGCGGGAGTTGAAGTTTGAGTTACAGTTGAAGCCATTGATTTCCTCAAGAAACGATTATAGTTAGTTCTCGCGCTTTGGCGAATAGAATGCCATTAAAAGATGAAAAGAACCTTAATTCGCTTGAGCGTCTGTATGGTATACGAACGCGGCTGCCGCTTGAGTTCCCTGCTCGAATCAAAACATCTTGCCCGGATTGAGAATCCCGTTCGGGTCGAGTGTGCGTTTGATGGCGCGCATCACATCCAAACTTGCGCCATGTTCCTCGCGCATGAATGGAATTTTGCCCAAACCGACGCCGTGTTCGCCGGTTGCCGTTCCGCCCAAAGAGAGCGCGACGCGCACCATATTGCCCAATGCTTGAAGCGCGCGCGCGTGACTCGCTTTGTCATCGGGCAAATACGGCACGAGGGGATGCGCGTTCCCATCCGCCGCATGTCCGACGATAGAGGCGCCGGGCAAATTCAACGCGTTGATTTCTCGTTCGCACGCGGCGACGAGTTCGGGATATTTTGAAACGGGCGCGGCGACATCACAGATGAGAAACGAGATGCCCGGATGATTGCGTACCAATACCTCGTAGGTCGAGTGCCGCATTTTCCACAAACGGTCACGTTCCACGCGTCCGACGCCCACCTCAAAAAAAATGCAGCCATTGTCATTGCACAATTCTTGCGCGAGCGCGAGTTCATGCTCCAGCGCGTGCGGCGTCGCGCTGTGAAATTCAATGAGCAGGGTTGGATTTTCGCGCAGGTGAAATTCGTTGGTGGTGTTGAGTTCGCGGACGGTGGCGACATCCACAAATTCCAATGCCACCGGTTTCAACCCCGCGCCCACGACGGCGGAAACAGCGCGCGTTGCGCCCGCGACGGTTTCAAAGGACGCGACTGCCGCGCTGAAATGTTCGGGAATCGGGTGCAGTTTCAACGTCGCTTCGGTGACAATGCCGAGCGTGCCTTCGGAACCGATAAACAAATGCACAAGGTCATAGCCGCTCGACGTTTTTTTGGAACGCGTGCCCGTGTGAATAATCTCGCCGTTCGCCAAGACAACCTGCAAACGAAACACATTGTCGCGCGTCGCGCCGTAACCGGGCGTGCGCGTCCCCGCCGCGTTGTTTGCAATCATGCCGCCGATGCTTGCGTTCGCGCCGGGGTCAGGCGCAAAAAATAATCCGTCTGACGCGAGTTTCGCGTTCATGTCTTTGTATTTGATTCCCGGCTGCACATCCACTTGAAAATCATCCGCGTAGACGCGCAAAATTTTATCCATCCGCAAGAAATCCATCACGATGCCGCCTGCGACAGGAATCGGATTGCCTTCGATGCTCGTCCCCGCGCCCCACGCAGTTATGGGAATGAGATGTTCGTTCGCGTATTTTAGAATCGCGGAAACGTGCTGCGCGTTTTCGGGAAAGACGACGGCGGCGGGCATGTGCGCATGATGAAACGATTGGTCGCGCGCGTGATATTCGCGTTCAGAAAAATTCGTCGTGACCAATTCGTCGCCGAGCGTTTGTTTCAGAAATTGTAACGCGTCGTCGGAGAGAGTTTGAACAGGAGTAATCATTTTTGTTACCTTGTCGTAAAGTGAATGGAATTATATGCCAAAAAAAGCGATGCCGCTTGCAAATCATCTTTTCGCAGCTATAATTCATTCGCCATGACTCCTCAACAATTTGTCGAAAAATGGCGCGACGCAAAACTAAAAGAGCGTTCGTCATACCAAGAACATTTTATTGATCTCTGTCACTTGATTGAGCATCCTACGCCAGCTCAAGCCGATCCTACCGGCACATGGTTCACGTTTGAAGCATTCGCGGACAAAACGAACGGCGGCACGGGCTTTGCGGATGTTTGGAAAAAAGGTTTTTTCGCGTGGGAATACAAAGGCAAGCACGCCGATTTAGATAAAGCATATCAACAACTGCTGCAATATCGCGAAGCATTGTTCAATCCGCCGCTGTTGGTGGTCTGCGATTTTGAGCGCATCATCGTTCACACCAATTTCACCAACACCTCGAAACAGCTCACCGAGATCGCGCTCGACGCGCTTTTGACAGCGCATGGGCGCGAACAACTGCGCGCGATCTTTTACGAGCCGTTCCAATTCAAATCGCCACAGACCACCGCGCAAGTGACGGAACACGCCGCGCGCGAATTTGGAAAACTCGCGGAACAATTACGCAAATATGGTTTGGACGCGCCCACCGCCGCGCATTTTCTCATTCGCGTTTTGTTTTGTCTCTTTGCCGAAGATGTGGGTTTGCTGCCCAATAAAATTTTTAGTCAACTCGTCAAACGCAAATGGAACGAAACGAGTCAACTCACCCAGCAACTGCGCGAACTTTTTCGGACGATGGCGCGCGGCGGCTATTTTGGCGTCGAAGAAATCAAAAAGTTTAACGGCGGTTTGTTCGACGACGATGCCGCGCATGACGCTTCGTCCCTCAGCGCAAGTCTGGATTCTGACGGGCTGAAAATTTTGCAGCGCGTGAGCGACCTCGATTGGTCCTCCATCGAGCCGTCCATTTTTGGCACACTGTTTGAACGCTCGCTCGACCCCGCCAAACGTTCACAAATCGGCGCGCATTACACCAGCCGCGCCGATATTGAATTGATTGTCGAACCCGTCTTGATGCTGCCCTTGCGCCGACGTTGGCTTGAAATTCAAAACGCGGCGCGCGCCCTCGCCGCCCAGCGCGAGGAATTTAAAGGCAACCATACTTCCATCATTAAGAAACGCGCGCAGTTGGACAAGCAGCTGCAAACCATGTTGATGGGATTTACGGCGGAAATCGCGCGCGTCCAAGTTCTCGACCCCGCGTGCGGTAGCGGCAACTTTTTGTATGTCGCGTTAAAGGCGCTGCTCGATATGGAAAAGAGTGTGAGTGCGTTCATGCGCGAACTGCGCGTACAGCCCGCTTTCCCGACCGTGCATCCTTCGCAGTTGCACGGCATCGAAATCAACGCGTATGCGTACGAACTCGCGCAGGCGACGGTGTGGATTGGATATATTCAATGGCTCCACGAAAACGGTTACGGCTTTCCGCCCGAACCGATTTTGCAGCCGCTGCATAATTTTCAGAATATAGATGCGATCATAAACCTTCGAGATGTTGAAAACCTCGAAGGTTTGGAAGCGCCGCGCGAACCCGAATGGCAGTCCGCCGATGTCATCATCGGCAATCCGCCGTTTTTGGGTGACAAGAAAATGCGCGCGGAATTAGGCGATGAATATGTGGACGCGTTGCGCGCGTTGTACGCGGAACGCATTCCGGGACAAAGTGATTTGGTGTGCTATTGGTTTGAAAAAGCGCGTGCGATGATTGCAAGTGGTCAAGCAAGACGCGCGGGCTTGCTCGCAACAAATTCAATTCGCGGCGGAGCGAATCGTCGCGTCTTGGAACGCATCAAAGAAACAGGAGATATTTTCTTTGCTGTTTCAGACCGCGATTGGATTTTGGATGGCGCAGCGGTGAATATTTCAATGGTTGGATTTGATAATGGGAGCGAAAAAGAAAAATCGCTAGATGGAAATCCTTCGATTGCAATTAATTCAGATTTGACAGGTTTTGCTGACATAACATCTGCGAAATCGTTAAAAGAGAATCTCAATTTGAGTTTTATCGGCACCCAGAAATCTGGTGACTTTGATTTGACCCCTGAACAAGCAGACGCAATGCTTGACGCGCGAGGCAATCCAAACAGAAAATCAAATCGTGATATCGTAAAACCTTGGACGGATGGGCAAGATATTACAGGTCGCTCACGGCACATGTGGATTATTGATTTCGGAACGAATATGTCGCTTGAAGAAGCAGCGCAATATGAGTTGCCATTTGAACACGTGAAAAAAAATGTTAAACCCTTTCGCGATAATGTAAGACGGAAGAATCACCGCGAAAGGTGGTGGCTACATGGTGAAACGCGCGTTGGAATGAGAAAGGCGTTGGCAAATCTTTCGCGATACATCGCCACGCCGCGTGTATCCAAACATCGTGTTTTTGTTTGGATTCCGTCGCAAGTGTTGGCGGACAGCGCAGTTGTTGCAATTGCTCGCGATGATGAATACTTTTTCGGTGTGCTTCATTCCAAGTTGCATCAATTATGGGCATTGCGAATGGGAACGTCGCTTGAGACTCGTCCGCTCTACACCCCCACCACAACCTTTGAAACCTTTCCCTTTCCGTTTCTGCCGGGACAAGAAAATCAAAATGACCCGCGCGTCATCGCGATTGCAGACGCGGCGCGCGCGTTGGTCGAGTTGCGCGACAATTGGCTGAATCCGCGCGCGATGGACGGTAGGGGCGAAGCATTGACCGACGCGGATGCCAATCGAGCCGCGCCCGCGCATGTCAATGCTTCGCCCCTACGCGAACGCGATCGAACATTGACCGACGCGTATGTGAATCGAGCCGCGCCCGCGCATGTCAATGCTTCGTCCCTACGCGAACGCGATCGAACATTGACCAATTTGTACAATCAAAATCCGCAATGGTTACAAAACGCGCATCGAAAATTAGACGACGCAGTGTTGGATGCGTATGGCTGGTCACGCGCTTTGTCCGACGCTGAAATTTTGGAAAAATTATTGGCGCTGAATCTGGAACGCGCGCGTGAGCAACAGACATGACCCAGCAAATCAAAATTTTTGTGAGATTGCATTTTCGTTTCGAGAGACTATAATAGCAGTCACAACACGATTTTTTTCAAAAACATTTGCGCGCCGAAAGTTTCGGCTCACGCATTCGTTGCTTACAAAAAAGCAAAGAACACTTTTTTGTCTGTGATATTGCGACGAGTTAAATTCTCGGTAAGCAAGTGTTTTTTGTTTGCATGACCATCGAATGAATTCGACGGCAAAAGAAGGCGCCCCCTGATTGGGCTGTTGAATTTGATTCAACGGAAAATATGCCGCGCAAAAGCGAGTACGCCAAACCAACCCGGTCGCAGAAAAAGAAATCCGACGCCAAAAAATCGGCGGCGCCATCCGGTAAAGCCGAACCATCGACGGTCGCATCCTCCACGCGCCCCTGGTCGAATCAAGAAATCGCCGCGCTGCTCGACCGCATTGGCGATATTCTTTCGATTCTGGGCGAGAACCGTTTCAAAATCATCGCGTATCAACGCGCGGCGGATGTGATCGAACATTCCTCGCGCGGCGTCCAAGATATTTGGGCGGGTGATCCAGCGAACCTGCGCGCGATTGACGGCGTTGGCGAAGCGATTGCGGAAAAACTGGACGAACTGTTTCGCACCGGCAAGATGAGTTATTACGAAAAAATCCGCGCGCAAGTGCCGGAAGGGCTCGTTGAGCTGCTCGCCATTCCCGGCGTCGGTCCGAAAACGGTGGCGAAATTTTGGAAAGAGTTCAACATCACCACCCTCGACGAGTTGAAACACGCGCTGGAGGATCCCGAAAAAAATCTGCCGGGCATCGGCGAAAAAACCATCGAAAATCTGAAACAGGGCATCGGGACGATTGGCTTGCACACGACGCGCGTGTGGCTCGCCGTCGCGTTTTATTTTGCGCAAGAATTGATGCAAGAGTTGCATCAAGCGGCTGGGGCATCCATTCAAAAAATTTCGACGGGCGGAAGTTTGCGCCGAATGCGTCCTACCATCGGCGATATTGATTTGCTTGCCGTGTCGAACAAACCGCAGACGGTAATCGACGCGTTTGTGAAATTGCCGCAAGTGCGCGAGGTGTTGGCGAAAGGTGACACGAAAGCGTCCATCGTCGCGCACAACGGGATGCAGGCGGACTTGCGCGTTTTGGAACCGAAAAATTGGGGGACCGCGCTGCAATATTTCACCGGCAGTAAAGAACACAACATTCGCGTCCGTGACATTGCGCTGAAAAAAGGATTATCGCTTTCGGAATGGAGTTACACGCGCATCAAGTCGGGCAAGGAAATTTTCTGCGAGACCGAAGAACAAGTGTATGCAATGCTCGGCATGGATTGGATGCCGCCCGAATTGCGCGAAGCATCCGGCGAAATCGAAGCGGCGCTCAAGCACACTCTGCCCAAGTTGATTCGATTTGAAGATTTGAAAGGCGACCTGCAGTGTCATTCCAAATGGAGCGACGGCAGCGCGACGATTCGCGAAATGGCGGAGGGGGCGCGGGCGCGCGGCTTGAAATACATTGCCATCACCGATCACTCGCAGGGACTCGGCGTCGCGCGCGGACTCGACCCCAAACGCACGCGCGAACAATGGAAAGAAATTGACGCGCTGAACAGCGCATACGACGGCGCGTTTCGCGTGCTAAAAAGTGTCGAAGTGGAAATTCACGCCGATGGTTCGCTCGACCTGCCCGACGATTTGCTCGCGGGCTATGACATTGTGCTGGCAACCACGCACAGCGCGTTGAATCAATCGCGCGAAAAAATCACTGCGCGCGTCCTCAAGGCAATGCACCATCCGCTCGTAGATATTTTTGGACATCCGACGGGTCAGCTGATCGGCACACGCGAACCGAGCGCGTTGGATTTGGAACAAGTTTATCGCGCGGCGATTGAAACGGGAACGATTTTGGAAA
Source organism: Chloroflexota bacterium (assembly GCA_004295045.1). Classification (GTDB taxonomy): domain Bacteria; phylum Chloroflexota; class Anaerolineae; order UBA4142; family SHND01; genus SHND01. The sequence goes on along the minus strand of SHND01000037.1, from coordinate 63,825 downwards.
TTGATGGCACGAGCGAACGGATGGATTTGACGGACGTGAACGCGCGGCGCGCGGTGGAACTCGGCTGCAAGCTTGTGATTGACAGTGACGCGCACAATCCCGACGGCTTTGACGATTTGCATTGGGGCATTGCGATGGCGCGGCGCGGCTGGATTACGAAAAAGGATGTGTTGAATACGTTGGAATGGGACGAACTACGGAAACGACTCAAGAGGAATTTATGATTTATGATTTGGGATTTATGATTTTTCAGGGATTCCTACAAAATCATAAATCAGAAATCCAAAATCAAAAATGGAAATGACGGCTCTCTCGCGTCTCACCGGCGCGGGCAGTGACGATATCGCGCGCGTCTTGCGCGCAATTCTCGAATATGCGGATGAAACTTTGTCCGCTGATGCGTGGCAAGTCGCGGGACATGCAAATGTGCCTTTTGCGGATTTGTTGGATATTCTTCAAAAACTGCGCGAACGCGGCTTGTTGGAATTCCCCGATTCCTCCGGCGCGTCTACCTCTGAGGTGCGGCTCACAAAACAAGGTGAGGCGCTGGCGCGTGAGCTGCGCGTTGCGCGCACCGAAAATGTGACCTGTCAAACGTGCGCGGGCAGTGGCTTTGAATTTGAACCCTTTCACGACGCGTATCATCAATTCATTCCGCTCCTCGCCCAACGTCCCCCCGCCGAATCCACCTACGACCAGGGCGCGCTGACTGCCGATTCCGTCTTTCGACGTTTGGCGTTGATGTACGCCAAAGGCGATGTCGCCGACCAAAGGATTTTGCTCTTGGGCGATGATGATCTGTTGAGTCTCGCGCTTGCGCTGACCGGGCTGCCGCGCGAGATTGTCGTCGTCGAAATTGATCCGCGTTTGTGTGAATTTATCGAACGCGTCGCGCGCGAAAAAAATCTCAACCTGCGCGTGATTCAACACGACGCGCGCGAGAAATTGCCAGCCGACCTGCGCGCCCATTTCGACACCTTTGTCACCGACCCGTCGGAAACAATTCAAGGGCTGTTGTTATTTGTAGAAAAAGGTTTGGCGATGCTCGCCCCGGGCGGCGGACGCGCGGGCTATTTCGGCATCACGCTCATCGAGGCATCCATGTTGAAATGGAATGTGTGGGAGCGCCATTTGCTGCAAAATCACGCGCTCGTTTTCACGCACATCAGCGAGCCGTTCAGTTTGTACGCCAAAGGGAATGAACTCGGCAGCGGAGTCAACATCAATTTTCCGCCCATGCTCGTTCCGCCGCGCGCCCCATGGTATCGCTCGTCCTTTTTTCGCGTCGAGACGCTCAAAGAATTTGTGCCGCCCGCCGATTACGATTCCAACCCGCACGATGAATTGTACCAAGATGCCGAATCGTTGGACGAAGCGTGGGCAGTGCTGGCAAGCGGACAGGCGCAATCGCCCATTCCCGTCCCCGAAGAATTCTTGAACGCGTCTGCCCAGCGCGCTGCGCAAGCGCAGAACGGCTTGGGACGGCACGTCATCGCCGAATTTTGGAACTGCGAAAACGCCCAGTCGGAAAATGGGCTCGCCGATGCGATTGAACAAGCAGTGCGCTCTGCGCGCGCAACCTTGCTGGATTTGAACGTGCGCCGTTTTTATCCGCAAGGATATTCGGCAATTGCTTTGCTTGCGGAATCGCATTTGTCGCTGCACGCGTGGCCCGAACTCGGGTACGTCGCGTTGGATGTTTTTACTTGCGGCGATGCCGACCCGCAAAAAATCGTTCAGCAGTTGGAAAAACATTTTCGTCCGCGCAACACCGAATACATCAAAATTCCGCGCGGACGAGTGCGCATGGGTCTATTGCCCGAGCCGATCACGTTGCCGGTGCCGGTTTGACAAGTCACAGGCACTGAATTCTCTAACCAGCAGAGGCGTTCATTTGAGTGAGTTTCAATCTCTCCGCACGAAATTACCGGACCACATTACGCAGGGTGATGTAAAAAAAATATTGCGCGCGATTATGAGCGATGACGCGCCGTGGGATTGGTTCGCGCGCGCGCGGATTCCATTTCCGTTTGCGGTGCGAATTTTGCGCGAGCTGCAAAGCGGCGGCTATATTCGTTACGAAGGCGACACGACAAAATTGACCGAGCGCGGCAGCGCGTTGGCGAATGAATTGCGCGTAAGTGGCGCGCCAAATTTGACCGATCCCGGTTGCGCGGGCAGCGGCGTGATTTGGGAACCGCTGCGCGAGGCGTACGAAAAATTTCTGCCGATTTATGACGCGCGCCCGCGCGGGGAAAATCCTGAACTCGATCAAGGTTCGATGACGCCCGAATCTTTTTTCCGTCGGCTCGCGATAATGGTTCACATGGGCGATCTGCAAGGCAATCGGATCGTCAATCTCGGCGACGACGATATGGCGAGCATCGCGATTGCGTTGACGGGACTTGCCGAGTCCATCACCGTTTTGGAAATTGACGAACGCATTTGCGAATATATTTCAAAAATCGCGCGTGATAACCAACTACCGATTACTGTGCGCGCGCAAGATTTGACCAAACATCTGCCGCGCGAACTCGTCGGCACGTTCGACACGTACGTGTGCGACCCGCCCGAAACCGAAGCCGGGCTTTTGTTGTGGGCGGAAAAAGGATTGGCGTTGTTGCAAGCAGGGGACGCGCACGCGGGTTATTTTGGCGCGACCGTTTTGGAAGCGTCGCTCTCGAAATGGGCGCGCTGGCAGAAACGTTTGCTGAACCATCACGAAATCGCGTTCACGCACATTCTGCCGCCGTTCACCGAATACGTGCCGTGGCCCGATGAAAAACCTATCGCTGACATTCCCGCGCTGTCAACGTTAGCGGGGCGTCCGTGGTATCGCTTTGCGTTTTACCGCCTTGAAACTTTGCCGACATTTCAACCTGCGGCAGATTTTGAAGCGGAACTGTCTCAAGTCTTTTATTTTGATGAAGAGGGTTATTACGAAGCATGGAAATGAAAAAGCGAGCCGTTGAACGGCTCGCTTTTTTTAGGCGCGTCGGCGCTGCCATACTTTGACAATTTCGCGCAGCCACAAGACCGTACTGCCCACGAGAAAACAGGTGATCCAATCGGTTGCAGAAAGCGGGACAGTCCCAAATGCTTTTTGCAAAAACGGCGCGTAAACTACAATCACTTGAAGCACAATCGAAATGCCCACTGCTCCCCACAACCACTTGTTGCGGAACAATCCGGTAAAGGCAGACAATTCATCGGAACGCGAATTGAACGCGTTGAACAGTTGAAAAAACACCAGCGTCGTGAACGCCATCGTTCGCGCGTAATGCATCGAACCGCTTGTTCCGGGAATGAATCCGCCCGGCAGTGAGGCGTCCATCACCACGAGCGTGCCAATCATCATAATCACGCCGACGAAAAAAATGTCGAACCAGATCGTGCGCGTGATGACACGGCTCTTGGGATTGCGCGGCGGTTTTTTCATCACATCGCCGTCGGGCGGATCCATACCGAGCGCGAGCGCGGGTCCCGAATCGGTGAGCAAATTGATCCACAAAATTTGGGTGGATAACAACGGGACGATAACCGCCGATTCCGCTTCGGGCAACAAACCAATCTGCGTTCCCAACACGACGCCAAAAAACATCACCAACACTTCGCCGATATTGGATGAGAGGAGATAGCGCAAAAATTTTTGAATGTTGGCAAAAATCGCGCGCCCCTCTTCCACCGCCGCGACGATGCTGGCAAAGTTGTCATCCGTGAGAATCATGTCCGCAGCGCCTTTGGAAACGTCCGTCCCCGTGATGCCCATCGCCACGCCAATATCCGCCGCTTTCAACGCGGGCGCGTCATTCACACCATCGCCCGTCATTGCCGCGATCTCACCATTCGCTTTCAGCGCACGAACGATGCGCAATTTGTGTTCCGGCGCGACGCGCGCAAAGACTGCGACCTTTTCAACCATCGCGCGCAATTTTACTTCATCCGTTTTTTGCAATTCCGCGCCGGTGACGGCGCGTTCCCCTTTGCCAAGAATGCCCAGTTCTTGACCGATCGCGGCGGCGGTGGCGGGATGATCGCCCGTAATCATAATTGAACGCACACCGGCTTTTTTCGCGAGTTGTACCGCCGCCTGCGCCTCTTCGCGCGGCGGGTCCATCATGCCCACGGCGCCGAGCCACACCAACTCTTCCTCTTGCTCTTCGGAAATTTTTCCGGTGAGCGTATTGCGGTCCAAGTAGCGATACGCAATTCCAAGCGTACGCAGCGCCTCATGCGCGAGCTCGTCGATGCTTTCTTGGATTTCTCGTCGGCGGTCTGCGGTCAGTTGTCGAATGTCCTCGCCAACGCGTTCTTCCTTGCAGCGCGCGAGCAAAATATCGGGCGCGCCTTTTGACGCCACCGCGATGCGTTCTGTAGTGGAGGCGTCCGCAACCACCACTGACATCATTTTGCGTTCCGAAGAGAACGGCACTTCGGCAATGCGCGAAAAACGCTGCTGCAATTCGCGCGCGGTAATGCCGACCTTGTACGCGGCAACCAAAAGCGCGCCTTCGGTCGGGTCGCCTTGAATCGTCCAACGCCCATCCTGTTCAAGCAAGCGCGCGTTGTTCGCCAATGCGGCAAAGCGCAGCGTGCGGCTTGTCTGCGCGAGCAAAGCTTCATCGCTCGCCTTTTTTCCATCTTGCAAAATTTCACCGCTCGGTTCGTACCCACTGCCCGTCAAATCAACGCGTCCCAACGGCGTGACCACCGCGCGCACCGTCATTTCATTTTTCGTGAGCGTACCGGTCTTGTCCGTACAAATCACGGTCGTCGAGCCGAGCGTTTCGACCGCGCTCAATTTTCGTACAATCACGTTGCGCTTTGCCATGCGCGACATTCCCAGCGACAACACAATCGTCGTAATCGCAGTGAGTCCTTCGGGCACCGCCGCCACCGCGAGCGAAACCGCGAGCAGCAAAATATCAACGAGTTGATTCAGCGAATGTGTTCCGCGATTCGCGATCAACAACGTCAGCCCCATCAGCACGGCAATCGCAACCACTATTTTGCCGAGCAATGAACCAACATAGTCCAATTCCTTTTGTAACGGCGTCGGCTCCTCTTGCTGCTCATGCAGCGTGCCTGCGATTTGCCCGATTTGGGTGCCTGCGCCGGTCGTGATTACGATCGCGCGCCCGCGCCCCGACACCACAGCCGTTCCGCTAAAAATCATGTTGCTCTGATCGCCAATGCCAACTTCTTCCGGAATCGGCTCACTGTCTTTGGAGACTGCGCTACTCTCGCCCGTCAGCGCGCTTTCCGCCACTCGCAGCAAAATGGATTCGATTACGCGCCCGTCAGCCGGAATCGTATCGCCCTCTTCGAGCAGCAGAATATCGCCGGAAACAAGGTCGCGGGCGGGGATGGATTGGGGTTCGCCATCGCGCAATACGCGAGCGGTTGGCGCAGACATGGCTTGCAGCGCCGCGACGGCGTGTTCGGCGCGATTTTCTTGAATGTATCCCAAGACGGCGTTGAGAATCACAATCGCCAGAATAGTCAGCGCTTCATACGGGAAATTGCTCTCCTCTTCGATCAACCACGCGATAAACGAGATGAGGGTCGCTACCAACAAAAGGACTGTCAGCGGATTTTGAAACTGCGCGAGGAATTTGCGCCAGGCGGGAGTGGGGGGCGCGGGCGGCAATTCGTTCTTGCCGTAACGCGCGAGGCGCGCTTGCGCTTCGCCCGCGCTCAAGCCGCGTGCCGCATCGCCGTTGAAATGTTTCAAAACACCCGCGACGGTTTCGCGATAAGGAATGAATGTTTCGTTCATGTTTTTTCAAACACGAATTGCATACGCGGAATGTCAGAACGAACCGCAATTGTCTCCCCGAAATTTGCACAGCGCAAAATTTCCCGGAAACCGCAGCGTGCGGCGAGCGCGGAAATTTCGTTGGGATAAAAAATTTGCCATTCATACGCATCGCGCGCGCTGCCGTAATCCAGTTCCACGCGCAGGCGATTGTTGTTCATTGTCTTGGTTTCAATGATAACGCGCAAAGCTATTTCGATTTTTCGTTCGCCCAGACGCGTTTCGAAAAATGCACGATTGTAAATATCAAGAATGAATCGCCCGCGCGGATTCAAAATGCGTGCAATGTCCCGAACAATCTTTTCATTCGCCGCGTCGTCGAAATATCCGAAACTCTGCCAAAGCATCAAGACGGCGCCGAATGTTTCGCCCAACGCGTCCAATGCGCGCATGTCGCCCAACAGATAGCGCGTATGCGAATCAACGCTTCGCGCGCGTTCGAGCGCGTATTCATTCACATCAACGCCCGTGACACGATAACCGCGCTTGGATAGTTCGCGCGCGTGCCGTCCCATCCCGCAACACACGTCGAGAACCGTTTGGTATATTGGCTGAAATAAATTGCGCGCGAGAAAATCAATCTCGCGCGCGGTTTGTTCGGTTGACATCGGTGCAAGAAACGTGTCGAACCATTCTTGCGAGTAATTATTCATCGCCCGAGCAGCGCTGCCGCGCCCTCGACTCCGGTCGGCAAAAAGAAAAACGCGATGGCAAGAATAATGTACACGATCAAGAGCTGCGCTCCTTCGAACCAATTCGATTCGCCGTCGAGTGAAATCAACGCCGTAATAATCACCGCCGCGAGCAGCGCGGCAAGTTCGAATTGATTAAAGACCAGCGTCAGTTGCTGCCCAAACAGCAGCGCAATAAAAACCAACAGCGGCGCAACAAACACTGCAATTTGCAAACTCGAACCAATGGCAATGCCGAGCGACAGCTCCATGCGATTCTTGAGCGCCATCTCTACCGCGACCAGATGCTCCGCCGCATTGCCGATGATTGGAACGATGATGACGCCGACGAACAATTCGGAAAGACCTTGCGCCTCGATCAACGGCTCGACCGCGCCGACGAGAATTTCGGAAAGCAACGCGAGCAGCGCGACCGAACCAAGCAACACGCCAAGCGCGACGCGAAAATCCTTCAGCAAGCCCTTTTTGGGTTGGTGCGCGTGCGGCGAATCTTCCGCTTCCGCGACCGCGCCTCCATTTTGCGACGGCTGGCGAAAGGTAAAAATCATGCTGACAATGTAACTTGCCATCAGCGCAATCGCAACCCCAATCGACAGGTATTCGACCGACGCGTGATTGACGGTTTCAATTGCGTGCCCGAACAACGAGGGAATCACGAGCCCGATGATTGCAATCGTCATTGTCGTCATCATCACCGACACCGCGCTGCGATCAAATTTCTGTACGCCATTTTTCAATCCACCGGCGAGCAAACTCACGCCCAACACCAGCAAAAGATTTCCAAGAATCGAACCGGTGATGGATGCTTTCACCACTTCGAGCAAGCCCGCTTGCAGCGCGACGATAGTGATGATCAACTCGGCGGCGTTACCGAGTGTGGCATTCAACAATGCGCCAATGCGGTCGCCCGCTTTCGCTGCGAGAGCATCTGTGGATTCGCCCAGCAAGCCCGCGAGTGGGATGATGCCCAACGCGGCGGTGATGAATAACAACGTCGGATTGCCATGCGACAATTCCAAAATAATCGTGATGGGGACAAACACGAGCAGCAAATTCAGCCACGTGGAAGGTTCTCGAAAACGCGCGGCAATCACGCCGAACGAAAACGGACTGTGTCTCATTGAACTGTGACCTTTTCCTTGATCTCGTCGAATAACGCGTCGCCAATGCCTTTGATCTCTTTCAGTTCCGCGACGGACTTGAAACTGCCGTGCTGTGCGCGATAGTCCAAGATGCGTTGAGCAAGCGCGGGTCCGATGCCCGGCAGCGTATCCAATTGCTCGAGCGTAGCCGTATTGAGATTCAATTTTGCAGCGGCAGTTAAAGGGGCAGAATTTGTGACGACGGCGGAGGGGTTTGGCGCGGTCAGATTGTTTGCCGTCGGCACACTGGTCGCGCGGCTTGGCACCACAATCTTATCGCCATCTTGCAGCGCCAACGTCAAATTCAATTTGCTCAAGTCGGCTTCGGCTTGGACGCCGCCCGCTTTTTGCAACGCATCCGCCAGACGCGCGTCACTGTCGAGTTTCAGCGTGCCGGGTTGATTGACGGCGCCGCTGACGGTGACGGAAATTTGTGTGACGGATTTTTGCGCGGCTTGAGTTGCGGGACGCGTCGGCAGCTGCGTGACGACAACTTGGCGCGGTTCATCGCGACGGAGCAAATAGATGATGCCAATGACGATTGCGAGGTTCAGCACGAACATCGCGACGTATAGCCGATACGGTTTGAGGGGGTCGGGAATCGTTGGCACTGCGCGCGATTATAGCAAAGGCACAGGGGAGTTTCAAACGCGGCGCACCGCTTCAAATAGCAAAATTCCCGCCGCTACTGCCGCGTTGAGCGATTCCGCGCTGCCCGGCATCGGAATCGAAATCGTCGCCGTTGCGAGTTTGCGCGCGTCGGCGCTTGCGCCTTGCGCTTCGCCGCCCACAATCAACGCGCACGGCGGCGACCAATCGGCACGCGTGTACGAAATTTCACTCGCCGCGTCGGATAAATACACGTGCGAAACATTTTGCAATTGCTCTGCGATTTCGTCCCACGACGCGGACGCCATCGGCAGATGGAAATGCGCGCCCATCGCCGCGCGCACGACTTTGGGGTTGAAAGCGTCCGCCGTTTCGGGCGCGAGCAAAACCGAAGTGACGTTCGCCGCCCACGCCGTTCGCAGCATGGTGCCGACGTTGCCCGGATCGCGCACGCGGTCAAGAATCAGCGTGAGCTGCGGATTGGGGCTGGGTGAAATTTTCGGGAGCGAAAAAACGGCGGCAATGCCTTGCGGCGTTTCGGTGTCCGAAAGCGCGCGCAGCACCTGAACGCTCACCTCGTACACTTCGCGCTTGGCGCGTTCCCACGCCACAATCATGGAACGCAAACGCGCGTCATTTTGAAATGCGCTGCGTTCGTAAAAAACAAGCGCGGGGTTTGCTCCCGCGCGCTGCGCTTCTTGAATCAAGCGCGTGCCTTCCAATAAAAATTGCTGCGCGGCGACGCGTTCTTTTTTGCGCGCGAGCGAACGCGCGAATTTTATTTTTTCGTTGGACGCGCTGGTGATCATTTTCGGAAAACAAAAAGGGCAGCCAAAAACAAAAAGGGCAGGGACGAGCCCTGCCCCTACCCTACGTTAGGCGGTTGTGTGTTCTTGCGCCTGCGGCGCCTGCGCTTGCCGCGCTTGGTTGGATACTTCTACGAGCGTTTTGAATGCGCCTTCATCGCGCACCGCGAGGTCGGCGAGAATTTTGCGATTCACTTCGACGCCAGCGAGTTTCAAGCCGTGCATGAGTTGATTGTACGTTGTGCCTTCTTCACGGGCGGCAGCATTGATGCGCGCAATCCAGAGGCGGCGAAATTCGCCTTTGCGATCATGGCGGTCACGGTCATGATAAAAGAGCGAGTGCGTGAGAGCTTCGTGCGCGCGGCGATATAAAAGATGACGCGAGCCGACTTGCCCTTTGGTTTGTTTCAGTACTTTTTTGTGACGCGCACGCGCGGTCACTCCACGTTTTACGCGAGGCATTTTATTTTCTCCTTATGACCAAGAAGGCATCCTCTTGCCACTTGGTCGGAATGGGAAAGGTGACAGGTGACGAGTGACGGGGCAATGTTCCTCGTCAGCCGTCCCTCGTCACTTTACTCTTTGGTTAGATGTACGGCGCCAGAATATCAATTTTCTTTTTCTGTGCGTGCAGCTCTACTTCGACATAACGGTCGAGTTTGCGATTGTTGCGTTTGGAATGGCGGCGGCGCAAGTGCCCTTTCGGCATATTTTGCCGCATCAGTTTGCCGGTGCCGGTGCGTTTGAAACGCTTGGCGGTGGATTTGTGTGTTTTGATTTTTGGCATAATTCCTTCCTCTTGAATCTCGGGCTGGAAGCGAGGGAAGTTCGCTGCATAACTTTATCTCGTTACACAACAAAACACGCCCCACGTTCGAGGCGCGTTTGCGCGTGCATGGCACGCAATTTCACAGCCCCTACAAAATTTTTCTTATGCGACAGTTTCGGTTGCCGCCTGTGCGGTTGGCTCCGCCTCTTCTTCGGCTTCGACCACACTTGTCGAGGCGGGCATCGCCGCAAGCGCAGCTGCATCCGACGGGCGAGACTTGGCAAACCGCACCGCGCGCTTTGCCGCTTCCGCGCCGCCCTTTTGCGCGCCCGGTCCTAAAAGCATCACCAGACTTTTTCCGTCCATCAGCGGCGCTTGTTCCACCGTTGCAATGTCCGCCATGTCGCCCGCGATCTGTTCAAGCGTTTCGCGTCCCAGATTCGAGTGCGTGATTTCACGCGCGCGAAAGAGAATACGAATTTTTACCTTGTTGCCTTTTTTGATCCAATCGCGCACGCGGTTCAGTTTGAAACCGACGTGATACATCGCGGTCTTGGGACGGATGCGAACCTCTTTGACTTCGATGACCTTTTGCGCCTTTTTCGCCTCACGCTCTTTTTTCGTGCGTTCGTATTGAAACTTGCCGTAATCCATGATGCGGGTTACGGGTGGATTCGCATTGGGCGCGACTTCAACGAGGTCGAGATTGCGTTCACGCGCCATCGCAACGGCTTCACGCGGGGGGAAAATGCCGAGCTGTTTGCCCGAGGCATCGTCAATCACGCGGACTTCGCGGGCGCGGATTTGTTCATTGACTCTGAGACGGTCGCTTATGTGATGCTCCTGAAAAAAATAATATCGCCGCTAAGGGCGCGGCAGGGCGCAAATATAACATAGCCACGCATTTTGGTCAAACAATTAGCGTATCGGGGGGCTGTTTTGAGATTGCGCGCGGGAACTTGCCCGCAATCCACGTTTGTGGTCACGAACGAATCATTGTGAGGAGCATCTTGAACGTTTCAACTGCATTGACCGCATGAGGGACGTTCGCGGGGAGAATGATGGCTTGCCCCTGCTCTACCTGAAAGGTCTCTGCCGCGATTCGTATCTCTGCGCGCCCATCCAGAATTTGCGCGAGGGCGTCATACGGCGCGGTGTGTTCGCTCAAACTTTGCCCTTGCGCGAACGCAAAGAGCGTGACCGTGCCGCTTGGTTTATTGATGAGCGTGCGACTCACTATCGAATCGGCTTGATATTCTGCGAGTGCCGCGAGCTCTGCCACATGCGCAACGAGGGATTCACTCATTTTAGAAAAACACCTTTGCCAAACTCAACGCACCCTGCTTCCACGGCACACGATGCGAAACGCCTGACGCGTTTTTGAATTTGTCCAAGTTCGCGACGTACCAATCATAATTTTCGATGAGCGCGTCTTGATTGGAAAATTTCGGATTGAACCCGAATGCTGTTCGCGCTTTATCAATCGAGACGAATGATTCTTTGCCAACCGTTTCATACACCCACGGATACAGGGGCGAGAGTCCTACCGCTGACAAAACTTTGAGCGCGAAAATCGCGGGTCCTTCGGGAATGGAAATGATTTTCTTGCCGTGTCCGGCGCGATCGAGCACCGCCTGAAAATCCGATTTCGGCGTGCCGTAAATTTTCGCGCCGACATTAAAGGTATCGTTCACTGTCTCGCACGGCAAAGTAGAAACTGCGTAAATCGCATCGCATAAATCTTCAACGGCGAGATATTGGTATGGATTGTTGCCGCTTCCCAAGACAGGAAAATTTTTCCCTTCGTATGCCCATTCGTACAACATCGCAAATACGCCGAGTCGTTCGGGTCCGATAAAGGATTTGGGACGCAGCACGGGAATGCACATCCCTTGCGCGCGAAACTCTTGCACCACTTGTTCGGCTTGTACTTTGGCTTCGCCGTACGGACCGACGCCGATCATCTTGTCCGTTTCGAGCAGCGGGTGATGGTCCGGCACACCGTACACTGCCGTACTGGAAATATGAATCGCGCGCTCGACATTATTTTGTTTCGCCGCTTGCAGCACCGCGCGCGTGCCATCCACATCCGTCGTGTAAATGTCTTCGGGTTTGTATAACGGCAGTGCGGCGGCGGTGTGAATCACAACGTCCGCGCCGCGCATTGCCGCGTTCAGTTGTTCCAGATTGCGAATGTCGCCGCGAATGTCCGTGACGCGATCTTTGCAATCGGGATAATCAAACGGCGCGAGGTCATACGAAATGACGCGCTCGTTTTTTGCTAAAAGATGCCGCGCGAGATTGATGCCGAGAAAGCCCGCGCCGCCGGTGATGAAAAAGGTTTTGGTCATAAAAATTTATTTCAACTCCATACTCTTTTCATCCACCAACTTTTTCGCCATCGCAATAAATTGTTCGAGCGACATTGCTTTCAAATCTTCGCCCGTTCGTAATCGAACGGAAACCGCGCCCGCTTCCGCTTCTTTGTCGCCGACGACCAGCATGTATGGAATTTTCATCAGTTGCGCGTCGCGGATTTTCGCGTTCATGCGCTCACTGCGCGCGTCCACCTGAACGCGGAATCCTTGCGCCTGCAATTTCTTTTCCATCGCGTGCGCATATTCATTGTGGCGGTCTGCAATTGGAATAATTTTTGCTTGCACGGGCGCGAGCCACACGGGAAACGCGCCGGCGTAATGTTCGATGAGGACGCCGAAAAATCGTTCCATCGAACCGAACGGCGCGCGGTGCAAAACAACGGGCGTTTGCGCCTTGCCCTCCGCGTCAATGTATTCGAGTTCAAAGCGGCGCGGCAGTTGAAAATCCACTTGAATCGTCGTGCATTGCCATTTCCGTCCGAGCGCGTCTTTGATCATGATGTCGAGCGCGGGTCCGTAAAATTTCGCTTCGCCTTCCGCGACAATGTATTCCATGTCGCGCGAATCGAGCGCGCGTTTGATGGCATCCTCCGCGTTATTCCAACTTTCGTCATCGCCGAGATATTTTGCCTTGTTCTTTGGATCGCGCACGGAAACCCACGACTCGAATTCGGAAAAACCGAGCGTGTGAAACTGGTCGAGCGTTTGGTCGAGGACGTTCAAAAATTCTTGTTCGATTTGTTCGGGCGTGACGAAAAGATGCGCGTCGTCTTGCGTAAAGCCGCGCACACGCAAGAGTCCCGCCAATTCGCCCGAACTTTCGCGGCGGTACACCGTCGCGTTTTCGGCAATGCGAATCGGCAAATCTTTGTACGAACGCAGCGCGTTTTTGTACACCATCATGTGCATCGGACAATTCATCGGTTTGACGAGATACTCCACGCCGTCAATGTCCATCGGCGCGTACATCTTGTCGCCGTACAAATCCCAATGTCCGCTCGTGATCCACAACTGCTTTTTGCCCATGTGCGGCGAATAGACGTGCTGATAACCGCGCGCGACTTGGTTTTCGATAATGTAATTTTCGAGAATGCGCCGCGCCGTCGCGCCGTTCGGCAGCCAAATCGGAAGCCCCGAACCTACTTCGTCCGCGACGATGAACAATTCGAGTTCGCGTCCCAGTTTGCGGTGGTCGCGTTTTTTCGCCTCTTCCAGTTTCCACAAATACTCGTCAAGTTCGTTTTTCGACTGCCACGCGGTGCCGTAAATGCGCGTGAGCTGTGGATTCTTTTCACTGCCGCGCCAATACGCGCCCGCGATGCTCAACAACTTGAACGCGTCGGCAGGAACCTCTGCTGTGTTGTGAACGTGCGGACCCGCGCACAAATCGGTGAACGTATCGTGTTGATAAATCGAAACCTCGTCCGTCGGTTTCGCCTGTTCCTCACCGTGCAGACCGAGTTCGCCTTTTGAAATCGCGTCAATCAATTCCAACTTGAATGGTTGATCTCGAAAATTTTCGCGCGCTTGCGCGACCGATTCCGTGCTGTGTTTGAACGGATATCTGCCGCGAATAATTTCGCGCATGCGATTTTCAATCGCGGGAAAATCGTCGGGCGTGACGGGACGCGGCAAAAGAAAATCGTAATAGAACCCGTTTTCAATCGCGGGTCCAATGCCGAATTTTGTGCCGGGAAAAATATCCAACACCGCTTCCGCCATGATGTGCGCGGCAGAGTGGCGGAGGGGTTTCAAATCATTGTGATTGTGAATCATTCGTCAAACTCCAAAATGTTGCTCATTATTTTGCATCTCGCTCGGAATCATCACTCTACAGTCACCCCAAACCCTTGGGCGATTTCATTAATATTTGCTTCTATGGTGCCCAGGATATCAATTTCAGGATGAAAGATGGACAAATAAGCATATATCAAGACCAATAAAATAAGGACTCCTCTAACCAGAGAACTAAAACACCCCCGCATCACTTGCCAAGGCGACTCGCGCGTTGGCAAAACCACAACCTGTGGGCGAAAAGGATGTCTGATCGTGCCAAAAAACCATTCCCAAGCGAAATTTGCCGCGCCAGCTAACGCGGCAATTAATATGCCGGCAAAAACCGGCCAATCAGCAAGTGGGATGCCTAGTTGTTCTGGCAAATTTTCAATCAAGAAATAACTAGCCAGAAGAAATACAACGAAACGCATCAATGCCAACGCTCCTTCAAGTGCCAAACAAATCTACAACGCCCTCAAGGGCATGGATAAAGACTTGAAAAAAAAACTGATTTGTGATTCAATAGAACTGACGTTCTATTGAATCGAGGCAACCATGAATTGGCTTGACCTAGCAATGATGTTCGACCCGTTGAACCGCATCGAAGGTGCAATTTCAACGTTTCGCTTTGCGAATTGGAAAGGTGCCTACCAGCGAGCCGGATGGCTTGGTCTGATTGCAGAGTTTTTGCGTTCAGCCGCCGCTCAAAACACTTTGACTTTTTATGTTTCCAGACATGCCGGTTGGACAGGAAACCAAGTCGAACAAATACTTAGACGCTACGGGATTCGCATCTGGAACCGCGGGATCGCCGGAAACGACTTTTATTTTTGCGTCAAAGCCCGTCAAGCGCGTTGGGCGGAATATGTAATGCTGCGCGCGCGTGTGCCACTGACGCGTCGAGTCGTTGATCCGAACAATCTTGACAATGCGCTGCAATATACGCCGGATGAGTTACCCCACTCACGCCGCCGTTGAAAAGCTTCTCCCTCCTCCTAATTCCCCAACTAATTTTCAATCGTCCTTTTCAATCGTAAAGAACTCGCCTGTCTCCAGAATCATGTACGTTTCGAGATATGCGGTCGCGTCGTCATGTTTTGCCACGCGCACGGCTGCGCCGCGATTCAATGCCGCTTCGGTGAGCTCGTTCAATTTCATTTGCGTTTTCTGAATGCCGAGCAAACGTATCATGTGTTCGGCGAATTTGGATTGATACGCGCGCCGATTCCCTTCGCCGTGCCCCTGCGGTTCGGGTTGTTTTATCACCGCAATATCGTCGGCGTCCACCCCCCCCTCCACCAAGACTTCGGGGGTGCGAAATTTGCCATGTTCGTACTCAAAGTACGGGACTTGACTTTTCTCGTACGCCGCAATCAAACGCGCAGCAACGTCGGGATTTTTCGGCTGGCCGCGTCCGATAAAATTCACATACGCGGCGCTGACCAAATCCATCGGCGCGATTTTTACTTTGGCGGTATCCACTTTGGCGCGCAGCAAAACATATTTCGGATTTTCGTCATAGCCCATGACGTCTTCGTCGGGAAAACGCCACAAGTACGCGGCGTTGTTGCGCGAGGGCACATCAAACATGAAATACTTGCTCCCGACTTGAATCCCTTCTTCTGAAATCGAGTCGAGATCATCGCTGCGCGCGTAATGATACAAATCTATAATTGCCACATTTGCTCCTTGTTCACTTTTGCTTTGGTTTGGGATTCTCTATTCCAACCCCAATGTATGACGCAACGCTTTGTCTATTTCGTCCATTCAACCTTGCAATGACGATAAATACCTTGAACGCTTTGCATTTTCCTGCTCCTTGCTGCTTGACACGATGATGCGAATGCATAATTTTCTAGAATTGGTATCAATGGCATCGCAACAAGATTGTAGCACAACTTGAAAAAAGTCTGCTCGTAGAATATTCCGATGGGCATTAACTACCCGACTATTTGGCGGACCGACTGTCCGACATTGTTCAACAATCCTTGCGCGTACAACAATTCCGCATTCAACACCGTCGCGCCTGCGGCGCCGCGCAGCGTATTGTGTCCGAGCAAAACAAATTTGTAATCGAGAACGTTGCATTCGCGCAAACGCCCAATAATCGTCGCCATTCCTTTTTCCACATCGCGGTCGAGTTTTACTTGCGGGCGATCTTTTTCGCGGCGATAAACTGTCGGACGATTCGGCGCGAGGGGCAAATTCAATTCTTGGGGCAGTCCGCGAAATTCGTCGAACGCGGCGATAATATCGCCCGCGCTTGGTTTGTCGGCAAATTCCACGCTAACCGTTTCCAAATGTCCGTCGCGCGTCGCCACGCGATTGCAATGCGCGCTGACGCGAATCGGAGCAAAAGCCACCACGCCATTTTTGTATTCGCCCAAAAATTTCACCGTTTCGATCTCTACCTTTTCTTCTTCGCCGCCAATGTACGGCACAACATTGTCAATAATATCGAGGGATGGAACGCCGGGATAGCCCGCGCCGGACAGCGCTTGCATCGAAGTCACGATGACTTTTTTCAAACCGAAACGTTTGTGAAGCGGCGCGAGCCCCAGCGCGAGATGAATTGTGGTGCAATTACCGTTGCAAATGATGAAACCGTCGCTCGCGTATTTTTGCTTTTGAATTTCCGCCAGCGCGAGATGTTCGGGATTCACTTCGGGAATCACAAGCGGCACATCAGCGTCCATCCGATGCGGCGACGCGTTGCTGGAAACAATCGCGCCGCGTTTCGCAAACGCGACTTCTAACTCACCCGCGATGTCCGTTGGCAGTGCGGAAAAAACGAGCGGCGCTTGTACGCGTTCGGGGTCGCATGGCAACACAGTCATTTCCGCCAGCGATTCAGGAATTTCAAACGGCAGCTGCCATTTCGCGGCATCGCCGTATTTTTTGCCGACCGAATTGTCGCTCGCCGCGAGTTCCGCAATTTCAAACCACAGATGATTGTGCAATAACGTAATAAAGCGTTGTCCCACCAAACCGGTTGCGCCCAAAATGGCGACGGGAATTTTGTTCATATTCAAAAAACCTTTTGGGACACAGATAACACAGATGCGACAGATAAAAAATCTGTGCGCTCTGTGAAATCTGTGTCCTATTGTTTCACGATAGACCGATGAATCGCGCGCACGGCGTTGTCCGCTGCGCTTTCGTCTACGACAAGCGAAAGATTGTATTCGGATGAACCTTGCGCGATGGCGATGACGTTGATATTTTTTTCGGCGAGCGCAGTAAAGACGCGCGCGGCGATGCCGGGCGTTGTTTTGATCGCGCTGCCGACGACGGCGATGATGACGATGCTGTCTTGCGCCCACACGCGTTCGATATTTTGCGCGCGCATCTCGTTTTGAAATTCGCGCTCGAGTTCGCTCACCGCGCGCGGCGCGCCCGCAGATTCGATAACGAGACAAATGTTTTGTTCGGATGAGGATTGCGAAAACATCAAGACGCTGATGTTGTTGCGCGCGACGGCGGAAAAGACGCGCGCCGCCATGCCGACCACGCCTTGCATCCCGCGTCCTTCGACCGTGACGAGCGACACATTGCGAATCGCCGTGATGCCGCGAATGGGCGAGCCATTGCTTTTGGGATCGCGCACAATCAACGTGCCGGGATGCGTTGGCTCGAATGAATTCAAAATGCGAATCGGCGTATTTTTTTCTGCGACGGGCAGAATCGTTTTCGGATGAATCACCTTGGCGCCAAAGTAGGAAAGTTCCGCCGCCTCGCCGTATGATATTTCGGGCAGCGTAATCGCTTCCGCTACTACGCGCGGGTCAGTGGTCATCACGCCGTTCACGTCGGTCCAAATTTGCACCTCATCCGCATCAATCGCCGCGCCGATGATTGTCGCCGTATAGTCACTGCCGCCGCGTCCGAGCGTTGTGAGAATTCCTTTTTTCGTCGCGCCGATGAAACCCGTCGTCACCACAACATTTCCCTTTTCGAGAATTGGCGCGAGTTTCGCGCGCGTCTGTTCACGCGTTTCCGCCATCAACGGACTCGCGGAAACAAAATTGTCGTCGGTGAGGATTAGTTCGTTCGCGGCAACCCATTCCGCTTGAATGCCCGCGTCGTTGAACGCTTGCGCGACGATGGGAACGATGAGCCGTTCGCCCAAACTGCCCACCGCGTCCGTCGCCCGCGGCGTGATTTCGCCAAGAACGTAAATGCTGCTGCACAAATCTTCAAAGCGGTCGAGCGCGTCCGTCGTCGTACTCGTCAACTGTTCGCGCGCAGTCTGATTTTTCACCAACGCGTTAATTACGTCAAGATGTTTTTTCAACAACTCGTCGCGCGTTTGCAGCAATTTGCCCATGTTGCCGTTCGCCGCGTCTTTTAACGCGCCGAGCAGCGTGTTGGTGACTCCACTCATCGCGCTGAGTACGACAACGATTTGGTTACCACGCTTCACTTCCGCGCGCACAATTTCCGCGACCTGCGCGATGCGTTCTGCATTGCCGACGGACGTGCCGCCGAATTTCATAACAACTTTCATCCGTTCACCTCAAATAAAAAAACCGCCCATCCCAGATTGGGACGAGCGGCTCACTCGCGGTTCCACCCAAATTGCGTCATCAACATGTTCTTCATGGATGACACCTCTCGAAAGCGATAACGGCGCAACCGTGGCGCATTACTGATGCAAGCGCCATTGCTTACAATTTTCCTCGCCAAGCTCACCGGGGGTTTTCGTCAATTCGCCGTTAAGAGAAGTTTCAGCCAATGCCTCTCTCTTGCTGCAAGCGCGTGATTGATTACTCGTCCGGCGGTCTATTGCTCAATCAAAAATCCAATATCAGAAATCAAAAATTCAGAGTGGGCGATACAGGGATTGAACCTGTGACCTCAGCGATGTCAACGCTGCGCTCTAGCCAACTGAGCTAACCGCCCAAACGTGCCGAATATTATAGCATACGCTGTCAATGTGCCAAATTCTATTTTCGCACGCGCCCCAAAAATCAGAACACCAACCGCCAATTCGTATTTCTGTTTTGCCAATTCATCGCAATCCACTATAATAATCGCGCGGTGCGATGCATCGTCGCTTTCGTTCGACCAATCGGACGAAAATTTTTGATTACCGCCGGGGTGGCGAAATTGGCAGACGCCCAGGACTTAGAATCCTGTGCTGGCAACAGCGTGCGGGTTCAAGTCCCGCCTCCGGCATCGAAATAACGCCAGACGCCCAGGACTTGAATCCTGTGCTGACAACAGCGTGCGGGTTCAAGTCCCGCCTCCGGCATCGAAATAACGCCAGACGCCCAGGACTTGAATCCTGTGCTGGCAACAGCGTGCGGGTTCAAGTCCCGCCTCCGGCATCGAAATAACGCCAGACGCCCAGGACTTGAATCCTGTGCTGACAACAGCGTGCGGGTTCAAGTCCCGCCTCTGGCACTGTTTGCAGATAGCAAATCGCAGATAGCGAATCGCAAAATCCAATCGCTATTCGCTACATGCTGTCCGCTAAATTCTATCTGCAATTCGCTATCAGCCATCCATGAACATCACCAAAGAAATTACTCCTGATCGTCTCGCCATCGTAACTGTGGAAGTGGACGATGATCAAATGCAGAGTGCGATGAAGCGTGCCGCACAAAATATCTCGCGCATTCGCCCCATGCCCGGCTTTCGCCCCGGCAAAGCGCCGTATGAAATGGTCGAGCGCACCTTTGGCAAAGACGTTTTGGTCGAAGAAGCGGTCGAAGATTTATCGCGCTCTCTCTATCGTCAAGTGCTAAAAGAAAACGATCTCAATCCGATTGACTCGGGAAATTTAGAAGTCGTGCAAAAAGAACCGCTCATCTTGAAATACACCATTCCGGTCGTGCCGGAGGTCAGACTCGGCGATTACAAGTCCATCCGTATGCAGCCGGAAGAGATCGAGGTGACGGAGCAAGAAGTCAACGATGTTTTGAATCGTTTTCAATTAACCCAAGCGACCATGACACCGGTCGAGCGTCCCGTGCAAGCGGGCGATGTGATTACGGTGGATGTGAGCGGAGGCGTCGAGGGTGAAGAGCCCGTTGACGAAAACGGTTTGCGCGTCACGGTCGGAGAGCGCGCGCAAGCGTACTTGCCGTTCGATGAAAATTTAGTTGGCATGAACAGCGGCGATGTGCGCGAGTTTGATTACACGTATGCGGAAGACTATGGCGACGAAAATTATCGCGGCAAGACTGCCCATTATCAAGTAACACTGCAAGACATCAAAGAGCAGCAGCTGCCCGAGCTCACCGATGAATTTGCGCAAGCCGTTAGTCAATTCACCACCCTCGAAGAATTCAAGGGCAACATTTACGATATTGTCCATCGCACCAAAGAACGCGACCGCGATGTGAAATTCGCGAACGATGTGCTGCAAGCTGTCGTAGATCAGTCCGAGATCGCGTACGCGCCGCAAATGCTCGATCATGAGTTGGAACATGACCTCGAGCATTTCAAAGAAAATATCCAAGAGATGGGCTTGTCGTGGGACAATTATGTTCGCCTTTCGGGCAAGACCGAAGAGGAAATCAAGAGTGGGCTGAAACCGAACGCGGAAAAGCGCCTCAAGCAGCTGCTTGTTTTGGGCGAACTGATCAAAGCCGAAAACGTCGTCGTTACTAACGAACAGGTCAAAGCCGACATCGAACGCCGCGTTCAAGAATCCGTCGAGCACGGCGCAAATGCAAACGTTGTGCGACGCGCGTACAACACAGCGGATGCGCGCGAAAATATTGCGTTCAATTTGCGCGTCAATCAAGTGATGAATAGAATTGTGGCGATGGCAAAGGGTGAACCGGTCAGCGGCTTGATCCTCACGCCGGAAATGGTGCGCGGCGAAAATCCCATTCCAACCGGACTCATCACCGACCCGCGTCAAGTGCGGCAAGAATTGGCAAAAGGTATCGAGTTGAGCAAGTAGTAGGTAAAGAGGTAGACAGGGAAACAAGTAACCATGTATACCTGTTTCCCTGTTTACTTGTCTTCTTGGAGTCAAACATGTTTCCCCAAAACTTAATCCCCATGGTTGTCGAAAACACCGGACGCGGCGAACGCGCCTACGATGTGTTTTCGTTGTTGTTGAAAGAACGAATCGTTTTTCTTGGCACGCCGATTGATGATCAAATCGCCAACGTCATCGTCGCGCAACTTTTGTTTCTCGAACGTGAAGACCCCGACAAAGAAATTCGGCTCTATGTAAATTCGCCCGGCGGCGTGATTTACGCCGGTCTCGCAATTTATGACACGATGCAGTTGATCCGCTGCCCTGTTTCAACCTACTGCGTCGGTCTCGCGGCAAGCATGGGCACGGTGCTGCTCGCGGCGGGACATCCGGGGCGTCGTTTTGCCCTGCCCAATTCGCTGATTCACATTCATCAACCACTCGGCGGCGCGCAAGGGCAAGCGGTGGATATCGAAATCGAAGCGCGGCGCATCATCCGCGAACGCGAACGCTTGAACGATATTCTTGCCAAGCACACGGGACAGCCGCTCGAACGGATCATTCGCGACAGCGATCGGAACTATTACATGGAACCGCAGGCAGCCGTTGAATATGGTATCGTGGACGAGGTTTTGATGCCCGCTCCCAAAGAGGGAATGGAAAAAATCAGCAGCAACGGACATCGGTAAAAAAAGAGAGGGACGGAGCGTTGTAGTGTAACGAGTTCGTCCCTTTTTGTTTGTTTGGATTAGTCGCCTTGTCTTTACGAGACGCGTCTCGCAAGGACAATCCTACTCTACTATGATAAGCCGCACCCGACGCGCCGAAGAATTTTGTTCGTTTTGTGGACGTTCGCAGGAACAGGTGAATCGCCTGATCGCGGGACCCGATTCTGTTTTCATCTGCGACGAATGTGTCGAACTGTGCCGCGAGATTTTGATGGAAGAGGCGATGACGCCGCGCGGCGAAATGCTCTCGATCAAAACATTGCCGCCGCGCGAAATTTATCGCCGCCTCAATCAATATGTCATCGGGCAAGACCGTTCGAAAAAGGTGTTGTCCGTCGCAGTCTACAATCACTACAAGCGCGTGATGAACGGCGCCGCCACCGATGAAGTCGAACTCGGCAAAGCGAATATTCTCCTCATCGGTCCGACGGGCTGCGGCAAAACGCTCCTCGCTCAAACGCTGGCGAAAATTCTCGACGTGCCTTTTACGATTGCCGACGCGACGACACTCACCGAAGCGGGTTATGTCGGCGAAGATGTTGAGCATATTTTGCTTTCGCTGCTTCAAGCCGCCGAGTACGATATTCCGCGCGCCGAACGCGGCATTATCTATATTGATGAGATTGACAAGATTTCGCGCAAGACGGGCGACAATCCCTCCATCACGCGCGACGTTTCGGGCGAAGGCGTCCAACAAGCATTATTGAAAATTGTCGAAGGCACTGTCGCGAACGTGCCGCCGCAACAAGGGCGCAAACATCCGCAGCAAGAATATATCAAACTCAATACGTCTAACATTTTATTCATTCTCGGCGGCGCGTTCGATGGTCTCGAAAAAATCGTCAGCGAACGCATGACCGAACGCCGCATCGCGGGGTTCAAAGGCGACAGTCAGCGCAGCGCGCGTGATCTTTCGCAGTCGGAGCTCATGCGGCTCGTCACTGCCGACGATTTGGTGCAATTCGGACTTATTCCCGAATTTGTCGGACGCGTTCCCGTCATTGTCAGCGTTGACCCGCTCGATGAAAAAATGCTCATCAAAATTTTGACCGAGCCGAAAAACGCGATCATCAAGCAGTATCAAAAAATGTTCGCGATGGATCGCGTCGAACTTGTTTTCACGGATGATGCGCTGCAAGCCGCCGCGCAAGAAGCGCTCCGTTTCAAAACAGGGGCGCGGGGACTCCGCACCATCATCGAAGAAGTGCTGCTCGATGTGATGTACGAAATTCCCTCGCGCTCCGACATCCGCAAATGCGTCATCAACGCGGACACGATCAAAAACAAAACGCGTCCGCTGCTGCTCACACACGCCGAGCTGCCGGTAGAGTGGGAAAAGGAAAGCGCCGCATAGGTTTCCTATGACAGAGTTGCAAGTGCATCTCGTTGATCGTGTAGCCGAACAGCTCGATGTGAATGCTGATGAATTGTTGCGCGCGAGTTTGGAGACATATCTTAACGCGCAATTGCGCCGTGTTGAAACAGAAATCTCAAGTCTTCAAATCAAGTATCATGTTCAATCTGCCAGAGAGATTGACCAACGCTACAGCGAAGGTACGCTCCCGGAAGAAGGAACGTGAGAAGATTATTTTCGACTTGACCATTTAGAGTTTCGACGGCGCCAACTGCAAGACGCGGTTTCTTCCCTACATGAGCCTCGTTGATATTCTTGCCCTCAGAACTATTGCGGAAACCGAATTTGTCGATAGTGTTGAAAGTGTGGATTCAGAACTGAATCGAATGCGCGTGTATCTTATTGACGACAGCTTCTTGGACGTGGCGTTTTTCTATTAGACCTCATACCACTTGCGTCCCCGGCAACTTGATAACCCCCAGCTGCACCAACACAGGTAAATCTTCGCGCGTCGCCCAATGTTCCGCGAGTTTGTTCCCTTTCACGCGGAACCAATGACTCTGCCGCGCGGCGAAATGTTTGTCGGCTGTGCTATAATTTCCTTTGCCAATTTCTTTTGCGGAGTTACTCATGAGTGAGACACCGATACGCGTACTCGTCGCCAAGCCCGGACTCGACGGCCATGACCGCGGCGCCAAAGTGGTCGCGCGCGCGATGCGCGATGCGGGCATGGAAGTGATTTACACCGGCATTCGTCAAACGCCCGAAATGATTGCCGAAGCCGCGTTACAAGAAGATGTTGACGTGGTGGGCCTTTCCATATTGTCCGGCGCGCATCTCGAATTGTTTCCGCGCATTACAGAAATGTTGAGAGAAAAAGGCAAAGACGATGTGCTGCTCGTCGCAGGCGGCATCATTCCCGACGAAGACATTCCACAACTTGAAGCCATGGGTTTCACCGGCGTTTTTGGTCCCGGTACGAATACGAACGACTTGGTGAAATTTGTGCAAAACGAAATGGCGCAACGAAAGACAAAGGCGGAAGGGTGAAAACGCAGAATGCAGAATGCACAATGCACAATGCACAATGCACATTGCAAAATGCAAAATCACCTAATCACCCAATCACCTAACCACCCAATCACCTAACCACCTATCCCTAATCACCCAATCTCCGACCTCCATTTTGAACTCTAAATTCATTTCCCAAATCCAAAACGGTGAACCTCTCGCCGTTGCGCGCGCGCTAACGCGGGTGGAACGCGGCGGCGACGACGCGCGGAATCTCATCCGCGCTCTTTTTCCGTACACAGGACGCGCGGACATTATCGGCATCACCGGCGCGCCGGGGACGGGGAAATCTACGCTCGTCAACGCGCTGGCAAAAGAATTGTGCGCGCGCGAAAAACGCGTGGCGATCATTGCCGTTGACCCATCGTCACCCTTCACCGGCGGCGCGATTTTGGGCGACCGCTTTCGGATGCAAGATTTGGCGGGGACCGGAATTTTTATTCGCAGTATGGCATCGCGCGGACAACTCGGCGGACTCGCAGCGGCAGTTTCGGATGCGATTCTTGTACTTGACGCCGCGGGCTTTGATGTGATTCTCGTTGAAACGGTCGGCGCGGGGCAAGGCGAAGTGGATATTGCGAAACACGCGCACACGACGATTGTTTTGGAAGCGCCGGGTTTTGGCGATGACATTCAAGCGATCAAAGCAGGCATCCTCGAAATCGCGGATATTCTGGTGGTGAACAAAGCCGACCGCGACGGCGCAAACGCGACGGTTGCTGCATTGCAAATGAACCTGAGTCTCAATCCTGACAAACGCGCGTGGCGTCCGCCCGTTCTCAAAACGATTGCGCTGCAAGGCAAAGGCATGAGTGAACTTGCCGACGCGATTGCCAAGCACAAAACATACACAAACGAAAATCATTTGCGCGTCAAAAAAGAAGCCGCGCGGTTTGACGATGAATTGCGCGAATTGTTAAAACGCGAATTGCTGGGCAAGAAATTACAAAATGTCTCGGATGCGAGATGGCAAAATTGGATTGACGAAATTATCACGCGTAAACGCGATCTGTACGCAATTGCCGAAGAAATTCTAAACGCTTGAGGCGCCAGAGGAGACTCTGGCGTTCGTTTTCTGGCGTCGAGTTATTAACCCATTCTCACGGACAATTTAGGAACTTTTGGTATAATCACGCACTTGAAACGATGCTCAAACTTTATTTGATTCGTCACGGAGAAACCGACTGGAACGCCGCAGGACGGATTCAAGGACACAGCGATATTGAATTGAATGCGCGCGGTTTGGAGCAGGCGCGGCGGCTCGCGGCGCGGATGCCCGACGAAGGCGAATTTCAAGCGCTTTATGCGAGTCCGTTGAAACGCGCGTATCGCACGGCGGAGATGATCGGCGACGCATTGAACCTGCCCGTTACGGCGGATGCGCGCTTGTTGGAACGCTCGCTCGGAGTGTTGGAAGGTTTGACCATGAACGACCTCCGCGAAAAATATCCCGACGTGCATCACGCGTGGCATAACGGCGGACCGCGTCCGCACATTCCCGGTGAAGAAGCGCGCGAAGATTTTGTCAAGCGGGCGCAAGATTTTCTGCGGGATATTCGCGCCAAACATTCTGACGGACGTCTGTTGGCGATTACGCATGGCGGCACAATCAATATGTTGTTAATGGTCGCGATGAATTTGGACGTTGAACGTCCTTTGCCCTTTTACATTGACAACGCCTCTATCAACGTCGTCCAGTGGGGCGAACGCGGCGCGCGCTTGCGCGTGTTGAACGACGCATATCATTTGAATCCGATGCGCATCACGCGTCCTGAAACGCGCCAAACACAAAACGATCAAAAAATTACCGCAGCGGAGATGCAATAGAATTGTTTCGCATGACGAAACAATTATTTCTGACCAATAGCTATGACTGAAACTACGCCTCCTGAACTCGAAGCAAGCGAAACACAGCCAACCGATGTGCCGCGTGAACTTTCGGCGGAAGAAGAAGATGAGGTAAAAAAATTACTCGCCGAAGCAGATGAAGCGGCGAAACGCGAAGATTGGGATGCCACTATCGCGTTGTATCGCAAAGCGCTGGCGATTGACCGCATCCGCGAAGGCGTCGAAGCAAAATTGCAGTGGGCGCTGCGGATGCGCGACATTGAAAAATTGTATCAAGACGGCAAAACAAAATTTAACGCGGGCGATTATGAAGGCGCGCTCGTATCGCTGCGCAAAGCGCGCGTAATGTACGCGAGTCATTACAAAGATACGGACGAATTGATTGTGCAGGCGCAGGCGAAATTGCAGCAAGAAAAATGGGACGCGCGCCCGGAGCAAGCGCAAACTCAAGGCGGCGGAAAGCGCAATCCTCTTTTTTTTATTGGCGTCGTTGGTGTTGTGCTGCTCGGCGTATTGATGCTCGCGGTACTCTATTTGCAAGGTAATCCAAGTGGAGGCGCTATGCCAGAATTGAGTCCAAACATTCCAAAAGTGAACGGCGCGGTGCAAACCACACCGTCGGGTCTGCAATACATTATTGTGCAGCCCGGCACGGGCGCCGAAGCCAAAGCGGGCAGTACCGTCAGCGTGGACTATACAGGCTATCTCACCGATGGCACAAAATTTGACAGCTCGATTGGCGGCAAGCCAATTGTCTTTCCGCTCGGCGCGGGCGCGGTGATTCCGGGATGGGATGAAGGACTGCAAGGGATGAAAGTTGGCGAAAAACGCCGCCTGATTATTCCACCGCAGCTCGCGTATGGCGCGCCCGGGCGCGGACCCATTCCACCGAATGCGACGTTGGTGTTTGATGTCGAGTTAATGAATGTGCAATGATTCAAATTTCCAACCACATTGATATTGCACGTCCCGTCGCGCAGGTATTTCAATTCGTCGCGAATGTGGAAAACAATCCGCAATGGATGCCTGTGCAGAGTACCCAAAAAATTTCGGATGGACCGGTTGGCACAGGCACAAAATTCAAACAACAATTTGTCTTGATGGGCGCGAAATATGAAATGGATGGCGTGATCACCGCGTTTGAGCCGAACCAAAAAATTTCGTACCAATACAATGCGCCTGTTTTTACATGGCGCGGTGATATGCTTTTCGAGCCGACGCCGAACGGAACGCGTTTGTCGGCAAAAGGAATTATCTCTTTGTCCGGTCCAATGAAAATGATGGAAACGGTCTTTGCGCCCAAAATTCGCAAGCTCATTAATGACACCGCACCAAATCTAAAAAAAATTCTGGAGAGTTAAATGAAAGTAATACGCCTTACTCTTGCATCCCTCATGCTTGTTTTGAGCGCGGTCTTGATCGCCGCGTGCGCGAGCTCTACGCCCGCGACCCCAGCCGGAAGCTCGAACCCAGCTTCTTCGGATGCATCGGGCAGCACGACGAGCCAAACCACCAAAGCGGCGGCTGCCAAAGCACCGGCGGAGCGCAACGAGATGTATCAAGCCGCGCCACCGATGACGATTGATCCAAACAAAAAATATCGCGCGACGATAGAGACCAGCAAAGGCAATATCGTCGTAGATTTGTTTCCGCAAGACGCGCCGCAAACGGTGAATAATTTTATCTATCTCGCGCGGCAAGGATTTTATGATGGACTCACCTTTCACCGCGTGGAACCCGGCTTTGTCATTCAAGGCGGCGATCCGCTCGGTGTGGGCAATGGCGGACCCGGCTATACGATTCCTGCCGAAATCAAACGCAGTCATCCCAAGGGCGCGTTGGCGATGGCGCGTCTGCCCGACCAAGTGAATCCGCAGCGCGCCTCCAGCGGCAGTCAGTTTTACATTACGCTCGATGCAACTCCTTTTCTCGACGGCGACTATACGTCATTTGGTCAAGCGACAGCAGATTCGATGAGCGTGGCAGAAAAGATTACGCGCGGCGATGTAATCAAAACGATCACGATTCAAGAACAATAAACAATTCGCGTGAACAACAATACGCCTTGGGGAGACCCACTGATTTTCAGCGGGCGCGGCAACGAACCGCTCGCCCAAAAAATTTGTGCTGAATTGAAATTGCCATTGGCGCAAGGGGAAATTACCGACTTTGCGAACGAGAACATTTTCATTCAACTGCACAAGAGTGTGCGCGGGCATGATGTGTTTTTGATTCAGGGCTTGGGTCCGCCGGTCAATCGCAACATCATGGAGCTGTTCATTTTTTTAGAGACGCTCAAGCGTTCGTCGGCGGGACGAATCACCGCCGTGCTGCCGTTTTACGCGTATGCGCGCAGCGACAAAAAGGACAAACCGCGCGTGCCCATCACAGCGCGCTTGCTGGCAGATTTGATCGTCACCGCCGGCGCCGATCGGTACATTACGGTTGATTTGCACGCGGGGCAGATTCAAGGGTTTTTCAGCATCCCCGGCGATGAGCTGCAAGCATATCCGCTGATTGTGGAATACGTCAAGGGTCTGCAGCTCGAGAATCCCGTCATTGTTTCCGCCGATTTGGGCTTTGCCAAAAAAGCGCGCAACATTGCGGAAAAAGTGGACGCGCCGCTCGCCTTTGTGGAGAAACGGCGCATCAGTGGGCAAGCCGAAGCGCTTACGGTGATCGGCGATGTCGAGAACCGCAACGTCATTTTGGTGGACGAACTGGTGGAAACGGCTGGCACCATTACCGAAGCCGTTGGGCTGCTGAAACGCAGCGGCGCATCATCCGTAAGAATTGCCTGCACTCATGCAACTCTAGTAAGTGGCGCGGTGGAGCGTTTGAAAGGCAGCGGCATTGCAGAATTTATTTGCACAGATACCGTGCCACTCCCGCCCGAATCGGACGTGCTGAACCCAACTGTTTTGTCAATCGCTCCATTGCTTGCCGGCGTCATTGAACGCACAAACAAAGCCGAGAGCGTCGGCTCCTTTGTCGGCGACACGCTCGATTTGTAAGCGTGTCGCACGATACAGCTCGATTTGTGAGACACGCAACAAGTAGCACGCAGCAGGGATTTTGGCATCCTACTACTTGCTGCCTGATACCGAAATCAACATGTTAAAAAATCTTTTCTACAAAATTACCGGTGACCCGAACGAAAAAGAAATCAAGGCGCTTCAACCGCTGGTCGCCAAGATCAACGAACTCGAACCCGAGTTTGAAAAATTATCGGACGACGAACTGAAAGCGAAAACGGACGAGTTTCGCGCGCGCTTTCATGCCGAAGTTGACGACGAGCGCAAATCGTTCGCCGAGTTAAAGCAGCGCTGGCTGGATGAGGCGGACGACAAAGAGCGCAAGTCGCTGGAACTCAAATACAAAGACGAAGAGAAAAAATTACTCGACCTCGAGCAGGCGGTGCTGGATGATTTATTGCCCGAAGCGTTCGCGGCGGTGCGCGAAGCGTCGAAACGCGCGAATGGGCAGCGCCATTTTGACGTACAGTTGGTGGCGGGCATCGTGCTGCATGACGGCAAAATCGCGGAAATGAAAACGGGCGAAGGCAAAACGCTTGTCGCCACCCTGCCGTTGTATTTGAATGCGCTCGCGGGGCGCGGTGTTCATCTCGTGACGCCGAACGATTATTTGTCGCGCGTCGGCGCAGGGTGGATGGGTGGCGTCTATTTGCGGCTCGGTTTGCGCACCGCCGTCATCGCGCACGAAGCGGCGGGCATTTACGAACCCAATTACAGCGATCCGAATCCGCACGGAGATGATCGCTTGAATCACTTTTTCCCGGTGGCGCGCCGCGAAGCGTACTATGCCGATATTTTGTACGGCACGAACAATGAGTTTGGTTTCGATTATTTGCGCGATAACATGGTGCTGGATGTTTCGCAAATGGTGCAGCGCGAACTGCATTACGCGATCGTGGACGAAGTGGACAATATTTTGATTGACGAAGCGCGCACGCCGCTCATCATTTCCGGTCCGGCGGAAGAATCGTCATCCGAATATCGTCGTTTCGCGCAATTGATGCCGCGCCTCAAGGAAGAGGAAGACTATACCATTGACCACAAACTGCGCGTCGTCTCGCCGACGGAAGAAGGAATCCTCAAAATCGAACGGATGGCGGGCATTCCCCAAAACAAATCGCTCTACGATCCCGAATATGTGGAACTCGTTTCTTATTTCGACAATGCGCTAAAAGCGCACGCGCTCTTCAAGCTCGACAAAGATTACGTGGTGCGCGACGGCGAAGTGGTGATCGTGGATGAATTTACCGGGCGCTTGATGTTTGGACGGCGCTATTCGGAAGGTCTGCATCAAGCGATTGAAGCGAAAGAAGGCGTAAAGGTGCAGCGCGAATCGCTGACGCTCGCCACCATCACGTTTCAAAATTATTTTCGCATGTATCACAAACTCGCGGGCATGACCGGTACTGCGAAAACCGAAGAAGAAGAATTCAACAAAATTTACAACATTGATGTGGTGGTCATTCCCACAAACCGCCCAATGATTCGCGAAGATGATTCGGATGTAATTTACAAGAATGAAGAATCGAAATACAAAGCGGTTGTGGATGAAATCAAAGAGATGAATGACGCGGGGCGTCCCGTGCTGGTCGGCACGACTTCGGTCGAACATTCCGAAATGTTGAGCAAAATGCTGAATCGCAAGGGCGTCAAGCACGAAGTATTGAATGCCAAGAACCACGAACGCGAGGCGACGATCATCGCGCAAGCGGGCAAATTGGGCGCCGTGACGGTGGCAACCAACATGGCGGGGCGCGGCGTGGACATTTTGCTCGGCGGTAACGCGGAAGGCATTGCGCGCGAAGAATTACGCAAAAAGGGCGTTGACCTGACCAAACCGATAGAGCCGCAATTGTGGGACGACGCGTTCGCGCGCGCGTCGGCGCAGACGGATAAAGAAAAAGCCAAAGTGGTCGAACTCGGCGGTTTGCACGTCGTCGGCACGGAACGGCACGAAGCGCGGCGGATTGATAACCAGCTGCGCGGGCGCGCGGGGCGGCAAGGCGATCCCGGTTCGTCGCGGTTTTATGTTTCGCTCGAAGACGAGATTATGAAGCGCATGGGCAACAAGAATTTGCTCGAACGGGTTTGGCAGGACGAAGAGATGGTGATTGATGTGCCGCTCGTCGCGCGCGCGATTGAACAATCGCAGATCAAAATGGAGGGTTACAATTTTGACATCCGCAAACACCTGCTCGAATACGACGACGTGATCAACAAACAGCGGCAGGTGATTTATGGCGAGCGTCAAAAAATTCTCGAGGCTTCGACTTTGAAACCGTTCGTACAAAACATGATCCACGACGAAGTCGAATCCATTGTGGAAACGATGTGCCCCGGGAACTATAAAGAGGAATGGGATTTGCAGGGGTTGGCAAACGAGGAGCGCAAGATTTTTCCGCTGCCGAATGATGTGCCAGAGCAATGGAACTCGATGAACGCGCCGCAAATTCAAGAACAACTCTCTGAACTCGCGGACGAAGCGTACGAACAAAAAGAACAAACGCAAGGTGAAGGCGAAACGCGTTTGCTCGAACGGCTGGTGATGCTCGACACGATTGATAAATTGTGGGTGCGCCATCTGACGACGCTCGACGAGTTGCGCGGCGGGATCGGCTTGCGCGCGATTGGACAGCAAGACCCGCTCGTCACGTTTAAACGGGAAGCGTACGATATGTTCAGCGGCTTGAACAACGACATCAAGCGCACGATTGTGCATAATATTTATCATGCCCAGTTGCAGCGCGTGCCCCAGCAGCAGTCGCGTCCGATGCATGAATCGCGTTCGCATGATGAAGAGACGCGCAAGGCGCAGCCCGCGAAAAAAGCGGGCGCAAAAATCGGGCGCAACGAGCCATGTCCGTGCGGCAGCGGCAAGAAATTCAAAAATTGCCACATGGGACGCGAAAGTGAGTTACTGGGCGCGATGGCGAATGCACAAGGAAAACGCGGATGAGTGTAGAGTACGAGTGGGATTCAAGTAAGGCGGCGCAGAATCTCAAGAAACATCGAGTCTCTTTCGAGGAAGCTGTAACCGTCCTGCAAGATCCACTCGGCTCGACCTTTTTTGATCCCGACCATTCAGAGGACGAAAGTCGTTTTATCACCATTGGCAGATCGAATCGCCAAAGGTTCTTGTTCGTCTCGCATTTAGATCGCGGTAATCGAGTTCGGATTATTAGCGCGCGTCGGGTGACGGCTCGCGAACGGAGAGCGTATGAAGAAGAAGCCGACTGAACAATCAGCAAGTGACGAATTGAGCGCAGAGTATGACCTATCAAAACTAAAGGGTCGTGTGCGGGGCAAGTTCGCAGGACAAATGGCAAACGGTTACACTGTAACGATTCATCACACGGACGGAACAAAAACAGTAAAGAGTTTTGGACCGACGCAAAATCCAATCGTTCTTGATCCGGATATAAAAGAATATTTTCCCGATTCGAAAGCGGTGAATCAGGCATTGCGCGCGCTTGTGCGGATTGCCGACAAGCGCATAAAAAAGACGTTTTAGCAGTACGCTAATTATGCGATGTGTGCGGATGAATTGATGGCGAACGTCTCTGCCAAGAAATAGAAAACTGCGCTACAATTGCGGGCGACGAGAATTCTCGTCGCCCATTTTTTTCGTATTTGCAAGGAGGCAAAACAAATGGCAGCCAAAGCGAAACCTGCGACAAAAAAGGTCGCGCCAAAACCCGCCGCGAAAAAATCTGCACAAGGCGCCGGCACAAAAGAAAATCCGTGGAAATTAAAAACACCGAGCGGCACATCGGAATATACAATGTACCGTGATGATTCGCTCACGCCGCCCGCGTTGGTGTGTCAAGTCGGTTCCACGAAATTGAGTTACGATGTGCGCGCTATCAATGATTTGCACACGATGTTGAAAAAACATGGCGATTGGATGCCGTTGGGCGCGGCAGACGAACAAAAACCTGCGGCAGAGGGGACGGTTGAAGCATGGGCGCGTTCACCGAAAAATCCGCTCGGCGGTTGGTACGGTTTGCGAAAGGGTTATCGCGGACGCTTTGGGATGTACATGCCGCCCTTGCTCGAGGCGTTAGGCTTGGCAGAAGTGGAACACAATCCCAAAAACAATCGAATGCGCGCCAAGTAAAGGAGTCAGTGTGTACATTTTGCGAATCGAACATCCCGTCCCCGATTTCGATGCTTGGAAAAATGCATTTGACAGCGACCCGGTGGGGCGCGAAAAATCCGGCGTGCGCCGCTATCGTGTCCTGCGTCCCACCGACGACAGCCACTATGTCATGATTGACCTCGAATTTGAAAATTTGAATCAGGCAGAGGAAATGCTCGCAAACTTGCGCGCGCTGTGGGGACGTGTGCAAGGCACAGTGATGATGAACCCGCAAGCACGCATCGTCGAGGCAGTAGAAACCAAAGAGTACTGACCCAAACAATTGAACACACCGACAAACAGAACGACAATCTTTTTTCGTCCAACCGCGCGTTGCAACACAAATAGCCAGTGTTCAGGAATGAAAATGAATATAGAAATCGTTCAACTTGACGAGAGCAACATGGATATTCTCAACAAGCTTGATGAGGATATCTTTGATGAGAAAATTGTCCCGCATAGACTTGCTGTAGTTCTGAATGAACAAAATCACATCATGCTCGCAGCAGTAGTTGACGGCGTTGTCATGGGTCAAGTTTTAGCAATGATTCATAGACATCCAGATAAACCAACAGAGTTATATATTGATGACTTGGCGGTCTCTGAGCAAGTTCAGCGGCGCGGAATTGCAACTCGCTTGCTTGAAGAATTGTTTACGATAGGTAAAAAAAGGGGTTGCGAAGAAGTTTGGGTTGCCGCCGAACCTGATAATGAACCCGCAAAAAATTTCTACCGTTCCTTGAATCTTTCTACGAAAAGGGCGGTTGTTTTTGAATGCAATCTAGTATTTTAACTTGATGAAATTGCCGTGTCGTCCGCGTAGGAAGGCGTTCTCACACGCCGCATTAGAGAATGCGACCTACGCAATTTCATCTTGTCCATGCACTAGCCATGCCAACAAAGAGCAGCCATGACGAATGCGACATTGACCCATAGACTTGCGCAACGCGACGACCTCGATGCGCTCAAAGCATTGATGGACGCAGCAATCTCTGAAAATCTGAAAGCATTTCTCGACGCGGACAAGATTGCATCGAGCCGAGCCATTATGGGGTTGGATACGCAGTTGATTGACGATGGAACGTATTTTATTGTGCAAGCCGATGGTCAGATGGCGGGCTGCGGTGGATGGAGTCGTCGTGCGACAATGTACGGCGGCGACCAGACGCCGGGGCGAAGCGCAGCTCTCCTTGACCCGACAAAAGATGCGGCGCGAATTCGTGCCATGTACACCCATCCCCAGCATACCCGCAAAGGAATCGGGCGGCTGATTATCTTGTTGTGTGAAGAGGCGGCAAAAGCCGAAGGTTTCACAAAGGTGGAATTGGTGGCAACCTTGTCAGGTGAACCACTTTATCGCGCGTGCGGATTTGAGGCATACGAAAAATTCGTTGATGAGCGCGGCGGCACAGCGGTTCCGCTTTTGCGAATGAGAAAAACGTTGACATGAATTTCCATCCAACCAAGCGCGCAACGGATTGGCAGAGAGTCAACAGCATTGCAAAGCAGTTTTCTCGCTTTGAACTTATCAAATTTGAAACGTCAGGAATAGAAAAGGAATTGTCGTGATGATTACAAGCGAACAGCAAGCTCAAGCCCAAACACTCCTTGCGTTGCATACCAGCGGAGAATTGTTAGTCTTGCCCAATGTATGGGATGTCATCGGCGCCAGAGTTTTAGAAAAAACAGGATATCCCGCGATAGCAACCGCCAGCGCGGCGATTGCGGAGTCGCTGGGCTATGCGGACGGAGAAAACATCCGGCTGGAAACGATGCTGGAAATTTTGTTCAGAATTTCAAGGAGCGTCCGTGTGCCGGTCACCGCCGATATCGAAGCCGGTTATGCAGAGACGATTGATGCCCTCCAAGAAAACATCGTCCAAGTCATCCAGACCGGTGTCGTAGGAATCAATATTGAGGACAGTCTGGCTGGACACAGCGCGCTGCGCTCCATCAAGGCGCAGTGCGAACGCATCGCGGCAATTCGCCAAGTCGCCAATACACACGGCGTGCATCTCGTCATCAACGCGCGCGTGGATAGTTTTATTTCAAGCGGCTTGGACTCCAAGCAAGAGAAAATCGAACAAGCCATCCTCCGCGCGCAAGCGTATGTTGAAGCGGGCGCGGATTGCATTTATCCGATTGGTCCGGGCGATCGCGAAACGCTCGGCATCTTGCGAGAACG
Source organism: Chloroflexota bacterium (assembly GCA_004295045.1). GTDB lineage: Bacteria > Chloroflexota > Anaerolineae > UBA4142 > SHND01 > SHND01. Next base: position 28,539 of record SHND01000037.1, on the reverse strand, counting down.
CATCACCGCGCCCTTGAACGTACTCGCTTCGCCAAAAGCATTGGGTTTGGCAGAGCTGCAGCGCTTGGGCATTAATCGCGTGAGCTTTGGACCCCATATCTTTCGGTCGTGCTTGGCAAAATTTGTGGGCGTTACGGAAGAATTGAAAAAATTTGGCAATTACGAGTCCTTTGCGCAATACAGTCTCTCGGGCGCGGACGTGAGCAATTTTCTGATTTCGGGCAAAGAACAAGAGGTGTACGGAGGCAGTTGACCTGAAACAAGAATTTTTATTGACATTTCGCTGGTCTCGTGCTAATTTGTCAAGTGCGGCGACGTAGCCAAGTGGCCAAGGCAGAGGTCTGCAAAACCTTGATCGTGGGTCCAAATCCCACCGTCGCCTTGCGAAAAGATGGTGAATTCATTTCGCCATCTTTTTATTTGCGTCCGAATTGGGGTTATTGGATTCACAAAAGAACGTTATAATTCGGTCTACATGCGTCTCGGAAATGTAGAACTCTTTGTCGTCAGCGACGGCTTTGTCCGTATGGACGGCGGCGGTATGTTTGGCGTTGTGCCGCGCGTGTTGTGGGAAAAAATGCTCGCGCCGGACGAATTCAATCGCGTCAAGACCGCGCTGAACTGTCTCGTCATCGTCACGCGTGAAAAAACGATTCTGGTAGATACGGGACTTGGCGCCAAACTCACCGCCAAGCAGGAACAAAATTTTGTGCGCAAAGGCGGTTCCAGACTCTTGACCAATCTCGCGCGCATTGGCTTTTTGCCCGCAGACATTGATCTTGTCGTGAACACTCACCTCCATGCGGATCACGCGGGCGGCAACACCAAGCGCGATGGCGCCGAGATCATCGCCACCTTCCCGAACGCCGAGTATTGGATTCAGCGTCAAGAATTCCTCGATGCCTCCTTCCCCAACGAACGGACCAAAGCCACGTACTTTGCCGACAATTTTATTCCGCTTGAACGCGTTTGCTTTTTGAGAGGCGACACGCAAATCACCGAAGAAGTTCGCACGCTCGTGACGCCGGGACATACACGCGCGCATCAAGCCGTTATTATCGAATCGAAAGGCGAGAAAGCAATTTTTCTGGGCGATGTGGCGGGACGCACCGTTTATCTCGAACGTTTGGCGTGGGTCCCCTCGTACGATCTTGAGCCGATGGTCAGCATCGAAACCAAACGCCGCATCCGCGAATGGGCGTACGAAGAAAATATCCTGCTCATTTTCCAACACGATGCGGTGATGACGCTCGGGCGCTTGCGAAAAGAGGGCAATGAATTTCGCGTCGAGCGCGTTGCCACCGATTTGTGATGAAACCCATCAGCGCGCAGAGTTCATCACTTCAAAACAACTGCATCTGCTCTTGTCCCTCCGACAGCGCGGGCTCCAGCCCCCACGCCAATTGAAATTCGGGACGCGTCGCAAAATCCTCATGCAGCAGCATTTCGATCATCGGCACGCGCAGCCAATCCCAACCGCCGCGCTCTAATTTTTTCAACCAACGCGGATCGCGCCGCAAGCGTTCGCGCGTCAACTCAACCTGAGCTTCAGAAAGCACTGCCAGCCCGCGCAGCGGCGCGACGTACAAGTCCAGCAATGCTTGAAAATCCACGCGCGCGCAAAAAACAAACGCATACGCGTCCTCGAAAATTTTTTCTTGCAGGATCGAACCTTGCGCGGAGGCGGGAATAATTTTCTCGGCGCGCCAAATCAATTCAAACCGTTCATCATTTTCGATCACCTGAAAACCCAAATGGCTGCCCAACGCGCTGACAAGCGCACGCGCGCGGCTCAACCACTCTGTCGCGTTTTCATCGCGCCAAATCCATTCCCCATCCACCAAATCTGCGTTCGCCCGCGCGCAAATTTCCACCAACTCGACTTCCGGTGTCAGTAACCCACCGAACATTTGCAGCAATTCGTCCTCTAATTGCGCCACAGAAATTTTCCGCCGCGCCTGCGCAAGTTCGCGCACAGCAGTTGCAACGCGCATTGCAAACTCTTCTCTCGACTCGCCTCTCGTCTCTCGCTTTATCCACAACACGCGTTCTCTTTCTTCCCAATGGTCAATCTCTTCAATGTATCCTTCCTTGAACCCCTCTGCCATGCGGTGCCGCAAAAACTGAAACGCATTATCGCCCTCGCGATATTTTGCATTCAACGTTTCGGCGAGAACATTTTCGCGCGCCAATTTGCCCAGCGCGGCGTGATGCAGCCACGAATACGCGAGCGGTTCATTGCGCGCCGCGAGAATTTCGCGCGCCGCTTGAAGCGAGACTGCGCGAATTTTGGGTGCGAGCGTTTGCGCGGCAATGGGCATCGTCACCGCGTCGCTGCGCGTCCACACCGCCTGATACTCGCCGCGCAGCGCGCCCCATTCCGTCGAATTCAATGCCCCGCGCACGGGACGAAACGCGAAATCTTGCAGCGCAAAGTTGGGCGACGCGGCGAGCATCAATGCTTCAATCATCGCATGACTGCCCGATGGAAACGTGAAGACGAGACGCGCCTGCTCCCGTGCGAGTTTTGCCGCGTCGGCAATCGAATTGGTCAACGCGTCGCCGTACCAACTCCAACGCTGGCGTTTCTCCTCGAGGAGGGGCTCGAGCGGCGCGGCGGCATTTTTGCCCAAGAGCCAACGCGTCCACAAGAACGACAATTCCCAAAAGATTGGATCAAGACGCGCCGGACTGGAAAGAATCAGCGCCGCGTTTGCATTCGGCGCGTGTTCTGCCAAAAAACGCGCGCCGCCCTGTCCGATGAACGCGGCAGGTTCGCTGCTGGCAAGCACTTGACTTGGATTTGCTGCCAGACGCAGCGCGGACGCGCGTGTGCTTAAACCGCGCGCGGCAATTTCGAGCGCGCGCCAGATATTCATTTCAATAAATTCATTCGGCACTTGGCGCGTCGGCGGCGCGTCGGGCGACGCATAAAGCGATGTGCCGACATCCAACGCGTGGAGCAGCAGCGCGGCAAGCACGTTGCGCGCGGCATCCTCGCGAAATTCGGCGTCGAGTTTTTGTGTCACGGCGGCGAGCGCGTTGAGACTGCGCGGGGTGTACAGCTCGAGCAAACGTTTAATGGTCGGCGTGTTCGCGGGATCATCCGCAAGCAAACGCTGAACGAGAAGGTGATAACCGAGTCCGCGCGGGGCGGCATCTTTGGCGCGCTGACGGTCTGTTTCAGTCGCATCGGCGCGCTGTACGCCACACTGCGCGCACACATAAATTTTTTCCGCGAGCAGATTTTTTTCGTTCTCGCGTCGCCACACAAAATAATCTACGCTGACGCTGCCGCCGCACTGCGCGCACTGGCTCGCATACAATTTCTCGAGCGACGCGCGCAGCGTTTCACCCTCTTTGCGCGCATCGCCGAGCCGCAGCAAGGCAGCATTGATGGCGCGCGCCTCCGGTAATGTTGCTTGGACGCGCGCTGCCCACGCCACGATCGGATTCGAATCACTGGCGATGATTCGACAGCCGTGTTCCACCGCCGCGCGCACAATTGCATCCGACGCGACAAACGGGTCAACAATCAAATCGCTCGGGCGGGCGAACGCATCAATAAAATGCGCGGCAACATTTTTCGCGGCGGGCTGCCGATGCGCTTGGAGCAGATAGAACTGCGTATCGCGATCCGGCACAAACGCGCGGTGATAACTTTCGCCATCGTTCATACGAAAAAGTATAGCACAGACACGCCGTCGTTTCCGCGCAATTTCGCTTCAGCGGACGTGTAAGCTTTATGCTATAATTTTATCTCAAGAGCATGGATACGTACATGCTAAATTCAAACGAGAAAATTGGAATGAGTGGTCGTCCCGAAAAAATGTATGATGCTGACTTTCAGTCAGCCCTCAAATATCTTGTCAGCGACGAGATTTCGCTTTCGTCCTCGCTGTTATTTGCCTTTTCCGATGTTACACGCCCCGAATTGCAAGAGTTTGCAAGAATCTGGCAAACGCTGCCCGCCGACAAGCGCCGCCGCGTTTCACTGGCGATGATGGAACTTGCCGAAGAGCGCATCGAAGCAGACTTTACGCGCATTTTTCGCTATCTTTTGGATGACGAAGACGCGCAGGTGCGTGTGAACGCCATTAATGGTTTGTGGGAAGTTGAAGACACGGCATTGATTCGTCTCTTTATTGGCGCGCTGCGCAGCGACCCCGACGCGCAAGTGCGCGCCGCCGCAGCCGAAGCGCTGGGACGCTTTTTGCTGCTCGCCGAAACGAAACGCATTCCCGCCGCGGATGGCGACGAAATACAGACTGCGCTGCTCGCGGCAATTCGCAGCGGCGCCGAAGATCAGCTTGTCGTGCGGCGCGCCATCGAATCGCTTGCGTACCTTGGCGATGAAACCGTGCGCAACATTGTTGCGACCGCGTATGCGAACGACGATCCAAAAATGCGCGCCACTGCAATCTTTGCGATGGGACGCAGCGCGGATCCGTATTGGAAACGTATCGTCGCGCAGGAATTGTTTTCGCCTGATCCACAGATTCGTTTTGAAGCCGCGCGCGCGATCGGAGAGTTGGAATTTCAAGCCGCCGTCCCGCGTTTGATCGAACTGGCAGACGACCCTGACCGCGAAGTGTCAAGTGCGGCGATCACCTCGCTCGGACAGATCGGCGGCAAAGAGGCGCGGCGCGCCCTGATCGCACTGATCGAAGGTCCTGACGAAGTGACGCGCGAAATCGCCCAAGACGCATTGGACGAATTGGAATTTGCGAGCGGTTCGAATTTGCTGCTCGTTGATATTGGCTTGGAGAGCGCAGAAGAAGCGCTCCTCGCCGAAGAATTGGAAGACGACGAAGCAGAATTCGATGATGCGGATGACGAGTCGCGCGATCTACTGGACAACGGTGATCTGCGTCCGCGACGCAAACGGTGAACAGAGTCACCGCGTCGGTTCAAGACCGACGCGGTGTTTTTTTCGGGTGAAACCATTTGAGCGCAAGTTCGTAAGCAAGGTGCTTTACCCTATTCCGGGAGTTGTATGGAAATCGTTCAAAGCAGCCCAACACTTGCTGATTCAAAACCTCGCATTCCGTCATGGCTCGATTTGATTTTGTATCTCGTCGTCGGCTTTGGCGGATTTTTTGCCGTGTCGGCGCTGGTCGGCGCATTGGTCAAAACGGATCAAATCACTTTGCCGCTTAGTTTGCTGGCATACGCACTCAACATTATTTTTTTTGCAGGCACTGCATTGATTTTGGGCGCGGCGCGCGGGAAATTGAATTTGCGCGACATCGGATTTTATCCGCCGCGCATTGATGCGAAATGGTTTTTCTTTGCGATTGCGATATCGCTCGCGCTGCTGCCTCTGCGCGGAATTATCGGCGTCGTCGTGCAGCTGCTTGCCGGCGGCACACTGAACGGCTTGCAGGGTCGAATGGACGTGATCGCGCCGGATGGATTTACGTGGCTCGGTTTCGTTATCACGTTGATCGGGGCGGGCATTCTCGTCCCTATTTCGGAGGAATTGTTTTTCCGCGGCGCGATCTTTATGTGGTTCCGCCAACGCTACAATTTTCCCGTCGCGATGCTGGCGAGTTCATTCTTGTTCGCGTTCGGACATTTTGATACAATCGGCGTCGTCGCGTCAAGTCTTGTGCTGGCGCTGGCGAACGCGTACGTTTTGGAAAAAAGTAAAACGCTTTGGGCGCCGATTCTGATGCACATCACGACCAATTCCTTTGCGGTGGTGATGATTTACGCCGCGCTGGCGTTTTACCCGCAGGCGCTGCAACGCTAAGCCCAATGAAAAAACTCTTGGTGGCTGCCAAGAGTTTTTGGCTCATCCCTAAACTATGTGCAGCGGGTCAATGCGGCGATGAACTCTGGCGTGATGATCTTGTGATTGATGCGATGTTCACACATGGCAACATATCCCGATAGGCGAGCCTTATGCACACCACGAAACGGACGTAAAAAGTTGCGCACGCCAGTCCACATGCCTTCGGTGGTGTTGATGTGGACTTCGCAAATGCCATCGCCATCTGCATCGCGCGCCCATTGGTGGTCTCCATGATTGACGGTGACATGCCAACGTGCAATCTGATTATAGCCTTGCCATTCATCCGTGTTCGCAACGGCATCCGATCGGGTGAACTGCGCCACATGCTGCTCCAACGTTTTGCGATTGGTTTGCTTGACCATCCGTAGTCGGACTTGGCCGCTTTCGCGTCCAACCGTGCCAACGATGGGCGGACGATCATTTGCATAAGTGCCGTGTCCCTTCTGCTTGTTGGCACGACGACGCGGGGGATCTAAAGGATCACGATGGTTTTCGCCTTTTTTCCCCCGCATTCTGGAACATTTCGTCCGTTTCGGTTATCGCATCCGGCAAAGGTGTTTCTGGTTGCAAGCGAAGCGCATTGCGGTGAATCAGTTGCCGTAAATGATGAACTGTATCGTAGGCTAATTCCAACTCGCGCGCCAACGCGGCCGTAGACTCGCCCTTACAAATGCCACGCAGTAGCAGAATCACCTGCGTCGGGCGGAGCTGCTTGTTGGCAAAGATCGTTCCCGAATACACCGAGTAGACTTTGTCGCATAAGTGGCAGCGATAGTTGGTCACATGACTGCGGCGCATTTGGCGAAAGCGCCGTGCCCGCTCCACACTGGCACCGCATCGTGGACAAAGCAACCCGTTCGGATGAAAATACTTGTGCAGCCATTGTTCAGCGCGCACATCATCGGTAATCTCAAGTAGCGGAAAGTCCATGCCGAAAGGGTAGCGCGGTTAGTTCACGGCGTCAAACCCTTTGCACACTGTTTAGGGATGAGCCGAGTTTTTTTGTGCTTGACGCGCCCCTGTTTTCGACTACACTCGCGCGTTGTGTCGGCGCTCAACACTTTTTTCACCGCGCTCTTTACCATCGTCGTTCCAATCCTGCTGGTGGCGGGCGTGGCTTTTGGTTTGGGCAAAGCGCGCATTGTCACCGAACAACGCCCGCTGGCGCGCCTGTCACTTTATTTTTTCAGCCCCGCGCTGGCGTTTCAAGCGTTGTCACGTTCGACGGTAGACGCGTCCGATTTTTTCTCGATCGTTGCGTTCGCGTTTTTGATGGTCGTGATTGTCGGCGCGCTGGGCATTGTCCTCGCGCGAATTTTGAAATTTGACCGGCTGCTCACGAGCGCGTTTTTGTTGAGTATTTTGTTTGTGAATGCGGGGAATTACGGCATTCCCTTTAATCAATTCGCGTTCGGGAAAGAAGGGGTCGCGCGCGCGGCGATTTATTTCACCGTCAATTCGGTGTTGGCGAATACGCTCGCAGTGTACATTGCATCGGCGGGACATTCCGACCTGCGAAAATCGTTGGGCGCAGTGTTGAAAATGCCGTTGGCATACGCCGCCGTGTTGGGCTTGATATTCAACGCGCTGCATTTGAGTTTGCCTGACCCGATTGCGCGCGCGGTTGAACTTGCCGCCGTGGCGGCGCTGCCGGTGATGTTGGTGAATCTCGGACTTGAGTTGGCGCGCGCAAAATTGCGCGATTACGAGTGGCGCGTCTTTCTCGCGACGGGAATCAAATTGCTGCTCTCACCGCTGATTGCGCTGGCGCTGGCAGGCGTGTTGGGTATGGAGGGCTTGACGCGTTCCGTCTCCATCATCGAAGCGTCCATGCCGACCGCCGTGATGGCATCCCTCATCGCTACGGAATTTCAAGCGCGCTCGGATTTTGTGACGAGCGTCGTCTTTCTTTCGACGATTGGAAGCACGATTACACTGACGCTGTTGTTGGTGCTTCTCGGTTACGTCCCAACCTGATGGAAATTTTTCTCGGACTCGTCATTATTCTCGCGCTTGCTGCCGCGCTTTTTTTGCGACGCACAGGGCGCGCCGAGCAAGCACAAACGGGTGTGCCGATTGACGCGCGCGTCGTTTATTCGGATACGGGCGCGTGGCAGCGCGTTGAGAAACCATTGTTCTCGCGGCGCTATCGCTTGACGGGCAAACCCGATTACATCGTCCAAGATGAAACGGACGCGATGATTCCGATTGAAGTCAAGCCCAACCGAACCGCACCACAGCCGCGTCATTCGGACACGCTGCAGTTGATGGCGTACGGAATTTTGGTGGAGGAAAAATTCGGCGCGCGTCTCGAGTATGGCTTGCTAAAATATCGCGACCAAGTTTTTGAAATCACGTTCACTGAAGAATTGCGCGCGGAACTTTTCAAAGTTCTGGAGGAGATGCGCGCAGCGCGTCACGCGGACAATGTGCCGCGCAGTCACGACGATCCGCTCAAGTGCAAATATTGCGGCTATCGCGAAGAATGTGAAGAGAGGTTAGCGTAACGTTGTGCGTTAGCGACATTGGTCCCGCTGCTCTTTTACTTGGGAATGATGTCGTGCGTCGGAGTCCAATTCAAAATTGATTTTGCGTGTTGATTACTGCAGCGCCATGAAGGCGGGCATTTAGAATTTTCATCACGCGGCGGTTTCGCTGCGCCGATTAAAGCAGCCAGACGGTCGCTGTACTCGTACTGCCGCAGCGGTTCATCCACAATGTTGAAAATTGAACCGGAGGGAGCATATTTGAGCGCGGCTACCGTTGCGGTCGCCATATCGTTGACGTGAATCAGCGAGATGAAATTCTCTCCATCACAGGGAACGATCTCTTTGCCGGCGCGCAAATTTTCAATCGCTCGATCTTGAAACGTATCCCTGCCGACAAATGAACCTCCGCGCAGAATACACCAGTGCAAAGTGTTGGTGGGGATATTTTGAATCATACTCTCCATCGCGATGACCGGACCGCAGACCGTTGCGCGTTCCGGGGAGGTATCCAGAGGCGCTTCTTCCGTAATCCAATCCTCACCACAATCGGGATACGCCATTGTGATACTTTGCTGAATATATTGTTTTGCTCCGACTTGGGCAGATGCTTTGAGCAGCATGCTTACCACATCTGTGCGTAAACGCGTGTTTGCATCCCACGCATGAGGCGCGGAAGAGTCGTGAGGGATCGCTGTGGCGATATGCAAAACGACTTTGCAGCCATCCAGAAGCGATTCGATAGTTTGATCAATCTTGGGTGAAAGCAAATCACATTCCACTATCTCTACATTTTGTGGAAATAATTTTTTTGCCTTTGCCACGGAACGCGCCAAAGCGCGGACGTCATAACCCTGTTGTACAAGCAATGGAATAACAGCGCGTCCCAAAACCCCGGTTGAACCTGCGATTGCGAGTTTCATTTTCTCAATTCCTCCGATACGAGATCATTTCCGCAATTAGCCCGCTTCCAATTTGGTATTCTTTATTGACCATTCCACAACAAGGAAGGACGCGCTCGGTATTGAAATTCAATACAGACTTGTTCCTATAGCTGTCACTGATTGGTTCACCTGACCAAAGCTCGAAGAGAGGTTTAGTTTTGTGATTTTCAACTTTTCTTCCAGAAGGGAGGAGCATCACCTCTTTGTCGCTCGGGACGAGAATCTCTGGATAGCGTATCTTTTACCAATGGAATTAACCTGCCGAACGGTGTGCGTTACCTGCGTTGGGATGGCAGTAAAAACCGTTTTGGAAAAACATATTCGGTATTTTCATCCTTTAGCCAATCAATCAGTTTAAAGACACCCAAGTAATTCAGGACAATTCCTAGCAGGATGCCTACGACCCAATCCATCAAAGCGGCAAGATTGCCTTGAATGACGAGATACGCAAAATAAATTGCAATCGGCGCGAAGAGAAAAATTGCGGTGAACATGCCCGGGTTATAGAGCGTGTGCCCTTTGAGGTTGAAAAGAAAAGTGTGCGCGAAAAAATTCCCCACCGAAACCAAAATCGCTGCGATCGCCAGCCAAAGAATTTTTTCGCCAAACAAGGCGGCGAGCAAGTACGCGACCCAGCCAACAAAAACATTGATGACAAGCGCGGTGTTGGTATTGAGCGGATACCGCTCAGGATGTTTGCTCGAAAACATGACACTGTTCACCATGCCCGGGAAATAGCCCGGGTACCGATATTCTTCGAATTGATGCATGAACAATGAGACAAGACTTGCCCAAAGCAAAAGTGAAAGTGGATTCAACTTGCTGAGGAGCATAATCCCACCTACGAGAAACGCAAGTACGAGACCTACATCAAACCAATGAAGGCGTATGAAACTCATACTCAACTTCCGCCGTACACCGGAATCCGCGCGCCCGTGATCGCGCCGCCTTCCTCTGAACACAAAAACAAAAGCGTCGCCGCGACATCTTCCGGTTTCACCCAGCCCGTTTTTTTATTGGGCTGCTCTGCGCGTTCAGCAGGCGTATCGAGCGCGCGAATCAAAACCACATTCGCCGTCACACCGTTTTCTTTGACCTCTTGCGCGACAGCGAGCGTCATCGTTTCGAGCGCGGCTTTGGCGGTAACATACGCCGCGACGTTCGGCGGAGGCGCTTGCGTGATTCCCGAAGAGATCGTGAGAATACGTCCCCAACGATTTGCGGTGAGCAAAGGGAGAAAAGCGCGAATCGCATTCACAGCGGTCCGCAAGTTGAGATTGAGCATAAAATCCCAAACTTTGTTTGTCGTCTCGCCCAGCGTGCCGCCGTGATACCCACCGGTGATATGGAGCAAAATATCGGCGCGCCCAAATTTTGCAGCCACCGCGTCCGCGAGCTCTTGCATTGACGCTTCGTCCATCGCATCGGCAACGTGAATCATCACGCGCGTATCGCGAAAGCCCAATTCTTTTTGCAGTCCTTCGAGCGCTTCCTGATGAGTACTGACAAGGACGAGTCTTGCCCCTTCGTGCGCAAAAGCTTTAGCAATCGCAGGTCCGAGTTGTCCGGTTGCGCCGATGACAACGGCGACTTTGTTGGTGAGAGCCATAGGGAAATTTGGTGATTGGGTGATTGGGTGATTAGGCGATTTGCGATTTGTGATTTGCGCTACGCCATCTGCGCTACGCCATCTGCGCTACGCCATCTGCCATCTGCCATTTGCTATCTACTCTCTGCGTTTTGTGACATCAACGCGTCGAGCAATTCCAATGCGCGATGATAATTGCGATCGCGGCGCGGCGCGTCCAGTTCCGCCGTGATGACGCTGCTTTCTTGCGGAATGTTCAATACCAGACAACGCTCCGAATAACGATTGAGCGTCAATTCGCGCACATCCACAAAACCACCGACGGCGCGCTTGGCTTGAAAAATCGCTTCGGGCAGGTCATCGGAAGTTTCAATACGCACTCCGGTCAATTCCCCCGGCATACAATCTTCTTGCTCCAGCACATTGATGATTACTTCAATTTCGTGCCTGCTGGCGGCGCCGTACTGTTTTTGTTCAAAACGCGCGACGCGCTTCAAGCCGTCACGCTGGTACGAACCGTGCACCACGCGCCAGCCAAGCGAACTCGCCAGCCACGCCATCATCAAGATCGCCGCGCTTTGATTCCCGCCGAACCCAACCGAAAAGTCAATCGCCACACGCGTAATCTTGTCGAGGTACGCCAAGTTTGCAGGATCGTCAAAAAATTGCGCCACAAATTCGCGCCACGGTCGAATACGCTGCCAATTCACATCGCCAAAGGAAACGTTAGGAAAATTGAGACGCAAGCGCGCAATGGTGTTGTTGATGCGTTCGGCGCGCGCAGTGAAATGCTGCGAATCGAAAAGAATTTGATCACATTCCTGCACGAGCGCGCGAAACAAATGATCATCCAAATCGGGCTGCCCGCGCCAATACAAGATAAAGGGCAGACCGCTGACGCGCAAACCCAAAATCGCACTGGGCAATGAATCGTATTGCGTGCCGCGCGGATAAAACATGATCTCTTCGCCCAACAGCCGACGTAGACCGCCATTCCCTGAAAGATACGAAGAGACGCGTGTTTCCAGCCATGCCCCTGCTTCGGGATCATGCTGCGCGATGAGAATCACGCGTGCAGGATGCGATTCGACGATTTGCGCGACTAATGCTTCAAGGTCGGCAGGGTCTTCGTTCTTATCGCAAAGAACGACGAGGGTGAGCGTACACGCGCGCAAACTCGGCACATTGTCCGCGCTCGCACTCGTCCGCAACGCGCTCAATTCGTCCTCCACTTTTTTCAGTGGAACGACATGCGGGGGGGGGTGGAACATCTCTGCCATTGTGTTTGATTCACTCATGCTACGCAGTATTGTCATTTCGAGCCGTATTTGAGAGAAATCGCTCTTGTCAAAACCGAGATTTCTCACTACATTCGAAATGAAATGCGTAAGGTGAGTGATTCACGATTCTCGATCTATGATTTCAACACCAAACCATTTTCAAAATCATAAATCAAAAATCCAAAATCATAAATCGTTACAAGCGCCGCCATTTGCGCCCATCGCGCTGGAGGAACTCGTCCGCCGCTTTGGGACCCCACGTCCCCGATTCGTAATTTGGAAATTGCGGCGGCGGAATTTGTTTCCACGCTTCAAGAATCGGCGTAATGAACGCCCACTGCGCTTCCACTTCGTCGTATCGTGTGAACAGCATCGGATCGCCGAGCATCGCATCGAGCAGCAAACGTTCGTACGCTTCCGGCGCGGCTACGCCGAACGAACTGTTGTAACGAAAATCCATGTTGACGGGACGGAGGCGATTTTCTTGCCCCGGAATTTTGCTCTCAAACTTGAGCGAGATGCCTTCGTCGGGCTGGATGGTGAACACGAGTGAATTGGGCTCTAAATGATCTGTGCCTTCTTTGCTAAAGAGCATCAGCGGCGGCAAATTGAATTCGACGGCAATTTCGGTGTAGCGTTTCGGCAGGCGTTTCCCTGTCCGCAAATAAAATGGCACGCCCGCCCAACGCCAATTTTCAATATAAAGTTTCAAAGCCACGTACGTTGCGGTTGTTGATTCCGCGTTCACTTTCGGCTCGGTGCGATACCCCGGCACCTGGATTCCGCCGATTGCGCCCGCGCCGTACTGCCCGCGCACCGTCCAATCACAAATCTCTTGAAAACTTTGCGGACGAATCGAACGCAAGACCTCTGCTTTTTGATTCCGCACATCTTGCGGCGTAAACATTGTGGGCGGCTCCATCGTCGTTACCGCCAGCAGTTGCAAGCCATGATTTTGAATTATATCGCGCAGCGCGCCGGCGTGATCGTAATATTCGCCGCGTTCTTCGACGCCAACGGTTTCGGCGACAGTGATTTGCACATTGTTGATAAACGTGCGATTCCAAATCGGTTCAATAATCCCATTCGCAAAACGGAACACAAAGATATTCTGGACCGCTTCCTTGCCGAGATAGTGATCAATCCGATAAATCTGTGATTCGTCAAAGACTTGATGGAGCAGATGGTTCAGTTCCACCGCCGAGTCGAGATCGCTCCCGAACGGTTTTTCCAGAATGATGCGCGTATACCCCGCGCTGTGATTCAGTTCGGATGCGCCAAGGAACTTGACAATCTCCGGCATCAATTCGGGCGGCACGGCAAGATAAAACAACCGATTGCCTGCCGTGCCGCGTTCTTGATCCATCCGCTCCAATTCCTGCTTGAGTTTTTTGTATCCGTCCAAATCATCCAGATTCGACTGGATGTAAAAAATGTTTTGCGAAAATGAGTCCCACACTTGCTCTTGAATTTTTTGCCGCGAAAATTCTGTCACCGCCTTTTTGTATTCGTCGCGGATATCCGCATCACTGCGCGGCTTGCGCGCAAAGCCAACAATATCGTACACCGGCGGCATGTAATTGTCGCAGGCGAGATTGTACAATGCGGGTACGAGTTTGCGCCGCGTCAGGTCGCCCGTCGCGCCGAAAATAATAATCGAAGTCGGTTCGGGGGCGCGCGCGACGCGCATACCTTCGCGGAGGGGATTCAATACCGTTCGAGTTTCGAGCATGTTCATATTCCTCTAATCGCTTTAGGTTTCGCCCTCGAGTTTGAGTCCGTGACGATGAGCAATTTCGACAACACCCGTTGACGTTACGTTGCCGCTTGCATAGAGCGCCGCAAGTTCACGCGCCAGTCCATCATACGGTGGACCGATGGTGACGTACAAAAGTTTTGCCATGCCTTCGGGAATGCGCACCGAATGAGTCGCTCCGGCGGGCAGCATTTGCACCGTCCCGGGTCCTCCGCGCGTCCACACTCCATTCACATAAAACTCGACGGTGCCTTCGACCACTATTTCGACTTCATGCCATTGATGCGAATGGGGCGGCGGACCTTCGCGGTCGGTCGAAATATATTCAATCACCTGAACGTTTCCGCCGTCAGTGACACGGAGGCGAATCTCGTCGTCAGGATAACGGATGGTTTCGAATTGGTCTCCCGGCACAACCCCGGCGGTCATTTGCACATCTGTCATTTTTCGTCTCCAAATCCCTTTCGCGATCTCGGCATCGAATAAAATCCGATGGCTCAAAATGACGGCTCGAAAAAACGGATAAGTAACGCTATTCGCTCTTTACTTCATGTCCGCCAAATTCGTTACGAAGCGCGGCGAGAACTTGCGCGCTGAATGATTCATCTTGGCGCGAGACAAAGCGTTGGATCAACGAAAGGGTGATCACGGGCGCGGGAACATCTTCCGCCATTGCCGCTTCAACCGTCCAGCGTCCTTCGCCTGAATCCGCGACCCATCCTTTGATGTGCGCCAAATCGTTTCCATGTTTTTTGAACGCGTCCACAGCAAGATCGAGCAGCCACGAACGCACGACACTGCCCTGCTGCCACACTTGCGACACTTTTAAGAGGTCGGGACTGTACTCCGATTTTTTCAATATCTCGTAACCTTCACCGTATGCTTCCATCATCCCGTATTCGATGCCGTTGTGCACCATTTTGACAAAATGCCCCGCGCCGTGCGGTCCCATCAAGCCGTAATTGCCCGTCGGCGGCGCGAGCGTTTTGAAAATCGGTTCGCAGTACGCAAATGTTTCCGCGTCCCCGCCGACCATCAGCGAATATCCTTCCGCCAATCCCCAAATGCCGCCGCTCACGCCCGCGTCCATGTATTTCAAGCCCATCGCGGCAAGTTTGGGAGCGCGGCGCTTGTCGTCCGTCCAACGCGAATTCGCGCCGTCAATCACAATATCTCCCGACGCCAAGAGCGGCGCGATCTGATCAATGATTTCGTCAGTCGTTTCACCGGCGGGGAGCATCGTCCACACCACGCGCGGCGATTGATTCAACATTGCCGGAATGTAATTCAGCTTGTCCGTGCCTTCCATCCCCATCGCGATGTGTTCATCCACTTTGCTGCGCGAGCGATTCCACACCACCACGCGATGTCCGCCCTTCATCAAACGCACCGCCATATTGCCGCCCATGCGTCCCAGACCGAGAATTGCGATTTCCATTAAAAACTCCTTTGGAGATTAGAGATTTGGTGATTAGGTGATTTTGAATCGCGTACGATTCCAGCGTTTGGTCATTCATTGTGCATTGTGCATCATGCCTTTTGCATTTCTTTTTTCTTTTTTTCAATTCCCGCCAACAACTGATTGAACGCTTCATCAAATTTCACGACGCCTTCTTCCAAAACTTGGGCTGTCACCGCGTCGAGTGAAAATCCTGCCGCTTCAAAGCGTTTTACAATTTCGTGCGCGGCTTCCGGATTTGCGTCAACCGTGCGCGCGACAACGCCGTGATCGGCGAATGCATTGATCGTCTCCATCGGCATGGTGTTGACTGTATGCGGTCCAATCAACGTTTCCACGTACATCACATCTCGATACAAAGGGTTTTTGGTCGAGGTGGACGCCCACAGCGGACGCTGAATGCGTGCGCCTTTTGCTTGCAGCGCGAGCCAGCGGTCACCGGAAAAAATCTGCTTGAAATGTTCGTACGCGATCTGCGCATTCGCCACCGCGAGTTTGCCCTGCAAATCTTTCAGTTCCTCAAAGCGCTGTGAATTCTTTTCGCCTTGCGCGGCATCACTCAATAATTTATCGGCGAGCGTATCAATGCGGCTCACAAAAAAACTTGCGACAGAGGCAATGCGTTGTACGGCTTTGCCCTCTGCCGCGCGCCGTTCCAACGCGCGCACGTACGCCCACGCGACATCTTGATATGCCTGCACAGCAAACAGCAGCGTGATGTTGATATTCAAACCATCGTACAACGATTGCTCGATGGCAGGCACCCCTTCTTTCGTGCCGGGAATTTTCACCATCAGATTCGGGCGGTCTACTGTTTTCCACAAACGTTTCGCTTCCTCAATCGTCCCTTGCGTGTCGTGCGCCAGACGCGGCGACACCTCGATGCTGACAAAACCGTCGCCGCCGTCCGATTCTTCGTACACTGGACGAAACACATCGCACGCCGAGCGCACATCGTCCGTCGTGAGCTTTTCATAAATTGCCAGCGTGTCGCGCCCCTGCGCTGCGAGTTCTTGAATCTCTTTATCGTAATCGCTGCTGCCGACAATCGCCTTTTCAAAAATGCTTGGGTTGGATGTTTCGCCGCGCAGCGCCATTGTTTCAATCAAGTGCTTTAATTCGCCCGATTGAATTTGGCGGCGTTGAATGCTGTCGAGCCACACCGATTGCCCTTGCTTGAGCAGATCGAAAAGTGGATTGTGACCATTTGTAGACATGATTCCTCCGAATGCAGGTTGAAAGTAAAAAGTTCAAGTCAAAAGCTAAAAGTGAATTGCGACTCTACTTTGGACTTTGAACGTGATACTTTTCGCTTTCCAATAGCAGATGATACAACGATTCTTGGCGTTTGCGCGCGCGTTGATAGATTTCGCGCGTCGTGGGATTGGGTTTGAACGTTTCGCCCAACGACGCGGGCAATTCATTAAACGATGAAATAACTGCTAACGAACGCAGCGCCAATAACGCGGCGCCGCGCGCGGACGCTTCGTCTTCGCCCGACGCGGTGACAGCCACACCCAAAACATCGGCGAGATTTTGACACCAGACGCGCGAATTCAATAACGCCGCGCCGCTGGCAATTATTGCGCGCGGTTCAGGGACCGCAGTGCGCAGCAAATCATAAATTGCCGCAAAACGATATGCCACCGCCTCGAGCGCCGCGCGCCAAAGGTCTGCCGCAGACGTACTCAATCTCCAACCGATGAGGGCGGCACGTGCGTCAGAATGATAGCCCGGACTTCGTTCGCCCGCGAAAAAAGGCAGCAGCGTTAGCCCATGCGCGTCGGGCGGCATCCTTTCCAATTCGCTTTCGAGAATTTCGCCTTTCGTAAGTTGGAGCAGATTCGCAAAATATTGAAAGATGCTTCCACCGTCCGTCAGCGAACCGCCCAACAATCCCGCCTCTTCGTCCACACGATACATCCACAAGCCGCGCGGCAGTTTGTCCAGCCCCGCGTTCGCGTCCATCACCACGCGCATCGCCCCACTCGTCCCAACTGTAACAGCCACGCGCGTTTCATCCACGCAGCCGCTGCCCACATTCGCCACCGCGCCGTCGCCGAACGCGGGGTACCACGGAACGTCCGCGAGCATTTTCCAGCGCGCCGCATATTCTGCGCGCAATCCCCGTAACGATTCGTTTGCGGCAAACAGTTGTGAAAGTTGCGTGCGATGAATTCCTGAAATGTTCAGCGCTTGTTCGTCCCAATCACAGCTCGTGTGATTCAACATGCCTGTCCACGCCGCAAACGAAAGCGAGACAGCGGTGTTCCCGAACAGCTTGGACAGGAAAAATTCGTGCAAGCCAAGATAATGCGCGGCGCGCGCGAATATTTCGGGCTGCGTTTCGCGGAGCCATAGGAATCGCGCGGGCAAATACGCCGTGTGCAGCGGACATCCCGTACGCGCGTAAATCGGCTGCCAATCATACGCCGCCTGCAACTGTTCTACCGCGTGACTGTTGCGCGTATCCGCATACAAAAAGGCGGGCGTCAGCGGTTCGCCTTGCGCGTCGAGCGCGAGAACATTCGACGCCAGCGAAGAGGCAGCCACCGCCGCGAATTCGAATTTACTTGAGGCGAGTTCGCATTCGCGTACGATTTCGTCGAGCGCGTCGGTAAAGGCGTCAAACATCGCGCGCGGGTCCAAGGTCGAACCGCCGTCGTCGCTGCTATCGGGTTGATATTTTCGACGCGCGCGAAAATTTTCCACCTCACGCGCCTTGCCATCGTACACCATTGCGCGCAGGGACGAAGTGCCAATGTCAATCACCAGAATAAAAGGCGACTGCGCTTGAGCAAAGGAAACAGCGGACATTAAAAAAACTCACCCTTGCTTCCTTTCCGGTACGAAAAGGAAAGCAAGGGTGAGGGCTTGCTTACACTTTCATCAAGTCGGCGTGACTCTTGCGAAACTTGTTCACTTTTGGCGCGACGACAAAGCGACAGTACGGTTGATTCGGATTATTTTTGAAATAATCTTGATGATAGTTTTCTGCCGGATAGAACTCGTCGAGTGGGACCACTTGCGTCACAATCGGATCGTGAAACGCGTGCGCTTCGGTCAATGCTTTGATGGTCCCTTCCGCGACGCGCTTTTGTTCCGCGTCGTGGTAGAAAATCGCAGAACGATATTGATCGCCAACATCATTGCCTTGCCGATTCAGCGTCGTCGGATCGTGGATGCTGAAAAAGATGTCGAGAATATCCTGGTACGAAATCACGTTCGGATCAAAAGTAACATTGACCACTTCGGCGTGCCCGGTCATGTGCGAACACACTTGTTCATAAGTTGGATTCTTGGTGTGTCCGCCCGCATATCCCGAAATCACAGCGGAGACGCCTTGAATATCCTTGTAAATCGCTTCCAAGCACCAAAAACAACCGCCGCCCAACGTGGCAACTTGAAGTTTGTCTTGACTGGAATGTCCGTTATTCATTTTTTCTGTTCCTTTCCAAACTGTAGGGGCGAAGCATTTGGCAACGCGTCTGTGACTCGATAGAGAGCTGCAAATCCAAATGCTTCGCCTCTACGAATCACACAATTTTCGTTTCACATCATTCGGAGCGCGCGTCTTTATCTCTCAATCACATCCAGTTGTTCCAAATCAATTTCGTGGCAATGTCCGCAGCCGAGGCGCGGTTCTTTGACCTCTAGGAAATGTTGGTCGCAAAATGCTTCGACCTCCACTTTTTTCGAAAGTCCGAAAAGGGTCTTGCCAACGCGCCCGTACAAGTGGAGATGTTGACACTGATTGGACAACAAAATGTCCGGCACGGGACAGGTTTGGCACAGGGCGGGAACCCATTTTTCTGATTCGGGATTGTTGTCAATCAAGCGACATTCTTCGGACTCGCGTCCGCGCACGTAATCGCCGTAATAAAATTTACATTCTTTGCCGTACGGAGTTTTCATATTACTTGCACATTGGTTACAATCGCACTATCGCACTACCGCACTATCACCGATTCCGTTCTGCGCGCACAAAGAGAATTGTGCCAATGATCATGAAAGCAATAAATGAAAATATCAGAATTGCCATGTTCAACCAAATCGGAAAGAGGACGACAAAATCGGCTTCAACGGTGCCGTAATAATACAAACCGCGCGTCAAATCCACCGCATAACGCAAAGGCGACAAGAGCGAAATAATTTCAAGCGGCAGCGGCAAATTGTTAATCGGCACAAAAACGCCTGCGGTAAAAAATTGCGGCAAAAAGACAAAAGGAAAAAGTTGGTCAGCCGAGCGCCGACTCGGCATCACGCCCAAGAGCATCATTCCAAACGCGCCGCCGTACAATGCCGCAATCAGCGACGCGATCATCAACCCAACGGCTTGCGCGCCTGTCATCGAAATGCCAAGAATCAGTCCAAACGCTACAATGCCGATCGCTTGCGGCAGCGCGACGAGCGTTTCGCCGAAAATTTTTCCAAAGACAATCGAGTAGCGCGAAATCGGCGAAACAAAAATTTCTTGACTGAAATCATTTTGGCGGTCTTCCAACAGCGAAATAATTCCCGTCGCCGTAGATTGCCAGAGAGTTTGCGCCAACACACCGGTAAAAACGAACGTGAGAAAACTATAGCCGTTCGGACTGCCGAACGTCGCTTGCATTCCGCCGCCGAGAAAACCGATAAAGATCAGCGGAAAGAGAAATGTCGAGAGCAGACGTCCCCGATCGCGAATCAGTTTCAAAAAATCGCGATGCGCGATCGCCATGATCGCGTTCAGATTTTTGCCGATCCGATTTTGACCGGCGGGAGTTTTCCTAGTGCGCGTTTGGTCTTGTGAGATCGTCGTCATTTTCGGAAATAATCGCCAGATACGCATCCTCAACCGTCGGCGTATTCAATTTCACCGTCGTCAAAGGCGTATCAATCATTTTCAAAAGTTGATGCGGCGTGAAATGATGGTCCGCATTGCCGTTCAAGTCAATTTTGAACAACGGTGTTTCGATAAAAGGCACGCCGCGCGCGCGTAATTCTTGCCGCAGCGCGTCGTGATCCGCCGCGTCAATCAAAAGATAATTTTCCACCAGCCGCGCTTTAACTTGGTCGGGCGTGCCTTGCGCCACGATTTTGCCGCGATTCAAAATACAAATCGTATCGGCGCGTTCCGCTTCTTCCAAATAATGGGTGGTGAGAAAAACGGTCATCGCGTTTTCGGTACGCACA
Organism: Chloroflexota bacterium; assembly: GCA_004295045.1. GTDB lineage: Bacteria > Chloroflexota > Anaerolineae > UBA4142 > SHND01 > SHND01. The sequence goes on along the minus strand of SHND01000037.1, from coordinate 8,054 downwards.
CGCGTCAGGTACTCCCACAAACTGCGGCGGCTCTGCGGGTCGAGTCCCGTCGTCGGCTCATCCAAAAACAAAACGCGCGGTTGATGAATCAGCGAACGAATAATTTCCAATTTGCGTTTCATGCCGCCCGACAGCGCCTTGATGGGCTGGTGAATCTCTTTTTCGATGCCCAAAATTTCTGCGAGCTCGTTCACCTTTGATTTGTATGCGCGCGGCATCATCCAATAAGCGGGGCGAAACGGATAGACGCCGTACATGTTGGCATGAAGTCGAACATTTTCTTCGGCGGTGAGATTTTTGTCGAGCGACGGATTTTGAAAAATGATGCCGACATTTTCGCGCACGCTGTTCGGATTCATCACGAGGTCTTGCCCCGCGATTTCGACTTTGCCCGAAGTGGGCGCGAGCGTCGTCGTCAAAATCGAAATCGTCGTCGTCTTGCCCGCGCCGTTCGGTCCGAGCAAGACAAAAAACTCGCCCGACGCGACGTCGAATGAAACATCGTCCACCGCATTCGCTTGCGAATTCTTGTAGCGTTTGACGAGATGCGTTACGTGAATAATTGGTGACATAAAGAGACCAGTAGGGCAAAGCATTCGCAGTGAGATTTGCGTAATTGTCGGGACAGCCAGCGAATGTTTCGTCCCTACGCCTTTGTCACGCGAAATCCGATATTACTGCCCCGCGCACCGGCGAGATAACGCGAACGATACGCGCACAGCGCTTCCGATTGCGGATTAAACCACGAGCCGCCGCGCATGATGCGCGCGCCGCTGCCTTCGATTTCTTCGCGTCCGTCGCCCGGACGGTAAGGATATCCGAATTGTAACTCTTGCCAATTCACTCCCCATTTAGATAACGTCCACTCGAAAACATTACCCGCCAGATCCCAAACGCCAAATAGGCTAACGCCGGACGGAAAATGTGAAATGGGCGTCGTGCCGCCAAATCCCGCTTCCGCCGTATTCGCGCGCCCGCGTTCAAATTTTTCGCCCCACGGGAAACTGCGCGTATTGTCTGCGCCGCGCGCCGCGTACTCCCATTCTGCTTCCGATGGCAACCGAAATTTTATCTGTTTCCCTGTTTCCTCGTTTTCCTGTTTCCCTATCTCCCTGTTTTCCGTGTCCGTCAGCCAATTGCAAAACGCCACTGCTTCGTACCACGAAACGCCAACGACGGGATAACGCGCTTGGTTCAAACGCGGCTCGTGCCAAAAACCCGGGGCGGCTTCCTGACCGATTCGCCCGCGCATCCATTTCCAGCCCATCGCCGTCCAATACATTTCGTTTTCGTACCCGCGCGCGGAAATAAATTCCGCGTATTCTGCATTCGTCACCGGATATTTTCCAATGGCGAACGCGCGCAGTTCGAGCTTGTGCGGCGGCGACGCGTCGCGCAAACGCTTGTCACCCATCAATAAAACACCGGCAGGAATCTCGACAAATTCCATACGCAGCCATTCCGCGCGCGTTTCAACTGAACGCGAGAAAGCGGTACCAACCGTCCACATTTTGTTTGAGCTCTTCCATCCGCTTTTCAACGAACTGATGCAGTTTCGCGTTTTCAATCGAAATTGCGCCGAGGTCGGCGATGGCGCGCGCAAAATTCAAATCTTCGCTGCCAAACACGCGCACTTGCGCCGAATACAAACGCAGCACGCCGATATTTGTGCCGTGCGCGCGCAGCGGCAAAACCAGCACCGAACGAATGCCTTCACGTCTCGCTTCTTCAGGATATTGAAAACCCGCTTCCGCGCTCATCTCCGTAATTGCTTTCGGCTCATTCGATTCGAGCACCAGTCGGTCAATCGGACTTGCCGCGAGGATGACCGCGCCTTTGTCCAAATATGCTTTGCTCAACCCGTACGCCGCCGCGAGATGCAATGTCAGTCCGCGCGGACCCAAGAGCCGCAGCGAGCCCGCTTTGACATTCAACTCGCGCACGAGCTCCACCAACAACGTCGTCAACACCTTGTCGAGTTCAAGCGTGGAATTGACCTGATGCGCGATTTGTTGAAAAGCTTCAAACAGATGCGTACGATAAATCGCGTCCGCGCCCAAATTGGCGACGGCGGAGAGAAACAAGCTTTCCGATGTTTGGAATTCGTGCGGCGCCGCGGTGTAGACGTGCAGTACGCCGATGATGCGTTGGCGCGTAGTCAATGGCAAAGCCAGCATACTGACCAAACCTTCGCGCGCGGCGTGTTCGGGATATTGAAAACCTTCGGCGCGGCTGACATCCGCGACGTACACGCGTTCGCCTTGCAAGACGGTTCGGTCAATTCCACTTTTCGCCACGTCGAGCGCGCCCTTGTCCAAATACTGCGCGCTCAGCCCATACGCGGCGCGTAACATCAATTGTTGTTTCTCTTGGTCCAACAAGCGCAAGGTTGCAGCTTTGTATCCCAAATCGGCGACCACGTGACGCAGCAGCGAATCGAGCGCTTCCGATTGATTCACGCTCGCGTTAATGTCGCCCAGAATTGTCAACAGCGTTTCGACATTGCGCGGTTCCGCCAAAGGCGAATTCATTTCGCAAGCTCCTTTCGCGGGTCAACCCTTGCCCAGTATCATACTGACAATCACAATGATCAAGACAAGCATCGTAATGCCCACGTACAAATAGTCGCGTTCGTACAAAAACGCGAAAATGGAACCCACCACGCGCAGCACCGGCGTAATAATCAAAACAAGCAAACCCGCCGCGAGAAAACCGGAAGGACGCAGCTCCAACATACGCGAAAAGACATCGCCCAAATTTGGAACCACCGTCGGCGGCACGCGATGAAAAAATAAATCGAGCGCGAGTCCGAACACCATGAGCGATGTGCTGATGCCCAAACCAATAATCAACATTTGATGCACCACGCCATTTACATCACGCTGTTCGCGCAGCACCTGCGCCTGCTGCGTGGTCTCGCTAATGCCACTGACCAGATCATTCAGATTTGGATTAACGTGGATTTGGTCTTGAGGTGACTCTGCCATCAGGTCGCTCCCGTCAACGCGCGAAAAAGCATTTGCGCCGCAAACACCAAAAGCAAAATTTGAAAAATTTGTTTGAGCCGATGACTCTGCACGCGGCTGCCGAGACGCGAACCGATTTGCGCGCCGAGTAAAACACCCAACGCGGTGGGAATCGCAATGCTCGGGTCAATATAGCCGTGCTGATAATAAATGATCGCGCTCGTCGCCGCCGTAATGCCAATCATGAAATTGCTCGTCGCAATCGCGGCGCGCATGGGCAGCCCCATCACCAACGACATGATTGGCACTTTGATGACGCCGCCGCCGATACCGAGCAATCCCGAAATGTTGCCTGCAACAAAACTCGCCGCCATCCCCAGCGGAAAATGATGCACCCCATATTTCACCGGCTCACCGGTCAACGGGTCAATATAACTCGTATCCAAAAAACCGGTCTCCTCAACTCGGTCCGAATCTTTTTTGATGCCGCGCAGCGAGAGCGCCACATAAACCAGCACGATACCAAAAATTCCCGCGAGCAAATTCGGATTGATCAGCACCGCCGTGATGCCGCCCGCCAACGCGCCGAGCGTCGTCGCAATTTCCAGTGTCATCGAAAGCCGCGTGTGCGTGAGCCCGCGTCCCACATACACCGCGCCCGCCGCCGACGAAGTAGCAATCACACTGACAATGCTCGCGCCGATAGCTGTTTTAATTGGCAAGCCAATCAGACCGGTCAAAAGCGGTATCAAAATCACACCGCCGCCAATGCCCAACATCGCGCCCAGCATTCCCGCGCCAACGCCGATTAGAAAAATCTCAAAAAGTGTGAGCATCATCCTAATCCTCGTCGAGCGGCGCGAAACCTTTGCCCGCGATTTCACTCGCTGGCAGCACAACGACGAATCCTTGCGGGTCGGCGGCGTTCACCGCGCGTTTCAAATCATCAATTTCCGTTTCAGTCAACGCGCAAATCAAAACTTCGCGCGCCTTTTGCGTGTACATCCCTTCGCCGTGTAATTGCGTGACCCCGCGATTCATATCTTGCATCACGCGTTCCGCCACCGCCGCGCCCTTGTCCGTAATAATCATCGTCATGAATTCATCGCGCCTGGCGCTCGGGCGCTGCCAAACATTCGCGCCATACACGCGCTCCATCGGATTGCCGCGCAACACGCGTTCAAAGCCCAGCCCTTGAAAGACGCGCGGCGCCTCCAATACTTCGCCTGTTGCTTCATTCAAGGTCAAGGTCGCCAACGCGGTGGCAATGAGAAATAGGGCAGCCACGCCAACGCCCACCAACACGGTGGTTCCCGCAATCGGACCGATTGACGCGCGCGCGGCAAACTCATCGAAAGAAATCGCAACCGTCGGAAGCGAATACAATTTAAATACCCACACCAAAAGCAAAATACCCAGAATTGCCAAATAGTTTCGCCGCAAACGGCGCCCAATCGCCTCCAAATTTGTGATGGGAAATTTCGGGCGCAAGAGCGAAGTCGCCAGTGTTTCCGCCCAATCGGGCGATGGCTGAAATGGCGGCACCAACATCGCTGCAAAAAAATCGGTCTCCAACAAACGCACGCGGTACGAAAACAATTCAAAATAACGATAGCGCCGCGCTTCAATCCACAAAAAGATCAGAATCAACGCCATATCAATCAACAACACCGCGTGCGAGTTGTTGGACGAAGCCAGCGCAAACGAAATGACCGCCGCTGTGGTAACGATTGCCCAATTCGTCGTCGCATCAAGACGATTACGCCACGTGTTGGCGCGATGAATTTCACCGCGATAAAAATGCACCATCGCCGTCGTAAAATCTTGCGCGCGCAAGGCATAGCCGCGATATTGCCACACCGGTTCGCGGACCGAGGGTTCGCCGGTTCCACCATCGTTAGGATTGGGATTCACAGACATATTCCGTCAAATTCAATTTGCAAGCAGAATTAGCCGAGCATCGTTCTGTCGTCAGAGCTCTGACTATGGACGCGCGCTGATTGTAGCACCGAAAAAATTTCTCGACTATAATTGTCGGCATGTTATTGGATGAACAAGTGAATTTATGGATTCAACGTTTGCGCGCCATCGCGCAAACGGGCATTGCTTTTAGCCCGCCGGTGTGGGATCGCGAACGATACGAAGAACTTTTGGTGCTCGCCGCGCAAATGGCAGCGACGCGCGCTGATTTAGAAAGCGATGCCGAACTGACGAACGCGCTGTACCAAAAATGGCGCGGCGAAGTCGGCTCCGGTGTGGCGGGCTATGTCACCCCAAAAGTCGGAGTCGGCGCGATTGTTTTCAATGACCGCGACGAATTGTTGTTGATCGAGCGCACCAGTCACCACTGGCTTTTTCCAACGGGCTGGGCGGATGTGGGCTATTCGCCCGCGCAAGTGGCGGTGAAAGAAGTGCGCGAAGAAACCGGCTTGCGCGTAACGCCCCTGCGCTTGATTGCAACATACGACATCCGTCGGCTCATCGAGAACGAACTCGATCAATGTTTGTATTCGTTGGTCTTTTACTGTCGGCTTGACGGCGGCGAAATTTCGGTTCGCGCACACGAAGCGCTCAATGCTGGATTTTTCGCGCGCGGCAATTTACCACAGCCACTCGCCCGCGCAGAACTTGGTTGGGTTGAACACGCGTGGGCAGCTCATCGCGGCGAATTAAAGGAAACGTATTTTGACAGAATAGAGATTGGAGACTAGAGACTAGAGATTGGACGTTGGAGACTAGTACTCGAATAACTAGTCTCCAATCTCTCTTTTAGAATGACAAGCGACGTAATCATCATCGGCGGCGGTATCGTCGGCGCGGCGAGCGCGTTTTTTTGTACGCAAACGGGTTTGCGCGTGACGCTGCTGGAAAAACGCGAAGCGTTGGGGTTGCTCACCACCTCTGCCTCACTCGCCGCGTTCCGCGCGCAATTTGCCGAAGCAGAAAATATCGCCATGATGCGCGAGAGCATTGCGTTTTTTGAAAATATCCGCGCGCACACCAAATTGGACGATGCCGAGATTGGCATGGTGCAGCAGGGCTATTTATTCTGCACCACAAATCCCGATGTTCCGGCGCGCATGAAAAAACGCGTCGAGTTTCAACACGCGCACGGGCTTACGGATGTCGAATTGTGGGATGGCGACGAAACGCGCAAACATTTTCCATTCGTCAGCAACGAGGTTATCGGCGCGGCTTTTCGCGCAAAAGATGGCTGGCTCTCGCCGAACGATTTGACGAATGTGTATGCGCGCGCGGCAACGCGCGACGGCGCGCGGATTTTTTATGAAACATTCGTTACGGAAATGCTAATTGAGGGCGCATCCGTGCGCGGAGTGAAAACAAATCGCGGCGAATTTTACGCGCCGCAAATTATTCTCGCGGCAGGTCCGTTTACCAAAAATTTCGCGGCGCAATACGCGTGGGATTTTCCAATCAACCTCATTCGTCGCCAACACGCCGCCGTCAAAGAACACGCGCTGATTCCGCATTACGCGCCGATGACGATTGATGCGGACACGGGCGCGCATTGGCGCCCCGAAGCGCGCGGCGCAATTCTCGCCGTCAACACCGCTGAAGCGCCGAGCGAACCGAGTGATGACATCAAGCCCGATTGGGAATTTCCCGCGCTCGCGCTCGACGCGGTGACGCGCGTTTCCCCATTTTGGGAACAGGTCGCGGAAAATTTGCGCAAAGGCGATCTGGACGTGCGCGCGGGACAGTACGACATGACGCCCGATGCAAAACCGATCATTGACGAACATCCAAACGTGCGCGGCTTTTTCGTTCACGCGGGTTACAGCGGTCACGGCGTCATGGGCAGCGCGGCAGGTTCGCGTATGCTCGCGGATTTGATGACGGGAAAATTGTCGCGCGACGAAAACGCCTTTGGCACGGCACGTTTTGAAAAAATGGATATGAACGCGTTGGAAAAGATGGTGCTGTAACGGGAAACGAGAGACATGTGTAGGAGGCGTTCTCTAACGCCGGAACACGTTGTGAAGCAAGGGAAACGAGGGCGAGAAACGAGACCTGTGCGAATATGAAATTGCGAGATAAAGTTACAATCATTACGGGCGGCAATCGCGGCATCGGACTTGCCACCGCAAAATTGTTTATTGAAAATGGCGCGCGCGTAGCGATCACCGGACGCGATGAAAACGCGGGACGCGCGGCGCTGGAATCTTTACATGACGCGATTTTCATTCAAGGGGACGTGACGCAAAATGCCGATTGCGAACGCATTGTCAATGAAACGGTGCGCGCGTTTGGGCGACTCGATATTTTATTCAACAACGCGGGCATCATTTTACGCAATCGCAATGTCGAAGCGACAACTGAAGAGGAATGGGACGCGACATTCGATACAAACGTGAAAAGTATTTTTCTGATGAGCCGCGCCGCGCTGCCGCATCTTCGCAAAACCGGTGAGAGCGCAATTATCAACACCTCTTCGTATGTCGGTCTCGTCGGTTTTCCCGGACTGGCTGCGTACGCGGCGAGCAAAGGCGCAGTCGTAAATCTCACGCGCGCGATGGCGCTCGACCATGCGCGAGAAAATATCCGCGTGAATTGCATTTGCCCCGGCAGCGTCGAAACGGATATGATTCATGCAGCATGGAAATTGTACGGCAATACCGCTGAGGCGGCGCGCGTGTGGGCGGCAAAACATCCGTTGAATCGCATCGCGGCGCCCGATGAAATCGCGCGGCTTGTTCTATTTTTGGCGAGCGCCGAATCGAGTTTCATCACGGGCGCGGCGATTCCGATTGATGGCGGCATCACAGCCGGGTAATGTGATACAATTTAAAAGATGCCCGCCTTTGAACGTGTCTGTCCCGAATGTGGCACAAGCAATGCACTTGGACAAGCGTATTGCGCCAAATGTCGCGCGCCCTTGATGCAGCAAGCCGAACCGCCGCCGCGTCCGCAATCGCCTCTTTCGCGGCGCGGCATGGCGCTGCTCACCTGGCGCGTGACAAAATTTCTCGCGCGTACGGGATTCGGTTTGGCGCGCGCGAGCGCGGCGCGCGGAATTGAACGGATGCAAAATCGAAACAAAGAAGATGTAAAGAACGAGACGATTGA
>SHND01000035.1 GCA_004295045.1 Chloroflexota bacterium | reverse complement strand
TTCCAATTGAAGGAAGCTGTGCTACCTGTTCTCCCCATCTTTCGACGAAATCGCACACGATGTCGTGAGTACTTGCCCGGTTAGAAAATGCCCAAAAAACCGCACACGATGTCCTGATTATTGACAGGTAGCAGGTAGTAGGGCAATAACTCAATCCCTATCTCCTACTACTTGCTACCTACCACCTACTACCGATTTTCATCAATCCGAATTTCCGTCGCACCCGTTTCCGTCGCCGCGCGTTCGCCCGTTGTACCTTGATAAATTCCCAACTCTAGATGATACCCTTCGGGCGGACCTTCCAAACCAATTTGAACGCTGTGCGTGTCCGAATAGACGCGCCCCGGCAACATTTTCAAAGTCGAAAGCGCGCCCCCTTGAGGTTTCTCATCCGTCGCGCCCCACTCTTTGCCATTTTCATCCAGAATGTGCAAGAACACGGTGTAATCGTGATTCGGCTGCTTGAGCGCTTGCCACGTGAGATCAAGTTCCACCGTCGCGCCGTGCCGCCACGCGCCCGGCGGGCGGACAATTTTCGCGTCAAGCAGCGCGAGCTCATCATTGTTGAAACGCGCGAGCGCGGGTCGCGTCGGCGCGAAATCGGTGAACTCGGGCGCGAGATAGGGATAAACAGCGAAAAGCGGAACAATCACCAACGCGGCGAGCAATGGAATTTCTTGGAAACGCGAATCGGTGATGACGAGCGACGCAGCCGCAAAGGGCAACAAAAATCCGACGAACGCGAGCAGTTGAAATGGATATTGGACGAACAAATTCAGTCCCAAATTCCACAGCGGCGCGGCAATGGGCATCATCAACACGAGCAAAACAACGCTAGCGATGATTGCAAACCACATCACGCGCCGCGCGGAATTTTCCACGCTTCCTTGACGCAACACCAATGCCACCGCAAGAATTGTCAAGCCAAGCGCGGCAAAGCCGATTTGATACGGCGCGTTATCGAGAAACGTTCCGCGCGGCAGATCAGTGCCCCAGCTTGCGCTCAAGAATTGAAAAGGATAGACAAACGCGGGAACAAACGCGTCCGATGAAATGGTGTTTCCTTGCTGCAACAGCGCAGGCAGTTGAAGCAGAAATCCAAGCCCGAGACCCATCAGGATGACAAGCGCGGATTGAAAAAAGGTGCGGCGTTCCAAATGCGGCGTTCTCAGCACCCACAGCCAAAGCATGCAAAGGATGGCAAACAGAATCGCGAGCCCCACTTGCGCCAGCATCAACGCGGCAAAGGCGACCACACACGCGCAAGTCATCACGCCCTCTGCTCGATTCAAATTGAGCGTGATGAGTTGCGGCCACGCGGCATCGCGCCCCACGCGTTTCGATTTTTCACCGAAAGCAATCGCTGCCCACAGCGCAAAGGGAAAGATGCTCCACGCGATTGCTTCGCCGAATGCGCCGCGCACATACACTGCCGCGATGTGCGCGGGAAAATAAACGTACAACGCCGCCGCGAGGAGCGCCGCCGCATCATTTTTAAAAACGCGCTGCGCGAGTTTGAACATGCCAAACGCGGAAAGCAAAAAAGCAAGCGCGTAAATAATTTTGATTGAGTTGAGGAACGAAAAACCAAAGAGGTGAAAAATTTCCGCGAGCCAATAGCCGAGCGGACCATCCATGCGAAAAAAATCGTACGCGCTTCCCCACGTCGGCGTCCACATGAAAAACGCCGACAGCCGGTGGTCAAGTTCTATCAAGTTATACACGGCGTTATAGCCCGTATAGGATTGAAAGAAACCGGGATATGCGAGGGGAGCGATTGCAAAAAGGGTGAGGAGAAACGCGAGCGCGGGATAGAGCAAACTCACATTGGCGCTTGTGAATGCAGCGCGCCGAGCATTGACAGACACGCGGGCGATTATAGATTGGCTAAGGGCGGATGGCAAATTGCCGTGCCAAAATTTTTTGACAAAGCAAAAGCCACATGGTATATTCGTGCGCGCTCACAGGGTTGTCACGCGTCAAGTGGACTCTGTGAGTTCTTTGTGACGACTCGGCACAATTTAATATTGCTGGACAACTCATCCAGAGGAGGCGGAGGGAACGGCCCAATGATGCCTCGGCAACCCGAGAAGTGACGGGTGATGGTGACGAGTGACAGGAGAATTTTTCCTTGTCACATGCCACTTGTCACGCATCTCTTTTTTCCGGTGCCAATTCCGTCAAGTCCTCGCCCAACGCGAGCAGCTTGAAAGATGAGGAGGAGACTCCATTCAACGTGCATTCTCTCCTTGCGGGAGAATTTTTTTTTGCAGTTGCGAGAATATTACGATGCGGACTTTGGAATTGCGCGACGGTGTCGTGCGAATGATTGATCAGCGCAAGCTGCCACAGGAATTGGTGTACGTCGAAATCCGCGATTATCAAACGATTGCGCGTTCGATCAAGGAAATGTGGGTGCGCGGCGCGCCGGCGATTGGTGCGGCGGGCGCGTTTGGGCTCGCCCTCGCCGCGCAGGCTTCGCAAGCAACCTCTGCGGACGCCTTTATCGCCGAGTTGACGCGGGTGGGAGGCGAATTGTACGAAACGCGTCCAACCGCTGTAAATCTCGGCTGGGCAATCAATCGCATTTTGAAAAAGGTGCACGGCGCAAATTTACCCGTACGTGAATTGCGCGAGTTGGTGATTGCCGAAGCGCAGGCGATTGCCGAAGAGGATGTTGCACTGAATCAACGCATGGCGGGATTTGGCGCGTCGCTCATCAATGACGGCGACACGATTTTGCACCACTGCAATACGGGACCGCTCGCGACGGTGGATGTGGGAACGGCGCTCGGCTGCATTATCGAAGCGCATCAGCAAGGAAAAAAGATTCACGTTCTCGTTGACGAAACGCGACCGCGTTTGCAGGGCGCGCGTTTGACGGCGTGGGAATTGATGCAGTACGGCGTGCCGATGACGTTGATTGCGGACAACGCGGCGGGACATTATTTGTATCGTGGAATCGCAACCAAAGTTTTTTACGGCGCAGACCGCGTTGCCGCGAACGGCGATGTGGCAAACAAAATCGGTTCGTACAAACTCGCCGTCGTCGCGCACGAAAATAATGTGCCGGTCTATTCCGTGATGCCGACGTCAACGATTGACATGTCGCTCGCATCGGGAAGCGAAATTCCGATTGAGGAACGCGGCGAAGAAGAAGTGACGACGATTGAGGGGGTTCGTTTCGCGCCGCTTGGTGTAATGGTGGGCAATCCTGCGTTCGACGTGACGCCGCACAAATATCTGACCGCAATTGTGACGGAACGCGGCATCGTCTATCCGCCGTTCAAGGAAAATTTGCTGCGGATCATGGATAGCGCGGAGGGGTGAAAGATGACGTTAACAGTGGAACTGACCCTTGAGCAGATTGCCAATGCAATCCGCCGCTTGACGCCCGAAGAACGTGTAACTCTATTTCATCTGATTACGGTCTCAACTCCAACGGAAAAAGGTCTCGCGGTAGATTCCATCTCCCAAGTTGCTGAACAAAAAGAGAATTATGCCATCACGCGCGCAGAGCTAGACCGCGAACTTGCGACGGCAGCAGAAGCGCTTTTGCCTGATTACGCGAATGATAAGGAACTTGCCGCTTTCGCAGCACTTGACGGAGAGGATTTTTATGCAGAGGGGTGAGATTTGGCTTGTGAATCTCGACCCAACGATTGGCGCGGAGATTAAAAAGACGCGTCCGGCTTTAATTGTAAGCGACATATTAAAAAAAGATGAATGAAAATTTTCTCGCTGAATTTCGCACGACGCTCGAATCCGCCTCCGAACGCTTGCTTGTATTGCCGGAGGCGGAGACAGAGGCGCCGCTCGACGACGGTTGGTGTGCAAAACAAATTTTGGGGCACTTGATTGATTCGGCGGCGAACAATCATTCGCGTTTCGTGCGCGCCCAGTTAAAGGATGATTTACTGTTTGAGGGATACGACCAAGAAGGTTGGGTGCGCGTTCAAAAGTACGAGCAGGAAGCGTGGATCACGCTTGTAGATTTGTGGACGAATTACAATTTACATTTACTTCATCTTTTCGAAAACATTCCCGCAGAGACCTTGAAGAAGCCGCGCGTTAATCATTCGCTCGACAAAATCGCGTGGAAAACCGTTCCGCCGAATGAGCCCGTGACGTTGGAATATTTGATTCGCGATTATTTTGGGCATTTGCAGGAACATCTGGGACAGATTTTTGGTCAATTTGAGTTCTCGTGAAACTGCATCGTGATATGCAGTTCGTATGTAAAGTTAGAATATGAATCGTTCCAAGAAAAGGAATCTTCCCAAAGACCATGAAGTGAAAGAAATCATGGGTGAACACGTATTATTTGAGGAGAGCGAGTCTTATAGTGCTGCGTCTCGAAAGATCAAATATCACAACAAGAATATTTGGCTGTTTCAAGGCGACTCTCTGAACGAGAACCTTTTTGACAAAGAGTTTGTTGATTTGATTGTTACATCGCCACCCTATAATGTAGGTATTGATTACAATTCAAATAGCGATGTAATTACCTATGACTCCTATTTGGAATTCTCGACAAAGTGGATGTCAAACTGTTTTAACTGGAGCCGTCCGCAAGCTCGATTCCTTTTGAATATTCCACTCGATAAAAATAAAGGAGGGCATCGGAGTGTCGGTTCGGACCTAACCAAAATCGCGCAAGAGATTGGATGGAAGTATCATGCCACGATTGTTTGGCATGAAGGAAATATTTCTCGGCGAACAGCATGGGGTTCTTGGCTTTCAGCATCTGCTCCCTATGTGATTGCACCTGTTGAATTAATTGTGGTTCTTTATAAGGATGAGTGGAAAAAAACACTTGGCACAAAGGAATCGAATATTACTAAAGAAGAGTTCATGGCTTGGACAAATGGTGTTTGGACGTTTAATGGAGAAAGCAAGAAGAGAATTGGACATCCAGCCCCATTTCCAAGGGAACTTCCATATCGGTGTATCAGATTGTTTAGTTTTGTGAATGATGTTGTCTTTGATCCGTTTTGCGGTAGCGGTACTACTTTGATCGAGGCGTATCTCAACAGGCGACGCGCCGTTGGTGTTGAGCTAGACGAAAAATATTGTTTGTTAGCAGCAGAACGCATTAGTTCTCAAATCAAATTATTCGATTGAGGAAAATTCTATGTCTAAATCAGAAATTACTCAGGAAGATCTCGTAAAAGAATTTTTCGTTCGGAACCCAAACCGCGCAATAAAGCACCCAGAAGTGGTTGACTGGTTGACTGCTGAATATCTGAAACGCACGGGCAAAGTATTCCGAGATCCTGATCGTGCTATTCGGAAACTGAGCCAACAAGGATTCCTCATTAAAGATGGAAAAGGCATTTATAGGTATGACCCACTTGCTGCCCTGCATCGAGAACTCGAGGATTTTACAGAAGAACAAAAAGAAATAATCAAGAAACGAGACGGGTATCGTTGTGTTCAATGTGGGAAAGGAATTGCAGAAGGTCTGGAGATTCACGTTGACCATATAAAGGCAAAAGAACTTGGCGGCAGAGCTACAATTGAAAACGGTCAGACGTTGTGTGCACCACATAATTTCATGAAAAAAATATCCAACCAGACAGAGTCGGGCAAGAAGATGTTTATTCGGTTATATGAATTGGCAAAGACAGAGGGAAACGCCGATTTATTGGCATTTACTGCAGCGATCTTGGAGGTGTTTGAAAAGTACGATGTAAATGGACATATTGAGTGGAAGCGCTAACAAGTAACAATCTTCCCATGGAACTTTTGCACAATCCTAATTTTCATTGGAGTACAAAGTAATTGAGCGTCGTACTCACAGGCAGCATCGCCTACGATTACATCATGTCCTTTCCGGGCTATTTCCAAGATCACATCCTCCCCGAAAAGATTCACGAGATTTCTGTCTCGTTCCTCGTGGATTCGATGAAAAAACAGCGCGGCGGGATTGCGCCCAATATCGCGTACTCGCTCGCGTTGTTGGGTGAACGTCCGAAAATTATGGCAACCGTCGGCGAAGATTTTGAAGAGTATCGCCGCTGGCTCGAACTGCATTTTATTGACACATCCGCGATCATTGCCATTCCTGATGAATTCACCGCATCGTTTTTTGTTTCCACCGACAAACAGCAAAATCAAATCGCGTCGTTTTACACCGGCGCGATGGCGCACGCGCATCTCGTTTCATTCAACGATCACGTCAACGGCGGCATCGAGCTGGCGATTATTTCCCCGAATGATCCAGAAGCGATGCGGCAGTACGTCAAGGAATGCAAAGAGCTTGGCATTCCATACATCTACGATGCGAGTCAACAAATCGTGCGCGCGAGTGAAGCGGATCTCAAAGATGGCTGCACCGGTTCCAAGCTCGTGATTTTGAATGATTACGAATTGGAAATGTTGAAAAATAAAACGGGCTGGAATAATAAAGAGGTAGCCGCCTCGACCGAAACGTTGATCGTCACGTACGGCGAAAAGGGTTCCAAAATCACGCACGCGGGCAAGACGCTAGAGATTCCGATTGCCAAGACGCGCAAGCAGGGCGAGCCGACCGGCGGAGGCGACGCGTATCGCGCGGGGATCATCAAAGGCGTGATGCACAATTTTTCATGGGAATTCACCGGGCGTCTCGGCGCGCTGGCGGCAACGTACGTGTTGGAAGAATTCGGAGGTCAAAGTCATCGCTATACGCTGGAAGAATTTATTGAACGATTCAAACAAGAGTTTGGAGAATGGGAGGAATTGAGAAAATTAGAAATTACAAATTAGAAATGCGCGCCGCAATTCGCGTCATCTGATTTTAATTTTGAATTTCTAATTTTGAATTTTCAGGAGAACTATGCCAACAAAAACTTTTGACGTTCGGGATGAATCACTTGCGATTCAAGGACGCTCGCGCATTGAATGGGCGGAACAAGAGATGCCCGTGCTGCGCCAAATCCGCGAACGTTTTGCCAAAGAGCGTCCGCTCAAAGGACAAAAAATCGCGGCGTGTTTGCACGTCACGACGGAAACGGCGAATCTCATGCGAACGCTGGTCGAAGGCGGCGCGGATGTGATGTTGTGCGCGTCGAATCCGCTTTCTACGCAGGACGATGTCGCCGCGTCGCTCGTCGCGCATTGGGAAATTCCCGTCTATGCCATCAAAGGCGAAGACAACAAAACGTACTATTCGCACATCAACAGCGTTCTCGACGCGAATCCAAATATCACGATGGACGACGGCGCGGATTTGGTTTCGACGATTCACAAGGAACGCACCGATTTGTTGAAATACATCGTCGGCGGCACGGAAGAGACGACGACAGGCGTGATTCGTTTGCGCGCGATGGCGGCAGACGGCGCGTTGAAATTTCCGGTGATTGCGGTGAACGACGCGCAGACGAAACATTTTTTCGACAATCGCTACGGCACGGGACAATCTACGATTGACGGCATTTTGCGCGCGACGAACATTTTGTTCGCGGGCAAGACAACCGTGGTCGCGGGCTATGGCTGGGTTTCACGCGGCATTGCGAGCCGCGCGCGGGGCATGGGTTCGCGCGTGGTGATTACCGAAGTGGACGCGCTGCGCGCGTTGGAAGCGGCGATGGACGGCTACGAAGTTTTGCCGATGCTCGAAGCCGCGAAAATTGGCGACATTTTTATCACCGCCACCGGCGACACGCACATTCTCGACAAACACCATTTTGATGTGATGAAAGATGGCGCGCTGCTGTCGAATTCGGGACACTTTAACGTCGAAATCAATATTCCCGAATTGGAAAAGATGGCAAGTGAAAAACGCCGCGTGCGCGAATTTGTGGACCAATACATTTTGCCCGACGGACGCCGCCTGAATCTTTTGGGCGAAGGGCGTCTCATCAATCTCGCCGCCGCCGAAGGGCATCCCGCGAGTGTGATGGATATGAGTTTTGCGAATCAAGCGCTCGCCGCCGAGTTCATGGTGAAACATCACGCGGAATTGAAACCGCAAGTGTATTCGGTGCCGAAACAGGTGGACGACGAAATTGCGCGTTTGAAACTCGCCGCGATGGGAATTCACATTGATATTCTCACCGAGGAACAGGCGAAATATCTCTCTTCGTGGGAAGAAGGAACGTAGAAAACAGCAAATAGCAAATCGCGTATAGCAGATGGCAAATTCGATTGCGGTCTGCTATCCGCTATCTGCTATCTGCTATCTGCTAAATATGGCAACAACTTTTATGACTTCGCCCAAACTCTTGTTCACCTCCGAATCGGTGACAGAGGGGCATCCCGACAAAGTTTGCGATCAGATTTCGGATGGTGTGTTGGACGCGATTTTCGCGCAAGACCCGTACGGGCGCGTGGCGTGCGAAGCCGTCGCGAGCGGCGGACTCGTTGGCGTGCTGGGAGAAATCACCACCACCGCGCATTTCGACGCGTATGAAATTGTCAAAAACACTTTGGAAAAAATCGGTTACGCCGATACAAAGTACTGCCTCGATTACAAAACGGCGGGGATTTTCGTTTCGATCAAAAAACAATCGCCCGACATTGACATGGGCGTAAGCAAGGCGCTCGAAGCGAAAGGAGGCGATACTGACCCGATTGATCAAATCGGCGCGGGCGATCAAGGCATGATGATCGGTTTCGCGTGCAATGAAACCGAAGAGTATATGCCGTGGACGATTTCGCTGGCGCACAAATTGGCAAAGCAATTGGCAAAAGTTCGCAAAGACGGCACCCTGCCCTACTTGGGTCCTGACGGCAAATCGCAAGTGACGGTGGAATACGCGCATGGTAAACCGGTACGCGTGGACACTGTCGTTATCTCGACCCAGCATCTCGACGATGTGTCGCAAAAACAAATCGCGGCGGACGTACGCCAATACGTCATTGACACTATCGTTCCCGCGCACATGCTCGACACAAACACAAAATTTTTCATCAACCCGACAGGACGTTTCAACATTGGTGGACCGATGGGTGACGCGGGCTTGACGGGGCGAAAAATTATTGTGGACACGTACGGCGGGGTCGCGCGTCACGGCGGCGGCGCGTTCAGCGGCAAAGATCCAACAAAGGTGGACCGCAGCGCCGCGTATGCCGCGCGCTATGTCGCAAAGAACGTTGTCGCGGCGGGGCTTGCGGAACGTTTTGAATTGCAAGTGGCGTACGCGATTGGGGTCGCGCATCCTGTTTCCATCAACGCCGAAACCTTTGGCACGGAAAAAATTTCGCACGACAAAATTATGGAATTGGTGCGCGCGCATTTCGATTTGCGCCCGGCGGCAATCATCCGCGATCTGAATTTGCGTCGCCCGATTTATCAACCCACTGCCGCGTATGGACACTTTGGACGTCACGATATTGACGCGCCATGGGAAGCGATGGACAAGGCAGAGCTGCTGCGAGCCGAGGCGGGGCTGTAGCAAAGACGGAGAAGCGAAAGCGGAAAGTAGAATGTGTTTGACGGCGATAGCGTTGGAAAACTCAAGTTGGAAAGTTGGAACGAATGAGACGCTCGCGCGGTGCGCGGGCGTTTTTGTTTTGGCGTTCAGAGACATCCAATCCAATGTGTCGCACGTAATACCATATGACCAATGACTAACCCTCTCTTAATCCCCACCTAAATTGAATGTGCGAAATTTTTAATATCAAATCGGAATTTTCTGTGCGACGTCTTGACACGCTATAGTCGTTATGATAGGATTCGCCAACTTGCGCCAAGGCATTGTAGAGTTGAGTTGTCGTACGAAAGAGGAGTTCGCTAGACATGTCTGAAAATCGTGGACTGGTTGCGATTGTCGTTGTGCTGTTGGTCGCGCTGGTTGGTCTCGTATGCGTTGGAATCGGCGCATTGGTCTATTGCCCACAGCCCGGCAGCGTATGCGGCAGCTTTTTTGGCGCGCCGAGTGTTTCACAAAACGCTCCCTCGCAGCAACCGACAGCCGTCGGAAATCCAAGTCAAAACCAAAATCAAAATCAGAATCAAAATCAGAATCAAAATCCTTCGCAAAATGGCAGCACCGCCCCAACCGGGAATACACTTCGGCTCCCCGGCGGCAGTGGCTTGGGGGGCGATCCGCCGACGCTCGATCCTGCGTTGACGAGTGATGTCGAATCGGCGACATACATTGTCGAAATTTTCAGCGGACTCGTTGGCTTTAACAAAGATCTCAAGATCGTGCCTGACCTCGCGGAAAAGTGGGACGTGACGAATGATGGAAAAACCTACACGTTCACTCTGCGCAAAGACGCGAAATTTCAAGATGGGCGTCCCGTCACCGCGCAAGACGTAAAATACTCGCTCGAACGCGCCGCGGATCCAAAAACGCGCTCGACCGTTGCGCCGCTCTATCTCAGTGATATTGACGGTTTCACCGAAAAGTATACGGGACAAGCCAAAGAGATCAGCGGTCTCAAAGTCATTGACAATTCTACGATCCAAATTGACCTCAAGCGTCCTGTCACCTACTTTCTCGCCGAACTGGCGCATCCTGTTTCGTACGTGGTGGACAAGTTCAATGTGGAATCAGGCGAACAGCCGTGGTATCTCAAACCGAACGGCACAGGTCCTTATAAATTGACTCAATGGGACCAAGGACAGTTGATCGTTCTGGAAAAGAATCAAGATTATTACGGTGACGTAAAACCGTCGGTGGATCGCATCGAGATGACTCTCGGCGGCGGCTCGACGATGACGCGTTATGAAAACGGCGATCTTGACGCGACGCGCGTTTCTCTTGCCGACATTGAGCGTGTGAGCGATCCGTCAAATCCGTTAAACAAAGAACTGAGCGTTGACCCACAGCTTTCAACAGGTTTCCTCGTATTCAACACGCGCAAACCGCCGTTTGATGATCCGAAAGTGCGCATGGCATTTGCCAAGTCCATTGATATTTCCAAGATTGCCAAAGTCGTGTACAAAGACATGGTGCAGCCCGCAACCGGAATTTTGCCGCAGTCATTCCCCGGCTTTAATCCGGATTTGAAGGGCATCCAGTACGATCCGGAAGGCGCGAAAAAGTTGCTGGCAGAATCGAAATACGCAAGCGGCTTGCCGGATATTGTGTGGAGCACAATTGGCGGCGGCGGCACAGCCGGTTCCGATACGCAAGCGATTGCCGAAATGCTCAAAGAAAATCTGGGCGCGAACATTTCCATCGAACAAACCGATTTTGCGACGTATCTCTCGCAAATCAACGGCACGAACGTGGATTTCCAAATGTTCGATATCGGTTGGAGCGCGGACTATGTTGATCCCCACAACTTTTTCGGGATTCTCTTTGCGAGCCAAGTGGATGGGCAGCCCAATCCGCAAAACTGGAGCGGCTATAACAATCCTGAAGTGGACAAGTTGATTGATGAAGCGAGCGTCGAGACCGATCTCGAAAAGCGCATTAACTTGTATCAAAAAGCCGAAGAGCAGATTTTGCAAGATGCGCCGGTGCTGCCGTTGACGTACGGACGCGATTACTGGCTGACCAAGCCGTATGTCAAAGGCGTGTTCTACCCACCGCTGGTCATTGAACGACTCAAGTACATCACACTAGACAAGTAAATAAATAGAGTGGCGCGGGACAGCTCTACTTTGTCCCGCGCCATCCTTTTCTGAATGACTGCATATCTGGTACGCCGCCTCCTCTGGCTGCCGGTCCTCTTGATTCTCATTTCGCTTGTGACATTCGCCTTGGGTGTGTACGGTCCCGGTGATCCGGTGACGGTGATGATGGGACTGCGCGCGAATCCAAAAATCATTGAACAAGTGCGTAAAGAATATGGATTCGACAGACCGTTTCTCGTTCAATACTTTAACTATGTTACGAACGCAGTTCAAGGCAATTTCGGTTACTCGCTCGTCAAATATCAAGGACAGCCAGTTGGCGCGTTGATTGCGAAACGGCTCCCCGTTACAATTCAACTGAATTTTGTTTCGATCCTGTGGAGTCTCCCACTCGGCATTGCGTTGGGCGTTCTCGCGGCGCTCAAGCGCGGCACCTGGATTGATTTCATCATCCGCGGATTTGTTATTCTCGGCATCTCGCTGCCCATCATTGGCTTGATGCCGGTGTTGAATTTTGCGGTCGCGCGCAAACATGAAATTGGACCGCTGACAATCGGACCCTTTTTGCCGGTAGGTGGGTGGGAAGGCATGTTTGCGCCGCACATTATCATGCCCGCGTTCTTGCTCGGGCTTGGCATTCTTGCGATCTTTACACGGCAAACGCGCGCCGCCATGATTGAGGTGATGACTTCGGATTACATTCGCACGGCGCACGCCAAGGGTCTCAAAGAGTGGATGGTGATCGTCAAACATGCGTTACGCAACGCGATGATTCCACTCATAACTCTGATTGGGTTTGTGTTGGCAGGATTATTTGCCGGTTCGTTTATCGTCGAACAATTTTTCAGCATTCCGGGCGCCGGCGCGCTCGCATACGAATCGCTCTTGTCAAAAGATTATTACGTCATTCTCGCGTTTACCTTGATGGCGGCAACGATCTATGTGATTATCAATTTGTTGATTGATATAACGTACGCGTTCGTGGATCCGCGCATCCGGTATAAATAAGGACTGCGGGATGAAGGCAGCAGGATGAATCTACAATTCATCCGCAACCCTTATCCCCCGACCTTTGTCCCTTCGATTGGCTACAACTACTGCAACGCTTCCTTTGAAAAAATCAGAAAAAGAAATGAACCCGCGTCCGGCGTGGAAAGAAACGTGGCGCCGTTTCGCGCGCAACAAACCCGCATTGCTCGGACTGCTGATTATTGCTTTGCTGTTGTTCACCGCGCTCTTTGCGCCGCTGCTTGCGCCGTACGATTTCTCCAAAACGAATCTCGACAATGTCGAAAAGCCGCCAAGCGCGGAACATTTGCTCGGGACAGATGCGTTGGGACGCGATATGCTTTCGCGGATTATCTATGGCGCACGTTCCGTAGTTTTTGTTATAATAGTGGTCGCCACAATTAGTCTCACGTTCGGTCTACTGCTCGGCGCGATGGCTGGCTATTTCGGCGGCTTGTCGGATACATTGATTTCGCGGTTGATTGATTTTCTCTTTGCATTTCCGGATTTGCTCTTTATCTTTTTTATTGCCGCCACCATCAAGCCGGGAATTGTTACGCAGTTAAGAACTATCGCGCTGGCGAATCAATGGCCCTGGCTCACCGAATTTGTGCGTTCGGGATATGCCGATTATTTGGTGGTGATTATTTCGTTGAGTCTTTTGGGTTGGGCGGGCTTGGCGCGTTTGGTGCGCGGTCAAATTTTGGCGCTGCGCGAAAAAGAATTTGTGTTGAGCGCGCAGCTGGTCGGCGTTTCAAATTGGCGCATCATAACGCGATATCTTTTACCCAATTCACTCGCGCCGATTCTCGTCGCGATTTCGATGGGGCTGGGCGGAATTGCGTTGTCGGAAGGCATCCTCGCTTATCTCGGCATCGGTTTGCAGCCGCCGAATCCAAGCTGGGGCATTATTCTTTCCGACCATGTGGTCAGATATTGGCGCACGTGGCCCGAAATGATCTGGATGATTTTCATTCCGTTTATAATTATGGCGGCTGTCGTTTTTGCATTTAACTTTGTCGGCGATGGATTGAACGAAGCATTGAATCCGGAATTGCAATAAACGCAATCTTTATTCATAAATTCCGAAAGGGGTCTTATGGGCAATATCCTGCTTGATGTTCGAAACTTGCGCACAGAATTTGCAACGCAAGATGGTGTTGTACACGCGGTAAACGGGGTCACGTTTCATTTGGAAGAAGGGGAAACGCTCGGTCTCGTCGGCGAATCGGGTTCCGGCAAATCGGTCTCGATGTTGACCGTGATGCGCTTGATTCCCATGCCCCCGGGACGCATTGCGAGCGGCGAAGTCCTTTTTCAAGGACAGGATTTGCTCAAGCTCGGCGATGAAGAGATGCGGCAAATTCGCGGGAACAAGATCGCGATGGTCTTTCAAGACCCCATGACCTCGCTCAATCCAGTCCTCACCATCGGCACACAAATCACCGAAGCGCTCGAGCTCCATCTTGGCATGAACAAAGACAAGGCGCGCAAACGCGCGGCGGAATTGCTCAAGATGGTGAACATTCCCGAAGCGGAACGGCGGCTCGATGATTATCCGCATCAATTTTCCGGAGGCATGCGCCAGCGCGTGATGATTGCGATGGGGCTTTCTTGTTCGCCGCAGCTGCTCATTGCCGACGAGCCGACGACCGCGCTGGATGTGACGATTCAGGCGCAGATCACTGACATCGTGAAGCGTCTCAAGAACGAATTAGGGATGTCAATCATTTGGATCACGCACGATCTCGGCGTCATCGCCGGACTGGCAGACCGGATCAACGTGATGTATTCGGGATACATTGTCGAAACGGCGCCCGTGAAAGAATTGTTTGCGAATCCGCTGCATCCGTACACGGTCGGGCTGCTCGGTTCCATTCCACGCCTCGATGAAGGCAGACGCGAAAAACTCACTCCCATTGAAGGTCTCCCACCTGATTTGGTGAATCTTCCGACCGGTTGTCCCTTTTATGATCGCTGCAAGTTTCGAACCGAAAAGTGTCTGCAAGAAAATCCGCCCTTGATGTCCGTCGGGGTGAAACATTGGTCCGCATGTTGGCATTACGAAGCCGTCCGCGAACAACGGGACGCGATCCTCGGGCGCAAGTTCATGCAGCCCGCTGCGGCATAAGTTGGACGTTAGTAAAAGCAAAATCGAATCCAGTCCTAGCCTCCAATCTAATTCAAGGAGCGAAACAGATGAGTACGGAAACGCAGACAACGCCCCCCGCGCCCGCAACGGGCAGCGCACAAGCCAATGCCTCAACGGACGCGAATGGGGCGATCCTCTCGATTCGCAATCTGAAAAAATATTTTCCGATTACACAAGGCATCATCTTTCAGAAAAAAGTCGCCGATGTCAAAGCGGTGGATGGTATTTCGTTCGATGTGAAACCGGGCGAGACACTCGGACTCGTCGGCGAATCCGGCTGCGGCAAGTCCACCACCGGTCGCACTATCCTACAATTGTATCGCCCCACCGAAGGGAGCGTTTTGTTTGAAGGCAAAGATCTCGCCACGCTAAAAGGCGAAGAGCTGCGCAAGATGCGTTCCAACATGCAGATGATTTTTCAAGACCCGTACGCTTCGCTCAATCCGCGTATGACCGTCGGAGATATTATTGCCGAGCCGCTGGAAGTGCACAATATCGCCAAAGGCAAAGAGAAAAAAGAACGCGTGCAGGAACTGTTGCAGGTTGTTGGACTTAACCCGTATTTCATCAATCGCTATCCGCATGAATTTTCCGGTGGACAGCGCCAACGCATTGGTATCGCGCGCGCGCTCGCCGTCAATCCCGATTTCATTGTTTGTGATGAACCCATCTCCGCGCTCGATGTTTCGATTCAAGCCCAGATTGTCAATCTGCTGGAAGAATTGCAAGAGCGTTTCGGACTCACGTACTTGTTCATCGCGCACGACCTTTCGGTGGTGCGGCATATTTCGGACCGCATCGCGGTGATGTATTTGGGCAAAATCGTCGAACTCACCGATGGACATACCTTGTACGCGAACCCACTGCATCCCTACACCCGCGCGCTCCTTTCGGCAGTGCCGATTCCTGACCCGCTGATCGAAGAGAAACGCGAGCGTATTATTTTGGTGGGTGATGTCCCGAGTCCCGTAAATCCGCCCAAAGGATGTCGTTTTCACACCCGCTGTCCGCTCGCCATCCCCATTTGCAAAGAAGTCGCGCCCGAATGGCGCGATGTAGGAAATGGGCATTTTGTCGAGTGTCATGTGGTCTAATTCAAAGGGGAACACGGAACACGCATTTTTTCTTGACGCGCGTTTGGAACTATGCTATATTCGCGTACGCAGACGTCCTCTTTCAACTTGTTCCATTCCATGTTGCGCGCTGCCCATTGTCTTGGGCGCGGATGCTCCAGCGAAATCATGAGAACATTCCACTGTTCCATTTTTCAACGAGTTGAAGTTTTTAATTTCTGCGGACCTCGACAATGATGTCGTTCCCCATGCCTTTTACGCGCCAAATAAATCCCCTCAAGTTCAAAGGAGGTGAAAGCAGCAGATAACGTATTGATGCTGTAGCAACCGATCCAAATCACTCGCTTTCTTGCTGCGCGTTGCCATCCCGCAAAATTGCAGCGCCGACAAATCAGACGCCATTCCATCGTTCTCTGTCGTTCCAACAGGATTTCGAGTGTAAACCATACACACTTCAGTGGCACATCCTTGTGTCACACATTTGCAGGAGGAGAAGGAAATGAAAAAGTTTGCAATTCTTGCAGTCCTCGCCGCATTGGTGGTGATGATTGCAGTGGCGTGTGGCGCGCCAGCGGCGCCACCGGCTGCCGTTCAGACAGCTGCCCCCGTTGTTCAGACCCAAATTGTTGAAAAAGTACAAACGAGCGCGCCCGTCGTCCAGACGGAGGTTGTCGAAAAAGTCGTGACGGCAGTGCCGACAGCTGCAGCGGTCGAAAAGGTGCTCCGCATCAACCTCGGCAGCTATCCCGACATCATTGACCCGCAAAAATCTTCGTTCGTCAACGAGATTGCACATCTCAAGTTGATTTACGAAGGTCTCACCAAGTTCAACACCAAGCTCGAGACCGTCCCGGGTGCCGCCGAAAAATGGGAATACAATGACGCCGCGACGGAACTGACCTTTACGCTGCGTGACGGTTTGAAATACAGCGACGGCACACCGTTGAACGCCAAGCGCTTCCAATATGCGCTCATGCGCAACATTGATCCGCACACTGCCGGTGAATATGCGGCGATCACAGACGAGATCAAGGGTGCACCCGAATGGCGCGGCGCCGACCTCGCCACGATCTCGGAAGAAGACCTCGCCAAACTTCAAGCGGATGTCGCCGCCAGCATCCAAGCGCTCGACAAGAGTGGTCAGCCATGCAAAGAGGGTGAAGAAGGATACGCGCAGGAAGATTGCAATACCCTCAAATTGACCTTTAGCAAAGCCGCGCCTTATTTCCACACCATCATGGGCATCTGGGTCGCCTATCCCGCCAAAGAGGAAAATATCACCGAGGGTGGCGACAATTGGTGGAATAGCTCCAAATTCCAGATTGGCAACGGTCCCTATGTCCTCAAGACGCTCGAACCATTTGTCCGTTCTCGGTTCGAGCCGAGCGCGACTTACTGGAGCGATCAAGCCAAAGTGCCGATTGAATTCTCATACATCGCCGATTCCGCTGTTGCCTTCCAAGCATACAAGAACAACGAATTTGATATTGTTGGGCTTGCTGCCGAAGACCTGGCAACAATCAAAGCGGACGCGGAACTCTCCAAAGAAGCCAAGATTTTCCCCGGGTCATGCACCTTTGCGGTCATGTTCCATCAGTTAAAAGAACCATTCACCGACCAAAAAGTTCGCGAAGCATTTGCGGAAGCGCTGAATCGTGAAGGTTGGGTCACGGATGTACTACAGGGACTGGGCGCGCCGACCTTGACCTGGATTCCTCCGGGCTATCCTGGGTACGAAACCAGCACCAAATGGGGCTATGATCCCGATCTAGCCAAAAAGACTCTGGCTGAATCCAAGTACGGCAGCGTGGACAAACTGCCCGAAATCACCGCCACATTCAGTGATACACCGCGCAACCGCACACGCTATGACTGGCTCCTCGGCAAGTGGAAAGACGTTCTCGGCGTCAACATCAAGTCGAATCCCGTTGATCCGACGACCTTTACCGCATTGACCAAGGATATCAATACTGCGCCGCAAATGTTCATTCTCGGCTGGTGCGCGGATTATCCCGATCCGCAAAACTGGCTGAGTGTCTACTGGAAGACCGGCGGTTTCGGCGAGCGCATCGGTTACTCGAACCCCGACTTTGACAAGTTGGTTGACGAAGCCGACTCGACGGTTGATCCAGCGAAACGCGCGGACCTATACGCGCAAGCGCAAAATCTTTTGATTGACGGCGCGCCGGTTGCATTCATGTGGAACAATGTCAACGCCTACTTGGTGAAACCTTGGGTGACAGGCGTTACAACCACACCGCAGGACACAGATTTCCCCGGTTCGCAAGACGTCGAAACCATTGATATTGATACGAGCAAGCTGCCGCAATAAAGCGTAAGCAATGAACTTGAGCCGGTGTGAGAAAACTCACATCGGCTCTCGTCCATGTTATTATCAAGAAAAGCAGTTCGCGAAAAGCTAGAGGTAGAATATGGGCAGATTTCTAATTCGTCGTCTCTTGTGGCTGATTCCCGTGATGATCGTCGTCGCAGTCATCACCTTTGTTTTGATGCACGCCGCGCCCGGCGGTCCATTTGACAAAGACCCGAGTCAACGCCAAATTGACCCTACGACCCAAAAGCAACTCAACGCCCAATTCGGTTTGGATAAAGAAGTGTGGTTCGATTTTCCCGCCTTGATGCAAGGCAACATCGCCGGTTTTTTTGATACGCAATTTATTACTTATATGGTTGGCGGCACCGTTAACGGCAAATGGCGCTGCGGTTTCATCTGCGGCAACATGGGTCCATCCTTTCGCCAGCGCGGCTTGATGGTGCAAGATATTGTGCTCGATCCGCCGGAAGGCAAAGCGCCGTGGGACAGTAAAGCGGGCTATTCTTTGCGGCTTGGGTTTATCGCTCTCATCTTTGCAACCCTGATTGGAATTCCCATGGGCGTCATTTCCGCGCTGCGCCAAAATACGCCCGTAGATTACGCGAGTCTCTTTATCGCCACTTCGGGCGTCACCGTGCCAAATTTCGTTTTAGGTATTTTCTTGATTATTATTTTTGCGGTTGGCTTGAAACTCGTCCCCGTCGTCCCGCGCAGTTGGGACAATCCAATCGTGTGGATTTTGCCCGCCGTCGTCTTGGGCTTTGGGCTGCTGGCGTCAACGGCGCGCTTGACGCGCGCTTCCATGCTCGAAGTGATGCGGCAAGATTATGTTCGGACTGCGCGCGCCAAGGGCTTGAGCCAACGCATGGTCGTTTGGCGGCACATGCTCAAGAACGCGCTCATCCCCGTTGTAACAGTCATGGGACCTGCCTTTGCCGGGCTCATTACCGGCTCGTTCATTATCGAGACGATGTTTGGCTTTCCCGGCTGGGGACGCCAGTTCGTCTTGGCGATTGGTCAGCGCGATTATTCTATGATTATGGCAACGACGCTCATCTTTGCCTTGATCATCCAAATCGCGAATATTCTGGTGGATTTGGTTTACACGTTCCTTGATCCGCGTATCAAGCTGAGTTAGGAGGACTGATATGGCTACCACCGCAGTCGCCGGGCACCGCCCGATTGACCAAGCTATCAATACCAAGCCACCGCAAGGTCTGTGGGTGGACGCGTGGAGTCGCCTCAAAAAGAACAAAGCGGCGATGTTTGGTCTGGTACTGGTCATTGGTTTTTTCGCGCTCGCCATCTTTGGACCAATGCTCGCGCCGCACGATCCGCTCAAGATTTATGACGGCAAAAGCTTTCTGCCGCCCGTATGGTCGCCCGATTTTCTGAACCCTACCAATAAAACCGGCGACCCACAGTTTTTCCTCGGCACCGATAGTATCGGGCGCGATGTCTTGAGTCGTTTGATCTATGGCGCGCGCGTTTCTTTGGTCGTGGCAATCGTTCCGACGATCTTTATTACCATTCTTGGCATTTCGCTTGGTCTCTTTGCGGGATATTCCGGCGGAACCATTGACAATTTGCTAATGCGCTTTACCGATATTGTGTACAGCTTTCCCGATCTGCTCTTTTTCGTCGTCGTCATGTTTGCGCTGCGCGACTCGTTTTTGGGAGATTGGGCGAATGGGTTGATTCTTTTGTTCGGCGCGCTTGCCATCGTCAACTGGGTTGGCATCGCGCGCGTGGTGCGCGGCAGCACGTTGTCAATCAAAGAAAAGGAATTTATCGAAGCTGCGCACTCGATCGGCACGAGCGATCAATCCATCATGCAGCGGCACATTCTCCCAAACATTCTCAGTCCAATCATTATCATTACTGCCTTTGCTGTTCCCCGTCTGATCATCACCGAAGCTGTTCTCGGCTATCTCGGTTTGGGACTGCGCCCCGGGACTTCGAGCCAAGAATTCTTTGTCACCAGCTGGGGCTCGTTACTCTTGGAAGGACAAACGGCGATCAACGCTCAGCCGTGGATGCTGCTTGCGCCCGCGATTGCCGTAGCGCTCGTCGTGATGGGCTTTACCTTTCTCGGCGATGGTTTGCGCGATGCATTGGATCCGCGGATGAAGGGGACCGGCTAAGAAAATTACATCTCGGCGCTGTATTCGTATTGCAAGCCCTTCTGACCTACGGAAGGGCTTTTGCATCACTATAGGGCAAAAGACTGTTTTTCCTTTACAATTCTTTTGCGCGAAAGGAGGTGTCCCCCGCCCGCCACATTTGTCTTTAAGGCATTTGCCTATTACCTCAAAATTCATGATCTACCTTTTCCAAACACGTTTCCAAAGGAGGAGACCGAATGCAATCCCATCGCCTTAAATTGGCGCTTCCGTTAGCGATCTTTGTTGCGCTGTTGGTGTTCGCCGCCTGTTCAGCCCCCGCGGCGCCACCGGTAGTCCAGACCGTCGTCGTCGAAAAGGTCCAGACCGGCGCACCTGTGGTGCAGACGCAGGTTGTCGAAAAAATCCAAACCAGCGCGCCTGTCGTCCAAACGGTCGTCGTCCAGGCAACCGCCGCCCCGGCGCAAGCGCCCGAGGCATTTGTGTTTGGCGCGCAGGGCGAACCCGTTTGTCTCGACCCTGCAGTCATCACCGACGGTATTTCAGGACGCATCATCAACCAGGTTTATGAAGGATTGGTAAAGTTCGACAAAGATACAACCAATCCCGTGCCAGCCCTCGCCAAGAGTTGGACGACTTCTGATGATGGCAAAGAATGGACATTCAAGTTGCAAGAGGGCGTCAAGTTCCACGACGGCACCGACTTTAATGCTGATGCAGTCGTCAAGAACTTTGACTATTGGGGCAATACCAAGAATCCTCAGCACGACGCACAAATCAAAGCGGGTCAAACCTTTGAGTACTATGAGGCGCAGTTCGGCGGTTTTGACGAAAACAGTATCATCGAAAAAGTCGAAGCCGTTGACCCCACCACAGTCAAATTTACGCTCAGACAGCCGCAAGGTCCGTTCCTGAACAATTTGGCAATGTTCGTGTTTGTCTTTGCCAGCCCGACTGCGCTCGAAAAATACGGCGTTGACACGTGCAAGAATCCCGTCGGAACGGGTCCGTACAAATTCGTCGAGTGGAAACCGAACGAACAAGTAACGCTCGACGCGAACGCAGATTATTGGGATAAAGCGAACGCGCCCAAGATGAATCGCGTCATTGTCCGCAACATTCCGAACAACTCGGCGCGCTTGCTTGCCCTCGCCGCCGGTGAAATCAACGCGCTGGAAGGTATGGAGCCGCGCGACGTCGCCGCCATCAAGGACGACCCGCGCTTTAAACTTCTCTTGCGCCCGACCAACACGACCGGTTATCTCGCGTTCAACTATAACGTCAAAGAATTCAACGACCCCAAGGTGCGCCAGGCATTCGCGCAAGCCATCAACAAAAAAGCTATCGTGGATGCGCTGTACGGCGGTACGGGCTTGGTCGCCAAGGAACTTCAGCCGCCCTCGCTGTGGGGCTACAATCCCAACATTACCGATTGGGCATACGACACCGAAGCCGCCAAGAAACTGCTCGCCGATGCCGGTTTCGCCAACGGTTTGAGCGAAGTGACTTTGAACGGCAAAAAAGTGCCGCTGGAACTTTGGTACATGCCGGTCTCGCGCCCGTACTATCCCAATCCAAAGGATATCGGGACGGCAATGGCAGCAGATCTCGCCAAAGCGGGCATCAATGTCTCACTCCAGACGGTTGACTGGGCAACCTATCTCGACCGCCGCGCCAAAGGCGAACTGCCACTCTATATGCTCGGATGGACGGGCGATAACGGCGACCCCGACAACTTTGTCTGCTACTTTTTCTGCATGAGCGCGGATGACAAGCCGCTCTCGCGTGAAGGATTTGTAAACGACAAAGAGCTGTCCGACCTGCTCAAGAAAGCGGCGAGCACGATTGACAAAGCCGAACGCACCAAGATGTATCAGGAATCCGAACAGATGCTTCACGACAAAATCTTGCGCGTTTTTATCGCCAACAATCAACCTCCGCTGGCGCTTGGCGCAAACGTGGAAGGGTACATCCCGAATCCAACCGGGACCGAGTACTTTAACACGGTTCAGGTCAAAGCAGCGCAATAGTGCACCAACAGGGGGTGAGGAAATCCTCCTCACCCCTCTTTCAGACTTGGAGTTTTGCAAAACCAAGTCTGAGGACTTTCCACCATCATGGGTCGTTATCTCATCAAGCGCTCGTTAACGCTAATTCTGGTCCTGCTGGGTGTTTCCCTGCTCGTCTTTGGTTTTGTGCGCCTGATCCCCGGCGACCCCGCCGTGGTCATGCTGGGCGAACGCGCGACGCCGGAGAGTATCGAGCGCGTCCGCGCGCAGCTTGGTTTGGACAAGCCTGTTTACGAACAATATCTGATTTTTATCGCCAACGCGCTGCGCGGCGACCTCGGCACATCGGTGCTGCGGCAGGAACCCGTCACGCGCGAAATTCTTCGGCGTTTCCCCGCGACGATTGAATTGGCGTTCGGCGCGATGATCGTCGCCACGTTTCTCGGCATTCCTTTGGGCATCCTGTCCGCCGTCAAGCGCAATTCGTGGTTCGACGCCTCCAGTATGGTCGTTGCCTTGACCGGAGTTTCCATGCCCATCTTTTGGTTGGGCTTGATGCTTATCTTTTTGTTTGCCGTCACACTGCATTGGCTGCCCTCCGGAGCGCGGCTCGATGCGAACGCACAATACGAACCTATCACCAACCTTGTCCTCCTCGACAGTTTGCTGCAAGCCAATCTCGCCCTCTTTGCGCAGGGTCTTAGACATCTCATTCTACCCGCAGTCGCGCTCGCCACCATCCCCATGGCAATCATTGCGCGCATGACGCGTTCCTCGATGCTCGAAGTATTGAATCAGGACTATGTGCGGACAGCACGCGCCAAGGGGTTAAAGGAACGCAGCGTTATCTTGCGCCATGCCCTCCGTAACGCGCTTTTACCCGTCATCACAGTCGTCGGGCTGCAAGTGGGCATCTTGCTTTCGGGCGCGATTTTGACTGAAACCGTTTTTTCGTGGCCCGGCATCGGACGCTGGCTCGTGGATGCCATTTATGCCCGCGATTATCCAATTGTTCAAGGCGTGACTCTGACGATTGCTATCATTTTTGTCCTCATTAATTTGGTCGTGGATATTCTCTACACCCTCGTAGACCCGCGTGTACGGCTTGATGCATAAATGAGCACCTCCATCACTACTACCGCCCCCACTGCACCGCCAGTTGCCAAATCTCTGACGCGCCCACCGCGCAGTTTGTGGCGTGACGCCGGGCAGCGTCTCTTGTCCAATCGGCTTGCCCAATTGGGCATGGTTATCGTCATCTTTTTCCTTTTTCTGGCGATTTTTGTTCCGGTCCTTTTTCCGTACAACCCGCGCATCGATTCTGATCTCGCGTCACAGTTGCAACCACCCTCGCTCGAACATCCGATGGGCACTGACGAACAAGGACGCGATGTGATGCGCCGCATCGCGCATGGCGCACAGGCGTCGCTTGGCGTTGGCATTGGCGCGGTATTAATCGCAGTCATCATCGGGACAGTGCTTGGTCTGGTCTCCGGCTATGTGGGACGCTCGCTCGATTTGGGCTTGATGTTTGGAATGGATATTTTGCTTTCGTTCCCCGGGCTGCTCCTCGCGATTGCCGTCGTCGCGCTCATCGGTCCCGGCTTGCGCAATTCTTTGCTGGCGATCAGTATTGTCAGCATCCCCATTTACGCGCGCATCGCACGTTCGACAGTTCTTTCCCTCAAACAGCAAGAATTCATCACTGCCGCACATGCGGTGGGCGCACAGGGCGGACGGATTCTGTCCCGACACGTCTTTCCGAACAGTCTTTCGCCGATTCTGGTGACTGCCACTTTGGGGATTGCTGCCGCCATTTTGGAAACTGCCGCTTTGGGCTTTCTCGGCTTGGGACAACAACCGCCTTATCCCGAATGGGGCGCAATGCTCGCCGACAGCGTCAAGTATCTCACCAGCGGCGCGTGGTGGGTGCTCCTCTTTCCGGGGCTCATGATCATGCTCACAGTGCTCGGTTTTAATCTCCTCGGCGATGGTTTGCGCGACGCGCTCGACCCGCGCCTGCGAGCCAATTAATGCGTTTGCGAAAATTGACGCGCCAGCCCGCCGCGTGAAATTTATTCGTTGGCGAGCTGAATAGAAAGCTGATGATTGAGCTATCTCACCAATTCCAACCCCCTCGAACAAGGGGGCTTTTTGTTTCCTACGCACGTAAAAAAAATCTTAAAGCATCGTTTTTGCCTATCTATTCGGATTCCGAGCTGTTATAATCGCGCGAGATGGAAATGAGCAAGCAATGACCGAATTTCATTTGTTGACCAATATCACGGTCGCGCTGGTGGCAGCGTTTTTAGGCGGGGTGATTGCGCGCCGTTTGGGATTGCCGACGATTGTGGGCTATTTGCTCGCGGGGATTGTAATTGGACCCTTTACGCCGGGCTTTGTGGGCGATGTCGGCGCGATTAGTGAATTGGCGGAAATCGGCATTATTTTTTTGATGTTCGGCGTGGGGCTCCATTTCTCGCTGCGTGACCTTTGGGTGGTGCGCGACATTGCTTTGCCCGGCGCGGTGCTTCAGATGGCGTTGATAACCGCGCTCGGATTTGCTTTGACGCAGTGGTGGGGCTGGTCGCCGGACGCAAGTTTGATTTTTGGTCTGGCAATTTCTATCGCCAGCACCGTAGTCCTCTTGCGCGCGCTTGAAGATAGGGGACTCCTCAATACGATTCATGGGCGTGTGGCGGTGGGCTGGCTTGTGGTCGAAGATATTGTCAGCGTTGGAATTCTCGTGTTCTTGCGCGCGTTTGGCGAGGGAGGTGATTCGCTCCTGCAAACGACGCTGTTGACATTGGTCAAAGCCGGAATCTTTGTGGGCTTGATGTTATTGATTGGCACACGCTTTATTCCGTGGTTGTTCGTCCGCATGGCATTCACCGAATCTCGCGAACTTTTTATTTTGACCGTGATTGTAGTCGCGTTGGGAACCGCGTTCGCGGCGTCCGAATTTTTTGGCGTGTCGCTCGCGCTCGGCGCGTTTTTGGCGGGCATCACGATTAGCGAATCCACGACCAGTTATCAGGTGGGCGCGGATGTTTTGCCTTTTCGCGAAGTATTTTCAATTCTGTTTTTTGTTTCCGTCGGTATGCTGGTCAATCCGATGTATCTGGTCACGAACGCGTGGCAAGTGCTGGCGGTCACCGCGCTGGTCGTGATAGCGAAACCCATTCTAACCGCGCTGCTCGCGTTCGTATTCCCCTATCCGGCGCGCACGGCGCTCATTGTCGGGGCGGGACGCAGCCAGATTGGCGAGTTTTCGTTCCTGTTGGGGACTTCGGCGCTGTCTCTGCGCTTGCTGAATTCAGACCAGTACTCGCTCATTCTGGCGTGCGCGGTGCTTTCCATCATCGCAAATCCGCTCGTCTTTCGCGCGGTCCAGCCGACTGAAAATTGGTTGAAACGACATCCGGCGTTGTGGAAACGACTGGACAGGCATGGACCCGCGCCCGCGTCCCCGGAACATCTTGATAACCACGTGGTTATTGTGGGGTACGGACGCGTCGGGCATCACGTCGTAGATGTTTTGGAGCATCTGAAAATTCCGCGCCTTGTGGTGGATGCGACAGCGGAACGCGTCGCCGAATTGGATAAGATGGGCGTTCCCACGTTATTTGGCGACGCGGCAAATTCCGAAGTGTTAAAACATGCAAGTTTGCCGCACGCGCGCGCCCTCGTGGTGACGGTGCCTGACGAAGCCACTGCCGAAGTGGTCGTCGCTTCCGCGCGCAAAATTGCGCCCGAACTCCCGATCATTGCGCGCGCGGGAACGCAAGCGGGAGTGCTGCGCCTTGCGGAAATGGGCGCGCAAGATGTGATTCATCCCGAACTCGAAGGCGGACTGGAAATCGTGCGGCATACGCTTTTGCGTTTGGGTTTGCCGCCGCTTCAGGTGCAGCAATACACCGACATTGTGCGCCGCGATCACTATGACGTCGAAATCTCGTCCACAGATGAATATAGTTTGCTGGAGCAGTTACTTTACGCCTTTCGCGGAATGGAAATCGTTTGGCATGAGGTCGGTTCGAATAGCGCCTTGATCAATCAGACGGTTGCCACTGCCGGAATTCGTGATCAGACGGGCGCGTCGATCATTGCCATCAAACGCGGCGACGATATTTTTGCGAATCCAAAATCGGCGTTTCGATTTCAAAGTGGTGACATTATCGGCATCATTGGCGACGGGCCGCAAGTGGTGGCTGCCAAACAGTTTTTGCAGGAAAAAGAGATGGTGAGCCAATCAAAATAGCATCTCAAAAAGCGAAACTTTTTGTGCAATTTGCCCAAAACGCGGCTCGATGCTATAATCCCGCCAATTCAGGTTAGGAACTCTGACGGCGGCACAAGTGTCCCGCCGTTGTTTCATCAGATGCACAGCATCTATAGAGGAGCAGGGAATGTCGCTCAAAAAGGCGGAAAAGACCGCCGTTATGGGACAGTACCACATCCATACAACGGATACCGGCTCGCCCGAGGTACAAATTGCTTTACTCACGACGCGAATTAACCAGTTGGTTGAACATCTGAAAGCGCATAAACATGACAATCATTCGCGTCGCGGCTTGCTCAAGATGGTCGGGGAACGCCGCCGCCACTTGACATATCTTTCGAAAAAAGACGCATCCCGCTACAAGCAGATCATCGAACGATTGGGCTTGCGCAAATAAGCAGCATGTCAAACGAGTAGATGGTCATTTGCCATCTACTCGTTTGTTTGTAAAGAGGTAAATTGCAGATCAAAACGTAACATAGTGTAATTTCCTGCAACATACAAATAATAAACGTCCGTCGCAGCGCGCAGGATTTGGGAATTGGGTTTTAGCGATTGGAACTTTGAACCTGTAAAGTAACTCGGCGCTTTGGTTACTTTTCAATTTCAAATCTCTAATCTCTGATTTCTAAACTTCAACTTCCAGCTCCTGACCTCCGACGGGCAAAAACAGCAAATAGCCGATAGCGAATAGCAGAGCGCGCCTTGCCATCTGCCATCGCGCTGTAATCAGCGCCGCTATCTGCGCTCTGCTAAAACCCTTGGAGGTTTTTTCATGTCTCAAAATATTTACAAATACAGCACCCGCGTCGGCGAAGAAGAATTCACAATCGAAGCCGGACGTTTGGCATTTCAAGCCAACGGTGCGGTGACGGTACGCCAAAGCGACACCATCATCTTGTCCACCGCGACGATGGCGGCAAAGCCGCGTGAAGGCGCGGACTTTTT
The DNA here is from genome assembly GCA_004295045.1 of Chloroflexota bacterium. Lineage (GTDB taxonomy): Bacteria > Chloroflexota > Anaerolineae > UBA4142 > SHND01 > SHND01. Next base: position 79,100 of record SHND01000035.1, on the reverse strand, counting down.
TCCGCTCACCGTAGATTACGAAGAACGGCTCTACGCCGCGGGCAAAATCCCCGGCTCGTTTTTCAAACGCGAAGGCAAAGCATCCGAAAACGCGATTCTCATTTGTCGTTTGACGGACCGCCCCATTCGTCCGTTGTTCCCTAAAGGAATGAGGAACGATGTGCAAATTGTGATGACCGCGCTTTCTGCCGATCAAGAACATTTCATTGACATCATGTCCATCATCGGCGCAAGCGCGGCGCTCACCATCAGCGACATTCCGTTCCACGGACCCGTTGGCGCGGTGCGCGTCGGTTACGTGGACGGGCGCTTTGTAATGAATCCTACCGTTTCGCAAATGGAACAGTCCATTCTCGATTTGCGTTTGGCTGGCACACGCGACGCGGTGATTATGATTGAAGCGGGCGCGAGCGAAGTCACCGAAGAATTGATGTACGAAGCCATTCACGCGGGGCACGCGGCATTTCAACCCCTCATTGACTTGCAAGAAAAAATGCGCGCCGAAATCGGCAAACCAAAAACAACTGTGCCGCTTTTCACTGTCGGCGAAGAAATCAAACATTTCGTACACGAAAAACTCGCGCCGCAAATCAACACCATCCTCAACAGTGGTTACGGCAAATCGGAACGCGGCGGCGCGCTCGATTCCGTCACGCAAGAGATTCAAAACGAAGCGGGCGACAAATATCCGCTCGCCGATGTTGCGTCCGCTGTAGATGCCGAAGTAAAAAATCAAGTGCGCGGGATGATTCTCAACGAAAACAAACGCGTGGATGGACGCGATACCAAAACGGTGCGTCCGCTTTCTGCCGAAGTTGGACTATTGCCCCGCGCGCACGGCACCGGTTTGTTTCAACGCGGCGAAACCCAAGTGCTGACGATTGCGACATTGGGGATGCCGAGTGAGGCGCAAAAAATTGACACGCTCGACCCCGATGATTCAAAGCGCTACTTGCACCACTATAATTTTCCGCCGTACTCTGTCGGCGAAACGCGTCCGATGCGCGGACCCGGACGCCGCGAAATCGGACACGGCGCGCTTGCCGAACGAGCCCTCGTTGCCGTCATTCCCACTGAACAAGAATTTCCGTACACCATTCGTCTGGTGTCCGAAGTGATGTCGTCGAATGGTTCGACTTCGATGGCAAGTGTCTGCGGTTCAACCCTCGCGTTGATGGACGCGGGAGTGCCGATTAGCGCGCCCGTTGCCGGAATTGCGATGGGGCTTGTCACAGAAGGCGAACGTTACGCGATCCTCACCGACATTCTCGGCATGGAAGACGGACTCGGCGACATGGATTTCAAAGTCGCGGGGACGAGCATGGGCATCACCGCGCTGCAACTCGATTTGAAATTGCAAGGCGTTTCGCCATCCATTTTGAAAGAAGCGTTGGCACAAGCAAAAGACGCGCGGATGCAAATTTTGAAGGTGATTACCGACACGATTGCCGAACCGCGCGCAGAACTTTCACAATACGCGCCGCGCATTCAAACGATCAAAATTGACCAAGAAAAAATCGGCGCGCTCATTGGTCCCGGCGGAAAAACGATTCGCGGCTTGCAAGAAGAGTTTGCGGTCAAGATTGATGTCGAAGAAGACGGCACCGTTTTCATTGCCGGCGTAAGCGGCGAAGGCACGGCGAGTGTGATGGAACGCATTCGCGCCATGACCGAATCGCCGAAACTCGGCTCGATTTACACGGGCAAGGTGGTGCGGCTCGCCGAATTTGGCGTGTTTGTCGAAATTGCGCCGGGGATTGACGGGCTGGTGCATGTTTCGCAGCTCGCGGACTATCAAGTCAAAGACCCGCGCGATGTCGTCAAAGAGGGCGATGATGTGATGGTGATGATCACCGACATTGACGCGCAAGGCAAGATTCGCTTGTCGCGACGCGCGGTGTTGGAAGGATGGACGGTCGAGCAAGCCCGCGAAGCCGACCCCAAACTCGGCAGTGGCGGCGGCGAACGCAGCGGCGGCTCACGCGGTCCGCGCCGCGATGGAGATCGCGGCGGACAGAATCGCGGCGGAAATCGCAGCAGCGGCGGACGCAGCAATTACGACCGCCCGCGCCGCGATAATCCCCCGCGTCGCTAAACAATTAAAAAGAATTCCCGCGCGCGATTCATCGTGATTCAAACTGCGATGAATCGCGCGCTTTTTTTACTAAATTTCTATTTACATTTTTCGACGCGTCTGATAGAATAAATTATTCATCAAAAATTCATTTTCCTGCGTAACGCCGCGCGTTTCACCACGTAAGGTACAACGTCGCTCTCCTACTCAATATAATGCCGCATTTGCGTGGTCGCGGCGAAGGGAGCGGTTGCAACATTTGACACCGCTCGTTCCCTGTTACTAAAATGTCCCTCGGAGTACGTTCATGATTCTCAATGGTCCAAGTATGTGGCTCGCGTTTGGCGGATTGATCGCGTTTTTGCTCGCGCTCGATCTTTTCGTCATCAATCGCAATCCACATGAAATCAAAACCAAAGAAGCGTTTTGGACTAGTATCTTTTGGATTGGTATTGCGCTCGCCTTTAATGCCTTTGTCTTTTTTGAACGCGGCACTACGGCGGGCTTGGAATTTTTCACCGGATACATCATTGAAAAGGCGCTGTCCGTTGACAACATTTTCGTATTCGTCGTCATCTTTGCGTATTTTCAGGTTCCCCAAAAATTTCAACATCGCGTTTTGTTTCTCGGCATTCTCGGCGCCTTGATCTTGCGCGGCACTTTGATCTTTCTCGGCGCCGCGTTGATCCACCAATTTGAGTGGGTCATTTACATCTTTGGCGCATTCCTCATTTTTACGGCGTACAAATTGGGGACGCAAAAAGAAGAGGGCGTTCATCCTGAAAAAAATCCAATCGTCAACCTCTTTCGCCGCATCATGCCCGTCACCAAAGAATTTGAGGGCACGAAATTTTTTACGCGGCACGCGGGCATCTTGATGGCAACGCCGTTGTTTATCGTACTGCTCGTCATTGAAACGACGGACGTGATCTTTGCGCTCGATTCCATTCCCGCGATTTTTGCGATTACTACCGATCCCTTTATTGTGTTCACCTCAAATGTCTTTGCGATCTTGGGATTACGCGCGTTATACTTTTTACTGGCGGGAGTGCTGGGCAGTTTTCGCTATCTCAAAACAGGTTTGTCCTTTGTGCTTGGTTTTGTCGGCGTGAAAATGCTCGTTGGCATGTTTGATTTCGTTGGAATCCACATTGAAATTCCGATTATTGTTTCGCTGGCAGTGATTGCAATTACGCTGACGATTGCGATTGTCGCCTCGATCATTGCCCAACGCCGCGAACAGCGCCAGCTCGCGCAGTTGCAAGAATCCAACGAATCGTAATGACTATCCAAGTCCACGTAAAATTTTTCGCGATCTTTCGCGAGTATGTCGGTCTGAAAGAGGATTGGCGCGAGATTGAACCCGGCACCACAGTGCAAGAATTGTGGGATTACTACACGGCGAACGCAAAAAATCCCCGTGTGGCAAATATTCGCGCCGCATTTTCGGTAAATCAGCGTCTGGCGAAACCGGAAACGATTTTGAACGGCGGCGAAGAGGTCGGATTCTTGCCGCCCGTTTCCGGCGGCGCGGGTACAAAAAAGAAAACAACCGCGCGCCAAACAAAATCGCCGACGCGTGCGCCGAAAAAGAATGCCTCGCTCACACGCGACTTTGTCATCACCAACAAACCTCTCTCGCTCGATGCGCTCGTTGCGCGCGTCTCGCATCCCTCTGTTGGCGGCATCACAACCTTTCTCGGCGTCGTGCGCGACAACGCAAATGACCGAGCCGTAAAATTTTTGGAATACGAAGCGTATCCCGAACTCGCCGAACGGATGCTCGCACAAATCGGCGCGGAAGTGAACGAACGTTGGAGCGAGGTTCGCATCGCCATCGCGCATCGCACGGGGCGATTGCAGATCGGCGAAGCTTCCGTCATCATCGCCGCGTCCGCGCCGCATCGCGCCGAAGCGTTCGCCGCGTGTCGCTACGCCATCGAGCGTCTAAAAGTAATTTTGCCGGTGTGGAAAAAAGAATTTGCCTCCGACACCGACTATTGGGTGGAAGGTCCGACGGCGGGCGAAGTGCCGACTGACAAGGCGGATGAGATTGTAGCGTCTGCGGAACTCGAGTTCGCGGCATAGAAAATAATTGAACTGCCGCGCTGGAACCAAGAAAACAGGCAAGAAAAAAGGAGCGCAGAAACCGGCGCTCCTTTTTTCATCCTCTATCTGATCCAAAATCATCAAGGCGTCGGAGTGATTGTTGCGTTTGGCGTTTCTGTCACCTCCGGCGTCGTATTGGGCGACGCGGTTGCATCGGGTGTCTCAGTCACGGCAGGAGTTTCATCATTCGCTTCCGTTGGCGACGCGGTTGCGGCGGGTGTTTCATTATTTGCTTTCGTTGGCGAGGCAGTCGTGCGGGATGTTGCAGCCACAGTTGGCTTTGCCGCAGTTGGGGGCGCCGCCGTTGGAAATGGCTTGGCATTCGTCGGCGCTTGAATTTTGAGTGGCTGATCGAAATCACTCATTTTGAAACGCAGCGTCACGGTTACTTTGTTCGCCGGATTTTGCGTGGAATGTCCTTGCACAAAACCATTCAGCCGATGAATATATCCATCCGCACACGTCCATAATTTGAATTCCGTCGCTTCGATTTCGCCCAACTGTTGTCTTAGCTCGCTGTCTTCCGTTACGCCGATCAATGTTTGGGCAAAGGTTGGATTTTGCGCCGACCAAACGGAACAGTTTTCGCCGTCAATCGTTTCGTTTCCGGCAGATTTAAACTGCGCTTGAGCAACATCCTCCGGCGCAAAACTCGCAATCAAACTTCGCGCGCTCGGCAATTGCCGCACACCGGCTTGGGCGCGCTCCGGTATTTCGTACCACTGCTGTGCATCTACACCCGGCACGCCCGTGATGCCTCTCATAAAAACCTTTTCACCCACGACGATAACATCATATGAAATAAATTCATTCGTGTCGCTGGTCATGCCGCTCAACGTAAATTGCCGATTGATGGTGCTGTCTGCCCCTTTGAGAGCAAGCCCCGGCACTTGCTTTGTTTCACCATTTTGCACAACCGTCATCGCCGATTCGAATTCAAAGTTCATACTGTGCGCGCCTTGCGTTTTGTTCAAGGCGAACGCAATCGCGGGCGGCAGATCATTTTCTTTGGTTGCTGTCGGATTCGGACGCGTCGCGGTAGGCGGAGGAACGGTTGGTGTATTCGTGGGCAGTGGCGTTGCGGTGGGCGTTGGCGTCGGCGTTGGCAAAATGCTGCTGCAGCCCGCAGCGAAAAATAACATGGCAAGGCACGCGAAAAGCTTTGCGTGAAATTTCATTTCATATCCTTGTGATTTGGTGAAAGCGCGGATGCGCAATTAAACACCCACACGCGCCGAAAGCAAAATGGCTCAGCGCGACTTGCTCACGCCCACTCTGGCGCAAAATTCATAAATCGGACATTTGGAACAGAACGGATTCGTCGGACGACAAATGTTTTGTCCGAACGGAATTAGCAGCCCATTGATTTCAACCCAATATTCCGGCGGCAATTTTTCGCGCAGCGCGATTTCGCTTTCATCCGGCGTTTTCGTTTTCACATAACCCCAACGATTGACGATGCGATGCACGTGCGTATCAACCGTAATGCCCGGTTTATCGAACGCCATCGTCACGGTGAGATTCGCAATTTTGCGTCCCACGCCGGGCAATTCGTCCAATTCCTCAATTGTCTCGGGCACGCGTCCGTCATATTTCTCGATCAAAATTTTCGACAAGCCCAAAATTTGTTTTGCCTTGGTTGTGCTGAACGCGACGCGGTGAATCACGCGTTCGATCTGCGTTTCGGAGAGCGTGAGCATTTTCTGCGGCGTGTTCGCCAATCTGAATAGTTCGGGATACACCACCGTCGTCACCGTATCGAGCGTGCGCGCGGAAAGCAGCGACGCGATCAAAATTTCATATGGCGCCGCGCCCTTTTGTTTCATCGCGTACACCATCGGCACAATCCAATGTTGCGCGGCAGTGTGGAGGCGGCGGAAGGTTTCGGGGAGTTCGGAATTGGTCATGTCGCAAAGAGACTGGAGATTCTATCTCAAATCTCGAATCTCTAGTCTCCAATCCCTCTCTCCTTCAATCTCTGTTGAAGTTCGCGCAAGGTCGCGGGTGAATGTCCCATGTAATGATTGTTCGCAAAGCCCCACACTTCCACGTCGCGCTCGTGCAACTGTTGAATCACGTCCGCCCATTCGTTCAACTCTTTATCGCGGTTGATGCGCACGCGCGTGTATTCGTCGTCCGGCACATCTTTGCGATTGCCGAGCCAGCGAATGTACGTGAAATCTGTCGTCACCTCTTCGAGTTTCGGCATGTAGACGCGGTCAACGAGAACGAGCGCGGCGCGATGTTTTTGCAGCAGTTCAAAAAACCAATCCTTGAACCATCCGCGATTCCGCACTTCCACCGCGTAGCGAAATTCGGTGGGCAATGACGCGAGAAATTCATCGAGCAAATTTTTCGATTCGGGCTTGAACTCGTATGAAAATTGAAGGCACAATGGACCGAGTTTTTCGCCCAACAAACTCATGCCCGACAAAAAGGATTGCGCGTCTTGCTGCGCGTCCACCAACATTTTTTCGTGCGTGATCAATTTTGGAAATTTCGCGGCAAAGCGAAAATCGGCGGGCGTGTCGCGGTCCCATTTTTCCAAAAACGATTTGCGCGGCGTGCCATAAAACGACGAATCAATTTCAATTGCCTTGAATTGCGTCGCATAGTACGCGAGATAATTTCCGGCAGGCGTTCCCTGCGGATAAAACACGCCGTCCCAACTTTTGTACGACCAACCTTGGGTGCCGAGATGAATCATGACACTCTCTTTCCCATCTGTCTAAAAATTTCCGCCAGCCCTTCGCGATATGTCGGATATTTCGGCGCCCAGCCGAGCATCTTTTTGATTTTTTCGGTGCGATAGCGCGCGCTCTGGGCGAGAAACTTTGCCGTGCCGCCCGCGAAAACTTGCGCGAGCAGCACCGACATCTTGAAAGGTGCGGGCGCGTTCAACTGCGCCGCCATGTAATTCATTCCATCCGCCGCATGAAAGGGCCAATCATCCGCCACGTTAAAAATTTCACCCGGCGCGGGATGTTCCGCCGCCAGCGCTACCGCGCGCGCCATATCGTCCACGTAAATCCAATGCCAATATTGCTCACCCGAACCAATGATTGGAAAACGGCGATGATGAATCGAGTCGAGCATGGCGCGCGTGCTGTACGCTGTGGCAGCATAAAACGACGCGCCGCGCAAAATCACCACCGGTGTCGCGTTGATTTTGTATTCCGCCAGAACGTTGGCTTCCATCTCCGCCGCCGATTTCAAATTGCGCGAAATATTTCGCGGCAGCGGATCGTCTTCGCGCTTCCATTCACCTTGCGTGTCGCCGTACAAAAACGCGACACTCTGCACGACAAACGAACGCAAATTATGTTTCTGCGCGGCGTTCAACAAATTTTGTGTGCCTTCTCTGCGAATACGATCATTCAATGCCCAATCGTTCGCGCTCGGCGCGACTTTTTTCGGAATTGCCGTTGCGAGATGCAGCACGCTCTCAGCCCCCTGCATCGCCGCGCGCACAAAATTCGCGTCGAACAAATCTCCCACCAACGGCGTCGCGCCCAAATTCGCCGCCGCTTGGGCGCGTTCAGAATTTCTCGCCAAAGCAAAAACTTGGTGTCCGCGCGCCACGAGCAATCGAATTGTCGGTTGTCCTAAAACGCCTGTCCCGCCGGTGACAAAAATTCGCAAGTGCGTAAAGAGGTAGACAAGGAAACCGGAACACAGCTAACAAAACCTACCCACTTGTTACCCTGTTTCCCTATTTCCCTATTTCCCTGTCTCCCTAAATTCCTTCCGAATCACAAAGCGCGTTCCGTACTCTTCCGGCGAAAAAGTCAGTGTCTTGTTATCCACCAATGTCGTTTTCAACGCGCGCGCAATCATGCTGTTCCAATCGTACAAATAACCGCGCTGTTTTGCGTGTTTCTGTTTTGGCATCACAACCCACAGCGCGCCGCGCAGTTTCAAGGCGTGCTGCATCAATTCAAACAACGCGTCCAAATTTTCATCCGCCGCGGCGAAATGAAAAATCAAATCGTACTGCGCACGCTTGGTATAGCGCGTCGAAATCAACGTTTCGGGCGGCGCTTGATCGCGGAGTTCTTGGGTGAACGCTTTGGGTGCGCGATGCACCAAAATTTTTTGCCCGGCGTTTACACCGAGCTTTCTGAGTTCAGGAAGCATGAGCTTTATGCCAACACCATTTTCAACTGTTCCGGCGTAATGTTTCCGCCGCTCAAAATCAACGCGACTTTTCTTCCATTCAGTTGTTCGCGCAGTTGCAGCGCGCCTGCGAGCGACGACGCGCCCGCGCCTTCGGACAATGTTTTCGCTTTTTGCAAATACATCACAATCGCCGCGCGCATCGCCTCTTCGCTCACCAAAATAAAATCGTCGAGCATGTCCCACAAAATTTTTTGCGGCAGCGCGAACGCGGTGCGCGTCGCCAGTCCTTCGGCGAACGTCGCATTCGTATCTTCCAACATTGCGCGCGCCTTCCACGATTTGTACGCGGCGGGCGCGTTTTCGGCTTGGACGCCAATGACGCGAATTTTGGGATTGAGCGCTTTGGCAACGATGCACGCGCCTGCCGCGCCGCTTCCACCGCCGATTGGAACGATCACAACGTCAATGTCCGGCTCATCCTCCAAAATTTCCAGCGTGTGCGTGCCAACGCCTGCAATCAAAAGCGGCTCGTTGCCCGAATGCACGTAACGCAAATGTTTTTCTTCCGCCAGCATTTCGCAGTATTCGCGCGCGGCATCGAAATCGGGACCGTGAAAAACAATCGTCGCACCCAGCGCGCGCATCGCATCCACTTTGACGGGATTCGCGTTCTCAGGGACCACAATCGTCGCGGGAACGTTAAAGATGCGCGCGGCATACGCGATGGATTGTCCATGATTGCCGGTGGATGCCGAAATCACGCCGCGCGTTTTTTCGTCATCCGACAGTTGCGAAATGAGATTGATGCCGCCGCGCACTTTGAACGCGCCAATCGGCTGATAATTTTCGTGTTTCACGTACAAATTCAAACCGGCTGCCGCGTCGAGCGCGGGATACTTGAACAAGGGCGTGCGCGGCAAATACGGCGCGATGTTTTGTTTCGCGCGCAAGACGTCGAGAAAAATGGGTGATTGCATTTTGGGAATTCGCGTTTAAAAGTTGGATTCCGGGAACAAGCTGAGATTTTAGCATAGAAAACGCGCGGTTAATGAATTGTTCTGATGCCAATTTCATTTATAATAACTCTGTCTCTCCGCTTGTGCACCAAAAATGAAAGGCGGATTTTGAATATAAAATTAACAACTTTTCTCGTATTGGTTTTGGGATTGCTGCTGTTTGGCTGCGCCTCTGCCGCAACAAAAACAAATGTTCCCGCAAAAATCGCGCGCCCCAGCTCGCCTCAGTTGGCGAGCGCGTACCCATTTCCAATTTCCACTGAAGAACCGACAATCCTTACGCCCACACCGACCCTCAGCACCAACGTCTCCATTACCGCAACCGAAACGCTCACTGCGACGAACATTCTCACCGCAACGATTACGCCAACCCCCACCACGCCGCCGCCTCTGCCGCTGCGTGACGATCTCGAATCACTCGAACTCCAAGACTTTCCGCGTCCGCAAGACGATAACGGCTTGGGCATTCACTTTTTAGCGACGGGATATTACAACGAGGAGGATTTGGACAAACAGATCGCGCGCATGAAAGAGCTGCATTTGAAATGGGCGACGGTGGTCTACACGGACGAAAACCATTTGGAAATCGCCGCGCGCAAATTCAGCGAGGCGGGAATTTTTGTCGTGTGGCGCAAGGCGTTGAAACCGTACCAAAAATATTTCTCGTGGCAGCGCGACATTGACATTATCAAAAAGTACAACCTGCCGCCGTACATGCAGTTGTACAATGAAGCAGAATTGGAAGTGGAATGGGACGATCAGCCCCAAGACCGCGATCTCTTTATGCGCAATCTCCTAACCGCCGCCAAAGATGTGTACAACGCGGGCGGTTATCCGGGCATTCAACTTCTCGACGAGGATTGGCTGCGCGAATTCATCAATCAAGTGTACGCGCGCAAAGGCGAGGCGTTATTTCACCGCATGTTTTTCATTCCTCACGCGTACGGTGTGAATCACCCGCCGGAGTATCAAGAAGATACGACGGGTGTGCTTGGCTTTCGCGCTTATGCAACGATTTTCTTCAAGCGGCTCGGTTTCGTTCCACCATTCATCGTCGGTGAAGGCGGCTGGAAAATTGGCTCGGCAGAGGACAATCGTTATCCCAAGATCACCGACGAACTGCACCGCGATTACACTCTCGCGGTCTACGATTGGTTTCGCACGGGGAAACTTTCGAACGGCGCCAAGCTGCCCGATTATTTATTCGCGTTCAATATGTGGATGCTTTCGGGTCCGGATGAAGCGGGCGCGTGGTACGATTCCTCGTTCGGCGACCGCACGCTGACGATTGACGCGGTGAAAAAGATTCCGCCGTTCGTACGCAAATTTAGATGGGACAAGTAACAGCAAGCGGAGGCAATGCCTCCGCTTTTTATTTTTGCGCGACCAATTTCACAATCACGCGCAGCACGTTCAACGTGATCCAACGACTCGGTTCGCCCGCGCGCTCGAGAGATGTGACAAGCTGCGCGTTCAAATCGCGTTCGAGCGTCCACTGCGCCCGTTCGTTTTGTTTGGCGACCAACGCGTCAAGCAGTGGCGCAGCGCGCGCATCGTGCACGCGGTCGTACTCTGCCAACACGCGCAAGAAGAATAATTCATCGCGCGGTTCGAATTGAGGAAAGATGTTTGCGCCGAGACCTTGTAGGTTTCTCAAGACGCGTTCGAGATTCTCTTTCGCCGCGTCCGCAATTTTCTCGTCATGCGTAAATGCGCGCCAGCCCCACAAGGCGACAACGCTCGTCTCGTACGAAGCCACCTCTTGACGTAATCGTCGCGCCGCGCGTAGCGCGCGCGGATCGTTCGCGTAATTGAAATATCCGAACGCGCGCACCAAGTAACCACTCTCCAGCGCATTCAAGCCCGCAAACGTGCCATCGTCGTTCAAAAAATTTTGCAGAATAAATTCACAGGCGTTGCGCGCGCGGCGGCTCGTACGCGGGATGCCAAGTTCCGCCAAAAGCGCGAGATTCCACACGGTCGCGTTATAGTACGGCTGCGCCAAATTTTCGACGTCGCCCCAAAAACCGACTCCGTTTTGTGCGGCGAAAATGGCTTGGACAGGATCGGAATACAACACCTGCGCGCGCGTTTCGATGACGCCCGGCGCGTCTTCGGGGCGATGCGCGATGTCAAGTTGATACCAAAGCAGAATCGAGGGGTCGTTCGTTTCGAGGAGCCAGCGCGTCGGGTCGTAGCGTAAATATTTTTTCCACGTCTCGAGAGCTGACGGGTTATACGGTTTTTGAACCATGTCAGGTCTTGCGCTCCAGCATCGGCTGTAGCAGCGCAATCATCGTCGCCAATTTTTTCGCGCTGACGCGCGCGGTCGCGTCATCCAATTTTTCGTAGGGCACTAATTCGTGCAGCCGCGTCCAATTGCGCGTCCATTGTTCGGCTTCGATTTGATCGCCCAACGCGGCTTTGATTTCGAACAAGCGCGCGTCCAATTTTTCCAGCAGCGCGCTGTTCGTCGCCGCGTCCGCTTCGCAGTGCAAACCGATTTCAAGCGCGTGCACGGGATTCCCGCGGACCCACACTTCGTAGTGAATGGAATGTTTGGTATAAAACAATTGAATCAGCGTGTAACGTTTCCAGGTGTGGAATTTGCGCAGTCGCGGCGGCAGTTGGGCGCGAGTCTCTTGCGCGACCAGTTCGAGGAATTCGTTCACTCGCATTTTGTACTCGCCACGCGTTATTTTTTGGCAGGCGTCGCGTTCGTGGTTTCATCCTCTGCGTCGTTATCTTCCCAGCCAATGATCCACACGCATAATCCTGCCAACAAAATTGTGGCAACGACAAGCGCGAGCAGCTGCGTGGGCAGCAGTCCGACATCTTTGGATGCCCAAAGCAAAATGACGACCATGCCGATGGCGAGGACAATCCACGCGCTGAGGCGCGGATGCTGCGAGGCAAAGGTTTTGAGAGCATTCATTGCATTTATGATTTATGGTTTATGATTTTTTTGGAATGGGCGCATCACAGCCAAAATCATAAATCACAAATCTGAAATCATAAATTTTATATCGGTTTCGTGACCATCTCACGGAGACGTTTGGCGTACAAAATTTCGTCGCCTTGCAGCAGCGGCTCGATCACACTGCGCCAGAGTTTATGCAAATCGTCAAGCGTCATGATCTCATAGCCCGCCGCTTCGGCAGCAATTTCCGCGAGGTGTGCCGCGCGCGCAGGCACGACCAACACAACAACTTCGCACGTCAACGCGTTGGCTTCGCTTTCGATCGCGTGGAGCAACAAGGTGAGCGCGCGCGGCGCGTCCGCTTCTTTTTCCACCCACAGCTCGCGCACAATCGCCGCAAGATTCTCTGCTTGCCACGCTGCCAATGCGATTGTGCTTTCCCCCGCGCGCACAAGCCAATAACCATACTTGCCTTGACGCTCCACCATTTCGTCGCGCGTCAGCGGATCGCTGCCCTCGATTTGTGCCAGCAACGCGCTGAGCATGCGCGCGTCATTGGGACGCGCGCGCCGAATACTCCATTCGGCGAAAGTTTCGGCAGGCACAACAGCCGGCGTTTGCGCGGCGGCGATTTGAATCTGTTCCGGCGATGTTAGGCGCAGCCAGCGCATCAAGAGCGGTGTTTTGTCGCGCGCTTGCGTTGGATCAATCGCGACGAATGCGCGCAAGACCTGCACGCGCGTATCTTCGATACTGCCGCCGTTGTCAATTACGACTTGGGCGCGTTTCAGTTTTTCATCGAGCAGCGGTTGCGAACGCAGTCGCGCGTTGGCATCGCTTTCACTCATGCCACGATCCCGGACCAAGCGGCGTTTTTGTTCCTCAAGCGGCGCGGTGACAACCCACAACGCGTCCATATATTCGTGCATTCCCGCTTCGTACAATTTCACCGCTTCGATGACCATCACTTGTTCCGCCGCGTCGGGCGCGTGTAACGCGTCGCGCACCATGAGAGCAAGCTCGGTTCCGACAGCAGGATGAATAATTTGTTCCAGCACTCGCAGTTTCGACGCGTCGGCAAAGACCACGCTGCCCAGTTTGCGCCGATTCACACTTCCATCATACTGTAAAATATCATATCCGAATGCGTCCACCACGCTGCGCCACGCGGGTGTGCCGCGTTTCAAGACGGCGTGCGAAACCGCGTCGGCGTCAATCACGCGCGCGCCGAGCTGCTCCAAAATATTGCACACGGTACTTTTGCCCGTGGCGATGTTTCCGGTCAAGCCAATGAGATACATCTTTAGAAATGCGGCTGATACGGCACGGCGCCGGGCGGCGCCCCTTTATCCGCTGTTTCATCTCCCGGCTCTAACACTCCCAGCTTGCCGCCGGGCGGCGTGTTCGGCTTGGGATTGTCCAAATATGCTTTGGCTTGTTGATAACCTTGTTCGATCATTTCGGCAGTATGAGAAAAATCTTGCAGGTCTACGTTGCTGAAAATATCGCCGAGCGAAATATAGTGCAAAGTGACATTGGTCGCATCAATCGCGCGTTGAATATCGCGCAGTCCTTGTTGCAAAGTTAGCACGCTGATCGCGTGCATTGCGAGTTGTATGACCCCTTTCTTGTGCGGAAACGGACCGATGCTTTGCAAGTCGAGAGCATAAATTGTCGTCGCGCCGCGATCCATTGCAATGCTGATCGGGACAGCCGCAATCACGCCGCCGTCTGCAAACTGATGCCCGTTGATGATTTCGGGGTCCCAAACTACGGGCAAGGCAGAGCTAGCGAGCGCGGCTTCAATCAACTTGGCATTCGGATCATCGCCGTACAAATACAAGCGTCCCGTTTGCAGATCGGCGGCGGTCAAATACAATTTTGCTTTCACGTCTCCAAACGTCTCAACTTCTTGAGGCAGATATTTCACGAACGTTTTCCGACGCGCCTGATCGTCATCCAAACCATCGCCGAAAAAAGCCGCGCGCAAAATCATCCGCCAACGCGGCTTGGGGAAAATGTCACTAGAGCGTGTGCCAAGCCACAGCTGTGCGAGACGTTCGTTGTTTTGCGCGGTAGGGTTCGATGCCGTGAATGCGGCGTTCAACGCGCCCGCGCTTGTACCGACGAGAATGTCTGGCACAATATTGTGTTCAAAGAGCGCGCGCATCGCGCCCACTTGAATCGGTCCGCGATTGCCGCCGCCGGAAAGTGCCCATGCGATCATTGGAATTGGAAAGCGGAGAGTGGAAAGTGGAAAGCGGAAACGCGGCAGTTTTCGCTTTTGACATTCCGCGCTCGGCTCTATTTCACAGTCGGTTGATAGCCCAACGGCGCGAGTTCGAACCACGTATTGCCGGGTTTCAACGCCAGTTCATTTCCATTCGCGTCGGTGAGTTTGAAAAAATCGGTTAGAGATGGACGCTCCCAACGCGCGTCAATTTTTACTCCGTCGCGGTAAATTTGCGCCGTGCCGCTTCCGGTCAGTTCGACAAACGCGCTGTATGAATTCAAAGTGTCCTCGACAAAATCTGTTGGTTCGTATTTTACATTCAATACAACAACGTTCGACGACGCGATTTGTTCCGACTTGGCATCGCCCATCACACAGCCCTTGCCCCATGCGCCGTTCAGCGCGTATTGTTGCGTGATGTGCGGCGCGCCATTCACAAAGCGCAGATATTTTCCCGTCGCGCCATCATAACGCCATTCGATGAGCCCCGCCGCCCTGTAGGGCCATGGACCATGATCAAAGGAAATCGAATTGGCGGGCGCTCCGTTCGGCGCATCGTTTGAAAATTGGAAACCGCGCAGTGAGACGCTGCCGCCCTGCCCCTTTGCCGCGATATAGTCGCGCACATGCTGAACGCTCGACACGACGCGCGTGCGCCAGTCCGTTCCGGCAATACAGATGGTGCTGTTCTGCAAATCGCCGTCGAGATTGCGGTCTTTCCATGGCAGCTGTGAAATCATAAAGCGCGTCCCCTTGCTGCCGCCCGAACTAATCAGCACGCCGTCAAACATTGGCATCAGCGACGCGTTTACGGCGCGCGCGCTGCGAAGGGGACGAAAAGACCCATCTTGTCCCAAGAAGACCAATGTAAAACGCGTCACGGCAAACACCATATTCTTTTGATCAATCATTTCTTCAAATACAAGATCGGCTTGATTGAATCCGGCGTGGATGGCGCGCGCGTTAGGATCATTTCCAATGCGCGCAAGAATCGGACGCTGCTGTAACGCAGCCGGGTCGCTCACTTCCAGCCCAGTGAGCGGATTCACATTGGCGGGACGCGCAATTGGCGCTTGCTGAGAAGGAATGATTTTTGAGAAATATTCAATCAACGGCGCCATCGTCCACACATTCAAGCCCACCGCCCCGCCGCTCGGTTTGGAAAGCGGCGCTTTGGTGGGAATGATTTGTGTTGGTTCCGGCGTAGGCGTCTCTGTGCTCGTCGGCAGCGGCGTCGCCGTGGGAATCACTTGCGTCGGTCGTGGTTTCAGCGTTGCGGCGGGAATGGGTGTCCGCGTCGGACGACGTGTCGGCGCAGGTGTCGGCGTCGGTTCAGCGGCACAGGCGAAAAGCGAAAATAGAATAAAAAAAACACACAAGAGGAAACTCGTGCGGCAAAGCATCCAAAACTCCGATGAAGGAAGCGAAATTTGATTGGCGAGGATTATAACATGAATGAGCGGCGAACCATGAACAATGGGTTCGATGAAAACACGACACATCTTGAATATGTGCTACACTTTTGGAAATGAAAACGGCAACGCGGCTCTTGTGGGGCTTGGTGACAGCAGGTGTAGTGATCTATGTGGGCTTGACGGTCTGGCTGGCGTTCCGCGCAATCTTTTTTCCGTACACGCTCGATTACGGCGAAGGCGATGTGTTTTGGTTTACGCGCAAACTGGCGTTAGGACAAAACATTTACCTCCCACTTGGCGGTCCGCCCTTTGATTCCGCGAATTATCCGCCGGTCGCGATGCTCTTGACGGCGGCGTTGTATCCCCTCTTTGGCGACGCGCTCACTTTTGGACGCTGGCTAAATTTCGCGGCAGCCCTGCTCATCGCCGCGTTCATTGTGCGCTTTGTCCGTACCGAAACAAAAAACACGCGGATTGCGTTTCTGGGCGCGGGCTTGTTTCTCGGCTCGACGTTTGTGTATCACTGGGTTCCGTTGTATCGCGTCGATTTGATCGGTGTAGCGTTCGCGCTGGCAGGGATTTTTTGCGTGTGGCGATGGGAACGTGTCACAGTCGGCGCGCCGTCCGGCGCCCGCCAAAGAATTTTTTATTTGAGCGGCGCGCTCCTTTTTTTTCTGCTTGCGTTGTACACCAAACATTCGCTTTTGTTCGCGCCCGCCGCGGCAGTGCTGGCGATTTTTCTACGCAACCGACGCGGCGCGCTTTTCTTTGCGCTCGCGCTGGGCGGCATCGGCGGAGCAATTTTTTTGCTTTTGGAAATTCTCACACGCGGCGGTTGGAGTTTTGGAATTTTTGAATTGAATGCGACGGTGTGGACGATGCGCGTCTTTGCGCCGCTCGCGCAAAGTTTTGTCGTAACCTATTTCATTCTGCTTGGTTTGGCGCTGTGGGGTTGGCTCGCGCGCGTGCGGCACAAAAAATTTGGTGTCTTGGAAATTTACGCGGCGGCATCTCTTTTTTCGCTCGCGCTGGCGGGACGCGAGGGCGCGTGGGAAAATTATTTTTTTGAACCAATCGCGATGGCGTGCGTGTTCGCGAGTTTTCCGCTGGTGTGGGGCTTGACACAAAAACGATGGCAGTGGATTTTTCCCGCACTGCTGCTGATGCAGCTCGCGCTATTTTGGAATGCGCACGACCCGCGCATCGCGCTCAAATTGTTTGACGAGACGCGCGCAGGGAATGAACGCGTTGGCGCGTTGGTGCGACAGGCAGCGGGGAGTGTGATTGCCGAAGATATGGGCTTGCTGTGGAAAAACGGCAAGCCGGTTGACTATTACAGTTTTGTCTACAGCACGCTTGCGCGCGCGGGACGCTACGATCAAAAATGGGAAATCGAAAATCTGCGCGCGGGAAATTTTCCGCTCGTGATTTTGAATCGCGGCACGCGCGAAGATGTGGACAAATTTGGCAATTTCACCCGCGCCTTTGTTTCTGCTTTGGATTTTGGTTATCGCCTGACGAGCGAGGATGCGCGTTACAGCGTGTACGAACCCGCGCCGCTCGAAAATTTTGAACCGCGCGCCAAGTTCGGCGATACGTTCGAATTGGTTGGCTGGTCACTGGAACCAAACGCGCTCCGTCCGGGCGAGGAGGTGACGCTGACCATTGTTTGGCGCGCGCTGCAACAGCCGAACGCGCGCTACACCGCTTTCGCGCATCTCGAAGCGAGCGACGGCGCCAAGATCGCGCAGGACGATCACGAACCACTGCGCGGAATTTATCCCACGACACGCTGGGCGCAAAACGAAATGGTGCGCGACACGTATCGTCTGCAAATTCCTTCTACACTGAACGCGGGTGACTATACCTTGCGCGTTGGCTGGTACGATACGGCAACCCAAGACCGCTTGAGTGTGAATGGGAACGAGGATGTGATTGAGCTGCAAACGTTCAGCGTGCCATAGTGGCGCTTTCGCATTCGACAAATGGCTCAGCCATTTGTCGTGCCGGGCGGAGCAGGGGGAGTTGGAGTGGCGAGACAGCCAAAGTTGCGAAGTAACTGCGCGGCGCGGGAATTGGAAGCATCTATCTGCGCGGCATTTTGCAAAATCGCGCAGCCGCGCGCCCGGTCGTACTTGAATGCGATACTGGCGAGCTGCACGAGCATTTCCGCTTCTTCCGTTGAATGCCCCTGCGCGCGATAAATTTCGGCGGCGCGTTCGTATTCCGCGCGCGCGGCATCTTCATCTTGCAGCGCAAAGTAATAGCCCCACGCCAGCAGCCGATGCGGTTCCGCCGCGTCCGCATAGGTGCGCGTCATTGCCAGGAGGCGCGGGCGCGCGCATTCAAAGGCGCGGGTATGATCGAGGCGCGTGCCATCCAATTCTTTGAGCTGGCTGACGCCCCAGCAATCCATCAGAATGGCTTGGAGTGCAGCATTAGCAGATGGAGGGGCGGGCGTGGACGGCGGGACAGCAACGCAACCGACAGCGGTCAGCAGTAAAAGAGTCGAGAGATAAATCCATGCGCGCACGCTCAAATCGTACCTGAATTCGCGTTTCCGTCAAAACAAAATTGCTCCAGCCGGAATGCTGGAGCAATTTTTTCTCTACGAACCGCCGAGTCCATTGGTGACCTGGCTAAAGATGTTGCCGATTTGCGGTCCCAAGATGGCAAGAATCGCAATCACCACAATCGCAACGAGGACAAGAATCAGCGCATATTCGACCAACCCTTGACCTCTTTCGTCCTTGCAAGAAAAGTATAGCACAAGCCCTCCTTGATTGAATCGGATAAACGATGACATCATTATACGGGATACTGTTTCGCAATCCAACTGGCTCAAGCACGCGCGGACATTAGACGCGCGAGTGCGTCACGTACACGGCAGTCGCGCGCAAAAATTTTTCCTGCGTCTGGCGGTGCGACGCGCCTTGCGTGCGATGATACAGCACAGGTCCGCGTGTGATGCCGAACCAATTGATGAGACGCGGCGGATAGCGGCGAATGGTGCTGTAGAGTTTCAATGCGCCATCTTTTTCCCATTCCGCGCCGATGTAAAAGCGTCCGCCGTAACTCACTCGATGCGCGAGCAAAAATCCACCGGCGATGCGCCAGCTCGTTTCGGCGCGTTCGGCATCCACAATCCGTTCCGGTTCAGCAAAAACCATCGCCGTTTTTCCCATCGGTACGAGATAGCGCACCCCTTGCGCGTCGTTGACCACGCGAATCCCGGGCACGGATTGAGCAACCGCTTCAAAATAGCGCCGCACCATTTCGTCGGCAAAGGCAGCGTCAAGTAAAAAATCAGCGCGGAGCTCTGCGCGCGGAAGGATAATCCAATCATCCGCGTCCAATTTTCCTGCGGAATCGAACCGATAGTTGTGTTCCACTTTGAACGACATGACGGCGATTCTAGCATCGCGCATAGCAGATAGCAAATAAGGGCAGCCAAGACCACCGCCGCTTGCCATGAGCATCTGCCAATCATGCTATAATTCCCGCGTGCGTTCGGAACAACTCACCATTCTCATCCCCGCATTTAACGAAGCCGAAACCATTGGCGAAGTGCTGGAACAGCTGCGAACGTTATATCCTTCCTCCGAAATTCTTGTTGTGGATGATGGTTCAAAAGATGAAACAGCAAACATCGCTGCGGCGAATGGCGCGCGCCTCGTACGTCATCCGTACAACAAGGGCAACGGCGCGTCGGTGAAAACGGGTTTGCGCAATGCGACGCGCGATTTAATCGTCATATTCGACGCGGATGGACAGCACGACGCGCGTGACATTGAAAAATTAGCAGAGTGCGTTGGCGAATACGATCTGGTGGTCGGCGCGCGCGATGAAAATTCACAGACCGATTTTGGACGCCGCATGTATCATCACATGCTGAATATGCTGGCAACGTATTTGTCGGGAATGCGCGTCCCCGATGCCACGTCCGGCTTTCGGTTCGCGCGCCGCGCCGAGCTGCTGCAATTTATTCATCTCTTGCCCAACGGCTTTTCGACGCCCGTCACAACATCGCTCGCGTACATCAAAGCGGGCTATTCGGTAAAATTTGTGCCGACGACGATGCTCAAGCGGCAGGGGGGGGTGAGCAAAATCAAACCGGTGCGCGATGGCTCGCGGTTCATTATCATCGCGTTTCGCATGAGTACGATGTTTGCGCCGATGAAATTGTTCTTGCCGGTGAGCGTCGCGCTCTTTGCAATTGCGCTGGTGTACACCGTGATCGATATTTTATTCTTCTCGCATCGGCTCTTTATCACTAATACTGCGGTGCTGCTATTCACAATGACAATTTTGATTTTTCTCATTGGACTCGTCGCCGAGCAAATCGCCGCGCTGCGCTTTGAGCGCGTAGAAAAAGAATGAAGCTGCTCAAAAAATATCAAGCCCCGTTACGCATTCTCAGCGTCGTATCGTTGATCGCGCTGGTGCTGTTGCTGCGAATTGATCTGCGCGAGATCGCGGCGATTTTGGGGCGAGCGAATGCGTGGCTCGTTCTCCTCGCGGTGTTGGGATTCATTCCCTTTTTGCTCGTCAAGGCATGGCGCTGGCAAATTGTATTGCGCGATCTCGGCGTCTCGATTCCCTATCGCCAAGCGGTGCGCCTGTACGCCTTGGGTCTCGGCGCGGGAATGATTACGCCGGGCAATATCGGCGACGCGATCAAGGTCGCCTATTTTCGCGAGCGCGGTTTTTCGCAATCAGTGATTTCGATTGTGTTGGACCGCATCTGGGATGTGCTAATTCTCCTGCTGTTGGCGGCGAGCGGAGTTTTTCTTTTTTCCCAGGTTGCCATCGGGCAATGGCTCATGCTCGGTTTGTTGATTGGCGGAACGATTGCGGCGTTGATCATTACGATTCATCCGCGCACGCAGAAATGGCTGTTTGAATTTTTCCTGCGGATGCGTAAAGACAAATCGGAACAAGCAATCTACGCGCCGGCGACTTTGACGCCGAAACAGGTGCTCGTTCAATTTGCCATCAGCGTCCTCGCCACCGTGATCGTGTACGCGCGTTTGTTCCTCGTCGCCGCCGCGATCGGAATCATTTTGCCGCCGCTGCCTTTTACGGCGGCAATGTCGCTCGCCAGCATCGCGCAGTTGGTCGCGATTGCGCCGTTCGGACTCGGACCGCGCGAAGGAATCTTGCTGCTGCTGGCGTCATCCCTCGGCATCAGCGCCGCGCAAGCTCTCGCACTCTCCGCGTTGTTGTTCTTGCTGCAGCTCGTGAATGGGATTGTGGGCTTTGCCGTCTGGGTGTTTGAAAAACCGACGACGGGCGACGAACGACGGACGACGATTGTGCCGCAATCCGAAATCATAAATCCGAAATCATAAATGAACGTTTTGATGCTCACCTCGTCGTATCCGAAATTTCGCGGAGACACGACGGCGCCGTTTGTGGAATCCATCGCCACAAATATTGCCGCGCGCGGCGTACACGTTCATGTGGTGTTGCCCGAACACCGCGAGCTGGAACGCGCGGCGGTGGAGGACGGCGTGCATTTTCATCCTTTCCGCTACGCGCCGAAAAAAGAATGGACTTTGTGGGGTTATGCCGAAGCGCTGCGCGGCGACGTGAAATTAAAGCGCGGAGTGTATGCGCTCGCGCCCATTGCGCTCACCTCCTCTTTTGACAAAATGATGCAGCTCACCGCGCGCGAAAAATTTGATGTCATTCACGCGCACTGGGTTTTGCCCAATGCTCCGGCGGCAGCGCTCGTCGCGCAGCGGCGCAAGCTGCCGCTTGTGGTGAGCATGCACGGCAGCGATGTGTTCATGGCAGAAAAAAATCGCGCCTTTGGTTCTGCGGCGCGTTGGTGCTTTGACCGCGCGGCGTGGATTACCGCCTGCAGTGATGATTTGATGCAGCGCGCGCTTGCCCTCGGCGCCGATGAAAACAAAACGGAATTGATTCCGTATGGCGCGGATGCCAAAGTTTTCCACGTTCACCCTGAAGAAGCGGAACGCGTGCGCGCCGCGTTAAACTTAAAGCGCGACGAGGTGATGATTCTCGCGGTGGGACGCATGGTGTACAAAAAAGGTTTCGAGTTCCTTGTCCGCGCGATGCCGCAAATTTTGCAGCACACGCCGAGCGCGCGCCTTGTGTTGGTCGGCTATGGTGATACGCGCGCAGAATTGGAAACGCAAGCTCATTCACTCGGACTGAATGGGCATGTCATCTTTGCCGGACGAGTGCCGCGCGCAGAAATTCCCGCGTACTTTGCGGCATCAGATATTGTCACCGTGCCATCGGTGCGCGATGAAGCGGGCAACGTGGACGGGCTGCCAAATGTGGTGTTGGAAGGAATGGCGGCAGGCAAACCGATTGTGGCGAGCAACATCGCGGGTTTTCCGGATGTGATTGACGATGGTGTGAGCGGATTGCTTGTGCCGGAAAAGGATTCCGCCGCGTTGGCAGACGCCATTGTGAAACTTATGCGCGACCCATCGCTGCGCGAACGCTTGGGCGTACGCGGGCGCGCCCAAGTGCGCGAAAATTTGAATTGGGAAACGGTGGCAAAAAAATTTGTGGCAGTGTACGAGCGCGTGCAAAAACAAAACGTGGAGCGAAAATGAGATATCGTCATCTTGGAAATTCGGGCGTACAAATTTCCGTCATTGGCGTCGGCTGCAATCGCATCGGGCGCACCGTAGATTTGAGCGGCGCGAAAGCAATTGTCCATCGCGCGCTGGACGAGGGCATTAATTTTTTTGACACGGCAGATATTTATGGCGCGACGCCCGGCGCGTCGGAAGCGTTGTTGAGCGAAGCGTTCGCGGGCTTGTGGGACCGAATCGTGGTCGCTACCAAAGTACGCTCAAAAATGGGCGAGGGTGTGAACGATCTTGGCGCGTCGCGCTATCACATCATGAGCGGCGTCGAAGCCAGTTTGCGCCGCTTGAAAAGCGATCACATTGATTTGTATTACATTCACGAATGGGACGCGCACACGCCGATTCAAGAGACGCTGCGCGCGCTGCACGATTTGGTCACGAGCGGCAAAGTGCGTTATATCGGAGCAAGCAATTTTGCCGCGTGGCAGTTGGCGCGCTCGAACGATCTTGCCGAAATGCGCGGCTGGAATCAATTCGTCGTGTCGCAAGAGGAATATCACATGTTCGAACGCAATTTGGAACGCGAAGTGATTCCGTATGCGCGTTACGCCAAACTCGGCATCGTCCCCTACTTTCCCCTCGCGGGCGGTTTCCTTACGGGCAAATATCAACGCGGCGATGCCATCAGTCCCACGCGCGTGAATTATGTGAAACCGTATCTCACAGAACGCAATTTTGAAATTCTCGACCGCCTGCATGACTTTACCGCGCGCCGCGAACGAACGGTCGGCGAATTGGCAATCGCGTGGCTGCTGCACGAACCGCAAGTGTGTTCGGTGATTTCGGGCGCGACGAACGCAGACCAGATTTCCGCAAATGCGAAAGCGAGCGACTGGACATTGAGCGCCGAAGAGGCAAAAGAGGTACGCGCGATTTTGGAAGCGTAGGGACAAAGCATTGACAGACGCGTCTACATAATGCGGCGCGAACGCAAAGGTCAATGCTTTGCCCTTACCTTTTGCCATGAGCAAACTTTATCCCCCACTCGTACCGCCGCAGCTCACAGCCGAACAGCAACTCGCGTATTACGTTCAGCGCGTGCAGGCGCGCGTGCATCCCGCTTCGCTTGGAAAAATTCGAACGCGCGTACGCGAACTCGACCTCGATTTTTCCGAACAAGAAATTTTGATTCTTGCCGCGCTGGACAATCCGCGCCGCGTGCAGTGGTTTCTCGACCACGAGGTGTATTACAACAACGATCACGGTGACATTGAACAAGAAGAAACTTCAATGTCGCCGCGCATGGTGCTACGCACAGGGTTAGCGCATTGTTTCGAGGGCGCGCTCTTTGCGTACACGGCAAATTATTTGCACGGCTTTGAGCCGCGTTGGATGCTGCTCGAAGGGACGCGCGATGTAGATCACAATCTCGTGGTGTATCAGGATCACCATGCGGTGCGTTGGGGCTGCAACGCACATTCGGGCTATCCGCATCTCGGCGGACGCGACGCGGAATTTTTTACCCTGCGCGCGCTCGCGGAAACGTACTATCCACACTATTACAGCGGCTTGACAAATGATCCAAACGATTTAACGCTGGTCGGATTTTCCGACCCCGTTGACATTACCAAAAAATTCGGCGTACAGTGGATGGCGCAGCTCGAGCCGACATGGGAGATGTATTATCTGCTCGTGGATGATACGTGGACGTTTTATCGGATGACGCCGCCCTATGGGGCGCAGTATCGTGATGCGAGCGAAACGCACGGTTATACGTTGTTTGTCGCGCTGAAACGCGGCTGGATTGAAACCAAACCGCGCCCGTTCGTCAATGTGAATCACTTGCCGCCGCACGCGCAAACGCTGTGGCATCAATTTTGGGAAGCGTTCGACCCGGAGACGCAATTGCCGCGCGGACGCGCCGCCCAACTCGAAGGCGAATTTTTCAAAATCACCGGAACGACGCCGATTGATTTGAATGTTAACGCGGAAGAGTTGGGTTATTTTTTGGAGAGAGGATATCGCGTCGAGCAGCTCTTGCCCTCAAAATAAAAATGGTGCGCACGGCGCGCCATTTTTATTTCACCTTGATTTTCCCACCGCTTGCCACCCACAACGCCTGCCCCACCTCTTGTGCGTTCCATTCGTCTCCGCATTTCTTTTTCAACTCGCGTGCTTTGCCTCGAATTGCATCCGCATACTTCCAATAATACGACGCGGTAAACGCGACCTTGCCCAAGCCCTCGATCTGTTTCGCGATCCATTCATCGAAAAACGGATAAAGGTCGGGACGATACGCGGCGAGGGCGGCGGACGCCGTTGCGGGACCCACGCCGTCGAGTTGGCACAAAATTTGAATCGGCACTTTATATTCTTTCGACGCGGTGGGAATATCGTCGGCGAGCGTCCGCGCTTCGGCGAAAGCGTCTTGCGCGGTTTGTTTAATTTTGCGCGCATCAATGTTCGCAATGCGAATGCGATTGTATTCGCGCCAATCGCCGCGTTTCATCTTCCAACGCAAGATTTCCAAAAACTCTTCCTTGGTAAGATACGCGGGCGCTCTCTCCGCCAGTTCCTTAGGCAAAACGCCGCGATACCACGCGTCAATTTCAACCAGCTGATTCACTTGATGCGCAAGCAGCAGCGCATCGTATTGATTCAACGCGTCGCGCCACGCGTCACATTTTTTCTGGGAGAATAGATTCATAAATCATCCTATTTGTTCACAAATGGAAAGCCCGCCGCCTTCCAACCTTCCCAGCCGCCGTCGAGATTGTACACATTTGTGAATCCCTTTTTTACCAATTCTTGCGCGGCGCTCGTGCTCATCCGTCCCGAACGACAATACAGCACAATTTTCGCATTCTTGTCGGAGGGCAGTTTCCCCAAGTTTTCCGCGAGCGCGTCGTACGGCACAAACGCATCGGTCCCTTCCAATTCGCCTTCGTACGGAATATGCGTGTTGACGAAAACGAAATCTTTGTGTTCCAACATTGCTTTCAATTCTTGTGGCGTTAAGTTGGTGTACGAACCGCCGTCCGTTTGCACAACAGAGCCAACAGTTCCGGAAGGCGCGGCGGGAGTCGCACTGCCGCCGCAAGCCGCCAACACAAGTACCAGCAAACCGAACGCGCTCCATAGCAAGTTACGATTCATAGTTTTTTCCTTGTCTCATCGAGTTTCAGCGACCGCTCTTTAGAAAATACTTGGGAACAGCTCGCCCCAAATCAAATCTAAAGAGCGATATAATGATTACGCTGCGATGTTCGCGGATGAATTCTATTGTAACGCAGATTGGTAAAGCATGATACAAACGTACCTGCAAAATATCGTGAAATTATTGAGCGACAATCCGCTGCTGCTGCTGTTTGTGATTGCCGCGATCAGTTATCCGCTCGGACGTCTGAAAATTTTTGGCGTAAGTTTGGGCGTCGCCGCGGTGTTGTTTGTCGGCTTGGCGATTGGGGCGCTCGACCCGGATTTGAAACTGCCGGAAATTATTTACAACCTCGGGCTGGTGATTTTTGTGTACACCATCGGCTTGAGCAGCGGTCCCGGTTTTTTCGCGTCGTTTCGCGGACGCGGCGTGCGCGACAATTTGTTTGTCGCCGCGATTTTGGGCGCAGCGACAATCGCGGTGTATTTTTTCGCGCGCGCGTTCAGCGTTCCCAATACCGTCGCGGCGGGATTGTTTACGGGCGCGTTGACCAATACTCCCGCGCTCGCGGCGGCGTTGGAATTTCTCAAGGGCAGCGTGCCGCCCGCGCAGCTCGAGTCCGTGTTGGCGGAACCGGTGCTGGGTTATTCGATATCGTATCCGATGGGCGTCATCGGCGTGATCGTGACGATGGTGTTGTTTACGCGCGTGTGGCGCGTGAATTACGCGCAAGACGCTCAACGCGTGCGCGAGGCGAAAACCTCGCAGCAATTGGTAACGCGCACCATTCACATCACACATCCCGAAATTGAGGGACAGACGATTCAACGCTTGATGCAGGAGAATGCTTGGGATGTGTTGTTTGGACGATGGAAACACGCGCAGCGCACCGCGTTGGCGTCGGCGACGACGGAGTTGCATTTGGGCGATTTGGTGAGCGTCGTTGGCGCGCCCGAACAAGTGGAACGCGTCGGTGCGGCGTTAGGCGAATTTAGCGACGAAGCATTGGAACTCGACCGCACGGAAATGGATTATCGTCGCATTTTTGTTTCCAATCCGCACGTGGTCGGCGTGCGTTTGCGCGATTTGAATCTGCCGCAGCAGTTCGGCGCGCTCGTCACGCGCGTGCGGCGCGGCGATGTGGAATTTCTCGCGCGCGATGACACGACGCTCGACTTGGGCGACCGCGTGCGCGTGGTGACGCGACGCGAAAACATGGAGAGCGTGAGCCACTTTTTTGGCGATTCGTTCAAAGCGCTTGGGGAAATTGATGTCTTGTCGTTCAGTCTCGGTCTCGCGCTCGGCATCCTCGTCGGACAAATTCCGATTCCGCTGCCGGGCGGGATTACTTTCAAGTTGGGAACGGCGGGCGGTCCGTTGGTCGTCGCGTTGATTCTCGGCACGCTCGAACGCACCGGACCGATTGTGTGGACGCTGCCGTTCAACGCGAATTTGACGCTGCGCCAAATCGGTTTGATTTTGTTTTTGGCGGGCGTCGGCACGCGCGCGGGCTACGCGTTCGTTTCGACGTTGACGCAAGGCAACGGGCTGATTTTATTTGGCGCGGGCGCGGCGCTAACGATGGGCGCGGTTGCGTTGATGATGCTCATCGGTTATCGCATTTTGAAAATTCCGATGAATCTGCTGCTGGGCATGATCGCGGGGATGCAGACGAATCCTGCGATTTTGGGTTTCGCCAATCAGGAAACGGAAAACGATTTGCCAAATCTCGGTTACGCGACGGTGTATCCGACGGCGACGATTTTGAAAATTATCTTGGCGCAGGCGCTCCTCGTCTTTTTGCGCTGACCCGGCTCTCCCTTTCTCCGTTTCACAACCCCACCACGCGCACTTCTTTTGGATATTCAACCGTCACTTCGAATTCAAACGCGCCGCGTTCGCCGCGTTTCAACTCGCGCTGCCATTCGAGTTCGCCTTGATCATTCGGTGTCACTTCGGGCGATGTACGATTCAGTTTGACGCGCAGGTCGGGATGTGCCGAAACAGGAATTTGATCGAGTAGGGTGACGCGCGCAAGGTCGAGCGAGGGATTTTCGAGCGTGATGCGATAGGCGAGCGCGGCGCGCGCGGTGTTGCCGAGAAAATTTTTATCCACAACGCGTTTCGTTTCTTTGCGTTCAACGTGAATCCGCTCTTCCGCGCCCAGAAAAATTTCCACCTTTTGATTTGGCGCAATCGGATCCACCTCGCGCGTGCCGACAAAATCTGCGCCGTGATACAAATTGACGCTTCCGCGCAGCATCAAATACTCTGACGCATTTGTAAATTCCGCGCGGATGAACGCGCGTTCATCCACCTTGGGCGCGCAAAAATAATCAAGGCGCGCGTCAACGTTCAGCGTCGTAATCGCCACTTGATGCGGTTCGCCGTCCGATGGAATTGAGCGCGGCGTCACGATCTTGTACGTCACGCTGGCATTGCTGCTTTTCACCTCTGCTTGATCGTACGCCATCTTTGGCATTGGCAGCGCGTTCGCCATCATCATCTCGACGTCAGGCGCGGGTGCAGCCGCCATCATGGGACCGCCGCGCGCTTGCACCATACGCGGCTGCGGCGGATGATATACATCCACACGCCACGGCGGTAATTCCGGTTTGTCCAACCCCGTCGCCAACGATGAAGTTGAAAGCGTCAACGCGTACGGCATGTTCCAAGCTTCACCGGTGTGCTGGCGAATTTCGCCGAGATAATTCCATTCCAGTTTTGTGCCGTCGAGCCGCGCGTCGTACATCGCGTTCCAACCCGCGTTGTACACCGTGTACGTCAATTCAATTTCAATCTCGCCCGCCGCGCTCACTTCGAGATTCACCAGCGCTTGAATCGTTTCGCGCGCGGCGGCGTTTTGTAATTTTTCCGCCTCGTGTTTTGCCGCTTCAATTTGTTTTTGCAATTCGCGCCGCCGCACTGCGAGGTCGCGCAAAATATTGGAGGCGGCTTCGTGCGATTGCGACAAATAATCAAGCACGCCGGTCAATTCATCCAGCGCGAGTTTGCCGCGCGCGACGCCGCGCGAGAAATTTTCGCCGCCCTGTTCGCCAATGCTCTTGACGACGTTGAGGCGCTGTGTCCACGCATCTTGTTCGTCCGCCAAAATTTTGTCTTGGTCCAGCAGCGCTTGCCATTTCTCTTGCGCTACTTTGGCGGGTCCCGCTTGCGCGTCGGTATCGAGATGACGCGTTGTCTGCACGCCGGTCAGGCGCGCACTGCCTTTGCCCGCCGCGCGAACAGAGGACTCGTCCAAATTGCGCGGCAGAGCGGCGATTAACACAGTTTGAGAACCGGATTCAAGATGTACGCGCCCCGCGCGCGTCACGCGGGCGCGGTCGGGATAGATTGTGACGGCAGTAATTTTGGTATCGAGCGTGGGCATCGGAACTCCTTTTGTGTGGAAAAAAGGAATAAAAAGACAAAAGCGCAAAGGTTACACGATACTTCGACGAACGTTATATAAACTGTTGAAAGATAATGAATCTGCTATATTATTCAAACATCAAGTACCGCCCATCACTGCAATTATTATCCGTTGAACGAGAACATTTTGCAAACAATTTGATCCATCACGTTTGCGGTGCAGCAACTGCAAGCTCAACTCTTTGGGACAATGTACGTGTGAAAATTTTGATTACCGGCATTACCGGATTTGTAGGCAGCCATCTCGCAAAAGAATTGGCGGCACAAGGACATGCCGTGCGCGGGCTGGTGCGTAAACCAAATGGGCGCGGACATCTTGACAGCAGCGTTCCGGTCGAATTCGTTACCGGCGATGTGACACGACCCGAAACATTGCCCGCCGCGCTGCGAGGCATGGATGCGGTGGTTCATTTGGTGGCAATTGCGTATGAAAGCGGCGGCGCGACGTATGATGGAATCAACGCGCAGGGTACGCGCAATGTCGTACAAGCCGCGCACGCCGCGGGCGTGAAACGTTTTGTTCTGCAATCCGCGCTCGCGGCGGATTCCAAATCACCTTACGCGTATCTGCGGAGCAAGGGCGCAGGGGAGGACGCCGTCCGCGCGAGCCAACTGGATTGGACGATAATTCGTCCATCGGTATTGGTGGGACCCGAAGATGAATTTGCGAATGCGCTCGCGCGCTGGCTGGTGATTACGCCGCTCGTATTCCCACTTGTCGGCGATGGGCAAGCGCGCTTTCAACCCTTGTGGATCCAAGACATGGTGAAAATTATTTCGCGCGTTTTGAATGAGCCGCGCACAATTCATCAATCGTACGAAGTGGGCGGGCCCGAACATCTGACGTATGAAGCAATCGTGAAACAAATTTTGATTGTCTTGCAGCGAAAGCGTCTGCTGGTCAAAGTGCCCGTGCCATTGATGCGCCCCGTCATCCAGCTCATGCAAACAGTTCTGCCCAAGCCGCCCGCGACGACGAGTCTGCTCGAATTGTTGAATGTGGACAATACGACACAGCTGGATGCGGTGGAACGAAATTTTGGATTTCAACCGCGTCAGTTCGCTAAAGTGATCACGTATCTGGAGCGTTATCCCTTTCGTCGGGCACTGCGCGAAGCATTCCGCCGCGAGGCATGAACTTTCGGACTCGATAAATTACGCGTGATTTGGCACGCGTTGAAACAAAATTCAGAAAGGAGTTTCCATGAGTACGTTAATCGCCGTCACCTATCCCACCGAACAAAAAGCGCAGGAGGTTCTCGCCGAACTGCGAAAATTGCAGTCGCAATATTTGATTGACTTGGAAGATGCCGTCTATGTCACCAAAGACGCACAGGGAAAAACAAAACTGCATCAGTCGGTGGACTTGACGCAAGCGGGCGCGGTGAACGGCGCATTTTGGGGCTTGCTGATCGGTTTATTGATCACGCTGCCATTTCCTTTTATGGCGCCATTGGCGTGGGTGGGCATCGCGGCAGCAGGCGCGGGCATCGGCGCCGCGTCGGGCGCGATTTTGGGCAAGGCATCCGACCTGGGCATTGACGACAAGTTTATGCACGACCTGACTGCGAACATGACGCCCGGCACGTCCACGCTATTCTTTCTCGCGCGCAGTGTCACTTTCGACAGAGTAGAACCAGACCTCGCAAAATTTGGCGGGCAATTGCTCTATACGAATCTCAACAGTGAAGCCGAAGCAAAACTGCGCAAGCAATTAACCTCAAGCACGTAGAGTTGTACGGAACAATGAACAAAAACCTGACGATAACTATCGTCAGGTTTTTGGTTTCACCGCGTCAGCGCCTTTGACAAGTTACGACGTCTCCGCTACTATATGCATCGCATATAGTCTCTCGATGAATCCTCTCTTTCCTTTGCTCGGTCTCCTCGCGCGCGGCGATGCGCACGGTTATGAATTAAAGCGCATCATCGCCGTCGAATTTGCGTCTCATTGGGAAATTGATTTTGCGCAGCTCTATCGTTCGCTCGCAAAATTAGAGGCGCAAGGTTTCGTGCGCGTCCGCGCCCAAAAAGGCGCGGGTGGTCCGAAGCGTCAAGTTTACGCGCTCACAGCGCGCGGACGCCGCGCGTTGGAGCGTTGGCTCCAAGAACCCGCCACACAGCCCGCCGAGTTTTGGGTCAAAACGCGCTTGGCGGAAGGCGTAGCATCCGATGCGCAAATGCCGCTGTTGATTGCAGGGAGCGACGACCTCTTGTTGGCGTGGCTCGCGCGTGCCGTCGGCGCAACGTCGCGAGTGATGGGCAGCACGCGCGGGCTGGAACGTTTGGCAGAACAACAGTCGGACATCGCGGGCGCGCACTTGCGCGAACCGGAAGCGCATGAATATAACGTTTCGTTCGTCCAGCATCTGATTCCCGAACAAGACATCGTGGTCATTAATCTCGCCGTGCGCGATTTTGGATTGATGGTGGCGCGCGACAATCCCAAAAAAATTCGCGGCGTGCGCGATCTCGCAAAGCAAAGTGTGCGTTTGATGAACCGCCCGTATGGCGCGGGGGCGCGAATTTGGCTGCATCAACAACTGCGCGCCGCGCGCGTTGACCCGACGACCCTGCCCGGCTGGACACACATTGCGCCAACGTACGACGCGCTGGCGCGCGCGATAGAGCTGAACAAGGCAGATGTGGGACCCGGCGTGCGTGCAGCGACAGAAGCGCGCGGACTCGATTTCGTCGCGCTGGGGCAGGAGCGCTTTGATTTGATTTTGGCGCGCGCGTTGTATGAATCGGCGCGCGGACGCCAGTTACGCGAAATATTACACAGCACAAAATTCCGCGCGTACGCTGGTACGTTGCCCGGCTATGACATTTCACAGAGTGGTCAGGTGATCGCGGAAATCAAATATGGCACAAGGAGAAAAGCATGAAACATTTTTCGTTCGCACTCATTCTCTTGGCGCTGCTCGCGGTCAGCGCGGGCTGCGCCGCGCCCGCGCCAACGACTGTCCCGCTCACCGTCGCGCCGGTAGTTCAAGCGACCCAAGTCCCCGCCGCCGCGCCAACCGATTCGGGGCAAGCCGCCGCGTGTGCCTTGCGGCTTGCAACGACGACCAGTACTGCCGATTCCGGTTTGCTTGACGCGATTCTGCCCGCGTTTGAAAAGCAATTTAACTGCAAGGTGGATGTCGTCGCCGTCGGCACCGGTCAGGCGTTGGAAATTGGGAGTAAAGGCGACGCGGATGTTGTGTTGGTTCACGCGCGCTCGCAAGAAGACAAATTTGTCAAAGAAGGCAATGCCCAAGCTCGTTTTGACGTGATGTATAACGATTTCATTCTTGTCGGTCCAAAATCTGATCCTGCAAATGTGAGCGGCGCGGCGACCGCGAAAGAAGCATTCAAGCTCATCGCGGACACGCAATCGCCGTTCGCAAGTCGCGGTGACAAGAGCGGCACGAACACCAAAGAACTCGCCATCTGGGCAAGCGCCGGAATCACGCCAACCAAAGAAATGAAATGGTACAATTCGCTGGGGCAAGGCATGGGCGAAACATTGATCGCGTCGAACGAAGGCAATTTTTATACGCTCGCGGATCGCGGCACCTGGCTTGCGATGAAAGACAAGCTGCCGAACTTGGCGATTGTATTCGGCGGCGAGACGATTGACCAAAATCCGGACAAAGTGTTATACAACCCGTACGGCGTTATGGCAGTGAACCCCGACAAGTTTCCGACGGTGAACGCGGCGATGGCGTCGAATTTTGTTCAGTGGATTCTTTCGCCCGAAACGCAAGCGGCAATCGGCAAGTACGGTCAAGATAAATTTGGGCAAGCGCTCTTTTACGCGAACGCGGCGAAATAAAATAGATGGACGATCTGACGCAGGGACTGGCTCATGCAATCCAGCTGCTCTTGAGCGGCGACGCGGAATTGTTGGAAATTGTCGCGTTGTCGCTGCGCGTGAGTTTTATCGCGCTGTTGATCGCGATGGCGCTCGGCATTCCCATCGGCGCGGCGTTGGGTTTGTCGCGCACGCGTTCGCATGACTTGATCACCGTGCTGTTGTACACGGGAATGGGGCTGCCGCCCGTTGTCGTCGGACTCTTTGTGTATTTGATGTTGTCGCGCGCGGGTCCTTTCGGTTCGCTCGGCTGGCTCTTTACGCCGACGGCGATGATCGTGGCGCAAGTGATCATTGCGTTTCCGCTCGTCGCGGGTTTGACGATGGCGAGCACGCAGACGATTGATCCGCAATTGCGTTTGCAAGCGCGCGCGTTGGGCGCAACGCGCATACAGGAAGCGTGGATTGTATTGAGCGAAGCGCGCGTCGGCGTAATCGCGGCGATTGTCGCCGCGTTCGGCGCGATCATTTCCGAAGTGGGCGCGGTGATGCTCGTCGGCGGCAACATCGAGGGCAAGACGCGCGTATTGACCACTGCGATTGTGTTGAACACGCGCACCGGCGATTTCGCGCTGGCGCTCGCGCTCGGCATCATCCTGCTCGCCCTCGCGTTCGTGATCAACGGCGCGCTGCTGCGCTTGCAACGCGTGTCCGATGCGTGAAACACTGTTTCAATTGCGCGCCGTGCGCAAAGAATATGCGGCGCGCAATGTTCTACAAATTGACACGCTCGATATTTTCAACGGCGAGATTCTGGCGCTCGTCGGTCCCAGCGGCGCGGGCAAATCTACACTGCTCCGTTTGTTAAATTTCCTCGAACAACCAACTTCCGGTGAAATGAATTATCGCGGCATTGCGCGTGAAAATATTTCTCTCGACGTGCGTCGCGAAATCACCACCGTTTTCCAACGTCCCGTGTTGTTGAATACGAACGTCCGCGCAAACATCGCGTACGGCTTGGAATTGCGCGGCGCGCGGAACGACGCGGCGGTGGACGAAATTCTTGCCCGCGTCGGTTTGCAGAGCTTGGCGCACGCGTCCGCGCGTAAACTTTCCGGCGGCGAAATGCAGCGCGTCGCGCTCGCCCGCGCGCTGGTGATCGAACCGCGCGTCCTCTTGCTCGACGAACCGACGGCGAACCTCGACCCCTACAACGTTGGCTTGATCGAAGAGATCGTGCGCGAGCAATATCGCACACACGGCACGACGATCGTCGTCGTCACGCACAATCTGTTTCAAGCGAAACGCCTCGCCCAGCGCGTGGGCTTGATGTTGAATGGACAAGTTATCGAAATTGCCGACGCGCCCGTGTTTTTTGAATCGCCGCGCGACCCGCGCACAGCGGCATTTGTAAAGGGGGAGATGATCTATTGAAGAAAAGAGAGTTGACGGAGAATGGAAATAAATTTCATGTCTGAACAACTCGTGAAAATCAACAAAACGAATTCTACCAAAAGGAGCGGGTTCGCCTTGTTGATGTGCCGTATGTGCAAGTGGCGCAGGGATTGCGAAAGGGTAAGAATGAAGATTCAAGCGTAAGCGAGACAATTATTTTGCAAATGCAAACAGCGTGTTGTTTCCAAATGTTGCGTATAAAGCAGTCGCGTCTGTTACAAGACCTTTGTCCAAATGATAACCACTCGTAGTGGGTGGAGCTGTTGAGATGACGCCAGCATTGCCGCCCGTTTCCAGATCAAACGCGCGAATAGAGCCGTTTTGCAACAGCACGTATCCCAAATCTTGAATTGCTACTACCGTGGAGTCAATTGAGGAGTCGAATTGTTTGCGCCAAAGTAGGTTTCCATCTGTCAAATTCAACGCGATAATCTCACAACAACTATCGCTCGCATAGACTTTACCGTTCACAACTCCAAAATATCCAATGGCACCTTGTGTGTTTCTTGGATACGACCACCGCGTTTTACCAGATTCTAGTTCTCGGGCAATTAACATTTTTTGAAACTGCTGGATGACTAGGTCATCAGAGAGAATAGGTTGACGCCCTTCGAATTTGTTCTTTAGATATTTCTTGACTTGACCTGTTTCGCTATCCAGTACGATCAGGTCAAGTGTATTGAACAAATACAAGCCATCTGGACGCGAGACCATATTTACAAAACTTGATTCGAGTTGAGGAGATTGCCAGATTGATTTACCACCGTTTAGACTGTAAGCCCATACATATCCAGACCGCCCTCGACTCACATAGACTTTCTCGTTATCTATGGCTGCGCCTCCGATCATTCCATCCAATGGCGCATTCGGAAGCCGCCATTGGAATGTACCATCTTGCAGATTCAATACATCAAGAGCCGAGTTGGGGTTACCACGAACAAGCACAAGGTTGTCTTGGACTAATATCATGTTGTCTGGAATCACTATTGAACCTGCACTATATTTCCAAACCTCCTTTCCCGTTATGGCATTGACGGCAATTAACTCCTCTTCCGTTCTAGCCAAGATCAAATCCTTTGCAAGAATGGGCTGGCTCCGAATCTTTGCCAAATTCCTATACGCCCATCGAAAGGAAAGCGCTGACGAATTCCCTTCAACATTTCGAGGAATGCCGATGAATGGTATATACCCTGCGAAACGTAGCGCTAATATCAGTAGCAGAAATCCCAACCCTCCAATTAATAGGAGCCTTTTACGCATATCTGCCTCGAATATGTCTGCCCTTTCGAAATTCTGGGATCTTGCTACTGATTACAGGTAGACTTGTTGCTCGCGATAGAACAAAGGTAAGGGTATCCGCCGAATCCGTATGCTGTTATAGCGGTACTAAAATTCACCGCCCCAAAATTCGAGCTCAATTGGACGCCAAGTGCAAACGCTGCAGGATTCTCATATTGCATGATTGCAACTGGTGCAGCATAAGTGGCTCCGTAATACGCGGTTGCAGTTGCTCTGCCATATCCAAGCGAAAACATCAGCGTCTGAACGCTGTAATTTGGTTGACCGTTCGTGTTGCTGGTAGCATACGACAACCCCGCAGATATACTGGGACCAAGCGCACCACCTCCCTCGCTAAACCATTCAGCGTATGAAGCAACCCCAGTACATAATGGTGGAAGGCACCACCCAATACCAAATTGAACAGCAATGGAACCACTTGCAAAGACACTCAAGACCTTTAATTTACCTCCAATGCTACCACCCCCCGCAACTCCGCCGCCTACGAAATAACCGATTTCAAGATGTTGAAAGTCAAATACTATCTGGGCAAATAATTCTCCATAGGCGGGTGTAAGGTTCCCGCTCAACTGAAGACCGATAATGAACAGGTTCGGTGGAGGGATATTTGCAGCCGCATTTTGAATGGACTTGAGTAACATTTCAAAGATCTTTGTTAGGTCTGCTCTTTGAACCAAGCCCATTCCTCCCGCTTCGCCCAAGATCTCCGCCAATATATCTTCATCCTGAAACTCTGGCGTACACTGTTTCGTCCAATCCTCCGTGCGGCCAGACCAACAATATCCATGCGCTTCATACCAGCGGTTCTGCCAGCACCAATCGTCTTCTGCTGCACAGTCCTCGTGCCCCGTCGGGTCAATCCGATTCACCGGATTATTCCGCACATAACTGTAGCGGTTCAGTGACTGCGGGTCGAGCGGATTTGGCACAATCGTATCCGGTTGAACAAAACGCGCGAGCGCGGGGTCGTAATAGCGCGCGCCGTAATACATCAGGTTTGCGCTCGCATCGCGCTTCTGTCCAGTAAACCCATAGTCAGTGGGTGGTGTGCCTGACGAAGTGCGGATGTTGCCGAACGGGTAATACGTTTGTGTGCTGGCGCTTGCGCTGGTTGTGTTAGTTAGAGAGGATCAATCACTTGTTGTTCCCCAATCTCCAATGTATGTCACTCGTCCATTCTTGTCGTAACAGAAATACTTTCGGATTGAAGCAGATGACCACTCCATCGCAATGTATTCAATATCTGCGGGCTCAACGTCTGCAGGAGAACACTTTCGATTGGTTACAACCTTACTAAATTGCCCAACGTTCCATAGTAGGGTATACACTTGCTCGCGAGTCATTCCAACTGTCAGGCTAGAGTCCAAATAATTTCGAACCGCCTCCCAGTTTTCGGAGATTCCAAGTTTCTCGTGAATGCTTCGGAGTTCGGCTTGTTCTCGCACCTCGACCCAAAATCCCACCCACGCAAGCCGCAGGACGAGGAGAAGGCATAGGGTGGAGATGACCAGCAAAGTACCGATAACCCACCTATTTGAAAGCCTTCCTTCGTTATTTTCTCTTTGTAACATCTTTCCCTCTATGATTGAGGCACAATATTGTTTCTGCTATTCTCTCAATGGACGCCATAAAATGGCCCTGGGCTATTAGGTCCTAGTTGCCAAGTAAGCCAACCAGCGACCCAACTTTGATCAATAATAATCTGGAACCGAAGCTTGCCGCCCAGAAATGCGCCACGTTCTCCTAAAAATGTATCTTGTACGGACTGACCGCCTCCTTGTATCTCGTGCACTATAGCACCTGCCAGACTTGGCTCATACCCCAAATGGAAGCCAGTATCAACGTACTCCCAGAAGTGGTAGACTTGGTTGGCTCCGGGGTTTGGATCTTGATAAAAGGGACTAAACCCGGACCCACCGTGCTTGAGATAATTATCTAACCTCGGGGGTGGGACGCGAGGGCATCTAGTTACACATTGCCATGCATCATAATAGTGCCACCCGAGAAATGTCATTGAAAGATCATCAATGAAAAGGAACCCATTTGGTGCCATTAGAAATTCAATCTGGGCCAACTTTACCAAGACTTCTAGGTCGGTCTCCCCCTTCTCGACCAAATAGATACCAACGTTGGTCAGTATTTCTACTCGCACTCTCTGTGTGTCATACCCGAAAAGGAATTGCAAGTTCGGATTATTCAAGAACTCTGGATGTTCATGCGCGATTTTCTCAAGGTCTTCTTCGTTCTCCACCGTGGCGGGGCATGATCGAGAGTATTTTTCTAATCGAGCATTCCAACAGAGGCCTTGGGCATGATAGTATCGGTCGCAATCAGGATTTTGTTGCTCGCAGTTTCCTTCATCGTGACCGCTTGGATCTACAAAGTTGAGGGGGTTATTGTGGACGTAGCTGTAGCGATTGAGGTTCTGCGGATCGCTCGAGGGCACAATCGAATCGGGTTGAATGAAGCGTCCGAGCGCGGGGTCGTAATATCTCGCCCCGTAGAACATCAGATTCGCGCTCGCGTCGCGTTTCTGTCCTGTGTAGCCATAGTCCGTTGGCGGTGTGCCGCTGGATGTTTTAATCGCGCCGTAGGGATAATACGTCTGCGTACTCGCACTCGCGCCCGTCGTTTTGCTTGTCGAACCCAAGTGGTCGCCGTGAATGTAACTGACGTTGATGTCTTGTTTGACTGCGACGCGCTGTCCGCCGAAATAATAATATTTGCTCGTGCTACTGCCGCCGGTCCAGACAGTGTATTCATAGAGATTGCCAACATAGTATGTCGTGACCCCATTCGCGGATTTCTTGACCCGCGCACCATCGCCGCTGTAAAAATAATTTGTGGTTGTCGCGCCCACGGTGATGCTGGTTAACCGATTCCCGTCATCATAACTGAGCGTGTCGCCGTTGGTGCAACTTGAAGTCGTCGCATTGCGGCGAGGCATGTTGCCGTTCTGGTCGTAGCACATCAAGACGCATGATTGACGAGCATCAAATACCGTTCCGGGACATGCGTATTTAAACCGCCTTGATTACTTGATAAAAACAAGCTTGCCTGACTCGTCGAAACACATGACAATTGCACTCAGGAGCGGGCCAAGACCAAAGGGACCGTAAAAGTTAGCGACCTCCTTAAAATAGGTGTGGGGGTAAGTCGCGTCGCAAAGCGATGGTTTGTCTGCGCGCCAGATCGTGTGTGGCCAGAATTCATCTAATTCGCGGTAAACTTCGGTTCGGGTCATCCCCAGCTTGAGGTTGCGACGTAACTCCGAATCTCTCTGGTAGTATTGTGTACCCAATGCTTGACAACCAGCACAAAGCCCGAGGCAAAGGATTATGGGAATTAGGACATATAGGACCGGAACCGTTTTACTTCCGCTTTTCGTTGGTACACTCATCATCGGCTCACTCTAATTTGTTCACATCGTAAGTTGAAGCATTCTTGCAAAGTCGCTGTCATTGAAATATACGATCACATCCACAAATCCTAATTTCGGATGTTGCGAGGTCATTGCGAATAAGGCAAATTCCTCCAGAGGTACCAGTACTCCCACGACTGGTGGAGATGATGTTGAATCCATTCTGGAGATTGAAGTGGAGTGACTTCACCCTGCTGAAGGCTTACACCCAACGACGCACCAACGTTCGCAAGGTATAAATCTTGCCAAGAAGAGCCCGGGCTACTGTCCGCGCGCTCTGCCAGTTCATGCACCACATCACCGAAGAATGACACACCGTGGTTGTAAACGAACCCTAAATTTACAAACTCCCAGAAGTGGAAGGCTTGTGTTCCGAGTCCTTTCGCAATTGCTGCAGGTGGATCTCTGAACCAGGGTGAGAATCCAGTGCCGCCCTGATTAAGCAATTCAAAAAGTATCGAGTGGTGGCACCCGGAGGGGTTGATACCACAGAGGATGGAGTCCCTTGGGTGCCATCCCATTAGTGCTAGCGACATATCATCAACGAAATCAAAAGCGTTGTTACCTACTAACATCGCATCCAGTCGCGTGAGTTGGACGAGAATATCAAGTTCGGTGTAGCCAGCTGCTACCATGTAAATACCAACGGCATCCAGAACTCTCAGTCTTCTCTCTTGATCTGGGTCGTTGAATAAGAGTCTTAAGCCTGGATTTGTCAACAATTCGGGGTGTTCCTCTGAAAGTCGCTCAAGATCCTCTTCACTATCAACCGTCGCGGCGCACGGTCGTGAATAATCCTCATTTCTCATGCTCCAACATAAACCTTGTGCGTGAAAATATCGGTTGCAATCTCCAGATTGCTGTTCACAATCATCATTTCCCGTTGGGTCAATTCGATTTACAGGATTATTCCGCACATAACTGTAGCGATTCAGCGACTGTGGATCCAGCGGATTCGGCACGATCGTGTCGGGTTGAATGAACCGTCCGAGCGCCGCGTCATAGTAGCGCGCGCCGTAATACATCAGGTTCGCTGTCGCATCGCGTTTCTGTCCTGTGTAGCCGTAGTCGGTGGGAGGTGTGCCTGTTGCCGTGCGGATGTTGCCAAACGGATAATACGTTTGCGCGCTGCTGCTCGCGCCCGTCGTCTTGCTCGTGCTTCCTAAATGGTCGCCGTGAAGATAACTGACGTTGATGTCTTGTTTCACCGCGATGCGCTGTCCGCCGAAATAATAAAACTTGCTCGTGCTACTGCCGCCTGCCCACGTCGTGTATTCGTAGAGATTACCAACATAGTACGTGGTCACGCCATTCGCGGTTTTCTTTACCCGCGCACCATCGCCGTTGTAAAAATAATTCGTCGTCGTTGCGCCCACGGTAATACTCGTCAACCGATTCTCTACGTCATAATTGAGCGTGTCGCCATTGGTGCAAGCCGAACTTGTCGCATTGCGGCGCGTCATATTGCCGTTCTGGTCGTAACACATATACAATGAACCTACTTGCGTCACGGCGTGCTTGTGCGCACTGTCAGCATAGGAATAATTCTTGACGTTCCCGCCATCGGTAAAAGTCAGGATATTCCCAATTGGGTTGTAACTCCACGCTTGCGCATACACACCCGCAATGCTCGCATCCTGCAAGCGATTCAAGTCGTCGTAATTGAATTGGGAGATTTGGGAAAGCAGATTGTCGGTGATGGTCTTGACGTTGCCCGCGTTGTCGTAGGTGTAGGCAAGATTTTGATTCGAGCCGCTGGTTTGGAGTGTCAGCAGACGCAGATTTTGTGAATCATAACCGTAGGTGGTTTGCACGCCGCTGCCGAACGTCAGCGAGGTGAGTTGGCTCGCCGCATTGTAATTCGAGGCGGTCACATAACTACCCAGCGTGGCGAGCAGACCTTGCGCGTTGTAGGTTTGGTTGACCACTTCATTGTCAGGATACTTGGTCGAGCGCAAACGTCCCATCGCATCGCTGGTGGCGGAGGTGGTATAGGCGTTACTTTCAATGGTTTGCGTGGTCGTGATCGCGCGTCCATCTAATGTGTAGCGCCAAGTGGTATTGCCCGTTGGGTCGGTCAGTGAAGTACGCCGTCCAACCCCCTTGTTCCCATTCATCGTGTCGTCATAGCCATAATTCACCGTGTACGCCACCGTCCCGCCCGTGCAGGTGGCGGCGCTTTGCCGCGCCTGCTTTTGCGTCGCGCGATTCAATTCGTCGTACGCGAAACAGACACTATTCCCGCGCGCATCCGTCTGGCGCACGAGATTCCCCGCATTATCATACGCATACGCCCAATTCCCCATGTCGGGATCGCTCATTGTCAATTTGCGCCCGAGCCAATCATAGGTGAGATGCGTGTTGTTGTTCGCATCATCCCACGTATCCACCAACCGATCCAACGCATCATACCCATACTGCGTGGTGGAGGTTGCGCCTTGATTG
The DNA here is from genome assembly GCA_004295045.1 of Chloroflexota bacterium. GTDB lineage: Bacteria > Chloroflexota > Anaerolineae > UBA4142 > SHND01 > SHND01. Next base: position 37,634 of record SHND01000035.1, on the reverse strand, counting down.
TGTTCGTCCACCTGAATCACGCGTCCGAATGCATCGCTAAAGGAATCTTTCGTGTGTCCATTCGCATCCGTCACCGTCGTCCACCCGTGATCGTACTCGAACAGCGTGGGCGCGGGAATGCCCGGCGCATCGGTGCGCGTGAGGCGCCCGATGGGATCGTAGGTGTTTTGCGTGTACGGCTGGCTCCAATTGGGCGTTTGATACTGCGGACTCGTGAGCGGGTCATAGCCCGAAAGCGCATACGGATTCGACGTGCGCCACACCTGTCCCAAGTTATTGAAACGCGTATTCGCCAAGATCGTTTGCCCGCCCAACCCTTGCGCCTGCTTTTGAATGAGCCGCCCGCGTCCATCATAGAGCCACCACGCGTGCTGATACGTCGCGGGATTGCTCCCGCCCAGATCGCTGCGGACTTGGACATGCACGCGCGAAGGCACGCCCGCGCTGCCCAGAAAATAGTCGTAGAGCGCGGTGGCGTTCGCGCTGCCCGCTTCGCCCGGCGCAAAGATTTTCAGCGTGCGTCCGAACACATCGAACTCGGTGCGCGTCACTGCGCCGTTCACATCGGTTACCATTTCAGGTTTGCCCAAACGAAAATTGTATTGCGTCGTCGCCGTTTGTAATTTTGCATTCCGCACGCTGAGCGGAAAGATTTGGTAGGTCGCGTCGTAGTCGGTGTGCGTGTTGTTCCCGCGCGCATCCCACACATCGGTGAGGTTGCCGTTCGCCGCGTTGTATTGGAACGTCGCGCTCGTAAAGGATTGCCCCGCGCCGGACAAGACCACCGTCTTGGTCAAATCCCCTTTGGTCAAGCCGTCGGTGTAGACCGAACCGCCATCGTACACATATTGCGTTTCAGAAATTTTTATCCCGTTTGTATCATTCACATACTGCCGCGCGAGTTTGTTCCAGATGTTCGCGGTGTTGTTGAGATTGAACTCACGATACGTGGTGCGGTACGGGGACGCGCCGTCGCCGTACTCTGCTGTCACATTTACGTTCCCCTTGCTGTCATAGCCATAGGTTGTCTTGTGGAGGCGCGGCGGCGCGCCATTGTTGCCATCATACTGCGAAACCAGCGTTTGGGTGAGTTTGATGAATTCGATCGTATCCCCCGATACCGGATTCTGTGAAGGATACGGCGCTACGGCGTACGACGTTTTGGCAAAGGTGTGGTCGGTCACGCCGTATTGGTTGCCCGCGCTGTCACGCTGAATGGTCTTGTACACCCTGCCCACGTACGAGTCATCCTGCTTGAACCACGTTTCCGTTTCGTTGTTGTGCGGGTCTCGTACCGTCACTTTCGAATGCCCGCGATATTGCGAGCCCGGTTTCGCGCGCGGTTCGTTCGTCGTCGCGGCGGCGGAATGGGCAGTGTCGTTCGAAGCGATGCCGGTGTAGGCATAGGTGTAGGTTGCGTTCGCGCTGCTGTCCATCCCATCTTCCACCGTTTTCGAGGCGACGCGATGATGCGACGCGCGCGGCTGCAAGGTCGTCCGTTCCATGTACAAGAACTTGCCCGGCGAGAAATTGGTATACAACCGAATTTCGGGCGCGCGGGCGCTGTCCGAAATGGCAAAATTCGTGACGACCGTCTTGCCGACGTTCGCGGATACATTGATCCAATTCGTCAGATTGGTTTCACTCGTTCCATCCCAACTGCGAAATTGAATTTGTCCCGTTGTATTCGCGACGAGCGTATTCGTCATCACGTAAGATGCGCCCGGTGTAAAGGGCTCAACCCACCAAAAGAGGTATGATAAAGAGCTGCCGACGCTCCACTTGATCGCCTTCTTGCCAAGCGGGTCGCCATTTGCCCAGGTCGTAGTGCTGTGCAGCGGTTTCCAAAATGCATACGCGGGAACGTTGCAGAAGCTTCCACAGCCGTTCACATTCCAGGTGTTGTAATCCTGTTCGTACTTGTCGCCAAACGGACCCGCATCCGCGATGCTCGCTTCGTACGCGAACGTCACCTTGCCGCCGATGCCATTCGAGCCGGTGGACAGGCGATTGTTGCTGTAGGTGAAAACCGTGTCGGGCAATTTCGTCGTGCCGTCGGCGCCAAAATGCTTGATGCGCTTGAGGGTGAGTCGTCCGTACGCGCCCGTGCTGTTGCCGTGATCGTTGTATACGCCGGGGAAGGTGGAATAATCGTAGGTGAATTCATAACGCCGCACCAACGCGAGCGCGCCCACATTGTCGGTTGTTTTCACTTCCAGCGCATCGAGTTTGCTCAACTGCACCGGCGCATTGCCGCACTGCCGCCACGGAATAACGTAACTGTAATCGCTGCGCGCCGTGTAGAAAAAGGTGATCTGCGTCAAATACGCGCTGCCGCTCTTGTTGTATTGAATCGTCTGCGGATACACGGCATTGTCAAAGGGGCTTGGGGTCGCGCCGCAGCTCTGACCGTTGGAACCCTGTTCGTGCATGTACGAGTAGACGATCTCGTTCCCGTGAACATCCACCACTTTGTCGAGCCACCAATTGTAGGTGTCTTTGGCAATGCTGCCCGAACCATCGGTGCGCCATTCGACGGCGCGGCTGTTGGCTTTGGTGCCAAAGGTGTACGTCGTCCCATCGTTCGTTACAACCGTCCATTCGTTGTTCGCAAAGGTGATCTTCCAAAACTGTTCTTTGGACGTATGATACGCGCCATCCGTCCCTGGCACCAGATCGTAACTCGCGCCGTTGAGAACGATGCTGTACCAGTCATCGGAGGTGGGATAGGAATTGTGGGTGTTGCGCGCGACATATCCTGTATCCATTCCCCAGCCCGCGCCAACATACGAAACTTGGAGGTCGGAATTGAGATTGTCCACACTGGCGCTGGAATACGAAAGTGAGAGACGCGGCGTCAAACCGCCGCGCCCGGGCGGCACTTGGAGCGGATAGCTGTATCCCGCCGCGCCGGAAAAGAGGTCGGTTTGAAAGCCTTCAAGGTTGGGAAGATACGACATCACGTCCGGTGCGTTGGCTAACCCGAAATCCGTAAAGTGATCGGTTTCTGCCATCACCTGTTTCGATTTGGTATCCACCGAACTTTTGAGCGGCATCCAGCGCGCAAGCGTTTCATCCCAATATACCATCTGCAAATTGTTCTCGTTCCAGCCGCTCAACATCGCTGGATCATAGCGCAGCGTCATTTTCAGCGGCTGATCAAAGTTTTTGACCGCACGTTCATTCCGAACACGAAGCGCCTTGAGACGGAAACGCGCGAGAACGAGTTTATGCTGCGGGTCTTGGACCGGATCGTCGCCGCGTACCGATTCAAAGGTGACGCGGACGCGTGCTTTCACCGCCCCTTTCGGAAAAGTGACGACGAGCTTGCCCTCGTCTGCGACGAGTTCTGCCGCTTGCTCCGGTTCAACGATGATTTCGGTCTCGTCGCTCGGAGTTGGCGTGGGAGATTCCGTAGGCGTAACTGTTACAGTGTCTGTGGGCAGAGGTGTTTCCGTTGACAAGCCGGTGGGCGTTTCCGTGAGAATCGGCGTCTCTGGCACAACGGGCGTCTCCGTTGGAACAGGCGTTTCTGTTGCGGCGTCCGTTGGAATGTCTGTCAAAGCCGCCGTTGGTTCGGCGGTGGGTTCATCGGTTGGAACGGGTGTGTCCGTTTCCGTCGAGGTATCCGTTGGCGCGTCGGTTGGGGTGATCGTCGGCGTGTCCGTTGGGGTTGGAACATCTGTCGTAGTGAGCGGAGTCGCACTGGGTGCGTCCGTCGGGGCATCCGTCGGAGTGGGCGTGAGTTCCGGTGTAAAAGTGGCTTCAGGCGATGCGGTAGTTTCAGCTGTCGCTTGAAGCGCCGGAGCATGTTCAGAGAACAAAGGATTTGACGCGTGGGCAAAGGCGTCGCCGCTCGATGCGGTCGCCAAAAGCATGAGGAGAGCCAACAACAAACCAATCTGTCCAGGGCGAGAAGGATCCAAGCGAACCATAGTCACCTCCGCAAAAGAACGAGTGCATTGATGTGAGGTCTTGCGAACGGACTAACTCAATGTGCGCCAACACAACGACACAACAAATTCAGGGGCAAAAAAATTCCTGTTGCGTACGAGTATAGCCCAGATCAGAGCCTTTGGAACACTCCCAACCTTAAAGTTTTCGCGCGTTACACTTCCGAATAGATCTGATTCTTTGTTGACAACCATTCCCCGCGCGTGCTACCATCAGCGCGTCAATTCGCAAGCCCCACGTCGTACTCACCCCGTTTCGGAGAATTGTCACGTATGCCATCTCTCACCTATCAAACTTTGGACTTGGCGCTCGAACACAGCAGTGAAAATTATCGCGCACATGTGCTCGATTCGCCAGCAGGTCAGGCGAACGCGAATTTTGTTTCGCCGTTCACCTCCGCTGAGTTGACCACCTTCCTTGCGCGCGTGGGGCGGCGCGCGCCCATCGTCGGCACGGGCGTCAAACCCGAAGAGATGATCAAAGATTTTGGCACGCGCTTGTTCAACGCGGTGTTTCATGACGAAGTGGTAACGTGTTATCGGCGCAGCCGCGACGCGGCGAACAATGCCAAACAGGGCTTGCGCGTCTGCTTGCGCTTGAACGACGTTCCCGAACTTGCCGATCTGCCGTGGGAATATCTCTATGACGCGTCGCGTCAAGAATTTCTCGCGCTTTCGAAAGAGACGCCGGTGGTGCGCTATCTCGAACTGCCGGAACCGCTCAAGCCGCTTGCCGCGCCCGCGCCGCTCAATCTGCTCGCGGTGTTGGCGAGTCCGACGGATTTTGAACCGCTCGATATGGAATTGGCGTGGAAAAACTTGAACGACGCGCTCGCGTCGCTGCGCGCACAAAACAAAATCACTATCGAACGCGTCACGCCGCCCACGTTGGACGCGCTGCGGACTGCGCTGCGGCGCAATGCCTTTCACGTCCTACACTTTGTCGGGCATGGCATCTTTAACAAAACAAATCAACAAGGCGCGCTCGTTTTGGAAGATGACCAGCGCAAAGGGCGACCTGTCAGTGATGATCGCGTTGCGACCTTGTTAAATGATCACGAATCTCTGCGTCTCGTTTTGATGGATGCGTGCGAAGGGGCGCGCACATCGGCGGACAATCCGTTCGCGGGCGTGGCGCCGCGTCTCGTTCAGCGCGGCATTCCCGCCGTGATGGCAATGCAGTTTCCTGTCACCGACACCTCGGCAATTTTGTTTTCGACGGAATTTTATCGCACGCTCGCGGATGGGTATCCCGTTGATGCGGCGGTGAACGAAGCGCGCCGCGCGATTTATTTGGACGACAATAATGTAGTGGAATGGGGCACGCCCGTGTTGTTCATGCGCGCGGCGGATGGAATGATTTTTCAAAAGGAGGAAGCGATGCCAGACGAGAAAAGCGAGAAACCAAAAGGCGGAATCAACATTTCGGGTGGTACGATCCATGTCGGCGGCGATATGGTTGCCGGCGACAAAGTGGTGCATGGCGATGAAATTCACGCGGGCGGCGATGTCAATACAGTGACGATTGGCGCAGGCGCAAGCGTCGGACAAGTTGCGGCAGGTTCAAATATTACGCAAACGCAAGGTGCGAGTGCGCAAGACCTGGCTGTGCTATTCAACGCGATCTATAAACAAATTGATGCGCGCGCCAATGACCCGAATGTCGAGCGCGGTGAGATCCGCGATACCGTCAAAAATATTGAAAGCGAAGTTGCCAAAGGCGACACTGCCAACCCCACCAAAGTGGAACGTTGGTTGAAATTCTTGAAAGACATCGCGCCGGATATTTTAGAAGTGACGGCGAACGCGATTCTCAATCCCGTCGCCGGCGTGACAACTGCGATCAAAAAAATTGCAGAAAAAATGCGCGCGTCGTAACGTTAATCACTCACGTTACGCACATTCCCTAAAAAATAGCGCTCAAACGTAGGACAAATTTGAAATTTGTTCTACAACTGCGTAACACGAGTTTATCATTTATTGCGCCGCGTAAAAACGCAAGCACTTACTGCGATTCATAATTCGCTCGATGACGCCTCCCAATCTCCCCGAACGCCAACCCGAAAAACCAGCCGCGCCGCCCGAAGGCGCAGCGGAAAAAGTTTCCGCGCCTGTTTCAAATGCGAAACCGAGTCTCTCCGCGCGCCTATCGCGTTGGCTGCCGCGCAAGCGCGACCAAACGGGCGGCATCAACATCTCGGGCGGCGACGTACGCGTTGCCGGCGACCTCGTCGCGGGCGACAAAATTGTCAATATCGGTTCGATTGTTGTGCCGGTGCGCTTTATTGCCGCGCTGGTTGGGTTGTTTCTCGTTGCTGCCCTTGGCGTATGGTACGTGATTACGCCGGACAAAATACCGTCGAGTGGAAACGCGTTCAAAATCGCGGTGGCAGATTTCGGAAAGATGGACGCGCAGGGGAATGTCACCGCGTCGAGTGATGCGTCCACCTGGAGCGCATGGATGTTTAATACATTGCGCGATGAAGCGGCTCAACTGCCACCCGACCGCAAAGTGGTGATTTGGCATGACTCGATGTTTCCCTTACAAATGCGCGCGCATATCGGAGTGATTCAAGGCAAAACGCCTGCCGAACGCGAAGCCGCCGCCGAGAAAAAAGCAAGCGATCTGGGCGCGGACATGTTGATTTACGGAAATTTTTCCACAAACCAAACGCCGACGACCTTTGCGCCCGAATTTTATCTTGCCAAGAGCCGCAATGAAGCCGATGAAATGCGCGGCAGCCAACAAATGGGCAAAGCGTTTCCCGCGCCGAGTTCACTCGACCCCTCCGACGCGCTCACGAACGAATATCTGAATCAAAATTTGAAACCGCGCGCGGCAGCTTTGGTTTGGTTCGTGCGCGGCTTGCTCGCGGATTTGAGCGGCAGTTTTGAAAACGCGTACCAGTTGTTTGGCGATGGGTTGACAAAGGTGCCTGAATTGCAAGATGACCAGGGCAAAGCGGTCTTTTATTATTTTTTGGGGCAAGAAGCGCTCTTTCTTTCGCAAGACGAAAAACGCGCGCACGATTTTTTTCAACCGACGAGCGGCACCGGCGCAGACGCGGCGCTGGAACGCGCGGAGAAATGGTTTCGTGAAGCAATTGATATTGATGAAAATTATGCGCGCGCGTATTTTGGGCTCGGCAGCGTGTTCTATCAACGCGCGAATTTAATTATGACGAATACGTTTCCTGAGGATGCAACGCGTGTCCAAGTTGCGCCCTTGCTGGAACAAGCGATTGCGCTGCATCAACGCGCGCTCGAACTCGCGCCGCTCGAATCCGGCAGTCTCATCGCGCAGCAAGCGCGTTTGCAGTTGGGCTTTGATTATTATCAACAAGGGCGCGCCGCGCTGGATGCAAAAAAATACGCAGAGGCGGAACAGGCGTTGAATCAAGCGCAAGCGGAATTGGAACGCGGATTGGGCGAGACGCCCGCAGGACAGCATCGTATTCGCGCGCAAGTGTTTGCGACGTTGGCGACAACAGCGTATCTGCGCGCCCACGCGCGCGGCGCGCAAAACGATCGTCAAGCCGCGCAGCAAAATTTTACGGCGGCAGAAACTGCTTTTACGCAGTGCATCACAGAAACGAATTTGCTGGTGGAAGACAAATATCTACAAACACTGAAAACCGATTGCGAACGCGGCGCGCAAACCGCGCGTCAAGAGCTTGCCAAGTTAAAGTAAGGAGGGAACGATGAATTTTCAGCGCGGCGTTTCTCTTTTTCTGACAACGTTGGGCATCCTCGTTTTCACTGCTTGCCAAACCCAAACGGGCGCGAGCGCGCCGACAATTGTAATTGCGGCGCCGCCACACGGCAGCGCCTTCACGGAGGGTCAAGTCGTCAGCGTGCAATCGTCGGCGGCAGACAGCGCGGGCATCAGCCGCGTTGAATTACTGGTGGATGGAAATGTGGTGAAACAGGACGCGCCACCCGAACTGCCCGCGCCCGTGCAATTTACGCTGGTTCAAAATTGGACTGCCACCGCCGGCGACCACACCTTGACGGTGCGCGCGAGCAACCCAAATGGTGTTACCGGACAAACGGCAATTTCAATCAGCGTGAGTCCGGCGGCGTCGTCCGTTCCAACGTTGGCGGCACAAGCGCAAGCGAGTCCGACCTTTGAGCAAGCAAGCCCGACGCCGCCGTTTATTATTGTTCACGTAACTGCAACTCCACCCGACACTGCGCTTCCTTCCGCCACCGCGCCGCCAGATGTTTCACCGACCACCGGCGCCGCGACCTGCGCGTTCAATGCCGGGTTTGTTGCCGATGTAACTGTTCCCGACAATTCGCAATTCGCGGCGGGACAGGCATTCAATAAAATTTGGCGCGTTCTGAACAATGGCAACTGCGCGTGGCAAGCAGGCACAACCTTGGCGTTTGCGGGCGGTTCGCAAATGAGCGCGAGCAATGCGGTTGCGGCGCCGGCATTGAATCCGGGGCAAACCGCCGATATTGCGATTTCGATGCGCGCGCCGAGCGCGCCCGGCACCTACTCTGGCACATGGCGGATGCGCGCGCCGGACGGCAATTTTTTTGGCACACCGCTCTCTGTCGTCATCATCGTTCCAGCGCCCACAGCAAACGCCGCGTGCAATGGCACACCCAATGATTTTGATTTTAACGCGTCCTCTACCAACATCAACAAAGGCGATACAGTGACAATCAGTTGGAGTAAAGTGAACAACGCGACCGGCGCGTTCTTGAGCGGCGGAGAATTTAACAACAACGGCGTCGAAACCCCGGGCAATCGCAGCGTGCGCCCGCCGACGACGACCACCTATATTTTGCGCGCCGACTGTGCGCCGAGCGGACAATCACGCGACAAATCCATCACGATCAACGTGAATGATACAGCGAATCGCGGACCGCTGAACGGAAACTTTTCCATCAGTCCGGAATTTGGGCCCAATGAGTTTAGTTATTTTGCCACCGCCGGCGACATTGACGCGCCGTGTCAGGGTGACGATGGCTGCAACATTGACCGCGTGGTTTTGTATCTTTATGACCCAGATGGGACGCAGGTACAAAAGCGCACCGAGTTCAATCCCAGCTATTGTTTGTTCGGTGGCGGAGACAACGGGAATCCTTGCACGTTCTGGGTGTATAGTGAACATGACAATCGCTGGCCCAATGGAAGCCCAATCATTGCAGGGGAATATCGGATGTACGCGGAGGCGTTTTCCAAAGATGGCAGGAAAAAGACGATTGAAGATTTCATCGAACTCAATCCGCAGTAAATAATAAAACGGCGCAGAAAAAATTTTTCTGCGCCGTTCTCATTTTTCGCGTTCGCCCCACTGTTTCACCGGATTCCGCAAAACGCCAATCGGCGGAATCTCAACCCTTTAAATTTTTGCCACCCAAGATACCGCGCTCCCGGAGGAGAGATTCTGACACGCCGGATTTTACCTGGATTCCTTTGAAACTCCAGTTGGTTAGGACAGTTTTTGCCTCCTTGGGCACAACCAACGCATCAACGGGATATCCTCTTTGCGTATCCCCATCATACCTCCATACCAAAACGATCATCCGATAGGGCAGCACTCCCGAGACGGCTTGATCAATTGTAAGCGGGGCAACGCTAAATGTCTTGGCAGTGCGGTCAAAGCGAACCGTTTTGATATCTACATTCAATGGCTCACCGAAATCGGGGCTTGCATTATCATTACGAATAAAATCGAACCCGCGTCCGCGAAAATAATTCTCCAAATCTTTTTCCCAGAGTTTGCTATTGCCTTGCCGTTCTTGGGGATTCTGAATCGGAATCGAACGCGCGGCTTGCAAATAATCGGCAACCAGTTCGGTCAATTCCTTTAACTCAATTTCCATTTCCGTTCCTCTCAAGTTCCGCAAGACGCGTCCGCGTTTTCACCCACCGAAAACGTATAGCTTGTTCCAATGTCGCGCGCAACGCAGGTTGAATTCGCTCGCGCTCATCCGTTGTGTACCCCAATAGCTCAAGAAAAACATTGTCCAATTCATCGCGCAAATTTTGAACCGCGTGAGATTTGCGATTCGTCACCGCAGAAAATTTTTCAAAAAGCTTGAGCAAAATCTTTTTTTGTTTTGCGTTGATGTTTTCAAAAGCGGGACACCCAAGTTCACGCAGGTGTTCGACTTGAATTTTTAGCATGAAACTGCCATCATATCGTGCGCGATGCAGACCGCTGCCTTCCAGCAGAAAATGCGAAACGCGACTCTGCAAATATAAAAATATCCGCGCCCCGATTTCTGGGTTCTGCGGCGCATCAATGACTTGAAATTGGTCCGTGACATACACACGCTCACGATTCAAAAATACACCAATCTCGGTATCTACAATACATTGCACCGCAACCAACGACGGTTCGCCCAGCGACAAAGTGTACCACGCGGGTAAATGTCCTTGCGTGGACAAGCGGTCTGCCGGGCGGTCACAGGCGCCATTTTGTTGACAGGTTTCACAAGCTTGGCACATGCCCCGATGTGGAAATCGTTCGGGATGAGTTTTATGTTGCTGCACCGCGCGGCGTTGACATTCGGCGCAGCGATACACAAGTCCATGTTGATAGATGTATGCCGCAAGCGGATTCCTAATGTGATTGCCGCTGAATTCTTGTTCGAGGTCTCGGACTGGCTCGTACAAATTCAGAAAGCGATAGGGCGTTTCTTTCGATAACAAGAATCCACGAATCTCGCGCGAATTTTTTATCGCAGGCACAAGCGCATTTGGAATCGAGGAGAGTTGATGAAAAGCATCCGAATCATCGCGGAGTAGAAAAAAGGAATTGCAGCCCGATTTCACACCCATTTTGACGCGTGCGTATTCGCCAAGCGTGCGCGTCATGCGCGTTCGCAATTCTGCGCGCAAAGGATGGTCAAACAGCGTGTTGGTCCAATTGGTTGAAGTTTGCAGCGCGCGATGCGGAATTGTTGCGCCATTCGCGCTTGTGAGCGCCTCGTTCCAAAAGGTGAGATGTTGAAAATGCACGACTTGCTGCGGTGCGCGCTTGACGAGTGAAAGAATGACTGTATTCGCTTTGACCTTGACGCCGAGCTGTGTAAATGGATGGTCATGCAACGTAATCACGTTTCGCAGATCCACCTGTTCGGTCAGATAGCGCCGAATCGGGTCGCCATAGCGCGTGTCAAAAAAATTACGCGAAGTGATGTACGCGAGGACACCATTTGGTTTCAAGCGTTCGACGCCGCGCAAAATAAAAAAATTCGAAAGGTCAATCGTCGGTGTAACCGCATAATCAAGATGGCGTTCATTCCATTGTTTCACTAATTGCTCTTTGTTCGACACTGCGCTTTTTTGGCTCAGGGCAATAAACGGTGGGTTGCCCACGCAAATATCAAAATCCAAACTGGCAGAAGAATCCAATAATGAGGCGGATTGCTCCTTCAGCAAGCGCAACTGCGTAAATTGGGTGGGCGGTTCGGGCGCCGCCAACGCGTCACCAATCAACAAATGAGGCAGGGACTGTCCGCAAAAAGAATTATCGAACGCGTTCAATTCCAAAGCGAGCAGCCCAAGCCGCATTTGTGCCACGCGCCGTGCTTGTGCTGAAATGTCCATGCCGTAAATATTCTCTTGGAAAATATGCTGCAAGACGCTTGAATGTTCGGCTGATTGGAGAAAAAAATATGCGCGCAGTTCAAACACGACGCGCGCCGCTGCGACAAGGAATGCCCCTCCCCCCATGCTCAAATCTACAATTCGCAGGGCATCTAGTTTGCCGCGCAGCCATTCGCGCGTGCGCGCGGGAATTGATTTTTGGTCTAGTGACCATTGACGTACTGAATTCGCCGTTCCCAATTCCATTTCCGCTTGCGTCTCCAGCCATTCAAGGATTGCTAGCCGTGCGATGTTGTATGCGAGCAAGTCGGGCGTAAAGTACGAACCCGATTCGCGTTGATTGATCCAACGTTCGTACACATAACCCAGCACCCAGGCTTGAACCGAACCGAGTTGCCTGTCCCACGCGTATTGGGTAAATGATCCACACAAGTCGTACAACAGCCGTGAATCAACCTCCAACGCGTCGTTTTCAAACGTCGGAAACCATTGATGCAACAGCGGCTTTAACACGTCGCGAAAAAATGTTTTTGGAGAATGAGCGGGAGCGCGCGCAAGGGCGCGTTGAGAAAGGAATTGAAGAAAGAGAATTTGACAGAGGAAGACGGCTTCCGTCGCGGGCACGTTCGGAGAGCTGTTTGTGGATACAACAATTCGCCCTTTGTATTTGTACAGCTCTCGAAACAATTCAAGGGACGCGTCACGCGACGCCAACTTTGTGGGCGCGCGTTTCACGGGGGGCTGCGCGCTTGATTGTGAGTGAATCAACACAACGACCTCACCGCTATTGTATCACGACGCGCGTTCCCCCCACTGTTTCACCGGATTCCGCAAAACGCCAATCGGCGGAATTTCAATTTCCACAATGTCGCCTTCGCGCAGTGCGCCTTCTGGCGGCACAAGAATTCCCGTTCCCGTACACAAAACACTCGCGCCCGGCACGGGATTGTCGCACAACAAATACTCGAGCAATTCATCAAAGGTGCGTTTCAAACGCGCGGTGCTTGACGATTCCTGAAAAATTACCTTTCCCTCGCGTATGATTTGACAGTGAATGACAACGTCGTACGGATCGGGAATCTCATCGGGCGTGACGATGCTGGGACCGAGCGCGCACGCGCCGCGAAAAATTTTCGACTGCGGCAGATACAACGGATTCTCGCGTTCAATGTCCCACGCGCTCACGTCGTTCGCAATCGTGTAGGCAATCATTTCACCGCGATGTCCAATGACCAGCGCGAGTTCCGGTTCGGGCGCGGTGAATTGTGAATCGCGCCGAATCCCAATCGGTTGATTCGGTCCGACGCAGCGCGTCGCCGTGCCTTTGAAAAAAATTTCGGGACGCGCTTTGTGGTGGGCGCGCTCGTAAATGGTTTCGCCCGTCTCACTATCGCGGAATTCCGCGCTGCGTTGGTACGTCACTCCCGCCGCCCAAACTTCGGGCGGAACTAACGGCAAGGCAAGATGCGGCGTGTACAAATCGCGCGACGTATCGAGTTCGCCCCAGGCGTACACGGCGCGCGGCTGCGCGTTCAACACCTGATCCACAAATTCGGTAAGCGTCAATCCGCCCGCCGCCGCGTTTTCGATAAAGTCGTTCGTGCTTTTCAGACCAACATCAGGCATCGTAATGTCAATCACATTTTCATTGCGGACAAGTCCGACACGATAGCCGACGTTCGGGCGCCAGAATTGGACGAGTTTCACGCGCGGAATTGTAGCAAAAGTGCGCGCGAAAAAATAGGGGGGTTACCGATAGTTTCGCAGGGCAGGCACTTTCCACGCGGTAGCAGCAACAAACAAAATCGTTGCCACTCCGCCCAGCGCGACGGAAAGGGGTGCGCCGATCAACGCGGCGACGATGCCCGCTTCCATTTCGCCCAGTTGCGGACCGCCCATGAAAAAAATCATGTTAACTGAAGTCATTCGACCGCGCATGTAATCCGGTGTGATGAGTTGGCGAATCGTGGAACGCAAAATCGTGCTCACCGTATCGCCTGCGCCGAGAACCATGAGAAACAAAAGTGAAACTGCAAAGGTTGTCGAGAGCCCAAACCCAATCGTTGCCGCGCCATAGATCGCCACCGCAATCAGCAAGACTGCGCCTTTGGCTTTGATGTCGCCCCACACCGAGACAATAATTCCGGTGACAACGGAACCAAAAGATTCTGCCGCCGCGAGCAGCCCAAAACCTTGCGGACCCACTTTGAGAATGTCGGTGGCGAAAATGGGCAAGAGTGTATTCGCGCCGGAAAAAAAAGTGGCAAAAAAATCGAGCAGCATTGTTGAAAGGATAATGCGTTCGTGAATCACATAACGCAGTCCTTCCAGCATCGTTTTCAAATTGGCGTCGCTCGCCTTCAAATGCGCGGGCGTCGCAGTTTTCATCAAGACCAACGCGACAAGCAGGGCAATATATGAAAAGCCGTTGAACCAGTAGATAATTCCGACGCCGAATTGTGCGATTAACACGCCCGCGATGCCGGGACCAAGAATCGTCGCAATTTGAAAAACCATGCTGCTCAAGGTGATCGCGTTCGTCAAATCTTCGCGCGGCACGAGACTCGGCGTCAAAGATTGACGCGCCGGCAAATCGAACGCGGCAGCCGCGGCATTGACAAAACCGACGCCGTAAATCCACCACACATTGATGATGCCGATAAAGGTGACTATGGCTAACACGAACGCGGTGGTCATCATCACGCTCTGCGTCAAGAACATCACTTTGCGCCGATTGCGCGTGTCGGCAATGACGCCGCCCGCGAGCGAAAAAAAGACAATCGGAATCAAACGCGCGAGCCCAAGCCCCCCCAATGCAAGCGCCGAGCCCGTGATTTCGTACGTTTGCCAATTGATCGCCGCATTTTGCATCTGTGAGCCCGCAACCGAAATCAACATTCCGAGCCACAACAAGCGAAAATCGCGATAGCGTAAGGCATTAAAGGCGCGCCCTTTTTTGGGGGACGCGCCTTGAACTGTCGAACTCATATTGTGTTGTCGAAAGCAAAAGCGAAATCGAGGGAATCCACTTTTGCTTTGATTATTATTTCCACTGCGTCAGGATTTTTTCGCGCTGAAATAAACTCACACCAACTCGCAAAATGATCACGTCAAGGGCGGCGACAATCCCCGCGCCGAGAATAAAGGTGAACGAATTCAACAAAATCAAACCCGCCGTTTGCGCGACGCCCAAAATCACAATCGGCAGAACGATAAAGCCGCCAATTTGTTGGACCGCGCGTGTATCATTGACACGCGAGGAAATGATGAGCGCGAGACTGACGGACAAGAGAGACAGCAGCGGCGCGAGAATCAACATCCCAATCAACCATTTTGGATTCAACAGCGCGTTGTAGACGCGATCGCTTTCGATCAAAAAACGTCCCACAATTAGAAAAATCAAAAATGCCGCCCATGTCGCCAAGACAGCAGGCAGTACCGCCGAGAGCGCTTTGGCAAAAAGGAGTTCACCCGTTTTGATCGGCGTCGCCAGCAGCGGTTCAAGACTCTTGGATTGTTTTTCGCCGACGATACTTTGCGCGGCAATGGACATCGGAATGATGAGCGGCATCATCAAGAAAAATACGAGAAATTGATTCAGGACGATGAACATCACCACTTCGCCCGCTTGCCAATCGCGCAGTTCCGGCATGAGTTGGAGCAGCGGACCCAAATCATTCATATCGCCGGACGTTTCCGTTCCAATGGCGCGGCCGAGAAACGCGACTGTCGCAAGCGGGATGAGCGTCATCAACAATGGCGGCAGAAAAATTGCCATCATGAGTCCGCGACTCTTGAGAATTTCTTGAACTTCATGCCGCACGACGGCAAGCACACGCGCAATGTTCATACGTATCCTTTCACCCTTGCCCTGACGTGCCAATCAAATCTAAATAAACGTTTTCGAGCGAGGCGCGTTCTTCTTGGACTTGGAGAATGGCGGCGCCCGCCTGCACCAACGTAGTGACGACAAGCGGCGTCATGTTTTCGGGATCGGTCAGCGCGATCGAAAGCGTGCTGTCGTGATGTTGAATATCGCGCGCAAACGCGAGCGCGCGCAGCGCGTCAAGATACGCGTCGTTCCATTCGCGCACGCGCACCAACACGCGCTGTCCGTACAATTTGCGCCGCAGATTTTCGGGGGTGTCCACTTGAATCAAATGCGTTTTAAAAACGCCTACGCGGTCCGCAAGGCGGTCCGCTTCATCCAGATTATGCGTACACAGAAAAATGGTGCGCCCCTCACTTTTCAATTCCGCGATAAAATCGCGCACGACTTTTGCCGCTTCGGGATCGAGCGCGCTGGTTGGCTCGTCGAGAAACACGACCTGCGGCTCATGCAGCAGCGCGCGCGCAATCGAAAGTTTCTGCTTCATTCCTTTGGAAAAACCACCGACAGGTTCGCTGCGTCGTTCCCACAAACCGAGAATTTCCAAATAGCGCCGCAGCTGTTTCTCGCGCGTCGCGGCATCAAGCCCATACAAGCGCGCAAAGAAATCGAGATTCTGCATCGCATTCAATTTCTCGTACAGCCCCGGCGCTTCGGTAAGAATCCCAATGTGCGCGCGAATTGCATCGTCATCACGTCCTACGCGGTACCCTGCCACCGTCGCTTCGCCATTTGTGGGACCGATGAGGCAGGCGAGCATACGCATCGTCGTCGTTTTGCCTGCGCCATTCGGTCCAAGAAACGCGAAAATTTCCCCCGCTTGCACCGAGAGCGTCAAATTTTCGACGGCAACAAATTTATTGAATGTTTTGGTGAGATTATTTGTTTCGATCATTGCACAAGGAGAACCATTTTACTCTTGCGCGGGCGTGGGTCAACTCGACGCCGCTTGAGAACAAGCCAAAGTGGACTATAATCATTTCAGTCGCTTGCACGCGCCGATGATTCCGGAAATTCAAGCCGAAACGCCGCAACAGATCGCGGTGAACTTTATGGCGCAAATTATCAAGCAAAAAGTACAAAGCTAAAAGCTAAAACTTGAGAATCCTTTTGCTTTGAGCTTTTAACTTTGTACTTTGCTTTTTCATGTGGAACACATACATTCAACCCCGTACAATTGATGAAACGGTGCAGCTTCTGGCGCAATATGGCGCGGACGCACGCATCATCAACGGCGGCACCGATTTACTGATCGAAATCGAACGCAAAATTCGTAATCCAAAAATATTGATTGATATTTCGCGCGTGCCGCACCTCGACACGATTCGCGAAGAGGGCGATCACATTCGTTTAGGTCCGAGTGTAACGCACAATCAAGTCGTCGGCTCGGAATTGCTGCGCCAGCTGGCGTATCCGCTCGTGCGCGCGGCGTGGGAAGTGGGCGCGCCCCAGATTCGCAATCGCGGAACGATTGTCGGGAATCTCGTCACCGCGTCGCCCGCGAATGACACCATCGTTCCGTTGTGGGCGATGGGCGCCGAAGTGCGTTTGAAAAGCGTGCGCGGCGAACGCGTTGTTCCGTTCAGTAATTTTTTCAAGGGCGTTCGCAAAACGGCGATGGAACCGGACGAAATGGTAATGCAGGTGCAATTTCAAAAAATGTCGCCAAAAGATCGCGGAACATTTATCAAACTTGGCTTGCGGCGCGCGCAAGCGATTTCGGTCGTGAGTGCGGCGGTGGTGTTGGAATTTGAGGACATGGAAATTTCCAACGCGTGGATCGCGCTCGGCGCGGTTGCGCCGACGATCATCACCTGCGGCGAAGCGGAACAAGTGATGGTGGGAAATTATCTTTCCGACGCGGCAATTCAAGAGGCGTCCGAACTCGCCGCACAAGAGGCAAAACCGATTGACGATGTGCGCGGGACGGCGGACTATCGCCGTGAAATGGTGCGCGTGTGCGTCGCGCGCGCAATGCGTCAAATCCGCGATAACGTGTACGACCTGCCGGAAAAACCGGTGATGCTGTGGGGCGGCACGGACGGACATTTCAAACCGCACGATCACGCGACGGAAACGCACACTACAAATGATGTGTCAAATCCAAATGCGGATTTGATTGAAACGCGCGTGAATGGCGAAAAAGTTTCCGCTCAAGGGAGCGATAAAAGTTTATTGCGATTCTTGCGCGAAGATTTGAAACTCGTCGGAACAAAAGAAGGATGCGCGGAAGGCGAGTGCGGTGCGTGCACCGTGTATCTCGATGGGATTGCGGTGATGAGTTGTCTCGTGCCGGCGGCGCGCGCGCATCACGCGCGCATTGAAACGATAGAAGGATTGTTAGGAGTCGCGGCAGATGGGGTAGCAACGGAACCCGGTTCCGTTGCTACCCTGCATCCCGTCCAACAAAAATTTATCGAACATGGCGCGGCGCAGTGCGGCTATTGCACGCCGGGATTCATCATGAGCGGCGCGAAATTGTTGGAGGAAAATTCCACGCCGACGAAAAGTGATGTCGAGCAAGCGATTAGCGGGAATCTGTGCCGCTGCACCGGGTACTACAAGATCGTTGAGGCGATTCAAGACGCTGGGGGCTAAACGCGTATGTCTGTTGAAGCGAACAAACAGCTGATTCGTCGTTTTTACGATGAGGTGTGGAATCAAGGCAACACAGATTTTGTATTTCAAGTGTTTGCAGAAAATTATGTGCGCCACGATCTCCGCCCCGGAAATCCGCGCGCGGGCGCGGCAGGACAACAACAGGTGGCAGACGATTTTCGCGCGGCGTTTCCCGATTTGAAACATGAAACGGAATTGTTGCTTGGTGAAAATGATTTCGTCGTTGCGCGCTGGACGATGCAAGGGACAAATTCCGCGCCGTGGGGAAATCAACCTGCGACAGGAAAATTTGTGAGAATGTCGGGCGTCAACATTTTTCGTTTTGAAAATGACAAGGTGGTGGAAATTTGGAATCACCGCGACGATTTGGGAATGCGCGAACAACTCGGCGCGCCGATTTATGCGGGGAGCAATCGCGCCTGATACAGCACATTTCACTTGGACGCGGATAAACGCGGGTGAACGCGGAAAAAGAACAGCATGTCTAACGAATTGTGTTGGCTCACCGCACGCGAATTGAAAAATTGTATCGCAACGCGTAAAGTGTCCGCGCGTGAGGTGATGCAAGCGCACTTGGCACAAATCGAACGCGTGAATGTGCGCGTCAACGCACTCGTGACGTTGGATGCGGAAGGCGCGCTGCGCGCCGCACAAGCCGCCGATGAAAAAATTGCGCGCGGTGAATCGCTTGGCGTTTTGCACGGCTTGCCCATCGCGCACAAAGACTTGCAAGAAACGCGCGGAATGCGAACGACGTTTGGCTCGACAATTTATCGCGAGCATGTTCCGACATTCGATTCGCTTTTGGTGGAACGTCTGAAACATGCGGGCGCGTTGAACATTGGAAAAACGAATGTGCCGGAATTCGGCGCGGGTTCGCAAACGTTTAATCCCATTTTTGGCGCGACGCGCAATCCGTACGATGTCACCAAAACTTGCGGCGGGAGCAGCGGCGGCGCGGCGGTGGCGTTGGCGTGCGGGATGATTCCGCTTGCGGACGGCAGTGATATGGGCGGCTCGCTTCGGAATCCCGCAAATTTTTGCAATGTAGTCGGCTTTCGCCCTTCACCCGGACGCGTGCCGAACTATCCCGAAAAACTCGCGTGGCAAACTCTTTCGGTGGATGGACCGATGGCGCGCACGGTGGGCGATGTCGCGTTGTTGTTGAGCGCGCTGGCGGGACCCGATGCGCGTTCGCCGATTGCGTTACAGGACGCTGGCGAAATTTTCTTGAAGGAATTGGCGCGCGATTTTCACGGCACGCGAATTGCGTGGGCGCGCGGTTTCGATTTGCCGTTCGATGCGCGCGTGAAAAAAATTGTAGACGCGCAAGTGCGCGTGTTTGAATCGCTCGGCTGCATTGTGGAACACGCGGAACCCGATTTGCGCGACGCGAACGAAATTTTTCAAACGCTGCGCGCGTGGAGTTTTGCGACCACGCGGCGCGAGGATTACGAAAAGCAGCGCGCGCAATTAAAAGACACGGTGATTTGGAATATCGAACAGGGCTTGCATCTCACGGGCGCGGCTTTGGGAGAGGTGGAATTGAAACGCGCGGCATTGTATCAACGTGTGCGCGAATTTATGGAACAGTACGAGTTTTTGATTATGCCTGTGAGTCAAGTGCTGCCGTTCAATGTGGAAGAGCCGTATCCCACCGAAATCAACGGAGTGGCGATGACGACGTACATTGATTGGATGAAATCTTGTTACTATATTTCGGTGACGGGACAGCCCGCGTTATCCGTGCCGTGCGGTTTTACGGAAGCGGGATTGCCTGTCGGCTTGCAAATTGTGGGACGCCATCGCGACGATTTTGGCGTTTTGCAGTTGGGCAACGCGTTTGAAGAGGCGACGGAGTGGGGGAAGCAAAAGCCGCCGCTTTGCAGAACAAGTAATGAAAGCGAGGAAATAAAATGAAAGCGTACGAATTTCCTGTACAAGTTTCAGCAGAAGGAATGATTGAGCTGCCCTCCGTGTTAGGCGAGCTCTTGCCGCGCGGGCAAATCGTGCGCGTAATCTTTCTGGTCCGAGAACCAGAAGATGTGTACGAGCAAAAAGATTGGTCACATCTTACTGCTAACGAATTTTTTTCGGGATATGCTGATTCCGACGCGATTTATGACACGATGGAATAATTATTGCACAACCTACAGATGAGGATTCAGAATGACTATGATCGGACAATCCATCGCGCGCGTGGACGCGCGCGCCAAAGTAACCGGCGAAGCAAAATATCCGGGCGACATTGATTTGCCCGGGCAGTTGTGGATGAAAGTGTTGTTTGCGAATCGTCCGCACGCGCGCATCAACAAGATTGATACATCGAAAGCGCTAAACGCGCCCGGCGTCGTCGCAATTTTTACAGCGAAAGATGTTCCCGTCAACGAGTACGGGCTGAACGTTTTCGACAATCCCGTGTTGTGCGGACCCGACGCGCACTCTGACACGGAACATTTTTCGCGCGACGCACAAGCCATCGTCCGCTGGATTGGCGATAAAGTCGCGCTAATTGTTGCCGAAACGGAACGTCAAGCCGAACACGCGCGCGATTTGATTGAAATCGAATACGACGATTTGCCTACAGTGTTTGATCCACGCGAAGCGATGAAGCCCGATGCGGTGCAATTGCATCACGGGCAAGCGGAAGAGGGACATCAACTCGATTCGAATATTTTGCGCCAGTATCGCGTACGCAAAGGCGATGTCGAAAAAGCATTCGCGGAAGCCGATGTGATTGTCGAGGATGAATATCATACGCCGATGCAAGAGCATGTGTACTTGCAGCCCGAAGCGGGACTGGGCTACATTGACGACGAAGGACGCGTGACAGTAATCGTCGCGGGACAATGGACGTGGGAAGACCAACATCAAATCGCGCACGCGTTGGACCTGCCCGCCGAAAAAATTCGCGTCATTTATCCAGCGATTGGCGGCGCGTTCGGCGGACGCGAAGATGAAAGTGTACAAATCATTCTCGCGCTCGCGGCGTGGAAATTGCAGCGTCCCGTCAAAATAATTTGGTCGCGCGAAGAAAGCATCAAATATCACGCGAAACGCCATCAAATGTTTTTCCGCGCGAAAACGGGCGCGAAAACAGATGGCACGCTGGTCGCCGCGACAGTGGAAGCAATCGCCGACGCAGGCGCGTATGCGTACACGTCAACCAAAGTTTTGTTCAACACCACGTTGACGTGCGTGGGACCGTATCGCATTCCGAACGTTGCGATTGATGCGTACGCGGTCTACACGAACAACGTCCCGCAAGCGGCATTTCGCGGATTCGGCGCGCCGCAAGGGCATTTCGTCGCGGAATCGCAAATGAACAAGCTCGCAGAAAAATTGGGGATGGACGCGGTGGAATTGCGCGTGAAAAATTTATTGCGCGACGGCGATGACACCGTGACGCAAGCGCCGCTCACAGGCGGAAAAGTTTCGTTGGTCGAAGTGACAGAAGAATGCGCGAAAAAGTTTGGATGGAAAGAGAGAAACGAGAATCGAGAAACGAGAGACGATAGTTGGGGCGTTGAGAATCCATTGAAACGCGGATTCGGTATTGCTTCCGGTTTCAAAAATATCGGTTTCTCCATCGGTTTCCCCGAACAGTCGTGGGCAGCGGTGGAATTGCACGGCGCGGCTGAAATTGAACAAGCGAACGTTTTTATTGCAGGCGCCGAGTGCGGACAGGGACATCACACGGCAATGGCGCAGGTCGCCGCGCACGCGTTGAATTTGCCCATCGAAAAAATAAAATTGCGCGTGAGCGATACTGCATTCACCGACACATCAGGCAGCGCGTCGGCGTCGCGTTTGACGACGATGGCGGGACGCGCGGTTGTGGGCGCCGCGAACGCGGCAATGGAGAAATGGCGCAACGAAGAACGTCCCGCGCGCGCGGACTTTATGTTTCATGCGCCGCAGACGGAAATGATTGACGCGGTGGATGGTCACGGACAATCGAACTTTTTGTACGGCTATGCCGCACAAGCCGTCGAGGTCGAAGTGGACACGGAAACGGGTCAAGTGCGCGTGGTGCGCGTGACGAGCGCGCACGATGTCGGCAAGGCGGTGAATCCGCAACTGATCGAGGGGCAAATTGAAGGGGGCGTGATGCAAGCGCTCGGTTACACCATCACGGAAAATTTTGTGATGAAAGAGGGACGCGTGCTGACGCCGTATTTGAACAATTATTTGATGCCCGGCGTGTTGGATATTCCCGAACGCGTGGACTCGGTGATTATGGAATTTCCGAGCGAGGTCGGCGCGTATGGCATTCGCGGGGTGGCAGAGATGCCGTACATTCCATTCGCCGCGGCAGTGATTGCTGCAGTGCATGATGCAACCGGTGTGTGGTTCAATGAGTTTCCGTTGACGCCGTGGCGCGTGTTGGAAAAACTTCAAGTTCAAAGTTAAAAGTTCAAATGAACAAAGTCGAAACTTTGGCGGATTTTATTTCCGCGCGCGAAAATAATGTCGCGTTGGCGTAAACGCCGGAGAAAGCCATGAAATGGATCTTGCGAATTGTCGTTCTCCTCATCGCGTTGATCGCGATTGTCATTGTCGCGGGCTGCGCGTATCAATCCATTGCGGAATCGAACGAGGCGCGCACATATCCGCCGCCGGGAAATCTGATTGATGTCGGCGGTTACAAATTGCATTTGCACTGCATCGGCGAAGGAACGCCAACGGTGATCCTCGACGCGGCATTTCCCGCGCAAGTGTCGAATTGGGTTTGGGTGCAGCCGCAAATTGCCAAAACAGCGCGGGTGTGTTCGTATGACCGCGCGGGTCACGGCTGGAGCGATTTGGGTCCCGAACCGCGCGATGCCAAACAACAGGCGCGCGAATTGAAAACATTATTGGAAAAAGCGAACGAAAAGGGACCCTTTGTTTTGGTTGGACATTCACTCGGCGGATTGTATGTGCGTGAATTTGCAGACATGTTTCCCGATCAAGTCGCGGGGATGGTGCTTATCGAAGGTTCGCATCCCGACGCGTGGAAACGTCAAAACATGACGGAAGGGGTCGGTGTGGATGCGGGGATGTTGAATGTTGCGCCGCTCTTGGCGCGTGGTGGATTTTTCCGCACGGGATTGTTTCCCGTACCAAAAGCAGACGCTGCGTTACCCGAACAACAGCGCAACGAAGAGCAAGCGTATTTCAATTCTGTAAAATATTTTGAAAATTTGCACGCAGTGAACCATTCATTTTCCGCCGCGTTACAGCAAGTGCGCGAGACTCGAGACCTTGGCGACAAACCGCTCGCGATTGTCGTCGGGACAGCCAGCGAAAATTTTCAAGGCGTCGCGCGCGAATTGCAAGAGGATTTGTTGAAACTTTCCACCAACAGCGCTTTTATTTCCGTTGACGGCGCAACTCATTCAGGATTAGTGGATGACGAACGGTTTGCGGATGAAACGGCGAACGCGATTCTGGCGGTGGTGGACGCGGTACGAACGGGACAATCATTCAAATAATTGACAATGGATTTCTCACTCTCTCCCGAACTCGTCAACCTTAAAGAACACACGCGAAAATTTGTTGACGACGTTGTGATTCCTGCTGAATCGCGCGTGCCAAAAGGTGTAGAGAATTGGCGCGAGTTGCGCGATGAATTGCAAGATGCCGCGCGCGATGCGGGATTATTCGCGCCGCAGCTTCCGAAAGAGTACGGCGGACTCGGTTTGAATTGGCGCGACTGTGCCGTAATTTTTGAAGAGGCAGGACGTTCGCTGCTCGGACCGCAAGCGTTGAATTGTGCCGCGCCCGATGAGGGCAATATGCACATGCTCGAAAAGATCGCGTCGCCCGCGCAAAAAGAAAAATATCTGCGTCCGCTCGCGCAAGGAGAAATTCGTTCGTGCTTTTCCATGACGGAACCTGACGGCGCGGGCGCGGACCCGAACAATTTGAAAACGCGCGCGGAGTTGCGCGATGGTAAATGGGTCATCAACGGGCGCAAATGGTTTATCAGCGGCGCGGTTGGCGCGAGTTTTACGATTTGTATGGCGAGGACGGGGGACGGGGGACGGGGGACGGGGAGCGGAGCGACGATGTTTTTGGTGGACGCGGAGAATCCCGGTTTTCGGATTGTGCGTCAGGTGCCGACGTTGGACGTGGGTTGGCCCGGCGGACACGCGGAAGTGGAATTTGTAAATTGTATAGTTGAAGAGGATTCTGTGTTGGGCGCGGTGGGCGAAGGATTCGAGTACGCGCAAGTGCGCTTGGGTCCCGCGCGGCTCACGCATTGTATGAGATGGTTGGGCGCGGCGCGGCGCGCGATGGAATATGCGGTGAAATATGCGCGTGAACGCGAATCATTTGGCACAACGCTGTCGAATCATCAAGGCGTGCAATTTATGGTCGCCGATTCGGAGGTCGAAATGCACGCGGCGCGGTTGATGATTTGGCACGCGGCATGCCTGCTCGACAACGGCGAAAAGGCGCGCCACGAAACGAGCATGGCAAAAGTTTTCGTTGCCGAGACGGTGAATCGTGTGATTGATCGCGCGGTGCAAATTTGCGGCGCGCGCGGAATTGCAGAAGATTGGCAAGTCGCCGCGTTGTACCGCGAGAATCGCGCGTTTCGTATTTACGATGGTCCGTCCGAAGTGCATCGCGCGAGTATTGCGCGGAGGGTGTTTCGGCGAACGATAGACGACGGACGGCGGACGACGCGCGATGCTTGAGCCAGAAACTCTTGGTGCTGCCATTGAAGAAAAATTGCGCGCGTTGACGCGCGGCGATGTGCGCGTGGAAAATTTGAAAATGCTCGCGGGCGGCGCATCGCAGGAAACGTGGGCGCTCGATTTGATTTTAGAAAATGGCGCGCCGCGCGGCGAATATCAACTCGTTTTGCGGAGGCAGCTCGGCGGCAAAATTCATCCCGACGCGTTGGATTTGGAACGTGAATTTCGCGTGATGCAGGTCGCGTACGCGTCGAGTGTTTTGTTGCCGTATCCGCAAGCGTTTCTACCCGATCTGTTGAATCGTCCCGCCGCGTTACTGCATCGCAAACGCGGCGAAACAATTGGGCGCCGCATCGTACGCGAGCCATCGCTCAAGCACGCGCGCAAGATTTTACCCAAGCAAATGGGCGAGATGCTCGCGCAGATTCACAAGATTGAGATTGACAAATATGCGATGAGATTATTCTTGCCACAGCCGCCTATAGAATTTTCGCCTGCGCGTTGGATCGTTGAAAATTTGGAAAAAAATTTGGACGTGATCCTGCAAGAATCGCACGAGCCGCATCCCGCACTCGAACTCGGCTTGCGCTGGCTGCGCAACAACGAACCGCCCGCGCCGAAAGATCTCGTTTTGCTTCACGGCGATTATCGCATCGGCAATGTCATCGTGGATGAAACTGGTTTGGTCAGCGTTCTCGATTGGGAATTTGCGCACATCGGCGATGCGTACGAAGATTTGGCGTGGTCCCTCGTGCGCGATTGGCAATTCGGCAACGATCATTTGCGTTTCGGCGGCATCGCGCAGCCCGATGAGTTTTTTGCCGCGTACGAAAACGCAATGGGCGTAAAATTGAATCACGATGCAGTGCGGTATTGGGAGGTGATGGGAAATATGCGCTGGGCGATTGGGATGTTGAATCAAGCGCAGCGCCATTTGCGTGGCGAGGAGGCGAATTTGGAATTTGCGAGTTTGGGAAGACGATGCGCAGAGGTGGAGTTAGAGGTGATGCGGTTGATTCGCGCGTAGGGGCGAAGCATTGACATATGCGATTGTGGATCGAGCCACGAATGTTAATGTCAATGCTTCGCCCCTACTGACATATGCAAGACCATCCCACCTCTCTCGAACTCATCAACGCCGTCGCGCAATTTTTGAATGCCGAACTCGCGCCGACGTTGAGCGACCCGCGCCTGAAATTTCGCGCGTTGGTTGCGGCGAATGTGCTGAATATCGTCGCCCGCGAATTGGAATTGAGCGACGCGCAATTGCGCGCGGAACGTGAACGATTAAATGAGTTATTGAGCGAAAACGCATCTGGTGAAAATCTGCGCGCGGATGTGGAACGGATGACGCGTGAATTGTCGCAAAAAATTCGCGCGGGCGAAGCGGATGAAGGCGCGTTTCACAACGCGGTGTTCGCGCACGTGGAACAAACGGTGATTGAAAAATTGCAAGTGACAAATCCAAAATACTTGGCGCGCGTACTAGACGAAACCGCAGATAACGCGGAATGACGGACAATAATCTGACCAATTCTAATCTCGAGAGGTTACCATGACCGAAAAAATCGGCCTCATCGGGCTCGGCATCATGGGCAAGCCGATGGGCAAAAATTTGTTACAAGCAGGATTTCCGTTGACGGTGTGGAATCGCACCGCGTCGCGCATGGATGAACTCGTCGCATTGGGCGCAAAAGGCGCGGCGTCGCCGCAAGAGGTCGCGGAACAATCGGACATTATTATTACGATGGTGAGCGATTCGCCCGATGTGCAAGCGGTTGTGCTGGGTGACGGGGGCGTGATTCATGGCGTGCGCGCGGGTTCCGTCGTCGTGGACATGAGTACGATTTCGCCGCAAGTGACGCGCGAGATTGCAGCCGCGTTAAAAGAAAAAAATGTCGCGATGTTGGATGCGCCCGTTAGCGGCGGCGAAAAAGGCGCGATTGAGGGAACGCTCTCGATCATGGTCGGCGGCGACGCGGCGGTGTTGGAACGCGTCCGCCCGGTGTTCGACGCGATGGGCAAACGCATCGTCCACATCGGCGGCAACTCGATGGGACAGGTGTGCAAGCTGGCGAATCAAATTGCGGTGGTGTTGAATAATTTGGCAATGAGCGAAGCGTTGGTCTTTGCTGCGAAATCGGGCGCGGATGTTTCAAAAGTGTTGGAGGCAATTCAAGCGGGCGCGGCGGGTTCGTGGGCATTGACAAACTATGCGCCGAAAATTTTGCGCCGCGATTTTTCGCCGGGCTTTATGGTGAGCTTGCAGCAAAAAGATTTGAATCTCGTGATGGAAGCATCGCGCGAAATGAATTTGGCGTTGCCCGGGACGGCGTTGACGTACGAATTGCAAAAAGCGCTGCAAGCGTGGGACTTGGAGGGCGAAGGAAATTTCGCGCTGGTCAAGGTGATCGAATCAATGGCTGGCGTACAAGTCGCGGCATGACGGAATTGCTTTCAAGATCAAACAAGGAGCCCTTGTCCATGCGCTGGGTGTGGGAGCCGGGCAGAGCCACCAGTATGATTTTATTCGCCGCCGGTCTGGTTTTGTACGCGGCATTGTGGCTGGGAAGTTGGCACGGACTGTTTCCATTCCCCGCGCTGCGCGTGTTCATTTCATTCAGTTTGTTCCTCGTCCCGGGATTTCTCCTCCAGCAACTCTTGTGGCGCGGCGCCGACGTGTTTGTCAGTCAACGGCTCGTGTTGGGCTTGGCGCTTTCGATTTCGTTGGTGAGCGTCGGTGCGCTGTTCGCCTTTGCCTTTCAACTCGCGCTTCCATTTATCGAAGGCGTATTTTTGTTCGCCAGCATAATTTGCGCGGTGGCGTTGTTGGCGCGCGCTGGATGGAAATGGAATGTGCGTATTGTGTGGGACAGGCACTGGATTGCGCTGGCGCCGCTGCTGTTGGCGTTTCTGGCGGCAATCTGGCTGACAATGAATCTGACGGTCGAAGCGGATGATCTTACCTACACCTCATATATAACACACTGGCAGCGCACCCCGCATTTTGATTTTCAAGAAATTTTCTTTGGGATTGACCGATTGTCTCCCTCGCGCTTTTGGCTCTCTCATTGGCTCATCGCCGAAGCGGTGTTTGCTGACGTTGCAAAGGTTCACGCCCTCGAGTTGGGACTTTATTATCTTTCGCCACTTTTGGCAGTCATGTCGCTCGTTGCCACCTACGCGTTGGCGCGTCGTTTGGGGCTTTCACGCGCGGTGGCAACCTTTGCGATGTGCGCACAAATCGCCTGTCTGATGCTTTTGGCGGGACGCGATCTTACAGGTGAAATCTTTTTCAATCGGCTGGTAGAGGATAAAGTACTCGCGGCATTTTTGCTGACACCCGCGCTGGCGATTGCCGCCATCGCGTATTTGGAGCAGCCGACAAAGGGACGCATCGTACTCGTTTTCTTGAGCGGTGCAGCAATGGTGGTGACGCATCCCATCATGTCCGGACTGGCTTGTCTCATCCTTGGGCTGTATGCGCTGTTTGATCTCGTCGTGCGCCGCCGCATACGCGCGACACTCGTCATCTTTGCACTGTTGGGAATATTGATCGCCGCTTTACTCGCACAGCGCGTGCTCGACAGCACGTACGTTGAAAAACTGCAATTTGATGTGACAGAGTTGCGAAAATTTGAGAGCGGGCGCGTGTGGTATTGGGGTGAACAATTCTTTGGCGCGTCATTCTCCATCGTCGCGCAGCCGCCCTATCTTGTAGTCTTACTCGCCAGCATCTTGGCGCTCTTTCAATTCAAGTCCAGTCAGACTGCGCGCTGGATCCTTGCGAATGCTCTGCTTGTCACTGTCGCCGTGCTGCCTTTGACCGGATGGATTCTCGCTTTCGCGATCACGGCAAGTCAGTTGTACCGCGTCCCGTGGTTCACACCATTCGGAATTTGCGCGGCGTTTCTGGTCTTGACTCTATGGTCGAACCTCGCGCCCTCGCTGCGCCAACGCTTTGCGGGGTACGAGGCGCAAACTTTATACGGACTTGCCGCGCTGCTCGTTGTCGGAGCCGCTGTCGTTCTATCGTTGATGCCAACGCGCGATGTGTTCCAGGCATTGCAGCCGCGCGCCAAGGGCATTGATCAAAGGTATGCTGACTTGATCACTCTCGGCAATGTTTTGGATGCGCGTCTCAGTGAGCCGGTCCAAGTCGTTGGGAGCACAAATTGGATCAACGATCGCTTGCCGAGTGTCAGCGCCAACGCCCGTCTGGTTTCGTTTCGCAGAGAATACAACATGTGGCAGCTTGGAAACTTGACGCAGAGTGAGGCGGAGGCACGCGCGGCGGCGCGGCGGCGTCTCACGGGACGCGCGGCTTCTGCCGACACGCGCTATCAAGTTTTGACACAATATCAGGTGAAATATATCGTCGCACAAGCATCGGATAAATGGATCTCTGATTTGATTGAAAAATATCCGGGTCGTTTTGAATTGGTCACCGCGCAAGGCAATCTGCGGCTGTACCAATTCAAGCCGTGACACTGCAATATAATCGCCAGCAAAGAATAATTATGCCTGAACTTCCCGAAGTCGAAACTACCGTACGCGATTTACGCCCGCATTTGATTGGGCGCACGATTCAACGCGCGCGCGTGACGTGGGAACGCACCGTCGCGCAGCCAAACGCAAAACAATTCATGCGCGCTATCGTCGGTTACAAAATTATCGGAATCAATCGGCGTGGAAAATATCTGGTGTTTGAATTGGAGAGACCGCAGACGACAGACCACAGACGACGGACGACGGACGACGGACGAAATTTGCGCGAATCGGCTGCCGCATATCAAATCACAAATCAAAAACATGTCCCGAACGAACGTGAGGGATCACAAATCAAAAATCATAAATTCCTTCTCGTCCATCTTCGCATGACCGGACAATTCGGCTTTCACGAACCGCGCGTGAAACGCGACAAACATCAACACGTGCATCTTTTATTAGACGACGGACGCGAATTGCGCTTTCACGATTTTCGCAAATTCGGGCGCTGGTGGCTGGTGGACAATCCCGCACAGGTCGTCGGCAAATTGGGTCCCGAACCACTGGAAATGTCCAAGCGCGAATTTTTGAAACGACTGCGCGCGCGACGCGGACACATCAAGCCGTTGTTGTTGAATCAAACCTTTGTCGCGGGCGTTGGAAACATTTACGCGGACGAATCGTTGTGGTACGCCAAAATCCATCCCTTGCGCGATGCGACAACATTGACGGACAAAGAAGCGAGTGATTTGTACAACGCGATTCGCCGCGTGTTTCGCAAAGCGATTGGCGTTGGCGGCACAAGCTTTGACGCGACGTATAAACGCATCAATGGGCAGAGCGGAGAGTTTCAAGAAGATTTGCGCGTGGTGGGACGCGCGGGCGAGCCGTGTCATCGCTGCGGCACGCCGATTGTAAAGACGGTGGTGGGACAACGCGGGACATACTATTGTCCAATGTGTCAAAGAGTGTAGGCAGGTAAAAAGGTAGGCAAGTAAAAAGGTAAAATGGTAGGCAAGTAGACAAGACAAGCAGAGTATACTTGTTTCCATGTCTACCTTTCTCCCTCTTCCCTCATGTCCAAGTATCCCGATTACGTTCACCGCAAATTGCTGCAAGCGCGCGACATTGGGCAATACAGTTCCGCGCAAGCGGATGGCGCGGCGATTTGTTTTGACCTACTCGCCGATTTTCCCGATTGTGTCGAAGCGAGTGAGACGATCTACGAATTGTTTTGCGATGAATGGACGATTTACGACAATCGCGTGGCGCTGCAGCGGCTGGTTGACGAATGGGATGACCAGCCCTATCAGCAGCGCCGACGGCTCGCGCAATCGTTCGCTTACATGTCGCGTTTGCGGTGGGCGCAAGACGATGACGAGGTGGAACAAACACTAGAGGATGTCCCGTTTGACGACGAAGACGCTCCGCTCACGCGCGCCGAATCTGCCGAGACAAAACATTTGCTCCACGAAGGGAAAATGCAATTGTTAGAGGCGTATTGTTTGGGCGATGAAGTAGCTGCCGAATATGCGTGGCCCTGTTTCATACGCGCGATGGAAATAGCATGTGATTCACAGCGCATTCGGTTGGCAGTCGCCAAACAATACGCGGACATGGGTTTTTTCGCGGACGCGGTGGAAATTTTGCTCGAATATCTTTCGAATGGTGATTCACGCGCCGCGCGCCGTTTGCTTGCCGAAGTGCGGTGGTGGCGTGACAACGCGCATCGCATTCCGTGGATTCCCCCGCCGGGCGATGGCTCGCGTTACAACCGTTTGATTAAATTGATTGACGCGGACGCGCCGACGATGCAAGAGACCCTCGCATATCATCGCGCGCATCTCAAGGAAATTGAACGCGTGCCAACATGGGCGCCGGTAATTTCGCCCGAACTGAAAGCATTGTTCAGCGAAGCGCTGCCGAATGAACAAGAACGCCCCACGCCAACGCTCGTGGACTGGTCGTTTCTCGACCAAGAAGATGGCACGTCCACCGAAATTGCCGAGTGGGTGAACCGACAAATTCGGATGCTTGGGCGATTCGGCAAAGAGATCCAAGCTGACACGCTCCAGCGGCACAAATTGACGCGTCCGATTCCGCCGCCGAAAATTCCGCGCAAATATGACCCCAATGAAATACGAATGTCAGGCGAGGAAATAAATGAGGAGGAGTTTTGGGATGAGTTGGATGCGGAACTGGGGGATGGGGAACAAGAGGATGATGACGACGAAATCCCGCTTTGACAAATAAAGCGAGTCCAAAAAAGGACTCGCTTTTTCTATCACATATAGCCACGAATTCGGTCGCGGTTGCCATAGCCCCCGCCAAAATACGAAAACATGTCGAGAGCGAAACCGATGACAACGATGAGAACGCCCGCACTGTCCAAGCCCATGAACGCTGCGCCCGGCACGGTATGCCATGCAAAGATGTACGCCAAGAGCGTCCACGGCAAAAAGATAAAGCCCAAACACTGCCACAAGAAACTGTTGACCGCCGCACTCATGTACGCGTTGTTAAAGAGCCAGATTCCAAAGAGAATCAAACGCGGACCAAACAGCAGCAGCATCGCAATAATGCAACACGGCATACGAACCTCCTTGAGATGATTGACAAAAGTGTATCACACGCGCCGCGCGTGTCAATGGGGTAGCAACGGAATCGAGCATCAACAGAACCGGGTTCCGTTGATGCCCCCTACCCGCGCCACGCGCGCTGCAATGCCGCGTTCGCCGCGTGCAGTCCGCACATGCCATGCACGCCGCCGCCGGGCGGTGTGGACGACGAACAGATGTAGATTTTTTTGTCGGGCGTGGTGTACGGATTCGCGCGCCACACGGGACGCCCAAAGAGTTGGAAAAAATCTTGCACGCCGCCGTTGATGTCGCCGCCGATATAATTGGCGTTGCGCGCTTGAATTTGCGCGGGACTCATGGTGCTGCGCGCGAGAATGCGATTTTTGAAACCGGGCGCAAACCGTTCGATTTGATTTTCGATGCGTTCGGTCATATCTATCGGCGAACCGTTTGGAACATGACAGTATGCCCAAAGCGTGTGCTTGCCGTGCGGCGCGCGCGTGTCATCGAATAGCGACGTTTGCACGACGAGAACGTAGGGTGAATTTTCAATTCGCCCCTCATTCGTCGCGCGTTCACTCGCAGAGATTTCGTCGAGCGTGGGTCCGATGTGAACGGTCGCCGCGCGCAACGCTTCTTTGGCTTGCCAAGGAATCGGTGAATCCAACGCATAATCGAGTTTGAAAACGCCGGGACCGTAACGAAAACTTTCCAGTTGCGATTTATAGCGTCCTGTAATTTTGTCGCCCGCGATGTTGAGCAGTTGTTTGGGCGTCACGTCGAACAGATACGCGTTTGCATCGGGCAGCGCGTTGATATTTTCGACGCGCGTGTTGGTGATGATTTCGCCGCCGAGCGATTTGAGATGACACGCGAGCGCGTCGGCGATTTTTTGCGAGCCGCCGCGCGGCAGGGGCCAACCAACCGCGTGCGCGGAAAGCGCAAGCACCATGCCGAACGACGCGGTGAGCGGCGCTTCGAGGGGAAGCGTTGAATGTGCGACCAAGCCCGCGAAAAGTCCGCGCGTTTTTTCTTCGCGGAATAATCGGCGCGCGAAAAATTTTGCCGACCAGATTGCGCCGATGCCAAAGTAGCCGAGCAAGAATGGGTTGCGCGGAAAACGCAAGAGCGAACCGAGAAGCATCGGCGTAAGCGCATCCCAACGCGACGCGAGGGGCGAAAAGATGCGCGCCCACATTGCGCCGTCGCGTCCCAAACTGCGCGCCATCGTTTTTACATCGCGTTCGAGCATCACCGCCGTGCCATCCTCCCACACATGCGCGAGCGGCGCGGAGGGTTGAATCCATTGCAAGCCGTATTTTTCCAACGGCAATGTTTTGAAAAAAGGGGAACCGATGCCGAGCGGATGAATCGCGGAACAGGTGTCGTGAATAAAGCCGGGCAGCGTCAATTCCGCCGAACGCGAACCGCCGCCAAGCGTTTCGTTCGCTTCATAGACGACGACGCGCTTGCCGTTTTGCGCGAGCCGAATCGCGGCGGCGAGACCATTCGGTCCGGCGCCAATGACGATGGCGTCGCATGACGGCGGACGGCGGACAGCGGACGGCGTAGACATTAGTCTCTATCCTCCATCGCCCGTCGCATGTTGTCTGTTGCCCGTCGTCTGTCGTCTGCTTTCAACCACACACTCACGCTTTTCGGCTGCATCGTCTCTTGCACCACATTCACCAACTCTGCGGTCAATTTATCAATATCCGTTTCATCGCGCACCGTTTCCGCGAATTTTTGCAACACCTTTTGCGCGTCGTACTTTTTGCGATAGAACCGTTTGTCAATCACATCTTGAATGCGATTGCGTAACGGCACGAACAGCGCGGCGATAGCAAGCGTGGAAATGACAGTGATGATTTCGTTGCCGCCCGTGTTGGTGAATTGTGCAAAAATTTGTTGCAGCAATATCACGCTGCCAAAAAACAAGACCCCCAACAGCGCGACGACGATCGTATACGTCACCGTTTTGCGAATGATGATGTCAATGTCCCACAAGCGATAGCGCAAAATTGCCACACCGACGGAAAGCGGCAAGATGGCATAAATTGCGGTCAGCAGATTTGCAATGAGTTGAGAGAGCACGGTTGTGCGCGCATCGGTGA
Source organism: Chloroflexota bacterium (assembly GCA_004295045.1). GTDB lineage: Bacteria > Chloroflexota > Anaerolineae > UBA4142 > SHND01 > SHND01. The sequence goes on along the minus strand of SHND01000035.1, from coordinate 3,730 downwards.
GCCCACTCGCGGGCAGAATCAAAAAAGACAACGTCGGCACCAATACAGCACCCAACACAATGAGCGCCAAACCATACAACAGCCATTTCGTTTGCTGCCGTTGCGCCGCAGTCGAATAATTGCGATAGCGCAAAATTTGCGCGAGGAGACTTCCGCCAAACAATATGAGCAGCGCGCCCAGCAGCATCACAGCCATCGCGCCTTGCGGATTTGCAAACTGTTCAGGAAAGATGCTCCAGACAAGCGTAACAATAAAACCGAACAGCGCGAGATAACGCGCCCAGCGCGGCACAAAATGTCCGGTGGGAAAAACCGCGCAGAATGCAATCAACAGGGGCCAGGCAAATAGATTGCTCACGTTAAACGTAAGCTGGTACAGCATTGGGCCCGTTTTAAAAACTTGGAGAAACTCGGGTGCGCTGATGTATGCATTCGCCGCAGCAAACGCGATAAAAAAAATGGACGCAAAGAACGCCATGCGTTCGGTCGGGCGGAGCCAAAAAATCAGCAAGCCCATGAAATAAAAACAGAAAAAATGAAAAATGAGCAAAAACGCGCTGTATGAAAAATACGACGCGCTGCTCCAACCCAACGCGCTCAATCCTTCCGTTAGACGCGGTGGCAAATTCTGCGTGAACTGCCATGTAAAATACATGGTCATGCCGAACGCCAGCGCGCTATCGAGCGCGAGCAAAATCCAAAATACGCGCGCCCACCGCTGCCAACGCGGAGGAATGGCGGCAACGGATTCGCGAGGAGCGACGACAGTTGATTGATTCATTTCGGCGCTGCTTTGTTTTCCTGTTCGCCCGTCAACCACGCGACCTGTTGATTCAGCGTGCGAATGCGCGCAGACATTTTTTCCAAAAGATTGAACGCCAGCGTCGGGTCAACGGTGATTTGGCGCAATAAATTTTTCTTGTCCACCGTCAACACGCGCGCCTGTCCGATGGCGCGCACCGTCGCGCTGCGAGGCTGTTTTTCAAACACACACATCTCGCCAAAAAAATCGCCGGGTCCGAGCAGCCCCAACATGCTCTCTTGTCCATTCTGTTCGAGCGTCGCCACCACTTGCCCCTCTTGCACGACGAACATGCAATCGCCCGCTTCGCCTTGCTTTACAATGATTGCGCCTGCTTCGTACTCTTTGCCCAATCCGTCTTTGTTCATGATGTCCTCCGCAAATTCATTTTGGACGCGGATTTTCGCGGATAAACGCGGATTCGGAGATTCATTTTTTCCGCGTTCATCCGCGTTTATCCGCGTCCAATGCTCTTTACGTCTCTAGCGCCGTTCGCGTCGCCGCCGGCGTTTCCGCGCGCGTCACCAAACACACCGCCATATTCCACGCCAAGCGCGTCCAGAAAACGGGATGCAGCGTGCGGATGAAAACTTCGCGGTACGGCGCGCTGCCGGTGAACATGTCCCACAGCACCATGCTCATGCCGCCATGCGCGGTGGGCGGGCGTTTTTGTTCCTCCATCGCCATTCGCAAAATCGCGCGGCGCGAAAAACGAAAGCGTTGAATCTGGCGCACGACGGCGAACATGAATTTGCCCAGCTTGTTATCCGTCTCCATCGCGCGGCAAAACGCGCCGTACTGTTTTGCCAAATCGTCGCGTGCGATGCCGTGAAAGACCACGTTCGACGCGGCGGCTTTGGCGGCGCGATATGCCGCGCCCATGCCGTCTTTGTACAAACGCGTCACGCCGCTGTCGCCGATGAACACCACGCGGTCGCCATACGGCTGCGCGCTGCCCGTGATGTTGATGCGCGGACCGCACCAGCACGCGATTTTATCAAACGCGAAACCGGGCGGCATACATTCCTTCACCGTCGGGTCTGCCATGAACGCGTCCACCGTCGCGGTGTCAATGTCTTCGCCCAACAGCGCGAGCGTGACATATTCGCCTTTTGGCACAATCGCGCCAAATTCGATGTTGGGCATCGTCGGCAAAAACGCGTGAAACGACGGTCCGATAAATTCGCCAATCGCTTGGTCGCCCAAATAGTATTCGCGGATGTACGCTTTCGTCGTCTGCGGCGCTTGATAGCCGATGTTCAATTCTTGAAACGCTTTCAAGATCGCGGTGTTGACGCCCGCCGTCACCGCGACGAAATCATACGTTTTCGTTTTGCCGTTTTGCGTTTTGAGAACGAGTCGCCGATTCTCCAAAGGCGTCGTCTCCGCATCCGCGTCCCATTTCACATCGGTAATGCGCGTGCGAATGTGCTGCGCGCCTTTTTCCAACGCGAGATTCATCAAGTATCTGTCGAGCGAGTCCCATTTCACCTCTTTAACATCGCGCGGACCGCTGCCGCGATACGTCGCGCCAATTCTTTTTTCGCGCCGCGATGAATCAATTTTCACCGTGCCGACATCCATGTACAACACATACGAATCAATTCCGCGCTGCACCACCGTCGTGGGAAAATTGATACCCTCCGTCGCCATGTTCTGCACGAGCGATTCAGAGACGATGCCCGCGCACATGTTACAGCCGGGTGGACCGACCACGCCGAAATCGCGCGGCTCGTAAATGTCAACGTGAATGTCCAAGCCGAGGCGGTCGGCGAACATCAAAACGAAATTGCTAAAAAACGAACCCGCCGGTCCGCCGCCGATGACGGCAATCCGCGCGCCGTCTTCGAGTTTCAAAGTGTTGGAATTTTCCATAGCGCGTCCCATGCTTGTTTAAAATTTTTTATCTGCGCTCATCCTACGCCTTTGCCGCAACGAAAACGTTACGGCAAGCGTGACGCGCAAGTCATTTCAGCAATTCTATGATGCCAAACCTGACGCAAGCAACATGCGAAAGGGTAGTCGCGTGCAGTCTGTTCCTTTATCACCTCAATCTCTCTGGTCATTTGACAACAATATCAATACTAGTATCATTCCCCGCATCAATATCCAGGACGACAAAGGGATGGCAAAAGCGTATCAAGTGTGCAAGTTCTGAAAGCGATTGAGCGTTTGGAGATGGAAAAAAATGCTGCAAAATGATCATTATACATATCGCATCACATGGTCTGAAGAGGATAAAGAGTATGTCGGATTGTGCGCCGAGTTCCCCAGCTTGAGTTGGCTGGACCGCGCGCCCGAAAAGGCGCTCAAGGGAATTCGGCAGGTCGTGGCAGAAACGGTTGCCGATCTGGAAAGCAACGGCGAAGCCGTACCCGAACCGCTTGCGGGCAAACAATACAGCGGAAAATTCATGGTGCGAATCCCACCTGAATTGCACCGCCGCCTTGCAATCGAAGCGGCGGAAGAAGGCATCAGTCTGAACCGCCTCGCGAGCGATAAACTAAGTCGGGAAAGTGGATGATGCATCTCGTCCCCGGTATCCGGTAATTTTTCCTCCATTCATTTTCCCACCTCTCGCCGTCCGTTGTCCGTCGTCTGTCGTCCGTCCGAACGTTACGGCGAACGTTCGCTACTCCTTGTTTCCCTGTCTACCTGTTTCCCCGTCTACTCGTTTCAACCACACACTCACATTCTTCGGCTGCATCGTCTCTTGCACCACATTCACCAACTCCGCCGTCAATTTATCAATATCCGTCTCATCGCGCACGGTTTCTGAAAATTTTTGCAAAACTTGCTGCGCGTCATATTTTTTGCGATAAAAGCGTTTGTCAATCAAATCTTGAATTTTATTCCGTAACGGCACAAACAGCGCGGCGATGACGAGCGTGGAAAGTACTGTGATGACTTCGGAACGCTGACCTGTGA
>SHND01000029.1 GCA_004295045.1 Chloroflexota bacterium | reverse complement strand
AGCGGTGGGGAAATACCTGGCTCCATTCCGAACCCAGCCGTCAAGCCCATCTGCGCCAATGGTACTCGAGGGGTCACCCTCCGGGAGAGTAGGTCAGCGCCAAGCGAATTCTCTCTTTTCTTGTACCAATAGATCGTGAGCATCAGCACACAACAAGGGCTCGCGATTTTTTGTTGTAGGCGGGTAACGCGTTATACTCAAATTTGTAAAGCATCTCGGCACGATGGGTGTAAAACGGATGTCCATCATTGTAGGTAACTTTCGACTTTCCCCCGAACTTTTTGTACGCACCAAATTACGCAATCAATGTGTTGAAATGTGTACCTCGCGCTGCTGTGAAGAAGGCGTCAGCGCCACGCTGTACGAGGTTGCGCGCATCAAAGAACACGCGGATGAAATTCAACCATACTTGATAGAGCCATACGATTTTTCGAAATGGGATCTTTCCCGTCCGGCAGATATCGGGACGCCATTGCTCAATGAAAACAAGCCGGGCGAGCAATGTTGGTTCTTGCGCGCAAACCGAATGTGTGCTCTCCACAGTTTGGCGGTTGACAAGGGAATGCCGATCGCTTCCATCAAGCCTTACTTTTGTCTTTTCTTTCCGTTGACCTTGATTGATCTTGACATCAATGTCACCGAAATTGCAGTGGATGGCAAGGCGTACGACACGTGTTTAGTTGAAAGCGAACGCGACGGCTATTTGTTCAGGCAATTTGAACGCGAGCTGCGCCGCGTCATTGGCGATGCGAATTATATGGAGCTCGAACAACGCTACCCCGAATAAAATTTTTGCTTCGCCGCGTTGTTATGCTACAATATTTATATCGTTGGGGGATCGTCTAATGGCAGGACAGCAGCCTTTGGAGCTGCGTATCGAGGTTCAAATCCTTGTCCCCCAGTTGTTTCAAAACTGAAATTGGATTTGTGATGGAGTTTTTGATTTATGATTTATGCCAAGCGTGAAAAGGTTTGCGCTTGGTATTTTTATTTTGCAGAATGAGAATGGAATGTGACCAACGCAAATAAAAAAACTCTGGCTGCGGTCATCCTTGCCGCCGGGCAGGGTACGCGCATGAATTCGAAACTTGCAAAAGTTTTGCACCCGGTCGCAGGCAAACCGATGATCGAATATGGCGTAGACGCGGCAAAATTTGCAGGCGTTGAAAAAACGGTTGTCGTTGTTGGCTACCAGGGGGATCAACTTCGCGCGTTGTTAAAAGATCGCGTTACGTTTGCAGAGCAGCAAATCCAACGCGGCACAGGCGATGCTGTGAAATGTGCGCGCAGCAGCTTGGAAAAGGATGCCGCAAATATTCTGGTCTTGTACTCTGATATGCCGCTCCTCAAGCCGGAAACAATCAACGCGCTCGTTGAAAACCATCTCGCGGCGGACGCCGCGCTGACACTGCTCACAGTTGTTTCCGACGACCCAATGAATTTTGGACGCATTGTACGCGATGCAGCTGGCAATGCGGTACGGATTGTCGAAGAGATTGAGGCAACGTCGGACGAGTTGCAGATCAAGGAGCTCAATCCCGGAGTCTATTGCTTTAACGCGCAGTGGCTCTGGCATAATTTAGAACAGCTCAAACCGTCGCCCAAAAAAGGCGAATACTATTTAACCGACCTGCTCGAAATGGCTGTCGCGCAGCGCGTCCGCGTCGAGACAATGACGATTTACGATCCGTTGCAATGTGTTGGGATCAACACGCGGGTGCAACTCGCGTACGCGGAAAGATTGATGCGCGAGCGGATCAACGAACGCGTAATGTTGAATGGCGCAACTCTGATTGACCCCGCTTCCACTTTTATTGACGCGGAAGTGAAAATTGGGCAGGATACGGTGATTCTCCCCAACACCCACTTGCAAGGCAAAACAACAATCGGTCGCGATTGTAAAATTGGACCCGGTACGATCATCTCAAATTCGGTCATCGGTGACGCTTGTACCATCGGACCTTCGCTGATCGAATCTTCTACGCTCGAAGATTCCGTTGAAATGGGTCCTTTTTGCCATTTGCGTCCCAACGTGTATTTGTCGCGTCATGTGCATTTGGGCAATTACGCCGAACTCAAGAACTCGCGTCTTGGCGAAGGAGTTCACATGGGACACTTTAGTTATGTGGGCGACGCGCAAGTCGGCAAATTCACCAACATTGGCGCCGGCACGATTACGTGCAATTATGATGGAAAAAACAAGCATCGCACCGTGATTGGCGACTATGCTTTTATTGGCAGTGATTCGATGCTCGTCGCGCCACTGACGATTGGGAATAACGCGCGCACCGGCGCCGGGGCGGTCATCACAAAGGATGTCCCACCTAATTCGCTGGCTGTCGGTGTTCCCGCGCGTGTCATTCGCAAAAATGCAGATGAGCAGTAAGTCGTATGCAGTGTTCAGTCAAGGCACAAGGTTTGCCACCTGAGCGCTGCTTACTTTTGTTTCACTTATTTTATCTTTCACTCTTCTCATCACTTCGCTCCTTGTCGCTTGGCTGTGCTCTGCCATTCGCTCTGCCATTCTGACGGTGGAGCGCTCGCGTGTGGACGATGCGGCAGAAAAGGGCGACCGCCGCGCGAAAAAACTTGTCGTCATTCTTGAAAATCCATTTCGCTCGCTCGCGCCGGTCACATTTTTTTTTAGCGCCTCATTGATCGGTGTTGCGCTTGCGCTCACGTGGAACGCGTTTGAAACGTATCAGGAAGTGATTCCGCGTTTTTCCGAAATTGTTCTCGTTCTGGCAATTCTCCTTGTCGGAAAAACTATTTTCGATTTCATTGCCACGTCGCGCTCATTTCCGCTCGCGCTCTTTTTCGCCGCGCCGCTTTCGTGGTTAAACGCACTCGCTTCGCCCTTTCTGAATTTCAGCAACTGGCTCACGCGGCATGCCAAAGGACCGCGCACGCGCAAAATGCAATCAGACCGCGTGTCGCCCGATGATATTCAAATCATCATGGCAGAAGGCGAAGAACCGCGCAAAATTGAACTCATTGATCCTGATGAACGCGAAATGATCGCGGGCATCATCGAAATGGGTCAGCGTTATGCAAGCGAGATCATGGTTCCGCGCCCGGATGTGATCGCGCTGGACGTCAACACAACAATTGACGATGCGCTGAATGTTGCGATCAAGCACGGACATTCGCGCCTGCCGGTGTATGAAGAAGATATGGATCACGTGATTGGAATCTTGCATGTTAAAGATTTGTTGCAAGCCATGCGTCATCCCCATCAAAATGTTGAACTGCACGATCTGTTGCGTCCGGTCCACTATGTTCCCGACACTGCGCGGACGGATGATATTTTGCGCGACTTGTTACGCAATCGCATTCACATGGCAATTGTCGTAGATGAATATGGCGGCACGTCCGGTGTGTTGACCATTGAAGATGTAATTGAAGAAATCGTCGGCGAAATTCGTGATGAATATGATGTGGCGGAGGAAGCGCCATACGCGCGCATCAGCGAGACGGAAGCGACATTCAACGGCAGCGTTACATTGAACGAATTCAACAGCGCGTTCGACGCGGAATTACCGACGGGGGCAAGCGACACGCTTGGCGGACTCATCTATACCCAATTGGGCAGATTGCCGCGCATCGGCGACCGCGTGCGCATCGGCAATGTCGAATTGATGGTGACCGCATTAAATGGGCGCCGCATCAAACAAGTACGTGCGCTAAAATTTCTTCAGGAACCTCAAATTGCGATCAAGCAGAATGAAGAAAATCAATCTCAATAAATTGCTGGAACGCGCGCGGCTTGCGCGCGAAATGGCGTATGCGCCATACTCAAAATACTTTGTCGGCGCGGCAGTTTTGTCGGCGTCGGGAAAAATCTACACGGGCTGTAATGTCGAAAATGCTTCCTATGGCTTGACCGTTTGCGCGGAACGCAATGCGATTTTCAAAGCAGTGTCCGAAGGGGAGCGCGAATTTTCCGCGATGGCAGTTGTAACGGCGAACGGTGGCAGCCCGTGCGGCGCGTGCCGTCAAGTGATTTTTGAATTTATGAATCCCGACGCGCCTGTCGCGCTGGCGGACGCGCAGATTGAACACATTTCGTACTCGACGGTTGGCGCGCTCTTGCCGAATGGCTTTACGCCGCGAAAATTGCGCCAAGGGCAGCGCATGAATCGCGACCGAAAATAAACCAAGACGTAACCTTCGCTCCACCATTACAATTTTTAATGCGGCTATGAGGTCAAGCCATCCCGCAACAATCTGCACATGGTTGTTCTGTGCAGATTTTTTGTTTGTATTCCGCGCGTGTATAATCATTTTTCGGTCATATCATCTGGTCTGACGCTTTGATTCTACACAAGAGGAAAACAAATCATGCGAGAGCGTCAATATCGAGTTACAGCGATTGTTTTGAAACGAAGCGATGTCGGCGAAGCCGACCGCTTGCTTACGCTGCTCACGTTACAGCGCGGCAAACTGCGCGCGGTGGCAAAGGGGGCGCGCAAACCCTCCGCGCGTAAAACAGGACACGTCGAACTTTTCAACTGCGTCGAATTGCAAGTTGCCGTCGCGCGCGAGATTGACATCGTGACGCAAGCGCAGACGCTCGAACCCTTTTTGCGCTTGCGCGACGATTTGGACCGCTTGAGTTACGCGTACTATTTCGCGGAACTCGCCGACCGTTTCATCGAAGAAGAAATCGAGCAGAGTCAGGTGTACGAGTTGATGCTGGACGCGCTGCATTGGCTAGAACGCACTACACATCTATCGCGCACGGCGCGTTATTTTGAAATGCAGCTTCTCGACGCGCTCGGCTATCGTCCGCAACTGCACATTTGCATTCACTCGAAAGAGGAATTGTTACCCGAAGAAAATTTTTTCTCACCCGAAGCGGGGGGCATGCTGAAACCGCAATACCGCGATAATTTTCGCGATTCGATTTCCGTTCCCGTGAATGCGTTGAAAGTTCTCCGCTATTTGCAAATGCGGAATTATTCTGACATCGAACAACTCAATCTTTCGCCGCAAGTCGAGTCCGAAGTCGAAGCGATATTGCACTATTACGTCACGCACCTGCTTGAACGAAATCTCAAGTCAGTGGATTTTTTGAATACGCTCAAGCACAGTGCAAATCGCTTATAGCAAATCGCGTATCGCTAACAACGAATAACTAACAACTAAAAACTAATAACTATGCCAAAACTAAACATGGAAACCATCGTGTCGCTCTGCAAGCGGCGCGGGTTTATTTTTCAAGGCAGTGATATTTACGGCGGCATTGGCGGCTTTTGGGATTACGGTCCGCTCGGCGTCGAACTCAAGAACAATATCAAACGCGCGTGGTGGCGCGCGATGGTGCAAGAACGCGACGATATTGTCGGCATTGACGCGGCGATTATTATGAATCCGTTAGTGTGGCGCGCGAGTGGACACGAAGCAACGTTCACCGATTTGCTCACCGATTGTAAAAATTGTCGCCACCGTTTTCGCGCGGATAAAATCAAGGGCTGGGAAGAACCGGAAAAAATCGCGTGTCCGAATTGCGGGATGCGCGGGCAGTTGACGCCGCCGCGCGATTTCAATCTCTTGTTCAAAACAACCGTTGGTCCCGTCGCCGACGAAGGTTCGATTGCGTATTTGCGTCCCGAAACCGCGCAAGCGATGTTTGTGCAATATCGCAATGTGCAAGAGACGACGCGCAAAAAGTTGCCGTTCGGCATCGCGCAGCAGGGACGCTCCTTTCGCAACGAAATTGTGCATGGTGATTTTATTTTCCGCGACCGCGAGTTTGAACAGATGGAGATGGAATTTTTCGTCAAGCCCGGCACCGAAGACGAATGGCACGATTATTGGAAAGAGGCGCGTTTGAATTGGTGGAAGAAAACGTTGAATGTTTCAGACGAACACATTCGTATCAAAGTGATTCGTCCTGACCGCACATACATCGAAGGTCCCGACCCCGACGACGTGCAAGTGGAAAAGCCGCCGCATTATTCCAAAGGCAATTATGATTTGGAATATCTTTTTCCGATGGGCTGGAGCGAAATCGAAGGGATTGCGAGCCGCACGAATTTTGATTTGTCGGCGCACGCGAATTTGAGCGGCAAGGATTTGTCGTACTTTGATGACGAGACAAAGGAAAAATATATCCCGTATGTTGTCGAACCCGCGATGGGCGTCGAACGCTGCTTTCTCGTCGCGCTGCTCGAACATTACCGTGAAGAAGTTGTGGCATCCAAAGACGGACGCGAGGAAAAGCGCGTTGTGTTGAAATTTCCGTACGCGCTCGCGCCGTACAAAGCCGCCGTGTTTCCTTTATTACGCAATCGCCCCGAACTCGTGGAGATGGCGCGCAATCTAGCGCGCGATCTGAAAACGGAAATGATGGCAACCTACGACGACACGGGCGCTATCGGCAAACTGTATCGCCGTCAAGACGAAATCGGCACGCCGTTCTGCATCACCGTTGACGTGCAATCTCTCGACGACCATCAAGTCACCCTCCGCGACCGCGATTCGATGGAGCAAGTGCGCGTGGATGTTTCGCAGGTGAAGGGGTGGTTGGGGGAACGGGTGAAGTAGATGAAAATTTTCGCCGAACGTGATAACGCAAGGGGCGCGGATTTATCAGAGCGCGGCGAGTACGAACAAGCAGAAATCTATCTGCGAAAAGCGATTGACGCTGCGCCAAAATGGTCTGTGCCGTGGTACAACTTGGGTCTGTTGTACAAGCGCACTCACAAATGGCAAGAGTCGTTAGAATGTAACCAACGCGCGGTTGAGTTTGATCCGAAAGATGAAGCAGCGTGGTGGAATTTAGGAATCGCAGCTACCGCCCTGGGCAAATGGCGGTTGGCAAGACAAGCGTGGCAAGTTTTCGGACTGGATGCTCCAATCACGGACGATGAAGTCTTGATTCGTTTTGGTTCAACACCTATCCGCATCAATTCCAGAGAAGAAGGGGAAGTTGTTTGGTGCTATCGCATTGATTTTGCGCGCGCGATTATCAAGAGCGTGCCGCTCCCGGAATCAGAGCATCGGTTTGAAGATTTACTGTTGCACGATGGCGCGCCGAATGGTTATCGTAAGTCACAAGGCAAGCAAGTCCCCGTGTTTGATGAGATTCAAATTTTGAAACCATCTGAGTATTCAACATTTCAAGCAATCATCCGAACCGAATCCCAGATTGATATTGAAGACCTGATATCTTTGGCTTTCGAGAACGAAATGGGCGCCGAGAATTGGCAGACTATTCGCCTGCTATGTGAACAGTGCAGTCGCGGAATCCCGCATGAACATGATGCCCCGACATACGAGGCATTTTCAGATCTTCGTATTGGCATTGCGGCGAAACTGAGAGATGATGCCCTCCGTTTGCTTGAAAGTTGGTCAATCTCGCACTCAGCGAGTGAATTAAAGTCGTTTGAGCAGGTGCTATAGTGATTCAATTAGCGATCCCATTGTCGGAACAAGACGTGGAAAAATTGAAAGAACATGCGAAGCATAGAGGACTCTCTATTGAGGAACTCCTAGTAGCTGCCGCACAAGACTTGTTGTCTCGCTCTGATGATGAATTTCAACGTGCGATGGAATATGTTCTGAACAAGAATGAGAACCTCTACGTGCGCTTGGCAGAATGAGCAGAAAGCGAGAAAAATCTATGACAACCCTACTCACCAAAGCAATCAAGCAAATCGAAAAACTCCCATCGTCCCTTCAAGACGAAATTGCCGAGCAACTGCTGTACGATTCTGAAAATGAAATAGCATGGGAGAAAGCATTATCGAAGCCTCAGCCCAAACTTGAGTCTCTTGCCCAACGCGCCCTGCGCGAAAGCAAAGAGGGCAAGACAAAGAAAATGGGGTTTGATGAATTGTGAAATCGGAACTCGACGCGGAATTCATCGAATTATTTCGCGAATTGCCCGAACGCGTTCAACGCACTGCACGCAAAAATTACAAATTATGGAAAAAGAATCCCGAGCACCCAAGTTTGGGATTTAAACGCGTGATAGGTACGACAAGCACATTTGCTGTGCGCGTTGGCATTGGATGGCGCGCGGTTGGTGTGTTGCGGGAGAAAGATAACACAATGGTATGGTTCTGGATTGGTTCACATGCTGAATATGATAAGTTACTCAAGTTGTTGTAATTGATTCAAGGAATCAGAAATCATTTTCATCGGAGGAAATACAAATGCCAGTCAAAACAAAACAACTCAAATCCAGCAAAGCCGCTGTCAAGGGAAAGAAAATCGCAATCAGCCGAAACGGCAAATCAAAAATCCACAAATGGGTCTGGCTCTCGAAAGAGGGCAACAAAGACATGCGCGACCTGCTCGGCGGCAAAGGCGCGGGACTTGCCGAAATGACCAACGCGGGCTTGCCCGTGCCGCCCAGTTTCACCATCACCACCGAAGCGTGTAATTGGTACAGCGCGCACGGCGACCAATTCCCCAAAGGGATGTGGGAACAGGTTCTCGACGCCATCAAGAAAACGGAAAAAGCGGCGCACAAAAAATTCGGCGACGCCAAAAATCCGCTCCTCGTCTCTGTGCGTTCGGGCGCGAAATTTTCCATGCCCGGCATGATGGACACGGTTCTCAATCTCGGGCTCAACGATGTCACGATGCAAGCCATCATCGCGCAAGCGGGCGAACGCTTTGCCTATGACGCGTATCGCCGTTTGATTCAAATGTTCGGGCGCATCGTCATGGGCATCGAAGCGAAAAAGTGGGACGCGATTTTGGATGCGGCGAAAGAAGCCAAGCACACCAAGAACGACACCGACCTCGACGCGAACGATTTGAAGGAAGTAGTTGCGAAATATAAAGAATTGTATCGCGACGAATTGGGCGAAGAATTTCCCCAAGACCCGTACAAGCAACTCGAACTCGCCATCAAAGCCGTGTTCGGTTCGTGGATGGGCAAACGCGCGATTGATTACCGCCGCTTGAACAAAATTCCCGACAATCTCGGCACCGCCGTAAACGTTTGCACGATGGTTTTCGGCAACATGGGCGATGATTCCGGGACGGGCGTCGCGTTCACGCGGAATCCGTCAACGGGCGAGGATGTGTTGTACGGCGAGTTTCTCATCAACGCACAGGGCGAAGATGTCGTCGCGGGCATTCGCACGCCGATGCACATTGACGAAATGAAAGAGCGCATGCCCGAAATGTATGACCAATTCCGCAAAATCGCGCGGAACATGGAAAAGCATTATCGCGAAATGCAAGACCTCGAGTTCACCGTCGAAAAAGGGAAACTCTATATGCTGCAAACGCGCACGGGCAAACGCACCGCCGCGTCGGCGGTAAAAATCGCGGTGGACATGGTGGAACAAAAACTCATCACGAAAAAAGAAGCGGTCCAGCGCATTGATCCGATGCACGTCGTTCAACTGCTCGCGCCGCGTTTTGATGAAAAGGACAAAGCGGCAGCGAACGCGCGCGGCGATTATTTAGCGAGCGGCATCAACGCGTCGCCCGGCGCGGCAACCGGCATTGCGGTGTTCGACCCCGATACCGCCGCCGAATGGGCGAAAGAAGGCAAAGCCGTCATTCTCGTACGCTATGAAACTGCGCCCGACGATGTGCATGGCATGTACGCATCGAAAGGGATTCTCACCCAACACGGCGGCGCGACTTCGCACGCGGCGGTTGTCGCGCGCGGCGCGGGACTTCCCTGTGTTGCGGGCTGCGAAGAAATTCACGTCAACGAAAGCGCGAAAAAATTCAGCGTACACGGACGCGAAATTTCGCAAGGCGATTTCGTTTCGATTGATGGCACGACGGGCCAAGTGTACGCGGGCAAAATAAAAACCATCGAAGCGGACTATTCGCAAGAAAAAGATTTGCAAACCATTCTCGGTTGGGCGGACGAATTCCGCCGCTTGCAAGTTTGGGCGAACGGGGATTATCCGCGCGATGCAATTCGCGCCCGCGCGTTCGGCGCGCAAGGCATTGGGCTGTGCCGCACCGAGCACATGTTTTTTGAAACAGAGCGCCTGCCCGTCGTGCGCGAAATGATTTTGGCGAAAAACGCGGCGGAACGCCAACCTTTCCTCGACCAACTCTTGCCGATTCAGCGCGGCGATTTTTACGGCATCCTCAAAGCGATGGACGGCTTGCCGACGGTGATTCGTTTGATTGATCCGCCGCTGCACGAATTCTTGCCGCCGTTTGAAGAATTGTTGACCGATGTGACAAAACTGAAACAAGAAATTCGTTACATGGAACGCGAGAGCGTAGATTCATCGTATCAACAAAAGGAACTCGCGGAAAAAGAAAAGATGCTGCACGCGGTAGAATCCTTGCGCGAAGCGAATCCGATGCTCGGTTTGCGCGGCTGCCGACTCGGCATCACGATGCCCGAAATTACGAAAATGCAAGTGCGCGCGATCTTTGAAGCGGCGTGCCAGTTGAAAAAAGAGGGCAAAGACCCGCGCGCCGAAATCATGATTCCGCTCGTCGGCAACGTGAACGAATTGAAAAATCAAAAAGACATTCTCGAACCCGAAGCGCACGCAGTGATGCAAGAGCAGGGCGTCGAGGTTCATTACAAATTCGGGACGATGATTGAAATTCCGCGCGGCGCTTTGACCGCAGGCAAAATCGCCGAGTACGCCGAATTTTTCTCGTTCGGCACGAACGACCTTACGCAGACGACGCTCGGCGTTTCGCGCGATGACGCCGAACGTTCTTTCCTGCAAAAATATGTGGACATGAAAATTCTCGCCGCGAATCCCTTCCAAGAATTGGACCGCGAAGGCGTGGGACAACTCATGGAGATAGCCGTCAAAGCCGGACGCAAGACGCGCAAGGATTTAGAAGTCGGCATCTGCGGCGAACATGGCGGCGACCCGAGTTCGATTGAATTTTGCGACATGATCGGACTCAATTACGTTTCGTGTTCACCGTTCCGCGTGCCGGTCGCGCGCCTCGCGGCGGCGCAAGCGGCGTTGGGGCATGTGTCAAAGGATAAATAAATCTTCAAACCTCGCAGGATTCATAAGCCTGCGAGGTTTTTTGTTCAAGGGTTCTGTCGTTTTTTCGGTGGACGAATCTTTGTATCGCGCATAAAATCGCGTACATGATTGCCAGCGCAAATCTCCAATCTCCAATCTCCAGTCTCCAATCTCTCAACATCACGCGCGCCGAAATGGAGCGCGCGTTTTACAACAAAGACGCGAGCTACGACGGTGTGTTTTTTGTCGCGGTAAGAACAACGGGTATTTTTTGTTTGCCCTCGTGCTCTGCTTCACCCAAGCGCGAGAACGTAGAATTTTTTCTTTCCGCGCGTGAGGCGATTTTCGCGGGCTATCGTCCGTGCAAACGTTGCCATCCACTCGACGTGAACGGCGCGCCGCCGCGTTGGGCGAAAACGTTGATGGAACGCGTCGAAAAAAATCCCGACGAAAAAATTACTGCGCGCGAAATGGCGAACATAGGCGTCACGCCCGAACGCGCGCGCCGTTGGTTTCTCGACCATTACGGCATGACGTTCGCGGAATGGCAGCGCGGCAAACGCCTCGCCGAAGCGTTCACGCAAATTCGCAACGGTTCGCCGCTTGATGATGTCGTGTTTGCGAACGGCTATGAATCGCACAGCGGTTTCCGTGACGCGTTTTCAAAAACGTTCGGCGCTGCGCCAATGCGCGCGCGGCACACTGTCGCGGCGAACGACGGCTACATTGCCGCGCAATTCATCGAATCGCCGCTCGGACCCATTCTCGCCGCCGCGACGCGTGACGCGATTTGTTTCCTCGAATTTTCCGACCGCCGCATGTTGGAATACAACTACAATCAAATTCGCAAACGTTTCGGCTTGCCGATTCTGCCGACGACGAACGATGCGTTGGAACAACTGCGCGCGGAATTGAATTGTTACTTTCAAGGGAAACAAAAAAATTTCACGACGCGTTTGGCAATGAACGGCACGCCATTTCAAGAACGCGTGTGGAACGAGTTGCAAGAGATTCCGCACGGCGAAACGATTTCCTACGAACAACTCGCGCAGCGTATTCAACAGCCGACTGCCGTCCGCGCCGTCGCGCGCGCGAATGGTTCCAATCGCATCAGCATCATCGTTCCTTGTCACCGCGTCATCGGCAAAGATGGCGAACTCACAGGATACGGCGGCGGATTGTGGCGCAAACGCTTGTTGTTAGAGTTGGAGAGGACGGGGCATTTGCCCGGTGACAATTAACCGCATAGAGGCGCGTTAGAGAACGCGCCTCTAACGTGCCACCACCGCACGCGTTAGAGAACGCGTGCTACGCAAAGTATTTGAATGACGCGCATCAATTTTGATGCGCGTTTTTTTATCGGCGTTACTCAATCTGCAACTCGCAATATGCTATCTGCCATCGGCGATTTGCCATCCGCGATTTCCCATTTCGCATAGGTGTTTGACAAACATCTGTACTAGTGGCAATATCCCAATTCAATGCACAATGAGCAATGCACAATGAACAATGTGAATGTCTTTATTGTGCATTCAGCATTTTGCATTGAGCATTCATGAGCGTTGTTGACGAAATCAAACAGAAACTCGACCTCGTTGACCTCGTTTCGCAAACGGTGAAATTGCGAAAATCGGGAAGGTCGTACGCGGGGCTGTGTCCGTTTCATTCGAACACGCGGACGCCCGCGTTCTATGTATTTCCTGAAACGCAGACGTGGCACTGTTTTGGCGCGTGCGGCATGGGCGGCGATATTTTCACGTTCGTGATGAAGCGCGACAATGTGGATTTTGGCGAAGCATTGCGAATGTTGGCGGAACGCGCGGGCGTGCAGTTGCACCGCGACCCGCAGCAGGAATCGAATGCTAAACGCCTCATCGAAATCAATCAAACTGCCGCCGCGTATTTCAATTATCAACTTAAACATCACGCCGAGGCGGTACGCATCCGCGCATATTTAGAAAAGCGAAAAATCAACGCGCTCTCGATTGAAACATTCCAAATCGGTTACGCGCTCAATTCGTACAATTCTTTGCTGGAACATTTGAAAACCAAAGGATTCTCTGTTCCTGAAATTGAAAGCGCGGGCTTGCTCGTATCCAACGAAGATGGGCGCGTGTGGGACCGCTTTCGCGGACGGCTCATGTTTCCCATCCGCAATCGGCGCGGGGAATTTATCGCGTTCGGCGCGCGGGCGATGTCCGACGACCAGCAGCCGAAATATCTCAATTCGCCCGACTCGCCGATTTTTTCCAAAAGTGATACGTTGTACGGACTCGATTTGGCAAAAGATGAAATTCGCAAGGAAAATCTTGCCATCATCGTCGAGGGCTACACCGATGTCGTCATCGCGCATCAGGAAGGTTTCAAGAACGTTGTCGCCTCGCTCGGTACAGCGCTGACGGAAAAACAATTATCGCAACTATCGCGCCTGACCAAGCGTTACGCGCTCGCGCTCGACGCGGACGAAGCGGGCGCGGCGGCGACGGAACGCGGCTTGAATTTGGCGCGCCAAGCATTGGCGTACAAAAACGCGCCCGTGCCTGTCGGTCCCGGTTTGATTGCGTTCAAAGAACGCCTTGACGCGGAATTGTTGATTTTGGAAATGCCGCAAGGACGCGACCCCGACGAAGTGATTCTGGAAAACGCCGACACATGGCGCGCGCTTGTGCAAAACGCAACGCCCTTGCTCGATTACTATTTCAACGTGCAGGCGCGCGATCTGGATTTGAACACCGCGCAGGGCAAATCAGAATTTGCCAAGCGGTTGCTGCCCATCATTGCCCAAGTCAAGGACAATGTGCAGCGCGAACATTACGCGCAAGAATTGGCGCGGCGCACACGTTCCGACGAGCGCGTGATTTTGGAACAACTGAACGCGTTCGATAAAGCTGATGCGACGGTTCGTGTCAAACAAGTCCCCCGCGATCTGCCGTCCAAGCCCATTGCCGCGCGTTACGATGAATACCTACTTGTGTTATTATTACGTGAGCCCGCGCTATTCCCTGAAATCGAGTTTTTGAGTTCGGACGATTTTGATCAGCCCGATACCCGCGCCGTGTACGACGCGTTGGTGTTATATATTACACACGCGTTTGCGTTTGATCCCGACGAATTCATCGAATCGCTGGATGAGGTGGCGCGGGAAACAGGTGAGCGTTTGCGTGATGCGTCAAAGCGAATACAATTCGATGTGAATGATGCGCCGCGCGAACTACAAGCGGCTGCGTATCGCTTGCAACTCCAGCGTTATCAAAATGAATTGACGCAGCTGCGATACTTGTTGACGGAAACACCTATCGAAGAGCAGCAAGAATTGACCCAGCGCGTTTTTCAAGTGAGTGGCTTGGTCGCCCAAACAAAACGTGCACTCGATGCGCGAACGATTATCCGATCGAATGTACCATTGCGATAAGTTGTGACTTGAATTGCTATGCCCAAGAAACCTGTGAATTCCATTGAAAAAAAATCTCGTAATCATACTCATGCTGCGTCCACAGATGCCAAAGGAAAAAAATCACGCAACCATAATCACATCGCGCCCGCGGATCCTGCGGCAAAGAAAATTCACAATCACAACAGCGCCGCGCCCATGAATTCAGCACGAAAAAAATCTCGCAATCATAATCATGCCCCGCCCATGGATCATGATGGTGAGCCATTACTTACAATGGTCACGGATCTCGCAGCCCCATCTGATCTGCCGGAACCGCCGGACATGGATGTGATGTTGGATCGGCTCGTCCAATTGGCGGGCTCGAAAAAACGTCTCACTGTCGAGCAAGTTCGACGCGAATATCCTGACACGGAAGACGATCCTGCGCTCCTCGCCGATTTGCAACAATTGCTGGCAGATGTCCAGGTGACGCTTGACTTGGGCGAGCAGGGCAACGGCGCGCTGCGCGAAGAGGACGTGCCGGTCATTGTCGAGCATGTTGAAACAGAGGCGGGCGGTGACCCGGTGCGGCAGTATTTGCGCGAAATCGGGCGTCATCCGTTGTTGAATTCGGAAGAAGAAGCGCATCTCGCGGCGACGATGCAGCGCGGCTTGCAAGCGCGATCGCTTTTGACGCGCTCCGGCACCGATGCGCGGACCCGTCATCGTCTGGAAATCGAAAGGAGCGAAGGCGAACTGGCGCGCACAAAACTTGCCGTTGCCAATTTGCGCCTCGTCGTCAGCGTCGCCAAACGCTATATTGGACGCGGCATGTCCTTTCTCGATTTAATTCAAGAGGGCAATATCGGCTTGCTGCGCGCAGTGGAAAAATTTGATCACACCAAAGGATTCAAATTTTCAACGTACGCGACGTGGTGGATTCGGCAAGCAATTTCACGCGCTATCGCGGACCAGGCGCGCACAATTCGTATTCCCGTTCACATGGTCGAGACGATCAATCGGCTCATACGCGTCTCGCGTCGGCTCCAACAAGAACTGGGTCGCGAACCCGATTCCGAAGAGATCGCGCTCGAAATGGAAATTCTCACACCCGACGAGCGCACGGCAATCATCGAAGCGCGCGGGCGCGACGAACCGCTCGAACCGCTGCTCGAACGCAAACTGAAACGCGCCGCGTACAAGATTCGAAAAATCTTGAAGGTTGCCCAAGAACCAATGTCAATTGACATGCCGATTGGGAATGAAGATAACTCTTCATTGGGCGATTTCATTGAAGATGAATCAATGCCGGGACCGGTTGATCAGGCATCGCGCCAACTGTTGAAAGAACAGATGCAAGATGTGTTGGAGGGTTTGAGTGACCGCGAACGTAAGGTGTTGGAATTGCGCTTTGGTTTGCAAGATGGACGCACGCGCACGCTTGAAGAAGTGGGTCAGGAATTTGGCGTGACGCGCGAACGGATCCGCCAAATTGAAGCGAAAGCGCTTCGCAAATTGCGGCATCCGATACGCAGCCGCAAATTGCGAGATTACTTGGGATAAATTTTTGACTGACCTTCATTTTTGCATATAATCCGTCTTTGCAGTTTCACATTCCGCGATAGCTCAATCGGCAGAGCATGCGGCTGTAATGAACAAGTGCGATTGGCATCTCTGTAATAAATCTCTCTCAGGAAAGCAAGAGAGATTTTGCAGCCCCGAATGTAAGAACAAATTCTACGTTTCTTTGCGTAGAAAAGAACTCAAACGTCGGGCCGTGGCATATAAAGGTGGCAAGTGCGTAATTTGTGGATATGACAAAGCGTTAGAAGCATTGACATTCCACCATGGAAGCAAGAAAGAGTTCGGAATCAGCGCGAAAGGTTATACGCGCTCATGGGATAAAGTAAAAGCCGAACTTGAAGAATGTATCCTTGTTTGCGCGAACTGTCATGCAGAGATACATGCTGGAGTGCACGATATTGCAGCACTATTCGGTGACGAATAGCGAAAAATCGGGTGAATTCAGGGAAACCGCACCGTCAAGTCGGCGGTAATCCTGAGCCAAGTTGGACGAACTGGTAATGAACGTTGTTTGTTAGAGTAGTCCGAAAGGTGCAGAGACTAGGAGTGAGGAACCAGACCAATACGCTCCATAGCGCCCGACACCCCACTGGGGTGATGAGATAGTCCACTCTTGCAGAAATGCAGGAAAAAGTGTAACCGCAGGGTTCAAGGTTCAAGTCCTTGTCGCGGAGCTGCCAAGAAAATTCGCAAGCATCTTGCTTGCGAATTTTCTTTTGTGTTACACTCCAGCGCAAACCTCACATGGAATCCGTAACCAGTTCGGAAACTCATCCCATTTCGATTCGGCGTTCGCTGCTTGTTTTACTTTTTGCGCGTACAATCCTGGATACGGGTTTTCGCATCATTTATCCGTTCTTGCCGTTTGTTGCATCAGACCTCGGAGTGACTACTGCCAGCGCCGCACAAATCGTTCAAGTTCGCAATCTCACAGGATTTTTATCGCCACTTTTTGGGCCCCTCTCGGACCGATACGGGAGGCGCGTCATCCTCTTGGTCGGTTTGGTAATTTCTGCGGTGTTCGGAATAGCGGTCTATTTTGTTTCGTCACTATGGATGGCGATTCTTGTGTTGACCTTGATGGGATTCAGCACAATTTTATTTGTCCCCGCGCAGCAAGCTTTTTTTGGCGATAATGTCCCGTACGAGCGACGCGGGCGCGTGATGGCGATTGCGGAATTTTCGTGGGCGTTCGCTGCGATTATTGGCTTGCCGCTGGTTGGAATTTTGGTGCAAGCGCGAGGCTGGCGCAGCGGCTATGTTGCGATAGGAATTCTGGCGGCGCTTGCGTTTGTCCTGGTCGCGATAGTTTTACCGCGCCAAAAACAGAACGCGGAACATGCGGCGCGCCCCATGCGCGGTTCGTACCTGGAAGCGCTGCGCGCACCGATGGCATTGGCGGTGATTGCGGCGGAATTTTTGCTCGCGGCGACGAACGAGATTGTGAATGTCAATTACGCGGTGTGGTTGAGTACGAGTTTTGGCTTTGATGCGGTCGCGATGGGCGCAGTCGCTTCGGCAATCGGGTTTGCCGAATTTGGCGGGGATTTGAGTGTGGCGCTTTTTGTGGACCGCATTGGAAAATGGAAAATGGTCGCGGGCGGCTTGGTCTTGAGTGGAGCGACGTATCTTGCCTTGCCCTTTATGGGGCAAAACGCGATCTGGGGCATCATCGGCTTGGTGTTGGTGTTTTTTATGTTCGAACTCACCCTTGTCGCGGCGATTCCGTTCATTGCCGAGCTTGCGCCGAATGCGCGCGCAACTTTGATTACGCTGGATATTGCAGGATTTGCGCTTGGACGTTTTCTTGGCTCGATTGTGGGACCCACTATTTTTGAAAGTTTCGGATTCGCCGCTTCGAGTTTTGTGTCGGCGGCAGGAATTTTCGTCGCGTGCTTGATTTGGTTCTTGTTTGTGCGCGAAAAACATTCAGAGGTTGCTTCCACGTGAACGCAAAACATTTTTATATTGCCATCGAAGGCGTGATTGGAGTGGGCAAGACAACGCTCGCGCGCCTGCTTCGTCCGTTTTTCGATGCCCAAGTGCTGCTCGAAGTGTTTGAAGAAAATCCATTTCTCGCGCGCTTTTATCAAGACCGCGAACGCTATGCCTTTCAGACGCAAACGTTTTTTTTATTGA
Source organism: Chloroflexota bacterium (assembly GCA_004295045.1). Classification (GTDB taxonomy): domain Bacteria; phylum Chloroflexota; class Anaerolineae; order UBA4142; family SHND01; genus SHND01. Next base: position 95,871 of record SHND01000029.1, on the reverse strand, counting down.
GTCGTTATCAACAGCAGCACGAAGCGATTCCGAACGCGCTTGCGCAGCACAATCTCATCAGCGATTACACTTTTGATAAAAACAAAATTTTCGCGCGGCTTACCCTCATCGGCGACGAGTTGGAAATGTACGAACGCGTCCAAGACACGCTTGGCGCGCGCATTCCAATGCCCGACCTCGTCGTTTATCTCCACGCAAATGTGGAAAATTTGATGACGCGTATTACACTCCGTGACCGCAGCTATGAACGAGAAATGGATCGCGACTATATCGCCGCGCTGGCGAACGCGTATGAGGTCTATTACGAAAACTATTTCGCGTCTCCCGTTTTGAAAATCGAAACGGACAAGCTGGACTATGTGCATCAGCCGGAGGATTTGCAACGCGTGGCTGAAATGATCAAGACAAAACTGGCGAAAGTGCCGGTGCAGGAGAAATTGTTGTAATTGACGAAGGGTGGTGGACGGAAGACGACTGTCATTCTTCGCCCGCTCACCGTCGTCGGTCGTCCGTCGTCGTTATGAAACACTACATCGTTATCGCAGGCAATATTGGCGTGGGAAAATCCACGCTCGTGAAATTTCTACACGAGCACTTGGGCTGGGAGCCGTTTTACGAAGCGGTGGTGGACAATCCCTACCTCGCCGATTTTTATGCTGATATGCCGCGCTGGGCGTTCCAGTCGCAAATGTTTTTTCTCACGCGGCGGCTGCACGCGCACCATCAGTTGTTGATGCGCCCCGGCGTTGTTGTCCAAGACCGCAGTGTGTACGAGGACGCCGAGATTTTCGCGCGCAATTTGTTTTTGCAGAAACGAATGAGCGAACGCGATTTTGCGACGTATTCTGACATGTACGAGGTGTTGAAATTATTCTTGCCGCCGCCGCATCTCGTTGTTTATCTGCAAGCATCTGTCGAAACATTGTTGAAACGAATTGCGGTGCGTGGACGCGAATACGAAAAAAATATCGAATCTGCGTATCTTGGCGAGTTGAATGATTTGTACGGAGAATGGACGGCGAATTTCAAACTCGCGCCTGTGTTGACCGTGCCTGCGGACCGCTTGGATTTTGTCAATGAGAATCGCGATTTAGAATTGATTCTCGACAAAATTCAACAAAAATTGCGCGGCGACCAATACGTCTTGTTTGAATGAACGACGGATGACGAATGACCAATAGCAAATAACGAACATCGAACAACGAACAACGCATGGAACTCTTTCAAAAACATAAACGCAAAATTTTTGGCTCAATTCTGCTGGCGATTGTGGTGTACGCAGTCCTGCTGCTCATCGCCGATACGAGCAATCTCGTCGCGGAGCTCAAAGATTTTCAATGGGAACTGCTGCCCATCATCATCGGGCTGACGCTGTTTAATTACGCGCTCCGCTTTGTCAAGTGGCATTGGTATCTCGGCGTCGTCGGCGTGAAAAATCTGCATTGGTTTGACAGTTTGCTCATTTTCCTCGCCGGTTTTTCGATGACGCTCACGCCGGGCAAAGCGGGGGAATTTCTCAAAGCGTTTCTCGTCAAACAGCGCGTGGACACTCCCGTGGCAACCACTTCGCCCATCATTCTCGCGGAACGCATGACGGATGGACTCGCGCTATTGCTTCTCGCCGCGTTTGGACTTTTGATTTTTGATAGCGCGACCGTGCGGCTCGTGATGCTCGGCGTACTCATTGCGGCGACGTTCGTTGTATTGCTCGTGCAGCGCCGCGCGTGGGCAGAACGCGTTATGCGGCGAATGGAACGTTTCCCCAAACTGGCGACGCGGATGCATCACGTTCAAGCGTTCTACGCGAGCGCGTACGATTTGCTGCAATTCAAGCCGTTGTTCATTGCAATCTTCTTGGGCGTCATTTCGTGGGCGGGCGAATGTTTTGCGCTCGCGTTGATTCTCGTCGGTCTCGGCATTCCGTTTTCGTGGACACTCGTCGCGCTGTCTTGTTTTGCGATGGGTTTTGCAACGCTCGCAGGTTCATTATTGCTCGTGCCGGGCGGCTTGGGAGTTGCCGAAGCGAGTATTGGCGGCTTGCTCGTCGCGTTTGGCAAAGCGCCGTGGCTGCCTGCGGGAACGATCACGGCTTCGATTGCGGCGGTAGCGACATTGATGATTCGTTTTGCGACATTGTGGTTTGGTTTTTTTCTCGGCTTGATTTGTTTGGGAATTGTTCAGCGGCGATTCGCAACCGGCTCGAAATCGGTGCCGCAAAACGTATAAGCTCTTTATGCCGCTATTCGATTCGGAGGTGTATATGGAACATGCCGCTTCGCCTGAACTGCTTTCTCGATTTGACGCGCTGCAAAAAAATCTCGTGCCGTTGTGGGAATTTATCGGCAAGCCAACGCAAGAAGAACACACGATAGTTGTCGTTCCATCGCTCACGCTCGATTCCGAATTTCACGGCTCGGAACAGCAAGCGTACGAGGAACGATTTTTATTCATGTTGTTTCTCTTGCAGCAGCCGCGCGTGCGAATGATCTATGTCACCTCGATGGAAATTGCGTCAAACATTGTCGAGTATTATTTGGATTTGCTGCCAGCTGTCGTCGCGGGTCACGCGCGCAAACGGTTGTTTCTCGTCGCGCCGCAGGACTCCTCCTCGCAGCCACTCACTCAAAAATTACTGGATCGTCCGCGTCTCTTGGAACATATTCGCGCGCTCGTGCGCGATGAAAAACGCGCGCATATCGTTCCGTACAACACCACCGACCTCGAACGCGAATTGAGTGTGCGTTTGGGCATTCCGATGTATGCCGCCGATCCGCGCTTTTTCGCGTTCGGCACCAAAAGCGGCTGCCGCAAAATTTTTGCAGAAGAGGGTGTACAGCATCCGCTCGGTATCGAAAATTTGCGCGGCGTGGATGATTTGATTGGCGCAGTTCAACAGATGCGCTCGCAAAAACCTGCGATGCAAAAAATTATTTTGAAATTGAACGACGAAGTGTCAGGAATGGGGAATGCTGTCGTGGATTTATCGGGCGTGGATGGAAACGAACGCGCAGCAATTGAAGAAAAATTACGCGCGATGAAATTTGAACTGCCAAGTTTGAAATACGATGAATACATTGCGAAATTTGAAAAGCGCGGCGGAATTGCGGAAGAATATATTACGGGGCAAGTGATTTTGAGTCCGAGCGCGCAATTACGCAACACTCCGCTTGGCGAGGTAGAGTTGCTCTCAACCCACGATCAAATTCTCGGTGGACCGAGCGGACAAAGTTATTTGGGTTGTCGCTTTCCTGCGAACGTGGAATACGGTCCCGCAATCATGCGCGAAGCAGAAAAAGTGGGAAAACGTTTTGCGCGTGAAGGAATTGTGGGACGTTACGCGATGGATTTTGTTGTGGTGAAAAATGACGCGGGCAAGTGGGAACCGTACGCGATTGAAGTGAATTTACGCAAGGGCGGCACCACGCACCCGTTTCTCACGCTGCAATATCTCACCGATGGAAAATATCACGCGAACGTCGGCGAATTTCGCACCGTGCGCGGTCAAGCAAAATATTATGTGGCGACCGATCACCAAGAATCACACGCCTATCGCGCGCTGACACCCGATGATTTATTTGATGTGGTGAGCAAAAATCGTTCGCATTTCAATCACACGACGCAAACGGGTGTCGTCTTGCACATGATGAGCGCGTTGGGAGATCGTGGACGTTTTGGCATGACGGCGATTGCGGATTCGCAGAATGACGCAGGCGCACTGTTTGCGCGCACGGTGGAGTTGATTGATGCGGAGGCGTTGAGGGCGAGCGAATAGAATTCGCTTCAACACATGCGCCGAGTCCGCCTCCGCAGACTGAACTTGATGGAACTCAACTTGCAGCGGCAAGTTTTGCGTTTTTGTTGGGGTGATTTTAATCGCAAAAAAGTGCGGGCATCGCCCGCACTTTTTTTATTTTGCCTTGCCCTGATTTGCCACCGCTTGCGCTGCTTTGGCAACTGCTTCGGGGTCGCCGAGGTAATAGTGTTTGATGGGATTCAGATTGTTATCCAATTCGTACACGAGCGGAATCCCCGTTGGTATATTCAACGCAACGATTTCTTGGTCGCTGATGTTGTCAAGATATTTCACGAGTGCGCGCAAACTGTTGCCGTGCGCGGCGATGATGACGCGTTTGTTTTCATTAAGCGCGGGAACAATCGCATCCTGCCAGTACGGGAGAAATCGCACGACAGTATCTTTCAAACATTCCGTCGTCGGCAATGTACGCGGGTCAAGGTCGTCATAGCGGCGATCATTGCCGGGGAAACGCGGGTCACTTTTTTCGAGCGCGGGCGGCTGAATATCATAACTGCGCCGCCAAATCAAAACTTGCTCTTCACCAAATTTTTGCGCGGTCTCGGCTTTGTTCAATCCTTGCAGTGCGCCGTAATGCCGCTCGTTCAAACGCCACGATTTGTGTACGGGAATCCATAGCGATTCCAATTCGTCCAACGCGAGATTCAATGTGCGAATCGCGCGCGTGAGAACCGATGTGAACGCGACATCGAATTCGTATCCATCCGCTTTCAGCGTTTTCCCCGCTTGACGCGCTTCACCTACCCCTTTTTCCGTCAAGTCAACATCGGTCCAGCCGGTGAACCGATTTTCTTTGTTCCACGTACTTTCGCCGTGGCGTAAGAGAACAAGTTTGTGCATCATTGCTCCATTTCAGTTATCTATTCCAATGCGCGGATTTCGAAGAGCCCTCAAGATTTTTTGCGACGCGATGCGTAATAGGCGCCGAGTCCGAGCGCCGCAACTGCGGCGACGCCGGCGGCGGCGAGCAGCGTCAAGCGCGTTTTGTCACTTGCGCCGGGATTGAACGGCAGTCCTTCGCTGTATTGCAAAAATTTTTGTCCCCACGCCGTGTTCAACATCATCTCGGCGCGTTTTGCGCCGACGAATGGATACCAATACCAATTAAAGTACACCTCCGCAGTCGCCGCCGTCAAAGGTAATCGCGGCGAATCTACGAGCGGTTCTTTCAGCGACTTGAACGCGCCTTGATAAATTTGTTTCTGTCCCCACGACGCGAGCGTGTCTTGTTCGTGTTCAAACTGCCAATTCTCTTGCGCGAGGCGCGCGTCGCCGAGAATTTGAATCTCGCGCGGATTGCCGACGCCGACACCGCGTTCGTGCGCGTGTCGAATGAAACGAACGCGCAGCGGGTCAACGCCCATCAGTTGTGCCGCGACCGCGTCAAGCGCAACGGGATCGCTGCTCGCCAGCAGAGTGTTCTTGACGTACGGACGCATCGTGCGCGGACCTGCGCCTTCGCCGGCAAATGTTCCATCCATCACACAAAATATTCCGCTGTGAATGTCTTGCTGGATTTGCAGCACATCCACCAACGCGTCATGCAAGTTTGCGCGCGTCCGGCTGCGTTTCTCGTCAAGCAAACCGCCGAACGCGTTTTTCATGGCGCCCGCGACTAGTACGGACGCGTCGGTTTTCATTGTCGGCAGATGTAAAATATTTTTTCCGATGAATGCTTTGGGAATGAAAATGCCATCTGTGAAAAATTGGTCGAGAATCGCGAGCGGTTGTTTGGGCTGATACTCGACCCATTCGATGCTGGTGTCGCTTGGAAACAGGTCGCGAATCCCATAGTGATCCTGCACCAACTTTAGCCGATTGTTGCGCGCGCCTTCTGCGTCATCCATCGCCGTGTTGTTGTCATATACGGCAGCGAGTTGTGTGCGCGCATACCCGTCGCGCAAGAGCGCGCGAATTACGCCGTCCAGTTGCCATGGCGCTGTCGAGGAGGCGGGATACCAAATGTGCCACGAAAGGTTGATTTTGAGCAGCGTATCATTTGCTTTGGGCAGATTTTCTTCATATTCGCACAAGCGCAGCAACTTGTAATAATCGTCGAGGACAGTCTCGGGGCGCGTGCGAAGAATGGCAACTTGTCCGCGTCCGGGGAAATTTTTTGCGTCAATCATATTGGGCGTGCGATAGTGAGATTGTGAGATAGTGCAATAGTGCGATGGTGTGAAATGAGAATCGTCGCGAGTATAACGCATCTCAAAACATTTACAAATATCCCATTGCCTCGCCCGCTCATGGGATGCTAAAATCGCGACATCATTTTTCTTGGAGCAAAGAAATGAACCAAAATCAACTACAAGTCTATGTGCAGAACAATACGCTCGACGAGGCGGCAGCAATCTTGGAACGGGAGCGAACCGAAGCCGAAACAAAAGGGGACAAGCGCCAAGCCGCGCTGGCATGGAACGACTTGGGCGTAGTGTACACGCTGCTGGATCGCACGCCCGATGCGCGCGCGGCATTGGAGCAAGCGCAGCTTTTATTTGTCGAATTGGGTGACGCGGCAGGGCAGGGGCGTGCGGTAGGCAATTTGGCGCAGCTGGAAGACCGCGTGGGGAATTCGGAAGCGGCGGGCGCGTTGTTTATGCAGGCGGCGGATTTATTGCACGAGGGGAATGCGTTTGAGGACGAATACACTACGCGGAAACGACTGAGCCGTTATTATCTTTCACGCGGCGCAACAATGCAATCGTTGGGCGAAAACGCGCGCGCGCTGACTGTGAAACCGAACGCGAATCTTTGGGATCAGTTCTTGGGATGGGTGTATGCGCTGCCGCTCAAGCTAATGGGGGTCGGAGGTTAGCTCTGTTTGCGGGCAGGTCACTTGGCGATCTGACTCGCCGGGTCTGCACTGCCGCCCCAAAAATTTTCGCACGGATAGGTCTGACTGCGCAAAGAATTGTAACCTCCCAAATTCAGCTTGAGGATGGCTGCAAGACGGCGACTGTCGAATGGATTGCCGCGCTCGAGTAACCACAGCTGCTCGTACAATTCTGCCAGCGCGGGTTCTTGAATCTCGTTCTTGATAAAGTTGCGTCGTTTGCGCACGATTGTTTTACCTTGAATCGTAACCGCATAGCCGAGCGGCGGACAACGCGTAAAGTGTCCGATGAGCCACCAACCATCTTTGCGCGGCAGCCACGCGAGAAAGGGGTCGGCGAGCGCCAATTCATCAACGACATAGATGGCGGGGCCCGCGTAATAGCTGCGGATTCCCATTCCGGTGGTTCGGAAAATGCCTCCGCGTCCTGCTCGGACACGCAAACCTTCTTGGACTTCGGTGAGTTGTTCGAAATTTTTCATGCCGTCGAGATTGCGCAGCAAGCCGGTCCAATGATAATAAAACGCGCGCTGATCCGTAACGCGGTCGGGACCCACCAGTGCGATGCGTTCGGGGTCGGTCAACGCGCCGAATGTTTCATCCGAAAGAATGGGCGGACGCGGCGCGAGAAAACCGAGTAAAAGCGCGCCGAGCGCAATGGATGCAAGATATTCGAATTTACTCAACAATTCAACCCGCACTAAAATTATCAGCGCGCAAAAAAACGGCGCGGTAAAAAACCGCCCGCTCATAAAATCCCCGCCAATCCGCCAAACATATATCAGATACAAAATAATTCCGCCCGCGATGCAAATCAACGCGCGATCGCGCGCATAAATCGCGACGCCTACCGCAAACGCGATGACGGCAAGCGTGATGGGATCAACGCGGAGTGAATGGAGAAAATAATTCCATCCCTGTCCGAGCCACATCGCCAGCGATACATTGGCGGGCATCTTGGCATAATACGTGTTGGGCAGAAGCATCCCATAGTACACGAGCGCAAAGAGACACCACAAAAGCAGCGGAACAAATCCTACCGCGAGGGTTGCAAGGACGCGTCTCCGTTGCTGTGGATAAGCTTGCCACGTTTGAATAAAAACGAGAACGAGTGGCGGAAGGACGATCAGAATCAGGTCAAAGCGCGTGAGGGTTGTCAGGGCGGCGGCGAGACTTGCCCAAAACAATCGCCGCATTGAAGTTGTGGCAAAGAACGGGATAAAAAAGAGCGCCAGCATCAATTGCGAAAGCGGATTCTCCAACCCCGATGAGCTGTAGTCTATGTACGCGCCCGACAAAATCATTGCGCCGATGGCAAAGAGGGCTTGCTGCGGCGTACGTGCCAAAAATTTTATCAAGAGGAAAAGCGTTGCGAGCGAAACAAAAAAGGAGAGGGCGAGGGTCGAATAGTAGCCCTCGCCCGTGAGCGCGTGTGTGGGAATTAGTACAAGAAACCAGAGTGGGTGAGTGTACGTTTGGACGCGTTCGCCCGGATTGAAATTCGGACCCAAGCTGTGCAGAAAATTATAAACTGTCCGCAGCGTAATGTATGCGTCATCGGATAACCACGCGTTGCGGATCCAAACGAACACAAAGATCAGCAAAAAGACAACGAGGAGAATGCGATAGAACCACGCGGCGGCGTTGGGGGAAAACCGTGCTTGCATCGTTCCTCATTCAACGGTGAAGGTTTTCGTGTCCACCAATTGATCGTTCATATAGATTTCCACTTTGTATTCGCCGGTGGGGAAACCTCCATCACTTGGAAGTAGGTGCGATTCCAGCCACAACGAATGACCGGGGCTAAGCTCTTTTTCCAAAGGTTCCTGCCCCGGCGGATACCAGCGCACTCGATAAATCGTTCCCGGGGGCGAATTTTCGATCAGTACCGCCGTGTAAATTGCAGGCGCGTTTGCTTGAAATTGCGTAGTTGGGTTGACCGGCTCAAACGTATCCGGTTTGACTGCTTGGGCAAGCACAATCTGCTTGATGACACTTGGACTCGCCGTCGGGGCGTCGCTGCTTGCCTCAATCTTGAAATTTTTCGTGACGGCTAAAACGCCATTCGAAAATATCTTGACTTGATACGTCCCGGGGGGCCAAGCGCCTTGCGTGTTTTCAAGCGTAAAGTCCAAGTTGCGTGTGCCGCCTTGTTTGATACTCAGTCCACTTTCATCAATCTTGGAATTGGGCGCGTACCCGGTCGCTTCGATCAAATACCATTCCGCCCGAACCTCCGCGTCGGCTGGCGCAGCCTGTAAACTCACGATAGCATGCAGAGTCTTTTGTGACGGCTCGAATGTGTCGGACACATCCACGGGATCATAGTTATCGCCCTGCGCCCCTTTTGCCAGAACGACATTTGTAATGTACGCGGTTGGATCAGATTCCGCCGTCGTGGAACGAGCTACACCGGTTGCGTTCAGCGCGGTAGGGGCGGTGGGTGCAGCCGTTTCACCGCCACACGCCGCAAGCAAAATAATCGCGCTCAAAAAAACGAGCGCGATTATAGTTGATTTAGCGTTCCGCATTTTGCATTCTACATTCTGTATTTTCAATCTCACCTGCCCTTTGTGCATTTTGCATTGTGCGTTTTCAATCTCACCTGCCCTTTGTGCATTGTGCATTGTGCATTTTGCATTGTGCGTTTATTCCTCTTCGTCCACTTCGCCGGCGCGTTCTTTTTTCGCGTGTTCAATAATCGGCGCGGCGATGTGCGAAGGAACAATGTCATAGTGACTGAATTCCATCGTAAAGTAACCGCGCCCCTGTGTCATCGAACGCAGGTCGGTGGCATAGCGCGCGATCTCCGCGAGCGGCGCTTGCGCGGTAATGATTGACCAGCCCGCTTTTTGGTCCATGCCTTGCACACGCGCGCGTTTTGTATTCAGATCGCCGATAATGTCGCCCATGAAATTTTCGGGGACGGTGATTTCCATGTTCATCACGGGCTCCAATAATACGGGACCGGCGGTCGGGATGCCTTGTTTGAATGCTTTGTGCGCGGCGAGCTTGAACGCCATTTCACTCGAATCAACGGGATGATACGAACCGTCGTACAACACCGCGCGAAAATCAGTTGTTGGATAGCCCGCGAGGACGCCGCGCAAAATGATTTCGCGCATTCCTTTTTCGACGGCGGGAATGTATTGGTTCGGGACAGCGCCGCCAAAGACCTCTTCGGTAAATTCAAAGCCCGTGCCGCGCGGCAGCGGTTCAAAGCGAATCCACGTATCGCCGAATTGACCGCGTCCGCCCGTTTGCTTTTTGTGGCGTCCCTGCACTTCGGTCTTTTTGGTGATCGTTTCTTTGTACGGAATTTTCGGGACGCCGGTTACAAGTTCGACGCCGAATTTTTGTTTCAAGCGCCGCACGGCAACGTCCACGTGCGAATCGCCCATGCCTGCCATGATGCTTTCGCCGGTGCCCGGTTCACGATAAACGCGCAGAGTTGGGTCTTCATCCACGAGCTTTTGCAAGGCGGGACCCATTTTGTCCAAATCCGTTTTCGATTTCGGCGTCAACGCAACGGAATAGACGGGGTTCGGGTAGGAGATTTTTTCGAGTTCGAGCGGATGCGCTTTGTCACACAACGTATCGTTGGTCGAAGTCTCGTTCAGTTTTGCGACCGCGCCGAGATCGCCCGCGTAAATGTGTTTGATCGGCAGTTGTTCTTTGCCGCGCAGCACGTACAATTGTCCGATGCGTTCTTCGCCGTTTGTCCGCGAATTGTTGACACGCGAATCGGACATCATCGTTCCGCTGTAAACGCGAAAATAGGTGAGCTTGCCCACATACGGATCGGCTTGCGTTTTCCAAACGAACGCAGCGAGGGGTCCATTGTCACTGTCAGATAATTTTTCTTGTTTGTTCGTCGAAAGATTCGTTGCAACCTGTGAAGGCATCTCGACCGGACTCGGCACGTAATCGGCAAAAAATTTGTGCAAATAATCCACGCCGATGTTTTGTGTCGCCGAACCGCACAAGACCGGCACGAGCGTTCCGCCCGCGACGCCGTGTTCGAGCCCGACGCGAATTTCTTCGTCGCTCAATTCGCCGGTGTCAAAATATTTTTCAATCAATTTGTCGTCGCTCTCGGCGGCGATTTCGACGAGTTGCGCGCGGCGTTCTTCCACCGCGTCTTGCAAGTCGGCAGGAATTTCGCCTTCGCTCTTGCCAATGAACGCTTTACGATTCACCACGTTCACTTCGCCCTTGAACGATGCTTCGCGTCCAATTGGCAGTTGCAGCGCGGCGATGCTTTTCCCGTAGCGTTCACGCAGTTGATCGAGGACGCGGAAAAAATCGGCGTTCTCGCGGTCCATCTTGTTGATGTAAATGACGCGCGGCAGATTCAATTCTTCGCAATATTGCCACACGAGTTCGGTGCCGACTTCGATACCCGCGACGGCGTCCACGAGAATTACCGCGCAATCGGCAACACGCAGCGCGCCTTTCATTTCGCCCGCGAAATCAATGTAACCGGGCGTGTCAATGATATTGATTTTGTAGCCGTTCCATTCGCAGGGAACGACCGAAGTGCTGATGGAAATTTTGCGGCGCTGTTCCTCGGCATCGAAATCGGAGACAGTGTTGCTGTCGTCCACTTTGCCGAGACGGGACGTCGCCCCCGTGTTAAAGAGGAGAGCTTCGGCGAGGGAGGTTTTGCCGGAGCTGGAGTGACCAATCAACGCGATATTGCGTAGCTTGTCCGATTTATACTCATTCATAGGCAGTCATTGCCCTTTCGAGAGGATTGTAGTAGCGAGTGCTGCGCAAGGTTGAAAGTTGATGGTTAAAAGTTGAAGAACATTGCACTCGAACGGTCTAGAGATTATAGCATAGGTGAAAAGGGGAATAAAAAAGCGACTGGAAAATATCCAATCGCTTGGCGCTTAACGTATGACCAAGTCAGTTACTGCCCTTTCTCTTTTCCAACCATCGTTCCAACGACGCCAAACTCTCACTCGATTTTTTTCCCAGTAACAATCCTTCCACTCCCAAATCCTCATCTAAATCGCGCCAATGAATTCCGTATCCTGCGCCGCTGATTTCCCAATGTGCGCGTTCTTGCGGTGTCCCGTTCGCGAGGCGAGGATACCAACCGATGGGTACAGAGATTGTGCGTCCGTCTTCTAGGTCAACGGTCACAGTATCGTCGGTGAGGATGACATTCTTGATTTTACTTGCCCCTAATTTCGACAACTTTTTCACCCGCTTCAAGTAATCTAATGGCTTGCGGCATTGCTTTGGTCAAAATCTCTTTCAATTTAGCATTTGAAGTATTGCCGCAAGTTAGCCAAATAATTTGCGGCGGCGCGCCACGGGCGTTCACGAGATCAACAAGGTCACTGTCTTTTGTCATTACGATCGCAGATTCGATTTTTGCGCGGTCAAAAATCTTGCTATCTATTTCATCACGTAGCCCCAAATCTCGAATTGCGATTGTCGTTACACCGAACTCCTTTGTCATCCACACCGCCAGATCAGGGGATAATTGTGCGTTGAGCCAAATCTTCATGCTACCACCAGAACGGGGTGGTCAATTCGTTGCGCGGCAAATTTCAACACCGCTTGAATATCTTCCAATTCCAAGTCTGGTAGTTCTTTCAAAATTTCACTATGAGACAATCCTGCGGCGAGCAAATCAAGCACATCACTCACACGGATACGCATCCCGCGAATGCAGGGACGCCCGCCGCATTGTTCGGGGTTCACCGTGATTCTGTCCGATAGATACGTTGTCATAGTTTACCTCTTGAGGGTAAATAATATCACAAATCCCGATTAGGTAATATCACCGCTTCGTGCTACACTAACAGCCGTTAGAGACAAGTTTGCTGTAGAGTCACGTCGCCGTGTTCTATGCACGCGCGGCGTTTGTTTTTTCTACGAGAGTCATTCCCCTCGGTTGAGTGTGAGCCGTTGAGTGTGCTGGCTCCATCCTTTTTCTCCTGACCCGTCTGTGTCCCCGCGGTAGTTCACATCGGCAATTTTCACCGCATCGAAAAGTACGACAAAGGCGATGAACTGCATCGCACAAATTTGTCCTACTGCTAGGAGTTTATGAATTTCAATCAATTCAGTCTTGACGCGCGCCTGCAAAAAAGCATCGCCGCGCTCGGCTTTCAAGAACCAACGCCGATTCAAGCCGCGACAATTCCCGTTGCGCTGACAGGTCAAGACATTTTAGGTTCCGCAGAAACAGGCACGGGCAAAACCGCCGCGTTCCTCATTCCTGCTATTCAAAAATTACTTGCGCAGAACGTCGCGCAACATTCTTTGCGCGTGTTGATTCTTGTGCCAACGCGCGAACTCGCGCTCCAAGTCGCTGAACAAGCGCAGGCGTTGGTCAGACATACCGACTTGCGCGTCGCCGCAATTTACGGCGGCGTCGGTATGGTGAATCAAGAACAGGCGCTCAAACGCCGCACCGATATTGTCATTGCCACGCCCGGACGTTTGCAAGACCACATGAATCGCGGCTATGTGACGTTCAAAGCTTTGCAAGTATTGGTCTTGGACGAAGCCGACCGCATGTTGGACGTTGGCTTTTTGCCTGCGATTCGGCGCATTGTGCGCGAACTGCCGCACGAACGCCAAACGATGCTGTTCTCGGCAACGCTCGTCGCGGAAATTCTTTCGCTCGCGTCCGAAGTGACGCGCAAACCCGCGCGCATTGCAGTGGAAACCACCGCGACGCCACAAGCAATTGAACAAGCGTTGTTCACTGTTGGCGAACATCAGAAAACCGAAGCGCTGCAAAAATTGCTCGCGGACAAGGAAATGGAAAGCGTTCTCGTTTTTGCGCGCACCAAACATCGCGCGGACAAAATCGTCAGGCATCTCAAAAAAGCAAACATTCGCGCGGATGTCATTCACGGCAACCGTTCGCAAAATCAACGCGTCGCCGCGCTCAGCGCGTTCCGCAACGGCAAAGCGCGCGTGCTGGTTGCCACGGATATTGCCGCGCGCGGGATTGATGTTGAAGGTATCTCGCACGTCGTCAATTACGATGTGCCGATGCAAGCCGAAGATTATGTGCATCGCATCGGACGCACGGGGCGCGCGCAAGCCGTGGGCAGCGCGTATACGCTCGTGACGCCGCTCGACGAACCGCAGGTGAAAAAAATCGAACGCGTGTTGAATCAAAAATTGCCGCGGCGCCGCATTGACGGCATCGAGCCGAGCGCGTCCATGTTCAATCAACCGAACGCCGACGCGATCCAACAATACATTCAAGCCAATCGTCAACGCAAAATGGCGGTGGCAGCGCGTTAGCGTAAACAAAAAAAACCTCGCCGGAATTTTCCGAGCGAGTTTTTTTATTTCAAAAAGATGTCATTTCGGGCGGCACTGGGGTTGGCATTGCTTGACCCGCTCTTGCAATCGGTTTGGCGGGGCGTATTTCGAGCGTCATTTCTTTTCCATCTCGGAGGATAACTAATTTGGATTTTTGGGATGGGTTAAGCGAATAAAATGCTTCACGTGCAGCATTTGGCTGCGTTACGCTTTTTGAGTTGACCCCTTTCAGAATGTCACCTTTTTTGATGCCACCTTTTTCTGCAGCGCCTTCCTTTTCCACGTACACAATTTGCATATTACGGTCAACGACTATTCCAAGCACAGGTGCAGGTTCAAGCCCAATAATGGTTACTCCTGGAAGAGGTTGGTCTGCCGTTAGCGTAGGCGTGTTTGCGTTAGTTTGTGTTTTTGATGACTGTGTAGATGGTGGGCTGCAAAAGGAAAGAAAGATCAAAGCAATCAATGCCAGCGCGGTTGCCGCTGCTACGTTTCGATTTGTTGGATGTTTTCTATTCATTAGATGATTATGCCGCGATCAAAACAATCGCCGCCAACGCCAATACTACGCCAACTTGCTGTAGGCGCGAAATTTTTTCGTGCAAAACAATACGCGACAGAATTACGGTGGACGCGGGATACAACGACGAAAGAATCGTCGCCACATCGAGCCGTCCCAACGTACTCGAAAGCAAAAAGAATATATTTCCTCCCGCGTCGAAAATGCCTGACATCATCGCGAGCGGCAAGACTTGTTTGGACGGCAGCGGCGCGCGTCGCCAGAGCAAAAGCGCAAAAACGATGGGCGTGGCAATGCCGCGTGAAAACACCAACGGGAAAAAGGTTCCGCCATCGCTGCCTTGATGAATGAAAATAAAAAACAAGCCAAAACCGATGCCTGCCAAAATTGCCAACCCTAACGCGCGCATTTCGCCGACGCCTTGATTAGAATAACTGATCAAAATAATAGCGGCGATAGCAATCCCAAAGCCGATTTGTTTGGTCGAGTCGGGCAAGCCGATGGTGAGCGCGCCATAGACAGCAGGGAGCAGCGCGCCAATGACGGCGGACACCGGCGCAACAATGGTGGCGCGCGCGGTGGCTAAACCCAAATACAACGCGCCGAGACCGAGCGTACCCACAATGCCCGCCGCAACGCTCCAACCAATTTGGACGCTGGAAGGAAATGGTTCCTGAAATAACAACGCACACAGAATCAAAATGAGCAGCCCGGTCACTTCATTGACCAGCAGCGCGCCCAACACCGACGAACGGCGCGAACTCAAACCGCCCAAAAAATCACCCGCGCCCCAGACGAGCGCGGATGATAAACCAAACACGACGGACGCGAATTCGCTGCCCATCACAGCGTCTCGCCGCGCTTTATTTTATCTATTCGTCGTTGGAGATAGGGCGAAAAATGCCCCGCGTATTTTTCCCACAACGCGGGATTGCGCCAATCCGTTCCGCGCACGGTGCCGCGACAAGCGGGCGCGCCGCATTCACATTCAAATTCGTCGTAATCGCTCCCGTCGCTCATGGCATAATCAAATGTAATTTCTTCGCCCACGGCAATGTCGCGCAAGGCAACGAGTTCGATTTGTCCGCTCAAGCCGCCGTTCGGCTCGCACGAATGATTCACGTAATCGCTTGGTCCTTCGTTGAGCGCGACGAGAAAGAGGGCTTCTTCGACCTGAATGCTCAAGCGACGCAAGCGCTCGGGCAGCGTTTCAAAAGTTTTTTGCGTCACCACTTCGCCGCCCCACATCGCGAGCATTTCCCCTTTTTGAATGGGCGCAACCGCATAGACTCCGTACTCGCGATGCGTTTTCAAACGCGCGGCAGCTTTGGGCGAAAGATAACAAGTTGGTTGATTTAGCATCTGGTTTCCTCAAGCGTCGCGTAGCATACGCGCAAACACAAACTTGTCAATTAAAGTTTGAATATGATACACTTGCGCCCGCTCTCATGAAATCGAATCCTGTCCTCACACTCTTTTTTTCAATTCTCCTCCTCGCGGCGCTGACATCCACCGCGCACGCTGCGCCTTCGTCAACCGTTCTGATCACCGCTGTCTATTTTGATCCCTTTTTAACCGGCGAAGCATCCGAAGCGATTCAAATCCAAAATGTAACGGCGGCGCCTCTTCCGCTCGCGAACTGGAAGGTTGGCGATGGAGTAGGCACTGTTACATTTCCAAATGGCGCGAGTTTGAACGCGGGCGAGAAAATTTGGGTTTCGAAATCCGCGTCCGCGTTTCAAAGCGAATTTGGCTTTTTGCCGGGTTTTGAGTATGGCGGAAATTCAGTCGCGAGTGTGCCCGACATGACGGGCAGTGCGCCATTTCTCTCCAATACAGGCGATCAAGTCTTTTTGAAAAATGACGCGGACGTAGTGATTGATGCAATGGTTTATGGCGACGCGGCTTTGGGCGCGCCGGATTGGGCGGGCGATGCGGTGCAGTTGTACGATTTTGGAAATGTGTCGCGCGAGGGACAAATTCTCTATCGCAAGATGCAAGAGAGCGACGCGATGCCTGTGGCGGATACCGATACGCGCGGGGATTGGGCGCAGGATACGAGCGACAACATCTTGGGGAAAAAAGTCGCGTATCCGGGCTGGTCGCTCGACCAGTTTTTTCAGACCGCAAAATCCAGTGCGAACGCGACTGTCAGATATTGCGTCGCGCCCGATCATCTTTTCACTTGTATGCGCGATGAAATTGTTGCCGCGACAGAATCGATCTCGATTGAAATTTATTCGCTCGACAACGCGCACATCGTAGATGAAATTACAAAATCGCTGGAAGCGAATGTCAAGATATCGGTTTTGTTAGATGGCGGCGCGTTAGAGGATCAAGGCAAGTGGGCGTGCAAGGAAATTGAAGCGCGCGGCGGCGAATGTTGGATCATGGCAAGCAAGCCGCAAGCGAACATTCACAAACGCTACGACAATCAACACGGCAAGTGGATGATCATTGATCACGCGCGCGTTGCGATCGGCTCGGAAAACTTTGGTGATGATGCAATGCCCGCAGATAACAAGCAGGATGGCACCGTTGGCACGCGCGGCGGATTCATGATCACCGACAATCCCGCAATGGTCAGCGCGGCGCAAGCAATTCTCGACGCCGATTTTGACCCGACGCGTTATCCTGATATTCGGCGCTGGGGAACGAACACCGATGATTTTCCGTCGTTTGGCTTTGTTCCAAATTACAAGGATGGCGGCAAGAGTTCCTCAATTCCATTTCCGCAGCCGTTTCAAGCTACCGCCGCGTTTCCGATAGAATTGGTGCAGTGTCCCGACAATTGCCTGCGAACTACGGATGCGCTGTTGGGTATGGTCGCGCAAACGGGCGCAGGAGATACGCTGCTCGTCGAGCAGTTGTACGAGTACACGTATTGGGGCACAGGCACAAGCAATCCAAGCTACGATCCGAACCTGCGCCTCGAAGCATACATCGCAGCAGCCAAGCGCGGCGCGCGCGTTCGCATCTTGCTCGATTCCTTTTACGATGTGTTTAGCGATCCGCGCAGCAATTATTCAACGTGCGCGTACGTTAATCAATTCAAGAACAAGTACGACATCGAATGTCGGTTGAGCAATCCGATGGGCAAAGGCATTCACATAAAGATGGTCCTCTTACAAAAAGGCGCGACAGGGTTCGTCCATCTTGGCAGCATGAATGGCTCCGAAACATCGAACAAATTGAATCGTGAACTTGCCACGCAGGTTGAATCTATGGATGCGTATCAATATTGGAAAAATGTTTTTGACTATGATTGGTCAATAACCAATTTTGCGCCGCACAAACAATTCTTGCCGTTTCTGTTTCGTCGAGCAAACCCGTAACATATACCTTGCGCGCGTCTGTTTCTTGTGCAATTTGCCAGCTGTTATCTGCCATTCGCCATTTCATTTGACCGCGCGTACTCGTTGTGCTACACTCGCGTTCGAACGACCAAAATTGTCTCCGTAGCTCAGTGGATAGAGCAGCGGCCTCCGGAGCCGTGCGCGCAGGTTCGAGTCCTGTCGGGGACGTAAAGGAAACAGGGAAACAAGGTACGCACTACCTGTTTCCCTGTTTTCACTATGCAATACAAAGAATGGCGCGCCGCCTTTGATCATGCAGTAACACTGCCCGATGCCAAAATCAATCTTGCGCAAGCGGCGCTCTTGATCGCGGCGGACGAATATCCCGAACTTGATATTTCCTTTTGGCTCGCGCGTCTTGACAATATGGCGGATGAATTACGATCCCGCTTTCCCGCCCAACGCGACGCACAAACAGTTATTCCAATCCTCAACACCTACTTGTTTGACGAACTTGAGTTTCACGGCAACCTCGCCGAATACTATGACCCGCGCAACAGCTATTTGAACGATGTTTTGGAACGGCGCACCGGTTTGCCGATCACTTTATCCGTTATTGTGCTGGCGCTCGCACAACGTTTGCGTTTGCCGATTTATGGCGTCGGCTTGCCGGGGCATTTTATGGTGAAATGGCGCGACGCGGAGAATGAAATTGTGTTTGACCCGTTCAACGGCGGCGAAATTCTGGACCGACGCGGCATCGAAGCGCGTGTGCGCGCGAGCAGTAATCCCATCCTGCCGTTTCAATCGGATTGGCTCGAAGCCGTCAGCACAAAATACATTTTGTTTCGGATGCTTCAAAACTTGAAACAAATTTTTGTGCGCGCCGAAGAATTACAGCGCGCCTGGCAAGTCGTGGACAAAATCCTCCTGCTCGATCCGCGCGCCGGGGACGAAATTCGCGATTTTGGTCTGTTGTCGTTGCGCCTGGGCGCCAATCGTCAAGCGGCGATTTCGCTTGAACAATATCTTTTGTCTCACCCCGACGCGGCGGACGCGGATTTGATGCGCGTCTATTTGCGCCGCGCGTTGGAACAAGTGGAACGACTGAACTAGAGCAATTTCCGATTCGATTTAGGGTATGGATTTGAGCCTTTAGGCGGTTTCTCGCTGAAAACCCGCTAAAGCGTAGAGTCCAAAACCCTAAACCAATGTGGAATTCGCTCTAGTCCATCACAGTACAATCCGGGATGGGACGCGGATAAACGCGGAGGAACGCGGAAAAAGAATAATTTGTACATGGGTGAGTTTGGGTTTTATGCTTACGACGACTCTTTACGAAACGGTCACAATGCAGGTTGGTTGGGCGGAAATTCCCATCGGCATTCTTCGAGTGCAAGGCGCGGACGCGCAAAAGTGGCTGCACAAAATTGTGACTGCCGATGTAGAGCATTTGGAAACGAGGCAGGGGGCGTATAGCGCGCTTCTGGACGCGAAAGGGCATTTCGTCGCCGCGTTTCCGCTTTTGCGCGATGACGAAATTTTTGGCGCGTTCGTCGATTTGTCGGCGCGCGAAATTTTATTCAACACATTCCGCCGTTACATCCTCCGCGAAAAGGTGACGCTCACCGATGTTACGGACGGTTGGACGCGTTTTGTTTTGCTTGGTGAACAAGCGGCAATGAAGATTCAACAATTACTCGAAATGCGCGCGCCGGAAAAGCTATACGATTGGGCTTGGGGGCATCTTGGTGAAATCGCCGCGCGCGTGTTTCGTTCCGCGCACGCGCGCGTGCCGTCATTCGATGTGATGATACCGAACGCGGGCGCGGATGGCTTGCGCGCGAAATTGCAAAACATCCCCGTGATTCCAAACGAATTGTTGGAAACGTTGCGAATCGAAGCGGGCTTGCCGCGTTGGGGCGTTGATTTTGACGCGACAACGCTTGCGCTCGAAATTCCCGATGTGATGCAGATTCGCGTTGACCAAGGATGCTACGTCGGGCAAGAGGTTGTTGCGCGCATTGTGCATCGCGGGCATGTCAATCGAAATTTGCGCGGGCTGCGAATCGAAAATGATTTCCTGCCGGAGCGCGGTGAGACAATTCAATTCCAAGACGCGGACGTCGGCAATATCACGTCAGCAGCCCATTCGCCAATGCTTGGAAACATCGCGCTCGGTTATGTGAGGCGCGAGGTGGAAATCGGCGCGCAAGTGAAAATTGGCAGTCACAACGCGCGGGTCGTTGAGTTGCCGTTTTCGTTAACGTAGAACAATTTTGTAAATTGTTCGAATGGACAATTTGAAAAATTGTCCTACCTTGCTTATGCCAATTTTTCTTACCGAACAAAATGTCGAACAACTCTTGACGATGAATGACGCGCTGCGTCTCGTCGAGGACGCGTTCCGTGAATTGGGAAACGGCGCCGCGCAAAACCAACCGCGTCAACGGATTCGCGCGCCGCACGGCGTTCTCAACGTGATGCCCGCAGGAATATTCACGCGCGGCTACATGGGATTCAAAGCATATACTTCGTTTCGCGGCGGCGCGCGTTTTTATTTTCATCTCTTTGACGGCAACAGCGGCGAATATCTTGCCATCATCGAAGCGGATCGATTGGGGCAAATGCGCACCGGCGCGGCATCGGGCGTCGCGACAAAATTTCTCGCGCGCCAAGATTCAAAAACAATCGGCATCATCGGCACGGGCTGGCAAGCGGAATCGCAGCTGCAAGCCGTTTGCGCGGTGCGCGAATTTGGGTCGGTGAAATGTTTTTCGCGCGACGAAACGCGGCGCAAACAATTCGCGGAAAAAATGTCCGCGCAATTAAACATTGCGATTGAACCGGTTGCGTCGACGCGTGACGCGATTGTTGAAAGTGATGTCGTCATCGCCATCACCACTGCGGCGCAGCCCGTTGTGATGGGCGAATGGCTGCGAGCGGGCGCGCACATTAACGCGGCAGGCGGCAATTGGGCAGCGCGGCGCGAGGTGGACAGCGCGGCAGTGAAACGCGCACACGCGATTTTTGCCGACTCGGTGGAACAAGCCAAAATCGAAGCGGGTGATTTGATTCTTGCGGTTTCTGAAAACGCAATCGGCTGGGAAAAAGTCCAAGAAATGTCTGCGCTGGTGAGCGGGCGCGCAGTGGGACGCGCGAGTGAGGACGACATCACATTGTTCAAGTCGTGCGGAATTGCGTTGGAGGATGTCGCGGTCGGTACCTTTGTGTACGAGCGCGCGCGTGAAATGAAAATTGGGACAGAATTGAAAATATGAAAATCGTCGTCTGCATCAAACAAGTTCCCTACATTGACCAACTAAAATTCGACCACGATACGAAACGCGTCATTCGCGAAGGGGTTGAATCCGAAATCAATCCGTTCGATAAACGCGCGTTGACGCACGCAATTCAGTTGAAAAAAGAAGTCGGCGCGGAAACTATTGTGGTGACGATGGGTCCGCCGCAAGCGGCGAGCGCGCTACGCGAAGCATTGGCGATGGGCGCGGACCGCGCGGTGCATTTGCTCGGACGCGAATTCGCGGGCGCGGATACGTTGGCGACGGCGCGCGCGTTGGCAAAGGCGCTTGGGCGCATCGGTTTCGATATGGTGTTGTGCGGCAAATACGCGACAGATGCCGAGACCGCGCAAGTGCCGCCGATGCTGGCGGAAATGTTGGACATTCCGCAAGTGACGGGTGTGACGAAAATCGAATGGGATAGGAATACGTTTGTCGCGACGCGCGAGGTGGACGACGGTTTTGAAACATGGCGTGGCGAATTGCCCGCGCTGATGACGGTGGCAGAACGATTGTGCAAACCATTACGCGCGACGCCTGAAGATTTGCAGCGCGTCGCAGAGTTGCCAATCGAAATTATCCAACCCGCGCAGTTGGGCGATATTTCGCAATTCGGTTTGCAAGGTTCGCCGACGTGGGTCGAGGCGATAGAATCTATCGAACCGCCGCGTAAAAAAATAATTCGCCAAGCGAGCGATGGGATTGAACGCGTTGTGCGCGAGACGCTGGATAATTTGAAACGCGAAGGGCTGGGTGGAGACTGGAGACTGGAGACTCACCAGAAAATTCTAGCGGGGAATATTCGCAACAATTTTGCGAAATCGTTTTGGGTGGTTGCCGAAGTTATTGAAAACGAAATTCGACCGGTGACGTTTGAGATGTTGGGGCGCGCAGTGCAACTCGCGGACGAAAGCGGCGGCGAAGTTGGCGCGTTGGTGATTGGCGAAAATGTAAAACGGTTTGCGAGTGATTTAGCCGCGCACGGCGCGGATAAAATTTACTTGGCAGAACATTCCGCGCTCAAGCAATACGCGACGGATTCGTATACGCGCATTGTGAGCAACGCGATTGCACAATACAAACCATTTGCCGTATTCTTGGCGTCTACCGCGAACGGGCGCGACCTCGCCCCGCGCGTTGCCGCAAAATTGAACATTGGGTTGACGGGTGATGTGATTGGGCTAAATCTCGACACACAAGGCAACTTGGTGCAACTGAAACCTGCGTTCGGCGGCAACATCGTCGCGCCGATTCTTTCCAAAATATTGCCCGCGATGGCAACTGTGCGCCCCGGCATGTTGGAACGCGCGCAGCCGAATCCGAATCGTGTTGCTGCGTTGATTGAAATTCCTGTAAAGGACGTTTCAAGCCGCGTTCAATTTGTGAGCAGCGAACGCGTGACAGATGAAGGCGTCCATCTCGACGACGCGGAAATTATTATTGGCGTTGGCATGGGCATCGGTGGTCCCGAAAATATTCCACAAGTCGAGGAATTGTGCCGCGCGCTCGATGGACACATTGGCGCGACGCGCAAAGTGGTTGATAACGGCTGGCTGCCGCGCCAACTGCAAATCGGTTTGACGGGACGCTCCGTTTCGCCGCATTTGTATATCGCGCTCGGCGTGCGCGGCGCGTTCAATCACACCGTCGGCATTCAACGCGCGGGAATTATCCTTGCCATCAACAACAATCCCGACGCGGATATTTTCAAACAGTGCGATTATGGGATTGTGGGGGATTGGCAGCAAGTTGTAAGTGAAATGGTGAAACAGGTGAGAATGGAGACTGGAGACTAGAGACTGGAGACGTGAGAGATGAGTCGAATTGTAAAATCCGATGAACGGGTGGGCATTGAACTGATTGTGAATGGCGAACGCGAACGAGTGAATGTCGGACCGTCGCGTTTTTTGTCGGATGTGCTGCGCGAGGATTTGGGATTGACGGGGCTAAAGGTTTCGTGCGGCATGGCGAATTGCGGCGCGTGTACTGTTTTGGTAGATGGAACGCCGGTGTATTCCTGCATCACGCTCGCGCTCGATTGTGAAGGGCGCGCAATTACGACGATTGAAGGTCTCTCGCAAGACGGCGAACTGCATCCCGTTCAACGCGCGTTTGTGGAATACGACGCGCTGCAATGCGGATTCTGCACGTCGGGACAAATTCTTTCGATGACCGCGTTGCTCGAAAAAAATCCCGCGCCGACGGAAGAGGAATTGCGTCAAGCGATGTCGGGAAATTTGTGCCGCTGCGGCGCGTATGTGAAAATTTTGCAAGCGGGAATGAATGTAAATAGGTAGACAGGTAGACAGGTAGACAGGTAAGTATGAAGATACCTGTTTCCCTGTATTCCTGTTTCCTTTTTCTCCAATGCCAAAACTCGTAAAAACCAAAGTCGAAAATGAAGGGCGCGTCACCGAAGAGTACGCGTGGGTAGAAGAGCCGAAAACGACACCATGGGACGTAGAAGAGGAATTGCGCGTCGTCGGCAAACCAATCGCGCGCGTGGATGGAGTGGAGCGCGTCACGGGCGCGGCGAAATATACGACAGACATTCAACTGCCGCGCATGGTGCACGGAAACTATGTGCGGAGTCCACATCCGCACGCGCGCATTGTGAGCATTGATACTTCGGAAGCGGAAAAAATCGCGGGCGTGCGCGGCATCATCCATTCCAAAAATATCGCGAACTTTGCGAATGTGGCGAACATTCGCTTTGCGAATCATCGCGATTTTTTCAATGACCCTGTGCGCTTTGTGGGCGATGAAGTCGCGGCGGTGTTTGCTGATTCGATGGAAATTGCGCGCGCGGCGGCGCAAAAAATTCGCATCGAGTATGAATTGCTGCCGTTTGTTTTGGATGCAGAGGCGGCGGCACAACCCGACGCGCCGCAACTCACGCAAAACGGTAATCTCGTTGATGGGAAACCATCCACGTATGCGCGCGGCGATGTTGAAAAGGGATTCGCAGACGCGGCGGTAATTGTCGAGGGCGTTTTCACTACGGGCGCGCAGGTGCACAGCGCGTTGGAAACACATTCGAGCGTGGCAGAGTGGGATGGCAAGACGATGACGATTTACGAATCGTCGCAAGACGTGGTCGGCGTGCAGAATCGCGTCGCGAAACTTTTGAATCTCGATGCGGCGCGTGTGCGCGTGATCGCCTCGTACATCGGCGGCGCGTTCGGCGCAAAATTTGGCGCGGGAAAATTTACCTTGCTTGGCGCGTTGATGTCGAACAAATTGCGACGTCCCGTGCGCTTTGTGCTAGACCGGAAAGGCGAACAAATCGCGGCGGGGCAGCGTTCGGCAACCAAGCAGTATCTCAAACTCGGCGCGAAAAAGGATGGCACGCTGACCGCGATTCAACTGACGAACTATAACAATGTCGGAGCGTATGCCTCATGGAATCCGTACACCGAGGGTCCCGCGCGTGAATTGTACGCGTGTGAAAATGTGCAGACAACGAGTTACGGGGTTTTCACCAACACCCCCCCCTTTGCCGCGTTTCGCGCGCCGGGCTTTGTCGAAGGAATTTTCGCGCTCGAAGCGCTGATGGACGAGCTCGCGGCGAAATTGAAAATGGACCCGCTCGCTTTGCGAATGAAAAATTATTCGAGCGTCTTTCCCGAAAATGGCAGAGGATACACGTCGAATGGTTTGTTGGACGCGTATCAAGAGGGGGCGCGCGCGATTGGGTGGGAGGAAAAGAAGAATGGGAAACGAGAAACGAGAAATGAGAAGCGAGAAACGCGAAACGGAATTCGTCGCGGAATTGGAATGGCGAGTCAGATTTGGTATGGCGCGGGCGCGCCGCCATCCTTTGCAATTGTGAAAATCAGTACCGACGCAAGCGCGACCATTTTGACGGCAACGCAAGATTTGGGAACGGGGACGAAAACAATTTTGTGTCAGATCGCGGCGGAGGAACTTGGGTTTCCCATCGAACGCATTGACGTGGAAATCGCCGATACGCAAGCGGGACCGTTTGCCGGCGCGTCGGGTGGAAGCATGACCGCTTCTTCGATTGGACCGGCGGTGCGTGAAGCAGCAGCCGATGCGCGTCAACAGTTGACTCAAATCGCGGCGACGATTTTGAAAAAGCGCGCGAAAGAAATACGCATTGAAAATGGAATTGTCAAGACGCGCGACTCGGAAAAATCGGTTGCAGAGATTCTGAAAGAAATTGACAACATGCAGATTCTCGGACACGGCTCGCGCAATCCGAATCCAAGCGAATACGAGATTCGCACATTCGGCGCGCAATTTGTCGAGGTTGCGGTGGATGTGGAAACGGGCGAGGTGCGCGTCGAACGCGTTGTTGCCTCACATGATTCGGGACGCATTTTGAATCCGCTCACAGTGTCAAGCCAAATCGAGGGGGGCGTTTTGCAAAGTATGGGATTCGCGTTGATGGAGCAGCGCGTTCTCGACGCGAACGGCGCGTCACTCAACGCGAATTTAGAAGGGTATCACATTCCGACGATTGCGGACACGCCGAAAATCGAAACGCACATGATTGACCGCGCGGATCCACTCGCAAATAATCTTGGCGTCAAAGGCGTTGGCGAGCCGCCGATTATTCCCACCGCTGGAGCGATTGCGAACGCGATTTATGATGCCATTGGCGTACGCTTTTATGATGCGCCGATTACGCGCGATAAGGTGTTGGACGCGTTGGAGAGGATGGAGCGGGGAGATTAGAGATTGGAGAGGATGAGAAACGGGAAACGAGAAACGAGTGATGAGAAACGTCAGGCAATTTACGAAAAGCGAGCAGAATCATGAGTTTTGACATTGCATTTCCGCAGACGATAGATGAAGCGGTGTCCGCAAATGAAAACGGCGCGCGGTGGTTCGCGGGGGGGACGGATTTGATTCCCGAATTCAAAAGCGGTTTCGTACGCGCGACGCGCTGGGTGAATTTGAAACGCGTACACGAACTACGCGGGATTCGCGTTACGAACGAAGGTGTACACATCGGCGCGCTCGCAACGCTTGCGGAAATCGCGGAAAACGAAACGATTCGCAAAAATTATCGCGCGCTCGCGCAAGCGTGTTCCCTCTCCGCGTCGCCGCAGATTCGCAACGTGGGAACGATTGGCGGCAACTTGAATCAAGATTCGCGCTGCGCGTATTATCGCAGTGGCTTTCCGTGTCTGCTGCGCGGCGGCGAAAAATGTTTCATGCGCGACGGTGAGAATCGCGAGGCAGCGGTGATTGGCTACCGCGATTGCGTACATGTTCATCCGTCTGACCCCGCGAACGCGTTGGTTGCCTTTGACGCGCGGATTGTGGTGCGCGGCAGGGAAGGGGAACGCGAGATTTCCGCTCAAGAGCTTTTCCGCGCGCCGGACACAAAGGATACGCGCATAAATGTTTTGAACGCGGATGAAATGATTACGGAAATTGTTTTGCCGCGCGTGCCAGAAAATACGCGCAGCGCCTACGTGAAAGCGATGGATAGGGCAGCGTGGACATTTGCGCTGGCGAGTGTGGCGCTCAAATTCGAAATTCAAAATTCGAAATTGGAAAATGTGTGCGTGGTGTTAGGGGGCGTGGCGCCGATTCCGTACCGTGAATTTCGCGTAGAAAAAGCGCTATCGGGCGTGGAATGGAATGAGGAATCGGTTACACAAGGCGATTATGCGGTGTTGGGAGACGCGCAGCCGCTGGCACACAATCGCTATAAAATTCGTTTGGCGCGCGGAGTGTTGAAACGCGCGCTGCGCGAGCTTTTGGCGAATGAATGATGTGATCGAAATTGTTTTCGAGACCCATTCTATCAGTGAGGACAATGAACGCGGCATCGCGTCGGGTTGGGGTGAAAGTCGGTTGTCGGAACGGGGAAAATTATTGGCGCGCGAATTGGGCGAGCGACGACGCGATGACAAGATAGACGCGGTACTCGCATCGGATTTGCAGAGAGCAGTCGAGACGGCGCGCATTGCATTTCAAAACGCAAGCACGCCGATTTTTTTCGATTGGCGTTTGCGCGAATGCAATTACGGCGCGCTGAATGGGCATCCTGCGGCACTCGTGCATGGCGAACGGCGAAAATATCTCGACGAACCGTACCCAAACGGCGAGAGTTGGCGGCAAGCGGTTGCGCGCGTGAATCGTTTTTTCAGTGACATTGAATTGTTGCAAGCGCACACGCGCATTCTGCTCATTGGGCATGTGGCGACGCGTTGGGCGTGCGAGCATTATTTGAATGGAGTTGTGTTGGAGGATTTGGTGGACGCGGAGTTTGTGTGGCAAGAGGGGTGGGAGTACCGTCTTGTCAAATGAATGCAGTTGTGGCGCTCAAATTCGGAATTCGAAAAGGTCCGTTTTGTGATTTGAGTTTTGAAAATGCGCGTATTGTGCGCCGCGCCGCGATTGCGTTACAATGTGCGCGTCGTAAGAGATTTGAATCAGAGACCAAGCCCATCTCGGATGGGACAAAAATTAAAATCACTCAAAGAGGTAATTGTTTTTTGCGATGGCTGGCGCGAGAATTTACGTCATACTATGCGGCGCGTCAAGCAATTCATAAAGGAGAGAAAAAATCATGAGCGGCAAACCGATTCAAGTCACCGAGTTAGATCTGGAGCGTTTAAAGAAACTACTTTTTGACGCGCAATTTACTGACCTTCGCAAAAGCCCATATCTAGAACGGCTTGAAACCGAAATCAATCGCGCAGAGGTAGTTTCGCCAAAAGATATTCCGAGTGATGTTGTCACTATGAATTCAACCGTCTGCATTCAAGACCTCGACACAAAAGAGGAAGAAGTTTATACGTTGGTTTTTCCCGAAAACGCCAATTTAAGTCAAGGGAAAATTTCAATCCTCGCGCCGATCGGAACCGCCATGTTGGGGTACGAAGTAGGCGAAACGTTCGAATGGCAAGTTCCCGATGGAACAAGAAGGTTGTTAATCAAGAAAATCCTTTATCAACCGGAGGCGTCGGGCGATTTTCATCTTTAGCAAGGGCAAGGCATTGGGCAACGCGAACGCGATCAGATGAACGACTACAACTCTAAATTCTTTGCGCCGATTGCATTTTTCGTACAGCCAATTTCAATTGGAGGTATCAATGCGTAGAATTCGATACCAAGTCGCGTGTAGTCTGGACGGATACATCGCGGACATTGACGGCAAGACGGGCTGGATTGTTGATGAACCCGCGATAGATTTCGGCGCGTTGTTTGACCAGTTCGACACGCTGCTCATGGGACGGCTGACCTACGAAGGAATGGCGAAAGAAGCGGATGGATTCTGGGGCAAAAAAGTTTTCGTCTTTTCGCACACTCTTGAACAGCAGGACCATCCCCAAGTCACTATCGTTTCCAAGAATGCCCAATCCACTCTTCAAGAGCTGCGTTCGCTTCCGGGCAAGGACATTTGGTTGTTTGGCGGCGGCAAACTTTTTCAAAGCTTGCTTGCTTTAAACTGCGTTGACACTGTGGAGCCGGCAGTTATTCCTGTCCTGTTGGGTGAGGGACGTCCGCTGCTTCCATCCCCGGCAGTGAAACGGATGCTCACCTTGACGGCTCAACAGGTGTTTCCGAGTGGCATTGTTTGGCTCGAGTACACAATTCATGCACAGGAAAAATCTGCCGAGACTCATCTATGAAACCGGATTTTGATATAGCGCTACAGCAGCATTTTGCCGCCATCTCTAATCGAGATCTTGAAGCGTTTCAATCGCATCTCACGCGCGGCGACACGCTTTACACAATTGTTCAAAGCGGACACGCGTTCACGACGCCGGCGGAGACGCTTGAAATTCACAAGCAATGGTTTCAAGACCCGAACTGGATTTGGGAAGGTTCGGTCGTGCATAAAATTGTTGGCGAAGACATGGCGATGGCGCTGGTCAAATATCAATACCGCCAAAAGCCAGAAGATGCTCCGGTCAGTACTTGGCTCACCTACGTTTTTCAGTTGCAGGAAGGGGAATGGCGCATCGTGCATGACCAAAATACGTCGCTTGATTTTGTTGCCTTTGCGCGCGCCGCAGGAATTGAAATATTGCCCCAGTGATTTTCGTTCGCTCGATTGCTGGACAGCGACAGAAATTTTGAGGAGCGCGTAAATGAGCATTCACATCAAACTGGAAAGTATATCCATCGGCGATTACGACAAGGCGCTGGATTTTTATACAAACAAGCTGGGTTTTGTGAAAAAGCACGACATTCCGCTGGGTGGGGATGCGCGGTGGCTCACGGTGGTTTCGCCGCAAGAACCGAATGGCACCGAACTCTTGCTTGAACCGAACGCGAGTTATCCGGCGATGAAGGCGCTCAAAGAGTCGTTGGTGAAAGATGGCGTGCCGTTCACCGCGTTTCAAGTGGACGATGTTCACGCCGATTACGAACGCTTGAAAAGTCTCGGCGTTGAATTCACGATGGAGCCAACGAATATGGGAACGACGACGGTGGCAATTTTGGACGACACGTGTGGAAATTTGATCCAGCTGTATCAAATGAACAGTTGAGCGCGAAACTCATTCCACCTATCTTTACGAATCGCCGCGCGCACATCGCGCATGAACGTCAGTATAAAATGCAAATTATGAATTGTCGCGAGGCGATAGTACGACAATTCTTTGGCGCGATGAAGATGATGTAAATAGGCGCGCGAATAATTTTTACAAGTCACACACTCGCACGTCGAATCAATCGGCGCGGTGTCCAACGCGTAACGCGCGTTGGCAATCGTCAGCCGATTATTTTTTACTCCCTCGCGTTGCGCAATTTCGGGCGAAACAATCAACGCGCCATTCCGCGCCCACCGCGTCGGCGCGGCGCAGTCGAACAAATCAATCCCGCGCTCGACGCCGTTGATAATGTCCTCAATTTCTCCGATGCCGAGTAAGTGACGCGGTTTGTCGTCGGGCAAAAGCGGAATCGTCCACTCCAAAATCGCGTGCATATCATTTTTACTTTTGCCCAGCGAGCCGCCAACCGCCAAACCTTCAAACGGCAAACCCCCAATCACGCGCGCCGATTCTTCGCGCAAATCGCGGTACGCGCCGCCTTGCACAATTCCAAATAAATTCTGATAGTCGCGTTTTGTGCGCGCGTGCTGTTCCAAACAGCGTGCTGCCCAGCGATGCGTGCGTCCCAATGCTTCGCGCGTGTATTCGTACGTGTCGAGCGGCGATGTACACTCGTCGAACGCGAGAATAAAGTCGGCACCGAGTTGATGCTGCAGCTGCATTGAACGTTCGGGCGTGAGCCGAATGATGGAGCCGTCGAGATGCGAGTTGAACGTCACGCCGTCGTCGTCAATTCTATTGAGCGGAGTTCTATCGCCTTTAATTTCAATATCATCGCGCGCTTCATCCGGAAAAATATCCGCGATTTTTCCGACGCCATCGCGAATCGCCGCGCCGAGCGAAAAGACTTGAAAACCGCCGCTGTCAGTTGAAATGGGGCGCTGCCAATTCATAAACGCGTGCAAGCCGCCGAGCTGCGCGATTTGTTCCGCACCGGGGCGGAGCGCGAGATGATAGGTGTTGCAAATGATGAGCTGCGCGTCGAGGTCGTACAAATCTTGCGCGGTCAAACCTTTCACCGTCGCTTGTGTGGCAACGGGCATGAACGCAGGCGTTTCGATGTCGCCGTGTGCGGTGTGAATCACGCCCGCGCGCGCGTAGGAATTTGAATCGCGATGTTGAATTTCGAATTGGAGAGGCATATTGTTGATTGTACGGAATCCGCGAAAAAATCAAACCTCCGCTATCTCGCAGACGGCGGAGGTTTGATTGCTCAATAATAAATCGTTCTCACTCGATGGTACGGCTTCATCCCTTTCACATTTCGTTGACTGCTACTCCACAAGAACCAGTCCATTTGCACGCTGGTCAATTCGCGTCCGTGCTGTGCGAGCGCGTGCCGCAATAACTCAACTGCCCAAAGCATTGACGCGCGAATTTCAATTTCTTCCGCGCTGTCTTTTGCCAACGTTTTCTTGGCATCTACGCGGCGTGCGAGCGCGGGCGCGTAATTCAGAATGCCCCACGCGCGCAAGATTTGCGGCAGTTTGTAATCGGCGAATGCGGTGAGGTCCTCGAGATTCTTGAATTCGCCCCATTTTTCGCCTCCGAACGAGCCCCACAAATCGCCGACGATAATTTGCGCGCGTTTGAAAAGATTCACCGGCCGATTCTTGTAAAGCGTTGTGTCGTTAAAGGAAGAGATATTTTCGGCGACGAGACGCGCGAGCGAGGGAGCATCCGCGCCCGCACGTTCCACCAAATTTGCCGCGCTGCCGCCGAAATGGTCGCGCAGCACGCGTCCCAATTCTTGCGCGTTGCGCCAGCGTTCGACAAATAATGGGATTTCGACGTTGCCCTTCAATACGCGCGCGAGCTCTTCGGGCGAAATCGTCGCGAGAAAATCGGCATCGAGGAAATGCTTGTCCTTTTCAGCCGCGCGTTTTAGCGATGCCGACAACGCCCAATAGCCATCTACATTTTCCTTGATATGATTCACGCGCCATTTCGGTTCGCCCCAAAATGAAAAATTGAGCGCGTCGAGCAGAAAAATATAGGTGACTGTTTTTTCGGTGCCGTCAAAAAAGTGATGTTCAAAATTCCAACTTGGCACGGGCACAGGGCGCAGCGACAACACTTGCGCGACCGTTTGCACGCGTTTCAAATCAATCGAAACATATTGCGCGCGTTTGATTACATCGGCGGTTGTTGCGAGAACGCGCAGTGGATCGTTGCGCGAATTCAGAATGGTGGTGATGTTTCTCGAAAGTGTGGAAGAAGCCATTGGCGCGATTCTCGTACGAGAGTTTTATTTCTGACACGAATTGTAATCGCGTCCGAGATTGACCACAATGTCTGCGGGCGCAGCCGGATTGCCGGCGTACACAATGCTGCTCGTGGGATCGAGGCGCAAGAGCGCGGCGAGACGCTGCGCGGTGATAGGTTTATTTTTGTAAACAGTAATCGTACTCTTTGTCGCAAGTGGAATGGAATTGCCGGACAGTGTTGCGTTCACGCCTTGTCGCTTGAGCGCGGTTTGAGCGATTTGCGCGGCTTGCAGATTTCCGCTTGTTAATTCAACCGTCGCCTGTTCGGAATCCACACCGGCAACGTCGTCGCCAAACGGCGTGAAAAATTCAACGAGCAGTGAATGAATTTTTTCCGCGTTCGGTAAAAGGACCATCGCGCCTTCGGGCGTGATGTACGAAATCGTGCTGCGGTTATCAATCGCGCGCGACTTGATCCGGTCCATTTTCAATTGCGTCCCAATGTACGCGAGGGTTGCCATATCTGTTGGACTCAGATCGGTTTGCACCGAATCACTCATTTCTTGATAGAGCTCGGGCCATTTGGGAAGCAGGTTCAGCGAGGTGGCTTTGTCCCACATTGCAAGAATAACTTTGCGCTGCCGCCGCCCGCGATCGTAATCGTTGGTCGTGTAACGCGAACGCGCGTAACGCAGTGCCGTCACACCATCCATGCTTTGCATCCCCGGTTGAAAATTCAACGTGGCGTGTCCATAGTCGTCGTAAAAATCTTGTTCGTACAGCGGACAATCCACATCCACGTCAATCCCGCCGAGAATGTCAATCGCTTTGCGAAAGGCGTCAAAGCCGCCGCGCACGAAATAGTGAACGCGGATGCCGAGATTTTGTTCAATCGTAGTCTTGATCAGGTTCGGACCGCCGCCCGGATAATGATAATACTCGCCATAAAAGTCGGCGGTGTTGATGCGCTGTTTGCCAACGCTCGGAATATTGACATACAGATCGCGCGGGATGGTCAACATGCCCACCGTTTTTTCCGTTTGATTGATGGTGAGCAAGATGATCGTGTCGGTGCGCCAATTGATTTGTCCGGGACGTTGATCGGTGCCGAGCAAAACAATGTTGATGTTGGATGGCGGCACGAGCTCGCCATCACGTACGGGCTCCGCTTTTGAAAGTGGGGCGACGGCGACTTGCGCAGCGGGTGTTACGGAGAGAGGAGTTTCACGCGGCACGACCGTTTTGATCGGCTCCGACGCGGCGGGGATGACCGGATGCGTGAATGCGGTGGGCGTCGGCAGCATGATTGAAATAAAGGGCGCGTCGTTTGAAAACCCGGCATTGTTCGAAGCGAGCGTGGCTGATTCGGCAGGGAAAAAATACGCGTAAGCAATCAACGCTCCGACGACGCCGTACACGGCGAGATTAGCAACGACAAGACGTTTTAGCAAAGTAGGATTCACTGGATATCCTAAGAATCACGTACGGACCATTGGAATCGTGCGCGAAATTAGAACGCTGTGCGCACTTGATCAAAGCGGGCGTGCGGCGAGGCGTTTGATTTTTCCGCCAGCGTCTTGCCAAGTGATTGTTGAGAGTCCTAGTTTTTGGCGGAGCGTTTCATCGCGCATGCCCGAAGCGGAATCGCGCACGGCGCTCGTCCATCGCAATACTTCAAAAGAGACCTTGCCAACCAAGCCCGCGAGCTGTGCGAGATCCGACAAGACATATTCCAGATTGCGCGGCGTACATTCAAAGATGCGCTCGCGCGGTTGATATTGCTCGGCGTATTGCTTGTACGTAGCAGGAAAGTCTAACGGCAGGCGCAGTTTGCGTTCTTTGTGCCAACGGCGTGGGTCGTCATATCGAATCATGACAAACGGTTGATCAGGATGCGCCAGATCAATATCGCCGAGACGAATCGCCATCGCCTCACTCTTTTTCATTCCGGTGGTAAGTAATAAAGTTACAAGTAAGTGGGGCCGCGCGTCGGGCTTGGGCGCAGACATTACTTCGCGCGTCGTTTTTAGCAAGCGTTCCACTTGCGCCGTGTTCAAAATTTCGGGCAGCGGGACAATTACCGGTTGATGCGCGACTGCCGCTGCCGGGTCACTTTCGACGACGCCTTGCTCATAGAGATAGTTGAAAAAAACTTTGATGGAGGTGAGGCGCCGCTGATAAGATTTCATACTGCAGGGTACACCACGCTGATAACGCAAATAGTGCATGAAGGATTGAATATCTTGAGTTGTCACTTCAGCGACGGGTTTGTTGGAACCAATGTATTTTCGGAAAATGTTGAGATCGCCGCCGAATGCCTTTATCGTATTTTCCGAGAATCCTTGAACGCGCATGTGTTCGTGAAAAGCACCGATCGCGGCGCTGACAGAAGAGGTCATGTCCAGCATATTGGGCACAAACGCGATGGGCAAGAGTTCGTCGTTGTGAGGTTTCGTCGGGCGAAAAAGGTTAAGTTGAACAGGAGTCATGGTGCACCTCGCGAAAGATTCGAATTGATCAAGCGCAATGGCATGAGCGATTCCAGATTTTTGGTGTTGTATGTGACGAGCGTCAAACCATGATGCAGTGCGGTTGCCGCGATGACGGCTTCCGCGTAGGTGAGCGGCGCTTCCGTTTCTCCGCGCAGTCTAAGTAGTTCCGCTGCGCGCCGCGCAATTTCTTCATTCACCGGATGCGCGATAAAGGGCGTCAAAAAATCTTGCGTTTGTTTTTGATCGTTGGGCTGTGTTACCAGCCAAATCTCCAAGTGCGACCAGACGGAGGTATGCAGGTCGCCTTGCTCCGTCAGCTGCTGCGCAAAGGTCAACGTTTCCGCGACGCCGCGCAGACAGCGAATGAGTACATCGGTGTCGAGTAAATAATCACTCACGCCGCGCCTTTCGCCTTGTGGGGGCAGTAGCTGCAATGGATGCGCTCGTGTACGTGCCAGACGCGCGCAATTGGGCTACAAAGTTGTCGATTGCCATGCCGTCCGAAAGGTGAGGATATTGCTCTGCCTGCCACGCCGGATTTCGCGCCAAGTTTTCAAACAATGAAGCCACTTTTAGCCGCCGTAGTTCGCGGGCGGTCGCGCGCGCGATAACTTCGCTTCGCCGTTTCGCGGGAACGAGGCGCCGCAAGTCGTCCAAGACCGGTCTTGGAAAATTGACGTTAATCCGTTCGAGTGAAGGCATACTCATAAAGCTCTAATCAAAACATCATTATTTTACACCAGATAATGCGCTCGTCAATAGCACAGATGTTTGTATTTGTCATTATGTATAGTTTCAAGTTGACAAAATAGCGAAAATTCTATAGAATTCTCGTATAGGTTTTGAGATTATGATAGATTCAACTGTGGGCGGGGTGGAATCGTGGCTCTCACTGCGAGAAGCGAGCCGTAGAATGGGGGTTTCGCCCGCAACACTCAGAGGGTGGGCGGACGAAGGGCGCGTCGAATCGTATCGCACTCCCGGGGGACATCGTCGTTTTCGCGTGGGTGAAAGCGGCGCGGTATTCAAAAAAGAAAAACGCGGCGCGGCGGCGCGCTGGCGCTTGCTCGAGCACAGCGCGGTGGGACGTATCCAGTTGGCGGAAGAGGTAGGCGAGACGAAACTCGCGTCCCCGCAAGCGCGCAGCCAAAAGCGCGAATTGGAACGCGAGCTGATACAATTGTGCACGCTGTCTCTGCGTCAAGAGCAGACGAATTTGCAAGCACGCGTAGCTGCGTTAGGGCAAGCGTTCGCAAAATGGACTTGGCGTTATCGAATCGCTTTGCGCGATACAATTACGACGCTTGGCACGCTGCGCATTGCATTATTGGAGAGTGTTGTGGAAATTGCCTTTGCCTTGAGCGAGCCCAACGTGGACGAATTGAATTTATGGTTGCGCCGCGTCAATGAAATAGTTGACGGCGTATCCCTAGCTATGCTAGAGTTTGGTTCAGAGCATGAGCAACAAAGCACCCGGAAATAAGCCGACGCAGCCCGCGCGCGGTGTACGACGAATGCCACAGCAGTCACTTTTGTATGACCGCATCGTCCCCATTGCTTTGATTGGCATGGGGGTATTTCTAGTTATCATCGTCGTCGTTGCCTTGGGTTTTTTGTTGGGATTGATTCGATGGTGAGGAGTCAAGTATGGGATCATTGATGGCTATCGTGCCATTTGTGAGCGCTCTGATTCTCGCGTTTCTTACGTATGATTTGTTCCGACGCTATCAACGCTATCAGGGCGGACATCGTCATTTGTTGTTTTGGGCGATTGGGCTGGGGATGTTTGGGGTTGCAAGTTTGTGCGATGGTCTTTTAGATTTGGGATGGAATGAATTGGCGTTCTTTGGGTGGTATCTGTTCGGCGCCGTCTTGAACGCGGCATGGATTGGCGAAGGAACGCTTTTTTTGCTCGTGCGCAAAAAGTGGGTTTTCGTAACCGCGATTGCTCTGGCGATGGCGAGCATTGTGACGGCTGTTATCTTGCTCTCTACACCACTTGACGCAGCTGCGTACCAAGTCGGCGTCCCGATCGCCGATCAATATCAGGCAATCTTGCCAAAGGATGCGGTGGTGCGGAGGTTGACTCCATTCTTTAACGTATATGGGGCTGTCCTCCTCATCGGCGGCGCGCTCTATTCCGGTTATTTGTTTTATCGCAAACGGATTTTGCCGAATCGCGTGATGGGCAATTTATTGATTGCAGCGGGAGCATTGGCAATTGCGTTTGCGGGGTTATTGAATCGCTTTGGGCTGGGACAATTTCATTCCTTTGCGCAATTGTTTTTTGCAATCTTGATGTATTACGGCTTTATTCTTGCGAGTAAACCTGCCGCTATACAGCCGAGCGAGGGCGCGGACAATCAATCGCAAACTTCGCGGATCGCGCTCAAATAAGAATCGCGCAGCGAATTCGTTCGCTGCGCGATTCTTTTTTCCAACTCAGGAGTGTGCGCGTTTATGCTGCACGCGCATACACATTCCCACAACAGTTTTTATTCCTGCTGCTTCCGCCATATCCGCCGCGTCATAATTTTCGGCGCCGGGTTGCATCCACACAACCTTTGCTCCTTTGGCAATCGCTTGCTGTACAATTTCGGGAACAAATTCAGGGCGTCGAAAAATATCTACAATGTCAATGCGCTCGGGAACGGAGAGAAGGTCGGGATACGCGCGTTCGCCCAACACCTGTTTTTCGTTGGGATTTACGGGAATAATGTGCAGCCCATTGCGCTGCAGGTATTGTGCAACTTCATACGACGGGCGTGTGGGATTATTGGAGAGTCCCACGACGGCAACATTTTCCGCTTCACTTAGAATTTTCGAAATAGGGTCCATTCGAGCTATGTCTAGGCACAAAAGAGGCGCGGTGCATAAAGCATCGCGCCTCTTTTGTGCAAAAGAATTATCTTAGCGCGGCGCGCGCAAAATCGCATCTACCAAAGCAACAGCAGTCGCTTGCGTTTTCGCGTCGGACGCGTCTTCTTGGATGCTTTCAATACATTCCAGCGCGTATTTTTGTGCAACGAGCGCGCTGACGCCGCGCACAGCTTGTTGAATCGCCGCGAGTTGATCGAGGACATCGTGACAAGCGCGTTCCTCCTCAATCATCCGTTGAATCCCGCGCGCCTGTCCTTCAATGCGGCGAAGGCGTTTGATGATTTCGTCGCGCGGAGCCGGCGGTTCTGCGCCAACGCGCGTGCGTCGAGTCGAACGAATAGTTTTGCTCGGCATAAAAGGTTAGTTGGTTGTGACGCGCTCTGGCGCGCTCAACACTGCATCGAGTTTTGCGCGCAGTGCTTCTTTGGGCTGACGCGGAACTCCAACCATGCGATCCACCTCTTTACCATCTTTGAAAAAAATCAAGGTTGGAATGCCCATGATGCCATATTTGGTCGGGGTCATCGGATTCGCGTCCGTGTCCAATTTCGCGACGAGCGCTTTGCCGTTGTATTCGCTCGCCAACTCTTCTACGAACGGCGCGATCATACGGCAGGGACCGCACCAAGCTGCCCAAAAATCTACAATGGCAGGTTTGTCAGATTTCAAAACAGTTGTTTCAAAATCCGCATCGCTCACATGTACCGGTTTGTTATTGTCCATAAATCTTCCTCCTGAAAAATGATTTCGTATGGGATACCCCCGTAGGGTATGCCCCCATTGTAGTCTGTTTCGGGGCGGCGTCAATTCTTACCAAGGCGCGGAAATAAAAAAAGGGCGCCGTTTACTATGGCGCCCTTGCGCTCTACTTATTTTTCGTCGAACATAGGGTCTTCGAGAACATCGCTGAAATCGCCTTCATATTCGGACATGATGCGCGCCATGCGAATTACATCATCCGCGTTGATTGGCGGCGCTTGACGATAGTAATTCCATTCTGCATAATCCAAGTCGGTGGAAAATGTGCGAATCGCGCTCTTGGTCCATACGGCAATGACGAGGCGCTCCGAAAGGCACAAAGGGCACCGCAATCGAAATGCCCCAAAGCGCGCGGTTGATTCGATGGTCGAGATATCTTGCGGACGAAATCGTCTCATGCAACTCGAACAGCGCAGCCGCCGCGCCATCAATGCGGTGATGTCTGTCATTCTGCTATTATCGTTCAATCTGCTTGCGCCTCCCGTTCGATTAACACCTGGACATGGGCGGTCACTTCGGGATGCAATTTGATGGGGACGCCCCGTTTTCCCAGATCTTTGATTGGATGATCCAGCTCAATCTTGCGTTTGTCAATTCGAATTTTGTGGTCTTTATCCAACCGTTCGGCAATATCTGCCGCAGTGACTGCGCCGAACAAGCGGTCGTTTGCGCCTGCTTTGACTCGAAAATCCAACTGAATCGCGTTGAGTGTATTTGCCAGCATTTGTGCTTCTTGGAGTGATTCGGCTTCGCGTTTCGCGGCGGCAAGCTTTAACGCATCCGCTTGTTTCACTGCGCTTTGAGTAGCAAGGACGGCGAGCCCGCGCGGTAAGAGATAATTCCGTGCATGTCCGTCCGCGACGTTTTTCGTTTGTCCTGCTTTGCCAATCCCGGGCACATCTTTAACCAAAAGAACCTGCATTCTTCCTCCTATAGTCATCGGCTCATGCCAACAAAAACATTCTAGCATACGCGCCAGTTTAGGACAATTCACCCCTTGCACACGCCTGCGCGCAGTGTTATACTTTTTGCTACGAGACCGCCGTGAACGAACCCCAAAATTTCACCCTCGATCCTTCTCTTTTCATGCAGCTGCAAGAAGAGGAACGGCAGCGATTGGCGCACGCTTTGATGCAAGGTCCAGGTCAGGTCTTGGCAAACGCGCTCACGGAAATAGAATACGCGCTGCCCCTCTTGGAGAAGAATCCTCAAGTAGCCATTGCGGGTTTGAAAGCGCTGCGTGTCGAACTGCGCGATGGCTTGGCACAGTTAAAACATTACGTTGCTGAATTGCAACCTCCGCTCTTGCAAGAAATGGGTCTCGGACCAAGCATCTACCAATACGTGCATAATTTTGCAGAACGCACAGGGATGAGCGCCGATTGTATTGGCTGCGCCACCTTCCATGAGCGTTATCCCGTTACGATTGAACTCGCGTTATTTCGCATCTTGCAAGAAGCATTGACGAATGTCGAGCATCACTCTCAGGCAACGCATGTGCGCGTAGAATTGGCGCAGCTGCCAGCCCAGGTGCTGCTGACAATTCAAGATGATGGACGCGGCTTTGCGGTGCGAACGCAAGGATTGCCTAAAAAACGTCAGCTGGGATTGATTGCGATGCGCGACCGCGCAGAACTGCTGGGTGGGCAAATGCAATTGTTCTCGGAAGAGGGGCGCGGAGTGCGCCTTATTGCGACCATTCCATATCACGGCAACTCCAACGAAGGGGTCAAACAAGGGGGGCAAACTGATGAGCGGACAAACCTCAACCACACGAACTCGGAGCGCACCAAAGGACAAGAAGTCCAGCGCAAGTCCAACTCAACCCCGCGCAGGTCAAACCGTGTCTAAGCCCACGGCGCGCAAGTCCACAGTTCCTGCCGAAAAGGAAAAGCCGGGGCGAAGAGTTTCCGTATTGATTGTGGATGACCACCCTGTGTTTCGCGGTGGATTGCGCGGGCTTTTAGAATTGGATGAAACGATCCAAGTGGTTGGTGAAGCGCAAGATGGACAGGAAGCGCTCACGATGGCGCGCACACTCAAGCCCCAAGTCATCTTGATGGATGTCAATCTGCCGCTTGTGAATGGGCTGCAAGCGACGCGCGAACTTACGGCGGAACGGAATGACCTTGCAGTGATCATTCTCACGGCGTATCATGATGACGAACAGATGCTTCATGCGGTCCGCGCCGGCGCGTACGGTTATTTTCCCAAAGAGGTCGCGCCGAATGAACTGCTTGCCGCGATTCAAAAGGTGAGTCAAGGCAACTATGTCATCAATGACGAAGTATTGGCAAAGCCGCAGGTAGCAAGTTGGTTGATTCATCAGTTTGAAACGATGCAGGTCGGAGCGGAGGATGCGCCCGAAGAAACATTTCGCGCCTTGTCGGCGCGCGAAATGGAAATTCTGAAACTGATCACCAAAGGATTGAGCAACAAGGAAATCGCCAAAGCGCTCGGCATCAGCCGCCAAACGGTAAAGAATCACATGACCTCGATATTGCGAAAACTCGCGGTGAATGATCGGACGCAAGCGGCTGTGTACGCTTTGCGTCGCGGCTGGATTCGCCTGCAGGACACCAAGTGAAAAGGATCGGGTATGGCAAATGAATCTCTTTCGTCTGTGGCGCAAATGCAATCGGCTGCCACGGAGCTATTGTCGGAGATTGAACAGCTGCGGATTGAGCTGCGCGAAATTGAAGTATTGATTCGTCAAACCTCGAACGAAATCGAACGCCAGAGTCAAAAGCAAGCGGAAGCATCGTCGCGCTTGCGCCAAGTCGAGGCGAATTACGAATCGTACACGCGCGAGGATGTGCGACAAGCGTACGCCAATGAACGCGACGCCCAGCTAAAACTTTTGTTGATGCGCTCGCAGTTGGAACAATTTCAAGCCAAGCATCGCCAACTGGATCGCTACATTCAACAGCTGCGTAAATTGCATGACCTTTCTGCGCGGATGGCAGAGACGGCAGTGGACGAACAGGGCGAATCCTCACCGAGGCGCATTGTCTCAGATCACGACGCGGTCATTCAGACGATTGAGGCACAAGAATCGGAGCGACAGCGGCTTGCACAGCAGATGCATGATGGTCCGGCACAATCCTTGACGAATCTGATTTTGCAAGCAGAGATCGTGGAACGATTGTTTGATGCCGAACCTTCACGCGCGCGTTCTGAATTGGGGCAATTAAAAACTTCGGCGAATGTGACGTTCCAACGCGTGCGGGACTTTATTTTTGCGCTCCGCCCGATGATGTTGGACGACCTCGGTCTTTTGCCAACAGTTCGCCGCTACACGCAACAATTTGAAACAGTGAACAAATTGCCTGTGACGTTGACTTTGAATGGGGATCGCGCGTTGGCGCCGTACATCGAGGTGACCATTTTTCGTTCAGTGCAAGAGCTCTTGAACAATGTCGCCAAGCACGCCAACGCATCGCGAGTGCAGGTCACTGTAGATTTGAATGCCGAACCGACGGTGGTCATTGTCGAAGATGACGGCACGGGCTTTGATGCCGCGCAAGTGCTCGCGCGCGCGCGTGAGCGTGGTAGTTCGGGATTGATTACTCTGGAGAAACGGGTCGAGATGCTCGGGGGTAATATCAACTATCAATCTGCGACGGGACGGGGCACGCGTGTGAGGGTTCTCATTCCTTCTACCTAAAGCGAACGAGGCAGTCCAAATCGGACTGCCTCGTTTTTTTATTTGTCGTTGATCAACATTGCGGAATTGGGCATGTCATCGGCAATGGCGAACCAATCATTCTGCCCCCCAATATTTGCTGCGTTGTTGCTTATCTTGAATTTCCAAAAGGGACTCCACTTGCTGCAATGCTTTTTGCCTTTGGCATTGCACGCTTTCACGTGCCAGACGTACTCTTTACCCTTTTTTAATTCTTTGGACGTGACTTGCAGCGTGGTCACACTTTTCTTGAACACACGCGGTCCTGTTTTCGAACCTTCTTTGACAATCACCTTAAAGAACTTGAAGCAGGACGATTCATTCCATGCAAGCGGAACTCGGCGTACGAAAACAGTGCTATTGTTGGCGGGCGAAACGTTACTGGGACGATTGGGTTTACGTCCTCCCGCACACGCAGTAGGCGTGGCAGTTGTCATCGTTTCGGTTGGAGTCGGTGTGAACGGCGTAGGTGGTGTTACAGTTTGAGTTGCGATCACACTCGTCGGCTCTTTAGTCGGGATGTCAGTTGCGGTTGAAGTTGGAGTGCGCGTTGCATAGGGTGATCCGGTATAACATGGCGAAAATTTTGTGGTGAACATCGGATTTTGTGCAGTTCCCAAGCCGCCGGTTGCTGTCACGGTGATAAAGTTTCCCGCCAAGGATACGTTAAACGAGACAAGTCCATTACCATTGGATGTTGCGGATTGTGTGAGGAAATAGGTTTGTCCTTCGC
Organism: Chloroflexota bacterium; assembly: GCA_004295045.1. GTDB lineage: Bacteria > Chloroflexota > Anaerolineae > UBA4142 > SHND01 > SHND01. The sequence goes on along the minus strand of SHND01000029.1, from coordinate 53,502 downwards.
CGTAATCTGACGGGTCGCATGTTTCGTTATCAAAAAATTCAAAAGTGTATTGGGTGTTGGGATCGCCAGTAAAGGTCACGGTGGCTTGAGTGGTCGGCGGCGTCCCAACCGGAGAAATCAATGGGGCGCTGCTGTTCAAGAAACCGGAAATTTCGATTCCCAGTCCGCCATTATCATGAATCGAATTGCGACGGATGGTATTTCCATCGCGCAGCTCAAGAATAACTCCCGCTAAACCGTTGTACGCGATGATGTTTCCTTCATTCGCGCCGGTTCCGCCAATGGTGTTGTTTGGTGTGTTTTCAAAACGGACGCCATAATCATCGTTACCCAAATCGCCGTCGCCTGCAGCATTGGTGCCGATTTTGTTTGTTTGAATCGAATTGTTTGTGGCATCTGCGCCGCTGATGTGGATGCCGGACCCGGTGTTTCCGGAAAGGAGATTATTTTTGATGACGTTGTTGCTTGCGGTGCCCGCTTCGCTTGCAATCAAAATCCCTTCTTTTGCATTTGGAAAGGCATCGGCGCCATCTGGATCTGTCCCAATATAGTTCTTTTCGATCAAGTTATTGTTACCGTCAATGATCTCAAGCCCGTTGGCGCGAAAACTATTGATGACGAGACCACGAATCGTACTGCCATTCGCGTCGGCTCCCAAAGTCAAGCCCGAAATTTCCCCCACTCCTTGTGTCGCACCCGCGCCGTTCAGCTCAATCAACGGTGCGCCATTGTATTGCCCTTGCGTTGTGCCATCGATCGTGACAGGGCTCGTGAGCTTGGGCAGCTCGCGCACGAGCAAGATGGATTTTTTTCCGCCGTTCCCAATGTTGAAATTAATCGTGTCAGGACCGGAATTTGCATTGGCTTGATCAATCGCCCATCGCAGTGAGCCACTCGGAGGGTTGGGCGATTGATCAGTAGTATTGGTAACTGTATAGGTGGAACCGACGGCGATGAGTGGGGCGGCACTCGCGCGGTCAAGCACCAATGCAACGAATAGAATCGCGGCGCCGACGATAATGAATAGCGCAATCTTTCTAGACATACATGCCTCCAAGGAGAAATCGGGAAAACGTGTGCAATTTGTCGAGTGCCGCTGATAACGCGGGAAATTCATATTGATAGCGGCACACTGCGACTATAGCATCTGGTGTGTATAGGTTCAATAGGAAAGTGGGGCGTAAAAAAGAGAGGGGAACCTTCCCCTCTCTTTTTTTTCGCTTGTTTCTCTTGGCTCAGCTGCCCGGGCAACTGACCGAATCCGTTGTCTTGAGGAAGAGGTCGGTCTTGTAGGTTCCGCCCCCCTGCCCTACTGTTACCGTGGGATTGGAAGCGAGTGCCGGACCGCCAACGCCATTCGTGAAAACGTCGTAAGTAAAGCCATTTACGTTCACAGAGGCAGAGACAAATTCAAATGTCCCCGGCGAGACGTTATTGATCACAAATTCACCGGTGGAGGTTGTGTTGACCGTGTACTGTTGACCGGTATCGCGATTACGGACGACCAACGTTGCTCCCGGCGCAAACGCCTCAGTTTGAATAACCTGACAGCTTTCGTTTTGGAAATTCTGGACGCGATTGGCAATTTGCTGATAGATATTGTTCATTGAAGTCGCATCGGTTACGCGGAAATAATGCGGCTTGTTTGGATCAGTGTCAACCGTTGCGAGAGCTTGCATGAGGTCGGGATTGAAATCGTTGCCCACCGCAATCGTAAAGATGATTGTATCGGGACGACCATCACTGTTGCCGTCACCTTTGGCGAGGTTGGCTTGGTCCAACGCGTCTTGCACGGCGCCAACATTACACTGAAGGCTGTTATAGGTATCGCCGTCAAAACCAGTCCAGCGTCCGTTCAAGCGGATATTCGCCAAACCATCGGACGCCAAAATAATTACAGCAGGATTCGCGGGATTATGCCCAGCACCGAGTGCAGCGAGACGTCCTTGTTGTAGTCCCCCGGCAATCGGCGTACCGCCATTGGCATTGAGTCCATTGATTATGGCATTTACGCCCGCGATGTTGGAAGTCAGGGTGCTGCGGAGTTGCCCGATATAGTATTGAGATGTCTGACCATTCTGTTGACAGTTGAAACTATAGGTTCCACCACCGTTGAGATTACCTACAATCTGCGGATAGGTCGCCAAGCCAACTTTATCGCCCAAGAGGGGCTGCATGTTGTTGTTAAAGTTGACAAGAGCTGTTCGCGCCGCGCTAATCTTGGACATCGAACCAAAGCCCGCGTTCATGGAACCCGAAATGTCCATCACATTCATCACATCAACCGGTACGTGAGTTTGTGTCTGCGTTGTTTCGCCGACAGGATTGATTTTGCTAATTTTGATTGTCCCGACTAGATTTCGTGTGACGGGACCACCCGGAGTTTGTGGCGGTGGTGGAGCAACCTGACCGACGCCGTAATATGGACATGCGCCGCCGCCGGTGGGTTCAACCCATTGCACAAAACGAACATCCATGTAGCGTTGTCCTGCCGGCAAGCCGGAGGCGGAAAGCGCAACGATAGTCATTCGCGCAAAACCGATGATGCGGTATGAACTTATCGCATTGTTGCTCTGGTTTGCATAGTCGTACACCGGCACCGTAACGCCATCACCACTCGTGAGCTTGCCCTGCAAGGCGTTGCGTATCGAACCTGATGACAAATCACCGGGGGCATACGGAATGTTGTCGCCTTTTGACCAGCGCCCACTCACGTTCAAACCCGCATTATTCATAAAGTTCGCAACGTTTGACGCGGATGTGCTGCCGTTCCAAGAAACGTATCCAAAATTTGCCAACTCGGTTGGCTTCTTTTCCCAGATCCGATACGCGTATGTTGGTTCATTATTGGAAAAGTGAAAATCCACAATCCCATCTTTATTTTCATCGGTAAAAGTGTTGGCGCTGAGCGCAATTGGAAAGAGTGTTTCTGCCTGACAAGTCCCTTGGCGCGTAGGCGGCGAAGCATAATTTCGCGAGTCCGCTCCGACTTGAAGTTGACGCCAGCCAACAACACCCGCAAAAAAAGTCGGGAATTGTTTGGTGCCTTCAACTTGTACACCAAAGATGGGGCGTCCGTTGATAAAACTGGGCGGAGGTGAGTTGACTCCATATGCGCTGATTATGGAACCGTGTTCAACGTACTTGATACCACTCGAGTCCTGAGTTACATAGTACGAATTCACGCGCGCGGGGTCAGCACCATTGCGGGCAACGTATTCATTAATCTTGTCATCAATTTCGCCGTTCGTCTTGTTCAGCGACAATTGAATCGCTCCGGCTTGAGCGCCGGCGTCCATCGCATTTTGGAGTTGGCGGCGCTGCGCATACGCGTTGCCGCCATCCACAGCGAGAGCCAGAGCGCCGATTAGGGCGACGAGTCCGGCAACGATGACGAGCGCAGACTGTCCCTGTTCATTTCGTTGAATAAATCTATAAAGAGTGCGCATCGGAATGCCTCCTGACGATAATGCCGGAAAAAAGAATCCTACTCAATGGTCATCACAGAAACAGCTGTAACAGGAATGGGACTGAAAAGTGTAAAGGCGGGCCCGCGCAAGTTGGGAATGCTCACAGTTGGTAATGGAACGGTATAGACAGCAGTCACAGAAATTTTGGTACGAGACACCCATTGGGTTTGATCATTTGGCTCAACTAGAATCGTAAGAGCGTTGCGGTCCAATGATATGCTCGTGTCGCGTACGCGTTGTTGCACTTGTGCGACACTCATTGATGGGTCGTAAATCAGCGCACGCGCACCTTCTCTGGAAGCGAGCGTGACAGTGAGGTACGAATAGAGAATGAGACCAAAACCAAGAAAGCCCAGCAAGATGGCGAGAAAGATTGGGATGGTGAATGCAAATTCAACCATTGCTTGTCCGCGTTCTTGGTGGGGCGAACGTACTTTTGAAACGAAATACGATCTCATGGTAAAACCTAACGGATTGGTGTGCCGAAAGAATACTGCAAGTGATAGCGATTTGGCAAACCAAAACGTCCGAAAAAGGGCAACGAAACGTTACTCGTAAATGTGCTGAGTGTGTAATGAACGGTGACGGTTATGGGATCACCGGGGTCTGAGGTGCCGTCCGTGATCGGAGGGTCCACATGAATGACATCTTCGGTCAAGAGTTGCTTTGCGCTCAAGGGTTGCGTGGTTACGACAAAAACTTCATTCCGAACACGACTCTCATATTCTTCGCCGATCGTAGTATTGCCGGGCGCTAGAGCATCATTCCAGCGATTAGGATCAACCAATTCGGGATGTCTGGAAGCAAAGAACGCGCCTTCGCGCGCTGCATTGATCATCGAGATATAAGTGGCAAACACCAAACCCATTTCAAACAGCACAAGAATGACCAGTAGCACAAACGGAAGTCCGACTGCTAATTCGGTCAGACTCTGTCCATGCTCATCACGGTTCTTCCGCGCTGTTTTACGCATTCTCGATCCAGCTGCGCGGCTTGCGCATAATATCAAAAAAGGGGATTCTCCCTCAAGCCGTGACGGTTTGAATCCCCCGGTTGTTCAATTGAGAAAATGGCACGCGCGCGACTTTAATTTACTGTAAAATAGGGTTCGATAAAATAGTACGTTAGTCCCGCGCCGATTATAGCACATTCCACTTTATGTATTATATTAACGAATTTTGAGACCAAGATACAATTCGATAACAGTTAGCAGAATTTTGGCTGGTCATTTGACATTTTTGCGGACAATTCATACAGTACATTTGACCTGTTGAAAATAAGAGCACTCCAACGTAAAATTAGGCAGTAAAATACTATTTAAGGAGCCCGGCCCATGCGGCGTGGTGGACGCATCTTTATCATTCTTGGCATCATATTGGCACTGATTGCAGGCGTTGGCGTGTTCTACGTACTTGCCACAGCCGAACCTCAGCCCGTTCAAGTGCCTACGACAAGTCTTGTAGTCGCATTTCAGCAAGTCCCCAGCCGCAGTGAAATCTCGGCAGATCAAATTGGGCAGGTCTCGTGGCCCGCTCAAGTTCCCACACCGACAGGCGCTTTCGCCAACCCAGCGGACGTAATCGGACAGCTTTCACTCGTACCAATTTATCCGGGACAACCTATCATTGATGAAATGGTGATAGCAAAAGGTGACGCGGAGGCGCAGCACAGCAACGCCGCGTTGATCTTGGAAAAAGGCACGGTCGCAGTGGCATTTGGTGTTACGCTCAATTCCAATGTTGCGGAAGCAATTCAACCCGGAGATCGCGTAGATTTATTGGTAAAATACGATACGCCCATCGAATTGCCTACCGTGCAGGGTCTGCAGTATAGCGTCTCTCAAAAGACTTTAGAGAACATCCTCATTCTACAGGTCGGACCTTGGCCCCAGCAGGGACAAGAGACCACTGCCGAAAGTGGTCGAGGCGGTGGCGTGAGCATTGTAACTTTCCAGATGACCGAACAGGATGCCCTCACGTTAAAGCATATTGAGACAACTGCCTCGAACGTATCGTTGGTTCTGCGCGCCGCGAATGATGATGAAATTTTCCCAACGGAACCTGTTACGTTAGAATACCTCAACAAACGATTCAACTTTAATATTCCTGGATTGGCGAAATAGCGGCTCCCGCATGGAGTGTATATGTCAGTTCCGCGCGACTCTAAAAAAATCCGCGTTTTGATTGTCGATGACATTCCCGAAACGCGCGACAATCTAAAAAAACTTTTGTACTTTGAGGACGACATCGAGATTATTGGCGCAGCTGCCAATGGTCGCGAAGGCGTTGAGCAATCGGCGGCGCTTCATCCCGATATCGTTCTGATGGATATCAACATGCCGGGGATGGATGGAATTCAGGCAAGCGAAATGATTTCGCAAGCCGATCCCAACATCCAAGTTGTGATGATGTCCGTGCAAGGGGAAGCCGACTATTTGCGGCGTTCCATGTTGGCGGGCGCGCGCGAGTTTTTGATTAAACCGTTTTCCAGCGAAGAGCTCGCACATAGTCTGCGCCGCGTGAACCAACTTGCCGCAACACGTCGAGCGCTTCATCCGCAGACAACAGTCGAAAGCGCGGCGGCGGATGGGGGTTCTTTACCATCGCTACCGCAAAAACCCAAAGGCGGAAAAATCATCGCGCTCTATTCGCCGAAAGGTGGCGTTGGTGTTACCACTATCGCGACAAATCTTGCCATTGCCCTGCGCGACGAGACGCGCAGTCGCGTCGCATTGGTAGACATGAGTTTGCAGTTCGGCGATGTGAGCGTTCTCTTGAATTTGCCATCGAGCCGTACCATTGCAGATATTATCGAAGCGAAACATGATCCCGACGAAGATTTATTGAACGGCGTGCTTGCTTCACATAGTTCGGGCATCAAAGTCCTTGTGGCGCCACCGCGTCCCGAGATGGCAGAATTGGTCACGGCCGAGCATGTGCGAAAAATTTTGACGCTCATGCAAAAGATGTTTGATTATATCGTCGTGGATACGGGCAAAGGCATCAACGATCCGCTGCTTGCGGTCTTTGACTTGGCAGAACAGATTGTATTGCTCTCGACGGCGGATATCAGCGCGCTCAAAGATGCCAAGCTCTTTTTTGAGGTGACTCAGCAGTTAGAATATCCCGCAGCGAAAACACTTTTGCTCTTGAACCGCTACGATGGAAAATCGGGAATTAACGCGCGCGATGTCGAAGGTAATATCAAACATCCGGTCACGGGTGTGATTGCGCGCGATGATAAAGCTACAGCGCTCGCGCTCACACGCGGCATTCCTGTTATAATGACACAACGGGGCATCGCGCTGTCGCAAGCAGTCTATGCAATGGCGCGTATGCTAAAGCGTGAAGAAGAAGCCGCGCCGGTTCCCGCGCAGCCAGCAAAGCAAACGGCGGGCGCGTCGACACCATCCAAAATGACGATGCAAAAACCCAAGCGCCGCTTTTTGATCTTTGGTCGGAGCTCCTAACGCACACACGCAAGTCCTGCACCGAAAGACACAGCCTTATCGGGAAAGTGAAGTGAGAAATGTCCTTACTCAAGCGCATCGAGAAAAAAGAAACGCCAACGAACGGCGGCACCAATAATCCGCCCGGCACCGGACCCTTGCCTGCCGAGTCTGCCCGTCAGCGTCAAACTCCTGCGCCGCCGACTGACAAGTTGGCGGAACTACGGGCGCGTCTATTGAGTAAAATCATCGCCGAGCTTGATCCGAAACTCGACATTGGTCACTCGGATGACCTGCGCCGCAACATCGAAGAGTTATTCAATCGGTTCTTGAGCGAAGAGCCCGATGTTGTTTTGGGACGCATCGAACGTCAGCGGCTGCTTGAACAGCTCACTGCGGAAATCATGGGTTTTGGTCCACTGGAACCGCTCTTGCGCGATAACAGCATTGACGAAATTATGGTCAACGGACCGAACATGATCTATATCGAGCGTCAGGGCAAAATCGAACGCGTCGCCGCGCGCTTTGACAGCGAGATGCATGTCTATCGCATCATTGATCGCATCGTCGCTCCGCTCGGCAGACGTGTGGATGAAGGGCAGCCCTTTGTAGATGCACGGTTACCGAACGGCTCGCGCGTAAATGTCATTATTCCGCCGCTCGCGCTAAATGGACCGACCATCACCATTCGAAAATTTGCCACAACGCCACTCACTGCCGATGACCTTGTAAAACACGCTTCCTTTTCTCAGGAATTTACCGAATTTGTCAAAGCATGTGTAACTGCGCGTCTGAACATTGTCGTGTCGGGCGGAACCGGTACTGGTAAAACGACATTGCTGAACATCCTCTCCGGCTATATCCCAAGCGATGAACGAATTATCACCATTGAAGATGCCGCCGAATTGCAGCTGCGGCAGGAACATGTGATTACGTTAGAGTCACGTCCGAAAAACATTGAAGGCAAGGGTGAAATCACGCGCGGGGATCTCGTGGTCAATGCTCTGCGTATGCGCCCCGACCGAATTCTCGTCGGTGAGTGCCGCTCTGCGGAAGCACTTGATATGCTGCAGGCGATGAACACCGGTCACGAGGGTTCAATGACGACAGTTCACGCGAATTCGCCGCGTGACGCGTTGCATCGTCTTGAAACGATGGTTTTGATGGCGGGCTTTGATCTGCCTCTTAAAGCAATCCGCGAACAAATTTCCAGCGCGATTGACGTGATTATCCAGTTGGAGCGGATGCGCGACGGCACACGCAAAGTGGTCAACGTGTCCGAAGTTCAGGGCATGGAAGGCGATGTAATTATTACGCAGGAAGTATATCGGTGGGAAACGAGCGGCATGAAAGATGGCAAAGTGCAGGGATACCTTAAAGCCACCGGCATTCGACCAAAGTTTATCGAACGAATCGAAGCGCTCGGCATCTATCTGCAACCCAGCATTTTTGGACTCGACTCGCGGTTTTACCAATAAGAACGCAAAGAGTACGACATTGTGCGGTGACTTGATCGCCGCACAATGACTTTCTCTCCTCCCTCCTAGGAGCGAAATGCAATTTCCCCAAACGAGAGTAACGCGATGGACTTGAGTGGTTTTCTCACAACTCCTGTCTTGATGGCAGTTGTATTTGCGGGCGCCATCCTTATTTTGTTCTTTGGTCTCGATCAAGTGGTATCGAATCGCAATACCACCATCGAAACGCGACTGGACCGCTACACCGCGCGGCAAATTTCAGACCCCAATCAACGTCAAACGCAAAAATCGGGCGAACGTTTTGGTCGTTTGGTTAACGAAAAGCGTGGGAGTGCGATTGCTACAGAATTGGCGCGCGCCGACCTCCGCTTGACTCCCGGTGAATATGTAGCGATCAATATCGGGGCAGTGCTCTTGGGCGCTTTCCTTGGGTTTATCTTGGTTGGTCCGCCGATCAATTTTGTAGTTGCCTTGATTGGCGGCGTCATTGGATTTTATATCCCACGCTTTTATGTGCGCTTTTTGCAAAACCGTCGTTTGAACGCGTTCAATAATCAGCTGGGCGATATGATTGTGCTGCTTTCAAACGCGCTCCGTTCCGGGTATAGTCTCTTGCAGTCTATGGAGACGGCTTCCAGAGAAATCGCGCAGCCGATGGCGGGGGAACTCCAACGTGTCACTCGCGAAGTGGGGTTAGGTCTCACGCTCCAAGAAGCGCTTGCGAATATGTTACGACGGATGCCGAGCGATGACTTGGACTTGCTCATCACGGCAATCAATGTCCAGCACGAAGTCGGCGGCAACCTCGCAGAAATCTTGGACACGATCGCGCATACCATCCGCGAACGCATTCGCATTCTCGGCGAAATTCGTACAATCACCGCACAGCAGCGCCTTTCGGGAATCATTCTCGCAGCAATCCCCATCATTCTTGGTTTTATTATGTACTTGCTGAATCCCGATTATATCTCGCGGATGTGGCAAGATGTATGCGGGTTGATGATGTTGTTCACCGGCGGCGTCATGATTCTGCTTGGCTATTTGGTCATTCGGCGTATTACCAATATCGAGGTCTGATTCGTCTATGCCAATTCCATTACTCTTGGCAGTTGTTGCGGGCGCCGCCATCCTGATTGTGTTTCTGGGACTGGCAAGTTCGAGCCGCCAACCCGATCCGGTGGAAGAGCGTCTGCGCTTGTATGGTTCGCGGCCGCGTTCGCTTGAAGAAATTGAACTTTCCCAACCGTTTGGCGAACGCGCCTTTCAGCCAATGATTCGCGGGCTCGCGCTTTTATTGTCGCGGTTGCGTCCGCAAAAAAATGTCGAGCAGGTACGGCATCGGCTCGACCTTGCGGGTAATCCGTTCAATTGGACACCCTCTGATTTTTTGGGAGTGCGCGGCCTTGTCGGGATCATTGGCGCTGCGCTTGGCACGTTGCTCGCCTTTGCGCTGCGGATGGAACCCGCAATGATATTGTTGCTCCTGGGCGTAAGCGGCGCGATTGGATTTTTCATTCCGGTCTTTTGGTTGGGGCGAAAAATCAAGCGCCGTCAGCACAATATTCAACGACAGCTGCCCGACGCCTTGGACTTGATAACGATTAGTGTGGAATCAGGGCTGGGGTTTGACGCGGCGATGGCAAAGGTCGCCGAAAAGTGGGACAATGAATTGAGTCACGCCTTTGCGCGCACCATTTCCGAAATACGCGTTGGCAAGCTGCGCCGCGAAGCATTGCGCGACATGGCGGCGCGGATCGAGCTTGCCGATTTCACGAATTTCATCGCCGCGATCATCCAAGCCGATCAACTCGGCGTCAGTATCTCCAAAGTCATGCGCATTCAATCGGAACAAATGCGCATCAAGCGCCGCCAGCGCGCCGAACTGCTGGCAAATCAAGCGCCCATCAAAATGCTCATCCCGCTGGCATTTCTTGTATTTCCGTCAATTTTTATTGTGTTGTTGGGTCCGACGGTTTTGATTTTTATGAGCGGCGGTTTTAACCCGCGCTGATATTTTCAAAAACCTCACGCGCGGCGCGAAGCAATTTCCGCCGCGCGTTTTTATTCTATGCCGCAAACGCTCCGCGTTTTTAATCGCACGCGCAATCTTATGCTTGTCTCACAAGGAGAGGTTGCCGCAAATTTGTGGACGCGTTTTCGTGGCTTGATGGGGCGACGCGAACTGTCAGAGGGATTCGGTTTGTTACTGCGGCATGAATCGGCAATTCACACTTTTGGTATGCGTGTCCCGATTGATGTGGTGTATCTCGATGCGAATGGAAAGATCTTGCGTCAAACGGAAATGATGCTGCCTGCGCGTCTTGGACCACTTGTGCGCGGGGTGCGAGATGTGCTAGAATTACCGGCGGGAACGCTTGCGCGCACCCACACGCGCGTTGGCGATCTGCTCCAAGTCGAAATCATATGATCACCCAACCGGGTCGTCTCAAGGAAGAGGTGTACGGACTGGGTGGGAGGTTGCTTGACCTCCTCTTTCCTGCGCGCTGTGTAAATTGCAAACAAGCCCCCGGCGCGCTCTGCGCCAAATGCCTCTCAACCATTCAGCCCATCTCGCCGCCGCTGTGTGAGCGCTGCGGACGCGCATTAGTTTCGTCCGATGCCGTTTGTCCTGATTGCCGCGCTCATCCGCTGAAAATTACGCGTATCCGCACCGCCACATGGCATGAAGGCGCCGTGCGCGAAGCCATTCACGCCTTGAAATATGGCAAACGCCGCGACACGGTTGCGCCATTGGCAAAGTTGGTTGCGGCGCAGCTAACTGCAAGTAAATTCACATTTGACATCATTACGAGCGTGCCGTTGCATCCCTCACGCCAAGCCGAGCGCGGCTACAATCAAGCCGAATTGCTCGCGCAAGAAACTGCGCGTCTAATGCACGTCCCATTCGCGCGTCTTTTGGAACGGACGCGTGCGACGACAGACCAAATCGGTTTGGACGGAATGGCGCGGCGGAAGAATGTTCACGGCGCGTTTCGCGTTACGGCGCGAATTCAAAATAATTCCATCGTCCTGGTGGACGATGTTTGCACGACCGGCGCGACGCTCGATGCGTGCGCGCAGGCATTATTTCAAAATGGCGCGCATGCAGTTTACGGTGCGGCTGTCGCGCGCCCGCGATCATCGTTCTGACATTTCGTTCTTTACCAAATATAATATTGTAGATCGACGCGTGGGGGTTGGCTGACGCGTCGGTCAAGGAGGCACAGATGGAGCTTGTAATTACGGGCAAGAATATGCATGTGTCGGACCGCACAGAAAAGTTTGTGCGCCAGAAACTGTCCCGCTTGGACCGTCATCTTCACGAACCGGTGGAGGCGCGGGTCGAACTTTCGCAAGAAAATACAAAGAATGCGAACCAGCGTCACATTGTCCAGGTCACGCTGTACAAAAATGGCACAATCATTCGCGCGGAGGAACGCGCGGCTGATCTAAAAATTGCGGTGGACGCGGTGGTGGATAAACTCGGTAAACAAATTCGGCGTTTCAAAGATAAACAGGTTCGAAAGCGCCGCGTGAATGCCGCCGCCGCCGAAGCAATTTTGGAAGCGGTTGCCGAAGGTGAAATCGAAGAGGAGCCGCGCCTCGTGCGCACCAAACGTTTCAAGACGACGCCGATGAGTACGGATGAAGCGATTGACCAGATGGAGCTGCTGGGACATTCTTTCTTTTTGTTCTATAACGCCGCGACGGATGAATTGAACGTGGTGTATCGTCGCGACGATGGCAACTATGGTCTGCTCGAACCACAGCTCGCCTGACGCAAAATCCCAAGCGGAAGCATCAAGAGGTTGACGAGAATTTCTTGTCAACCTCTTTTTGATGCAAGGTCGTTCTTGCATTCTCACACAAACAGCGTTAATATGTTTATGACGCACTGCGTCATAATTACACAGGAGAAAAAGATATGCCCTATAACATTGTTGTGCTGCTGAAACGTGTCCCCGACACGGAAAGCAAAATTACGATTCGCGACAACGCCGTCGTGACCGAGGGGCTCAATTTTGTTTTGGACCCATATGGCGAATATGGCTTGGAAAAAGCTTTGCAGCTGGTGGAACAGAATGGCGGCAAAGTTACAGCTGTGCTTTTTGGACCCGAAGAAGCCAAGGAAACGATTCGCAAAGCGCTCGCGGTGGGCGCGGATGAAGCCATTCACATTGTTGACCCGGCGCTTGAAGGAGGCGACGCGGGAACCACCGCTCAAGTCCTCGCCGCTGCGCTGAAAAAAATCCCATTCGACATGGTTTGGGCTGGCAAACAAGCAGTGGACGAAGACAATGCCCAAGTGCCAATCCGCGTGGCAGAACTGTTGGACTTGCCGCATGTCAACAGCATCATCGAATTTGAAATTGGCGCCGATGGCAAATCGGCGCGCTGCGTGCGTGAGGTGGACGGCGAACGGGATGTAATGGTGACTATACTGCCTGCGATTCTCACCGCCCAGCAGGGACTCGGCGAAGTGCGCTATCCCTCGCTCAAAGGCATCATGGGCGCAAAAAAGAAACCGATTACGGATTGGAATGCCGCTGCCCTTGGGATTGATCCCTCCAGTGTCGGCAAGCAAGGCGCGCGCGTAGAAATCATTGGGCTCGAACCACCCCCGGCGCGACCGCCTGGAAAAATTATTCCCGGTGATGCGGCAACGGCAGCAAAGGAATTGGCGCGCTTGCTGCGAGAGGAAGCAAAGGTGATCTGAGATGTCAAACAATGTTCTAATTGTTGCCGAAGGAAAAGCGGAAGGTTTGCGCAAGGTAAGCTTTGAATTGGTCAATGCCGCGCAGCAGCTTGCGCGTGATTTGGGCGGTGCAGTAGAAGGCGCAGTGGTTGGCAATCAAGTTGGCGCGTGGGCAGAGCAACTCGCGAAAACGGGCGTGGCTAAAGTGTATGTTGTTGATAACGCGGGACTCGAAAACTTTGCGCCCGAAAGTTACGCGAGCGCGTTGGCGGAAATCATTCGCGCTGCCGCGCCTGCTATCGTTTTGTTCGGCGCGAGTGGTTGGGGCAAAGAAGTCAGCGCGCGCACAGCCGCGAAACTGGGTTGGGGTCTCGCCACCGATTGCACCGACGCAAAAATCGAAAACGGCGCGCTGGTGCTGACACGTCCCATTTATGCGGGCAAAGCGATTGCGCACGTTCGCGCAAAATCTTTTCCGGTGATGGTAAGCGTGCGTCCCAACATCGTGCCGCCGGTAGAGGCGGAGAGTCCTGCGGCACCCATCGAACAAATCGCGGTGACCTTGAAGGAACCGCGCGCGCGTGTTGTCGAAAAAGTCGAAAATGCAAAATCAAAAGTGGATTTGGGCGAAGCCAGCATCGTAGTCTCGGGCGGACGCGGCGTCAAGGGGCCCGAAGGATTCGCACCCGTAGAGGAACTTGCCGATGCGTTGGGCGGTGCGGTGGGCGCGTCGCGCGCGGCGGTAGATGCCGGCTGGATTGATTACACGCATCAAATTGGACAAACCGGAAAAACTGTCGCGCCCAAGCTCTATATCGCGGCGGGGATCAGCGGCGCGATTCAACATCTCGCCGGTATGTCATCATCCAAAGTGATCGTTGCGGTGAACAAAGACCCCGATGCGCCGATTTTCAAAATTGCGGATTACGGCATCGTCGGTGATTTGTTTCAGGTGCTGCCTGCATTGACGCAAGAGATAAAGAAATTGGGCTAATGTAAATCAAAAAGAGAGGGCAATGCGTGTGTCGCATTGCCCTCTTTTCTTTTTTCTAAAAATGTTCAGCTTGGCTCACCCAATTTTTGCCGCGCGACCAAAATGCGTTGAACTGCCGTGACGTTCGACAAGAGCGCCAGGATGCCCAGGGCAATCAGGAGACCCACTTGCCCGAACATGAGCGTCGAAAGCAGCCCCAATATCAAAACGATCATTCGTTCCAAACGGGTGAACCAACCTTCTTTTAATTGAACGCCCACTCCCTCTGCGCGTGCGCGCGTGTAACTGACAAGAAACGAGCCAATCAGCGCAATCACGGCTAGTACGATCATCCACCGATTGTTGTATTCAATTCCGCGCCAGACCAACGCAAGCATGAGAACGCCATCGGCGTACCGGTCGAGCGAAGAATCCAAAAAGCCACCGAACTTGGTCACCCGATTCGTCAAGCGCGCCAACGAACCGTCGGTCGCGTCGAATCCCGCGCCTACGATCAACAAGATTGCTCCCAATGCTTCGTATCCCATTGCGATCACGAACGCGATAATGCAGACAAACGCGAAACCAATCAACGTCAACGTGTTCGGGGTTAAACCGAGACGTTGAAAAAATCGCGCGACCGCATTCAAAAAATCGCGCGCGCGGGCGCGTGCCATATCGGTAAGCATAATTTTTCTAGCGGCTCCTTTATTCGATCAAGATCGAATTTTCTATTGCGGATTGAATTTTACCGCAATGGACTGAATGATGATACATCACGCGCGGCGCTTCCGTCAACGAGCAGCTGCGCGAGTGTTTCCCCAACCGCGGGTGCAACCGCAAATGCGCTCGTGCCAAATCCGACGGCGACGTACAAACCATCAATATTCGCAATCCGCCCCAAGGCAGGCAATCCATCCTTTGGCGTGTCGTACAAAATTGGATGGGCGCGTTTTGTGGACACGTTTGCAAACTCGGCAAGACAAGCTTCGACAAATTGCTTTACACTCGTCGAATCGCTCGCGGAAACAAATTCATCCAACGATTCAATCCCTTGTGTTTGCGACTCGAGCGAAACTCTGCCCGCCGCGCTCATGTGATAGGGATGGGGGCGGAAAAAGAATGTGCTGTTGGCATCGAGCAGCATTGGCAGTTCGTGAGTGATGGTTGGCGGCTGCTCGTAAAACTCGACGATGCCGCGACGAAAACGGAGCTGCAATGAAATGCCCAATGGCGCTAACAAACGTTCGCTCCATCCGCCAGCCGCAATGACAACCATCGGCGCTTCCAATTCGCCGGTCGTCGTTTGCACGCCCTGCACGTGTCGCTGTTTGACGACGATTTGTTTCGCTTGAGTACCCGTCTGCACTTCCAGCCCGTTCGCTTTGGCAGTATTCACCAAAGCTTGGGCGGTAATTACGGCATCAGCGTATCCCGCGCGGGGGCTGAACATGACAGCGCGAAATTGATCTGTCACGTTCGGATAGCGCGCCGTCAGCGCGGCGGGTTCGATTTCACTCGCGTTGGCGTGAGCGTTCCACATTGCAAAGCGTTCGGGCGCAGCGAAATTAGAGACCACTGCCGCGCCCGTTTCCACGAATGGACTCTTGCCGCCGAACGATATCGCCCATTGATTGTAAAAATCATAGCTCGCGTTCGCGAGGTCACACAACAGCGGGTGGGCTTGAAAAGGATGAACCAAGCCCGCATTCCGCCGCGTCATGCCCGAAACGAGCGGTCCTTTTTCCACCAACGTCACGCGGCGAATTCCCGCGCGCGTTAATGCAAAGGCGATGGCGCTGCCAATGATGCCCGAACCGATCACGATTGCATCGCGTATTTGTTTCATTCCGCTGCCCTTTGCAATCGGCGCTGCCATGTTGAGCGTTTGTAGCGCGCGCGTTTCTTTTCGCTGGCATGAAGGGATTGCAATTCTTCAAAATAGGACAACACGGCATCCGCGATATGTGTCCAGTCATAGCGCGCGGCGGTCAGTCGCCCCTGTTCCGCCATGCGCGCGCGCAGCCGCGGCTGCTTGCAAAGTTCCACACACGCGCGCGCAATCGCTTCCGGATCGCAGGGCGGCACAAGTTTTCCTTCTTGATTCTCGGTGAGAACCTGCCGATATCCTGTAATGTCGGAAGCGACGATTGGCACGCCTGCCGCCATCGCTTCGAGCAAGACAATGCCAAAACTTTCAAAGCCCGTCGAAGGCGCACAGAAAAGCGTCGCCGTTCGATAGTAGCGCGGCAATTCTTCGCGTGAAACAAAACCTACGAAATGAACGCTGCTCAAATGCTGTTGGCGCGCGTAGCGGAGAAATGGTTTTTTCTCTTCATCATCGAACGCACCAACGACGATCAGGCGCGCGTCAGGGAAATGATTCTTGATATATGGAAACGCGCGCATCAAATGCTCGAACCCTTTGCGCTTGTCCAATCGCCCCACGTACAAAATGTTTGGACGATCATCGTTGAAACGTTCAATCGGTTCCACATCGGCGGAAGCAAAGCGCAGCACATCAATCCCGTTGGGAATGACGCGATAGTCGCCCGTAAATTGTGCGAGCGTGAAATCGCGCACTGCCTGCGAAACAAAAATGCGTCCGTCGAGTTTGTTGTATAACGGCGTCAATAGAGGGCGCGTAATCTGGTACGCTGTATTCGTTTCGCGGTAAGCATGAAATGTGCCGACGTTGATAGCGCGCGAGTGATGCAGCACGATGGGGCAGAGGGGTGGGGCGGCGGGCTCGTGCGCGTGCACGACATCAAAATCTTCCTGCTTGAGAATTTTTTTAACGCGTTGATACACTTGGGGATTGATGGGGACGCGGACGCTGGAACCGCTGAACGGGAAACTTGCCACGACGCTGCTCACTTTGATCACATTCGCAGGCAAAGCCGCATCTTCGTCTGAGGACGCGGCGAGAATACGCGTGTCGTGTCCGCGCCGCCGAAATTCGCGGTCGAGCTGCATAATGTGTTCCGTGACGCCGCCGGGGAACGGATAATCGTACGGCATGACCAGTGCGATTTTCATTTTTTTTAATTATGCGGCTTGTCATCTTCCCAAACGGGTTGAAATAAAATCCATTGTTCCGGATATTTTGCGATCCAGTATTCCATTCGCGCAACGATTTTTTCCATTGCGGCGCGCGTGTCATTCGCCAAATCGCCCGTGCGTTCCAATTCCAGCGGAGGTTCGATCACGACCGCGCATTTGTTGTTGTCCAATCGCCGATTGAACGCCAGAATCAACGGCGCGTCATATTTAATTGCCAACACCGCCGCGCCGTCAGGTAACTGCGCGGGCGCGCCGAAAAAGTTCATCACCGGACCCGTGCGCGTTACATCCAAATCAATCGCCAGTCCTAAAATCGCGCCCGCGCGCAGTTTCTTGATCAAGGTACGTCCTGCGGTGTCCACCGGCACCAGTTCGATTCCTTGCGCGGCGCGCTGTTTCAAGACCATCTCGAAAATTTCCGGCGGATTCAAACGTTCGACGGGGACAACCACTTCATGTTGTTTGTGCAAATGCACTGCGGTCAAATGGACGAACATGTTGAAATTGCCAAAGTGCGCGCTCCCGCCCGCGATGCCTTTGCCGCGCGCGATGGCGGCATCGAGGTGTTCCAAGCCCTCCACCGACGCGAGCTGCGCATACACTTGCGCTTCAGTTAGGGTGTGTCCGCGAAATAGGTCGAAATAATTTTTCAAAAGATTTTGGAACGCTTTGCGTGTGAGGGCAGCTGTATTGGCAGAGGCGAAATTCGCGCCGAGGACATGCCGCAGATTTTTTTCGTACGCGCGGCGCGCGTTTGCATTAAAGAGCAAGGCGACGTCGCCGAGCCGCGCAAAGAGCCAAAACCCAAATCGTTCCGGCAAGCGTGGGACAAACCAAATTCCAAAACGGTAGAACCAGACGGTCACGAGTTTTGCCTATTGTGGGGCATGATAGTTGCAGGATGTGCAGCGCGCAAGTTCCACTCGGCGAAAGGATCACGCGTTGTGACAAGACATGCGCCTCATCACAACGCGTGGCTGCACCTAACGCGAAAAAAGAATGGCTCTAGCCCGCGATAAATTCTTGTACCATTTCGCGCGCTTGATCGTCGGGATACTGTTTTGGCGGCGACTTCATAAAATAGGAACTCGGCGCGTAAACCGCGCCGGACATGCCGCGATCCATTGCAATTTTCGCGCAGCGCACGGCATCAATCACCACGCCAGCGCTGTTGGGCGAATCCCACACTTCGAGTTTCAATTCCACATTCAACGGCACATCGCCAAACGTTGTACCTTCGAGGCGAATGTACGCCCATTTGCGGTCTTTGAGCCATGGCACATAATCGCTCGGACCGACATGTACATCGTCCGACGGCAAATTGTATTCGAGCATCGAAGTTACAGCATTCGTCTTGGAAATCTTTTTCGACTCGAGTCGTTCGCGTTCGAGCATGTTGAGAAAGTCGGTGTTACCGCCAAAGTTCAGTTGATACGTGCGGTCCAAGCGCACTCCGCGATCGCGGAACAGACGCGTGAGGACGCGGTGCGTGATTGTCGCGCCGACTTGGGATTTGATGTCATCGCCAATCACCGGCACGCCCGCTTCTTGAAAACGCTTTTGCCAATATGGTTCGCGCGCAATGAAAACGGGAATGCAGTTGACGAACGCGCAGCCCGCCTTCAAAATTTGTTCGACGTACCATTTCGTTGCTTCTTCCGAACCGACAGGCAGATACGAAACGACCACGTCTGCTTTCGTATCTTTGAGAATTTGTACCACGTCATCGGTTGCGCCCGGCGCTTTTTCAATGACCTTGGAAAGATATTTACCGATGCCGTCGTGTGTCATGCCGCGATGCACCGGAACACCCATTTTTGGCACTTCGGCGAATTTGTATGTATTGTTCGGACTCGTATAGATTGCTTCGGCAACATCCTTGCCGACTTTGTTTTTGTCAATGTCAAACGCCGCGACGACTTCAATATCGCCGACGTGATAATCGCCGAGGACGGTATGCATCAAGCCGGGGACCGACGTATCCACCGGCGCATCCTGATAATAATGAATGCCCTGCACAAAGCTGCTCGCGCAGTTGCCGACGCCGATGATTGCGACGCGGACTTTTCTTGTCTCCTTGCGCGCACTTTTCTTGAGCGCGGGGGCGGAGGTAGATTTTTTTGTAGCCACAAACTGCTCCTTGATAAACTTTTGAATCATTTGGAACGGAGTTGCAATGGTTCGCACTGCAACTCCGTTCCAAAATTCCGAAACATATACGCTTGAATTCAGTTATCGTAACGCGACCAAACCGTTCATATCAAAAGGCGTAATAAAGCGCGCCAAAGCCGAATCGTCACGGCTTGCTATAGAATAGTATATTGAATCGCAAGAAATTCAAAACGCCAAATTGGTAAAGGTGTCAAATGAAAATCCCACAAAATCTAAATTGGAATCTCACCCCCAAAGAAGCGAGTACACAGCAATCCGAGCTCGTTCAGCGCGTACGCGCGCAGGACGATTTTGGTGCTGTGAATTTCGTCGCGGGGGTGGACGTGGGCTTTGAGCAGAAGAATCAGATTGCGCGCGCGGCGGTGGTTGTGCTCGCTCTTCCTTCGCTCGAGCCGATTGCCTCTGCAATCGCGCGTCGACCTGTAACATTTCCGTACGTGCCGGGCTTGTTGGCATATCGCGAATTGCCTGTCATCTTGGATGCATTTGAAAAACTGGAACGCGAACCCGATTTGTTGATTATGGATGGACATGGTTACGCGCATCCGCGCCGCTTTGGTATCGCCTGCCACCTCGGCGTGTTACTCGATAAACCGACCATCGGTTGTGCGAAATCTATTTTGGTGGGACACGCAGAGATGCCGGAAAATCGTGTAGGAGCGTGGACACCCTTGATGGACAAGGGAGAAATCATTGGCGCGGCGCTGCGCACGAAATTGAATGCCAAGCGCGTCACGAATCCGATTTATGTTTCGATTGGGCATCGAATCTCTTTGGAAACCGCGATCGATTTTGTGCTGCGCTGCTGCAAAGGTTATCGCGTCCCTGAAACGACGCGGTATGCGCATCTTGTCGCGGGTGGCGCAGTGCTATCGTTTCAAAATTCCGCGCCGCGCGTGCTGTGATTACGTTTCCTCATCTGGCTCTGTCGCGAGCGGCTCTGAATCACGCACCTCCCACACCGGCAGCGGCTCTTTGCGTCCGCGCACGCGCACCGGCGAAAGTTCGCGCAGGATGATGCCGTCCACTTGGTTTTGAGCGGTCACTGTATCGGCGAGAATCTGATTGTTGTTTGCGAACGCGCTGATGCGCGCAGCAACGTTCACCGTGTCGCCAACGAGCGTATATTCCACTTTGCCTGCCGCGTTCAGATTGCCCAACACCGCCCAACCTGTTACAAGACCAATGCCAAAGGCGAGCTTTTCATCGGCATCATGTTTCTGCTGCCATTGCATCACATTGCGGCGCAGTTGCACAGCTGCGGTCAATCCGCGCACCGCGTGATCGGGTTGGTCGAGCGGCGCGTTCCAAATTGCAATCAACGCATCGCCCATCGGCTTGGAGACAGTCCCTCCTTCGCGCTGTACCGCTTGCAGTGCAAATTCCATGTATTGATTGACGACGCGCAGAATGGCTTGCGCGTCTATTTCTTCGGAGAGAGCAGCGGAACCGCGCAAGTCCGCATAAAGGACTGTCACCATGCGCCGCGTTCCGGTGAGAGGCA
Source organism: Chloroflexota bacterium (assembly GCA_004295045.1). Taxonomy (GTDB): domain Bacteria; phylum Chloroflexota; class Anaerolineae; order UBA4142; family SHND01; genus SHND01. Next base: position 32,698 of record SHND01000029.1, on the reverse strand, counting down.
GTTCGCCGCGATCAATCGCGTCCACAACGTGCGGTACGCTTTCCGATGGAACGTAACGTCGAAAAAGCGCGGTGAGAAACTGCCGCCGTCGTTCCTCCGAGAGATAGCGATATGCAATGATGCACGCTGCCGTCAAGAGCAGAGCAAGGGCTGGATACAGAATCTGAATGACAACACCGCGATTGAATGCTTCAAAAGCAAATAACAAAAGTCCCAGCAAAAAGACGAGCGTGACTATGACCGCATACAAAGGGCGCAGATGCGGAAGGGTCAATCCCGCCAGCAGCGCGACAAACAAAGTCAATGCTAATTGTCCCAAAGCGCCTTGCGACTGTAAGGTTTGCGGCGGCGTGCTCAATATCATATTTGCAAGGTCGGCTTGGAGGTTGACGTTGTACGTACGTTGGTCGCCAAGCTGCAGCGGAATGGCGTAATCTTCTGTTTCAATCGTGCTCGTGCCGCCGATGAGCACAATTTTGTTCCGAAACGTCTCGGGCGGAAGCGCGCCGCGAAAGACATCCACGTACGAATATTTAGGAATCCCGTTGTTGGGGCTGGTGAAATTCAAGAGCGCGTTACCATGCTCGTCCACAGGAATCAAAACATTTCCCACCCGCACTTGCCGCGCGGGAATATCATAATCCACCTGCGCCCCCAACGCGAGCGCGGCGGTTGCCAAGCCCAATGCCGGATACCAAACCCCATTCGCTTCAATTGCCGTCGCGACGCGCCGCACAACTCCGTCGCTGTCGGGGGTAATCATGCGATGTCCAATCGCTTGCGTTGCCTCGCGCAGCGCTGTGTCCGGCAGAATGACTATGTCAAAACTTGGCACGGAATCTGTAACGGGCGGAAAGGCAGCCGCCTTGACGCCGGTTGCTGCCAAAATGACAGCTCCATTTTCTTTGATTTTGGCGGCAAAGGTGGGATCATTTGGCGAGGGCTGCGCGAACAAGAGGTTGAATACGACGACGCGCGGTGGAGCTGCTGACAAACGGTCCAACAACGCCGCGTGAATGGCGCGGGGCCAGGGATACGGACCGATTTCGTCGAGACTTTTTTTGTCAATTTCGATAATTGCGAGGTCGGGTTGCGCCGCGATGGGATGATATAAAAAGTCGGTGGCAAGCCGATTCAGCGGCGCGAGCAGATTGGAGAAGAGCAGGAGATAGACAAAAAAACTGATCGCCAGCGCGATCGCAGCGCCCGCTTGAAACCGCAGACGCATGCGCGGATCATTTAACGGCGGAGGCAAACGGGCAGTGAGCGATCCCAAAAAGCGGTCAGCGCGCTGGATGAGCAAAGGGGATCCATTCATAAGCCCACAGGAAAAATTTTAGACGTTCTCGATTTGAGTGCTGGCTGGCGCTGCCCATGAAGCAATTTTGGCATAGCCGCGCGTAATCAATTGCTCCAGTGAATCGGCGCACGCTTCATAGGCAGACAATGGCTTGCCGTAAGGATCAGCAATATCAAATTCAAAGCCATCCAGTTCGCTGATGAGGTGGGTTTTTCCGCGCGCCATCGGGAATTCCGCGCATAGGGCATCGCGATGACTGCGTGTCATGACGAGGACGACGTTGGCTTGATTCAAAATATTCGCATCCACCGAGCGAGAGAGATGAGTTGCCAGCGGAATGCCGCGTTCTGCCATTACGAGCTGTGCAAGCGGCGATGCCGGTTGTCCATCCGCGCACCACGTGCCGACGGACTCGATGCGCCACTTGTCCAGTTCGCCGCCTGCTGCAGCATGTGCGCGAAAGAGCGCTGCCGCCATTGGGGAGCGACAGATATTTCCAGTGCAGACGAACAAGACAAAGATCGGCTTCACTCGGCATCAATCAAAAGATATTCGAGCTCTTGAATCCGCACAATGTCATCATCGGTCATGTTTTGGTCTTGGAGCGCCAACAGATCGAGCAGCTCATCTTCGTATTGTTCAAATTCTTCAGGTGTGAGCTTGGGGCGGTCCTCTCCCATTTCGACGTACCGCTTTTCGTATGCGCGATATTCGGGCGTGGTTGTGCTTTTGGGCTTGGAAGATTTGCGCGCTGCCATACTGGCAAAAATTATACCATCGCTTATTGATTCAGCTAAGTTCGCTTGACACCCATTCCCGCGCGTGTAGAATGTTTACACGCAGTCGAGTCCGCGCATTCGTATGAGATTTCAACTCACGCTAACCACAATTTTATTTTTGCTGTTGGGTTGTGCTTCCTTTGCTCCGCCCACTGTCGTTTCTCCGATTTCACAGGCAACTATTTTTCCGACACTGCCGCTGCCAACTGCAACGCAAGCGGCGATTCCTCCATCTCCGCCACCCGTCGCAACGGGCGCGCCCACCGCGCGCTTGTCCGCTTCAACTGCCGCAACGCCTTTACCCACCGGGAGCGCCGAGCCCGCAATTCTCACACAATTCAAACTTTCGGCTTTACCGGGCGAGGGACGCTCGCCAAGCGCGCTTGCGCTGTTGGGAAATGCGCTTTACGTCGCGAACAGCGGCAGTAGTAACATTGGCGTGATTGCCGAAAAAGATGTGCGCGAATTTATTCCGCTCGATGTGAATCCGACCGCGCTTGTCGCTGATCCGTCGCGCAATCGTATCTTTGCGGCGTCATACGAAACGCCAACGCTGATGCTTTTGGAAGGGAATCGCGTTGCAAAGCAAATGGCTGTGCACGGACGCGTGAATGCGCTGGCATTGGACGGAGATACGTTATACGCCGCGCTTGACAGTGACGCAATCATCGAACGCTATGACGCCGATTCGCTCACGAAAAAAGATCAGCTGAAACTTGCCGAGGGCTTTGGCGTCAGCGATCTTGTCGTGGACCCGCCGCGCAATCGCTTGTACGCCGCCGTGTATGGAAAAATCGTCGCGCTTGATCTCGAGACATTTCAAGAATTATTTACACTCGGCGCGCCGTATCTTTATTCCGATTTTGCAGTAAATGCCGCCGATGGTTCGATTTGGAGCGGCGCGTACGATGACCAGTCATCCCGCGCCTTTGTTGTCGGCTATAGCCCGGAGGGGCAAGAGGTAGCGCGCTTGTTCGTTGGCAAGGATTTGCAAGCGACAACTCTTGATGAGGCGGGGCGTTTGTATGTGCTGGACCGGTACGAAAACAAAGTATATGTGATCCAGACGCCGCAAGCGCAGCTCGTCGCGACCCTCGCGGTCAATGAAGGCGCGAGCGACGCGGTTTTTGATTCTGCGCGCCGCCGCGTCTACGTTTCCAATCAGGACAATGACAATGTTTCGGTGATTGACACAAATACGCTGCGCGTCGTAGAGACGATTCCGCTTGCGAACAATATCACCGCGCTTGCGGCAAACCCGACGCGCCACCGCGTCTATGCGGCGAATGCTTCGACCAATGCTGTCTACGTCATCGAAAATGGCAGCGTCGTGGGGCAGGTCGCGGTGGGGCATGCGCCGATTGATATGGCGGTAGATTCCGCGACGGATCGCTTGTATGTTGCCAATCGCGCCGATGGAACGCTGACAATGATTGACGAAGCGTCGCTCAACATTCGCGCCAGCGAATTTATCACGCGATTTCTTTCGACGGTTGCGGTAGATTCCGAGCATCGCAAGCTTTTTGTAGGCGGCACGCTCCTCGACCCCGAAACGCTCAAGCCCGAGACTACCTATTCGGCGCAGGGTTTGACGCTGAATTCGCAAACTACGCCGCAATTTGAACGCGCAAATCCGGCGCTGCAAAAACTCTACGCGCTTGCATCGAACGGAATACCCGGCTCGAATTCGCGTATCACTTTGTTCCGTTTTTTGTACGACGACCTCACCCAATCGAAACTGCTCGGCAGTCGCAATGGCGGCAACACGACAGCGTTCGAGATAGACTCCTCGACCAATAACGTCTACGCCACAAATTCGCATCCCTTTGCAGCCACTCATGGACTCGATGTGTTCGACGCGAGCGACAATCTTGTGCAATCCCTTGCGCTTGGATCTCGCACCACATCTTTGGCGGTCAACCCAACAACCCATCACCTTTTTCTTTCGCATGCACAAACGACTCAACCGAATTCGTCCGGACCCGCGGCGCGCGATAACACCGTTGAAATTCTCGACACACGGACGTTGGGACGCGTTGGGTCGCTCAAAGTGCCAAATGATCCTTGGCGGATGACGCGCTTGGAGAATCAAATTTATGTTGCAAGTCTGGGCGATGGCATGATCACGATCATCGGCGACACGCCGACAAATCAGCCGCCTGCGCCGACGCCTACGCGTACGCCAAGCCCATTTCCAACATGGACGAATACGCCGCGCGCTCCCGCCACACCAACGCGCGCGGCGAGTACTACCCCCGGCGCGCTTGCCGCCACGTGTGCTTTTGAGATTGATCAAACGCTGCGCGCGAAAGCGGAAGCGATTGGACACGCCAGTCTCGGCTGCCCAACAAAGGATGCGGAAACGAGCGATCAGTTTGCGTTTCAGCCGTTCGCGTCCGGTTTTATGTTTGATGATTTCCGCGACGCGGATGACAAGCAGGTGACGGTCCTCTTTCCAAATAAAACATTCCGCGTCTTTCCCGACACATGGCGCGGCGGAGATGAAGACAAGCAGTGCGATGCGTATGTGAAACCCGGCTTGTGGAGACCGAAACGCGGTTTTGGGTCAGTGTGGTGTAATGAAGCAGAGGTTCAAGCGTTGGGCGGGGGCTTGGTTGAGGAACGCGTGGTCAGCGTGACCAAGCAGCTGTTTGAGCGCGGCGCGCTGTGGCACGTTCCGAACGTGGGCACGTTCGCACTATTCGATGACGGAACGTGGGAATGAACGGATCAATCGCAACACGTTAACGCGCTGCGATGCGTTGAGAGTTTGCGCGGCGTTTGGGTTTTGTTTGCGCGGCGGTGCGGCGCGGACGAAACGATTTTTCGGGAATAAAATAAGTGCACGCGAGGTCGCCCTTGATTTGGTGTTCGACCCGCTTTAAATCCGCATCGAGCAAGCGGCGAAACAATTCAATCTCAAATTGACAGGCGTCTTGAAAGCGACACGCGACGCGATAGATCGCACAATTCTGTTCTTTGAGATAATAGCCGCCCTTGACCTTTTCCCAGCGCGCCATATAACCCGCCTCATCCTGGATTTTTGCAAGTTCCTGAATGCGCTCGGCGAGATTTTTTCCTGTCATGCGCGGCGCGTACTGTTCGTACAATTGCTCCATGCGTCCCGCAAAAATTTGGCTGACGCGTTTGTCGCCTTCCGTCGCGCGCACTACGTCCAAGACTTGGGTTGCCAGCAGATCATAACTTTTCGGAAATGTGTCGAAACCCGCCTCCGTCAAGCGATAAACGTAGGTCGGACGCCCCGCTGCTTGACGTTGAGTTTGCATCTGAATCAAACCGTCACGTTCCAGCGTCATCAAATGCCGCCGCACCCCCATCGAGGTGATTTCCAATTTCTCGGCGAGTTGTTGCGCCGTCAGACTGCCTTCGGTGCGCAGACGCTGCAAAATCTGGCGGCGAGTCGAAAGATCGTTCATAGTTACATTATAGCGAAAAATAAATCGAAAAGCAAATATAATATATTATATAAACAAGAATGTTGACAAAGTAATACGACTGCGCGATAATCTCACCACCAAAGGAGCCCTGTGTCAGCACCCTATTTGATCGTGGATGCCCACGAAGACCTCGCCTACAACGCCCTCTCGCTCGGACGCGATCCGCGCCTCTCCGCCAAACAAATTCGCACGCGCGAACCGGACCACCCCAAGGGCGGCATCGCCACAGTGGGGTTGGACGATTTCCTCGCTGCGAACATGCGCGTCATCTTTGCCACTATTTACGTTTCGCCTGCGGGCGGCTCAAACACGCCGGGCAAAACGTACAAGACCGCAGAAGAGGCGAATGCGCTGGGGCAGGAGCAGTTGGCGTACTATGCGCTGCTCGCGGGCGACCCGCGCATTTCACTCATTACCACACGCGCGGATTTACAACGCGTGGTCGAATCAACGACGCCGCGCATCGGGCTCGTCCTCTTGATGGAGGGCGCGGATCCGATTATTGAGCCGCGCGACGCGCCGATGTGGTACGAGGGCGGCGTGCGAATCATCGGTCCGGCGTGGAGTCAAACGCGCTATTGCGGCGGCACAGGCAAGCCGGGTCCGCTCACTGAGCTGGGTAAAGAATTGATGCACGAAATGTCGCGTGCAGGGTTTATTTTGGACACTTCACACATGGCGGAGGAAAGCTTTTTTCAGGCACTCGATCTGTTCGAGGGCACCGTCATTGCGAGCCATTCCAACACGCGCAAATATGTTCCGACCGATCGTCAACTGAGCGATGAGATGATCAAAGCGCTTGTGAAACGCGATGCCGTGATCGGCGCGGTCTTTTTCAATCAATTCCTTAAATACCAATGGCGCCAAAATGGCGCCGACAAAAAAGCCGTCACGTTCGCAACAGTGATTGAGCACATGAAACACATCTGCGATCTGGCGGGCGATGCAACACATTGCGGCATCGGAACCGATTTCGACGGCGGCTTTGGTATGGAAGCGACGCCGGACGAAATTGACACGGCTGCCGACTTGTCAAAATTCGCCGATGCATTATCCGGCGCGGGCTTTGTTGATGACCAAGTGCGCGGCATCATGGGCGGCAATTGGTTACGAATTTTAGAACGTGGATTGCCGGAATAGGGGCACAGCATTCATTTTAGGCAGGACAGTGCGGAATGCTTTGCCCCTAACCAAAATTATGTTTTCATTACGCGAGCAAGTCGCATTGATTACGGGCGCGTCACGAGGATTGGGACGCGCCCTTGCTGTTGAATTTGCCCGTCAAGGCGCGAGTCTTGTAATCAATTCGCGCGTGAACAGCGTCGAAGCGTTGCGCGAAACGGAAGCGCTGGTGCGTGCCTTGAACGCGCCCGTTTTGAGCGTTGTGGCGGATGTTTCAGATCGCGCCGATGTCGAGCGCCTCACCGGCGAAGCGCTGGCGCGTTTTGGCCGCGTGGATGTTTTGGTCAACAACGCATCGGCATTGGGTCCAACTCCAATGCCATTTCTCGCGGACACGTCCATCGAAGAATTTAAAGACGTGCTGCGAACAAACGTCACGGGACCATTCATGCTGACGCGCGCGTTAGTGGGACAAATGCTCGCGCGCGGAAACGGTTCGATCATCAACGTCAGTTCCGATGCGGGCGCAGTTGGTTATCCGACATGGGGCGCGTACGGCGTTTCCAAAGCCGCGCTGGATCATTTGACGCGCGTATGGGCGGCAGAGTTGGAGGGGACAGGGGTTCGCATCAACAGCGTTGACCCCGGCGATATGGATACGGCGATGAAACGCGCGAGCGAACCGGATGGCGACGCGTCGCAGTGGGCGAAACCGGAAACGGTGACGCAAGTGTTTGTTTATCTCGCGTCAAAAGAATCGGCGGAAATTAACGGCAAGCGATTCCTCGCGCAAAATTTTGCGATTGCGTGAAATGAACGCATGCGCGTAGGACAGCGTACTCTCTCTCCCGCAATCCGGCCCGCGTTAGAGAACGCTGGCTACTCTGTCGATGATATGACGCCCAGGTCGCGTTAGAGAACGCTGGCTACACTATTGATGCTGAGGTGGCACAATGTTGGATCCGAATTTGATGGAACAAACTCATGTAGAGGCGCGCGGAATGCCGCCCATACAATTCATGTTGCCGCCTGAACTGGAAGCGCGCGCACCCGCCGAATTGCGCGGCGCAAGACGCGATGACGTGCGCTTGATGGTGTTGCCTCGTTTTGCGGGCGAACCGATTCACACGCGCTTTGACGCGCTCGGCGATTTTTTGCGCGCGGGTGATTTGTTGGTGGTGAATGATTCGCGCACGCTGCCCGGTTTGTTGCGCGCGCGCGACGAGTTGTGTCAAGCGGTTGAGGTGCGGCTCGCGCATCGCCGCGCGGATGATTTGTGGGATGTGTTGTTGTTGAACGGGCGCACACATATCGGACGCGTTGGAATGCGCTTGACGTTCGCGCAAGGATTACGCGCGACCATTCTCGCACGACGTCCCGATTTGCCATTTTTGTGGCGGATGCAGTTCGAGACGTGTTGTGCGGATTTGCTTGACAAAATTTATCGCATCGGCGAACCGGTGCGCTATTCCTACGTTCCCGAGCCGCTGCCGCTCGATTTGTACCAAACCGTGTATGCGGGACAACCCGGCTCGGTGGAAATGCCTTCGGCGGGGCGTCCGCTTACGTGGGAACTTTTGTTGAAATTGAAAAAACGCGGCATCGGGTTCGCGTCGCTCTCATTGCACACCGGCTTGTCATCAACGCGCGATGATGTAATAGACGCGCAGCATCCGAATTATGATGAAGAATTTGGGATTCCTGAAGAGACGGCGCGCGCGGTGAATGTCGTACGCAAGCGTGGCGGACGCGTGATCGCGGTTGGCACAACCGTTGTGCGCGCGTTGGAAACGGCGGCGCGCGCGGACGGCACGGTGGCAGCACAACAGGGCTGGACGCGTTTGCGAATTAAACCCGAATCTGTGCTGCGCGCTGTGGATGGTTTGTTGACAGGATTGCATGAACCACAGGCAAGTCATTTGGATTTGTTGAGCGCGTTTGTCGAACCAAAACGTTTGCAGGAAGCGTATCAAGAATGTATCGCGCGCGGTTATTTGTGGCACGAATTCGGCGACATGAATTTGATCATTTAGGTGGGATGCTCAAAATGAACTGGAGTGATTTTGAACGCGCCGCGCCGGCATTGGCGGCGTTTGGGGCGGAACGTTTCAAACAGGGGGTCGCATATCTTGCGACAATCCAACGCGATGGCGCGCCGCGCGTGCATCCCGTCACGCCCATTCTGGGGCAGGGGCATTTTTTTGTTTTTATGGAACCGACATCGCCCAAAGGCAAAGACTTGCTGCGTGATAATCGTTACGCGATGCACTGTGCTGTGAGCGATTCGAGCGGGGCGAGCGGCGAGTTTTGGTGCATGGGACGCGCAAAATCCATTGACGACCCAAATTTGCGCGCTCTCGCCGTACAAGTTTCGAGTTATGCGCCTGCCGAACGGTATGTTTTGTTCGAGTTGGATGTCGAACGCGCTCAAACCACCATCTACGAAAATAATTCGACTGTGCGACAAGAATGGAAAAAGGATTCCGCGTAGCATGAGCAGCGCGCCAATCGTCGTCAGCAATCTAAAAAAATATTACCAAGTCCATGACAAAGAGCCGGGCTTTAGCGGCTCTTTGAAATCTTTTGTCAATCGCAAATACCGCCAAGTCAAAGCGGTGGATGATATTTCTTTCGAGATTGACGCGGGCGAAATCGTAGGGTTTCTCGGACCGAACGGCGCGGGCAAAACGACGACGCTGAAAATGTTGTCCGGGCTGCTGCATCCGACGAGCGGCACTGCGCGTGTGCTGGGCTTTGTTCCTCAAACGCGCCGCGCCGAATACTTGCGCCAAATGACGTTGGTGATGGGACAGAAACAGCAGTTGACGTGGGACTTGCCCGCGATTGAAACATTCTTGGTGAATCAGGCGATTTACGAAATCCCGGACGACCAGTACGCGAAAATGCTGGACGAATTGACGGAACTGCTCGACCTCGCGCCGCTGTTGAAAAAGCAGGTCCGCAAACTTTCGCTCGGCGAACGGATGAAGTGCGAACTCGCGGCGGCGTTGCTGCATCAACCCCAAGTTTTATTTTTGGATGAGCCCACGATTGGGCTGGATGTAACGATGCAAACAAAGATTCGTCAATTCGTCGGCGAATACAATCGGCGTTACAACGCGACGGTGATTCTCACCAGTCATTACATGGCGGATGTGACCGCGTTGTGCAAACGCGTGATTGTGGTTGATCACGGCAAGCTGATGTATGACGGCTCGCTTGCTGAATTGTCGGCGCGGATCGCGCCGCACAAACTTGTGCGCGTCGAATTGTCCGCCCCGATGAATGGACACAATTTGTCCGCGTACGGCGAAGTGTTGAAAGCCAAAGGGCAGAGTGTGGAATTTCTAGTGCCGCGCAGCAAAACCTCCGAAACCGCGTCGCGCATTCTTTCTGAACTGCCCGTTGCCGATGTGACGATTGAAGACCCGCCGATTGAAGATGTGATCGCGCGTGTGTTTGAGCAAGCGGCGCTCGCGCGGCAAGATCGCAGTGAAAACGATGAGGATGAGAGCGGCGACGCATAAGGTCTCGCCGTCATTTCAAATTTCCATGCTTATCTGGTTGCATAAATATTTTGCGCTGACACGGCGCAGTATCGGCGTCCAACTCGAGTATCGCGTCTCGATGGTGATCTGGATGTTGTCGGCGACATTCCCCTTGATCATGTTGGCGGTATGGCTGCCGATGGCAAAAGATGGACCGGTCGGCGGCTTTACCGCAGGCGATTTCGTCGCGTATTATTTGTTGAGTTTTTACATGCGCCAGATGACTGCGGTGTGGGTGGCGTGGGAATTGGATTACGACATTCGTCACGGCGACATGAATACGAAATTGCTCCATCCCATTCAGCCGATTCATGATTATATTTCGTTCAACCTCGCCGACAAGATCATGCGGTTCATCATGTTCACGCCCCTTGTAATTATCGTTGCGCTCGTCGTTCCGGGCGTAAATTATGTAGTGACCCCGCTCAACATCACCTTTTTTATCATCGCCGTGATTGGCGCGTGGACGATGCGTTATTTCACCCAATTCTCATTGGGATTGTTGGGCTTTTGGTTTTCACAAGCGCTGGTCTTGGTGGATGTCTTTTGGATGCTGTTTCTTTTATTTGGCGGGGGCATCGCGCCGATCCAACTTTTGCCCGAACCATTGAAAACGCTTGCCTATATTTTGCCCTTTCGCTTTATGATGTCCTTTCCCATCGAAATCATGATGGGGCAACTGACCACGAACGAAATTCTGCTGGGCTTTGCGCAGGTTGCCATGTGGATCGTCATTCTTTTGGGAGTGTACAAATTTTTGTGGACGCGCGGCATTCGACAATTCAGCGCGTTTGGCGCGTAGACAAGATGATCAAACATTTCAAACTGCTCGGCATCTTTTGGCGGTTCTCCATTTTGGCAGAGCTCGAGTACCGCGTGAATTTTTTGACCAATGCCTTTATGAGCATCTTTTGGCTTGTGTGGGGCATTGCGGGCGCGTCGATATTTTTCGCGCAGCGCGATGAAATCGGCGGGTGGACATATTATCAAGTGCTGATCGTGTTGGGGCTCTTTTCAATGTTCACGGGAATTATGGAAGCGTTTTTTCGCCCCAACATCACTTCGATGATTGAGGCGGTGCGCAATGGCACATTCGATTTTGTCTTGGTGAAACCCGTCAACTCGCAGTTCTATGCCAGTTTTCATTCGCTCACGATGTGGCGCCTCGTAGATATTTTGGCAGGCGCGGGGTTGATCGGGTACGCGCTGTACAAATTGCAAGTTGTGCCAACCGTTCAGCAATACTTTGCCTTTTTCGCGCTCGTGTTGATCGCGCTCGTAATTGTTTATTGCTTTTGGTTGGCGATGATGACGATGTCGTTCTGGTTCGTCAAAGTGGACAATCTGGCGGAATTGTTTTATTCGTTTTACGAAGCCGCGCGCTTTCCCGTTTCGGTTTATGGCACGTGGCTGCGCGCGATCTTGACTTTTGTAATTCCAATCGCGTTTATCACCACAGTTCCTGCAACCGCGTTAATCGGCTCGTTGGAACCGATCGAAATGCTTTTCGGTTTGGCGATTGCGCTGGTGCTTTTGTTCGGAACGAATCGCCTGTGGAATTTCGCGATTCGTTCTTATGCCAGCGCCTCTTCCTAGAAAATGTTCGAGTCACTTTCTCGGTGGACGAAATCCTCTACCGCTATTACAATTTCCCCATGGCATACATCCTTCTCATCCTCCTCGGCTCGATTTGGGGCGCGAGTTATTTATTCATCAAACTCGGCGGCGAATCGGTTCCGCCTGTGACGCTCGTTGCGATGCGAACAGTGTTTGCAGGTATCACACTCATCATTGTCCTTTGGCTGCGCCGCGAAAAAATCCCGTCATTTCGCGCGCCGATTTGGAAATGGTTTTTGCTTCTTGGATTCCTCAACAGCGTAATTCCGTACACACTCATTACTTGGGGTGAAACGCGCATTTCAAGCGGGCTGACTGCCATTCTCGTCGGCACAATGCCAATTTTCACGGTGCTCTTTGCGCATTGGATGACGCACGACGAAAAAATCACGCCGCGTAAAATGATTGGCATTCTCATGGGATTTGTGGGAGTTGTCGTGTTGTTTATTCCCGATGTTTTGGGAGCGGCTACCTCGAATCTTTTTGGCGGCATCGCCGTCGTCGCTGCCGCAGTGAGCTATGCGTTGGCAACGATTTACGCGCGGCGGCATCTCAAAGGACACCCGCCCGCGCTGAATTCCTTTGGTCAAATGTTGATGGCGTCTATAATTTTGGTCCCCGCAAGTTTGATCATTGATCGCCCTTGGACGCTGTCGCCCACGCCCATTTCGATTGTCTCGATTCTCGCGCTCGCCGTTCTGGGAACTGCCATTGCGTATTTGATGTATTTCTGGCTGATCGCGAATGTCGGCGCGACGCGCACTTCGCTCGTCACGTACATCAGCCCCGTGATTGCGGTCATTCTGGGCGCGGTTGTTTTGAATGAACACCTGAATTGGAGTATGGTCGTAGGACTTGGTTTGGTTGTGGCGGGCGTTGGTTTGGTGACAAATCTGCAATTGCGCGGACGCGCGCAAACGCGCGAAATGGTTTCTCCATCAAGTCTTGCGGAATAGAGAATGTACGATGTGATTATCGTCGGCGGAGGTCCTGCGGGCTCATCCGCCGCGATCCGCTTGGCACAGCGCGCCCCCGAAATCGCTTCCCGTTCATTGTTGATTGACAAGGCAATTTTTCCGCGCAAAAAATTGTGCGGCGGTGGCGTAACCCAGCACGCGTGGGATTTGTTGCGTGCATTGGATGTGACGTTAGACATCCCCATGTTTCCAATTCATCAAATGCGTTTGGTCTATGATGATTTGGTTGCGACGTTCCACTGGCGGAATTTATTTCGCGTCGTACAGCGCGCAGAGTTTGATGCCGCGTTACTGAATGTGGCGCGCGCTCGGGACGTAGAAATTCGTGAAGGCGTCGCGTTACGCGAGGTGGCGCGCGACGACGCGGGCGTCACACTTGTGACCGATGCAGGGGAATTGCGCGCGGGCGCGGTGATTGCGGCAGATGGCGCGAACAGCATTGTGCGTCAAAAACTGGGACTCGTGCGTTCGGACCGGATTTCGCGTTTGATGGAAATTCTGACGCCCGTCGAAAGCCCTGAACGTTCTTTTGAATTCGCGAATCATACTGCGGTGTTTGACTTTACGCCGTTGGTGAAAAATGTGCAGGGCTATTACTGGGATTTTCCCTCGTACAAAAATGGCGCACCGATGATGAATCGCGGCTTGTTCGACGCGCGCGTTCGTCCTGACCGTCCGCGCGCCGAACTGAAAACCGTTCTCGCCGCAGAATTACAGCAGCGCGAGTTGGATTTGAACACCTTGAAGCTGGAGGGGCATCCCGAACGCTGGTTTGATCCGAATGAAAAACATTCTGCGCCGCGCATCGTGTTAGCCGGTGACGCGGCGGGAACGGAACCTTGGCTGGGCGAAGGGATTTCACATGCGATTGATTTTGGAACGCGCGCGTCTGATTACGTGATTCGCGCGTTTGCGAAAAATGATTTTTCGTTTGCGGATTATTCCAAAATTATTTCAAACTCTGCATTAGGGCGGCGCTTGCGTTTCAAAAAATTTATCGCCCATTACGTTTATGGCAATCGTGGCGAATGGTTTTATCGCTGGGGATGGCGGGCGCTTCAAATCGGCTTGCCATTCGTGCAGCGAGATTAACAAAAAACCTTCGAGGTCTAGACATCTCGAAGGTTTTTTGTTTGTTATCGCGTTGTTCTTTGGAAAATCAAAAAGTAGCGCACATGCGCGTGACCGCAGGGCGGTGGATTATAGCCCGGCGGCGGATTTTTGGCGCACAATGAGAGTTCTGTAATTTTGTCACTCGGCAGGTTCGGGACAGAAATCGTATTTCCCTCCCCGTACATCCCTTTTTCGTAATTCTCGGTACACGAAAAGCCATACGGGTTCCAGGGATACTCGATCTTTTTCAACGCGTCGGTGGTCAGTGGATATTTTGAACCGTCGTTAATGTCATCATTCACATCGGTCGTAATGCAGTTCCCCGATTCGTCCACCGTCATAATGTAAATTGAAGTTCCCATGCCGCCGCCGGGGAAACCATCGCAAGTTTGGTAATTGTCATCGGGCGCCCAATCACAGTAGCGCGCGTATTTTAGTTTCCAATATTGCTGTCCGGGCGCAACCTCCGCCGGAATGAATTTCACCGCGTCCCACCAACCTGCCGGAAACGCGGGGATAAATTCAGTCGTCACGGGTGCGGGTTGCGGAACTGGAGTCGGTGGGACATCGGTTGGCTTTGGCACAGCGGTCAGTTTGGGTGCGGCGTCAGTCGGTTCCGGTTCATCCGTCGCTTCTGGTTCGCTGGTTGCTTGCGGCTCTGTCGTTGGAGTTTGTTTATTTTTGCGTACCTTGGTTGGCTTGGCGGTCGGTTCTGCCGACGCGTCCGTCGGTTCTTTTGTTGGCGCGCTCGCTACGCTCTCACTCCGCGCCACTTTGGTCGGTTCGGCATTCGCGTCCGTCACGGCATCTGCGCCCCATCCATCCGTTGCGGCAATTTCCGCCAGGGACTGAATGTCACTGCTTTCGGAGCCGAGCGCGACGGCAAGGTCTGCAACATTCGCGGCGGAAGGGTCTTGACGCGCGGCGAGCGCTTTGGCAAGCCGTTCCACACGCGTTTTCAAATCTTTGTCTTGGAGTTGATTCAAACGTTGTTTGGCGCGCGCCAAATCTTGATCATAAGCATACGTATTGGCGACGAGGACGATATAGTCATTTTGCGCCGAGGCGGAAAGCCCCGCGACATTGGAACTGCCGATTGCGGGAAACACGAGCCAGCCGGCGGCGAGACCGACGACGAGACCCATGCCAATGCCAACGAGCGCGATGACGACGAGCCAAAGCCACGTAAAACGCGTTTCAGTCATTTAGAAACCTCAAGGAAAATTTCGAGCAGTAGAGCGCGAAGGATGAACCGAAAGGGAGAAAATCATAGTGCGGACGGAACTCCAAGATTCTAGCATCGAATCAAATTCGCACAAAATCTATCGCGCAATCGTAATTTCCTCGCCATACGGCTCGATTTCACCATTCACGTTTTCGTACATGCCCACCAAAAATGATTTTGCATTTTCGGGCGCGGGCTTGAATACATCCGCGTAAGTTTGTCCCGCTTCCCATTCGCCGGTGCGATACCCGTACACCGCTTCGCAGCACGCGGCGCGATCATCCTGCGCGATTTTTTCCCCATTCGCGTCGAGATAATGCACAAAAGTCGCAACATCTTTGCCGAGAGGTTGCTTGACGCGCCAATAGAGAATCAACGCGTCGGGCGTGGATTGATAACCGAGCAATTCGACGCGTTCATTCACCGCTGCGCGTACGCGTTTCATTTCAATCGGCACGCGCACAATTTGCGCGAGTTCATTCTCGCGCGGTTCCGCGATAAATCCCGCCGGCGCGCGCGTCCACTTGACGCCTTGTTCGACAAACACGGCGCGCCCCGCGTTCACGTTGTACAGCGCGCGCCAAAATTCCTCGCGTTTGTTCATTTCAATCAGCCGCGCCTCCAGGTCGGGACGCAGCTTTTCAGCGCTTTGCAAAAAACGCAGCGTGGTGGCAGTCTCCCAATCGAGTTCGAGCAGCGCGCCCTGCGGCAATGGCGCGGCGGCGATGGCGCGCGCGCGGGCTTCAGGCGCGGCTTCGTTTGCGACAGCCGTTTGGATTTCGCGGAAATGGACGAGCCCGAAGAGTGGAATCAGCATCAAGACAATCGCGAATGGAATTTGCGCGCGGCGCGCATAGGACGCGCCGACAAACGTTCCGACCCACTCGAGCAAAAATGCCGCGCCCGCGCCAATCCAAATTGCCGTGACGACAAAACTCGATGTCAAAAAGACCTCGATGTCGGGGACACTGTAGATCAGCGCAAATATCACATCCACGAGATAGACGAGCCACAGCGCGACATTCAAATGTTTCGCGCGCCGAAACAAAGTGATTGCGCCGAGCAGCGCGAGCGCGAGTCCGAGATGAAAATTCTGTAATGGAATTTGGACGAGAACCAAAAGTGGATTGAACTCGCGCAGCAGCGAAGTCGCGTATTCGCGTCCGAGAATGATGTCGTAAAACGCAAAGTCAACGGAGAAACCTTCGGGCAGCAGCCGAAGTGGAACATACAAATACAAGAGCAATCCGGGGACGACCAGCAGCGCGCAAATGACGAGACGCGGCAGATTGAAAAAGAATTTTCTGTCTGTGGCAAGTAAAAAATATAAAGTCGCGGGCAGCGCCAGCAAAATCAGCCGATGATGCGCCAACGCGAGACCAAGAACAAAAAATGCGAGATAGAGGGGCGCGTTTTGTTTTGGCGCGCGCGACCAACGCCAAAGCAAATACAAAAAGAGTGCGAGCAAAAACGCGTGCAGGGCGTAAACTTCCAAGATGCTCGCGTTGAACCACATTACGGGTGCAAGCGCAAAAAAGAGCGCGCCGATTAATGCGGCATCACCGCGCGTGGTGACGGAGCGGATGAATTCAAAAATCGCCGCCACCGCAAGCGCCGCGAAAAATGGCGCGAGCAAATTTAATTGCCACGCGATGTTTGTTGAAAGGGGAACGAGCTGCCAGCCGTAACCGAGCAGGGTAAAGAGGGGATATCCTGTCGCGTGCGCTACGTTCAGCGACGCCATTGCCCATTGAAATTCACCGCTGTCGCCGCGCAACATGCCGGGGGCGAGAGTTGTTTGATAAAACGCGAACGTTAAAAGGAAAACAAAAACGGGCGCGAAACGAGAGAGGAACTTCAAGAGAAATGAGCAGTCAGCAGTAACGAGTGGTCAGTTTTCAGTGCGTCACTGATTACTGATGACTGGGGCGCCGACTATTTTTCACTTTATCGTTTTCTGCCAGGTGAGTGCGAAATTCACCGACATTCCGTTTGGCATTCCGAGTCCAACGACTTTGTCGCTTGGCAATCCCGCAACCCACGCGGAATAGGGACCGATCTCGCCGTTTTCGGGATTGTAATTTTCCCACATTGGAATTTTCGCGCGTCCGAACGCGTCAGTGAACGAATCGGCTTGAATCTCCGCGAGTCCTTGAAAAACACGCTGCACTAATACAGGGCGACCTTTGTCGTCGAGCAACGTGTAAAGCATGTGGTGATTGCCGTGCGATTGCGTTGGGTCTTGATATTCCGCGCGGACTAATTTCCAGTACGCTTCACCGGGTTTTACGCCAGTGTATTCGACGCGGACGTTCAACGCGGCAAGACGTGGGTCAAGAGGTGACGCGGTGCTAGGGGTGCGCGGCGGGCGCGGCGGGGCAGGCCGCGCTGCGGCAACCGCTGCGGCTTGCGCGGGTTGTGGCACTGGTGGCGGCGCGCTCTTTTGCACAATGGACTGCGGCTGTGGATTGTATGAAGGCACCGATTGCTGCGGCGGCGGAACGTAGATCGGCGGCGGCGGTACATCAATGTGTGTATCAGGTAGGGTATGCGCTTGCCCGGTGGGGCTTGGAGGCGCGAGAGGCGCGGGCTCGGCAAACCATTCGGGAATCTGTGATTGGGCAGGTGGTGGAAGCGGCTCAGCATCCAGTTCGGGCGCGGGCTCCAGCTCTTCGGGCATCGCGGGTGGCGGCACCTCGGAAGGCGGCGGAATCACCAGCCGCTGTCCGGCAATGACACGCGTATTTTCATCCAACGCGTTCAGAGTTGCCAAGGCAATCACTGAAACTCCAAATTTTTTCGCAATCGAACCAAGCGATTCACCATGCTGTACGAGATAAACACTCTCCTCGCTTGGCGGCGGCGGCGGCGGTGGCATCATGCTTGTCGCAGGCGCTGTCGCCATTGGCGCAGGCGGTGGCATCATCACGTGCGCGCCCGCGCGCGACATGTTTGGCATTGCTTTGACAGCTGCCACAACCGGGAGTTGTTCGCCAATGCGATATTCGGAGACAGCAATCGGTGGAATTTCAGAGAATGGGTCATTGGCTGCGTTTCCGCCGCGAATTGTCCTGTCCCAAAAATCGCTGAACCACGCGCTCGCCAACGTCTTGGAATTTCCAACCAGCAGCCACGGACACGATGCAAAATAATAATCCGGCGCGTCACGCTGCATGAATTCGTACAACGTCACCGTGAGGTCGGCTTGCAGCGCGGGCGTAATACGCGGATAACGTAAATCGGTGCGGCGTCCCACTTGATAGCCGCCTTCGGTTGCGATGATCGGAACGGAGCGTCCGAGATATTTTTTCGCGAGCGCGTCCACATATTCGTAGGCGCGAAACGCCGCGTGGTCTTGCGCGATCACTTGCCCCGCGTTTTTGCGCGCCGCGCGCAGCGCGTTGATTTCATCCAAAGTGTTTGCGCGCCCGAGCGTGGGGTCCCACCAAACCCACTCGGTCAGCGGACCGAAATCATACTCTTGTGGCGAGAGCGGCGCGCCATTTTGGTTGACGCGGTCGTTCGGAAAATTCAACGGACGATTTTGTCCAAAATTGTGTACGGCGATCCAACAGCCGTCGAGCAAAATATCCTGGCGCCCCAATGACGCGAGCGCGCCAAGCAAATCCATTTCGCTGCCGCTACTCACCGCCGGCAACGCGGGATAGCCGCCCGCTTCAATGATGAAACGCGCGTCGAACAACCAATTCAACGCGATGAGTTTGGCAGCTTCTTCCAAACTCGGCGCGCCGTCCGCTGCGCGTGGAATGGCGTGTTGTTTCCATTCGACGGGATTGTCCGGTTCGTTGTTGGTCTCGAAATACAAGACGCCGAGATCAATTAATTTCTTGATAGTCGCTTCTTCGCGCGCAGAAATATGACCGGGGTTCGGTTCGGGCGAATCGTTTGGCGGAAGGTCGCGGCGTAGAATTCGCACAATCGGAAAAATCTCCGCCCGCAATAATTTTTCACAAAAGGGGAATGAATCGCCGTTGTCATCCAGCACGCGCAGCCATTTGATGCCGAGCTGCTGTAATTCCGCGATCCAAGAATCCAAGCCGCGTTCGCCGCCTTTCCAACCTGCGGCGGGAAAACCTGCGATGCCGCGTCCATTGTCATGCGGCGGACGTTTGTAATCAGAAAGTGAAAATGACATATTCAATAGCAAAGGACAATGTGTGGTTTGTCCGAGTTTTATTCATCCGTCTACGCGCTAATCGGGCGATGCATCGGTCTCGACAGCGCGGCGTTGATCATCACTAACGCGAATGTAGATGCCTTTTGCGCCAGCGAGCAGTATATTAACACGAACGCTCCGAATTAGCCCGCGTCCCTCAAAACACAGTAAAGAATCTCTCACACGAACTTTGATTCTTTGCAAAGATCAGAACGACATGGTGAATCACAAAATCTTGCGTCCCGCAATCACCAAGCCGCGCGATGCCTCTACGCGGCGCGCTTCGGCTTCTTCCTCGAACAATTCATAGAGTGCGTCATACATCTCTTTTTTCATCTGCGGTGTGTTTTTTGGTTTTTTCAGCGCGTTCTTGAGCGCATCCTCGCTGGAATTCAAAATCACCACCGGCAGTTCAACATTCGTAATTTCAACCTGCGCGCGCGGATTCGTGAATACGATCAAGCCGTCCAGCGGCGGTTGAAACGCTTCGCCCAGGCTCTCGGAGATGAACGCGCGCAATTTTTCCTTTTGCGTTTCCATCTCTTTGGTCGGATCGCCCAGCTGTTCGCTGCTAAAGTAACGCAAAAAGCGCAAGATGCTGATGTTCATCTGCCAACCCTTTGGGCTGGCGTGAATCTGACCGTCGAGATTCTTTAGCACCAATACTGTCACATCGTACGGCGTGAGCAAGACATGATTGATGGGCAATGAATAATTGTAAAGGCGATATTTTTTGTCGGTGCCCTTGAGCGCATTCCCCACTGCTTGGTAATATTTAAAGCCCCACCGATTCAAAAAATAGCCGCCGACGTTTGACAAAATCAAACCGAGAATCAACGCGGCATACAAAAAATAAATTTCGTTGCCCGGCAGTTCATTTTTGCCTGAAAATAATGACGGCAGTGTGAACGCAAGCGGCGCGAGAATGATCAGCAGCGATGCGGTAGTGATCCAGCGCCCATAGCGCGCGTTTCGTTCGACGAGCGGAGTGTTTGTGACAATTTGTGCCATATAACAAGTTGCGGGTTGCAGGTTGCAGGTTTCAAAAGAACGCTTTGTAACATGTGACCTGCAACTTGGGGTTAGGTGTCAAATTTCCGTAATACGAGACACGCGTTCTGCCCGCCGAGTCCGAATGAATTCGAGAGAATCGTTTCGACGTGCGCGGACCGCGCAGTGTGAGGCACGAGGTCGAGCCCCGCGCATTCCGCATCAACCTCATTGAGATTGATGGTGGGATGAATCATTTGGTCGCGCAACGAAAGTGCGGACGCTACAGCTTCGATCGCGCCGCCTGCGCCAAGCGTGTGCCCGATCATCGCTTTGTGCGCGCTGATTGGAATCTGAAAGGCGCGTTCGCCAAATGTTTTCTTGATCGCTTTGGCTTCAATGTTGTCGCCGACGACGGTGGATGTTGCATGTGCGCTGATGTAATCAATTTCGTCAACGCCGACGCCTGCATCGGCAAGCGCGAGTTTCATTACGCGCACCTCACCATCGCCGCTCGGGTCGGGCGCAACAACATCAAATGCATCGGAGGCGACTGAACTGCCAAGCACTTCGGCATGAATCGGCGCGCCGCGCGCAATCGCGTGTTCGAGCGATTCCAGAACGAGAATGGAACAGCCCTCGCCCATGACAAAGCCGTCGCGCGTTGCATCAAATGGGCGGGACGCGGTTTCGGGCGCGTCGTTGTAATGGGTGCTGATGGCGCGCATTTGGGAAAAGGCAACGATGCCGACAGGAAAAATGCCCGCTTCGGTGCCGCCGACAAACATCACGTCAGCCCAACCGCGCCGAATCAATTCCGCGCCTTCACCAATCGTTTGCGTGCCGGATGCGCACGCGGCGGTGATCGTTCCCAAATAGCCGCGCGCCCCCGTTGTCATACTAACATGAAAGGCGGGCGCGTTGGGCATGGCGGCGCCAATTGCAAAAGGGGAAACGCGATTCCATCCCTTTTCGACCATGACGCGGAGTCCTTCTTCGGTCGCGTCAATTCCGCCGACGGCGGTGCCAATCAGAACGCCTACGCGGTCACGCTTTTCAACCGGCAGCGTCAGCTGGGCATCTTGGGCTGCCATTTTCGCGCATGCGATGGCGAATTGTGAGCAGCGCGCCATCCGCCGCGCTTCTTTGAAATCCATGAAATCGCGCGGCTCAAAATTCTTTATTTGTCCAGCCACGCGCGAAGGATACGCGGAGGCATCGAAATGAGTAATGGGCGCAATGCCGCTTTTCCCCTCCAGCGTATTCTGCCAAAACTCTTGAATTGTATTTCCGTTGGGCGAGAGCACGCTCATTCCGGTGATGACGACGCGCGGACGACGCGGGCGCGAAACGCGCGCCATTTGCACGAGCGGCTCTGGCAGATACCGCTCGTCAAACAATTGATCAAGCATCACAGGTTCTCGAAGGGGGGAAGGAAGTGTTCTAATCAAGCGCAGTCACTCCACTGCGTATTGCTGCGAGGATGTTTGCTTCAACAGCGCGTTTTGCGGCGCGCACTGCATTTTTCACGGCGACGGCGTTCGAGCGTCCATGCCCGACAATCACGACGCCGTTGACGCCCAGCAAAGGCGCACCGCCATATTCTGTATAATCCAAAATCTTTTTCACTTTGTTAAAGGCGGGCATCGCAAGCGCGCCTCCGACGGTGGAAATGGGATTCGCTTTGATTTCGGAACGGATCAGCTCATTCAGCATTTTCGCAATGCCTTCGGCGGTTTTCAACGCAATGTTTCCGACAAAGCCGTCCGCGACGATGACGTCGGCGAGATGCGCCGCAACATCCTTGCCTTCCACGTTGCCGATAAAATTCATCCCCGTTTTCGCCGCGCGCTGTTTCAATAACGCGTGCGCTTCCTGCACCGCCTGATTGCCTTTGATTTCCTCTTCGCCGTTTGACAGCAACGCAACGCGCGGCTGCTCAATTCTCAAAACTCCGCGCACGTACGATTCGCCCATGACCCCAAATTGATCGAGCCATTCGGGTTTGCAGTCGGTGTTGGCTCCAACATCAATCAATAAACTTGGACCTTGAGGCGTTGGAAACAAGGCGCCCAGCGCGGGACGGTGAACTCCTTTGATGCGCTGCAATTCAAAAATTGCCGCCGCGAGATTCGCGCCCGTGTGTCCCATCGAAACGTACGCGTCCGCATTTCCCAGTTTCACTTGCTGAATGCCAACAACAATCGTCGAATCTTTTTTTTCGCGCACCGCGTTCGCGGGATGTTCGTTCATCGCAATCTCTTGCGTCGCGTTGCAAATTTCAACTCCCGCAGGCACGCTCCCAATCTTTTTCAGTTCCTGCCGAATCTGCGTCTCGGGACCGACGAGCAGTATGCCAATGTTGTACTCGCGCGCCGCCTCCACTGCGCCCTGCACATCCGGCACGGGGCGGGCATCGCTGCCCATCGCGTCCACTGCAATTTTCATAACAGCGAGCTATTCTAATTCAAACAACAAGAATCGGCAAAACAATCTCGCAAATTCGAATTTGCGGCGAGAAAATCCGAAACAAACCGAGTTACCATTGCTTAAAAATCCCTCTCATGCTACACTCGCCGCGTATGGAATCGCGAATGTCGCGTCCGTCAATGGGGCGTCGTGTGGCGCTCGAACTGCGTTCGGCGCGCCCAATGACATGGCTGGGTCCGATTGCCGCGACCATCTGCGGCGCGATTGCCGCACAGGGCTTGCTCATTTCGGGCGAAACCTTATTACGTGTGGCGATTGCGGTGCTGCTCACCGACGCGATCTTGGGGGCGTGGCGCGCGGCATGGGTGAACACCGATTGGACGAGTCCAATGCGCGGCTGGAAAGCGACGCCGACGCGCGCGTGGATGCTCGTTCCTTATGCGCGTCTCGGCTCACCGGCGGCGCGTTTCTCGCAGTGGCTTTCGTCGCGCGCCAAATTTTGGCGCGAAGCTGTGATGCCGCAAGTGGGGCAATCGCTTACCGCGATTTTGGTTACCGGACTGATTGCGTTGTCTGTCGCTTTGGTGTTGGGCGCTGCCGCATTTATTTTGACATTGGGCGCGCTGCTCCTTGCGCCGCTCGAAAGTGAATTGGGTGAACATGGCGCGGGGCGCTGGGCGCGCGCATTTGCGGAAATTGGGATGGCGTGGCTGATTGGCGACGCCGCCTTGTCCCAAATTTTTCCGCCGCTTGATTCTGCAATCGTTGCCTTGCTCTTTGCCGTTACCTATCGCGGCTTGCTCTCGGTCGCGGCGCGACCGCGTTTAGGTTTTGCGATAGTGAACGTTGCTCAAACGGCGTTGGTCATTTTTCTCTTGGCGCGCGGCGCGTTGATTAATGCGACGATTGTGGCGCTTGCTTTCGGCGCGCTTATCTTGTGGCAGACGCTGGTGCGAGCGGGACGCGCTGACTCGAAAATCTTTTTGGGACGCGCCCAGTGGTTTGTGCTGTTAGCTATGGTAATTTCCGCGCTGGGAATTCCACATTAGAGACGCGAGCTTGGAGATTCACAAAATTTTTCACTCCAATCTCCAAACTCTAATTTCACTGCTCCATGAAAATTGGCGTTATCGCCGACACTCACATTCCCGACCTGCGCCGTTCATTGCCAGCGCGGGTGATGGAGATTTTTTCGTCCGTCGAAATTGTTTTGCACGCGGGCGACATTACGGCGCTCGATGTCTTGCAGCAGCTGCAAGAATCGGTGTCGCTCACCTTTGCTGTCTTTGGCGATCACGACAAACCCGAAGTGCGCACCTACTTGCAGGAATCGCAGGTTTTGGAATTTGGCGGCTTGCGCGTCGGGCTGATTCATGGACATCCCGACACGCGCAGTGGATTCAATGAACGCATTGCGCGGTGGCTGCGGCGCGATCCGTACAATGCCGAATACATTCAATTTATTTTGAGTCGTTTCAACAACGTGGATGCCATTGTCTTTGGACACACGCATGTCCCGTACGCCAAAATGCACGAAGGCGTTTTTCTTTTTAATCCCGGCTCGATCAATCCGCTGAACAACAGTGAACCGAGCGTTGGACTATTAGAAATTACCAGTCGCGGAATACGCGGTCGCGTATTGCCAATTTGAGAATTACCGGCTCGCTGTGCGGACAGAGACATCACTCTGTCCGTTTTTTTTCCCGTTATAGCCCCAATTTCCGCTTGATGGATTGCGTACATTGTGGTAATCTTTTTATATTCTAGGTTTCAGTCCAACTATTTCGTGTACGATTGTCTCCCGGCGCCAAACGTTTTATGCCCGCGAACAAAACTGCTTTTAACGATGCGCTGAAAAAAGCGTCGAATGCTGCATGGGATCAGCGATGGGACACGGCGATCAAAGAATATCGCCGCGCGCTCCACGAGTTCCCCGACGACACGTCCGCGCACAGTGGTCTCGCGCTTGCACTGCAAGAATCCAACAAATTGGATGAGTCGCTGGCGGAATATAAATTTCTCGCCAAGATGCAAAGCAATGATCCCGTTCCGCTCGCGCGCGTGGCGATTCTTTTGGAAAAAATGAATCGCAAGGGCGACGCGGTTGCCGCATATATGCAGTTGGCGGAACTGTACCAACAGCAAAAGCAAATGAACAAAGCGGTCGAAGCGTGGCGCAAAGCCACTACGCTCGATCCCGATTTGACCGAACCGCACGAAAAACTCGCGGCGGCATTTACAGAGGCAGGACATGAGGGACCTGCGGCGCGCGAGTGGCTTGCGCTGGCGAAAATTGCACAGCGCGGCGGCGATTTTCCACGCGCCACACAGTGCGCCGAACGCGCGTTGGCGCTCGAACCGGATAACACTCAAGCGCGCTTTTTGTTGAACGAGTTGACGGGGCGCGGCGCATCGCTGGCTGCGCAAGCCGGCGCGAGTCCGGTGGAACTCGCGCGGCGCAGCGCGTTGTCGCGGCTCGCGTCATCGGTATTGGATGACAAAACTCCATGGCGACGCGGTGACAGCGGCGGGCGCGCGGGTGTGGATGTGGATTCGCTGCTCGCACGCGCGATTGACGCGCAAGAGAATGGGCAGTCGCGCGAAGCCATTGAACTGTACGAGCAAATCTTGGCGGCAGGCGTCTCACGCCCCGAAGTGCAGTTCAATCTTGCGATTTTGTACCAAAACACCTTGCGTCATGACGATGCCATCGCGTTGTTGAATCAAACGGCGCGCGCGCCGCAATTCGCGGTCGCTTCACATTTTGCGCTTGGACAATCGTATCGCGCGCAAAATAAAGTGGACATGGCGCTCGACCATTATCTGCAAGCGATGAAGATCGTGGATTTAACTACGGTCAACCGTTCGCAGGCAGATCAAGTCATTCGATTGTACGAATCGCTGTCGGACAGTTATCATGTGATTGGCGACGATGCCACTGCGCAAAAATATCGCGCGACGCTGTTGGACTTTTTGAACAGCAAAGGATGGCAGGACAAAGTCCGCGAAGTGCGCGAACACATTGCAACCGTTGCGATGGGCGGGACGCCGCTTTCGATGCAAGAAGTATTCGAAACGCCCGAGACGCAGCGCGTGATAGAGCTGCTGCGCACCAGTGATGAATTGCTGCGCGCGGGAAAATTGTACGCGGCAGGTGAGCTGGTGTACCAGTCAATCGAAATCGCCCCGAATTATTTGCCCGCACACGCGCAGCTGGCAGAAATTGCATTAGCATCCGGGCGTACGTCACAGGCGATTGACAAATACGCGACGCTCGCGGAAACTGCCGAAGTGCGTCGCGATTTGCCAAAAGCTATTTCGTTTTACAAGCACGCGTTGAAACTTGCGCCGGAAGATGTCACGCGGCGTTCGAAACTCATCAATGTTTTGGTACAAAGCGGCGATCTGCCTGAAGCGCTGAACGAATTTGAGACGGTGGGCAAAGGTTTGGAAGCGGCGGGAGAGATCCAAAAAGCAGCAGACAAGTACAATGAAGGACTGATGCTCGCCGCGCGCGCGGGCGTGGTGAGCGACACGGTGACGAACCTGCAGCGCAATCTTGGCGCCGCGTACATGAAATTGTACGAGTACGACAAGGCATTGATCGTGTTCCAAGAACTGGAACGCGCGGCGCCCGATGACGAACTTGCGCGCTATTACTTGATCGAGTTATATTTGCGCACGGGGCAGACCGCCGCAGGAGAACGGGAACTGGATACGCTTTTGGAGCGTTATGCAGATGCGCCGCAGCATGTTGAAGCGGTGTTAACTTCGTTGGCGGAAGCATCGCCCGACGAACCGGTCATTGTGCGGCGACTTGCGCAACATTACGCCGCGCGGGGGGAAACGACCAAAGCAATTCAACTGCTGGACGATCTCGGCGAACGGCTGTTGAATCAAGATCGCAAAGCCGAAGCAATCAATGTGATTCAAGATATAATTGTCTTGAAACCGCCGCGTGTGGATGATTATCGGCGTTTGCTCTTGGAACTGCGCGAACCTGTGGAAGCATGACACGAGAATAAAAAATTGCGTGACAGCTATTCTCGAATGCAGTGATGTGACTCTATTCGAGAATAGCTATTGCGTGCGAAATGAAATTGTTGTCTCTTGAATGAGCAAGACCTCCTCGCCCGGCTGAACGTATCGAGTCTCGTTGACATTCTCCTCGTTGCGCTCGTTTTCTTGGGGCTGTTCTATTTGGTACGCGGGACCCGCGCGGTAACCCTCTTGCGCGGGATTCTCTTGGTCGCGTTTTTTGCCGTCCTCGCCAGCACATTTCTCAACCTCACTGCATTCAATTGGCTCACGCGCAATTCCATCCCCGCGCTGTTGGTTGCGATTCCCGTCATCTTTCAACCCGAACTGCGGCGCGCGTTTGAGCGACTGGGGCGACCGCGCTCATTGATCGGCGCGCGCACAACGGACGCGACGACAAAATTCCTTGCGACGCTGTCGCGCGCGAGCGGCGCGCTCGCGCGTCAGATGACGGGCGCGTTGATGATTATCGAAGGCAAAACGGGACTGCAAGAATACATTGACACGGGCGTGAAAATTGACGCCGAAGTTTCGGCAGACCTGCTCCTGACGATTTTCAACAAGCATACAGATTTGCATGATGGCGCGGTTATTCTGCGCGACGAGCGAATTCTGGCTGCCAGCTGTATGCTGCCGCTTTCCGAAAATCCTGACATTGATCGAGACTTGGGCACGCGGCATCGCGCCGCGTTGGGCGTCTCGGAAAGCACCGATGCGATCGCGATTGTGGTCAGCGAAGAAACCGGCGGCATCTCTGTTGCCCACAATGGACGCTTGATCCGTAACCTTGATGAGGGCAATCTGAATCGTCTGCTGACCAATCTTTACACCGGACGTCCGGTGGACGGCACGGTGCGCCGATTCTTGTCGCCCCTCCGAGGCATTTCGGATTCCAAAAATTTGGTACGAAAAAATTAATGCTGCGTTCTTTCCTCTCGAATGCGTCCTCCATTCTCATCGCCTTGTTGTTTGCAGTGGTCGTGTGGATTGTGGCGACGAATGAAGAAAATCCTGTACGTGAAGGATTGTTTCCCGATGCGGTTCCAATCGAATTTCAAAATCGCTCTGAAGGATTGACGCTGGTCGAACCCTCGCGCCTTGCGGCGCGCGTGCGCATTCGTACAGAATCAGCGCTGTGGAATACGCTCAACAGCTCCAATTTCCAAATCATCGCCGACTTGGGCGGTTTGGGTGAAGGGCAAGCCGATGTCCCGCTTACCGCCAAGAGTAATGATCCACGCATACGCATCTTGGCTATAGACCCGCCTGTTGTCCAAGTGCAACTCGAAAAAATTCGCTCGGTGCCTATGGCGGTGCGCGTGCGTGTTTTGGATGAACCGCCCCTCGGCTATGAAGCGAAAACCGCGCAAGTTACGCCTCCAACGGTCACGATCACCGGTCCGCAAAATGAAATCGAACGCGTGAATGACGCGACTGTAGAGGTTGCGCTGCGCGGCGCGAAAAGTGCGGTAGACCGCCAAGCCAATGTGTTACTCCATGATGCGCAAGGCAATCAGATTCAAAATCTCACAATTGAGCCCTCAACCGTCCAGGTGCACATTCCGATCGAGCAGCGCGTTGGTTACAAAGACGCCGCCGTCAAAGCGGTCATCAGCGGCAATCCCGCGTCCGGCTATTGGTTGAGCGACATCAGCGTTGACCCTGCCACTGTCACGTTGGTCGGCGCACCCGAAGCGTTAAATCAACTTGGCGGTTTTGTAGAAACGGAACCGATTGATGTAAGCAATGCCAAAGAAGGAATCACGCGGCGTGTGCGCTTGAAATTGCCCGAAGGGGTCTCGGTGCTGAACGCAAAGGATGTTTTGACGCGAGTGGCGATTGAACCTGTTTTGAGCGGCTTGACCGTACAGCGCCAGGTCAGCATTTCCGATTCATGTAATTTGTCCGCGCAGATTTCGCCCGAATCAGTCCAGGTTATTTTGTCCGGTCCCTTGCCGATTTTGCAAACAATTCAACGCAATGATGTGCAAATTGTAATTGACGCGCCGCGCTGCGCGCCGGGTACCTACCAAAGCGTGTTGCGCGCAGTGAATGTGCCTGATAAAATCAAGGTTGAAAGCATCGTGCCGGCGACGGCGGAATTGATCATCGAGAATGCCAAACCCTGAAAAAAGATCCTCTGAAATTTTAGAAACCCGTCCTTACAAGGACGGGTTTCTAAAATTTCGCGATTGGCTCGCGTTGGCATTCGTCGTCCTTTTGCCCTTTATCTTTTACTGGCGCGCCGCGCTCGGACTCGGCATGTTCTTTTTTGGCGATATCGCGCGGTTCTTTTTTCCCACGCGCGTGTTGTACGCGAACGCGCTGCAGGCAGGACGCTTGCCATTGTGGCAGCCCGAAATTTTGGCGGGCATTCCGCTCCTCGCCGAAATGCAAACGGGCGCGCTCTATCCACTGCATTTGCTCCTTTATCGCCTTTTGCCTGTTGAGTGGGCATTGAATTACGACATTCTCTTGCATCTCGCGTTTCTGGGCGCGGGCATGTTTTTGTTTGCGCGCGTGAAAAAGATTTCCACCGTCGGCGCGATGATTGCTGCCATCGCGTTGACGATGGGCGGGTTTGGCGCGGCGCGCATCACGCACCCGAATGTATTGAGCGTCGCCGCATGGCTGCCGTGGTTACTCTATTTCTACGAACAATGGCACGCGGACTGGCATCGTTTGTTCATGTGGGCATTGTTGGTGATTGCGTTCGCGCTGCAATGGTTGGGCGGACATCCGCAGTTTGCGCTGATCAATTGCGTCGTGTTCGGCGTGTATGTTGTTGCAATGGAATTTATGGATGGACGGCAGACGACGGACGACCGCCCGGGCGTCCGCCGTCTGCGGGCATTTGCCATCGCTGCTTTTGCGCTCGTCCTCGGCACGCTTATCGCCGCGGCGCAAATTCTTCCGACGTTTGAATTTGCGCAGCAGTCCGCGCGCGCGGGCGGAGTGGACCAAGAATTTTTCACCACGTTCTCATATCATCCGTTGTATCTTGCCCTATTGAGCGCGCCCTTTTTGCGCGGCAACCCATACCCGAACACGTCGGTGGAGGTGATCGCGTATCTTGGAATATTGCCGCTGCTCTTTGCTTTCGTTGCGGTGATTTTGAAACGTGACCGCGAGACGTGGTTTTGGATTGCGCTGGCGCTCGGCGCGCTGCTGCTCGCGTTCGGCGGAAACACCCCGCTTTATCCCGCGCTGCGCGCCTTGCCTTTGTTTAATTTGTTTCGCGTCCCCGCGCGTTTTCTTTTTCCCTTTGCGTTCGCGTTGGCGATGTTGGCGGGATTCGGTTTTGACGTGCTGCGCGCTCGCACGTACGATTCGAAACTTGTTCGTAACGCGTTTATCGCGGGTGGGGTCGCGTTGGCGTTGGCATTATTGATTCTAATTCTCACAAATGTTGTCAGCGTAGAGGGCTGGCTCGACGCGTGGCGCGCGCTGCCAATCA
The DNA here is from genome assembly GCA_004295045.1 of Chloroflexota bacterium. Classification (GTDB taxonomy): domain Bacteria; phylum Chloroflexota; class Anaerolineae; order UBA4142; family SHND01; genus SHND01. The sequence goes on along the minus strand of SHND01000029.1, from coordinate 2,467 downwards.
TTTTTGGCGCACTCGCTTTGCTGCTCGTCTTGCGCGCGCCGCACATGGACCGCGTGTTTTTTACAGTGTGTGCGCTGGGCTTGACGTTGATTGATGTCATGGCATTCAGCGCCGTCTACGCGCAAACGTACAATCAAATCGCGCCGCGCGCGGAAATTTTTCCGCGTCCGCGCGTACTCGGGCAGTTGAATTTGCAAAACGGCGCGCGGGTATTGACAAGCGAGTGGATTTTGCCGTGGATTGCGGTGATGAATGAAAGTTTATTTCCCAACCTCAACGCCGCGCACAATGTCCGCGCCGCGCACGGCTATACGCCGCTCACACCGCGCAATACGCGCGCCTATCTCGATGAGCTTTCGCCGGTCATGTTGAACAAACTCGGCGTGCGTTACTATTTGATTCCGCAGTTGTTGCCTGTTGATCCAAAGACCGAAGCCGCCGATTTGAAAAATCCATTTCTGATTGATCCCGTAAGTGCGCCGCTCGAATTTTCGATTGTGGATGCCGACGGCGTTGAGATGGAATCGTCGCTCGCGCAATCCGCCGCGCTGCCCAATGGCGCGGTGGTTGCGGAAGTTGTGTTGACGGACGAAAATGGCAAAGAGTATCGCGTGCCGCTGCTGGCGGGACGCGATACCGCCGAATGGGCGTATGAGCGCAGCGATGTACTGAAAACGATTCAACATGCGCGTCCCGAAATTGCATCGTCCTTTCCCGCGCGTTCCGCCTTTCCGATTGAGGAGCACGTTGGACATACGTTTCTCACGCGCCTCAATTTCGCCGACGCTCCGGCGCCGATTGTGAAATTGCGCGTTGAGCCCAAGATTGACGCGGGACTGCTGCACATTCAAAAGATCGCGTTGTTGAATGGCGATACCGAAATTGATCTCGCGCCGCTAGTGGGCAAGGGACGACATAGCTTGGTCTATCGGAGCGAAGATGTTGCCGTGTTCGAGAATCCCGACGCGTCGCCGCGCGCGTTCGTGACGCACAATGTGAAACGCGCGGACGATGCGGAAGCATTTCGCCAACTGCGTTCGCCTGCGCCGAGCGCAGAGATTTTTGTAGCGGAGGGTCCCGAATTTGACACGGACATCGGGCAGGGCTTGAGCGAACGCGCGGACATTGTTTTGGACGAACCCGAACGCGTGGTGATTGAGACGCATTTGGATTCGGAAGGATATTTGGTGTTGACCGACGCGTGGGACCCCGAATGGATCGCGTTGGTGGATGGCAAGCCCATGCCCATCGCGCGCGCAGATGTGATTTTTCGCGCCGTGCTGTTGACCGAAGGAACGCACCGCGTTGAATTTTTGTATCGTCCGCGCGCGTTTTATATCGGGCTGATTTTATCGGGCGTAGGAATTGCGCTGTTGGGGATCGCGCTGTTGGCGACGGTTCTGGTTCACATCCGCCAATCCGACCATCCACCTACGCCGGTTTGATGCGCATTTGTCACGATGCGATCAACAGAGTTGGCGATGCAGAATCGGTTATAATACGCGAGATCATTTCAGATGCGAGGGGGAGCTATGAACTTTGTCAATCGCATGATTGTTGTGGTGATGTTGCTTGCGGCATTGGTTTTGGGCTGTGCTCTGTTTTTCGTGGTGCTGCTTGTGCCGTCTAGCATTAACGCGACGGTGCAGCCGACGCTCAACGCTCTTGCAGATCCGCAGCAAATTTTGGCGCGCTTGGTGTGCCTCGGCGTTGCGCTGTTGACAGCGGTCTTTGCGATTCTATTTTTGTATTTGGAATTGATGCCAAGCGGTAAAACGCGTATGCGGCTCAAATCCATTCAAGGCGCGGATGTGATGATGAGCGCGGATGCGATCACGACGCAGCTGCAATTCGCGCTTGACCCGCTCCCGGGCGTTATTCGCGCACAGCCGAAAATTTCCAAAGGCAAAGGCGATACTGTGGATGTGCTGGTGGATTTGACGACGACTTCGGACGTGGATGTAAAGAAAAAGACGGACGAAGTGATGGATGTGACGCGTACGGTGCTGGAGGGTGGACTCGGTCTGCGCGTGGGCAAAGTGCAAATCAAGATCGAACAGATGAAAGCGCCGAAAAAAGAGGGACCGAGTTTACCGCGCATTGATTTGCCGCGCTTGGTTTCCGGCAAGCAGGAAGAGGCGAATGAGAATGCGGCGGAATGACTGGAGCACAATGCGGAATGCGGAATGCACAATGCACAATGCACAATGCACAATGCACAATGCACAATGCACAATGCACAATGCACAATGCAGAATGCATAATGCGGAATGCAGATTGCACAATGCGGAATGCAGAATGCACAATGGGCGTGATACTCGACTGTTGACTAACGACTAACTCTCAATAATCAGGACATCGTGTGCGCTTGCGTGCTCACGACATCGTGTGCATCTTAACAACCGAATATACTCAGGACATCGTGTGCGTTTGCTACAGTGTGCTTTCTCACAGGAGGCACAATGGA
>SHND01000078.1 GCA_004295045.1 Chloroflexota bacterium | reverse complement strand
GCGGATGGGTTTTCGCATCATGCGTGAAGAGGAACTCACGCCCGGCTTGCTGGCGCTGCGCGCCGAAGAAGTGGAATCGGGCTTGGCGCCAGAGGAACGCGTGTTCATGACCATCGCGTTGGAAGCGGCGGGTTAATGCAATTGCTTGGCAAAATAAAAACTGCGTCGTGAACCTCGCGACGCAGTTTTTATTTTAGAAAAAATTTCGTCACACGTTCCACCCACTCTTGCGGATGTTCCTCGTGTACGCTGTGTCCTGTGTTTGGCGCGAGCCACAATTGCGCGTTGGGCAAATTCTCTGCCATGAATTCCGCATGATGCGCGGGCGCGTTGACCGCATCGTTTTCGCCTTGAATAATCAACAGCGGCGTCTTGACCTGATGCAAATCCTTTGCCGAATAATTCGGCGCGCGCGCAATTTCCCAACCGGTGCGGTCCATCAATTCGCGCCAATAGCCATCGTACCGCAGCGGATCATGCAATTCCGCCAACTGCCTGCCCCATGAAATACTGATGCGGTCAGACCACCTGCCCTCCGCGTAGCGCCATAAATCGCTGCTCACATACGCATTCCCCGCCATCACCACCGCTTTTTTCACCGCGTCGGGATGTTCGACAGTCAACACCAGCGCGATGTTTCCGCCGTTGGAATGTCCGACGACGAACGCAGGCGCAAGCTCCAACACGCGCAACAACTCTGCCAAATCGTCCGCCAGGAGACCGAACGAATACGCGCTGCGCGGATCGAGCGTTTTGCCATGCCCGCGGCAATCGGGCGCAATCACATGAAAATTTTTACACAGCCCCTCAAGCACGGGTTTCCATTCACTCGCGCCCGTGCCGCCTGAACCGTGAATCAACAATAGCGGCGGCGCGTCAGGCGAACCGTATTCGTTGTAAAACATTTGCAAATCTGCGACGCGGGCATAAGGCATGGGGGGATTATAACAGGAAATAGAGGGCAGGGGACAGGGGACAGAGGTCAGTTTGCGGTGGTCGCAATTCAGGATTGAATTCCATTTGCGCAGACGCGATTGAATTCGCGCCGTGCCGGACGTATAATCTCGCCTGTGCAAAAGGAAGAAAAGGAGATGCGATGGCTGACCTGAAGACGATTGCGGCAGAAATCAGGCGTGGCGAAGTGGTTTTTTTGCTCGGCGCGGGGATGAGCAAGAGCGCGGGCTTGCCCACTGCGGCAGAACTGGCAGAGCAGCTGCCTGCCGATTTCAAGCCACCGGACATTGAGAGACCAACTCTGGTGGACATCTCCGATTTTTGCGATGCGGAGCATCGGCGCGGTCAGCTGAATACCGAAATCCGCAGACTCATCAAAGCCGCACAGGATCGGTTGACAGAGCCTTCATCCGCGCATCTCGCCCTCGCACGCCTCAAAGACGTGAATCTCGTTATCACGACCAATTGGGATACGCTGCTTGAAGAGGCTTGTGATGCGCTCACCCCCAAACGCGACTTTTATCCCATCATCACCGACGCAGATTTAGAAGGACGCCCCAAGACACCCGAAACGTTGAACATTTTCAAGCTGCACGGAACATTGGATAGCGCCAGCTCTTTTATCCTCAGCGGTGATGACTTTGCGCGTTTTCCCCATGACCATCCAAACTTTTGGCGGCGACTGGAGAATATCTTTATTGACCAAACCATTATTCTGGTTGGTTATGGATTGGGAGACGAAAATGTGCGGCGCGCGTACAACGACGTGCGAATTGAGCGCCGCGTGCCACGGCAGGTCTATGCAGTCAATCCACATGTCATCAAATCACGGATGGGGTTGTGGCGCAATCAAAATGTCGAAGTGCTCTGCGATGCCGAGTCCAAGCCCTACGGCGCGCTGACTTTTTTCACGGAATTGGAAAAACATTTGACCGCGCCTGTATCCGTAATGCCAGTGATCGAAACCGTGCCCAGCCCGACAATACCACTCGCGGCACAGCGGTATCTCTCGTACTTGATTGACCTCTTGCGCCCGCTCACCTTTCAGGGCATCGTCCAGCTAGAACGCGCTATGGTGACGCTTGACGTGGACGATCTGTACGTCCATCTCTATGCCGCGCCCGAAATGCCGCGCGCCGAGATGCTTGAACAATTTCCTCTCCAAAGAGGCGCGCAGATAGAAGAACAGCTGCGCGAACGCGCCGCGTCCGAGCCGCAGCGAATAGACGAGATACTAAAGCGTCACAAGTCACTCGTGATTCTTGGTAATCCCGGCGGGGGCAAGACTACTCTGCTCCGGTACCTCGCCGTGATCTTTGCGCAGGTACTCGCCGAAGAAAAGCTCGGACTGAAAGAACAACGCGTGCCATTCCTCGTTCCCCTTGCTGCCTACAACGTCGAGCTTCGCAGAAATCCTGACCTCGACCTGCTTGAGTTCATCCCGCAGTGGTGGCGCACCGAGACAATGACGTACAATCTCACGCCGCTCTTGCAAGAGCAACTTGCCAGCGGCACGGCGCTCATTCTCCTCGACGGTTTGGATGAGGTGTTTGAAAGTGCCGAGCGACAGCGCGTCGTCGCGCGAGTGAAAGCGTTTTACGAAAAATGGAAAAAGGATAACCGCTTTATCATCACCAGCCGTATCATCGGTTATCGCGATGCTCCTTTTGATGCGGCGGACGTTGCGCATTTCACTTTGCAAAATTTTACCGCGGATGAGATTCACTGGTTCGCCCATAACTGGTGGGCAGCATATTTGCGAAAGGCGCGTGGGGATACGCCTGCCGCGCGCGAGGAAGCGAAAAACGAAGCCGAGCGCCTCACCACTGCGATCTCTCGTGACCCCGGCGTGCAGGCATTGGCTACGAATCCGCTCTTGTTGACCATCCTCGCCCTAATCCACTATGAAGGCAAGGAACTACCCCAAAAGCGCGTCGAGTTGTACGAACTATACGTCAAGACTCTCATCACCTCATGGAGCCGCCGCCGAACGTTGGCGCGCGAAGCCCTCGGCAGTCTCGAAGAAGTGGAAGCGATCAAAATTCTCGCGCCGCTCGCGCTGTGGATGCACCGCGAGCATCCAGCGGGAACTGCTAAACGCGAGGAGATTGAGAAACAGGTTCAGGACTATTACACGCAAAAACTGCCGCCCGACGATGCAGTGAGCGCCGCGCGCAGCTTTGTAGACAGTGTGCGCAAATACGCGGGATTGTTGGTCGAGCGCGGCGAAAACGCCTATGGCTTTTTGCACTTGACCTTTGAAGAGTACCTCGCGGCGCGCGGCGCGGTCTTTGCGGGGCAAGTGGCGCGCGCGGAGATCTTTGAGACCTTGCATCCGCAGCTCTATTTGCCCGCATGGCGTGAAGTGGCGCGCCTCACCGCCGAATACCTCAGCCTCATCTCGAAAGAAGAAGCAACCGCTTCGCTCTTTATTCGCCAGATACTGGAAGACACGCCGCCGCAAAAGGACGAGCGCGGGAAAAATGTGGTACTTGCGGGCGCATGTCTGCTCAATATTGGCGCGGCGGGTGTTGAGAAAAAATTGTGGGAGGATTGCCTCACCGCGCTCTACCAAACGATGATCGCCTATCACATCCCTGCAGCAACGCGGCGCGACGCCGGACTCGTGCTGGGCGAACTCGGTTGGCTGCCCGACGATCTGGATGAGATGGTGCGTATTCCGGCGGGCAAGTTCCTATATAGCGACAAGGATCAAACCCAAGAAATTCGCCAGCCCTTTGAAATTGCCAAGTATCCCGTAACCAACGCGCAGTTCAAGAATTTTATTCGCGCCGAGGGCTATAGCACGGAGCGCTGGTGGTCAAAGGAAGGATGGCAAGTCTGCCAGCAGAAAAGGTGGACCGAGCCGCGTTATTGGGACGATTCTCGATTCAATAATCCTTTGCAACCCGTCGTCGGCGTCAGTTGGTACGAAGCGGAAGCATACTGCAACTGGCTCAAGGAGCAAACCGGCAAGAGTTTTCGCCTGCCCACTGAACAAGAATGGGAGCGCGCCGCACGCGGCAGAAACGGAAATATATATCCGTGGGGCAAAGAGTTCGACGCGCGGCGAGCAAATACAAGCGAGAGCGATTTGAACGCGACCACACCCGTGCTGATGTACCCCGATGGCAAGAGCGCGGAGGACGCTGTCATTGATCTTGCGGGCAATGTCTGGGAATGGACGGCGAGCTTGTACAGCAGAAACGAACCCTATCCCGTGCTGCGGGGCGGCTCGTTCTACCTCGATGCGATCGACGCCCGCTGCGCCTACCGCTTCTGGATCTACCCTGTCTACAGGCTCGTCTACTACGGTTTTCGTTGCGCCAGAACGTTCTCCTCGTAGTTGTCCTCTGTTGTTTAGAAACCATTGTTTGGAAAACAACGGCAAAAGAAGGAAAGAAAGAACACAAAGAAAGGGGCGGCTTTCGTTTGCCGATGATGTTGCAACGAGCTGCACGCAATCATGGACCCGGGAAAAAGGGCATAGTGCAGATGTTTCCCGCGTGAGCTAGTAGGTTACGAACTCTCATGCGGGATTTTTTGTTGGCAGCCAGTTCGTCCCTCGTAAGGCAAACGAGTTTTGCGCCACAAAGAATAGGGCTACAATGGTGCAAAATTTCACAAAGGCAGTGGCATGGTTTCAGCGAACGGCAATATCAAAGAGGCGTTCATTCGTTTTGGAAACGTCACCAAAACTTTTCACGAAGGCGATCAAGAACGCGCGGTGCTGCAAGGCGTGAACGCCGAACTCGCGCGCGGCGAATTTGTGGCGATTGTGGGGCGCAGCGGCAGCGGCAAAAGTACGCTGCTGAATTTGCTCGCGGGGCTTGACACGCCGACGCACGGCGATATTTTTGTTGACGCGATAAATATTGCGAAACTGAACGACAATGACCGCACGCTGTTTCGCCGCAAGCACATCGGTTTCGTCTTTCAATTTTTCAATCTCATTCCCACGCTCACCGTGCGCGAAAATGTTTTGATGACCGCCGAACTCGCGGGCTGGAAGGAAGCGGACGCGCAAGCGCAAGCGAATCGTTTGCTCGACGCGGTGGCGTTGCGCGAACGCGCGGACGTTTTTCCCGACAAGCTTTCGGGCGGCGAGCAGCAGCGCGTTGCCATCGCGCGTGCGTTGTGCGCCGACGCCGAATTGATTCTCGCTGATGAACCAACAGGCAATCTCGACGCGGAAACGGGCGCGAAAATTTTGGAATTGCTAGTTCAACTCGCGCGCGAAAAAAACAAGACCCTCGTGATGGTCACTCATTCGAGCGAAATTGCAGAACAGGCGGATAGGGTGTTACGGATGGAGGATGGAAAATTAAAAGTTGGAAATTAGAAATTCAAAATTCAAGTCTCTAGTCTCCAATCTCCAATCTCCAGTCTCGACTCTCGACTCTCGACTCTCGACTCTCGACTCTCGACTCTCCACTCTCCACTCTCCACTATGCACCTCACTCTTTTCAAAACCATCCTCCGCGACCAACTGCATCGCCCATGGCTCACGCTGCTGTTGATCCTTTCCGTCGCGCTCGGTGTCGCCGTCGTCGTCGCGGTGGATTTGGCGAACGCTTCGGCGACGCGCGCGTTTCAACTTTCGACAGAGGTGATTGTTGGCAAGGCGACGCATCAAATCGTCGGCGGCGCGAATGGTTTTGACGATTCGGTGTATCGCAATTTGAGATTGCAAGGTTTTCGCAACGCCGCGCCGATTGTGGAAGGATACGCAGGCGCAAAAGAATTGGGTGGACAAACGATGCGCGTGTTGGGGATTGATTTGTTTGCCGAGCCGCCGTTTCGGACGTACATCACCGCAGGGACGAATGTTGACGTGAACGCGCTCACCGCGTTTTATACGCAGCCGGGCGCGGTGTTGATCAGCGCGGACAGCGCGGCGCGTTACAATCTAAAAGTTGGCGATACACTCACCTTACAGATCGGCACGCAAAAAAAACCGGTAACGATTGTTGGTTTGATGCGGCAGCCGAACGAGGTCTCGTCGCGCGTGTTGGAAGGATTAATTCTCACCGATATCGCGAGCGCGCAAGAACTTTTTGGTTTGGATGGAAAATTGACGCGGATTGATTTGATTGCGACGGATGAGCAAGCGAATAAAATCGCTGCTGCGCTGCCGGAAGGTTTGCGCCTTGTGCGCGCGTCGGAACAAGCGGATACGGTGACGCAGCTCACCGCCGCGTTTCAACTGAATCTCACCGCGTTTTCGTTGCTCGCGCTCGCGGTGGGCATGTTTTTGATTTACAACACGGTGATGTTTAGCGTAGTGCAACGCAGACGAATGTTGGGCATCCTGCGCTGTGTCGGCGTGACGGGGCGCGAAATTTTTTTGCTCATCATGAGCGAAGCCGCGCTCTTGGGTTTGATTGGTTCACTCATTGGTTTGGGCTTGGGAATGTTGCTCGGACGTTTGACTGTCGCGCTCGTGACGCAGACGATAAATGATTTGTATTTTACGTTGACGGTGAGCGATGTGAACGTGGACGCGTTCAGTTTGGTAAAAGGTTTGTTGCTTGGAATTTCTTCCGCGCTGCTCGCCGCCGCGCTGCCCGCGTACGAAGCATCCGCCGTTCCCGCCGTCACCGTTTTGCAGCGTTCGGATTTGGAAGACCGCATTCGCCGCCTGCTGCCGCGCTTGAATGTTATCGGCGCGGTGTTGATTGTGATCGGCGCGGCGATTTTGATTTTTGGGCAAAGCAATGTGGCGCTGTTGTTCGGCGGAATTTTTATCGCGCTGTTTGGGCTGGTGTTGTATGTTCCCGTCGTCACGATTTTTTTGATGCGAATCGCCACCGCGACGCTTGGACGCTTTGGCTTGATTGCGCGCATGGCATCGCGCACGGTGACACAAGCATTGAGCCGCACGTCGGTGGCGATTGCGTCGTTGATGGTTGCCGTCGCCGTTGTGATTGGCGTGACGGTGATGATTGCGTCGTTTCGCTCGACGGTGGAAAATTGGCTGGCGCAAACGTTGAACGCAGATTTTTACATTACGACGCCGCTCGCGGGCGCGAATCGCGTGGTGACGATGGACCCCGCGCTGGTGGAAAAGGCGCGCGCAGTGGAGGGCGTGCAAAATATCGAAGTGCTGCGTTCGGTGACAGTGCGGGGACTAGAGACGGGAGACTTGAGACTGAATGCGACACAAGGCGGCGTTGCGCGCGAGTCGCGGATTTTTCGCAGCTATAGCGGTGACCCGAGCAAAATTTATGAGCAGTTGAACGCGGGCGCGATTGCGATTACGGAACCGTTTGCGAATAAACATCACGTCGCGGAAGGCGATACGTTGACGTTGTTGACAGATAAAGGCGCGCAAAGTTTTCCAATCGTTGGCGTCTATTACGATTATTCGAGCGATCAAGGTTCGATTTTGATGTCGCTGGATGTGTACCGAAAATTTTGGAACGACCCGAAGATTTCGGGCTTTTCAGTGTACGTCGCGCCGAGCTATGATGTGAATCAAGTGGAAGATGCGGTGCGCGTCGCGTTGAGTGGGAATGACGTGACGGTGCAAAGCAATCGCGCGTTGCGCGACGCCGCGCTCGTGATTTTTGACCGCACGTTTGCGATTACGCGCGCGCTCCAAGTGATTGCGATTGCGGTGGCGTTCATCGGGATTTTGTCCGCGCTGATGGCATTGCAATTGGAACGCACGCGCGAATTGGGAACCCTGCGCGCGACGGGCATGACACTGCGACAATTGTGGCGACTCACACTTTTGGAAAGCGGCTTGATGGGCGCGGCGGCGGGAATTTTGGCGATTCCGGTTGGCTTGGTTCTCGCGGCGATTTTGATTTACGTTATCAATTTGCGTTCGTTCGGCTGGACGATTTTTTTCACGAGCGTTCCCGAAGTGTACGTCCAAGCGCTTGTGGTTTCGATTGGCGCGGCATTGATTGCGGCGATTTATCCGATGGTGCGGTTGTCGCATTTGCAGGTGATTGAGGCGTTGAGGGAAGAATAAAGCGTGCGATAGTGTAATAGTGAGATGGTGCAATAGTGAAAATATGAGACGGATTATTGTTGTAATCAGCGTACTTGCGATCGTTAGCATCGCCGCGTTTTTCTATTGGCAATCGCAGCAGCGCGCGCCTGTGGCTACCGAAATCGTCGCGTTGCAATCGGCGCAGGGCGCGGAAGGATTTGCGCGCGTGACGGAACCGCGTGAGATGCAATTTCCGCAAGACCATGGACCGCATTTCGATTATCAAACGGAATGGTGGTACTACACGGGGAATCTCACCGCAGAGGACGGCAGACGATTTGGTTATCAGCTGACGTTTTTTCGACGCGGGATATCGCCGGGTGTTGTTACGGCGCGCGCTTCCGATTGGGCGACGAATCAAATTTATTTCGCGCATTTTGCGATAACGGATGAGAAAAATAATTCGCACAACGAAGCGGAAATTTTCGAGCGCGGCGCGGCGGGACTCGCGGGCGCGAGCGGCGAACCATTTCACGTCTGGATAGATAATTGGTCGGCGACCGGCTCGAATCCTGATGCGTCAGCTGTCAAGTTGCTCGCCGATGATGCCAAGATGGCGCTCGATTTGAATTTGAACGCGTCGAAACCGCCCGTCGTTCACGGCGAAAATGGCGTCTCGCAAAAAACAGAGACGAAAGGCAACGCGTCGTACTATGTTTCGTTCACGCGGATGCCGACAACGGGAACGATTCGTATCAATGGCGAAAATTTTTCGGTGACAGGAGATTCGTGGTTCGATCACGAATGGGGTACCACCGCGCTCGGCGAAAACGCGGCGGGATGGGATTGGTTTTCGATTCAGTTAGATAGCGATCAAGAGCTGATGTTTTTTCAAATTCGCAACAAGGATGGCAGCATCGAATTGTTGTCGTCGGGAACGTTGGTGGAAGCGGATGGTTCGACAAAATATTTGAAACGCGATGAGGTGAAAATTTCTGTCCTCGACACCTGGACAAGTCCCGTGTCTGGGGGAAAATATCCAAGCAAATGGCGCGTCGAAATTCCGTCCGCAAATTTGGATTTGACGTTGACGCCCTTGATCGCTGACCAAGAAATGCGCGTATCGTTCACCTATTGGGAAGGCGCGGTGGATGTAAAAGGAACATCAAACGGAAAAAATGTGCGCGGGCAAGGTTACGTGGAAATGACAGGGTACGGCAACGCGCGGGGAGATGTGGGGTATTGAGCAGCGGCGCGCAGCGCCGCGTAGCAAGCGCTCTCTAGCGCGTCGCCTGTGCCTCAAGGATTTCGATAAAATTTTTAGTATTGACGATTTCAAAATCAAAATCGCCAGTTAATTCGAGCAAGTCTTTATCTTCTGTCACAAGATAATCCGCTTTGCCCATTTGCGCTGTTGCAACAAAAACGTCGTCCTTGACATCGCGGACGACTTGGGGAATTTCATCAAGTAGAATCAGTTCCGCTTGGGCGACGAGTTCAATCACTGCTTCGATGCGAATGACTGCAAGTTTTTTGTACTTTTTTGCCAATTCGGGGCGTCGAATTACTTCCAAGAGCTCTTGCGCGGTCTCTTTGGAAACGAGCAGGATAAAATGCGGCGCGAACTCGGACAAGATGCGTCCGCTAAAACTGCGGGCGTTGATGAGCGCGCGGACAAACACCACCGTATCAAGCACGACGCGCACGGCGTTTTCTCCGCACTGCCGCCACCGCTTTATCAATGTCGGCGTTCACTTGTTTTTCGCTTTGTTTGGCAGTCTCGGTGCGAACGGGCGCAAATAGTTCATACAGCTCGCGCGCCCATTCCGAATTTTTTGCACGTGAAACATGCAAGGGTTTCAGTCTCAATTCGTCGCCGACGAGGGCAAGTTCCAACAGTGAGTGTTCGTTGATTTCGAGCCGCGCCCGAAATTCGGACGGAATCGTAATTTGCCCATTGCGCAATGGGCGCACAACTTTGACCAACGGCTTCATGCAATCCTCCGCTATTAAAGTGTAGATTGATTTTAGCGTAATTATGTAATTATGTAAATATGTACAAAGGGAATTTCTATGGAAACCGCGCCTGACTTTACGCTCACGGATACAAATGGCGATGAAATTCGCCTGTCAGATTTTCGCGGCAAAAAATTTGTCGTGTTGACGTTTCTGCGCGGCTTTGCCTGACCGCACTGCCGTCGGCATTTGGCGCAGTTGCGCCAACAGTACGAGGAATTTGTAAAACGCGACGCGGAAGTTTTGGCAATCGGTCCCGACCTGCCCGCCGTGTTCAAATTGTATTGGGCAAAAGAAAAATTGCCCTTTTTCGGTCTGGCGGATCCGCAACACAGTGTTGCGGAGCAGTATGGACAACAAGTAAAATTGTTGAAATTTGGACGGATGCCCGCGCTGCTGATTGTGGATAAAAAAGGGCGCGTCCGTTTCACGCATTATGCCGAGAATATGAAAGATTATCCGACGCTGCAAGAAATGTACAACGTGCTGGATAAATTACGCGGTGGTCGCTCGGACAAAGCAAAGAACGCAGCATAAAAAATTTCCCCATAGACTTTTTATGGGGAAAATTTTTTATTCGCGCGAATCCAACCCAAATGTTCCTCGTAATGAGCGTACGAATCGCCCGCGATGAGAGGGAACAATGCGCGACCCTTTCGCGCGGGAAAAGCATTGGGGTCAAAAATTTCGGTCTCGCTCAAGCTTTCCACTGTCTCGACCATGCGCATAAAACTGTTGCGAAAATCGTCCAGCACTAGAGTCAATTCGCGTTCTCGGTTTTGTTCGAACCATAGCGCGTTCAAGCGATGCATCTGTTCTTCCTCTGTTCCTTCGCCGAGAGAATATTGTTCCGTCCACGCTTTGGGTGTTTCACCGCGCCGATATTGGTCAATCAAATCTATCGCCATGTTTGCCCACGCGGCAATATGCGCGAGCGTATCTTTTACCGACCATCCCTCATCGAGTTCGGGCGCGGTCAGTTGCGCAAGCGAAAGCGACGCGAGCAATTCTTCCATGTCTGCGTGACGGTCGCGGATTCGTTTGAGCAATTCTTTTTTGGTGGTGGGTTCACTCATAGATTTTACGCCTCCATAATCCATTGACGAGATTCGTCGTATTGTTCGTACCAATTGCGGCAATCGGATTGCTGCAATACGATTGCCGCAATCGGATTGCAACAATCCTATCGAAAACGGGATTGCGCAAAAATTACAGACGCTGCCAAAACGATTGCCACAGCGTTTCCCAAATGACCGGCGCGAATATTTGCAGCAGCGCAATGAGCGCCAACGTGGCAAAAACAAGGACGAGCACAAGTCCAAACAAACGCCCGGGCAAACTCGTAACAAAACGCACAAAGCCGTTACTGCCGCGCGCTTCGCTTGCAAACAACATGGTCAACGCATAGAGCATACCGATCGCGCTGCCAACCAACAACAGAACGCCCGAACCCGACGCCGTGCCAAAAAATTGCTGCACGCGCGTTGGAACCGGCGTGCGCGGATTGACCATCTCCAAGATGCCGTACCCCATTAGAATCGCGCCGCCGCCGATAAACACAATACCCCACGCGCGCGCCAATATTTCTTGAACCTGTTCCGAAACACGAATACCGTGCTGAAAAATTCGCAGCTCGCGCGTTTGCATCGCGTTCACGCCCCATGCGACCACCGCCGCGCCGAAAAAAGCAAGACCGAGCGAGATCAAGCGCTCAATGTTCAATACGCTGCCGAGTCCGACACAAACAAACATGGCGATGCCAAAGCCGGTGCCGACATCATCCGCACTTTTGAAATGTTGTGCGAGCCACGTTTGAATTTGGATTATCACTTTTTCGTTCGCGGTTTATTTTGCTTTTTCGTTGTTTTGGGCGCGGTGGTTTTTTTCTTGGAAATGCTTTTTGCAGGCGATGTCTTTTTCGCAGGCGGCGCTTTTGTCGCCATCGTTTTAGATTTCACAGTTTTCGCTTTTTTTGTAGATTGTTTTTTGGCGACACGTTTCGCGGCAAGCGTTTGCGATTTCTTGCCCGCGCCTTTTGTTTTACGCGCGGGTTTTGCTGCCGCGAGCAATTTGTCCACCTGATATTCCGATTTCGTCTCTGCGTCACGCCACGCGTTCCACTGCGCGTATTGTTGAATCAGCGCGGCGTTTTGCTTTGTCGCGTTTGTCTGCGTACGTAAAACTTTGTACGCGCCGATGACTTGGAGCCAATTCACCAACGCGCCGAACTGTTCTTGATTGAACCACTTGACGCCATCGAATTCGTTGATGTTCAAAAATTCTGCCACATTCGTGTCATCCAGAAAATTTTTGAATTTTGATCGCTCACGTTTGTTCGGGACAAGGTTTCGAATTTCGAAAGTAACAGCTAACGCGATCTTGACGAGTTGAATCAACTGCCAAATGCGCGCGTCCGCGACGCCTGCCGCGCGTAACGCGTCGCCCAACATTCTGCCCAGCTGCCATTCGTCAATCCACGCTACAATTTGCGGACCATCTGCAAAGGCGGTCATCGCGTCCAGATATGCGAACGCCACAAGTCCGTCGCGCGCCGAATCGTCGGTAAGGCGATTTTTCAAATCGCCCAACGCCGCTTTCAAATCTTTCGACGCGCGTTTCGGCAAAGCATAATCGTTCAATTGGCGAACGCCTGCCAAATTATCTGTCACCGCTTCCGCAAACGCGTCCGCGTCCACATCCTCAACGCCGTATTCTTTCACCACCTCCGCGAACGCCATCGCCTTGTCTCTCGTTTCTCGCCTCTCGCTTTCCGTGTCCTTTTGTTCCCCTGTTTCCCTGCTACCTGTTTCCCTATTCCCTGTTTCCCTGCTACCTGTCTCCCTGTATCCCATGATACTCTGCCCATTCACCATGTCGCGGAACGCCGCATACAACGGCGCGAGTTGAATATCACGCGCGGCTTGTTCGATGTTCGGCACGCCGCGTCCGCGCAAACGTTCATGCAGCTGCGCGTACACTCCTTCGGGCGTATCAACGACTTGGCGAAAATCGAGATAGACGGCGTATTTGTACGCGCCAAGCGCAATGTCAAAACCATTTTGAATCAATGCGCGCGCAGTACGAATAAATTCATTCTCACTCACAACGTCGCGGAAAATCACGAATGAATTTTCCGCAGCGCGCAGACTCAAGCCCTGCGCGAGCGTGCGCTGCGTCAATTCTTCTTTGGATTTGTCGAGATACGCGGCGGACAATTTGATTTTGCCGCGCGCTTCAGTGTACGAATTGTTGTACGCGACGAGTGCGCTTTCCTTTCCAACCCTATTCGAGTACGCGAAAACATTTTCATCCACTGTGCCGTTGGGTTTGTACACATCGTACAACAAAAAGTTTTCGACGCCCGCGAACAAATAGCGTTTGTGCAGTAGCGGAAAAATTTCGCGCTGATGCCGTTCGATGAGCCAAGCGTCGGGTGTTTCGTCAAGCATCGCGCGTTTGAATTCCATGCCGTAGCGTTCGGTGAAACCTTCGATTTGACCGTGACCAAACATCGGCAGACCGGGCAGCGTTGCCATCATCACCGCGACGCCAAAATATTTGTCGCCCTTGCCGAATTGGTCAATCGCCGTGCGCTCGTCGGGATTGTTCATGAAATTGACGTAGCGTTTCAATACTTCGGGATCGAACTCGATGGTGTTTTTGATGACGAGGCGATATTCGAGATTTTTTTCGTCGCGCAGCATGTGCATGAACGCGCTGTTGTAGACGCGATGCATGCCGAGCGTGCGCACGAAATACCCTTCCATCAACCAGAACGCTTCGGCGAGCAGCAACGTGTCGGGCGCCTCGACGGCAACGCGGTCAACCACCTCGCGCCAGAATTCTTCGGGCATCGCCGCGTCGAATTGCGCTTTGGTCATTGCGAATTCGGAACGCGAAGGAATCGCGTCGGTTGCGCCGGGCTGCGGAAACCACAAACGCTGATAATGTTTTTTCGCCAGCGTCATTGCCGCGTCGAAACGAATCACGGGCGTTTGCTGCGCGACGTGCAGTATCGTTTGAATCACCGCCTCGCGCACTTGCGGCAACAAGTAATTCAATTGCGCGGTATCGTTCCATGGAAAACTCGTGCCATCGTTGCCGTGATAAATGTAGCGCGCGTCGCGCGTCGCGTCATCCGTTCGTTTGAACACCACCGCCGCGTCCGTCTTGTCAAAATAGTGGTCTTCAATTTGAATCGTCACGTTCGGGTCACTTGATAAATCCGCGCTGTGATACTGATACGACGGGTACGGCGGCACAGGACTTTGAATGAACCAATCCGGATGCTCCATCACCCAACGCGAATCAATGCCCATGTGATTCGGCACCATGTCCGATGCGATGCGAATGCCGCGTTTCCACGCGCGCGCTTTCAATTGTTCCAACGCGTCTGGTCCGCCCAGCTCATTTGCGATTTCGTAATCGTACAACGAATACGCCGACGCAATCGCGCCCGTGTTGCCCATCATGTGTTTAATCGTCGCAGATGCCTTGCTGCGTTCCCACACGCCGATAAACCACAAGCCCGTGATGCCGCGCGCGCGCAGTTCATCCAATTCCTTATCAGGAATTTCGTCGAGCCGTTTGATGTCACGCTCATATTTTTTCGAGAGTTGGTCGAGCCAAACATACGTAGATTTTGCAATCAACACGAGATTCGGCATCCAATCCAAATCGGGACTAAATTGTTCGGGCTCGGGATACCACACCTGCTGCCCATGTTCGTCAATGCGCGACCGATATTCGCGCTGAAAGGTTGGCACGGGCGGCGTCGTCGCGGTGAATCCGCCCCCGCCACCGAACGGCGCGGCGTGCTGCTGCCACAAAAATCTTTGCTCTTCCTGAATAAATTGCATGCCGCCGATGGCGCGCGCGAAAAACTGCGACATGTCCAAGTTGCCCGCCAGCGCGTTCCAGCGATACAACATGAAATCCAACTGCGCGCTCAACGAATCGGGCGCGCTGAGGAACGGCGCGCGCAACGCGTCGAACAACGTTTGTCCCGTCGCGCCAACCGGTTCCTGCTCCGCAAAAAATTCGCGCAAATTTTGGACGACTCGCGCGTACGCCGTATTTTGCGCGAGCGCGGAATCATCAAACAATTCCTTGAACGGCGACGCGGCGGGATTCTGATTTTCCAGCCACACTAAAAGCATTTCTTCCAAAACAATTTCGCGGTTGGCAATTCCGTCGGTGCTGCCGTTCAGATACTGTTCAATCGTCTCTTGTCCGCGATACACGGACAGCGGCGGAAAAATGTCAATGAACGTTTGCAACGTTGTTTCCACCGCGTCGCGTCCAACATTATCGTACAGCGCGTTCACCGCTTGCGCCATTACATCGCCGCGCTGTTGGCGATATTCCTGCAAGACCGCGTGCAAAATTTCGTGAATGAGTCCGAGCGCATTGAGTTCGCCCGCCAGCGCCGCGTCGTCGCCACCGCGCGCCTGATTGATGTTTTGCGCGAGCAAACGCGCGGCATAAAAATTCGCGAACACAACATTGCCGCGGAGCGAGAACAACGCATCGTCAACGTTGTATTTTGCGCGCGCGGCGCGGGAGATGTGAAAGTCAAAAATTGGGTTCATCGTCTTGTGGCTCGTCGGCGAATCTCTTGAAAATATCCGCGAAATTCTTCCGGATCAATGTCGGATTGAAGCGCGCGCGGAATAATCAAATCAAAATGTTTTTCAAGTTCGCTCAAATCAATCAGGCGTTCATTCAACATAAACATCACGTCTTCCAAATCGGCTTCAAACCCACGCGCAATTTTGCTCAAGGCGATGCTGTAGAGGTCAAAGAGATATACGTCGAGTTGTCCGAATCGTCCCACCATGCGCCGCCGTTCACGGGCGCGTGGTGGCAGCGGAATAAATTCTGCAAGCGGCACGTGCTCCACATCCAGTTGCATTTCATTCGCCAGTTGAGAAAGCGCTTGCTCGAATTCTGCCCGCGTATGTGGTGGCAGTTCGACGGTGTAATCAATGTCACGCGTTTCGCGCGAACTGCCGAGCAAACACAACGCCGAACCACCGAGCAAATAAAATTCGCCTGCGCCCGCGTAACGTTCACTCAAACGTTGCAGAAACAGACGGACGCCTTGCAAAGTTACGGGGCCCATACTTTTTCCAATTCCCATTGTCGCAACAATCTCTGCGCGACATCTTGATACGTTCCTGCCCAATTTACAAACGCGTGCGTACGCTGTTGCTGGAGTTGGCCCAACAGTAGCAATCGCTCGCGCGGCGTGCTCCTTTGTGTTAAATCCAACTCTGCCGAAAACAAGTCAGGCAGCCAACGCCATTGCGCGCCGAGTTGCTGTCGAATGGTTGAAGCATACATCTGTTGCAACAACATTGCCGCCGTGTAGAAATAGCAAAGTGTGATTTGTTCTGTCACTGAACAATGCTGCATCGCCGCGCGCATAGCATCTGCAAATTCAGGATGCGCGAGCAGTACCGCAATCAATGCGCCGCGCACCCGCGCACTTGGTTGTTGTACCAAAGACGCGAGCAAGTTAGCAGGTGGGCGTAAGGACTCGGCGCGGTAATTGGTTTGCCGCGATAGATAATGGATGTCGAGTAATTCCAATTCCGCGACGAGGCGTTCTTCTTCGGTAATAATCGGAGTAATACCGTTCATTTCATCAAGCCAACAAAGGCGGCATAAAAATTCGCGAACACAACATTGCCGCGCAGCGAAAACAACGCATCGTCAACGTTGTATTTTGCGCGCGCGGCGCGGGAGATGTGGAAGTGGAGTGTTTGTATAGTAGCCAGCGATTAGAAATCGCCGTCTGAAAAAAAGTGGCGATGCAGAGCATCGCATAAATCGCAATGCGATTTGTCTTGATGCCTGCGGCATTTGAACTTTGTTCAGCCGTGAATTTCTAATTCAGGGACGGCATGACAATAAAACACGTTTGGTCAATTCAAATCAATTTGGCAATCATCAAAGATGGATTTATTGTTGTGATGCGAGGCGTAAGTCCAAATTGCAGAGGAAGGTGGTATATCCACTCTCCCCGATTCTTTCGGAGCGACTGAATTTGGGTGCCTCGCTTTTCGTTTTACTTGGCCTCTAACTACCCCCACTGCTCGGCTTTATCTTGTGATGCGCCGCATTTTTCGCACCACGGTTGATTCATGTAATTGTACTTTTGGCAAACACCGCACCTCCACCAATGATCGTTCTTTCGGTTGTCTGGATTAGTTGGACAATCTGGATTTTGACAAGTCTTGTCAGAATCATAATTGTCACAACGACAAGTGGGTTCGGGACATCGCCAAGACATATTGTACCTCCTTATCTCTTTCCAAGAACTAGCAAGCGTCCTTGGGCTTTGTTGATTACTGCGATAACCTCTTTTTCTTTTGCTGTCTCTCTCAATTTTTCAATATTTGCGTTCGCAACAGGGCTATACATATCTGGACGTCCCCCGAACAGAGACAAGTCCTTTATCCAATCACCTAAACCGATCAACGTCTCTCCCATAAATATAAATTCATTAGAGTCCGTATTCGTCTCACAGCAATTCTTGAATATCATAATCAACCTCACCAACTCATCTTTGAACTTAGCTTGCTTGTTAGCAGCCCAACCAGACTGTGCAAGCGTGCTAGCGGATTTGACGGCTGTGCCCAGGATTGTGCCAACTGCAGAGCCAACAATTTGTTCGGCAAGATCACGCCCTTTGGGCGACTCAAAGTGAAGAAAATGGCCTGGACGAAGATTGAGAATTTGAACATTTTCAACAGCAACATCAATCAGCACAAGTTGCGCGCGGAATTCGTTGGGATTTTGCTGTAAAGCGATTCTTGCATAGCGTTCGGCATCCGCGTCTTTGCCCATCTCATTCATCATCATCGCTAACAATGCGTATGCAGCAGGGAATGGTGCATCGGCTTTCTTGACGGCGAGCGCAAGTTCGGATGCAACATCTAGCTTCAATGTATCATCCAACTTACCCGAGCCAGATTTTTGGAGCATGTCAACAGCGCGGTCAAAATGCTCAACTGCTACTGGAGCATGTCAACAGCGCGGTCAAAATGCTCAACTGCTTCTGGAGTAGGTTCGTTCTGAGTGAATGATTGAGAGCTTAGATTAGGCGATTGTATTGTTTGAGAAGTGTGGAATTCACTGACAAATGCATAATAAGCAACTGCTATTATCGCACCTAGCATAACAAGCCCCACAAAAATTTCCATACTGTTTCCTCCTTTCGACCCAATCCCTTGATTATTCATTCCTCCAAAACCCCACATGCGCCACCCGCGCCTCATCTTCAATCGCAGAATCAAGCACTTGTGCAACACCTCTACAGTCGAACGATGAACTATTCCACCTCAACGCCTTCATAAATCGTCGTCAGCGGAATTCCAAATTCGACGGATTTCAGATGCAGCGTGTCTTTTAGACTCTCGTATCCCTCAAATACCCACAAACCACTTTCAATTCGTCGGAAACATTCTACCGAAACGTGGTCTTGTTCCACCATCACATATTCTTGTAGAGATGCGAGCTTGCGATACATCTGGAATTTGCGTGTGTGGTCGTATTCGCGTGTCGAATTGGAAAGAACCTCAAAAATCACAATTGGGTTGGTCACAACATCCTGTCGCCCTGCCTCATATTCCACTTTGCCGCAAACGAGCATTACGTCAGGGTACGTATAAGCATTCGCCTTTTTGATTTGCACGCGCACATCTGTTACAAACGAACGGCATGGTTTGTTTGCTGTCTTTTGGCGAAGTGCCATGTAAATGTTACCGGCAATTTCGTTATGTTTGGTCGTCGTTCCCGCCATGTTCAAGATTTCACCGTTCACAAACTCATGGCGCCTCTCGGAACGCTCCTCCATTTTCAGATATTCTTCTGGCGTGTAAATCTTTTTTCGTGCAACTGCCATGTTTATTTCTCCCAAAACCCCACATGCACCACCCGCGCCTCATCCTCCATCGCGGGTCCTATCACCTCTACCGCGCGTCCACCATGCGCCAATATTTCTCGACATCCCAACGGCAATTTATTTTCCGAATCTGGCGCGAATGCATACAACTCGGCTTCGCTCAACGCATACACCACGCGCCCAATCCCTGACCAAAAAATCGCGCCCGCGCACATCGGACACGGTTCCGTGCTGGAATACAAAGTGCATTTCGCCAATGTCGCCGCGTCATAAATTTTACATGCCGCGCGCACGAGATTCATCTCCGCGTGTCCCGTCGCGTCGTGTTCCGTGTTGACTGTGTTTTCACCTTCCAACAACACCACACCACTTTCATTCACCAACACCGCGCCAAACGGATGATTACCCTTGTCGCGGGCGCGTTTTGCGATGGCGATGGCTTGGCGCAAAAATTTTTCGTCGGTGAAATTCATCATAGCGCAAATCAGAAATCACAAATCGAAAATCGAAAATCGAAAATCGAAAATCGAAAATTTTATTATCCCTGAATTGTCTCTCCGCTCTTGACACCCTTTTTCGGAAATGCACTCGCGGGCAGATTTGGGAAAATTTCTACGTTGCGCCCAATCGTAAGCTTTGCCGGAATTTGCGTCCGCTTGCCAATGACGGTGGCGCCTGTGTTCAAGCGCGTCGGCGATTCACGATTTGGCGTATTGTCGCCATCCGCGCCGATGTGTGCGCCCTCACCAATGACGACTCCTTTGTCCGAGATGACACGATCTATAACCGCGCCTTCGCCCACGAATGTATCTTTCATCAAAATCGAATCGCGTACGATCGCGTTGGGCGCAATGTACACGCCCGGTCCGATCACCGAACGCGTCACCGTGCCATCAATGCGGCAGCCATCGGTCAATAGATTCCCGTCCACGCGCGCGTTCGCGCCGACGTAAACTGCCGGACGTTCCTCACTGCGCGTGTGAATCACCCAGTCCGGATCATACAAATCGAGCGTGGGCGTTTCACCCAACAATGCCATGTTTGCTTCAAAGTACGCCTGAATCGTTCCCACATCCGCCCAGTATCCTTGAAAGATATAACTGAAAACATTTGCTTTATCCACCAACGCGGGCAGCACATCACGCCCGAGCTCGTGATGCGTCAACCCTTCGCCGTGCAGCCACTGCATCAAAAATTCGCGCTTAAAGACATAAATGCCCATAGATGCCTGCGAACTGCGCGTGCGTTTCGGTTTTTCCTCAAAGTTCGTCACGCGTCCATCCGCGTCAAGCGTCACCATCCCAAACCGCTGCGCGTCGTGTGGATTCACCGAGCGCACGCCAATCGTCACATCTGCCCCCGTGCTGGCGTGCACTTCTAACAACGGGTTGTAATCCATTTTGTAAATGTGGTCGCCCGCGAGAATCAGTACGTGATCCGCGTCGCTTTCCGTAATAATTTCCATATTGAAGCGTACCGCATCGGCGGTGCCATCTTGCCACGTGCCAGCTGACCCGCGCGAACTTTGATACGGTTGCAGCAAGCGCACCCCCCCCCGCGCGCGATCCAAATCCCACGGTCTGCCGATGGCGACATGGTCGTTCAATGAGCGCGGCTGGTATTGTGTCAGTACGCCGACGTTATAAATTCCCGAGTTGACGCAATTCGACAGCGTAAAATCAATCAGCCGATATTTCCCGCCAAAGGGCACTGCCGCTTCGGCGCGATTTGAGGTCAATACACCGAGGCCGCGCCCTTGACCCCCAGCCAAAATCATTGCAAGGATACTCATTATCTCACCCCCACAGTTGCGCCGCTCGGCACATCTTCTCCAAAAACAGCAAAGTCTTGCTCCTTTGCCCACGGGACGACGACCACATTCCGTCCGATGCGCACTCCTTCCGGAATGTGCGCGCTCTTCCCAACAACTGTGATGCCCGTAAATAACTTTTCCGGCTCTTGTTCGTTTGGCTTGTTATCATCGCCGAAACCGAGCTGCACACCTGCCTCCACAATTACTTGTTTGTCCACAATCACTCGATCCAAGATCGCGCCGGGTCCGATCCACGCATCATTCATCACCACCGAATCGCGCACCACCGCGCCTTCGGAAACGTACACGCCGGGCGAGAGGACGGAATGTTCGACGCGCCCGCGAATATTGGAACCATTCGCCACCATGCTCATTTGAATTTGTCCCTGCAAACCGACCTTGACCGGCGGACGTTCCGAACTCTTCGTGTGAATGATCCAATTTGGATCGTACAAATTTAACGGCGGCGCGGGCGCGAGAAACGCGAGATTCGTTTCCCAATACGATTGAATCGTTCCCACATCCACCCAGTAGCCCTCGAATGGATAGGCATAGACATGTCCTTCGGCGATCATGCCGGGAATGACATGCTTGCCAAAATCCAAGTCTGCATGCGCTTTGCTGCCCGCTTGGAGCTGTGCTGCCAGATTCGACGCGTTAAAAATATAAATGCCCATCGAAGCGAGCGTGCCTTTGTCGCGCTTTTTCGGCTTTTCGTAAAACGCCTTGATGCGCATGTCTTGATCCACGCTCATAATTCCAAAGCGGTCTGTTTCTTCGAGCGGGACATTCATCACGCCGACGGTCAGGTCAGCATCTTTTTCTTGATGAAACTTGAGCATCGGGCGATAGTCCATTTTGTAAATGTGGTCACCCGACAAAATCAATACGTGGTCGGCGCGCTGGTCTTGCACGTCGTCAAGGTTTTGATACACCGCGTCTGCGGTGCCCCCATACCACAATTCGCGGCCGCGCGCTTGATACGGCTGTAACAGACGAATGCCGCCCCGCGCGCGATCCAAGTCCCACGGCTTGCCAACGCCGATGTGGTCGTTCAACGAATGCGGGCGATACTGAGTCAGCACTGCGATATTGTAAATATCAGAATTGACGCAGTTGGACAGCGTGAAATCAATAATGCGATAGCGCGCTGCAAACGGGACTGCGGGCTTGGAACGTTCTTCTGACAAGACAGATAGCCGCGTCCCCGCGCCGCCTGCCATGATAATTGCGAGTACGTTGGACATAAGAGTAGAGTTTTAATTTTCAGAAATTTTCTACAAAAATTTCTGAAAATTAAAAGAGATTACTTAACGCCGGCAGCAGCTGCTCCTCCGCCACCCCTTTCCATGACATTTTTTCGGCGAGCGCGCGTCCATTCTCTAACAGCACCCACGCGTCGTGTCCCTGTCTGGGCAAACGTTCAATAATTTTTTGCGCCGCGCGATAACTTTCCGCCGCTTCGATTTGATCGCGTTCGTAACTGCCGATATTTAACATCGCGCGCGCGTTCGGATAATTCCAGCCATACGGCAGCGTGATGTAATCTGCGAGCACAATATTGTTCAATTCCAAGCCGCCGTATTTTTCAATCGCGTACGCGCAGCCGCACGAAGTGCTGAGACAGCACAACGCGCCGAACGTCAACGGCTCCAATTGCGCGATGCCAAACGGTTCATAAATACTTTGCCCAAATTCCAAATCCGCCCCGCGTCGAATGTCCATGAATTGCATCGCCGCCGGCATTCGTCCGCCGCAACGGTCGCGGGTCCAACCAAATTGATTCACCAGGACGATGCGACTCGCCCGCGCGCGCACATTAAATTCGCGAATGTGTTGATAGTATTCAATTTCCAACCCGACCAAATCGCCGTTGCCCACGCGATGATTCACGGGCCAGCCGTACTCGCGCTCCCAACGCCACACATCCTCCGACGCGCGTCCCGCCGGAATCGTTGTACTCAATGTGAACAATACCGCGCTTTCCCCGCGCGCCGCGAGCATATTGTCGAGATGCTCCATCACGCGTATATCACGCCACAACGCTTTGGACAGCACCATACGCGGCACATGCGAAAACACCCACGTCGGACGAAAGCCCAATAAATTTTGCGCGTAGACCGCGAGGTGGTCTTTGCTCACCCAACGTTGGTCGAGATTGATCGTTTGCGCGGGGACACCGTTATACACGAGCGCGATGGGACGCTGCGCGAATTGCGGCGATAGAAATTGCAATTCGTTCATCGTAATATCGCTCACCGCGAGAAACGCGTCGAATCCGCCCGCGGCGTGAATCATTGCGTGCCGATAATTCCGTGATTGGTCGCCGAATAAATCGTACACGTATAAATTTTCTTGGCGCGCGCGGCGCAGCACATTATAAAATCGCGTATCGTGTCCGCGATCCCCCTCCACAATCGGACGCATTGTTGCGACCTCGTGCGCGTAAAAAACGGCTTTGTACGCGCCGGGCTGACGATGCAGCGCCGCAAACACCATCGGCAATCCGAGCCATTCGTGCGCCAGCAGCGCCGCGCGTCCCGGCATCCAATTCACCAACGCGCCGAGCGCGGCGAAACTTGGCATCGCGGCGGCGAGATACCAGTTGTATTCGCCGTCATATTCAAAGCGAAAGCTGTTGATGCCGAACTGTTCGCTAAAAAAATATTTTGTTTCGCTCACACTCGCGGGGTTCGCATTGTGCGGGTCAATCAACAAAATTTCGTGCTCATACTTTCCGAATTTCTTTTTCCCGTACACAATATACACGTGATAATCGCGCTCGACTTGGTTGAACGCGCGCGCAAGTTCCGGTGATACCTCATTTTCACCGCGCCACGTCAGGTATTCGGCGCGAAATTTATTATTGGGCGCGAACAAGCGTGACATATCCAAATCGTCTGCGGTGTTGATCGGACCGACGAGAATCGAACGTTTCACGCCATCGTTGTACGCGGGCTGTGCCAACAAACCGTCCAACACCGCGCCGATGCCGCCCAATTTGATGCCTGCCTCGTGCGTGGAATGAACAACGAGATCGAGAGATAGAGTCATGAGTGAATGCCTTGTAAAGAGATGTCGGCTTTGAAAATTGGCGCAATCTTTTTTCAAAACACGCGTCTATCTTAAGTATTCCGTAGAACGCTGTCAATGGCTGTTGGAACGAAACTGAAAACACAAAATGTCCAATCCATCGTCAGCGAATTGTAACCGAATGCGATTGACCCGCGTCGGCACTTTTGATACAATTCTGAATAGAACAAGCGTTCTATTTTATGGAGTGATCGGAATGCCCGCCACCAAACGCAGCAAAAAAAAGAATCGTTCGCAGACTGAACTTCCTGCCAACATGGAAAAACCGCAGCCAAACAAAGGCGAAGACCTTGTTGGCAAATTGCTGGTGAGTACCTTTGGCGCAGCCATCGCCGGTGCCACGAGTCTCGCGCTGCAAGGACAAATCAACTGGGTCTGGGTCGTGCTTGTCTTTTTTATTTCGCTGACCATTCTGATCGTCTATCAAAAATGGCGGAAATGAGGCAAATTGTTGAATCAGTCGCGGCGAAAAAAAAGACGCGCGCTCTCCGCGCGCAATCTCTATTCATCCTTTTCCATCAACGCGCGCACGTCGGGACGATTCAAAAAGACTTTGCGCAATTCGACAGGTGCGTTATCAGCAATAAACCGGAGCAAACCGCGCGCGTGCTCGCGCGATTCGTCCGCGAGTAAATGATTGCCGTGAGCTTGTTCCATTTCCGCGCGCAGAGCGAGAATTTGCCAGCGCATGCGCCGCGACCCAATTGCTTGCGCCACTGCGTCTGCGCGCGCCAGCGCGTCGAATCCCGCATTCGCGTTGCCCAGCTCAAACAACGCGCGCGCAAGATAGTACCAAACATCCGCTAAAAACAAGCGCACGTGAATCTTTTCTAGCTGCGAAATGACCTCTGCACACATCGTACGCACCGTTTGCCAATCGCCGCGCGCGACTGCCAACAGCAGCGCGGCGCGTTCCACATACATCTCATAGACCAATAGATTATTTGCTTGCGCCAACGTCTCGCGCGCATTGTGCAAATGCTCTTGAGCGCGCGTCAAATCACCTGCCGCCGCGTAAAATTCAACTAGCGCCGCATAGCACAATGGCAAGCCGAGCGGAAAACCCGCGATGTCTTTTAGTGTTTGCTCGCCAACCTCTATCGCGCGCTGCGTCTCGCCGAGCCACAGGTACGCGCGTCCCAAATCGAGCTGCGTATCCAGACGCGGCGCAATAAAGCCCGCGCGCTCACCCACTGCGATACACTCTTGCATTTTGGCAATCGCCAGCGCGAATTCGCCGCGTTCGAGATGCGCGACGCCCACCGCAAAAAGACTGTACGAGTGGCCCCACAAATTGCCGATGCGTTCGGTGATGTGATACGCCTCATCCGACAATTGCAGCACCGCGTCCATCTCGCCGGCGTAAATCAGAAAACCCGCGCGGCTGCTCAAATTGTCCGCGAGCATCGGTAAATTATCCAGCTCACGCCACAACTGATTTGCTTCCTGAAGCAAAGCGAGACCGCTCGCAAAGTCACCCTCGCTTATATACACGCCGCCCAAATCGTTCAATATGTACGCAGTGAGCTCGCGCAAATTCAATTCCCGCGCGAGCGCCAACGCCGCTTCCCCCTTCGGCATTGCGTCACGCGGACGATTCGAGTGCGAATAAACGAGCAAGAGCAGCCACAATGCTTTGGCTTCTGCCGCCCGGTCCTTCAGTTCACGCGCGCGCACAATCGCTTGCTGTGCCAGCTCTATCGCGCGTTCAAAGTCAAAACGCGCGTTCGGGGTTGCATAAATCGAAATACGCGCGAGGAGCGCCTCGAGTGCCAATGCCGAGTCTTGGCGCGCCAGCGCAACTTGTTCCAGCGCGTCGTAACTGGCGAGCGCCGCATCGTACTGCGCGTTCAGTTCGTACACCCGCCCGCGTTGAACGTACAAATGTGCCAGTTGTGTGTGTGATAGTTCCAGCGCCTCGGACAATTCGATCGCGCGCTGGTATGCCATTAACGCTTCCTTGTTCGCATACACGCGTGCGGCATTGTCTCCGGTGCGTACGTAATAGCCGAACGCACGCGCGCTTTCGCCCGCCTCATCCCAATGGCGCGCGAGAACCGCAGTCAAAGCGCTGTCATCCTGCCAATGCTCTAATATTTCCGCGACAAAATGATGCAGACGCCGGCGGTCCTGTTTCAACAGCGCTTCGTACGTCGTTTCCTGCACGAGCCCGTGTTTGAACCAGTATTCGATTTCGAGAACGAATTGCGTGCGTCGAATCAAGTCAGCGCGTTCCAATTTTTCCAAATTCGTTCGCAGCATCACGCGCCCCAAATTATTTCCCGCGCGCGCGTCACAAACGTTTCGCGCGCCGTCAAATCGTTCAAATTGTCTGCCAAAGTTTTCACAATGTTTTGTGCGGCGTTCGCTTCGCGTTCCGCGTCCGCGTCGCGCCCTTGCGCGCGATACACTTGTGCCAAGTACGCGGCGCTGCGCCATTCCCACCCGGGTTGATGCGTGTTGTGCGCTTCGAGATGTGCCGCGCGCAATAAAGGTTCCGCCGCTTGTAAATCATTTTGCAAAGCCAACGCCCGCGCGCGCAAAATCCACACGCGCGGAATGACCGTCGTCGCCGTCACATTTGCCGCATCGCGCATCAGTTGCGTCAACGCGTGCAAAGCGCGCGCTGCGTCATGTTGCGCTAGCGCGAGTTCCGCGCGGGCTGCCCACACCTGTCGCTGTCCCACCGAGAGCGCGCGCGCATCAGACGGCAGCGCGGTATCCAAAATTTCCGTCGCGCGCGTGAAATCATTTTGCGCGATCAGCGCCGCCGCGAAAAAGCCGCTTCCCGTGCGCGTCCAATGCATCGAACCCAACTCGCGCGCGAGCGTGAGCGCATTTTCAAGAGACAGCAGCGCGGTCTCAAAATTCAACACACGCGCCAAGATTTCCCCATGCAACATCGTCGCGCCCGCGAGCCATTGCCGATGATTGATTTCGCGCGCCGTCGCCATCGCCGCGCGTTCGAGCTCCAAGCCGCGCGCGTATTCGCCCGCGGTGGCAAATCCCTCTCCCAAAACCATCGAGCTAAATGCTTCGCCCGCGCGCCAGCCCAGTTGCTGCAACCGTTCTAAAATCGCCGTGTCCCCGTGCTGCACATTTTGCGGACGCGGCGCCGTGACAATCGTATCGCCTTGCAGCAGCCCATATTTCAAATCGCCAATGGCTTGTATATTCACCACCGCCAACGAGTCGCCCAACGCTTCGAATTGCGCGCGCGCCGCGTTCGCGTGTTCTTCGGCGGCAAGATAATCCGCGCCCAACCAATTTGCCATGCTCAATAAATCGCGCGTCTCGGCGATGCCGCGCGCATTTTCTTGCGCTTCAAACATCCGTAACGCTTCCGTATGATAGGACACCGCGCGCTGCGGCTCATCATTGTTGACGTGCCAGTTGCCAACGCGATTCAAAGTATGCGCGAGCCGCGCGTCATCGCCGCTCGCGCGCGCCAGCTCCAACGCTTTTTCATAGTACTCGCCCGTGCGCGCATAATCACGTGACGCCCATGCATAACCCAAATCGAGCAAACTCTGCCATTCGGCATGCGCGTCGCCGGTCTCTTGCGCAATGCGCCGCGCCGTTTCCAAATCGGCGCGCGCGTGTTCAAATTCTCCAATGCGTTCGTACACCATGCCGCGCGCGCGATACAACGAATCGCGCGTGTCCGCCTGCAATTCTTCCGCCGCGTCCAACGCGCGCGTGTAAAAATCCAACGCCTCTTGATTGGCATAACGTGCCGCCGCGTTCTCTGCCGCGCGTTGAAAATAAAATAACGCGCGCTGGGTTTCGCCTGCCTCGTCAAAATGTTCTGCCAAACGCGGCGCGAGTTCGTCCCGTCGTTCGGGCGTCGTTTGTTCCAACGTTTCCGCGACGAGGCGATGCAATCGTTTGCGGTCATGCCGCAGCAGCGACGCGTACGCGGTATCTTGCACCAGCGCGTGTTTGAACCAAAACGCGTCAGCATCTTCATCGGCGTGCCGAATCAATTGCGCGAACAGAATTTGGTTCAGCGCATTGGGCAAGGTTGCGGCGCGAAAATCGTAAGCCATTAGAGCAAATTCCTAATTCATGTTACGCAGTGGTAGGGCAAATGGCGATGAACTGCATCGCAAAAATTTGCCGTACGTTTACGCGCTATTTTTTAGCGAATGTGCGTAACGTGAGTTCCTAAATTGGTTTTCGTTTTTTCCGCGTTCATCCGCGTTCATCCGCGTCCGAATCTGCAAGGCGCTGTGTCAGGTCTCGGCGCGCGCGTTCCAAAAATCCCGCGCGCAAATTTTCGGGCGTCCGCGCGGCGATAAAAGCAATCAACTCGCGCGCTTGCGCGCGATCGAGCACTGCGCGTTCCGCATCGCCGCGCGCGTCTTGCAAACGCGCGCTTGCCGCGAGAATTTGCCACAAACTCCAGCGCGCATCGCCTCTTGTCGCCAACGCGCGCGCTTGCTCCAAAACGTCTGCCGCCTCCTCCACGCGTTCCAAGCCAATCAACGCCTGTGCTTGCGCGAGCATGATTTCAGGCAGATATTGGCGCAGGTGGACGCGCTTGGCATATTCGCGCAGATGCTCACACAAACTCAACGCCTCGGCAAAGTTTTTCTCTGCCAGCGCCAGCTCGAATCGGCCACGCACGCCGTCCACCGCAAACATCGGATTGGTATCCATTTCCAGCAAGCGCGGTATATCCGCCAAAAGCTCGCGCGCGCGCGTCAAATTTCCTTCTGCGATCAAGGCATGAGTGAGGGCACTGACCGCAATCGGACGCATGGGCGTAAAACGCTGCTTTGCTACTTGCAGCGCCAACTCACTCAATTCGATTCCGCGTGGCGCGTTGCCGAAATCGGTGTACAAGCGCGCCAAAACACTGCGCGTCATGAGCAGCGTCGGCGGAAACGCGCGTTCGCCCAATGCAATCGCCGCCAGCATCACGCGTTCCGCCGTTTCGATTTCGCCCAACTCGATGTACGCATTGCCCACCCACGTTTGCGCGAACGCTTCATTCCATTCGTTCCCAATTTCGCGGCTCAACGTGACGCCTTGTTGCGACGCCGCAACCGCCTCGGCAAATTCTCCCGCAAAGAGATGATTCATCACCGCATAGCCGTAATTGCTGCTCAACATCGGCATATTGTCCAACTCGCGCCACATCGCGCGCGCTTCGAGATTGGCTTGCTTGCCGAGTTCGGGTTTGCCCGCGTAATAATACATCGGCGAAAGGTCATTCAACACATACGCCAAACGTTCGCGCAAATTTTGTTCGCGCGCAATCTGTAGCGCCGCTTCGCCGTACTGAAAGGCGCGGTGGATGCCCATTCCGACGCGCGAATTCATCAACATCAAGTTCCACAAAATTTTTGCCTGCGCCGCTTTGTCGTCCAACTCGCGCGCGAGCACCAACGCGCGGTCGCTCAATTCTTGCGCGCGCTTGGGTTCGTACACCACGCTCGGAATGGAAAGAATCGTTGCCGTCGCCATCAACGCGGCGAGCTCCAACGCGGGGTCCGTGCGCGCCGCGCTTTGCTTGACCAAGTCATCATAATTTTCCAGCGCGGCTTGAAAATCGCCCTTTACTTCCAACACGCGCCCGCGTTTCAAAAATAATTGTTGCAGCTGCGCGTTCGGCGCATCCAGCTTGATTGCTAAATTGAGCGCGCGCGTGTAACACGTCAACGCTTCCGCGTTCGCGTTGATGCGGCGCGCGGTATCGCCCGAAAGTTCCGCGTATTCGAGTGTCTTGCTTTCATTGCCCGCTTCGGCAAAATGCTGCGCCAACATCGGGGCGAGTTCTGCGCGTTGTTCGGGATAGACGCGCTCCAACGCTTCGCCGACAAGTTCATGCAGGCGCTTGCGCTCGTTGTTCAACAACGACGCGCGCGCGGTGTCTTGCACCAACGCGTGTCGGAACAAGTACGCCAATTCCTCTTCGCGCAAACGGCGCACGAGTTCGCTTGCTTCTAAACGTGCGAGTTGTGTCTCAATCATTTTGTAAAATATGCCGCGCCGCCGTTGTCGCCAAAAACGACGCGCGCAAATCGCTTGGCACACATTCCAACAACGCCTCCAACGCTTGCCGCGCGGCTGCGCGTGTTCCGAAATCCAAATCGAACTGTGCGCGCGCAATCTGAAAACGCGTCGCGCGCAAATTCATTTCCGCCGCGATGCGCGCGGCTTGCTCCAGCAAAGCGCGCGCCGCTTCGCGTTCGTTTTGGGCAATGGCGAGATTCGCGCGTTCCATCAACACATCGGGTAAAAACAAAGATAATTCGCTGGCGCGCAAACGCGTCTCCAACGATTCCAACCGCGCGCGCGCAGCGCCCCATTCGCCCCGCCGCCTCTCCATGCGCGCTTGCAGCAGCACAATCAAGATAACGCCGATGGGCAAAAAGCGCTCGAAAAAATATTCGGTTGGTTCGTCGGGAATTTCGCGCGCAGCGTTTTCCACCGCGTCCCAATCGCCGCGCGCGCTTTCCACCTCTGCCAAAACCGCGTATGCCCATGCATCCCAGCCGAGCGTGTAACTGCGGGTGCGTTCCAACCCTGCGCGCGCAAATTTCAGCCCGCGTTCCATATCACCCAGAAACGCATACGCCTTTGACAATTCATAATGCGCCATCAGAACGGGCCCGCGCACGTTGATTGGGTCACCAATCTCAATGCACGTATAAAACGCGGGCATCGCCTTGCCAAATTCGCCGCGTTCCAAATGCGCGTACCCTTCCATCATGTACGAAGTACATTCGCCCCACTGATTGCTGATGCTTGACGCCAACGCGCGGCTCTCGTAGGCGATAGCCAACGCGTCGTCAAACTCGCCGCGCACGATATGGTCCATGCCGCTCGCGCTCAAATTGTCGGTGAGCATGTTCTTGTCGTCGAGCTCGCGCCACAAGGCGCGCGCTTCGAGCAGCGACGCGCGGGCGCGCGCCATTTCGCCCAAATTCAGGTACGTGTAAAACAAATCGTTCAACGTGAACGCCATCTGTTCGCGCCAATTTCCTTTGCGCGCCAGTGCGAGCGATTGTTCGCCGTACTGCGCGCCCTGTTTGGCGCCGCCCGCGCCGTACAAATTCAGCAGCATCATCACCCACAACACGCGCGCTTGCGCGCGTTCGTCGTTGATTTCACGCGCCAGCTCCAACGCCTCGCGCGCGAGCGCTTCTGCTTGTGTCGGTTCGTAGCGCACCGCCGCCACCGCCCACACTTTGGCGAGTTGCACCATCGCCGCGAGTTCGAGTGCGCGGTCTGCGTGCGTCTGTGCAAGCTCGCGCGTGCGTTGATACAACGCGATGGCGGCATCGTAATCCACCGCCAACTCGTACGCGCGTCCCAGCTGCGTCATCAAACGAATCAGCGTTTCAGAATTTTCGCCATCCGTCTGCGCCAATTCAAATGCGCGCGCGTAATGGAGAATCGCTTCCGCGCGCGCATTGAGCCGCGCGGCAACATCGCCCGCGCGTTCGGCGTACACGATGGCTTGACCCTTTGCGCCCGCCGCGTCGTAATGTTGAAACAGGCGCGCGGCAAATTCATCCAAGCGTTCCGCGTACAAATTTTCCAACGCCTCTGCCACGAGCCGATGCAAACGCTTGCGGTCATTTTTCAACAGCGACTCTTGCGCCGTGTCCTGCACCAACGCGTGTTTAATCAAGTACGCCAAATCCTCCTCGCGCAAACGGCGCACGAGGTCAGACGATTCGAGCTGCGTGAGACAGGTGGAGAGTTCCATTTGAAATGTGATGCGTGCGTAGAAGGCGTTCTCTAACGCCGAGATGCATGATGCGTTAAACGTCAAGCATCAAGTGTCGTTTTGCGGCGCGCTACATCACAATTCTTTGAATCGGACGCGGATGTTCGCGGCTAAACGCGGATTTCAAAACCTTTAATCGCCATTTTCCGCGTTCATCTTTGTTTTTCCGCGTCCAAATCCAAAGTTCTGCGACAAGTGTCTGGCGTGTGCGTCCGATTATCCGTTTTCCATCCGTTGCCGAACCCGTTCCAAACTCGCGCGATTTTCCTTTTCCACTACGGGCACGCGGAAAACGTACAAAATAATGTTGGCGAAAAAATTCAACGGCTGAAAGGTTACTTTTTGTGTCACACGCGAACCGCCGTTTTGTTTTTCAATCTCGAATGTCCAATTTGTTTTGAACACGCGCTTGTCGGTGGCTTGCCATTCAATCAAATTCGGCGCGCGCAACGCGGTGATTTGCGCGTACGTCGTCATCGGGCGCGGGATGTCTTCCGTAGATTCATATTCCGCACCGACGCGACCCGTTTCGCCGCGCACCAATTTGATTTCCGTGACATTGCTTGACCATTCCGCGTGCCGCGAAAAATCAATCAGATACGCGAAAATTTTTTCGGGCGGCGCGTTAATGTCGAGAGAGACGCTGTTGGACCACATAGTTGGCAGATGGCAAATGGCAGATAGCACAAACGCACTATCACACTATCACACTATTGCACTATCGCACTATTCGCTATCTGTAAAAATCCCGCGCGATATTTTTCGGGCAGCGTCGCGGCGATGGAATCAATCAATTCACGCGCGCGTATTTCCAATTCCGCCGCGCGTTCAAAATTTTCTTGCGCGCGTTCCAATTTTGCCCAATGCGCGTACAGTTGCCACAAGACGCGTTGGGAACCCAAACGCGTCGCGTATTCATGCGCGCGTTCAAAGGCGACGCGCGCCTCGTCAAAACGTTCGAGCATCGTCAACGCGCGTCCACGATACAAGTCCGCGTCGGCGACAAAATTCTGGATGCCGAATTGAATTAAATTCGTCGCCACCGTTTCCGTATATTCTACAACGCGCGGCGCGCGTCCTGTCGCCAAACCAATTTCACCTTCGGCGATGATGCTCGGCAAGTACGAAAATTCGAGTTCTGTGTATGCGGGCGGATGCGCGTCTTGCAAGATGCTTTCCGCGCGTTCCACCTCGCCGCGCAAAAAGGTGAGATAGGCGAGCGCGGCTTTGGCGGGCACGCGATACAGCGGAATTTCGATTTCGCGCGCGGCGATTTGAATAATCTGATAGCCCGCTTCAATTTCACCCACAGCGCCGTAGGCGATTGCCAAATTGGTTGCCGCGATGATGGTGACGCCCAAACCCATGCGCTGCCCCAAATCATATGCAAACTGCAACGCTTCAAGCGCCGCGCCATAATCCCCCGCTTCCGCCGCATGCACGCCGCGCGAACTGCGCGCCAACATCAAACCCCACGCGCTGTCAATGCGTTCGCTAATTTCTTGCGCTTCCGCGTAATAGGTTTGTGACAGCGCGAAATCGCCCAAGATATATTCCAAAATGCCCGCATTATTGAGATTGTTTGCCAGCATCGGCAGGTCGTCGAGCTCGCGCCACATGGCGCGCGATTCGTTCAACGCCGCGCGCGCTTTTTCGGGCTGGGCGTTCGCAAAATAACCATAAATCCCAATATCGCTCAGCGTGTACGCAATTTGCGTTTTCAAATTTAACTGCCGCGCGAGCGCGAGCGACTGTTCGCCAAATTTCACTCCCTCGCGCGGATTTCCCGAAAAACCTTTTAGCAGCAAAAGATTCCACAAAATTTTTGCTTCGGCTTGACCGTCGTTCAATTCGCGCGCGAGCGCGAGCGCGCGGTCACAAACTTGTTGCCCAATGCGCGGTTCAAAAACCGCCGTCGGCGTCGCGCGCAGCGTTGCTTGCAGCATCAAGCCCTCGAGTTCAAAACGCGCGTCGTTTTGTTCACGCGCCAATTCACTCAAGCGCGCATACGTCGCCAGCGCGTTCGTGTAATCGTCGCGCAATTCGTACATGCGTCCGAGTTTCGTCGCGAGCGCGATGATAGTTTCGCGTTCTGCGTCGAGGCGCAATGCCGCGTCCAGCGCGGCGCGGTAATGTTCAATCGCTTCCGCTTTCGCAAAGACGCGCGCTTCTGCGTCGCCCGCGCACGTCGCGTATTCCAAAATTTTCGCGTCGTCGCCCGCTTCTGAAAAATGTTTAGTCAACAGTGCAGCATTTTCGACAAGCGCGTGCGGATATTCGCGCTCGAGCGTTTCGCCGATGACGCGGTGCAAGCGTTTACGCTCGTTTCTTAATAACGAACTGTACGCGGTGTCTTGGACGAGCGCGTGTTTAAACAAGTACGCAACATCCAATTCATCGAGCCGACGAATCAGTTCCGTAATCTCCAGACGCGCCAACGGTTCAGCCAACTTCATAGTTCGGAATCCCACAGCGCGCGGATTTTTTCTTGCGCGAGAAACGAGGCGCGCAAACTTGCCCCGAACTCTGGTGAGGGGTCATCGGGCGCTTGTTCAGCGAGCCATTCCACGATTGCGCGCGCTTTGTGTTTCAATTCCCGCGCGCGTTCCAGATTGCCGCGTCTGATTTCCAATTCACTCCTTGCCGCGAGAATTTCCCACAATACGGGGCGAGCTGGCATTGCACGCGCAACGCGTTCCGCTTCACGCAGCACGTCGAATGCGAGATTCCATTCTTTCATCCCCGCGTACGCGCGTCCTTGCTGCAGCAACAAATCGGGAAAGAAAAAGCGGAATTGCAGCGCGCGCAAGCGGTTGACCAACTCGCGCGTCGCGTCCACCGCGTCGGCATACCGTTTATCGTGCAGCGCGAGTTTGGCGCTGCCCAACGCGACAAAAATAGGTCCATACGTCGAGAGGTCATCCATATTCATCCGTTGCGCGACGACAAGCGCCTCACGCGCCGCGTCAAACTGGCGATTCAAAAGATAGAGTCCCAAAAACGTTCCCGCGTGCCATGCTTCCATCATCATGAAATTTTCAGATGGTTGAAATTGTTCCAAGACTTGAATGCCGCGCGCAGGTTCGCCCAATTCGCCATACATGAGCGCGCGCTGGGTTTCGGCAACGATGGCGCCGACATAAAAGCCACTTTGCTTGGCGAGCCGAACAGCCGTGTCACATACGGCGAATGCTTGCGTGTATTCGCCGCGCAAAGCGTACACGCTCAAAAGCGAGAGATTGCTGTATGCGAGATTCCAAAGATTGCCAATCTTTTGCGACAGCTCTTGCGCTTGGCGCGCGAAATCTTCCGCCATGTCCAATTCGCCGCCGACCTGGGCTGTTTCCGCCGTCGTCGAAAGATTGTCCACGAGCATCGGCAAATTGTTCGCCGCGCGAAAAATTTCGCGCGCTTCCGCCAGCGCGTTCAACGCGCTCGGGACAGATTCTATCGTCACCAACGCGCGGCTCGCGTCATTCAAAATATACGCGCGCAATTCGCGCAAATTCAGACGGTCTGTAATCGCCAACGCTTGCTTGCTGTACGCGACGGCTTCTCTGGCGCGTCCGCTAAAGTACGCATGCTGCTGCATATTCCACAACGCGCGCGCCTCTGCCGCTTGGTCGTGAATTTCGCGCGCGAGTTGCAGCGCGGCTTGATTCACCGTTTGCGCCTGCTCCAAATTTTGCGCCTCATTCGGAAACGTGAACAGCGTCGCCAACGACAACAGCGCGCCCATTTCCAACTGCGGCTCGCTGCGCGTTTTGCCCAACTGTTCCAACGCGCGATACGCCTCAATCGCGTCTTCAAAGCGTCC
Organism: Chloroflexota bacterium; assembly: GCA_004295045.1. Taxonomy (GTDB): domain Bacteria; phylum Chloroflexota; class Anaerolineae; order UBA4142; family SHND01; genus SHND01. The sequence goes on along the minus strand of SHND01000078.1, from coordinate 79,303 downwards.
CATCACTTCCAACACGCGCCCGCGCTGCTGATGCAGATGCAATACATCGGCTGCAGAAATTTGCAAACGCGCGGCAAGCAAGCCCGCCGTGTCATAGTGCATCAACGCTTCCTCGAGCGCGTGCACGCGAAATGCGGCATCGCCCGCGCGCCGCGCATACTCGAACGTTTTCGCATCGTCGCCCGCTTCGGCGAAATGTTTTGCCAGCAGCGCGGCGTGTTCGTCCAACGCGTGCGGATACGCGCGTTCCAACGCGTGCGCGCACGCGCGATGCAAATTGCGGCGGTCATTTTTCAAAAGCGAACTGTACGCCGATTCTTGAATCAGGTTGTGCTTGAATTGATACGCCTCTTCCAATTCGCGCAGACGACGAATCAAGTCGGCAGTTTGCAGTTGCGTGAGTGGAATGTCAAAGTTCAAAGGTTCGCTCATTTCACAGACCGGTGCGCATCAAGCGAATGCGCGTCATGGTGCGGTCCAAAAAAATTCCGCGCAAGGGCTGGGCGGCGGATTGGCGGTCGCGCGTTTCAGACGGAATTTCTTGCGCCAATTCCAAAATGCGCGAGCGCGACTCGTCAAACGCAGCCTGCGCGTCGGCGGCGCGCGCTTGCCCCTCTAACGCGCCACTCAACGCGCCGTGCAAACGCCAAAGGAGCGGACGCAGATTCTCTACTTGCGCCTGCGCGAGCGCGGCGCGCAGAACTTGCTCGGCGCGCTCAAATTCACGCAGCTGGTTGAGCGCGCGACCCTGCATATAGCCCAACAATGGGATCGCCTGATTGGCATCGCGGTTCGCCGCAGACGCCATCAGTTTCGTCGTCAGGTCCAACGCCAGCGCGCCCTGTTTTTCGCCGAGCGCCAGGAGGACGCGCGCCGACCACAAGCGTCGCTGTGCCATCGTCTGCATCGGCGTATCGTCCTGCAGCGCGCGGTCCAAAATTTCGTGGGCGCGCGCGAATTGGCTCTGTCCGATGAGACTAATCGCAAGCCAAGCAGTCATCACCCGCGCCCAATACTCGGAACGCGTTGCCCGGGCGAGCTCGACCCCACGCTCGAACAGCGCTTGCGCGTACTCGGCATTGAGCAATTCGGCGTGAATCGTCCCCATCGTATATAGCGCGCCGACAATCCATTGGTGATGTTGAATCCGTTCCGCCAGGTCCAGACCTCGCGCTGCCAGTTGCAACGCGCGCGTGTACTGTCCTTGCGACGCATAAGAAATGCCCAACTGCGCGGCGGCGTTGGATTCACCCGCGCGATATTCGATCTCTTGCGCCCACCGCAGCGCTTGTTCCATCAATTCGATGGATGTGCTGAACGATTTTTCCGTAACGATCAGATCGGTGTCATAGTTCCGGTGCAAAAAGCCGTACGCGGTTTGGCTTGAAATCAGTCCCATGCGATCGTCGAGTTCGCGGAAAAGGGAAATCGCACGTTGATAATACTCGGCGCTCGCGCGCGTGTCGCCCGCAATAATCATGCACATCCCAAGCAAGTCATAAGTTTCGGCAAGCCCGCGTTCGTCTTGGAGTTCTTGAAAAATTTCGAGCGCGCGGCGATGATACACCAGAGCTTCGGCGGGACGTTCGATATTGACAAACCAATTGCCGACACGATTCATGCTGTACGCAACGAGAGATGGTTCGCGCAGGGCGAGAGCTTGGTCGAGCGCGCGCTCGGAATACGCGCCCGCGCGTTCGTAACTGCGTGATGCCCACAGAAAGCCGAAATCCATCAGACACTGCCATTCGCCGCGTCCGTCACCTTGTGTTTGCGCCAAATTCAACGCGCATTCTAAATCGGCGTGCGCGGCGTCGAAATCACCACGGCGTTCATGCATTTGCGCGCGCGCGCGATAAACATAAGGCGAGGAATGACGCAGCTGTTCGCCCAACGCGATGGCGTGAGTGTAATGCACAACCGCTTCGGCATAGGCAAAGACGCGCGCCGCGACATCGCCCGCGCGCGTCGCAAACGTCATCGCCGTTTCGCTATCGTCCGCACCGTCGTAATGGTACGCCAGCAGCGCGGCGACCTGGTCGAGTTCTGCCGCGTGGTCGCGTTCGAGCGCGTGCGCGGTAAAGCGATGCAGCTGCCGCCGATCATTTCTGAGGAGGGATTCATATGCCGCTTCCTGCATCAACGCGTGACGAAAACTGTACGTTCCTGCCTTGTCGCGCTCCGGTTGGACCAAGCCGACGCGTTCGAGCGTGTCAAGAAAGGCGCTGACTCGTACAGATGCAGAGGAAAGTTTGGGCGTCATCAGCTTGGCGTCCCATTCATTACCGCGCGCACTCGCGGTAAATTCAAAAATCCTGCGCGAAATTCTTGCGGCGTATTTTCGACAATGAATTGCAAAACTGCGCGCGCCTGCTCAAGATGCGCGCTCGCTTGTTCAAAATTCCCGCGTTTCGTTTCTAATTCGCCCAACGCGGCGTAAATTTGCCACAACAAACGACGGCGGTTGTTTTGTTCGCACAATGCGCGCGCCTGCTGCCACACTGCGCTGGCGACATCCGCTTGATCCAAGCAGCGCAGCACAGCGCCGCGCAAATACAGCGCCTCTGCCAACAATCCCGCCATGCCTAGGCGTTCAAAGACGTTACATGCATTGTCTGCGAGCTCGAGCGCGCGTTCCGATTCGCCGCGCGCGCTGGCGAGCTCGATGTGCGCGAACCAAATTTCGGGCGCAGCTACGCTGAGGGACGACACGAGCGTATCCGCGCCATATGGTTGCAATTCTCGCGCGGCGGCGGCGGTGTCTTGGCATAATAGATTGCTGCGCGCAAAGAGCGCGCTGACCCGCGTCCGAAAATATTCGGGCATGGAATGGGTCATGGCGCGGCGCGCGGTGCGTTCGATTTCCGGCGCCGCATCACACGCGCCGAGCTGCGCCAACAGATAGGTAATAAAACCTCCCACCATAAAGTGATTTGCATGGTCAATCGCGCGCGAACGCTCAAAAATTTTCTTGCCCAGAGTCCACGCCGCGTTCCATTCGCCCAATTCAATCAAAATGAGCGCCCGCATGGACTGGGTATAAATCCAGCCAAACCGATTTCCAATCGTTTCGCTAATTTCGCCCGCTTCGGCAGTCAACGGTAGAGCGTCAGCATACTGTCCGTACAAGAACGCGAGTTGGACAGCGACGCCGATGCTGTCCACTAACATGGGTTTGTTATCGAGCGCGCGCCACGCGTGCCGCGCGGCGGCATTGAATTCCAGCGCGCGTGCGCTCTGCCCACTTGCCGTATAGGGCAAGACCAATTCGTGTTGGGCAAATGCGATGCGTTCGCGCATATCCAGTCCTTCGGCTTGCAGAGTGCGCGCGAGGTTCAATGACGCTTCGCCGTGTGCGACTGCTTCTGCCGGACGCATCTGGTGTACGCTTAACAGTGTCAATGACCAAAGGAGCTGCGCTTCGGCGGCGCGGTCATTCAACGCGCGGGCGAGGGTGAGAGCTTGATGATGCAGCTGCAATGCCAACGCGCCGTCAAAAACGCCCATCGGCACACTATGCAAGATGGCAAGCAGGGAAAGGGCTGCCAATTCTAATGCACGGTCGCCCGCCGCAATGGCGCGGCGATTCTGGTCTTGATACAGCTCTAACGCTTTGCCGAACTGACTAATGACTTCGAGCGTGCGCCCGTAGTGTCTCACCAACTCAATCCGTTGCGGCGTATCCACCGCGCCATTGTTGGCAATCTCCAATGCGCGCGCGTACAAAGCCAACGCTTCTTGATGGGCAAAGAGGCGCGCCGCAAGGTCTCCCGCGCGAACCGAATATTCAAAGGTCTTGGCATCGTCGCCCGCCGCGTCGTAATGCTGCGCCAAGCGCGCCGCGTATTCATCCAAATCGCGGTTGGTGTAAATTTTTTCGTACGCGCGCGCGACGAGCAAATTCAAGCGTTTGTATTCGCCGCGCAAGAGCGTCGAAAGCGCGGTGTCCTGCACGAGCGCGTGTTTGAAAAGAAAAGCCGGTTCACTATCGAACAAAGGGCGCACGAGTTCGGCGCGTTGCAATTCGGTCAGCGCGCTGTCAAGTTGTTTGCGCGTGCGCGCGGTGAGACGTTTTGCTGTCGCTGCTTTGCGCGGCGTGCGGCGAGATTTTGTTTTCATCAATCGCGTGTTCCCCTCGCGGCGGTGTCACTTTATTTGCTTCATTCCGCGCGGGTGATATTGAGTGCGCTGTATTTTAGAATAGCCGATCCAGAATCCGCGTGACAAGCCACAACACAATCGGCAAAATCAGCGCGGTGAGAAAACCGGTGAGCGTGCCGCGTTCCCAGGGCCAGGTGGGAATTTTTTCGAGCGCGTCGCGCTCGATGACCAAGTTCGACAGCGCTTTGTGCCAATTGTCCATCTGCTGCAATTCATTGGCGTCAACGGCTTGATGAACGCGCGTGACCAAATTTTCAAAGCGCGTGTATGCTTCGGTCAACAAACGCAGCTTTTCCACCACAATGCGGTTGTGCATTTCGCGCAGCGGCAAGATGAAACAGGCAACGGCAGTAACAATTGCAAACACCATCGCGCCGAATAACGGCGGATTGGTCATGACGAGCGTCTGTTGAGTGACAAATAAATAATAGACGGGCGCAATGAGACCGATGGCGATTTGCGCGGTGAGCGAAGAGAACGCATACAACGACGGCGCTTGATACAAATTGATTTGCGGCGCGCGGCGATGTACGCGATTGACCTGGCGCAAAATATAGACGGCGCGAAAAACGCCGACTGCCGCCAAGAGGAGCGCGGGGAATTGAATCCAAATCAACTGCGACAAGACCGAGAATAAATCCGCGCCGTAGAGCGAGACATATTCCTGCGGCAAGAGAGAATAAAAAATCACATTGCCGACAATTGCGACAAGCGTAAAGACGAGCGTCGCGCGCGCGGGCATGTACATCAACGTGTATTCGAGTTCCGCATATTCGGCATCCGTCACCCTGAGCGCAGGACGAAATTTGGCAAGCTGATTGCGCGCCACGCGGCGAATGTACAACCAAAAGCCCAACACATATGGGGTGAGGGGGATAAAGAACGCGCGCGTCAGGTCAATCGTTGGAAAAGGCAGGGCGCCATTCCACCACAATACCGCTTGCAAATACGCAAACGGAATGATCAGCAGCGCGACAAGATAAATCCACGTCGGTCCCGGCAGCTCGTCCATCCAAGTCAGCAAGCGATCGAACCAACTCGGCGGGTAGGGGGGGGTGAAGGCGGCAACGCTTGATGTTGCGATAGTCTTGGAGGAGGATGGCATTTTTCCCTGCTGTGTTTCTCTCAAATCCATTCCGAAATCGCGGCATCAAAACCGTCGCGCAGCGAGCTGGCTGGCAGTTCCGCGTGAATGCGCTGAATGGTTGCGCGAATTTCTCGGAGCAGTAATGTGGTGTGTTCGTGCCGGTACAACGGAATCGCGGTATGCAAAAAGAGGGAAGGGTTTCCATCCGCGCGTGCGCGCTCAAGCGCGAGATGGAGCGCGGCGCGCGCCGCATCGGAATCCTTTAGTTCCTCGTGCGCTTGCGCGAGCGCAGCCAGACCCAACGCTTCGTATTTGATGCGTCCATACTTTCGACTTTGCCAAATGGCATCGTTTGCCAGTTCGCGCGCGGACTCCCACTGCATCCGCGCCAATGCCAATTCGGCGCGCGCGTACGCAAAACGGAGCTCAAACCCCCAGCGGTGACTGCCATAGGTTTTGGGAATAACCTGTACCACTTGGTTTGTATATTGATCCGCAAGATAAAAGTCGCCGCGGCGCGCATAGTTGATCATCAAGTCAATCGCCGCCATCGTGGCGCTCGGCGCAAAATTAGCAGCTCGCGCGACGCTGCGCGCTTCCAGTGCAACGTGTTCCGCGCGCGCGTAGGCGTACAATTCCAGATACAATCCCGCTTCCATGGCAAGTGCGCGGGAAAGAAATGCTTTGACATCATGCTCTTTGCCAAATGCGCGTGCGGCTTGAAACGTTACAAGCGCTTGGCGATATTTGCCTTGTCCCACCAAAGCCATGCCCAGATTGCCCAAACCGCGCATGACCGTGAACGAATCGAAACGTTCGCGCGCGCGTGCGGTTGCTTCCTGAATCCGCGCGGCGGCTTGGTCATATTCGCTAATCCAATACAACGCGAGTCCCGAAATCTCCAGACTTTGCACTAACGTCAAAGTAGTCTGCTTGCCGCCGCGTTCAAATGCGCGCGCATAGTATTCCAGACCGCCGCGCACGTCGCCGTCGGATACAATCGCAAAGGCGAGCGCGCACATTGCTTGCGCCGCCAAGTCGTCGCGTCCCGCCTGTTCCGCGAGCGCTAACGCTTCACGCGCGTATTGCGTTGCGGTAGCAACATCCCACAGCCATTGCGTCGCAAGCGCCAGCTCATTCAATATTTGCGCGCGCTGCGCGGCATCGCTTGCAGGCACAAGTTCCAACGCAGCCAGAAATTCCGTGCGCGCCTCGCTAAACTTGGTGAGATTCGTGAACGCTTTGCCGCGCCGCATGTGTAAATCGGCGAGCATGTCGTTGGATTGCGTTTCTTTTGCCAACGCGAGCGCGCGCGTGAGCAAATCCACCTCTTCGTGATGCGCCGCCGCCCTTTGCGCCCATTCCGCCGCGCGCTGTAAATAGGTGAGCGCGTTCACGTGATCTTCCGCCAATTCGAAATGGTGCGCGAGCAGCGCCGCGTTTTCATCGCGCGTTTCTGTCAACACTTGCTCCAGCGTTTCGGCGACGAGATGATGCAAACGTTTGCGCTGCTGCTTCATCAAAGAGTTGTATGCCGCATCTTGCACGAGCGCATGTTTGAACCAATACGCGGGTTCGATCTCTTGTGAAGCGCGAATGAGATGAGCTTGTTCTATCTCCGCCAAATAACTACTCAACGCGTTGGGCGTGTGGACGCCGCGCTGAAAATCAAAATTCATTTTGTTGTCGAAACGAAAGGCGGCGTTGGAATTACTCATGGTGACCTGCGCGCAGCAGTGCACGCGTTTCTGTCAATTCGCGTGACAAACCCGCTGCTTGAAACTGCGCGGCGGCTTGTTCAAAATGTTCGCGCGCCGCGTTGTTATTGCAACTCTGGTTCACGCGCGAACAATTTTTCCCAATGCGTTGCTTCTGTACGCGCGGCTTGTGCCTCTCCCATTCGTCCTTGCCGGTCGTAGAGCTGCGCTAAGGTTTCCAGTGTGAGCGCGAGCGAGGGCAGCATTTGATTGCGCTGAAATAATTCACGCGCATCGGTGAGCAGCTTTTCGGCGCGCGTCGCGTCACCGCGCTGCAAATAAATCGCGCTCAATGCTTGGGCAATATGCACACGGCTCATGGCAATGTCCAGCGCTTGCATTTGCGCGTACGATTGTTCCAGCACCGCGTTGCTGTCGCTGCGCCCGCTGTAAAATTGCGCGAGCGCCAAGCCCGCGCGTCCGATGTCTTGAATGACATCCGCGCCCGAATACTCGGATTCCCGAATCGCCTCTTGGAATGCTGTTTGCGCCTGCGGCAGCCGCTGTGCGCTCAATTGATTAAAGCCCACGCACAAATGCGCGCCGCAGACACAATCTATATTTCCCGCCGCGGCGGCTTTTTCCAAACCACTCTGCCCAAAGTGCAAGCCCTGTTCGGCGTCGCCCATTTCCAAAAATGCCCAGCCCGCGAACAAATCCACATCGGACGCGACCATCGGCGATTTCACGCGCGCGGACAATGCTTGCCCGCGCGCGATGGCGGCGCGCGCGTCGGCAAATTCACCCACCTGCGCCAATGCCCATGCTTTCGCCGACCAGCTGACTGCTTCCATGTCTTGATTCTCGTAACGCTGCGCCAATTCAATCGCGCGTTCAAAGAACGGAATCGCGCCGCGCGGATTGTGCGGCAGAGTTGCCATGCCCATAAAATAGGCGGGAATGATGGTCAAGCGTTCGTCGCCGAGTTCGTCCGCCAGCGTAAAACATTCCGCCAGCGCGGTTTCAGCGCGCATGCCATGCCCTTGCGCGGTGTGCGCCGCGCCAATGCTGTAGAGTGTGCGCGCCAAACGCGGCTTGTCGTCCAACTCGCGCGCGATTTTTTCAGCGCGTGCGAGGTGTTCCAACTGTGCCGCATACGGACGATATTTTGCGGCGGCTTCCGCCCAGCCCATCAATGCTTCGTAGCGTTGAAGCGGCGTGGGCGCTGACATTTTTTCGATGGCGCCGAGCGCGCGTTCAAAATGATCGAGCGCTTCGAGGGAGGCAAAGTGGCGGAGCGCGTTCGTCCCCGCGCGTTGGGAATACTCTGCCGCGCGTTCCCAGTCCTCCGCCAGCCAAAAATGTTCTGCGAGGCGCGCCGCGTTTTCATCGAGCTGGTCCGGAAAAACTTGTTCGAGGTTTGCAGCAACGCTGAGATGCAAACGCTTGCGTTCATTTTTCAGCAGCGCGCGATACACCGTTTCTTGAACGAGTGCGTGTTTGAACAAATACGCGGGTTCGAATTCGGCAAGTCGTCGAATCAGCTCTGCGCGTTCAACATTGTCTAACGCTCTACGGAAATCAAGATTCATGTTCAGTTTAGTGGATAGGGTAGATTCTTTCGTTTTGGTTTAATAAAATTTTGATTGACGCCCATTTGTTTCAGACTATAATATAAACATCAATAAACCAGTCCGTCTGGTTTACCCGCCCCCGATGACAAGGTTGCCACTTGAGGTGGTCTTTTCGCATGTTGTAGCGCGAAATAGTCGGGGGTGTTTTATTGCCTCTTTATGGTGCTTGCCACAAGTCGCTGACTTTATCCGCAAACATTGGATAAAACGCGCTCTCCTCGCCAAGCAAATGGTTGCTCACCGCTCCAGCAATCATGTCTGCCAATTGTAATCCATCCTCACGTTTTGATTCGCCACTCACGATTTTTCGAAAGGGACGCACACGCTTGTAAGAGCGACACTCTTGCGAAAGGCGAATCCGCAAGGCACGCATAAACGCGAGCGTCGCTCCATCAATCACCAACACATCATTTCCAATATCCAAATCGGACGCGCGCAGTATCAAGCGGGTAAGAAATTCAATAGCGAATTGTTGTCCATCCATCGCTTGATACGCCTTTTCAAGCGCGTATTTATTGATGAATACTGCACGAACGCAAAACCGCAAACGCTTAATAGCGTTAAAGAAAATCACCTTTTGATGAGGCTTGCTCCTGTAATAATGAAACTCGAAATTTGATGGCAGGTATAAGGTTTCACGAACCGCAGCAAACACATCAATCGGCGCACGTTCCGGCAACTGAACCATCGCTAACGTAAAGTGATTTGACGATCCTGCTGCGCGATCCATTCCCGGATCACCCGAATCGTCAAGGTGAAAGTATTGTGCCAATAGCGTACCTCACAAAGGGTTCACGCGCCCCGTTCCTGATCCGCCGCCAATACCTGCTCCAACACTTTGACCTGAAATTTTCTGCCGATGACTGACGCGATTTGCAGCACGCGTTTCGCGTCTTCGGGCAAGCGGTCAATGCGCGCGATGAGAACGCCTTGCAGCGTGTCGGGAATGTCAATCGTGTTGATCGGTTTCGCCACAATCCATTCACCATCTTGGCGCGCGAGATTGCCGCGATCAATCAACATGCGAATCACTTCTTCGACAAAGAACGGATTGCCTTCCGCTTTGGCGAGAATCAGCGCGCGCACGTTTTCGGGCAGCGATTCGATTTCCAAAAGATTCGTCACCAGCTCTTGCGAATCCTTGTCCGAAAGCGGCGAGAGTGTCAGCTCTGTCATGCCCGCGCCCGCGATTTCGCGCGCATTCGTCACTAACTTCCAGCCCGGCACATCTTTATCGGGACGCGTGATAAACGCAAAGACGACAGGCGCTTCGGCGACGATGGAATTTACTTGCGACAACAATTCCACCGATGACGGATCCGCCCAGTGAATGTCTTCGCAAATGATGATGAGTGGCGACGATTCCGCGCATTTTTGCAAAAAGCGTTTGTACGCGGCGACGTACTTGGCTTGGAGCGCGGGACCGTCGAGATATTTCACGCGCGCCGCCATGTCCTCTTCCAATTTCACGCCGAGCAGGTGTCCGAGAAACGGATACACCTCTTTCATCTCGTCGCCGAACAAGTTTTCCATCGCGCCCTTTAGCGCCGCGTGAGTTTCTTCTTCGGTCGCGCCCGCCGGCGCGCCCACGAGCGCGCGCAAAACGTCCGCGCTCAAATGATGCGCCATCGAAGAACCGTACGACAAACAACGCCCTTCGACCCAACGCAATTCTTTTTCGCCCGCCTCCATCAACGCGGCTTTGCGCCATTCGGCAATGAGCCGTGATTTGCCGAGACCCGCTTCGCCAATCACCGCCACGCTCGAACCGTGTCCTATTTTTACATCGTCGGCAATTTGCAACAGCGTCGCAAATTCGCGGCGACGTCCCACCATCGGCGATGCAAGTCCCGCGATGCCACGCGCACGAATCGCGCCTTTGCGCGCTTCCAAGACGCGATACACATGCACCGGTTCCGCCTTGCCTTTAACATTGGTCAACCCTTTGTCTTCAAAATCAAAGAGCGCGGGCACGAGCCGATGCGTGTTTTCGGTGATGAAAATGGTGTTGGGTTCAGCCGCCGTTTGCATGCGCGCGGCGAGATTGATCGCGTCGCCCATCGCGGTATATTCAAATTTGTAATCACTGCCGATATTGCCGACCACCACAAGCCCGGTGTTCAAGCCAACGCGCACCGCAAAGTCCATCCCGTACTGTTTTTGAATTTTTTCGCGGTACGCTTCAATATTGTTGATGATTTCCAAGCTTGCGAGAATCGCGCGCTGCGGGTCATCTTCGTGCGCGAGCGGCGCGCCAAAGAACGCGAGAATCGCGTCGCCCATCAAACGCGCGACGGTGCCTTCGTAATCATGCACGGGCTTGATGAGAAATTCGAACGCGTTGTTCATGATCTCTGCCCACTCTTCGGGGTCGAGCTGCTCCGCCATCGAAGTCGAACCTTTGACATCGCAAAACAAAATCGTCACGATGCGGCGTTCGCCTTCGACCGCTTTGGAGGTGCGCGCCGCGTCGAGTTTCGCGGCGACCTCTTTTGTCATGTACTTTTCGACAAGGGCATCGCGCGCGGGTTGGACGGCGGACGGCGGACGACTGACGGGAGTATCAGCCGCTTGCGCCGTCTGTGGTCTGCTGTCTGTGGTCTGCATGTTGAATCCGCAGTTATTGCAAAATTTCGCGCCCGCCGGATTCACCGTGCTGCAATTGGGACAGGTGCGCTGCTGCGGTTGTCCACAATTGGAACAGAATTTCGCGCCTTGCGGATTTTCAAAATTACAATTCCAACATTTCATTCTGCTCCTCCGGAGCGACGACAGATAACGGACAAAGAATGACGCAAATTGGTTGTCGGTTGTCTGCGGTCTGTCGTCATTGTTCTATGGACATACTTGAAAGGATTTCCAAAGTTCTGCGCCGTTCGGTTGTTTATACGGAATCCGACGCGATTCACTATCTTGATACACGACACGCGCGCGAAACGGGATGCACGGACCGCCGCCCGCAACTTTCCAACTGCTGCCCGTCGCGCGTTCATTTGTGCCGGACGGAATTTCGTTTTTGAGCGCATCCGCTTGACCGTACGCATTCTTCTTGTTCGAATTCGCCTCCCAAATTTCCACGAACCATTTGGAATTTTGCGCTTTGCCGGTGGAATTGAGAAAGGTGACAAAAAATGTGACAAGTTCGCCGCGTTTAGGCGCACGCGGGTTTAAACGCAAATTGCTGACATAGACGCCGGGCTTGACCGCTACGCTGGTCGGCGCAAGGATCGTTGGGACAACATCGAAAAAGCTCGTCGGTGTTGCCGCGTTGTTTTGCAGAGTGGGCGTCATCATTGCGGTGACAGAAGGTCTTGGCATAATCGGACTCGGCGTCCCGGCGCTTGACGTATTTGTTGCCTCGCTTGTCGCAAATGACGTGTCGGTTTTGAAAGGGATTGAGGTTGCCAAGCTTGCGCTAAACGTTGTCGTCGCGGTAGGAAAAAGACTCACTTGGTTGACAAAGAGTCCTGCTTTGTTGAGCAAGGCAAAAGCGCCAATAACACACGCGCAGAAAAGCAGAATCGCGCCGCCGGCAAAGATCGGGACCATATTCATTGGAACGGCATTATCTTTCGCGGGTGCAGGGGGTGGTGATTTGGGATCGGCGGCAAGCCACGCATCATTCTGTTGAATTTGCCACGCGCCGCTTTCGGGTTCCATACGCCATGCGCGTCCAAACTCATCGCGCACGTTCAATTTTTCCAACGCGGTATCGAACTGCGCACGCGTAATGCGATTTGTGGCGAGCTGCCCTTTCAGCAGCAAAAATTCGCGTTCGGCGTTTTGGAACGGTTTCTGATTCATGCGCACAAGACCTGACAGGTTTCTACCAAAAAGTTTTGTCTGACGCGGACGTGGCGGACTCTAGCAACTGCGCCGTGTGCGACGAACGTTTGAAAATCTGTCACAGTACATCACGGCTCGGCGTAGCAAGGCGTTCTCTAACGTCGCGAGGTCACGTAATTTTCGAGACAGCGCGCTAGAGAGCGCTCGCCTGCGCGTGAAAATTGTGATGCACTGTGTCAGGTTTGGAGTAAATAAGTGTCGCGTAATTTTACATCCGAAATTAGATTTGCGATTTCGTCTCGCAGCGCTTGCGCCTGCGCGCGTTTTTCATTTGCCTCCGCTGCGCGGCTTAACGCGTCCAAACTTTGCGCCGCACAAACGCGCGCGTCCAAAATGAGCGGACGCAAGAGCATTGACGCCGCGCTTGCGTCCGCGCCATCAAACAATTCCAACGCGCGTTCATGTTCGCCGCGCGCGGCTTGCAATTTTCCATCTTGCAGCGCGGCGAGGGGTTGGAACGGCAGCAGCGCTTTTTCATCAGCGAATGCGCGCGCTTGATCAATATATTTTTGCGCGTCATCAAATTCGCCGCGTCGTTCTGCCAGTTCGGCAAGTCCGAGCAAATTGCGCGGACGCATCAAAAGCCGAAAGAACGATGGATATTCGAGCGCGCCGCCAAATAATTTTTCCGCCAGCGCCGCGTCGCCGAGATTCAGCGCGCACCAGCCAATGTCCGCCCACGCCGCGCCATTCACCATGCCCGCAATGGGATTGTTTGAAAGTTCCAGCGCCTCCTTGTGAAGCGCCAGCGCGCGTGTGCGGTCTATCCTCGCCTCAATCATCACACTCCCCAAGGGTGCTTTGGTCATTGTAATCAGAAACGGCATAAATTCTCCGAACGGTTGTGCCGTCTGAAACGCCTTTTCCAATGAATTGACCGCCGCCTCATATTCCCCGCGCTGCCATTGACACCATCCCGCGCCCCACAATCCAAAGACAACCATGATGGGCAAGCCGATGCGCTCGCCCACATTCGCCGCCTCTTGTCCCGCTTGAATCGCCGCGTCCAAATTTCCGCGCCGCCATAGCAAAATGGATTCCGTCGTCTTGATGTCAGCGTAAAATTCGCGGTTGTCGAGTTCGCGCGCCATCGTCAAACCTTCCGCTGCGACTTGTTCCGCATCTTCAAAGCGCAGCATAAAAGCGTACGTGCTGGCGAGATGCGCGAGCCCCCACAAAATTTGTTCTTTGACATCGAGGTCTTTGCCCACCTGCACTGCGTCGCCCATGTAATGCATCGCGGTATCAAAGTCTGCCGTCCCGAGACTGATCTGGCAGCGAATCACAAACATTTCGCCGAGACCCACTTTGTCTTGATATGCGCGCGCGAGTTCTTCGGCTTGCAAGAGCAATGGCTCGGCTTGTTCGATTTGTCCCATGCGGAGCGAAAGGATATTCGCTTGTTTGTTCAGCGCGGAAATTTGCATCAGCGCGTCGTCGTGCGCTTTGCCCACCTCCAACATTTCTTGGAAAACCGAAACCGCGCGCGGCAGTTCAATTGTGAAACCAAGCGCGTTGCCCAATCCTTCGTACGCGCGGCGCAGCGCGGCAACGTCATCCACTTGTTTGGCAATTTCTTGAGCGCGTTCGTAATACGCAATCGCCTCCGTCGTCGCATACGCGCGCGCGGCGCGGTCTCCCGCATCGAGCAAGTACGGCAGCGCGCGTTCGTTCTCTTGCGCGTCGAGCCAATGCCGCGCAATGTCGTTCACGCGTTCGCGTTCGTGTTCTACCAAATACGCGGCGGCGCGTTTGTGCAGCGCGCGCCGTTTTGCCATGAGCATCGAATTGTACGCCGTCTCTTGCGTCAACGCGTGTTTGAACAAGTACGCGCGCAGCGCGGCATCACGACGCGGGCGCACCAATTCGCGCGCTTGCAAGGTGTCGAGCGACGGTTCCAATGTGGGCGACGCGTCGGATAAATCGCTCAACGGCGCATATTCAAATTCGCGGCCGAGAACGGAAGCGGTTTGCGCGGTGCGTTTCGCCTCTTCGTCCAATTTATCCAAACGCGCGGTAATGACGCCTGCGAGCGTGTCGGGAATCGCGATGTTGGAAATTTCGCGCGTGGCGCGCCAACGTTCGCCGTCGCGCACAACCAATTTTTGGTCGAGCAGCGAACGAATCACCTCTTCGACATAGAACGGATTGCCTTCCGCTTTTTGCAAAATCAACGCGCGCACACTTTCGGGCAAATCTTCGATTTCCAAAAGATTGGCGACGAGTTCGCGTGACGCGTTTTCGGTGAGGGGTTGCAACTCGAGAGACGAGAAGTGAGAAGCGAGAGAGGCGCGGGCGCTTTCGATAAAATTCCACGCCGGGTCGGTTTTGTTGGGGCGCAATAAAAACAAAAACATCAACGGCGCATTTTCCGCGAGCGGCAATAACATACTCAGCATTTCCAACGAAGTTGCGTCCGTCCAATGCAAATCCTCAAACACCAGCACCGTCGGCTGCTGCATCGCCAGCGCGCCAAGCACTTGCCCCACCGCTTGCATAATGCGTCCGCGCAAAAACGGCGGCATCAAGTAGCGCACGCGTTCCAAATCTTCGCCGGAGAGTGCAATACCGAGCAGTGTTGCCATAAATGGCGCAAGTTCGTCCGCTTGCGCGCCGACAAGTTCGTTCAATTTCGTTTTGATTTTTTCGTACGCGACAACATCCGCATCCTCCACGCGAATGTCGAACAGGTGATTGAACAAATCTACAAACGGCGCGTAGGGAGTTTGGGTTTCGTAGGAGAGGGAACGGGCTTCTACCCATTTTAGATTTATGATTTCTGATTTTTGATTTTCGATTGGCGCGAATGATTTGTGCAACTCGGCAATCAAGCGCGATTTTCCAAGTCCCGCTTCGCCAATCACCGCGACAATTTGTCCGTGTCCATTCACGACATCGTTCATACGTGCTTGCAAAAGATTCAATTCGTCCGCGCGTCCGACGAGCGGCGAGGTTAAACCGACAATGCCGCGCGTGGATTCGCGTTCGGTTTTGACGCCGACGACGCGGTACGCGTTGACGGGTTCCGCTTTGCCTTTGACTTGCCGCGCGCCGAGTGATTCCAATTCAATCGCGTGCCGCGCCAAACGCGCGGTGTTTTCCGCAATCACAATCGTCCCCGGTTCCGCGCTTTGCTCCATGCGCGAGGCGAGATTGATGGCGTCGCCCATCGCGGTGTATTCGACGCGCAAGTCGCTGCCCACTTCGCCGACGACGACGAGCCCGGTGTTGATGCCGACGCGCACGGCGAAATTTTCAATCCCGCGCGTGCGTTTCAATTCTTTACCGTACTCGGCGATTTTTTCTTGCATCGCGAGCGCGGCGAGGCAGGCGCGTTCGGGGTCGTCTTCGTGCGCGATGGGCGCGCCGAAAAACGCGAGAATTGCATCGCCCATCAAACGCGCGAGCGTGCCTTCATAGCGATACACAGGTTCAATCAAAAAATCGAACGCGCCGTTCATGATTTCCAAAATTTCTTCGGGGTCGCGTTCTTCGCCCAGCGCGGTGGAACCTTTGACGTCACAAAACAAAATCGTGACGATGCGCCGTTCGCCTTCGACGCGTCCCGTGCGCGATTGCAAGAGCCGTTCCGCGAATTGTTTGGGGACGAGCTTTTCGAGACGGGACAACGAGGGGGCGGGAGATTGGGGTTGGGGGACGGCAGGAGTCGTCTGCAGTTTGAATCCACAGTTTTCGCAAAATTTTGCGGCCGCCGTATTCGGATGTTGGCAGTTTGGACAAAGCATAAATCCTCCGAGCGAAAATCGTTTGAGCGTACTCTATCACGTCAAGGATTGTTTGCCAGACTAAAGATTGTTCAATTGTTGTTCAGTTTCAGGATCGTGATGTTGGGAGAAAAAAGAGCGCGTGCGATGCTGCATTTATTCTAGACGAAATAAGAGGATGGTCAAGAGGGTTGCAGCGCGGCAAGCGCGCTTTCCGTTTCTGCGATGGTTTGCGCGGACGCGCCGCTTGCGTTGGCGAGCGTCAAGGCTTCGCGGAAATAATTGATTGCGCGTGACGTTTCGTTTTGCGCTTGCGCCAAATTGCCCAAGAGGGTGAGCAGGGGCAGCATGTTGGAACGGTCGCCAAATTCGCGGAACATGGCGAGCGCGTGTTCGCCAACCTGCTGCGCGCGACGCGGTTCATCTTGTGCGAGGGCGCGCGCGAGGTGTGATTGCGTGAGCGCGATGAGGTGGGGTTCGCCTCGCGCGTTTGCAATGTCCAACGCTTCGGCTAGAAATTTTTGCGCTTGTTTGGAATCGGCGTGGCGCATTGCCAAAAGCGCGAGATTGTTGAGCGTGTGCGCGGTGAGATGCGAAATGTTTGCGGCGCGCGCAAGCTGCAGCGCGCGCGAGAGATAATTTTCCGCCGCATCGTCATCGCCGCGCGCGGTCGCGACTTGACCCAGATTATTGAGCGCGCCCGCGCAGCCCCACGCATTGTCAATTTTTTCATAGCGCGTATAACTCGCCAGAAAAAATTTTTCACTGGCTTCAAGTTCGCCGCGGCCCCATTCCGCCGCGCCCAGAAAGAGAAACGCATACGCGATTTCGTACTCGTCGCGCGCATTTTCCAAAAGCGGCAAACCGCGCTGCACCAATTCGATCGTTTTGGAAAATTCGCCCAAACGAAAACGCATCCATCCTTCGCGAATGAGCAGCTGCCCCAAAACGTGTTCCGCTTCGGGCGAACGTTCACGCAATCCTTCCACACACGCGCCCACACTGGCGTACATTTGTGCGCCGAGCAAAAATTGCCCGCGCATTTCTAAAATGACAAACAGCGGTTCCATGTACGCGCGAATGGAATCCCAATTGGGAATTGTCCACGCCAATTCCCAGCCCGCCAACACGTTCGCGAGTTCTTGCGTGAGCGCGCTCAACGCGGATTGGTCGCCTGCGCCTTTGAGCGCGCTTTCGTGCGCGGCAGCATACGCGGCAAAAAATTCGGAATGTTTCGCGCGCGTGGCAGAATTTTCGTCCGCGTCTTGGTCCAATTTTTCGCGCGCGTATTGCCGCGCGAGTTCGTGCATGTCATAGCGCGAGGTCTGGACGCGCACGAGGGATTTGTCCGCGAGCGCGTTCAATTCGTTTGGCGACGCGTCGGCAATCGCGCGCGCGGCGTCACGCGTCCAGCCGCCTTGAAACACGGACAGCTTGCGCCACAGCGCGCGTTCGCGTTCGCTCAACAACTGCCACGAATAATCAAACACGGCGCGCATGCTGCGCTGCCGCGCGGGAACGTCGCGCAAGGTCGTTTCGAGAAAATTCAAATTGCGTTCGAGTTCATTCGCAATCTCCGCGCAAGTGTGACGATTCACTGCTGCGGCGGCGAGTTCGAGCGCGAGCGGCATTCCTTCCACAAAAGCACACACGCGCGCAACGTCGGCGCGGTTCGATTCGTCCACGCGGAAATCGGGCGCGGCGCGCTGGGCGCGTTCCACAAACAACTGCGCGGCGGGCGAATCCGCATCCGCATAGTCCAAACCTTGCAACGGCACAATCCATTCCCAACGCGTGTTTAATTTTTCGCGCGAGGTGACGAGCAATTTTACGCGCGGCGCGTTTTGCAAAATTTCGCCGAGCCAAGTTGCGGCGTCGAGCAGCTGCTCCAGATTGTCGAGAACGACGAGCATTTCTTTGGCGCGCAAATAATCTGTGATTTGCGTTTGCGGTTCTACGTCGCCCGTGAGCGTGATGCCGAATGTGTTCGCCATTGTCGGCGCGAGTTGTTCGATTGATTCCACATTCGCCAACGCGACGAACGCGACGCCGTTGAGGAACGCGCCGAGTTTCCAGACGCGTTCTGCCGCGTGCAGGGCAAGCCGCGTTTTGCCGCTGCCGCCGACGCCGACGAGCGTGAGCAAGCGCGCATCAGGATTGAGCAGCAGCGTTTCGATTTGCGCGAGTTCCTGCGCGCGTCCGACAAACGAGGTGGGCTGCGCGGGCAAATTGTGTTTGGGGATGTCGCCAACCGCGCGGAGCCGTTCGTACAGCGCGTTTGTTTCCGCCGACGGCTCGACGCGCAGTTGTTCGCGCAACATGCGCGCGCACGCGTCGTATTGCGCGAGCGCGGCGCTGCGCTGGTTTGTGCGCGCGTAGAGGAGCATCAATTCGCGGTGCGCTTCTTCGCGCCACGCGTCGAGCGCGAGCAATTTTTGCGCGTAGGCGATGGCGTTGGCGTACTCGCCGCGCGCGGTGAATTGAGCGACGAGCTGCTGTAACGCGTCCAACGCGAGTTCGCGCAAACGCGCGCGTTCGGCAATCGCCCATTCTTCAAATGCGGGCGCGTCGCGGAGGAAAATGCCTTCGAGGAAATCGCCGCGATATTGGCGGATGGCGGATGGCAAATGGCTGATAGCAGATGAGGAGTTGCTGTCGGCTATCTGCCATCGGCTATCGGTTATCTGCTTTTCAAACTCCCAAACATCCACCCGCACGTTCGCCGCGCGCTTTAATTCCACCGCGTCGCGTTGAATGTCGAGAAAGGGTTCGAGCAGTTTTTTGAGATTGGCGAGCGCTTGGCGGAGATTCGTTTTCGCGTCGGCGTCGGGCATTTCGCCCCAAAGGAGCGCGGCGAGATGGTCGCGCGTGTGGGCTTTTTGCGTGACTGCGAGATAGGCGAGGAGCGCGGGGACTTTGATGGAATAGAAACCGGTAATAGGTTTGCCATCCAAGAAAACGCGCAAGCCGCCGAGGAGTTCGAGATGGAGAGTCGCCATTGAGAACCAGATTTGGACGCGGAAAAACAAGGATGAACGCGGAAAGGGTAAAAGGAAAGGTTTGGTTCCGCGTAATTCCGCGTGAATCCGCGTCCAATTCGCAATTCAGCTCACGACTAGCTTACGTTCGTGTGATACAGTGACGCGCAGAATAACATGCTGAATTTATTGCGTCAAGGGACAAAAGTCATGCCCCAAGAATCGAAATCATTACGCTATGTTTCGTACTTGCTGCGTTTGTGGCAAGAACAAGACGAACAGGCGGCGATTTGGCGCTTTAGTTTGGATGACCCGCGCACGGGCGAGCGCATTGGCTTTGCCGACGTGGAAACGCTGCTGCGTTTTTTGAACGAACGAATGTCAAGTACTGTCGTTGATGCTGGTACAAAAGAGGAGGAAAAATGAATCTAAAAACGTTTGCTGCTAAATGGGGCTTGCAAATTTTCGCCGCAGCTGTGCTGTGCGGGATCTTGGTCTACTCGGTCGTCGTCGCGCGTTGATTCGTAACGCTTTCCGTAACGAACTCGTTGCGGTATTCCGATACACTGCGCGCACAAAGCTGTTAAACCTTTTGAAGAACGCGCGGAGGAAAATCAGAATGTACGAAATTATCATTTTTCTGCACGTCGTCGGCGTCTTTGTATTTTTGCTCGCGCACGGCGCGTCGAATGCGGTGGCATTTGCGCTGCGCAAGGAGCGCAATATGGAACGCGTGCGCGCATTACTGATGCTGTCGCCCAGCACGTTCGGGATGATGTACGGCGGGCTGCTGCTCATTTTGGCGAGCGGCATCATCGGCGGCTTTATGCAGAGCTATTGGGGGCAGGGCTGGATTTGGGCGTCGCTGGTGCTATTGATAGTGATTGTCGTCGCGATGTCAGTATATGTGACGCCTTACTATGGGAATTTACGCAAAGCCGCAGGACTGCCCTTTATGGAAAAAATGAAAATACAATCGCCGCAACCCTCGGCAAGCGACACGGAGCTCGCGCAAATGTTAGAATCGCCGCGCGCAATACATGGCGCATTGATTGGTTGGGCGGGGCTGCTGGTGATTTTGGCGTTGATGATGTTCAAACCATTTTAATGGAAAGCGGAAGGCGGAAAGTGGAAGACGGAAGGTGGAAAGCGGAAGGTGGAAGGATGTTACAGCAGACAAAAATTTCTCTTGCAGTCAAACGCTTCGCGGCGACGGTGGTGATTTTGGCGAGCGCGGCGGGCGTTTTGGGTTGCGGCGCGAACGGCGCGGCGGGCGGCGCGCAAATCGCGATGAAGGATTATCAATTCGCGCCGCAGACGATTCACGCGCGCGTCGGCGAGACGGCGCGGTTCGTTGTCAAGAATAACGACGCGGTGGCGCACACTTTTACCGTCAAAGAACTCGGCGTCAATCAAAACATTCCCGCGCGCGGACAGGCAGTGATCGAATTTCAAACGCCGACGCAAGGAATTTTTGCCTATGTCTGCCTGCCGCATCCAAATATGCGCGGGACTATCGAGGTGGAACCTTAAAGGAGGGTGACATCATGTTAGGCAATCTCGTCGTTCTCGTCATTCTGATTGCGCTCGTCGCGCTCTTTGGCTGGCTCACCTATCGCGCGATCCGCGCGAAAAAAATGTGGGTCAAAATCGTCGGCGGCATTTTGGGCGTAGTGGCGACCTTGTTTTTCGTCGCGCTCACCTTTGCGATGGGCAAAGGTTTTACGACCATGTACATGCCGCCCTCGACGCTCGACGCGAATCTAAAAGTGGAAGGGACGCCCGAACAAATCGCGCGCGGCAAATATATTGCCGATATCAGCTGTAGCGGCTGTCATGACCCGGAAAAAACCGGCGCGCTCGTCGGCGGATTCGATATGAGCCAAGAGATTCCCATTCCGCTTGGGACAATTGTTTCGTACAACTTGACGCCAGCCGGTGTATTGCAGGAACGCACCGACGGCGAATTGTTCCGCGTTCTGCGACACGGTGTTACCAAAGACGGCTCGTTATCGGGCTTTATGAGCTTTTTGCCGTACCGCCAGTTGAGTGACGAGGACACCAAAGCATTGATTGCGTATCTGCGTTCGCAGCCGCCGACGCCAAGCAAGTCGAACGCGCCGCAAGGCACGCAGATGAATGCCCTTGCGCTGCTCATGATTGGCGCGGGCATGTTTCCAATTCCCGAACCGGTCATGGGCGTCGTCACCGCGCCCGCGCCGGGCGAAAATGCCGCGTATGGAAAATATGTCGCAACGTTTGGCGAATGTCGTGGCTGCCATGGACCGCAAATGACCGGTGCGGAACCGAGCGCCGCCGACCCGGCGGGAGTGCCTGATGCGCGCGCGTTCATCAAGAACGTTTCACGCGAACAATTTTTCCAAATGATGCGCACGGGCAAACGCCCCGACGGTTCAGAGCTCAAGATGCCGTGGGAAAACGCGTCCAAGATGAACGACGCTGATTTGGGCGCGCTGTACGAATACTTGAAAGCGCCAGCAGAAACGGCGAGTAAATGAGCGCGCGACTCGAAAAAATTCTGACGTAACGCGCGCAATTCCCCACGCGCTTGTGGTAGAATCTCGACCATTCGATTCGCCTTGCGTCACGCCCATCATCAATGAACATGAGCGCGGCGCAGGGCGATTGCGGTGAAAGCAGTCTTTCGCGTTACAAATTCCACGAGGGGAGGAATCTCATGTTTGCGAATTTCATCGTTCTCATCGTGCTGGTCGCGCTGGTGATTTTGTTTGGCTGGCTCACCTATCGCGCGATTTGTTCGAGCAAGTTGTGGGTGAAAATCGCCGGCGGCATTTTGGGTGTTGTCGCAACGCTCATTTTCGCGGGCGCGGCGTTTACTTTTGGCAAGGGGCTTTTAGAATTCACGCGTCCGCATCCCGTTGCGGCGGTGAATGTGGTGTTTGAACACACGCCCGAACAAGTGGCGCGCGGCGAACATCTCGCGGGGATTTTGTGTGCGTCGTGTCATTCGATGAATGGCGAGCTGCCGTTGACGGGCGGAAAAAATTTGAGCGAAGATTCGGGCTTGCCGCTCGGCGACTTGTATCCGCCAAACATCACGTCCGGCGGACGCTTGAAAGAACTGACCGACGCGGATGTGTTTCGCATTTTGCGTTCGGGCGTTGACCCGCAGGGGCGTTTAACCGCGATGGGATTCTTTCCGGTGCGCGCGTTGAGTGATGACGATGCCAAAGCGGTGATTGCGTATTTGCGACAAGCGCCCGCAGTTGAAAAAACAACGCCGCCGTTGAGCGCTTCGCCGTTACTCGTCGCATTTACCGGGTTGGGTTTCACCACTGCCCCCGGCGCAGACCAACCCATTACGCCAGTGACCGCGCCGCCGAAAGCGGTAAATATCGAGTACGGAAAATATGTTGCGGACTTTGGCGATTGTCGCGGTTGTCATGGTGAAAAATTGGACGGCAATGCTCCGCCGCCCGCGCCGCCGGGCGCGACGAATCTCACCGTGGTTGTACCGCAATGGTCCAAAGACGATTTCTTCAAGGCGATGCGGACCGGCGTTGACCCCGGCGGAAATCAAATCCAACCGCCGATGCCATGGCAAACGATTGGCAAATTGGACGATGTGGAATTGGAAGCGTTGTATCTATATCTCCACAGCTTGCCGCCGCTTTTGCCGAATAAATAATTGTCACACGATGTCACAATTGCCGCGCGTGGAAAGCGCTCTCTAGCGCGATGTCGAAAATCATAAAGTTCGGGCGTTAGGGAACGCCCTCTATGTAAATACGTGATGTGCTGTGTCAGTAAACCTCCAAGAAAGGTTTTTCTTGGAGGTTTTTTATTTGCTTGACCGAAACGATTCGCCTGAAACAGGTTACATGAAACGCCGCAGCTCACGATTTACTTACGATGATTTGCTATGCTGTGGTCAATGAAAGGTTGCCTACTCTGTTTGGCAAAGCAAAAGTGACTTTATGTATTCTCGAAACCCGGGTTATCGTTCGTTTTTGGTACGCATGTGGATAGAACACAGCTCAACCCATGCTGAAAACGCGGTTCAAGAATCCACCTGGCGCTTTAGTGTCGAAGATCCGCGCACCGGTGAGCGGCGCGGTTTCTCTCGATTCGCGAACGTAATTGATTTTTTGCAAGGGCAAATGAGCAGCCAAGCCAACAACAGCCCCTTGGACGCGAGTGAGCGCGCAAGCCAAGACCGTTTGCCGTCGTCAGACCGTCACGGCAAAAACGAATGATAGGACCAAAATGATGGAACACGCCAACATGAACAAAATCGTTTTTTCAATCTTTTTTCTCGCCCTGATTTTTTTGCTTGCCGCGTGCGGCGGCTCGAGCGCGCCAACCGCTGCGCCCACAACAGCGCCGAGCGCTCCAACCGCAACTCTTGTGCCGCCGACAGCGACGCCGCTTCCGCCCACTCCAACGACGTTGCCAACGCAAACGAAAGTGCCGGACACGGCAACGCCTGTGCCGACGGCGACCACAATAAATTTACAACAGTCGTTCGGCGATTTGGATTCAAACAATAATGGCAAGTTGGAGGTTGATGCAGCATTTCCGACACTACCCGCCGCGGGCAAGCGCAAAGCGACACCGAACGCAACGCAGGTTGCGAGTCAGCCGACCCAAGCCGCGCCGCCGACTCAAGCCGCGCCGCAGGACGATTCCCCTGCTACCGTCATTTATCAAAACAAATTTGATTCGTGTGATGGCTATCCCGAAGTGGATGATGAGCGCGGCGCGTTTGGCTGTCGCAACGGTGAATATCTTTTGAATCCACGCGCGAACGGCTTGAGGTACGTTTCGATTCCCGGCGAATATTCCGAAGGCGTGTACCAAGTCACGGGCCGCGTCGCGCAACAAGGGGATGCGCCGGTGGAATATGGATTGTTTTTTGGTTTGACGCCGAATTTTGAAGACGGCTATGCCGTTTCCGTTCGCAGCGATGGGACGTACAACGTCTCGCTCATCGCGCAGGGCAAGTTTCAAGAACTCGTGCCGTACACGCCTTCCGCGCTGGTGCAACAAACAAACAAGCTCGGGGTGATTCATCAGAACGGGAACATTGCCTTTTTCGTGAACGATGAATTGGTTGATACGTTCGCCAATCAACCCGCGCGCGGCACGGGCGCTGCGATGTTCGTGTATAGCAACAATACAGAATACGCCGCCGCGTTCGATAATCTTGGCATTTCCAAATTAAACCGCGCGCTCACATTCCCCACGCCGAAAGCGGCGTCTTCCAATCCACCGGCGGAACCAACGCAAGCGAAACCAACGCCGCCGCCGCCGCCGCCCACCGAACCGCCCGCGCCCACACCCGAACCAAGTCAGGGCGACAGTAACGGTTGTCGGCTCGCAGAAGGCGAAGCAGGTTTGCTCATCAGCAACAGCTATCCCGCGCTCATGACGCTCACCATCGGCGGCGGCGATTGGGGCTTGCACGATTACGATATTCCCGGTGATGGGCAAGTGTATCTGGTGACGTTTCCGTGGGGAACGTATTCGTACACCGCGAGCATCGCGGGCGTTGGCACCGACGAAGGCGAACCCTACGAATACGCGAAAGGCACGTGTCGTCAGATTTCGTACAGCCCATAGCGTTTTAAAAAACCATGACCGGGCGAATGACAAATGATCTAGTTCATTGGACGAAAGGATGCCGAACAAAATGAAAACCATTAGCAAACTCTTTATTCTCTTGATCGTGTTGACCGCCTGTGGCGGTGGCGCTGCGGCTCGGGATACAAAACCAACCGCTGTGGGTGGCGCGGCAAAGTCCACCGCAGCGACGGCGGCGAGCGCGCCCACGCAACAAATCGCGGCTGTTCAACCGACCGTCGCGAGCGCGCCCGCGCATCAAGTGGCAGCAGCCCAAGCCACCGCGACGCGCGCGCCTGCCACACCGACTGCCGAACCAGTTCTGGCTAAATTGGAATTGGAAGGCGCGACCCAAGACCTGAACAAAGATGTGTTCGAACGCGCGGATGCCGCCGCGAATTCGATTATCAAGAACGTGGTCATGGCAACCGGCGTGACCGCCGACTATGAACCCGTAGGTGTCACAACCGAGTTTCCGCAGGACACCGCACTCTTTTACGCGATTGTCACTACAGAGGATGCGCCGCCGCAAACGATTGTAACCGCGCAGTGGGCGGTGGTGGATGTGGGCGACCTTGCGCCGCCGGACATGGTTATCACAGAATCGGAAATTGAAATTGAGGGCAGCATCAACATTGCGTTCTCGTTGAAACCGGACGCAGGGAAACTGCCGAGCGGCGCCTATCGCGTCAATGTGTTTGTGGACAATGAATATCAAGGCACGGTTGGCTTTCAAGTGCAAGGCGCGCCGCAACAAACAACGGATGTAATTTCGCGCATTGTTCCCTTTCACGAAACGGACGCGCAAGGCGAACCGATTGACAATCGCGGCAAATTTCCGAACGGCGTCAAGGAACTCGCGGTTGCGGTCTATTACGCAAATGCGCGTCCCGGCACAACGCTCTCGGGCGATTGGATTGCCATTGACCTCGGCGGCGCGGCGCCAAATAATTCGCGGCTTGCCACAACCGAAAAGCAGGTTGAGGGTTCGAATGTTCTGACGCTTTCGATCACCTCGACCCAAGCATTGCCCGAGGGACTCTATCAGGTCAAAGTGAGCGCGGATGGCACACTTGTGCAAGCGGTGAATCTTGTCGTCGGCGGCGCGGTATCGCAACCCAGCGAACCAACAACCGGTGGAACATTTGAATACGTCGGCGATTTGAAAATAAATCCGGCTCCGGATGGACTTGCGGGTTTGGCGCTCGACGCGCAGGGAAATGTCTATCTTGGCATCGTCGGCGGTCTGCTCAGAATCGCGCCCGATGGTTCGCAGAAAAAATTCGGCGAAAGCGGCGACGCGTTCAGCGCGCAAGATAATAAATTCCTCGCCGTCAATGACATTGCCGTCGCGCATGACGGCCGCGTGTACACGATTGATACAGCAGCAAGCGTCGCGCAAAAAGGAGATGCCGACGGCAATTTCAAGGTGTGGGGTGCGAGTGAATTGTATTCCCCGTTCGGCATCGCGTTGGACGCGCAAGACAATGTGTATATCGCCGACACCTTTAATCGTCGCGTTGCAAAATTCGCTCCCGATGGAAAACTGCTCGCGGAATTCAAAGATGTAGCGGGCGGCATCGCGCCATTGGGCATTGCGATTTCGGAACGCGGCAACATCATCCTCACCGACGGCATCAAACATCGCATCGTCGTTCTCGACCCGAATGGAAACTTGCTGGTTGAATTTGGGAAACAAGGGAGCGGTCCCGGCGAATTTAATCAACCCGCCGCGCTCGCGTTGTCTGGCAGTTACCTGCTCGTCGTGGATGCCGGCAATCAGCGCGTCCAAGTAATTGATAACGAAGGAAAATTCGTCAGTCAGTTCGGACAATTTTCGCAACCGCGCCAGATTGCCGTCTCGCCGGAGGGAACAATTTACGTGAGTGATTTTGGCAAAACGAAGGTGCAAATGTTTCGCGCGGGCAAGCCGCAAGCGCACAACGCGCCATCCAATTCCAACGCGGGCGGCGCAAAATTTGGCGAGGGAAATGTAATTGTGGACATTGGCTTTCGTCCTGAACGCGATGGATTCAGTTTTGAAAATTACGGCGGCGAATATCCGCGCCAACAAGGCGATGTCTATGTCGAAGACATGATCCGGATGTTTGGCGAGCAAGCGGTCTGCGCGGGATACAAAGATGGCGCGTGTCAGGTTTCACCCGCGATGCTCAAGTACGCGGACGCAATCAACGAGGCGAGCAACGCGGGACACTGCGAGGGCATGGCAGTCTTGAGTATGCGGTTCTTTGAGCACAAGGACAAGCCCGACGCGTATCAAGCGAACGTCAAGCAAGTGTTTGATTTGAAACTCGACGGCAATCAAGATTTGCGCCGCGAAATCA
Organism: Chloroflexota bacterium; assembly: GCA_004295045.1. Taxonomy (GTDB): domain Bacteria; phylum Chloroflexota; class Anaerolineae; order UBA4142; family SHND01; genus SHND01. The sequence continues at coordinate 52,226 of SHND01000078.1, read as the reverse complement.
TGTACTATTTTGCATTGCAAGGGACCGCGCCGACTTTTGAACGCAAAAATGCTTCAATGCAGAAAAAACCGAGTCAGGTTGTGGACGATATTATTACGGCGCTCCAAGCCGGCGACCCGATGGCGGTAGCCATCCGTCAAAAGGGAGTGGGCGGACACGCGATTTCGCCCTATGCAGTCGAAGACCGCGGGAATGGAATCTATTTTGTGTGGGTGTATGACAACAATTGGCCCGGCGAGGCGCGCTATATTCAAGTGGACCGCAATGCCGAGACATGGGACTATAGCTTTGGCGCGTTGAATCCGACCAAGCCGCCGGTGATTTTCAATGGCGATGCGAATACGCATACGTTCGGCGCCGTGCCGATTTCCGTGCGCGACCAACCGGCTGAATGTTTGTTTTGCGCGGATGCGCTTGCAAAATCTGCGGACGCGTTGACACAGTTCACCTTGTTCGGGCAAGGCGATTTGCTCATCACCAACGCCGACGGACAGCGCATCGGTCTTGTGAACGGCGAATTGGTGAATGAAATTCCGGGCGCCGACGCGTTACTCATTGATACGGGATTGGGCGTGGATTCAGAACCAATCTATTTCGTGCCGACGAATGACCGCTATCAAATCGCGCTGAACGGTTCGGATACCGCGTCAACCGCTGCGAATCTGTTTGTGTTTGGCGGCGGCGCAGTGATGGAACTGGACAATATCTCGCTCGCGCCGGGACAGCAAGATAGATTGACAATGGACACGCGCGATTTCGATTTCGAATACTATGCGGGGAATTCGCAGCAGCCCAAGATTGATTTGGCAGTGGACGGCGCGCAAGACGACTATTTGTTCGAGTTCGACGGATTGCATTTCGATGATGGCGAGACCATCGGCTTTCGTTTGAACGATAACAAGCTTGTGCTGAATGGCAAAGGCGGTAGTTCCGACGACACGTACAGTTTTTCTTTTACCAGTGTCGGAGATGACGGCACAAAAGAATTTTTCAACGACACCGTCGCTCTGAGCAACGACGCTACACAGTACCTCGACTATGGTTCGTGGGATGATGAGGATGATACGTTTGACTTTCAAGTGGACGAGGACGGTGACGGTGTCGTGGACCAAGAATTTTCGGCAGAAAATCAATAACGAATCTAGTGACGAATTCATTCGTCCTACGGATACACACAACTAACAACGGGTTCGAAACGCGTGACATTGGGTTGCGCGTGGCAAAAATTCAAGACGCAAATGCGTCGGTGGTCTTTACCACAAGGAGGAACAGTAATGGGTAATTTTCTGCAAGGTGGAATCCCCCCACTTCCGGGCGCGGGTCCCGATTTCGGTTCGATTTTGCTCAACATGGTCTTTGCCGTGTTGTGGTCAATCGTCGCGGCGATTGGCTTTGCCGTTGCCATGACGGTGGCGTTCTGGGTCTTGAATCGTCTGACCCCCGGTTTGAATGAATGGGACGAATTGAAAAAGGGGAATATGGCGGTGGCGCTGCTTTGGAGCGCGTTCACGCTGGCAGTCGCAATTGTCTTGTATGTTGTGTTGGCAAAATAAGCATGTGAATACTGACGAATGATTTCTACGCAAATAGGTCATTCTTTAGGAAAGGTGGAAAGAGCATGAGACAAAAATTAATTATTGGGCTGGCGCTCGCGCTTTTACTTTTGCCTGCGACGACGGTTCTGGCGCAGGAACAAACCCCCGCAGACCTCGTGCGCCAGTTTTTGACCTCGCTCGGTTACAATGTCCTTGAAGTCGGCTTGTGGGTAGATGACCAGGGCAACTCGGACCCGAACATTGCGGCTGCCGAGGTAGAGATGACAGAGACGGCAACAGGTGGCGACCGCGCGCAGGCAGCCGCGTATGCGTTTCTCGCGCTGCGAAAAGCATATCCAAACGCGACCATACTGCTCGGTCTCGTCAAGGTGAATTCGCTGCTGTACATCATCCCCACCGAAGCGGCAGTCTTTGACCAATTTGTAAACAAGCAGCTGACGGCAGAACAATACGTGGACTATTTCACTCCCAAGATTCGCGTGTTTGATTTGGTCAAAGGCGCGTATGTGACACCGGGCGCGCCGGGGGGAAGTAATACGCCGAACAAGACCCAGACGAACAAAGATTTTGGCGGCGGCTCACAAAATCAAAATCCCGCCTGCGCCGTTGCTGCGAATCTCGTTTGGTTCTGGATTCGTAACGGCTATAGTGGCAAGGAAATGGACTTTACCATCGGGGGCGGCGAATGGGGCACGCACGATTACAAAATCCCCGGCACGAATGAATGGAAGTACATCGAAATGCCGCCGGGCAAATATACATGGACTGCGCACATTGCGGGCTTGGGCACGGCGCATGGAGAGCGCACCGACTATCTCGCGGGAACCTGTACGTATCAAACGCTGGCGCCTTGACGAATACGCCCGTAGGATTTTCGTTGATTAAAATATCCTGTTTGCGAATCACAAATTCACAAACAGGATAGGTGTTTTCGACGTGGCTGCCCATCGCGTCACGTTCGCATTGGAAACACTTGGGGTCTTGCCTGATCTTGAATTTTCGCAAAAATTATTGACACACACAAAATTTTCTGATATAAATTCCGTGCTTGCGAAATTGGCAAGCAAACAATTTCATATCAATTTGTCCGCGCTTTTTCATCCAGAGAGGTGGAGGGATAACGGCCCTTGGAAGCCCGGCAACCAGTTGTGGCAAAGATGCTGCAAGTCTCGGTGCCAACTCCGGCGGAATTAACTCGATTGCGAGCGATTCCGCAAGATGAAACAAGCGTAGTAGAGTTCGCTTTGCAACCCTTGTCCTGAAGGATTGAGGGAACGGCAATGCGAATCGTCTCTAAACCAATCCACCTCTCCAATTCGTTATTTGGAGAGGTTTTTTTGTTTCAGCAGTTGTCATTGCGAGGGCGATGGTTTGTATCGCCCGAAGCAATCTCGATGTTTGACACGCCGAGATTGCTTCGTCGCCAAGTGCGCTCCTCGCAATGACAAACGGAAAAAGCGGCGGACCCAAAGGAGCAGAGAGGTCATGTCTTGGCTGCGTGGTTTGCGTTGTCGGGAATGTCACGCCACTTACCCGATTGACGCATTGTTTGTGTGTGAAGAATGTTTCGGTCCGCTGGAAGCGTACTATGATGAAACGGCGCGCAACGCGCACGTCACGCGCGAGAACATTGCGAATGGTCCGCGCACGTTGTGGCGCTATCACGATTTTTTGCCGAGCGAGTACACGCCGCGCGTGGATTTGAACGATGGCTGGACGCCGCTCTTGCGCGCGCACAATCTCGGACGCGAATTGGGATTGAACAATTTGTATCTGAAAAATGATACGGTGAATCCCACGTTCTCGTTCAAAGACCGCGTTGTTTCCGTCGCGGCGGCGAAAGCGTTGGAATTTGATTTGCCTGCGCTCGCGTGCGCGAGTACGGGAAATCTCGCGGGCGCGGTTGCTGCGCACGCCGCGCGCGCGGGCTTGCCGTCGTATGTTTTTATTCCCGCCGATTTGGAATCGGCAAAAATTACGAGCGCGGCGATTTACGGCGCGACGATTGTGGCGGTGCAAGGCGATTATGACCAGGCGAATCGTCTCGCCACCGAAGCGGCGGAAACGTACGGCTGGGGGTTCGTGAATATCAATCTGCGTCCCTACTACGCGGAAGGTTCCAAAACGCTCGCGTACGAAGTCGCGGAACAACTCGGTTGGCGCGCGCCCGATGCGGTGATTGCGCCCGTTGCCAGCGGCGCGCTCTACACCAAAATCAATCGCGGCTTTGAAGAATTGTACGAAGCGAAATTGATTGCGGGACCTTTGCCAAAAATGCTCGGCGCGCAAGCGGCGGGCTGCGCGCCGGTGGCGCACGCGTTCGGACGCGGCACGCGCGAGATTACGCCCGTGAAAGCGCGCTCGATTGCGAAATCGCTCGCGATTGGCAATCCCGCCGACGGACGTTACGCGATTGACGCCGCGCGCAAATCGGACGGCGGCGTTTTTTCGATTCCCGAAAGTGCGGTCGCCGAAGGGATGGCGCTGCTCGCGCGCACCGAAGGCATTTTCGGCGAAACCGCCGTTGGCGTGACGATTTCTGTTTTGAAAAAACTTGCGGACGCGCGCGCGCTTGACCCCGATGCAACCATCGTCGCATATCTCACGGGCAACGGTTTGAAAACGAGCCAAGTGATTGACAACGTCGCGCAAAAACGTATTGATACGGAACCGAATCTGGAAGCGTTTCAAGAACAATTTGAGCCGAAAGTGTTTGCAGTCGCATAAGAAAAGAGATTAGAGATTCGAGACTTGAGATTCGTCTCCAATCTCCAATCTCTAATCTCCAATCTCCAACAACCATGTCAACCAAAATCAAAATCCCAACGCCGCTGCGTCGGCACACGAACGGACTTTCAACAATCGAAATTTCTGCCAGTGAAAATGTGCGCGGAACATTGCATACGCTCACCGCGCAATATCCCACCATCAGCGAACGCTTGTTTGATGGACAAGGGCAAGTGAAAACGCATATCAATATCTTTTTGAATAACGAGGACATTCGTTTTCTGAACGGCTTGGAGACGAATGTGAAAGATGGCGATACGGTAGTACTGCTGCCCGCGTTGGCGGGTGGATAAAACGAAAAAACGGGACGAGGCTTTCGCTACGTCCCGTTTTTTGTGGGACTGAGATTCAAGAATTGTTTCGGCGCACGGCGAAAATTTTTACCATTTTAGCTTTATACTGTGGTTGTTGTTTTAACCTTTCGCGCATACCTGCGCGAATCATAACCAATGAGGAGGCAAGAATATGGATATTTTTGGAGGCAATACTTGTTTAATCGCGCTGATCATTATTGTCATCATCGTTGCTGTAGTCTTTTTGATGCGTCGGCGCGGCGCTTCATCTGCGGCGAAACAGATCACTGACAGCGCAAGCAGCGCGGCTTCGAGCGCGACGAGCGCGGTGAAAGATACCGCGTCGAGCGCAACCGGCGCCGCAGCGGGCGCGGCCGCGGGCGCGGCGAGCATGACGAAAGATGCTGCATCCAGCGCGGCGGGCGCCGCACAAGGCGCGGCTTCGAGCGCGGGCGGCGCGGCAGCAGGTGCGGCGGGAGCCGCCGCTGGCGCAATGGGTGCGGCTGCAGGCGCGATGGATTTGGGACAAATGGGCGATATGCTCGGCGGCATCATGAATGGCAACATGCAGCTCGATGCCAATTCGCCGCTCGGTAAAATGATTACGCCAATGGCGGACGACATCACCGGGAAAATCGGCTTGCCGAAAGGCGTCGGCGCGATGGTCGTCACGTTTGCGCTTGCCGCGATTACGAAAATGATGCAAGCGAAAAAGGGCGGTCAAGGGTCAGCGCCAATGCAAGGCGGAATGAACGCCGACGAAGTGTTGGGCAAATTGAATTCGGGCGGCGGCATTGACGCAGGTTCATTGCAATCGATGGGCTTGACCGGCGACCTTGCGAAAAAGACCGGCTTGTCCGATTCGCAGGCGTCGCAAGGTTTGGAGATGGCAATGGGCATGTTGAGCGCGGGTATGTCGGGCAAAAAAGATTTTAACGGCATGGCTTTGCCGGATATGAGCATGTTGACCAACATGCTGAAATAAGAAAAGCATTCAGAAAATACAACGGGCGTTCCACTTTTGGAACGCCCGTTGCTTTTCTACAGTGCGCGTAGAATTTAAGGTTGATATGCTAACGCGGCGGCGATCAAATCGAGCGTCATTTGTTCCTCTTCTGTGATCGGTTTGCCGCCAATGCTCATCACCCCGCCGTCAATCGCCGCCGAGGCGACGCGCGTCGCAACGTTCACGACAAATGCTTTGTAGGCGAGCGTCTCGGCGTGCGTTTCTTTTTCCGTCAAGATGCGCAGCGCTTCGAGACAGGCATCACGCGTCAGATTCAGTGCGTTCTCTCGATTCGCGCCGAGCGCGGTAATTTGTTCGGGCGTGGTGACCTCGCGGCTAACGATACCGACGAGCGAATCGGGTTCGGCGGCGCTGCCATAATCCACCATCGCTTCCAGCAGCGCAGCCATTTCTTTGTTGATTCCGACGGGCCCGCTCAACGACGACATCATTACAGCGTATCCTGCCAGCGCAGGCGTCGTCGCAAGCGTGTTCCATTCCGCGTCCGTGAATTGCGCGCGCAGGCGCGCCGCGCGTTCATTCACATTCGCGCTTGCATCGAGCGCGGCGTTGATTTCGCTCGCCAACTGCGGCTGAGCGCTCGCGTACGTTTCATTTTCTTTTTTCAAAAGCGCCGTCAAACCCGCGCTGTCGAGCGCTTGCGATTTTGTCTCATTTTGAAGCGCGCGCATCACGAGCGGCGCGGCAAAAGGAAGCAGCGGCGCAATTCTGATGCCGATTGTGTTCTCGATCCAGCTTGCTGCTTTCGGTGCGCCAATGCCAAACAGTTTTTGCAAAAGGGCGTCACTCTCTCCATTCACGGCGGCATCCACGGGATTTGCAACGTTGTGTTTGAGCGAACCCAAAACTTCATCTGCACCTTTCGCCGTAGATACCTTGTTGCCCAAAGCCGCAAGCACCAACGGCGCTGCAATATTTATTCCTTGCGTTACTTGCGAATCATCCATGCCGAGCATTTCACCAATTTGTTTTGTTAGTTGAGGCGTGATCGTTTGCGTCAACGAGTCCATTACGGCTGCCATTCTTTGCTCCTTGAATTTGCGCTGTGCCGCAAGTATCTTCAATCTCCACAGAAATGCAATTTGTTCCTATTTTATTTTTTCAAAAAATATGATTGAATAACTCACGTTACGCATGTCATTTCGAATACAATGAGAAATCTCGGTCTTTGCCAGTCGAGATTTTTCGCAAAAACGGCTCGAAAGGACATTTACTGCGTAAGGTGATCGAATAACTGACAGGAGGAATCACATGAAGGAAAAATTTTATGTTTTCGCGCTGGCTGCACTCGCCGTGCTATTGAGCGCAACCATTTTCTTTGGCACGACGAATGGGCTGACGCAGCAGACCGCGCAAGCGCAGCCGAACGCGCAAGCGACGGCAACCGGGATGGCGATGGATCATGCGATGGACGCGAGCGATGCGGCAAAATATTGCACGGACAAAGGCGGCACCGTCACGACGCGCTATCCAACTTATAATACGAACGCGGCGCAGAGCGCTTGGCTGACCCTCGCCGGTTCGCGCGATTTTTGCAACTTTCTCGCGGCACCCGACTCGAGCGGATTTCAATCGCAAATCTCAATCGCGCTCGATACGCTGTACGCAGAGCAGCCCACGCTCGCCGTCCTCGCGTATCTCGAACCCGTCGCGCTGCCGCCGTTCACGGGCGCCAATCCTGCGACGCTCTATTGCAACAAATTGGGCGGCACCGATATTTGGGGCGGCATGAATAACGCGGCGGGCGGCGGTTGGGTGACCAAAGCGCCGGACAGCGCCACCAATTTTCAAGTTGTGGGGATGTGTATGTTTCCCGATGGCTCGGCGATTGATTCGTGGGGACTGACGTACAAAGCGAATGACGTAGTGCGCGGCACCGATTTATCTAAAGTGGTGCGCTATCAACCGACGACGTTGCCCAATGTTTTCGTCGGCGGGACAAGTCCGAATCAACCGGCGGAGAGTTCTGTGGATAAAACTTTGACCAACGCGGACAACAAATCTGAGGTCGCGCTGCAAGTGGGCGACACGTTGACGGTGGAATTGAACAGCAATCCATCCACGGGCTATTCGTGGCAAATCAGTACGGTTGACGCAAAAGTTTTGCAGCCCGTGGGTGAGCCGCAATTTTCGCTCGGCAATAAAACTCCTGTCCCGGGCGCGGGCGGAACGCAAACGTTCACCTTTAACGCGGTGGGCAAAGGCAAAACAACGCTGACTTTGATTTACGTTCGTCCTTGGGAAACAACGGTGACGCCGACGCCAAATGATGTGTGGAGTGTAAATGTAACGGTGGAATAAGTTATAGCAAAAACAAGCTCTCGAACGCGGAGAGCTTGTTTCTTTTTCGGCTGTGTTATACTTGCGCGTAATGAGTACGCCCATTTGTGATAGAGAAGGCAGCATTATCGGTTATCAAGACGATGATGGCACACTGCGTGACGCGCACAATAAAAAAATCGGACACATTACGCGTGAAGGCGCAGTCTATGACAATCACAAGGAACAGGTCGGCAGGATCAACGCGCGCGGCGATGTAATAGATCGCTACGGGCGCCAAGTCGGCTCGGTCAGCGCCGATGGCACAGTGCTGGATTGGCACGGCATTCAAGTGTACAGTGGAAGCGCTGCGCCTCTACTGATTGATTTTGAAAAAAAAGCGCAGGACCCGCTGCCGAGCCGTTTCAATTTTGATCGCATTGCGCGCGAAGCGAATGTCCCCAAAACGGAACGCGCGCCTACCTCCATTTTGCCCGAAGGATTCGTCTCGCCCTCTGTCATTGGTTGTCTCGGCATCGTCATCGCCGTCGTAATCGGTATTGCGATCATGTTCGTTATGCAAAATCCATCGTTGCTTTCGCGCAATAACGCATCGCCCACTTTGAGCGCGGTCGCGCAAGAAACGTCAAACGCAAATTTAGAAGCGAGTACGCCCGCGCCGAATGCCGCGCCAAACGCGACTGCAACACCCAAGCCGGTGACGGGCAAGGTCAACGCCGAAGTACTCAATCTGCGGCAAGGTCCCGCAACCAGTTTCGACATTGTTGATCGGTTACAGCAAAATACCGAAGTTGTACTCGTTGGGCGCTTGGGCGACAGCAAATGGCTGCGCGTCACGGTGCCCGGTCTCGGCAAGGAAGGTTGGGTCGCGGCAGAGTACGTTGACGCCGAGACAGACATCGAAACATTGCCTGTGGTGCCGCCGCCTTCGCAATAAATTTGACACGCTAGGTAATTTTCCTATAATCGTCCCAAAGTTTGCAAACAATATGAATCAGGTATTCCAAGATTTTCAACGCGTGTTGAATTTCACACCAGCGCACAACGCGACGCTACTGCGTCAGCGGGTGCGCTATTTTTTTCGTTTCGATTTTGCAAGAGAGCCAATGATTGATTTGGCTCTCTTTTTTTTGCTTAACCAAACGATGTTCGCAATGACACACTGAATCAAACATGACCATGCTCAAACTTCCCGGACTGATTGACCCGCACGTTCATTTGCGCGATCCGGGCGCGATTCACAAAGAAGATTGGCACAGCGGAACGTGCGCGGCGCTCGCGGGCGGATTCACGGTTGTGCTGGACATGCCGAACAACACGCCGCCGATTGTTGACGCCGAAACACTCGCGGCAAAACAACGCGCGGCGCGCGCAAAAGCGGTGTGCGATTACGGCATCCATTTCGGCGCGGGCGCGGACAATGCAGAAATCGCCGCGTCGCTCGCGCCGCAATGCAGTGGACTGAAAATGTATCTCGACCAAACTTTTGGTCCGCTGCGACTCGACGATTTGCAATCCCTCGTGGCGCACATGCAGCATTTTCCTCAAGATGTCCCCATCCTTTGCCACGCCGAAGGGCGCACGATTGCCGCCGCAATTTTTGTCGCAGAACTTGCAGACCGTTCCGTCCACATTTGTCACGTGAGTCGCAAGGATGAAATCGAATTGATTCGCGCGGCAAAAGAAAAAGGCATTCGCGTCACCTGCGAAGTAACGCCGCATCATCTTTTTCTCACGCGCGACGATTGCGGCGATACAAACCATCGCGGAATTGGCGCGGGCAAATGTGAGGTTCGTCCGATGCTGGCGAGTCGTGCGGATGTGGAAGCATTGCGCGCGAATCTCGACATCGTTGATTGCTTTGCGACCGACCACGCGCCGCACACGTTGGCAGAAAAAGAATCTGCGACAGCGCCGCCCGGCTATCCCGGTTTGGAAACGGCGCTGTCGTTGTATTTGGAACTGGTGCGCGAAGGAATCCTCACGCTCGACGATGTGATTGCGCGCTGTTATGAAAATCCGCGCAAAATCTTTAATGTTCCCGCCCAAGATGAAACGTGGATTGAAGTAGATGTAGATGCCGAATGGATTGCGCGCGGCGCCAAAATGCATACGCGCGCCAAATGGACCCCGTTCGAGGGACGCGCAATGTGTGGTCAAGTCACCCGTGTTGTTTTGCGCGGACAAACTGTTTTTGAAAACGATTGTGTTTTGGCAAAACCCGCAAGTGGAAAAAATATCCGACCAATTTCTCAAGGAGAAAAGAAATGACCCCAACCCTTTTGACGAATTCGCGCAACGGACGCACCAACCATTTGCCGTTCGGCGAAAAACGCGATGGTCCGTTGTTCAATCAACACATTCTCTCGGTCAAACAATTTGCGCATCACGACCTCGAACAAATCTTTGCTGTCGCCGATGAAATGCGCATGATGGTCGAACGCGTGGGCTCGTTCGATTTGCTCAAGGGCAAAGTTTTGGCAGTCCTATTTTACGAACCTTCGACGCGCACCTCGTCGTCATTCATTGCCGCAATCCAACGTCTCGGCGGCAGCGTGATTCCCATCAACGAAGTGAAATATTCCTCTGTCGCCAAAGGCGAATCACTGCCCGACACGATTCGGACGCTCGAAGCGTACGCGGATGTGATTGTGCTGCGCCATCCCGAAACGGGGGCAGCAGAACTGGCAGCAAAATACGCGCGCAAACCGATCATCAATGCGGGCGATGGCGTGGGCGAACATCCGACGCAAGCGCTGCTCGATCTCTTTACGATTCTCAAAGAACGCGGCAAGATTGACGGCGCAACCGTGACAATGCTTGGGGATTTAAAATACGGACGCACCGTTCATTCGCTCGCGCGTTTGCTTTCGCTCTACAACGTCAAATTGAATTACGTCGCGCCCGATCTGTTGAAAATGCCGCGCGAACTTGTTCAAGAGCTGCACGCGCGATACATCGCACAATCCGAAACCAATTCGCTCGAAGAGGTGTTGGGCGAAACGGATGTGTTGTACGTGACGCGTGTACAAAAAGAACGCTTTGCGAATTTGGACGAATACGAAGCGGTGAAAAATTCGTACGTCATCACGCCTGAAATATTGGCGCGCGCAAAATCGGACATGGTTCTAATGCATCCGCTGCCGCGCGTCGGTGAAATCAGCGAAGCGGTGGACAGCGATCCGCGCGCCGCATATTTTCGTCAGGTCGAGTACGGCATGTACGTGCGAATGGCGTTGTTGGCGATGGTGTTGGGGAAGGCATAGGGGAAGGCGGAAGGTGGAAAGCGGAACGCGGGGGGCGGGAATATAAAAATGACATTCATTGAGAGGATGGAAACGCGCGCGCGCGAAATCAATTCGCTGTTGTGTGTGGGGCTCGATCCGCGCGCGGAAAATGCGGACGACGCGTACACACAATGTTTGCGCTTGATTGATGCAACGCACGAGTACGCCGCCGCGTTCAAAATCAACAGTGCGTTTTTCGAAGTGTTTGGCGGCGAAGGAATAAACGCGCTGCGTGAGGTGATCGCGTCTGTGCCGCGCGAAATTCCTGTCATCCTCGATGCGAAACGCGGCGACATTGCGGACACGAGCGTTGCGTACGCGCGCGCGGTATTTGAAACGCTCGGCGCGTCGGCGCTCACGCTCAGTCCATACGTTGGCAGCGATGCGCTCGAGCCGTTTTTTGAAAATGCAGAACGCGGCGCATTCGTCTTGTGCAAAACATCGAACGCGGGCGCGGATGAATTTCAAACGTTGTCAACAGCCGACGGCGCGTTGTTTGAAATCGTCGCACAGCGCGCGCAAAATTGGAATACGCGCAACAACATCGGACTCGTCGTCGGCGCAACGGACCCTGCGCGTGTGGCGCGTGTGCGCGAAATTGCGCGTGAAATGTGGTTCCTCGTTCCCGGCATCGGGGCGCAGGGCGGAGATTTGGAAGCGACGCTGCGCGCGGGCTTGCGCGCTGATGGAATGGGTTTGTTGATTAATGCGTCGCGTTCGATTGCAAATGCATCCAGTCCAAAAGAGGCGGCGAGAAAATTGCGCGATGAAATCAATATGATTCGAAATTCGAAATTCGAAATTCGAAATTTAGAATCGCCGACGTACAATATGGAATACGCAATACGTGCCCTTGCAGACGACTTGCTCAAATCAAGTTGCATTCGTTTCGGCGAATTTACACTGAAATCTGGGCAGCTCTCACCCATCTATCTCGATTTGCGGCGCCTCGTTTCTTATCCCGCGATTTTGAAACGCGTTGGACACGCCTACGCGGAAATTTTGCGCGGGCTAAAGTTTGATCGGCTCGTGGGAATTCCGTACGCGGCATTGCCAATTGCGACCGCTGCGTCATTGGAATTGGACAAGCCGCTGATTTATCCGCGCCGCGAAGTAAAAGAGTATGGCACAAAAGCGCCGATCGAAGGCGAATATCACGCCGGTGAAACGGTTGTCATTCTCGATGATCTCGCGACGACGGGGGAAACAAAATTCGAGGCGATTGAAAAATTAACCGGCGCGGGCTTGCAAGTGTACGATATTGTGGTGCTGATTGATCGCGGACAGGGCGCGGCGGAATTGCTGGCGCGCGGGGGTTACGCATTGCACGCGGTCACGACGCTGCCGCGCCTGTTGAAAATTTGGCGCGCGTCGAATGCAATCACGGCAGAACAAGCTCAGGCAGTGAAAAACTTTTTAGGGATTGCTTGATGTACAAAGCTTTGCGTCCTTTGCTCTTTCGCCTTGATCCCGAAACCGCGCATCAGCTCACGTTGAGTTTGCTGCGATGGGTTGGAAATGCGGCGCCTACGCGCGCCATGCTGCGCGCGATGTATTGTGTGGACGATCCATCGCTGCACGTGCGCGCGTTCGGTTTGGAATTCAAAAATCGTGTGGGGCTCGCGGCGGGGTACGATAAAAATGGCATCGCGGTGCGCGGACTTGCGGCGTTGGGCTTGGGGCATGTCGAAGTGGGAACGGTGACGCTGCTGCCACAAATGGGAAATGACAAACCGCGCGTGTGGCGCGCGCCCGAAGCGCACGCGTTGGTCAATCGCATGGGCTTTCCGAATAACGGCATCGCAAAATTGAATCCGCCGCGCACGGAAATCAAACTCGGCGCGAATATTGGCAAAGGCAAAGATACGCCCATCGAAAATGCGGCGGACGATTATGTGGCGTTGCTGCAGCGCGTTCACGCGCACGCGGATTATGTGGCGGTGAATGTGAGCAGCCCAAACACGCCGGGGCTGCGCGCATTGCAGTCACGTGAACGGATCGAGCCGCTGTTGAAAAAAATTGCTGATGCGCGCGATGCGCTCTCGCCGCGCGTTCCGCTGCTCGTAAAAATCGCGCCCGATTTATCTTTTGACGAAATTGATGTGATTGTAGACGCGGCGCGCAATACGAATTTTGACGGCATCATCGCAACGAACACAACGCTCAGTCGTGATGGCGCGCCCGCGTATACGGGGCAGTGGGGTGGTGGGCTAAGCGGCGCGCCGCTGCGGACGCGTTCCACTGAAATTATCCGGCACCTCAGCGAACATACGCGCGGCGAATTTCCCATCATCGGTGTTGGCGGTATCAGCGACGCGGAGAGCGCGTTGGAAAAAATTCACGCGGGCGCGACGCTGCTTCAAATTTTTACCGGATTGGTGTACGAGGGACCCGGTTTGGTGAAACGCATTAATCAAGCGCTGCTGCGAGAAACGCTTTCCGAACCAAGAATGATGTCGAGGACGACACAAGCTGTGTTTAGCGATCCAGCAGGATCAATACGCCTGCCGCAAGCGCAAGGAGCGGAAAAAATTCATTGAAACTGCGGACGGCAGGGACAAATACATTCAGCCCCGAAAGAATGAGCCATACCGCGAGCAGCAGCATCCCCATTCCATTTTTGATTCTGAGTGACGATTTTCTTCGCATGGTTTCCTCCTACAGAATAATCTCAGAATAGCAATACGCGATAATTGCTGCGGAATCATCTTTTCTCCGCACAGAATAAAGTATACCACAAATTAGAAAATATGTTCTAATTTCAGAACTGGATTTTCTAGCGCTTGAATGCGGCGCTGCTCGCGAACTTGTCAAACCATTTGAAAAAGCTATTTTGGGTTGTATCGTCTTGCCATTGGGTCATGGATTCGCCGAGTCCCAGATGACTTCGATTTGGCGGTCAATCGTCTTGGAAATTCCGAACAAATCAGATGCCATGCGCTGATGGATTACCTCAAGCAGGCTTGCGTTCTGGGACTGTGCGCCGGCGAACAGTCGATCCAGCTTGAATCTTGATTCGTGCCATTGACATTTGTCTGTAGCACGTGCTAAAATCCTTACGCGACAACTTCTTTAATCAGTGTCTGTTGAAGTCTGTTCAATTGCAAAAATATTTTATTGTTTTTTTATGAGGGCAAAGTGATCTGTCAAAATTGCACCCAAGAAACGGCCCCCGGGTCTGATTACTGCGGAAGGTGTGGATTCCCGCAGAGACTTGCGGGCAATAATCAAAGCCAGTGGGATGAATGGAAGAAGCTACTTGAGCAAGGCGCACCAAATCTATCCGAACGTGCGTCCGATTTTTCCATCGTTGGTTCTGACCGAATATGGCACCCGAGCCCTACGTTTCGGGCTGAATCCTACCAGATTTGGCAATATGACAAAGAAGCAGAAGAAGGTTTTATTCCACCAGCGAAACCAAACCGCAACCTTGGAAGGCCAATCTTAGCAATTGCGAGTGTCATATTATTTGGAGTATTATTAATTTATATTTTCACAAGTGGGATAACAGCTCGATTTGGTGAGTTAATTAATAATGGATTAGGCGAGTTTGGGAATCAAACTCAGATCGGGACACCCACGAGTACACCCCTTCCTCAATCAGCAACATTACCCAATTTAACTCCAATTATCATTACGCGAGCCGTGACAGTAGTGGTCCCACAGGCGATTGGCTCTCCAGCTATTGTTACCCGAGATGTGACAGTTGTGGTTCCGCAATCCACATTGACCACTGCTATCATTGATAGACCTGTTACGGTTATCGTTAATGCTCCAACTCCACCACCACAGATTGTCGAGATTACATCAACCACAGTACCTACTATATTGCCTACACGTCGTCCTGTTCGTCGCCCGGACAAATTTGGTCAAGTCACATTGTTATCGCCTCAATTTGGTGCCAAATTCCCTGATCCTGGGCAAGCGATAAGTTTATCCTGGGAATCGATAGGGCGCCTCGACAACGACGAGTTCTACAAGGTCCAAGTTGGAACTGACGCTAATTTTGGAAACGGATATGTTGCTTGCTCGTTCTTCACACGCGAAACGACAGCTAGATTGCCGGGAGCACAACAGGCTCCATGTGGGCCACTTTGGAAATATGCTAACATTTACTTTTGGCGAGTTTATGTTGTCAGTAATGGGGTTGACGGCGAGTATATTGAAAGCCCCTATTCTCAAATATTTCAATTTGGCTGGAATCCATGAAAGGAGACTATGAACGATCTTTCAAAGCTAATACCTGACATTCCAAGTCTGTTGGCAGCACTTCAAAAGCCAATACATGAAATGCTAGATATTGCTCTATATGGGGACTCAACTGAAGTTAGCGAGCTGACCTATGAAATGATAATACGCTGGTATCTGGCGCAAAAAAAACAACGCCCTGATTTTGAATTTGGAATTCTCTATGCGCTAGAGGACCGTGGCCGGTCAATCCCTCGTTATTACCAAGGGGCGTTCGACAAAAAATTCAAATGCATTGCTGGCAGGCAACTCTTACCAGCCAAGATCGAAAAAAATTTGAGTGAGTTGTTCGATAATGAGCCGTTGTTAATCTTTGCTTCTCATCCCAAGAATTTTAATGAACGCGTTCAAAAACATTTTCGGAAATAATGCAATTTTTTTGGTGTTGATGCAGCATGATTGAGTTAACTACTATCCTCCTTGCAATTGCTGGTCTAGGTATTGGAGCAATAATAGCTATCTATACCTTGAACAAACTAAAAAGCTGGCTCCGAGGAAAAATCGGAAATTGGCAGAACAATCGTGTCCTTGCTGGAGCATTCAAGCAATATGTTGAAAATGGTAACTATCGTGTATACCCGCTCATCACAGACATTTCAGGTAAACATATCTTGGCCATGGAGGGTTTTGAAGCTGAAGAATTAGATGCTGATCTCCACCGCGCGTTTGGAGACAAGAATTTGATTCAAATCGATAATATAGATTGAATATCGACGAGAAGAAACCATGAATCTCTTGCGACGTAAATCCAAACAAAAAACTGCCGTACCTAAAGTCTCAAACGAGACAATTCGTGACCATAACCTACCAACTAATCTCTCTTCCGAGGACTTGGTCTCCCTAAACCTAGTACATGCTCGTATTGCTTCAGCTCTTTCTGGCGTCCCTGACGAGAAGCGATGTCTTTTGGTTTTCGATATTTTCTTCAATTCCGCGCATACACTACCATCACAAGTGACTTTGAGTACATCTATTTTGGATGCAATCAAATCAGATAATACATTCTTGCGCCTTGAGGACGACTTAAATGATGTTGTTGCCCGATTTGTTCCCACAGATAATCTAAAAAATATCGCGATCAAATGTACAGATCAAATAGCCTCATCAGTCACTACCGAAACGTTAAGGATCATGAATTCTATCCCAAACTCAGCAAGCCAAGTGAAATCATCTGATCCTACAAATCAAGAATGGTTACGGTTATCTTCTTCGATGCATTACTCGACTCTCGATGAGATCGTTCTTTCACGGGATACAAGAAAACAAATTGAACTCGGTCTGGCTCGAATTCGTTATCGAGAGAAACTTCAAAATGAATGGAATTTCAAATCTGTTTTCCCACACTATAATGTTCTCCTTAATCTCTATGGCCCTCCTGGAACGGGTAAAACAATGACGGCCCATGCAATTGCTGAAGAGCTAGAAATGCCTATATTATCAATTACGCCCTCGCAAATTGAGTCCAAATATCTGGGCGAATCAGCCAAGAATTTGAGGATAGCATTTGAACTAGCACAAAACCAAAAAGCACTAATATTTCTGGATGAAGCGGATTCATTTCTAAGTAATCGCATACAAAATCTCAGTCAGAGTGCTGACCAAGCTGTTAATTCCTTGCGGAGTGAAATGTTAAATCAATTGGATACATTCAATGGCGTTGCAATTTTTGCGACAAACCGAATAAATTCCTATGATACTGCGTACATGGCACGTCTTTTTCATATTGCATTTACCTTACCTGGTGAAGAAGAGCGATCGTTACTTTGGCAAAAATTTCTGCTACCCACTATTCCCACCTCTCCCGACATC
The DNA here is from genome assembly GCA_004295045.1 of Chloroflexota bacterium. Lineage (GTDB taxonomy): Bacteria > Chloroflexota > Anaerolineae > UBA4142 > SHND01 > SHND01. The sequence goes on along the minus strand of SHND01000078.1, from coordinate 34,939 downwards.
GACCATTTAGAGTTAGTTAACCAATTCAACTCGGTTTCGGGGCGCGATATTCGTGATGCTGTTCTAAACGCCGCACTTGCAGTATTAATAGAAAATCGTAACACAGTGACGCAACGCGATCTCATCTTGGGAATGAACGCGCGCCTCGCTACCAAGTCAGCCGAAGCCATTCAAAATTAGGCAGGCATTTATCTATCTGGAGGAAACTGATGTTCACACTACTGAATACAATCGTAGCATTCATAACTATCGGTCTTGGCATATTTATCCTTTTCGTTGATTTTCTCCTAGTAATCAAGTCACGGGCGGATGAGCGATTGCGTATGCTGGTTGGTTATTTAGTGGGGATTATCATTGCGCTTCTTGTGATTCTTATTCACGCTTATTCAGAAGCATCACAACAATCACCTGCTGATATGCGTAACATCGGATCGGTACTATCCGTTGTATTAATTTCAGTAGTGGTTGCATGTGCCTTGATGTTTTTGTTTCGCATCATCCTGGGCACAAAAATGACACCTCTTTTCTTAGTCTTGACAATTATCCCAGCAATCGTTACTCCATATTTCATGATTGTTAGCCCTCAAATAGGTAGCATCTTAACAGTTGCTTTTATGTCATTTTTGGTCGGAGTCGGCTTATATTTGATCGTCGATCCAGTTCCGCTTCAAAAAATTCGTAGTCTTCTTGCGGGCGACTCACGGAGCTAGTCTATGGATGCTGAAATTCTTTATCGAGAATGCCCTCGTTGTCACGGCAAAACGGGAGTTCAGTATAAATATTGTGTGCATTGCTCATTGAATCTCGAAAAGCTAGATCTAGATGTACTGAATAATCCAAATAGTTTACAAAAAACGGAGAAAACTATGGCTCACGAATTTAAGATTGCAATGTGGGGACCCCGCACATCCGGGAAAACGACATATGTAACTGCTGTGTACAATACAACTTCGGACGATGATCCAGGTCATCAATGGGACATTCAATTAGATGATCTGGAAAGTATGAATACTATCATGGAAATGAGCGACAACATGCGGTCGTGGGGAGAATTCCCTCCTCTTACAGATCCCGCGAGTAATCCAATCAACTATAATTTTCTCTTTCTACCTTCGGAGAAGGCAGTTTCCAAGGAGAGTTCGACTTCCTTTCTTGAACGAATGAGTAAATGGATTGGCGAAGTTCCGTCTGACATGAAGAGCGGAGAAATTGGCAAAGTTGGATTAAGGGTAACATTTACGGATGTCGCGGGGGAGCGATATACAAGTGATTTGGAAAGAAACCAAGAGGTTTGGTCGCGTCTGGTTGAAGCAGATGGGCTTATTTGTTTGCTTGATCCGGCTTCTCCCCTTGATCACTTTAGTGCGACTGATAAGCTTTTGAATAGACTTAAATATAAACTTACGCAATCAGCTCCGGAACGTCTTGTGCAGGAAAGAATCCCTCATTACATTGCGTTTTGTTTCTCCAAAATTGATAATGAACAGTTTTATCAATTTCAGGATTCACCTGAGCAGGTAATTGACCTTTTGAAAAAGACTTCAGGACAAAATGTTCGGAGGAAGTTGGAAAATTATGCAATCGCATCACGCATACGATTTTTTTGCATTTCTTCTGTTGGAGTGGATGAAAACAAAAAAACGCGCGTCGGAAAGATTCTGAAACTTAATCACGAAACGGGAGAACCAATAATAGATGGCGATGGTAAATCTATCGAGATTACCGGAGTTATTGCCCCTCATGAAATTAAAGCTATACATATATTAGATCCACTTGAGTGGTTATTTGCCCAATCTCTGATCGACATTAAGAAATATCGCTAATCATATGTAATCCAATTATGGACTCGCCGCTCAATCACAGTAAGGGATATCAGCAATTAGTATACTCAGTTTTTGCTGACGACACCGCAAGAAGCGGTGATGGTGTTCAAATTGTTGCTGAGACTGGAGACATTCCTGAACAGCTAGGTAAGTCTGCATTGCAGGCTGTTCACATTATTAAGCAAATTACACCAACGACAATTGATGATCTTGTGCTTTCAGCACCATTAGAAGGGGGAACGCGTGTAATAGCACGATGGAAAGGTAAGTCAAATACTGATGCAGTGGGTCGATCAGGGGCATCTCGACAACTTATTTTTATTCCTCCTAATGACATTGGGATACTCGTGCATAATCTCAGCGATCTTCAAGACTCTGCGGTTTTTGCTCCGCTTTCTGTGTCCTACAAAAAGGACAGCCGTGAACGAAAGTTGGCCCATGCTCACTTGAATTTTCACGAGCCGTCTTTCATTGAAAAAGCCAGATTTTTTCGGACTCTACCTCCGTCACTTCTCCCCCTTTTTTGGAACCTTCTGGACGCGTTCATGAATGGTTTCAAAGTTATTGTATCTGGCTATAGCGGGGATCTACAGATCAAGCTAAGAATTCTTCAAGCATTGACATATTTTTTTCCATTTTCCTGCATACATCAATTTTCTTTTGCAACTACCGCCTACACATCAGATCAACAAATTGCCACACTCATCTTTTTGTCGCCTTCAACATCTATTCCAAATCCATTCCCAAAGAAAACAATCGAGTTGAATGCAGTTCATATCGTAGATGATTTGCAAAGTGGTATAGATCACTCATATTCGCGAATGATTCAAAACTATATCGAATTTGGAGACAGTCCATTGGATGTATTATTGGAGGATATTGCAGAGCTATCCCCCCCTGTGTTGTCAGCAGAAGGTGTGCGCACTTCCGTTCGTTCTTTATCAATAAAGGCAGGACCCAAGTTCTGGAATTTTCTTTTGGAGCATAAACGTATAGAGCCATCGTATGGTCTTAGTTTATTGGAAAATAGTCACTCTGCACGCACTTCGACTTCAATTGATAGACCAACAGCAAAGACCATTCTGCTATTGCTCGAACAGGGGGTTCTTCAATCCGACTCCGCTGGGCGGAATAAGTTTGCACAGAAGCTTGCAAATTGGTTTTCGCGCTCGGATGAAATTCCAGCAGCGGTTTCTCAACGTCTCCGATCGATACCAAATGATCGCGCTGAAGAGTTAATTCAGCTTTGGCAAAGCATGCCTGAAATATCCTTTAGTAATGCTGTTAGAGATATCATCCACTCTTGGGTCGATTCTACTCTAAAGCATGAGAAAGAACTGGGCCGATTTGAGCTCTTGAACCATTGGTACAAAAACAATTTACTTTCGCCAAATGATCTTTTAAGCTACTATGGTTCCTTATTAGAAAAATCAGATGGCGAGCAGCCTATTTTGATATTGTTACGATCCTCATTCTTTCAAGACACTCCAGAACATCTGCTTGGGCTAGGTAAACTAGTACGGGAAGGAGTGCCATCTAATTCTGCTATTTGGTCTGCTCGCTTGCTTCGTTATTTGTGGGCCCCCAGCAGGAATGAAAGGGACGATGAACTTGTAAAGGATGTGATTCAGCATGCCCGCGGTAACGATCTGTTACTTTTGATTGGCAGATATGCTAACGCGCTTCATAAAACCAAATTCTTGAATACGAAATACTGGAATCGTATGTCTCAAGTTTTTTCGGGTGCCAACTTATCATCACAAAGTAGAATACGTGGTAGTGGAGGAACATCCGAAACAGAACAATCTGTGCGGCGAATCGTTGAAGAATTCATTCAAAGCAAAGAAATTTTGGAAATTGATGCGGCGACGCGTGGCACGGTGTGCATACTTGGTACATATTTGGGACTCGAAATATCTCGGCTTCTGCCAGATCCGCAAGACACTAATCAAGTGAATCAGTTTCTCGATGGGTTCTTCGATCAAAGCCTAGTCCTGCCGAATAAGGAAAAAGTACCATTTCCATTCATAAAATTTTTCCCCGCCGAACAACAGCCTCTTCTCGTTGGGCTGATGTTTAAAAAGATAAATGATCCACGAATTGCCGAATCTTACTATACCGCTGTGGTAAATGATTTTGCAAAGAGCCTTGATGGTAATCTAGATCCTCTCGCGATGGGGAAGGAGCTCATTAGTGTTGGAAAGTCGTTTAGACGGGCTTCGCAACCGATTTATGATGCCACAGCGCCTATTATTTTTGAACGAATGTTTGGGGGTGTCTCTTTCTCTACTTCAAACCTTGTATCGCAGATCCTGGATCTCGTGAAGGCAGGGCTAATTGACCATGCGATTGCTGCAAGAGCAGCTTGGGAAACAATCTTGGCGCGAAGTATAAATGTTGAACAGAATGCTTCTAGCGCTGATTACGCTTTTTCTCAGGCGATATCATTTGTCGACGAGCTCAAAGAGCGGAATAAACGTACGAATAACAAAATAGCTGACGTATGGATTTCTGCTGAAAATATGGCGTTATATTTTGAGGCAATTAAATTGGCTGCGTACCCACTAGATGCTCTTCAAAAATTCTATATACTTGCTTTTGATCTCCCCTTAGGGCGAGAGTACGGACTTTCTTTGATCACAAACTTGATATCAAAATCTCTAAATCAATTGGACGAAAAATCATTCAAGACGTACGCTTTTCGGTCAAAATTGCCTCCTCCATCGTCAAAGGATTTTCGTGCGTGGATGTCTATGGAATGGCACCCTGAGACGATTGATCAGATAAATCGAATGCTGGAAATTTTAGACGGATTACCTCATCCTCCCGATAGCCAATTTACTTACAAGCATCTTCTTCAGCAACAAATTTTCTCCCTTGAAATCGTGGATAGAAATGAGGCACTCATAAAGTATATTCTCGATTATTTAGCTACATTGGTAAAAATTCCCCATGAGGAGTTTCCAAATAGAGTAGATTTCGATTTTGGGAAGCTGCGCGAATACTATCATAATCTGCCTCCGAACGATTCTCGTCGAACGAGTATTGATCAAACACTCGAAATCCTAAGATCAAGTAATATGGCAACCGATAAGGTTCTTGGAATTCAATCTACTGATGTTAAATCTCATAAAAGCGAAAGCCGATTGAAAAGACTTATACCACGGTAATACATACCTTTTATGCCTCTCGCTCAGTTTAAGGATATTTAGCTGTATCTGACGACATACTAACATTGATCTTGCTAACTGAGGGTATGTTGCCTGTTCAATTCACTATGTGAGAGTCAATCTGAATTAGCGCTGCACACTTGGTTAAATCCATATGCTTGTGGGATTGCACTTGAATTATCAGTTGGCACACTTTGTCTTGAACCGAGAGATCATTTTTCTCAATCACGGCTCATTCGGCGCATGTCCGCGTCCCGTGTTTGAAGAATATCAACGCTGGCAACTCGAACTCGAACGACAACCGGTCGAATTTCTCGGACGCCACTTTGACGATTTGATGCGCGTAGCGCGCAAACCACTCGCCGCGTATGTGAATTGCGACGCGGACGATTTGGTGTACGTCCCGAACGCGACGACGGGATTGAACATCGTCGCGCGTTCGTTGAAATTGAACGCGGGTGATGAGATTGTTACTACGAACCACGAATACGGCGCGCTCGACCGCACGTGGGAATTTTTGTGCGAGAAAAGCGGCGCGGTGTACAAACGCGTAGAGATTCCCGTCCCGGTTTCGACATCGGAAGATTTTATCGAACGCATTTGGTCGGCGGTAACGCCGCGCACGCGCGTTTTATTTCTCAGTCACATCACTTCGCCCACCGCGCTGATTTTTCCAATCCAAGAATTGGTGCGGCGCGCGCGTGAACGCGGAATTATTTCCATCATTGATGGCGCGCACGCCGTGGGGCAAATTCCGCTCGATCTCTGCGCGCTCGACGCGGATGTGTACAGCAGCAATTGTCACAAGTGGCTCTGCGCGCCAAAAGGCAGCGCGTTCTTGTACGTGCGCCGCGCATTGCAGAATGAAATCGAACCGCTTGTAGTCAGTTGGGGTTGGCATCCCGAAAAAATTACGGGAACGCGTTTTGTTCAGGAACAAGAATGGCAAGGGACACGCGACATTGCCGCGTATTTGGCGACACCCACCGCAATTCGTTTCTTACAAGAGCATGATTGGGAAGCGGTGCGCGCGGAATGTCATGCGCTCGCGATGTACGCGCAAACAAAAATTTCAACCCTCACCGGACTTGGACCTTTGTCCGACGATTCTTGGTTCGCGCAAATGGTGACGTGTCCCTTACCGCGCTGTGACGTAGATTTTGTAAAGCGGCGCTTGCACGAGGATTATCGCATCGAGGTTCCGATTATTGAGTGGTCGAGTGGAGTTCACTCGAAACAATTCGTACGCGTTTCGATGCAGGCGTACAATTCGCGCGCAGATGTGGATGCATTGGTCAACGCGCTAAAACTGATATTCTTTTCCTAGTCCTCGTTTTTCCCCACTCCTCACAACTCTTGTGCCGTTTCCTTGGCGCCGCCTTGCGAGCGTCCATCCTCCCACAAGTTTATTCCTCCGGCGCGGAATGCGCGTGAGAATATGCGGTAAATTTTCGCGTTCATTCAACTATGTTTGCCTTGAAATACGGCGAACGTATTAAAAGTTCAATTTTCACGTTATAAAAAGCAGATGATAGAGCTATACTTCTTTAAGCGAAAGGATCATCAAGCCCACACGTACGGGTCTTGCGAATGAAAATGTGTCTGCCGAAACAACTATTCAAACAATTCCGCTTCAGATTCAGGACGATGACAGTTTAGAAGACCACGCTCGCGCATTAGCAAAAGCAAATCAAATTCAATTGGGACTGCGTGCAGGCAAGTCACTCTTGGCGCGTTTTGCAGAAAATGGGAACTTGCTCAATGCCATCTACCGCGAATTCTTGCGCGCAGTCCAATCGCGTCAAGGCGTCCCGCCTGCGGCGGAATGGCTGCTCGACAATTTTTACATCGTCGAACAACAATTCCATCAAGCGCGTCAGGACCTTTCCCCCGCCTATTACTACGAACTTCCAAAACTCGCTTCGGGTCTGTATGCCGGATTTCCCCGCACGTACAGTATCGCGCTCGAACTGTGCGCCCTAAGCAATCATCGGATTTCCGACGATGTGCTGGTGCGCTTTTTGCGCGCGTATCAACAAGTCGCGCCTCTCTTGATGGGCGAAGTATGGGTGATTCCCATCATGCTTCGCATTGCGTTGATTGAAAACCTGCGCCATCTTATGGAGATCACGCAAGCCGAAATGGCATTGCAGCGCGCAGCAAATGCGCGCGCTGAAGATCTGCTCACCGCATGTCGCGACCCCGTGAATGAAATTCCTGCCGCGCTCAAGCGTTTGGAGCAAGACGAATCCGTTCAAGACCCGACCTATCTCGTTCAACTCATTTTACGCTTGCGCGACCAAGACCCCGAAATTGCGCCCGCTTTGCATTGGCTCGAAGCGCAAATGAGCCAAAAGAGTGTAACGCTTGAAGACCTGATTCGTACCCTCAATCACCAACGCGCCGCGCTCAAGCTTTCGACCGGCAATCTGATTACGAGTTTGCGCTTGCTCGCCTCCCTCGATTGGCACGCCTTTTTTGAAAGTGTCAGTCTGGTGGAGCATGTCTTGAGTGAGGACCCCAGCGGCACGTACGCCGAAATGGATTTTGCCACGCGCGATCGGTATCGTCACGTCATCGAAAAGTTGGCAAAGCACAATCCCGACGCCGAAGTCGAAATCGCGCGCCATGCCATTGAACACGCCGCGAACAATTTGTCGTCAGAGCAGAATGGACAGGCGCGAGCGCTGCCACTGGATTTCGAACGCCGTCGCCATGTTGGCTACTTTTTGATTGATGAAGGTCTGCCCCAATTGGAAGCAGAGGTTGGTTATCACCCCCCCCTACGGGAATGTGCCGCGCGTTGGATTTTTCAGCATGCCGCTTTTGTGTATCTGGGCTCGATTCTACTGCTCACGCTTCTGTTGGTTGCAGGTGCGGTCTTGTATGCTGCATCGGTTGGCGCGGGACCGGGCATGTTACTTGGCGTTGCACTCCTTACCATCATTCCGTTGAGCGTACTCGCGGTGGGCGTAGTGAATTGGACATGCTCTGTCGAGATCGAGCCCAATCCGCCGCCAAAATTAGAGCTCAAGAATGGAATTCCCGCCGCGCACCGCACGATGGTTGTCATTCCCGCGTTGATTGTGAATGAATTGGGCTTGAGATTTTTGATGGAGCATCTCGAGCTGCGCTATCTGGCGAATCGCGATGAGAACTTGCATTTCGCGCTGCTCGGTGATTTTGCGGACGCGCCACAAGAACACATGCCCGAAGACGACGCGTTGATTGAATTCGCCCGCGACAGCATTCGCGAATTAAATAAAAAGTACGAACGCACCGACGCGTTTTTTTTCTTTCACCGCCGCCGTCTGTGGAATGCGAGCGAGAGCGTCTGGATGGGCTGGGAACGCAAGCGCGGGAAACTCGAAGAATTCAACGCGCTCTTGCGCGGCGCCGAAACAAGCTACATCGTTCAAGAAGGCGACGCTTCCATCCTCGCGCAAGTGAAATATGTCATCACGCTTGACGTGGACACAGAGCTGCCGATGCAAGTCGCGCGGCGGTTGGTCGGCACCCTCGCCCATCCGCTCAATCGTCCCGTTCTTGATCCCACAACGCGAATTGTGACGTACGGCTACGGCATCATTCAACCGCGCGTGGATATTGTCGCCCCCGCCGCCAAACGTTCGCGTTTTGCGAGAATGTTTGCGGGAGACACCGGACTCGATCCGTACGCCAGCGTCGTTTCGGATGTGTACCAAGATTTATTCCACCGCGCCGTCTATATCGGCAAAGCAATTTATGACGTGGACGCCATGCTCGGCGCGCTGCGCGGACGCTTTCCAAATAATCTTTTACTGAGTCACGATTTACTTGAAGGCGCATTCGTGCGCGTTGGTCTCGCCAGTGATATTGAACTCTTGGAAGATTTTCCATCGGGCTTTGACACCTACGCGCAGCGGCAGCATCGCTGGGTGCGCGGCGATTGGCAAATCACCGATTGGATTTTTCCGCGCGTACGCGACGCGCAAGGCAACCGTAATAACAATCCTTTGCCCATGATCGAACGTTGGAAAATTTTCGACAATTTGCGTCGTTCGCTAATTTCTTTTGCCGTGCTCTTGCTGCTGGTCGCCGGTTGGACGATTCTGCCGGGTTCGGCGGTGGTCTGGACGCTGCTCGCGCTCTTTTGCATTCTCTTTCCCTTTTTCCGAAGCACGCTCACCGCACTGGGCGTTCATCCCGTTGGTGAATCGCCGAGCGGCTATCTCTGGGCTGTCGCGCAAGAAGTGGCAAGCTCAGCGCAGCGCGGCGTGGTCATTATCATCTTTCTATTGTATTTGACGACGATCAATCTCGATGCGATTGGTCGGGCGATCATTCGGCGCACGATTACCCATCAACGTTTATTGGAATGGACGAGTCACGCCGTGTCGGAACGCGGGCATGCGCGCCCGCTGGGCGAATATATCGCGCGGATGTGGTCCGCGTCTGCGTTGTCAATCGGCATTGCGCTTCTGGTCGCGTTTGTCGCGCCACAATCGTTGATGCTCGCCGCGCCGCTCTTGATCTTGTGGTTTCTCGCGCCGACCATCGCCTATTCAATCAGCCAACCGATCAAAATTGTTTCGAAGGCGCTCCCCGAAAATGCGCGCGCTGAATTACGCGCCACCGCGCGGCGCATTTGGCGATTCTATGAAGATTTGGCGGGAGCACCAGACCATTGGCTGCCGCCCGACAATTATCAGATCGAACCGCAAACGATGATCGCGCATCGCACCTCGCCGACAAATATCGGCTTTCTGCTTCTTTCAATCCTTGCGGCATACGATTTTGGTTACATGGAGCGCACTGAATTTGCGGAACGCGTGGAGCGCGTTTTCAACACCCTTGACCAATTGAAACGCAGTCGCGGTCATTTTTACAATTGGTACAACACTACGACCCTGGAACCTCTTTATCCCCTCTACATTTCGACGGTGGACAGCGGCAATCTCGCGGCGAGTTTAATTGCATTGAAACAAGCGTGTCTGGAAATGATTGACGCGCCGCGCGCAAGCTCGCGCGTTTGGGATGGCTTGAATGACACGCTCACAATTTTGCAAGACACGTTAAAGCAGGTGAGCGACAAAAACAGCAAGCCCCTGGCTGCGGAGATCGAACGCCTTGAACACGACTTGGCGCTTGCATCCAAAACAACGGATGACCCGCGCGCGTCGCTCGCGCAATTTGAAGCGCGTGTCTTGTATCTTGCGCGTCTTTCCAAACGCATCGCGCCGACCGTTCCTTCCGCCGATGAAATTCGCGCGTGGTGCGACGCACTCGTCCGTCAGGTCAAGCGCGCCCAAACGCCCGATGATGCGTCTCTGACGCGGCGCCTGCAAGCCCTCGCGCAGTGTGCAGAGATGTACGCCGCCGAAATGGAGTTCAAGTTTTTGTATGACGCGGTGCGCGGCGTTTTCGCGGTTGGCTATAACGTTACGAATCGTCAGCGCGACGACAGCTATTACGATCTGCTCGCCTCTGAAGCGCGACTCACAAGTTTTTTGACGATTGCGCGCGGCGAGATTCCCGAAAAGCATTGGTTTCGTCTGGGTCGTCCGTTGACGCGCGTGGGCGGCAGAGCCGCGCTGCTTTCGTGGGGCGGAACAATGTTCGAATATCTGATGCCGCCGTTACTCTTGCGCGATTTTGCGCCATCCTTGCTTCAGCAGACGGAACTGGCGGCAATCCAGGAACAGATCAAATACGCGTCAGGACGAAAGCGTCCGTGGGGAATTTCAGAATCGGGATTTTACGCGTTCGATTATCAATTCAATTATCAATACCGCGCGTTCGGCGTGCCCGAGTTGGGATTGAAACGCGAGTTGGTCAAGCCGCACGTTGTTGCGCCGTACGCGACGTTTCTGGCGTTGCCCTACGCGCCAAACGCGGCGTGGAAAAATTTGAATGTACTGGCGGAACTCGGCGGCGCGGGTGGCTATGGATTTTTTGAAGCGCTTGATTTCACCTCGGAACATTTGTCGAAAGGACAAGACGTCGCGATCGTGCGTTCGTACATGGCGCACCATCAAGGCATGTCACTCGTCGCAATTGATAATTTTTTCTATCAAAATGCGATGCAGAAACGCTTTCATCGCGAACCCATCATTAGCGCCGCTGAATTATTATTGCAAGAACGCGTCCCGCGTCACGCGCCGCTGCTTCAAGTATACAAAGAAGAAAAACCATTGATGCGTCTGCCCGAATCCACTCTCGGAATAACAGACCGAACGTTTTCGACGCCGCACACGTTCACGCCGCGCGCGCATCTTTTAACGAATGGCGCCTACAGCGTGATGATTACAAATGCCGGAGGCGGATACAGTGTATGGTCGGATGGGAAAGGCAGCGCAGAAAATTTTGTGACGCGGTGGCGCAGAGATGCTACCTTCGACGCGCTCGGCACGTTTTGTTATATCCGCGATGTAGAGACGGGACGCGTTTGGTCAAACACGTATCAACCCGTGTGCGCGCCCTCAGAATTCTATCGCGTTGCGTTTGCGGGCGAGCGCGTCGAGTTCCTGCGCCGCGACACCGGGATTGAAACAAAAACCGAAATCTTTGTCTCGCCCGAAAATAATGTCGAAATTCGCAAACTCACTTTTACGAATTTCAATTCAGAAGCGCATACGCTTGACCTGACGAGTTATGCAGAGGTGGTACTCGATTCGCTGCGCGCGGATGCGGCGCAACCTGCCTTTAGCAAATTGTTTGTGGAAAGCGAGTTCGTCTCTGAATCCGGCGCGCTTTTATTCCAGCGGCGTCCGCGTTCGGTGGACGAGCCCGAACGCTGGGCGGTCCATTTTCTTTGCAGCGATACGCCGGAGCTGCGCGTGCGCGAATACGAAACCGACCGCGCAAAATTCATCGGGCGCGGCGGCAACCTCAAAGACCCCGCGTCATTTTACGAACCGCTTTCCAACACGGTTGGCGCAACGCTCGATCCGGTGATGAGTCTCCGCACGCGCGTGCGTCTCGCGCCGAATGTTCCCATCTCTCTTGGTTTTGTAACCGGTGTGGCAAATTCACGCGAGGCGGCTTTGGAATTGTGTGAAAAATTTCTCGACACCGGCGACCTCGACAAGGCGCTCGACGCCGCGCGCGTGCGCGAGCAGGTGGAATTAAGACATCTTGGCATCACACCTGCCGACGCGACTTTGTTCCAGCGTTTTGCCTCGCGCGTGCTGTTTCCCGACCCGCACGTGCGCGCGCCGACGGATGTGATTGAGCGCAACACGCGCGGGCAGGAAGCATTGTGGGCGTACGGCATTTCGGGGGATTACCCGATTGTTCTGGTGTGCGTGGAGCGGCTGGACACTTTGAATCTCGCACAGCAAACATTGCGCGCGCACGAATTTTGGCGGCGGCGCAATTTGCGCGTTGACCTTGTGTTCATTGATGAACAGCTGACGCTTTACACCGCCGAGACATTTGATTCGATTTCAAATGTGGTTGCCGAATCACTTTCGGGTCCTTTACTCAATCAGCCCGGTGGAATTTATGTGCGCCGTCGTGATCTCTTTGCGCCGCAAGATTATTTGCTGTTGGAAACGCTTGCGCGTGTAATTTTGCGCGCGGAAGTGGGCGACCTCGCCGATCAGTTGAATCTCTCGGCGCGTAATGTTCCCGCAATTGGGAGCCGCGCGCGACACAGACCGCTGTCAGCAACGGAATCGCAAAACAATGCGTCCGCGGAAGAAACACGCGCGCCACTTTTTCACAATGGCGTCGGCGGATTTTCAAAAGACGCCAAAGAATACGTGATCACGCTAAAAGGCGGAGAGTGGACGCCAATGCCATGGACGAACGTCATTGCGAATCCGGGCTTTGGTTGTCTCGTCACCGATGCGGGCTTGGGTATGACGTGGGCGGGCAACAGCCAGCAAAACAGACTCACCCCTTGGTCGAACGACCCGATCACCGACCCTCCCTCCGAAATAATCTATCTGCAAGATATTGATGCAAATGAAGTTTGGTCTGCGACACCGCTGCCCATCCGCGAAGCGGAACCGTACACGATTCGACATGGCAGTGGGTACAGTGTGTTTGAGCATACGAGTCATGAATTGGCGCAAGAGTTGGGCGTATTTGTGACCCATGATGATCCCGTCAAAATCGTTCAGCTGTCACTAAAAAATCTTGCAGCACGAACGCGGCGCGTGCGCGTGACGTATTATGTTGATTGGGTGTTGGGCGATGTGCGTGAAGAGACGCAGCATTACGTCGTCACGGAATATGATGCTGATATGAAGGCGCTCTTGGCGCGTAATACATATTTCGGTGCGCGCATGGCGTTTGCGGCAGTCGTTCAACCGCTGTTTGCCGCCACTGCCAGCCGCGCGGAATTTTTTGGTCGTAACGGGACGTATTCACTGCCGGTTGCCCTCACGGCGAATGCAAAACGGCTGTCGGAGCAGGCGGGCGCAAATCTTGACCCTTGCGCGGCACTCCAAGTCGAAATCGAATTGGCGCCCGAACAAGAGACCGAAATTGCTTTTCTGTTGGGACAAGGAGAAAATCGCACCCACGCGCGTGCATTGATCCAAAAATATCAAGCGGAAAGTGTTGCGCCCGAGCTGCAGCGCGTAACCAATCGCTGGGACGAATGGCTGGAGACAATTCAAGTCAGTACGCCCGACGCGGCAATGGACATTTTGTTGAACCGCTGGCTGTTGTATCAAACGTTGGCATGTCGTTTGTGGGGGCGCGCGGCATTTTATCAAGCGGGCGGCGCATACGGTTTTCGTGACCAATTGCAGGATGTGATGGCGCTCGTGTCCGCCGCGCCCGAGCTTGCGCGTGAACATCTCTTGCGTTCCGCCGCGCATCAATTCCCCGAAGGCGACGTAATGCATTGGTGGCACGAGGTTCTGCGCGGAACGTACGCTCCGACCGATGTGCCGCCCGAACAGCTCGCGCGCGGTGTCCGCACGCGCATCTCTGACGATTACTTGTGGCTGCCGTATGTTACGGAATATTACATTCGCGCGACAGGTGACACACAAATTTTGGATGAACAGATTCCGTACGTCGAGCTTCCGCGTCTTCAAGCGGAGCAAGATGAAATTTACGGCACGGCGCACATGACGACGGAAACCAGTTCGCTGTACGACCACTGTTTGCGCGCGCTGGATCACGGTTTGCGTTTTGGCGCGCATGGTTTGCCTTTGATGGGCACGGGCGATTGGAATGACGGAATGAATCGTGTCGGCGCTCAAGGCAAAGGCGAAAGCGTCTGGCTTGGTTGGTTTTTGTATGCGAATCTCATGACGTTCGCGCCGCTTTGTGAAGCGCGCGGCGACGCGGCGAGCGCGATGCGCTATCGGATGCAAGCGGAACGTTTGCAGCAAGCATTAGAGGAAGCTGCGTGGGATGGCGCGTGGTATCGCCGCGCGTATTTTGACGATGTCACACCGCTCGGCTCGCACGAGAATGCGGAATGCAAGATTGATGCTATCGCGCAAGCATGGGCGGTCATTTCAGATGCGGCGCCGCGCGAACGACAGACACAGGCGCTGGACAGTGTTGAGCAATACCTCGTGCGCGAAAAAGAAAAAATGATTCTGCTGCTCACACCGGCGTTTGTGCATTCAAATCCCAATCCGGGTTACATCCAAGGATACGTGGCGGGCATTCGCGAGAATGGCGGACAGTACACGCATGGCGTACTGTGGATCGTTCTTGCACATGCGCTCATGGGGAATGGCGATAAGGCGCACAGACTTTTCGAGATGCTCAATCCGCTGAATCATACGCGCACGCCGGAAGAGCAAAAGTTATATCACGTAGAACCTTATGTTGTGGCGGCGGACGTCTACTCGCATCCTCAACATCTCGGACGCGGCGGGTGGACATGGTACACGGGTTCGGCGGGCTGGATGTATCGCATCGGCATCGAACATCTGCTTGGTCTACAGCGGCGCGGCAATTCTTTTGTGATAGAACCCTGTATTCCAAAAGAGTGGTCACAGTACGAAATCAAAATTCAACATGGCAAGACGCGTTTTGAAATCACAGTCGAAAATCCCGAAGGAATGTCGCGCGGCGTGCAGTTGATTGAATTGGATGGAAAATTGCTGGAAACGCAGAGTGTGCCACTGCTGGACGATGAACGAACGCATCGCGTGCGCGTTGTGCTGGGGAATCGCGCGGGAGGTTAAGGTATTCAACGATGGATTCTGAATCAAAATTTTGTTCCGAGCTTTGTTCGATTCCGTAAAATCATTCGTTATATGACATAGGTGACAATTTTGGCTCCTTTAGGGTGAAAAAAGGGTGCCTGCTGAATGTATCCATCTTTATACCCGCTTTTTGTATCTCGATGGATAGTCAGCGCGGCGCTTTTGTTTTATCTTGATTTCGCCACGACAGACATTGAATTCAGAAGCAATATAGGAGTCTACATGGTCACTAACGAAAAACAATTGGTCGAACGTGCAGCCCGTTACGACCAAAAGGCATTTGGGCAATTGTACGAGCTCTATTTTGACAAGATTTACAACTATCTCTATTTCAAAACGATGCATCACAATGAGGCGGAAGACCTGACGGCTGTGGTTTTTCTCAAAGCATGGGAAGCGATTGGGAATTTTCAATGGCAGGGCTACCCTTTTTCCGCGTGGCTCTATCGCATCGCCCATAATCAATTGGTAGACCATTATCGGACGCGCCGCGAGTTTTTGCCTCTCGAAGCTGCCGAACATCATGATTGCGGCGATGACCCATTTGAAGCTGTAGAACGCTCGTTGCTGCTCGCACAAATCCGTGGCTCGATGAAAAATTTGACTTGTGAACAACAGCGCGTCGTGACTTTGCGCTATTTTGAAGGGTATAGCATTTGCGAGATCGCCAAGATGATGAACAAACCGCCGGATGCTGTGCGCGCGATGCAGCACCGCGCGTTGCGCGGTTTGCAGCCGCGGGTGTGCGCGCCCGAAACAGCGGTGAACAAACGGCACAGAAATCAAACTGTCAGGGCATGATAATCCAAAACTTTTGAAACTGATCCCCTCGAACCGCAACCGATAAAAAAGATTTTTGCTTGTCCTCTCGAAGCGCTGCTGCGTGCGAAGCGCGGCAGACTCTGTTAGAAATCCCGCACGTTTTCCGACGCGTATTTCACAAATCCTAATCGCGCTGCGTGAAATTCGCGCCCGTCTGGCATATTTCTGCAAGTCCGATAAAAAGAACGAGTCTCAAAGCATCATGTTTCCAGGGCGGGGCGCTTCGAGTGAAGTCTCCAGGATTCCAATCACGCGTTCGAGTGAAATATCACGCAGGTGCATTTCGCGATTGTCCGCCCAGCGTACAAACGCGTTTCCATCATTTTGAATGAGTAAAAGATTTCTAGGACGCGGCTGGATGGTTTCAATAGAGCGGAGAATACTCTGATTCCCTGCCACAAACCAGATCAGCCACAAAATCCCGAAAGGGAGGGGCAATTCAGGTGGTTCGAGATCGGGAGACTCGGAAATCTGTATCCGAAAAAACTTTTTGCGCAGAACCATCGCCAACGCTTCGCGTACAAAGCGTGGTGTGCCGCACAGCCAAATGGCGCCCGGGTTACGTTCGCCTGCCGCTTCCATAGCAGAATTATAGTAGCCGCGCGCGCGTGTAGGAATCTATCAAGGTACAGGATAAAGACACATTTCGGGTTACATTCTATTTGCGCGGGGCTGATGTTTTTTTCTCGACACATCCAATTTCGTTCCGTGCGCGCAAGCGAAAACTCATGTAGTCCAAACACCGACACATCGAGTGCAGGAAAACTTACAGCCCAATCCGAAAGCGACTGATATAGAAATCGTATGCCCTAACGTATAGTCACAACGTAAAGCTAACGACATGGAGAGCATTTATGATTCGTGTTTTCGTTGTGACAAGTGTGCATTTGTTGAGCGACTTGATTGAGGCAGTATGCCGCAATCAACCTGACATCCGGATTGTCGGAGCGCAAACAAACAAAGCAGGTGCGTTACAGCACGCTAAAGAATGCGACGTCATGTTGGTGAGCCACGATCTTGCCGATGCAATGTCGCTGGTCCAAACGCTCGGGCAGGCATCCAATCCGGCGGTCATTGTAATGAACGTGCCGAATATCGAGCCATTGATTTTGCATTACGTCGAAGCGGGCGCGGCGGGCTGCATTCGCGAACAAGATTCCGTGCAAGAACTAGTCCGGGCGATCCATCTCGTTACCGCGCACCGGGTTGCGCTGCCCGCCGAGCTGTATCCACTGGTCCTTGAACGCGTTTCAGCGTTGGGAAATCAGCAGCGCGGTTCTGATAGTCTTGACAGCGAAAAAACTTTGACTCGCCGCGAACGCGAGATTCTGCAACTCATCGCGCAAGGATATGAGAATCGCGCGATTGCGCGTCAACTCACCATCGAACTCGGCACCACCAAAAATCATGTTCACAACATCCTTGACAAACTGAATGTGAAAACGCGGCGCGATGCTGCCGTTTATTATTCGCTCGGTTTGGCGTAGCGCGACGGGCAATTACACCTATGATTACATCACACTCTGTTTCGGCAGCCAGTGAGGACGCGCGAGAATATGACGGGCGCTTGATGCAGCTCGTTCAAGCGCGCAAAGAATGGGCGCTGGAATTGCTGTTCCAACGCTACGTCGCGTGTGGAATTCGTCAAGCGCAGCGCGCCGGCGTGGATTATCAAACTGCCGAAGACATTGTTTCAGAGGCATTCATCAAAATTTGGGAGCATGCGGAAAAATATCAACCACTGCGCGGCAGTTTCAACAGTTGGTATCATGCAATTGTTCACAACTTGGCAATTGACGAGCTCCGTCGCCGCCAAGCGCGCAGTAACGCGCACCTGAAATCGCATCTCGAAACAATGCGCGCGCTCGATTCAGATAACGACGCGCAGCTTTTGAGAGGCATCGAACGCATTCAGGTGCGCGACGCGCTGGCACATCTGCCCGAACCGCAGCGGCGCCTTTTGAAACTCGCGTACATCGAGGGTATGAGCCGCCGCGAAATCGCTCAACGCCTCGCGCTGCCTTTGGGCACGGTTCACACGCGCGTGCGCTTAGGCAAAGAAAAATTAAAACGGCTTTTGCAAGATTGTCACCCCGAGCGCGGCGAGGAATCCCACTTTTTCAAAACCGGCGACCCTTCGCCAACTTTATCCTGACGCATCAAAGCGCGCGGGGTTGAGAGACTCGACGGGTTTCGGAATGGTTATTTGATTTGTTATAGCAAATCCACGTATCGGGCTGCCTGGTCGCGCCGCGTCACATTCAACTTTTTCAGGATATTGTGTACGTGGTTTTTTACGGTTCCAACTTCGATTACCAATTGTTCGGCAATTTCTTGGTTTGACGCGCCGCCGCGAATCAACGTCAAAATTTCGCGCTCGCGTGCCGTCAAGCTGCAAAGGTCCGCATAATCTTGGGTGAGCGATTCTTGCTTGTGTTGATTTTGCAACGCCAATAATTCATGCAAGCGCGTCACAAGCGCAGTCCCAATGGCTGGCGCAATCGGCGGTCTTCCCTCTCGAATCGCATACAAGATGGAGACCATTTCCTCTGCCGACGCCTCTCGCCGCACATAGCCCGCCGCACCTCCTTCGAGCAGCGATACAACTTTTTCCTCTGTTTCGTCAATCTCTGTAATAACAATACAAACGTTGGTCGCCCGGAGTTCGTGCAGCTGTGCGAGCTCTGCGTCGGGGAGCCGCGCGCTCACCAGGACAATATCCGCTGCGGACATTTGATGACCCAGGGCGCCAATTTCATTCGCACCGCCGACGATGCGAATCTCTCTCTGCTCGCCGAGCAGAGATGCGCTGTACGGTTCTGCTTCAATGATAAAAACCTTTAACATAGTTTGAATCTACATGCGGCTGCGCCAAAGCAATATCAGCTTGATTCTGCCACGCCAAGCGGAAGACGCATTATTATCGTTGTGCCCCCGCCGACTTGGCTTTGAACCTCAAGCGTTCCGTGAATCATTTCGGCGCGTTCGCGCATCCCCAGCAAACCGAGTGAACGTTTGCCCCGTACCTGTTCGATGTCAAAGCCCTGCCCATCATCCGCGATTTCCATCCTCAAGCCCTCGTCTTGCAGCTCAAGTTTTGCTTGAACGCGCGCGGCGTTGGCATGGCGCGCGACATTGGTGAGCGTTTCTTGGAAAATCCGATAGAGCGCGGTGGCTTGCGCGGGATCGAGGGCGAGGTCTTGTTCGAGAATATTCGTCTCGACGAGGATGCCCGTGCGCGTTTGAAATTCTTGGGCGTACCATTCCATCGAAGGACCCAACCCCAAATCGTCCAACATGCCGGGGCGCAGTTGACTCGAAATGCGGCGCACCGTCTTGATCGTTACGTCAATTTGGTCTGACAAATTTTGCGCGCGTTCGCGCAATTTTTTGTTGCGCGGCGGCAAACCGTTCTTTAACACTGCCACATCCATCTTGAGCGCGGTAAGCGCCTGCCCCAGCTCATCATGCAATTCGCGCGCAATATCCGTGCGTTCCTCTTCACGGATGGTTTGTAAACGCGCGGCGAGGGCGCGCAGCTGCGCGTACGAATCTTGCACCGCGCTTTCCGCTTGAGAAATTTTCTGATACGCCTCCGCGTTCACCAACGCAATGGAAGCAATCGGCGAAAGCGCCATCAAAAATTCCACGTCCGCATCGGTAAATGGCGCGGCGCCGATTTTGTCACGGACATAAAGGAAACAAATCACCTGATTTTGTGAATCAAAGATGGGCGCACAGATTGCTGTTTGCACACCCGCGTTCATGCGTAAATCGCGGAGCATGACCGGATCATTCGGCGCATTGTTCGTCACATACGGCGCGCCATGTTCCCATACCCAGCCCGGCAAGCCCTCGCCATATTGCCAAACCTGTTCGAATGGAATACATCTGCCGCGAGTGTAATATTTTTGCGCGCGCATTCCTTGCGCGGCGCGCAGTCCCGCCAACCCGCTTGACACGCCCATAATTTGAATTACATCCTGAATCAAAATGTCTAGCGACGCTTCAATATCGAGTGTGGAATTGAGTTTGTTGCTAAGACTCAACAGCGCACGCGTCGTTTCTTCGGCGCGGGTACGTTCGACCACCTCGCGGCTCAAGTCTTTGTACGCTTCGCTCAATTCGTAGGTGCGCTGTCCCACCCGCGCTTCCAATTCCTCATTCAACGTTTGCATTTCTTGATAGAGCCGCGCATTTTCGATTGCCGCAAACTTTTGCGCGCGTTCGAGAGCGTGACGCTGACTCACATCCCGCGCGATGGAGGACGCGCCAATCACTTTGCCCGTTTCATCGCGAATGGGTGAAATGGTGACAGCAACATCCACACGCGTACCATCTTTGCGAACGCGCACCGTGTCGTAATGCCGAATGCTCTCGCCGTTCGCAATCTGCTCAAGGTTCGCTTGCTGCTGCTCCACCAATTCGGGCGGATACAATAGCGCAGCCGTTTGACCGACGATCTCATCACGCGAATATCCGTACAAGCGCTCGGCGGCGGGATTCCAATCAAGAATGATGCCGTCCAAATCTTTTGACAAAATTGCGTCTTCCGAGTCGTGGACGATTGCTGCCAAACGCGATACATCGCGCAAATTTTGTTGGCGCAAAATAAAGTGACCGACTTGGATGCCAATCAGATGCGCCTGTTCCAAAACATTCTGATCTTGCGCTTGCGTCTGTTGCGCAAATGCTTCCAGCACTCCTACAACATTTCCGTCGGCGCTGAGGGGAAACGCGAACGCGCTGTGAAAATTGGCGCGCGCCGCTTCGTCCGCGCGCGGAAACACGACTGGCATTAAATTCTCAAGCCAAAGCGGTGTGCCTTCCGCCCACACGCGTCCCGGAATTCCTTCGCCGCGCGAGAACTTGTATTCGCGCGTGGTCTCTGCAAACGCCGCCAGCGGCGCGCTTGCGGCGCGGTGCCAGGTTGCCAATGGACGAAGCGTTTGACCGGCTTGGTCTACTTGCCAAAGCGTGCCCAAGTCCCAACCAAACCCCTCACACAGCGCGCGCAAAATCAACGGCGCGGCTTGCTTCCACGAGGTCGCCTCAGCCAAAATTTCGGCAATTTGAAACTGCACTTTTTCGTGTTGCTGCGCGCGTGTCGGGGCAGTGACATCAAAGGGGGGAGTTGATTTCATAAGCTGACCTGCAGATCACGAGCTCTAGAAATTATAACGCGCGAATCAAAATCGGCTATCGGCAAAAGGAGGTATCCATCGTAGGACAAAGACTGACGTGCAATGCCGGAATACACTGACGCCGCGATCAGAATTTTGCTTTCCGTTAACGCGCCGAGCAAGTATTATTCTAGAGCTGAATGGCTCCATCTCATTAACTCGAAAAATAGTTTGTGCGGCGCTTTTCTTTTATCTCGCTCTGGACATGAATCTATCACAAACTCGCAAGCAGCTGTGTACTTGCCGGCGTACGCTAAAATCCCGCGCTCGAGCGCGGGATTTTTTGTTCTTTCACAACGCGACAACTGTCAGTGATGTTAGTTCAGCGATTCTCGCGATTTATAGTTGTTAAACGGGCGAACGGTCGGGCAGCGCGCGTGTCACAGCAATCAAAATAACGGAACCGACAAATGCAGTGAGGATATTGATTAGGTTGAATCCATTCCCCGTGTCCTCTGCACCGAACAAGATAGAGGCGATGAAACCACCAACCAATGCGCCGACGATGCCGATGATAATATCGCCCACCACGCCATAGCCGCCGCCTCTCATAACCATTCCAGCGAGCCAGCCGGCAATCAAGCCAACAACAATCCATACAAAAATATTCATTTTGGCTCCCTGCTCCAGCTCTCAAGATACAATAGAGCTCGCGCGGCGGGCATCAGTACAATTCCGAATGTGCTGTAAGGAAATAGCAAAGCAGGCGTGCGTCTCGGACCGACAGGGGATTGCGCGAGATACACGCGCCGTCAGACAAACGCGGACAGCGTGTAGGACAAACTCGTAGCTGATTGGCAGAAATATACCGACTTGAATTTGCGCCTACTTGCCTTATACTACCCTCAAACTAACGGATTAGCGTGCATACGCGCGCATTGCAAGGAACATTTCGATTTGACAAAGGTTTATGTCCACAATGAATGTATTTCTGGTAGAAGATTCAAATCTTTTGCGGGAACGTTTGATTCGTACTTTGACGGGAATTGAGGGCATCCACGTGAGCGGACATTCTGACACCGCCGAAGGGGCGATTGAAGGAATTCAGCTCAAGCACCCGGATGCAATTATTCTTGACATTCGTTTGCGGCAAGGCACCGGTTTTCAAGTTTTGCAAGCGTGCAAAGTCCCGGGTCAAGCGCCTCTCGTTATTGTCTTGACGAATTTTGCCTACCCCCAGTATCGCAAAAAGTATTTGGAAGCGGGCGCCGATTTTTTCTTTGATAAATCGAATGAGTTCGATCAGCTGGTCGTCGTTCTAAAACAAGAATTGAAAAAAGGAAAAACGAAAAACAAAAAGCTTGACGCGTAGAATGCCGACGATGCAGCGACAAGGCAAAAGCGTAGCTGTCCGTAGAAAGGACACGCATGAAGATATTGATCGCGGATGATCACGCGGTTGTCCGTCAAGGGTTACGGCTTATCCTTGCTAATGAATTCAGGCAAGCGACCTTTGGTGAGGCACAGGATACCAACGCGCTCGTAGAACAAATGAAACATGACCAGTGGGATGTCGTCATCATGGACTTGTCTATGCCGGGTGGAAGCGGCTTGAATACGCTCAAAGAAATTAAACACAATCATCCGCACACGCCGATTTTGATATTGAGCATGTATCCCGAAGACCAATACGCGGTGCGAACTTTAAAGGCGGGCGCGTCCGGCTATTTGACAAAAGAGACCGCGTCGGAGGAATTGGTCAATGCGACGCATAAAGTTTTGCGCGGTGGGAAATATATCAATGCTTCCGTCGCAGAGAAATTGCTGCTGCAGCTCGGCAACGAAGCCGGACGCCCACCCCATGAATTTTTGTCTGACCGCGAATATCAAGTGCTGTGCATGATCGCATCGGGCAAAGAGGTCGGACAAATCGCCGCCGACCTTACGCTGAGTGTCAAGACCGTAAGCACATACCGCGCGCGGCTTTTAGAAAAGATGAACATGAAAACGAATGCGGAACTCACGCATTATGCAATCGAAAACAAACTGGTGATGTAAAAAGGGTTGTCAGAAATCTTGTTTCAATAAAGAAAATCGGCGCTTTGTTCGCCGATTTTTTATTCGTCCGCGCCGAGTACGCCAATTCTTGGAATTACCATTCGAAGAAACTCGCGCACTTGCTGCGCGGTGGGCAGCGCGGGAATCGCGCCGCGTCTTGTCGCGGTAATTGCGCCTGCCGCATTTGCATATTCCAGCGCATTTGGAAAGTGCGCGTCGAGATCGTTGAGGTCGGATTTTACGAGCTGCGTCAACAGCGCGCCGACAAACGCATCGCCGCAGCCGGTGGAATCAATCGCGTCCACTTTGAACGCTTTAACATAGCCGCTTGTTTTCGCGCTGCGAAAATAGCTGCCTTGCGCGCCGAGCGTGACGACAACGAGTTTCGGTCCGCGCGCGAACAGCAGCGCGCTCCCTTTTTCGACATCGGACGTTTTTGTCAGTAATTCCAATTCCTGCTCATTCACTTTGAGGACATTCGCGTTCGGCAGCATCGCCGCAATTTCCGCCAACGCGTCGTCGCGCGAGCGCCACAGCGCGGGGCGATAATTCACGTCAAAGGAAATCAGCGCGTTGTTTTGTTTTGCCAAACGCACCGCTTCAAAGGTCGCGCTGCGCGCCGGTTCGTCGGTGAGTGAAATGGAACCGATGTGCAAAGCGCGTGTCTTGGTCAACAATTCACGGTCTAATTCATCCGGACGCAAGCGTTGGTCTGCGCCGAGATTGCGATAAAAAATATACTCGTTGTTCTCGTTTGGCTGCGCAATCAGCGCGAGCGTGGTGCGCGCGTCGGGATCAAAACGCAAGCCGCGCGTCTCCACGTCTTCGCCTTTCAACACTTGCTGCAAATACTCACCAAAAAAATCTTGCCCCACTTTGCCAATGAACGCGGTGGACGCGCCGAGACGCGCCGCAGCGACGGCAACGTTCGCGGGCGCGCCGCCGGGCTTGGGTGTAAAGCAAGAAACTTCGATGAGGTGTTTGCCGGTTTCGGCAGGAAACATATCAATCAGCGCTTCGCCGAGCGAGACAATATCCATAACATTCGTTCTTGAAATTTCGAGTACGCGCACGAAAATTATAACATGCGCGGCGCAGTGAGTTGTGTTTGCGATGTTGGCGCGTTTGTTTTAGACTAGCGCGTAAATTTTGTGGTGACGAGAGGAAAATGAAAGCGATCACGATTACCCCGCGTGTTCCCAACTCGGCGCGTGTGATGGATGTGCCAGAGCCGGAAATGAATAACGATCAGGTGTTGGTGCGAATGGTGCGCGGCGGGATTTGCGGCACTGACGCGGAGATGAATTCAGGCGCGTTCGGCGATGCGCCGCCGGGTTTCGAATACTTGATTTTGGGGCACGAAAATTTTGGGCAGATTGAGCGCGTCGGTTCGCGCGCATCGCGTTTCAAAAAAGGCGATTATGTTGTCGCAACCGTTCGCCGTCCGTGCGATTGTTTGAACTGCGCAGCGGGCGAATCGGACATGTGTCTCAAGGACCAATTCACGGAACGCGGGATTCGACGACAGCACGGTTTCCTCGCCGAGTATTATGCGGACGACGAAGATTTTTTGATTGCGATTCCCGCGCATTTGTGCCACGTCGGAATTTTGCTTGAACCGTACAGCATCGTTTCCAAAGCAATGTGGCAGGCGTGGAAAATTCAAGAACGGATGGTGTGGCAGCCGCAAACCGCGTTGGTGACGGGCGCCGGAACGATTGGCTTGCTCGCGGCGCTCGCGCTGCGCGCGCGCGGCTTGGAGGTTGTCGTTTGTGCGCGCTCAAAACGCGGGACGTTGAATTCGCAGCTGGCGGAACAAATGGGCGCAACGTACATTTCGCTTCAAGATACGCGGTTGGATGAAATTCCGAAGTTGATGCATGACCGCGTGGATGTGATTTTTGAAGCGACAGGCGATGGTCCGACTGCGCTCAAGTCTTTAGAGTTGATTACGACAAACGG
Organism: Chloroflexota bacterium; assembly: GCA_004295045.1. Lineage (GTDB taxonomy): Bacteria > Chloroflexota > Anaerolineae > UBA4142 > SHND01 > SHND01. The sequence continues at coordinate 9,815 of SHND01000078.1, read as the reverse complement.
CATTGTCTTGCTGAATTCAGTAACGTCCGCCGCGCATCGCGTAAACGTGAATGCCGATATGGTCAACATGCGAATGGTGATGGGGAATATTCTCGCGGTGGGTGTGGTGAACGCGAATCGCAAATACTTTGAAATGGGCGTGCGCGATTTCGAGGATTTTCAAAAACGCTTTCCCGGAATTTTGGAGCGAATGTTGACCAAGCGGGTTGCGCTGAACGAATTCTCAACCGACCTCTTTACGCGTAGTGGTGTGAAAACCATTATCGAAATTCATCCCGATTGACGTTCAAGCGGATGCACCGCGCTTGGGCATCAATCATTCGGCGTGAACGCCGCTTGCAGCGAGATACTTTCGGACGGCGCGCGCGTCTCCAATTCGGGCAAAAGCCCAACTGCGCGCAAGAGCGCTGCCATGTCCCACATGTGAACGCCGTGCGCGAACTTGCCATTCCTCTCGCGCAGCCAGCTGACGCCATTGATTTGCACAACGCGTCCGGTCGGCGGAATGTTGAGCAAAGTTCCGCGATGCGTGCCGCGTGCGCTCCAATACACCGCGACGCGATCATTCTCGAAAATAACCTGCTCGTACTTGAATTCCAAATCGGGAAGCGCTTGATAAAAACGCTCGAGTTGACGCGTGACGCCCGCGGGTCCGTTTATACGCGTTTGATTCGTCAAATCTATCCCGCAGTATTCTTCGGAATAAATTTCAAAAGCCAAGGCAGCGTCTTGCGAATTCCACATCGCAAACAAACGCTCAATCAGGTTCAGCATATCATCCCGTGCTTGCACAAGTCCCTCGCAAATTCTGGCGCTATCCCGCCGCGCGCAACTCTTTCTTTGCTTTGGAATATAGCCGTTTGTTGACTCGCCTAACAGACCAACGACTGTTCACTTTTTGCTCATTTTTAGATTTTCATTATACCTTCCGCGCCTGCCCGCGCCAATTTCTTTTTGCCACAAAGCGTCCACCACACGGAGCAGTCCCGCTTTCAAGTGACGGCGATAGGTTGAAAAGGGCATGTCCAGCTCTTCTGCTGCCTGCTCTTGCGTCATTGCCGGTTTGAGATACGTGTATTCAACCGCGCGATACAGTTTTGCTTCGCGCGGCGAGACTTGCGGCGCTGCAATTACCTCTCCCAATAAATTTTGCAGCGCGCTCATCCGTTCGTCCGATGACGCGGCAGGTCCAACGCGTTCGACCACCATTCGTGAGCAGTTCAACGCGTTATCACGCAAACGCATCGGACGCGCAAAATCGCGCAGCGCGTCATGCACCGCGCTCGAAAATTCCGTTTGGCTTAGAACGATCAGCGGCGTTTCAGGTGGCGGGGCGACTGCTTCAGGGTTCGCCGCCACTTCGCGCTGCGCCAACAGCTCGAGCCATGCCAACGGCGGACGCACGCGCCAATCATGACCGTACACACCAAACGTCTTGCCGCCCACGGTATAGTCCGCGTCGGGCAGGCGTGTGAGATCGCCGTACAACAATGCAGGCGCCCAAAAATCGGGATTCGCGCACGGAAAGAAATGAAATGCCAGACCGGGCGTGAGCAGTTGATAACGCACGGTCGTCAAAAAAATTTGAGTTTGCACGGCGGACACGTCTTGATAGGTCTCGCGCGCCATCCAGAAACGATAGTGGGCGGCAATTTCGCCCGCCCGCAGCGGCGCGTGTTTTTTCAAATAATTCCACGCCGCGCGTGTCGCCGGATCAGCGAGTAATTCGGCTTCGGCGGCGTTTTGCATTTCAACCAACGCAAACACGCCGAGCAATTCGTTGCGCTCGTTGCGATAGACGATCACTTTGTCGGGTTGGCGCGCGAACCATTTCTTTGCCCACTTGGCTGATTCTATTCCCTCGTACTGTTCGATCAGCTCAAACAATGCGGGCTTGTCCGTTTCGTGCATCGCAACGGGCAGGATGACCGCGTCGGTAAAGTCAAACATCGCGCGCATCACCGGATTATCGCGATGGAGAAAAATAAAATCGTACAAGATGCGGTGCTGTTCCGGCAAAGATGCCTGCGGCAAACGCGTCACATAATATTTGCGCGCGCGCTGATGCAGTTCTTTGTACCAATCCGGGTTGCGCCATCGCACATCGGCGATCAAAGTCTCGCGCGCGAGATCGTGAGGGAACAATCCTTCGCGTCCCGCTTCGATAAAAGATAGCCCGCGCAGCCACTCGAACAATTCATGCGTGGATTGCGCACCGATTGTTTCTTCGGACTTTTCGGCGGTAGGATCCGGCAACTTGAGCATTGCTGCAAGAACCGATTCATTCAGCACGCGCACCATCGCACATGCCTCGAATGCCGCGCGGTGCGCAGGTCCCGGCACTTTTTGCACAAAGCGTTCGAGTAAAATTTTTATGACGTCGGGGGCGGTTTCCGGTTGAAAGCTCAAGTCGTGGCGTTGATCAAACAAATCGGCGACGAGCGACAAGGCGAGGGGGTAACCGTGCGTAAAATCCAAAACGGTGCGATGTTGTTCGACGGGAATCGCGCGGCGCTCCAGAAAATTGCGCCCTTCCTCCGGCGAAAGATTGCGCAGCGGAATTTGGCGCACGAGCATTTGCCAGCCCGCATCCGCTTGCCAGCCCGGCGAAAGGGGTTCGCGTCCAGCCATTGCCACAAGCGCGTTCTCGGAGAGCTGCGGCAAAAATTCCTCGCGCAGCCAATTGTCCAGACCGCTCCACACCTCGTAAGTGTCCAGTAGCAGAACATAGCGCGCGGTCATGTTTGAAAGAACAGTTTCTAGCGCGGCATCGGATGCTACACCGAGCGCGGCGCGCAGCGCGTTTTGAAACGAATCGGGCGTTGGCTGTAGATTTCGTCCGTCCAGATAGTAGGCGGGGATGCCGCGTTCCTCCGCCCGCGCGCCAAATTCGCGCAGCAGCGATGTCTTGCCGATTCCGCCCGGACCGTAGAGATACAAGATTTGAAAAAGCGACTCTGCCGCAGTCAGCGCCGATTGAAATAATTCAATTTCGCCGCTGCGTCCCACAAAACGTGTGCGCCGCGCGGAGGCGAGACGATTTGCTAAACGGGATGGCATCTTGACCTTTTTCCTCAAACCGAAACAACGTTGCGCGCGCTCACGATGAGTGCGTGTCGCGTATTTTACTCTATCGCAATCACGCGGGCAATAGTTTGGGCTTTATAACACTCTTCGCGCTCGACTTGGCAGCTCTAACCCTTTTTTGATCCGCGCTTGACATCACCCCAAAACGCGTATATTATGAAACCGCTTTCAGAAACCGCTTTCATAATTTCTTTCCCCTTGTTTGATGATCCCCAAATCCACTTCTCCTACCATTGACGATGTTGCCCGCGAAGCGGGTGTCTCTATTTCCACTGTCAGCCGCGTGTTGAACCGGAATGTTCCCGTTTCTGACAAAGTGGCGTCCAAGGTCGAAGCGGCGATACGCGCGCTCCGTTATACGCCCCGCGCGGCGGCGCGTAACCTTGCGACCTCGCGCACGAGTACGCTGGGACTCTTACTTGCTGAAATTGTCGGTGATTTTTTCAGTCCCCTCCTGCGCGGTGTCGAAAGCGTTGCCCGCGAACATGGCTACGACCTTTTGATTTCAACCGCCGGACGGCGCGGTCCGCAAAAAGAATTGCCGGGTCCGTTTGGAAAACATAACGCGGACGGCTTGCTCGTCTTTGCCGGAAGTTTAACTGACGAAGGCGTGCGCGATACGTATTCGTTTGGCGTGCCGATGGTGCTTTTGCATCAATCCTCGCCGCAAGATTTGACGATTCCTTGTGTGACGATAGAGAACAAAGCGGCGACGCGCGCGATTGTCGAACATCTCATCACCAAGCACAATCGCCGCAAAATTTTATTTCTCACCGGTGAACCGTACAACGAAGATGGTTACTGGCGCGAGATGGGTTATCGCGAAGCATTGGCGCGCCATGATTTGCCCATCGAGCCGGAATTGATCGCACCCGGGCATTTTGATCGGCATATCGCGCAGGCATCCATTGAACAAGCGCTGCGCGAAAAAATTCAGTTCGACGCGGTGTTTGCCGGTGATGATGAAGCGGCGGTCGGTGTGTACGCGGCGTTGCGCGCGGCGAACTTGAATATCCCGCGCGATGTTTCCGTCGTCGGTTTCGATGATCAAGGTTTGGCGCAGGTGTTACAACCCGCGCTTACGACAGTTCATGTTCCCATCGAACAGGTGGGGATTGAAGCCGCGCGTTGTTTGATCCAGCTGATTCAAACCGGAACTGCGGAACCGCTCACGCTTTTGCCTACGACTCTTGTGATTCGATCTTCATGCGGCTGTCTTGAACCATCTTTGTGAATGTGAATCAAAACTGTTGCAACAGCAATTGGAACGCGGACCCATTTTCAGTTGGCGCTGTGACAGTCAGAAAGGAGCAGTGTCGCGGACAAATCACTACAATAATTTTCCCCACGATACATTTCCCGAGACACACGATGCCCGCGAGGGGTGAATGAAAAATTTCGATCCCCTGCGTCATGTGTCTGTTGATTACTCAATATTCAGGAGGAGAAGTCTCATGTCACGCCGAATCGTTTCAGTTTCGATTCTGGTTGCAGCAATGCTGCTCATCATCGCCGCGTGCGCGCCCGCTGCGCCCGCGCCCGCTCCAACGCAAGCGCCCGCCGCGCAACCCACTGCCGCGCAACCCACCACCGCACCGGCAGAACCCACAACTGCGCCGGCAGAAGCCACCACCGCGCCCCAAGCAACAACCGCGCCCGAAGCCACTGTCGCGCCAACCGCCACTGCGTTACCAACGGCGGAAGCGGGACGCAAGCAAATTCGTTGGTTCGTCGGGCTGGGAACCGGCACCGACCCCGCGCAAGTCAAAGTGCAAGAAGAGATTGTGAAAAAATTTAACGAGTCCCAAGACAAAATCCAACTCGTCTTGGAAGTCGTCGCGTATGATGCCGCGCGCGATGCTCTCGCCACCCAACTTGCCTCGGGCAATCCCCCGGACATTGTTGGTCCCGTCGGCGTTTCCGGCGCGGAAGCCTTTCACGGGCAATGGCTCGACCTCGCGCCCTTTATTGACAAAACGAATTATGACCTGACGCAATTCGACAAAGGCGCCGTGGATTTCTATAAAGTCGGCGGCGAAGGTCAAATCGGTTTGCCCTTTGCAATTTTCCCCTCGGCGTTATTTTATCAACGCGATATGTTTGACGAAGCGGACTTGAATTATCCGCCGCACAAATACGGGGAAAAATACAAATGGAAAGACGGCACCGAAGAAGAATGGACGTTTGACACGCTGAACAAACTCGCAGAAAAGCTGACGGTGGACAAGAACAACAAAGACGCGAGCGACTCGGCGTTTGACACGAAAAATATTGTCCAGTACGGCTATGAGCCGCAGTATCAAGATTTGCGCGCAGTGGGTTCGTACATGGGCGCCGGCACTTTTGTCGCGCCCGACGGCAAGACCGCGCAAATTCCGCCGCAGTGGGCAGAAGCGTGGAAATGGGTCTATGACGGTGTTTGGAAAGAGCACATCATTGCAAACGGACCGACGCGCGAAAGCCAAGAGTTCGGACAAGGCAATCCCTTTAATTCGGGCAAAGTTGCAACCGCGCTCACGCACTTGTGGTACACTTGCTGTGTGACGGATGCGGGCGGCAACTGGGATGTGGCGGTTGTGCCTTCGCACAATGGCAAGACCACCGCCAACTTTAACGCCGACACCTTCCGCGTTTTGAAAGCGTCGAAAAACCCCGACGAAGCATTCACCGTTTTGACCTACTTGCTCGGCGACGGGTCGTTAGACCTTTTGAAGGCGTACGGCGGCATGCCCGGACGGACTGCCGACCAAGCCGCGTTCTTTAAATCGCTCGACGAGACATGGAAGCAAAAAGTGGACTGGCAGGTGTTCATTGACGGCATTCAGTACGCGGACAATCCTTCCTTTGAAGGATACATGCCAAACTACAACGAATCGTTCGACCTCGCCAACGTGTTCTTGAACAAGCTGTACACGACGGACGGTCTGGACATGGACAAAGAAATCGCGCAATTCCAAAAAGATTTGCAAGCGGTCTTTGACAAAAAAGCCACGCCGTAAGCAAGGCAAACATGACAGGGTTCCGCGCTGTGCAATGCGCAGCATTGCACAGCGCAACAAACCACGTCACGTCCCAACGCGCTGTTCTTCTCCACTAGGATGAGCCAAGCTGCCACACTACAACATAGCATCCGTGTCTTGGCTCATCCCCTCTCCTCCTCTGCGGCATTTACGACTGCCGAGTGAGAGAACATGCCGCATAACGCTTGCGTGGGTCTCGATTCCCAAGACACGCTGACAAACGTTCTGCCGCACAATCAAATTTATGAGTTCGTTCAAGGAATTATTCAGCATTTTTCATCTCAAGCCCAACGCGCGCCGCGAGGCATTGTATGGGCTTGCGTTCATCAGTTTGTGGCTCATCGGTTTTTTGTTGTTCACGTTGTTTCCGATGATCGCGACGCTCGTGTTCACCTTTACCAACATTAATCTCGCGCAGGAACAGTCGCTGCAATTTGTCGGGTTGCAAAATTATTTGGCGATGTTCAAGGATTCGCAGTTACACAACGCGTTGGGCGTCACGTTCAAGTACGCGTTGATTGCTTTGCCGATTGGGCTCGCCTTGCCCTTGATCGTTGCGCTGCTGCTCAACAACAAATATCTGCGCGCCAAAGGATTTTTCCGCATCATGTTTTATCTGCCTTTTGTGATTCCTTTTGTCGCGGGAATTTTTGCATGGGGCGGCTTGTTGAATCCTGAACAGGGCTGGATCAATCAAGGACTGGAAGCATTGGGCGTACAAAATCCCCCCGGCTGGTTGAATGATCCAACGTGGGTGTATCCCGGGTTGGTGATTTTGGGATTGTGGGGCATTGGCAGCGCGGTGATCATCAACCTTGCGGGTCTGCAAGGTATTCCAACGGAATTGTACGATGCAGCCAAAGTGGACGGCGCGGGGTGGTGGGCAACCTTGTGGAATGTGACGCTGCCGATGATGTCGCCCGTGCTTTTTTACGCGCTCGTCTTGGGCGTCGTCGGCGTCTTTCAATATTTTCTCGTGCCGCTTGTCATCACCGATGGCACCGGGCGTCCCGGCGGCGCGACCATGTTTTTCAATTTGTATTTGTACAAGACCTTCTTTACGTTTCAGAACATGTCATACGGCGCGGCGCAAGCGTGGGTGTTGTTTTTGCTGATTCTCGCGCTCACCGTATTTTTATTCTGGAGCAGCAAGTATTGGGTGCATTATGCAGGCGACACGCGCTAGGCATTTGAGCTTTTATGATTGTTCACAATGCTTTGCGATCAAGTTTTGAACGGAGTGGATTATGCAAGTTAAAACTGTAAATGAGTCGCAGCTCGCGACCGCGCCTGCTGTTTCCAGCTCTGCCCGCGTCAAGCGTATGCTCCGCGAAGGGGGCAAATCGTTCACGCTCACATTTTTTGTGATCGTGCTGCTCGCCGCCTTTCTTTCGCCGCTGCTGCGCATTACGATGAATTCGTTCAAGACCGCCGACCAAGTAGCGGAATATGGCACGCCCTTGTATCCTGCCAAACCGCGCGTCATAGAGTATCAAGGCAAAGAGTACGATATTTACAAGGTGCCGTTGGCAGAAGGCGTACGCGAACTCGCGTTGTACAAAAAAGGTCGAGTGACGAGCGAATTTCTGGACCCCGCCAATTTGTCTGCGCCGCCGATTGTGTGGGAGGGCGCATGGCGTTCGCTCGACCGCGCGTGGGACTTTGCGCCGACGCTCTCCAATTATCAACAAGTGTGGGATTTGATTGATTATCCGCGTTTGATGTTTAATACGGTTGCGCTCGCGGTCATTGGAACCATTGGCACTTTGCTTTCCAACACACTCGTCGCGTATGGCTTTGCGCGCTTTCGCATTCCGGGCAAACAATTTTTGTTCACCCTATTGATCGCGACGATTTTTTTGCCCGCCGCCGTTACCTTGATCCCAACGTACACCGTTTTCGTAAAACTCGGCTGGATTGGCACCTGGCTGCCGCTGCTCGTGCCAACCTTTTTTGCGAACGCCTTTGATGTCTTTTTACTGCGCCAATTCTTTTTAACGATTCCGCGCGAAATGGATGAAGCCGCGATGATTGACGGCGCCAATCCATTTCAGATTTTGTGGTCCGTGATTTTGCCGCAGGCATGGGCAGCGGTGATTGCAGTCGGCATTTTTCATTTCGTCTATACGTGGAACGATTATTTTGGTCCGCTGATTTATCTTTCCACGCGTCCCGATTTACAGCCGATTGCGGTGGGGCTCGCGCGGTTTAACAGTATCTATGGCAACAAACCCGAACTTATTCAAGCGGGAACGATCATGACGCTGATTGTGCCCGTGATTATTTTTATCTTTGCGCAAAAATATTTCATGCAAGGCGTTGTGATTACGGGAGTTGAAAAGTAAAAGGTATCAAGTAGCAGGTCGCAAGGGCAATTCCCCTGCTACCTCCTACTTACTACCTGTTTCTTGGCAAACATGAAAGTTACAGTCATTGGCGGCGGTTCAACATATACGCCGGAATTGGTGAATGGTTTTCTGCAGCGCGCCGAGAGTTTTCCCTTGCGCGAATTGTGGCTCGTGGATATTGACGCGGAACGTTTGCGCGTCGTCGGTGGTTTCGCGCAGCGCATGGTGGAGACACAAAACGCGCCGTTCAAAATTTTTCTCACGACAAATCGGCGCGAGGCATTGCGCGGCGCGAGCTATGTGACAACACAGCTGCGCGTCGGTATGATGCCCGCGCGGCGCAATGACGAATATCTCGGCAAACGACACGGCTTGATTGGACAAGAAACAACGGGCGTCGGCGGCATGGCAAAAGCATTGCGCACGATTCCCGTCATCCTCGACATCGCGAACGAAATGCGCGAACTCGCGCCGAACGCGATGCTCGCCAATTTTACAAATCCTGCCGGACTCGTCACCCAAGCATTGTCGCAATACGCGCCTGATATTTTGTCTGTCGGCGTGTGCAACGTTCCAATCAACGCGAAAATGCAAATGCTCGCGCGTCTGGAAAAACAACATGGCGCCAAGATTGACGCGGCGCGCGCGGAATTGAAAACGCTCGGACTCAATCATCTCTCGTGGCATCGCGGCTTTACCCTCGACGGCGAAGAGGTGTGGAATGCTATTTTGCAAGATTATTTGACCGAATTGCGCGCGCAGGAAAATCCCGAATGGGAGCCGCGCTTGATTGAATCGCTGCGCGTGGTGCCGAATTATTACTTGCAATACTTTTATCACACCGCGCACAAACTCGCGGAACAAGAAAAATGGCCCCCCTCGCGCGCCGAACAAGTACAAGAAATCGAAAAGGGATTGTTGGAACAGTACAACGACCCGGCGCTGCGCGAGATGCCTGCCGATTTGATGAAGCGCGGCGGCGCGTATTATTCGACGGTGGCGACGCAGCTGCTCAACGCGCATTACAACGATTTGAACGAAACGCATGTCGTCAACATCGCGCACAACGGCGCGGTGCGCGAATATCCCGCGCATTGGGTCTTGGAAATGCCCTGCAACGTCAATCGTAATGGCGTTCAACCGATTGCAACAGAACCATTACCCGACGCGTGTTTTGGTCTGCTCGCGCAAGTGAAAGCGTACGAACTGCTCACTGTTCAGGCGGCGGTACATGGTGACCGCGAAGCCGCCTATCAAGCGCTCATCACGAATCCGCTCGGTCCCAAACCCGACACGGCGCAAACGGTCCTTGATGATTTATTGGAAACAAACAAACAATACCTACCGCAATTTAGCAGAT
>SHND01000011.1 GCA_004295045.1 Chloroflexota bacterium | reverse complement strand
ATACCGTCCGAGATGTCGAGAACACGATTGGGTATGGGCTCACCATCTTTCGGACGAGTTTTACACTCGGGGTCTGACCGGAGTCACCATACCCACGGCTGAACTGCTTTTCTGTAATATATCAGGTTTGTTCCTTTGAAAGTCCGGTGCGATAGTGCCAATAACGATACGCGCCGAGCTCGATTCCTTCCGCAAATGCTTGAGCCGCCGCGTCCGCAGGCAGCGACACGTCGCCGTTGATGCCGAGGGTGATCGCCGGCACTTGGAGCTCGCGCGCCTTTTGCACGGCGAGCGCGGACGCTTGTCGAATCGTTTCGGTTGTGAATGCCGCGCGCTTGCCCAAGCCAATCAGCAGCAGCCGATTCGGCGCAATCGCGCCGCGCGGATAAAGCAGCAGGGTTTGTTTACTCTGTGCGCGAAAATCGTTCGCGTCAAAGAGCGCGGCAACCTCGCTCGGCAATGGCGAATCCTCAAAACTGGCGAGGATCCCCAATGCGGATGGTTCGCGCAAAACATCTCCGGTTTTTACGACAATGTTCACTTGATGCTCCTTCCAAAGTCAACGGGTGTTGAAAACGGATAAGCAGCTGGGAATGCATCGAGCCGTTTATCCGTTATTCCTTTTCCGTCGTTATCTGTTATTTGATTTCCGTTATTCCTTTTCCGTTGTTATCTGTTGTTTGATTTCCGTGATTCGGTTTCCACTCTCGTTATCTGTCATCCCACCCAATCCACAACGCCTTGCTCAAGCGGCTTGCTCATCGGCTTGGGATGTTCCGAATCGCGCGCGCCGCTCCACAATTCTGCCAATTTCACACACATCTCGGTTGCGCGCCCCATGTCCTGGACGCTCACAAATTCGAGCGGTCCGTGAATGTTTTGCATTCCCGTGAAAAGATTCGGCGTTGGCACGCCCATTTCCGTCAAGCTCGAGCCGTCGGTGCCGCCGCGCGTGGGTGGTGAAAAATGTTTGATGCCCAATTCATCACACGCCTGGCGCGCGAGCTCGACGGGGCGCATATCGTTTTCGAGCCAGTAGCGCATATTGCTGTATTGATTCGTGATGGTGCAGGTGATATGCGCGCGCGGTTCCGTCGCTTGAATCGTTTCGCAAACTTGAGTGATGAGGTCGCCTTGCGCTTTCAAACCCTCCCGTTCAAAATCGCGCAAGATGAAAAGCATGTGAACATCGGCGGCGGTGCCTTTTACCATATAGAGGTGAATGAATCCCTGCCGTCCATCAGTCGTTTCGGGCGTGTTGGTGACGTGCGGCAGCGTGTCGGTGATTTTCGCGGCGAGATGCAGCGCGTTCACCAATTTATCTTTTGCCTGTCCGGGATGAATCGAGACGCCTTGAATATGCACGTCCGCTTTGTCCGCCGAAAAGGTTTCATACACGATTTCACCCAACGGTCCGCCGTCGAGCGTGTATGCCAAGTCGGCGTTCAAATCGCGCGGCAGATCGGCATGTACGCCGCGCCCAATTTCTTCGTCGGGTGTAAAACAAACGCGAATTTTCCCGTGCGGAATGTTTGGGTTCTTGAGCAAGTGATTTGCCGCCGCCATGATGATGGCGATGCCCGCTTTATCATCCGCGCCCAAAAGGGTTGTGCCGCTGGCAGTGAAAATATCGTCGCCAACTTTTTTCGCGAGGTACGGCGAATTTTCCGGAGAGAGGACGAGTTCGGTGTCGTCGGGGAATGTGATCGCGCCGCCGTCATAGTTGCGATGCAGCAGCGGTTTGACGCCGGTGGCGTTGAACGCGGGCGCGGTATCCACGTGCGCCAGATACGCAATCGTCGGCGCGGCGGTTTTTACCGTCGCGGGAATGGTTGCCAACACCGCGCCGTACTCGGTAAGCGTCACATCGGACGCGCCGAGCGCTTTTAATTCGCTCGCCAACAGATTCAATAAATCGAATTGAATCGCCGTGCTGGGCGAGGTGGACGATTTCTCATCGCTCTGCGTGTCAATGCGCGCATAGCGTTCGAAACGTTCTGCGAGTTCGGAATTGAAAGGTGCGGTCATGTTGCGAAATCCTCCGATTGAAAATTTATTTATTCAGACTTGCATTTTGGACGCGGATGTTCGCGGATGAACGCGGATTTTTTTGAAATTTTATTTTTCCGCGACAATCTGCGTTTATCCGCGTCCAACAATTTGATGCTTTACATATTTGCCAATTCTTCGAGATACACAATCGCGGTTTCGATGCCGCGCTGAAACATTTCGAGACTGTATTTTTCGTTGGGCGAATGAAGCCCGTCGTCGTCCAACCCGTAGCCCATCATCACAACGGGAATTTTCATCATGTCCGCGATTTCCGCGACAACGGGAATGCTGCCGCCGCCGCGCGTAAAAACGGGCGTCGCGCCCCAACCCTTTTCGTACGCGTGCGCCGCCGCTTGCATTTCGGGAATGTTAATCGGAAAGAGCGCGGGCTTGCCGGTGGTAAGAAGTGAGACTTTAACTTTGACCGTTGGCGGCGTGATGGACTCGATGTACTTTTTGAGTTTGTCAAAAATGTCGTTCGGGTCTTGATCGCCCACCAAACGCGAAGAAATTTTCGCGCCCGCTTTTTGCGGAATGATCGTTTTGGGTCCGGGTCCCGACCAGCCGCTCCACATGCCGTTAATGTCCAGCGTCGGACGCGCCGCGATGGATTCACGAATGCTGTATTCGGTGTCCCAGCCCCAAATTTCGGGAACGCCGGTGGATTGCTTGAATTGTTCGGCGGTCAAATCCGTTTTGGCGATCATCGCGCGTTCTTGTTCCGTGAGCGGCACAACGTCATCGTAAAAGCCCGGCACCGCAATCGTGTTGTCCGCGTTGTACAATTTGCCGAGAATTTCGACGAGCGCAAGCGCGGGATTGTGTACGGCGCCGCCCCACAAGCCGCTGTGCAAATCTTCTTTTGGACCTTCCACTTCGATTTCGGCGTAGGTCATGCCGCGCAAACTGTGCAGAATGGCGGGTTCGTCAATCGAACGCATGGACGTATCGCTGATGACGCACACATCCGCTTTCAACAAGTCGAGATGTTCTTTAATAAAGGGGACGAGGTTCGGCGAGGAAATTTCTTCTTCGCCCTCCAAAAATATTTTCACATTTACCGGCGCGGCGCCGTTTGTTTTCAAATACGCTTCAAGCGCTTTGACGTGAATGAACAATTGTCCTTTGTCATCGGTCGCGCCGCGCGCATACACTTTGCCATCTTGAACCGTCGGCTCGAACGGGTCCGTGTGCCAGCCATCTTCGAGCAACGCAGGCACAACGTCGTAATGTCCGTACACCAAAACGGTCGGTTTGTCCGCGCCCGCGCCGAGCCATTCGCCATAGACGACGGGATGTCCCGCCGTCGGCATAATTTGGACGTTTTGTAATTCCAGCGCGCGCAAGTGCGTCTCTAACCATTCTGCCATGCGCTTGATGTCGCCCTTGTGCGCGGGGTCGCCGCTCAAACTGGGAATGCGCAACATTTCAAAAAGTTCGTTCTGAAAACGTTCCGCATTTTCGCGCGCATAGACGCGTGCGGAATCGCTAGAATTCATCATCGTGTATTCCTCCAGAAATGTCTAGACTCGACACCATACATTAAAGATTTGGACGCGGATGAACGCAGAGCCGCGTCGAAAAAAGAAAATTAATAAATCTGCGTTCATCCGCGAATATCCGCGTCCCCCTCAAGATTTGTGATTCATTGTGCCCATTCTAATTACGCGATGGGCGCTGCCTTGCTGTCCTCGTAATCGAGCGATTCTTCCGTAACCACCTCTTCCGCCGAGACGGAACCGGGCGCGTATTTTGGCAAGCCCGCGGCGGGAAAGAGCGCGAGCAGCGAAACGGCGGCGATAAGAATAAAAGTTGCGCGCAGGGAACGCAAGCGCGCCTCTTCGTTGATGCGAACCGCTTCCGCCACTTGTTCGGGTGAGGCGTTCATCTTGCTGAGCGTTTCCTTGAGCTGCGCGTTCGTCACAAAATCCACATCGTCGAAATTGAATTCAGTGCGCACCGATTGCGGCAGCCCCGATACATTCAGGAGCGAGGCGACGACTACGCCGAGCAGTCCCACGGCGACGACGCCCGCGAATGCCGCGCCTAACGCCGAGGACACATTGTTGGCAACGCCGCGCAGCGCGCCGACATCCCCCGCAAACTTTTTGGGTGAGGATGATACCAACACATTGAACAAGAGTGTCAGCATCGTGCCTTCGCCCAGCCCGAGAATCATCAGCCCAAGAATCACGAGCGGCGTGCCCCACTCATTCGCGATGCTGAAACCGACAAATACAGAGCCGATCGCGACGAGGATAAAGCAGATGATGCCAAGCCAGCGCGGCGTGAACCGGTCATACAGACGGACGGAAAAGATTGCGGCGAGCGCGACGACAAGTGTGTACGGCACGATGGCGATGGCGGTAAAGAGCGGCGTTTGGTCTTGAACGAATTGGATATAGATCGGAATGAGAAAACTGACCGCCGTGCCAAGCGCGCCCGCGACGAGAAAGGCGAGGACCGTATTTTTTTCTTCGGAGCTGTCAAGCACTTCGAGCGCGAGCAGCGGCGTCTTTTTGGCAGCCACGCGTCGGTGCGACCATCGGAAAAAGCTGTGTCCTAGTACGATGCCAAAAATGATAAAGAAAGGCACCGGCGAAAGTCCGAGCAGGTTAAAGGGCGCGTTCGGCGTTGCCCACAAGAAACCCCATTCGTTGAGATTATTGAAACCGATGAGGATGAACGCGATTGCCGCCGCCGAGAGCACGACGCCGATAAAATCAATGTTGAGCCCCGTGGTGCGCGGAACTTTTGTGAGGCGAAAACTGAGAATGAAAACGACAATGGAAAGGATGGCGAGGAGCCCGAACGAATAACGCCAACTCAACGCAGTGGCGATATAGCCCGCGACGATGAACGCGATGCCGCTGGCGACGGCGGGGATGCTGGCGAGAATGCCAAACGCCTGCGCCTGCTGCTTGCCTTGATAACTTGCGGCGATGAGAACGACGAGGGTGGGAACGAGCGCGGCAGCCGCGATGCCCGAAAGAATTTGCGCGTAATTCATCGAGGCGGTGTCGGTGGCGACCGCCATCCAAGCCATTGACGCGCCGTGTACGAGCGCCGAGACCTGAAAGACCCGTCGCTCGCCGATGATTTTTCCGAGCTTGGCGCCGAGCATAACGAACGCGGCGACAAAGAGCGAATAATACACCAACGCCGTGCTAATCGCCGTCGCCGGCGCATCCAAATCTGCAGCAATGGGTCCAATCGAGACCGGCAGCGCGTTGATATTGAATGCCATTTGCAGCTGCGCGAGAACGATGATGATGAGTGGGAGCCAGGATGCTGCTTCAAGGGCTTGTTCCTTTGTACTGGAACTAGATTGAGTTGTCATGCGATATTGTCCGTTTGTCTAAGTGGAGTTCGCGTTCAACGTGACCAGAGCCATCAACTCACCAGACCGGTGATTCCTTTGAAAATAAAGTACGCTCCAAACACAACCGATACCACAATCACCAGCATTCGATTATTTCGTTCCAACCATTGACTGCCACTCTCTAGCAAATGCGCGGATTGTCTTGGCAACGCGGCGCGAATCACAATTGGCACGAGAATTAGAAACTGTGCGCCCAGAATAAAAATTAGATAAGCGATGATGCTTTCGGCTAACGTGAGAGCCGATTTGTTGATCACTTCCAATGCGCCCAGCGCAAAGACCCACTGCTTGATCGCAATCGCCATCAAAAGGAGGGCAAACCCGAACGCCTTGGGCGCGGAAACCGAGTGAAAGATTTTCATCCAGCCGGGAGGAGGTTCATCGGGGTCGGGTACCTTGAACCACTTGATAACTGCCGTAATCCACAGCAGAATTCCAACGACCAAGAGGAGCGTACTGACAATGAGGTTGCCACCCGCTTCCGTCTTTGCCACCGCAGACGAGGCAAAGATAAACCCCACCACGATGCCTTGTCCCAAACGGAACAAAACCTGTCCCGCGACAAAGGCAAGTGCGCTTGGCAGTCCGCCCTCGCCGCGGAGCAGCAGCAGCACGATAATGATCCAGATCGGTACGACCGCAGCGCCAATGATCAATGGAACGAGTTCGATGAGGACGCTGTTCATGTTTGGGTTCTTGGAGATGTACAATCGAACCCAAGTAACAAAGTAGCTCTACTTTGTTACTTGGGTCACGCTAGTTTTTCAGGGGAAAAGCAGATTTCGCGCGAGAGGCGTATTTCGGCGCTGCGCGAATGAATTCAAGCTTAGCGGGTTGCGACAACCTGCATCGCGCCGCTTGCGTCGCGGATGGTCAACGTATTGTTTGCAATATCATACGTGGCGGAATTTTGCAATGCGGCGAGATATTGCGCCTCTTGTTCCATCACACCTTCCGGCTCGGTACACAACTTGAGCGTGCTTGCGAGAGCGCCAACCTTGAGTGTGGTGTCAGTGCTTTCAAACGTGCCGGTGTAATTGTTACAGCCGGACACACCTGAAACAGTTCCATCCGTTCCAAAGTCGAGTGTAATCTTGGTATCTGCCAGAATCGAGACAACTGCTTCCTTGCCGTTGTTGTAATTCACTACGCTCCACACCGTGCCGCTCAATGATGCCGGCTCGCTCTTGGTGGCAACCACCTGTGTCGCGCCGCTCGCGTCACGAATCGTCAAGCTATTGTTGCTAATCTCGTACGTTGCCGCGTTCTGTAAGGCAGTGAGATACTGCTGTTCCTGCGCCATCACGCCTTCAGGGGTTGGGCAAGCACGCCGCGTCGTCGCCAGCGGTCCAACCTTGAGCGTCTCGTCGGTCGCTTCGAATGCGCCATTGTACGTATTGCAGCTCGCATTTCCGTTCGCCTTGCCATCCGTCCCAAAGTTGAGCGAAATCTCGGTGCCAGAAATGAGCGACACTACGCCTTGATTGCCATTGTTGACGCTCGTGACTGACCACTGACTGCCCGCCAGCGTGACGGGTTTCGCGCGCGTCGCAACTACCTGCATCGCGCCGCTTGCATTGCGGATGGTCAACTTGTCGCCCGCGATTTCGTACGTGGCAGAATTTTGCAATGCGGCGAGATATTGCGCCTCTTGTTCCATCACGCCCTCCGGCTCGGTACACGCGCGCAGTGTCGTGATGAGCGGTCCCACCTTGAGCGTGCCATCCGCGCTTGTAAATTCGCCACTGTAATTATTGCAGCTCGCGGATCCGGTCACGCGATTGTCTTGCCCAAAATCGAGTGTGATGTTTGTGCCATTCAGGATTGACACAACCGCTTCCTTGCCGTTGTTGTAATTCGTCACATCCCAAGACGTGCCTGCAAGACCGGCGGCTGCGGCGGATTGTTTTGCCACCACTTGCATCGCGCCACTCCCATCACGAATTGTCAAAGTGTCACCTGCAATTTCGTAGGTCTGGGCGCTCTGCAGCGCAGTGAGGTACTGCGACTCTTGCGCCATGACGCCGTCGGGCTTGTGACACAACATGAATGTCGTCGCCAATGCGCCGACATGCAAAATATCGCCGCTCGTATCAAAAGGTCCGGTGTAATTGTTGCAGCTCGCGTTTCCGCTCACGCGCCCGTCCGTTCCAAAATTCAGCGTGATGGAGGTATCGGCGATCAGCGAAACCACCGCCTGCTTGCCATTGTTGTAACTCACAACATCCCACTGCGTTCCTGCGAGTCCGGTAGGCGCGCTCGGGGCGAATGTCATCGAACCGCTGTCGAATTTGAATTCGAGGATGAGCTTGCCATCTTTGAAAAAATACGAACTGACGTTACTCAACTGACGCACGAATTCATCGCCGAGCGAACCGGGCGGACAGGCAACAAGCGTGGAGGGTCCGGGCGTAATCGTCAACTGATTCCCTTCGGTCGTGTACGCGCCGAGAACTTGATTGCAGTCGGCTTTAATTGAAACGCGTCCCAACGGCAAGAATTGAACCAGATACTTGTTGGGATCATCCGGCGTCGTCACCTTGTCGTCGCTGAATTGCGAGCCGGTCCATTTCCAAACCGTGCCGCTCAATTTTGGTGACGATGTGTCAGTGGAAGGAGCGGACTCGCTCGACGCGGCGGGAATGCACAATTTCCAACCCACCTCGATCAGATTTGGATCGTCAATCGCATGAAACGAATTGTCCGTCTGCGCTTGCGCATTCGTTGCGGTAACAATCACGGGAAACGCTTGCGGATTATTGTAAATGGCTTGGGCAATTTTGGAGAGAGTATCGCCTGCCACAACCGTTTGCGTTGATTGGCACACGACAGCAGTTTGCGCTAACGTTGGCGCCGTTGTGCCAAGCACAAAGAACGCCAGCGCGACAAACACGAACAAAACTTTCGGCATTATTACTCCTTTAATGGTGAAGCTATCTATCAGACGAAAATTTGGGGGTTAGAGTTGCGTTGACACCTAACCTTTCACGCCGCCGACGGTTAAACCGCCGACGATGTATTTTTGCAGCGCGAAAAAGACGACGATGATGGGAATCGAAACCACGATGCTCATCGCGGCGAATTGCGACCATGGTGTGTTGGACGCATACTGCCCCTGCATCCCATACAGCGCCATCGAAAGGGTGAACCACTGCGGGTCAGAAATGAATTGCCACGACAAAACAAATTCCGTCCATCCCGCCATGAACCCGAACAGGGCAGTGACCGCCAAGCCGGGCAGCGCGAGCGGCAGCATGATGCGCGTAAAGGTCTGATTCAACGACGCGCCGTCAATCAGCGCCGCTTCTTCGAGGTCTTTGGGAATTGTGTCAATAAAGCCCTTCATGTTCCAAATCGCAAAGGGCAGCGCGCCCGCGATCATTGCCACGCCAACGCCAAAAATCGAATTGCGCAGCTGCGGTCCCAAAACAATGTTGAGCATGACGAATAGTGCCGCAATCGTCGCCACACTCGGCAGCATCAGCACGAGAATAAAGCCGAGCATCCCCGCCTCGCGGCCGCGAAAACGAAAGCGCGAAAAAGCATACGCCGCTGTCGTTCCAATCAGCACCGTCAATGCCGAGACGCCGACGGCGAGCAGCGCGCTATTGCGAAAAAGCGTCGGAAAGGTGACGGGGTTGGGCGTCGGTTTTTCGAAAATTTTCTGGAATGCTTGAAACGAAGCGCCCGCCGGAATCAGCGAACTGGGGCGCGAAATGTCGCGCGGATCGAGCGCCATCGAAACGATCCACAACACGGGGAACAGAACGATGGCGAGGACGAAAAGCGCAATCGCTTGGGAAATAATTTGGCGTCGGAGAGTCATGTCAATTCACTCCTTAATCAGCAGCCGATTGAGTTGCGCGCGTGATGCGGTTGGTGATCAGCGTAATCGTCGCCAGCACGGCAAAAACGATGTACGCGAATGCAGCAGCATAACCGTAGGGTCGGACGTTGCCGACACCCGGCACATTGATCGTTACTTCGTTGACGAGCCGATACGCCTGCGTGACCAAAATTTCGGTTGAATGCAGCGGTCCACCGGCAGAAATAAAATAGATGACACTAAATTGATTAAAGGTCATCGTCATCCCGATAATAATCGCGGGAATCATCGCCGGACGAATGAGCGGAACGGTGACATTCCAAAAAGACTGCCAACTGGTTGCGCCATCAATTTCGGCAGCTTCGTACATATCTTTCGGAATGCTTTGGAGCGCGCCCGTTGCGACTGCCATCATAAAGGGCCAGCCGAGCCAGATGTTGGCAATGAGAACGGCAAAGAACGAAAGCGGAAAGAGTCCGCCCAGTGTTACGACAGAAGTTGCTCCCGTCGCCGCATTACCGGCGGGTCCGCCGAACAAATTCAAGATCGGCGTGAGCAAAAAGAAAAAGATGATTTCGAGTGCGATTGCCCAAATGATTGTAAAGATGAGCCAGCGCTCGCGCACCCAGCGAAAGAAATAGGGAATGATAAACAAGAGCAAAAAGAGGAACAAAAAGAAAAATGGATTTGTCCAAGCGGGGACTTGGATGATGGGGGGAATCCACGGAAAGGGCGGTTCGACTTGGAGAAGCCACCGCGTGCCGCCCGGCAAACCGAGCGCGCGCAACAGCTGATTCAGCGCGCCCGATTGATCGTCGTACATATTGCGCCAGATCATCGCCGAGACCAGCGCAGGCATTGCCCAAGGGATGATATAGAACGCGCGATAAAAGCGCTTGAACTTGAACCCTTCTTGGTTGAGCAGAACGGCGACGCCCACCCCGATGGCAACGTGAAAGATGAGGTTGACGAACGTCCAAACGAGGTTGAACGTCAAGATGCGCCAAAAGTCAAACCCACTCAAGACTTGGGCGAGACCACCAAACAGGATATTGGCGTAATTGGCTAATCCGACCATGTCGGGCGAATTGTACGCCGCCGTATTGCCGGTAAACGCGCCAACCATCTGCAACAGCAAATTGTCGGTGCGGAGATTGCGATTGCTATAGTTGGTGAATGACATCCACAGCTGATAAAGGAGGGGCCAAAACGTGATGAGCGCCATGACGATGGCTGCTGGCAAAATATAAAGATATGCCGTGCGCGCCATCCGCGCTTGCTGTTCGTGCGCGCGGCTGCTCGGTTTTGCGGATGCTCGTTCGCGTGTCAATCCTGTCGTCGCCATCATTCACCTCGCTGTGAAATATATCAAGGGAGATGAGACCCTGTCTCATCTCCCGACACTACTGTATGCAATTATTTTTTGTTTGCTTGATTGATCGTTTCGCAAGCCGCTTTGGCTGCTTCCGCCGGTGTTGCCTGACCTTCTAACACTTTGGTAATCATGTCAGCGCCCGGCGTCCACACTGCGCCCATTTCCGGTTCGTTGGGGAAATAGGTCGCGCTCTGTGTCTGCGCCAAAAAGCCCTTGAGGACGGGATTGTCAAGCGGGGTGTTGGGATTGGAAGGAATGTGTCCCACTTTGACAAAGATTTCTTGCGTATCCGGCTGCGAGAGTAGATTGAGGAACTTGAGCGCAGCAGCTTTCGCGTCGCCCTGCGAGTTGGCGCTCACGAAAAAGTTTTTGGTGCCGAGGAACGGCGCAAAGGTCGAACCGCCGGGATCCATGGTAATTGGCGCGACGATTCCAACTTTGCCTTCGCCCAATGCCTTTTCATAGTCGCCGGTCGCCCAGGGACCATTAAAGACCATGCCGATATTTCCATCTTTGAAGGCGGCGTCCAGTTTTCCACCGTCCGCGTCGGCAATCACGTTCTTTGTGCCTTTGGCAGTCTTGAGCCATTCGAGCGCTTTGACTGTGCCATCGCCTTGATCGAGAATGCACTTTTGTTGGTCGTCAAAGATCTTGCCGCCGTAGGCTGAGATAATGCCCATGCTGTGATAAAAGCCGGTATTGACACCCAAGCCCGCTTCTTCCGCCAACTTGAGGAGCTCGGTAGAATCCTTGGGTGGAGTCTTTACCTTGTCCGTATTGTACCAGAGCGCTACGGCTTCGGTGGATTCGGGGAATGCCCAGATTTTGCCCTGGAATTTGTTGGCATCCACTGCCGCTTCATTCAAGTTGCTCAAGCCCGCATCCGCGGCGACATCGTCGAGCGGAGCGATCAGATTTGCTTGCGCAAGTTCGCCAATCCAATCTTTGGGACCGACGAGCAGGTCGGGACCGCCGCCGGTGGACGCTTCGGTGGTGTATTTGTTTTTGAGTTGGTCAAATGGCACCGCAAGCATTTCCACGGTGGTGCCGGGATTCGCCGCCTCGAATTTCTTTACGACTTCGGCAAGCGCATCCGCTTCGGCGCCCGTTTGTCCGTGCCAGAGTTTGAGCGCGGCAGCGGCGGCAGGCGGGGCAGTGGTGGGCTGTACTGGTGCGGTAGTTGGTTCAACCGGCGCAGTAGTCGCCTGAGCGGGTACTGCGGTGGCTTGCGCCGGGGCTTGTGTTGGCGCAGGAGCTTGCGTGGGTGCGGCGGGTGCGCCGCAGGCAACAATCAATGCGAGCACAATAACGAATGCGCCCAACACGAGAAATTTTTTGAGATTCATTGTTCTTCTCCTCCAGAGAATTTAGAATGCAGCGTTGTGCTGCACGAGTGGGTTGCGCCCTTTTCGTCCGCGCAACACCCAAAAAATCGTTCGGGGTCTATCGAGTAGCTTGCACCTCCTTCAAGCACGGCTTTGTCCTTGAAGCGTATTGGGAGATACGTTACGTACAGAAAACGTGCTTTTATTTCTTTACGAATTTGCTGCGAAATCTCAATCTATGCGGCGCAGACAACAAAGACCCCACGTTATCAATCCAGCATGGTAGCACTGAATCGAGCGCGGGGCATTGAGAAATCATATCACTGCAAGTCTATGCAATATCAAAATGGCAATTCATCTTCGCTCAGGGAACCGCTTTCAGCAGGAACAGAGCCAACGCTGGTCATGCCGCCGCCTCCATTGTCGCCGCCTTCGCCTTTGGCGGACAAAAAGCGGACGGTAGTCGCGCGCACTTCAAATGACGCGCCATAGGTTCCATCTTTGCGTTGATATACGCGCGGTCCTCCCGATTTTTCGTCTACTACCAGCGTCCCCTCAATCAAAACTTTTTTGCCTTTGGAAAGGTATTGATTGCAGGTCTCGGCTTGTTTCCCAAAAACGGAAACGCGCCACCACGCGGTTTCTTCTTTCAATTGCCCTGTCGCATCCGTCCATTTGCTGCTCGTCGCCACAGACAATTGTGTAACGGCAGTGCCGTTGGGAGTGTAGCGCATTTCGGGGTCGCGCCCCAAATTCCCAACGAGAACAAGTCTCTGATACATAAATCCTCCTTTGGCATTGCATTTTTTGCAATGCACCACTCGATTGGGTGAAAATAAACTTGAAAGATTATAACACTAGAACCGCGCCTGTCAAAACATTTCGTCGTTGTTCTGCGCGTATGTTTGGACAAGCGTCTGCCTCATGTTAAAATCGCAAATGTATAAATCATTTCGAGACTCGCATTCTGAGGCAATTTTGAACCTGATGAAAATTGTTGAAATGTCTGGGGGGGAGCTGCTTTGAATTTGTTCACGCGCAACAAATCGCACACCGAAACACCGGCGCACAAAACGATTCCCGCCACATTTCTGGCACTTGCTCCGCTCAAACCAAATTTCGACCCCACTCATTTGTATATCGTCCCGCGCGTTCGCGATCCACTCGGCGGCAGCGTCACTCATCTCGATAATGCACTGCGGCGTCATGCGCACGTCCTCTTGCATGGCGCGACGGGCATGGGCAAATCTGCCGCACTCGCCTTTATCGCCGCACAATGCGATGCGCCCCTCCTTTCGTTTAGCGATTTCCCTTCCCAAGCCCTGCCGCAAACGTTCCCCAACGAAGCGTGCATCTTGTTTGATGATGCAAGTGAACCCGCGCACCTCGCGTACCTCGAAACGCTCGCGCAGAAATTTCCCAACGCGAGAATTTGGGCGGCCGCAAAAACAAAGCATTTGACCGCAGAAAAATTCGTGTCGCTTGAATTGCAGGCGTTGAACGAACGCGAAATCGTTTCCTTTGCCGAAGCGTGGTTCCCGCTGCCCTCGGAAAAAGGACATGCCGCCAAGCGCATCAATCGCGCGGCGCAAGATTTTATCGCGTCGGTACAAGCCAACCCGGGCACGCGCGAATTAGCCATCACGCCGCTTTATTTGTACTTGCTGCTTCAGGTGTACGAACCCGCGCTAAAACAAGAACCTGTCATTCAAGAAAAGGTTGCGCTCCCGATGATTGGAGGCAACGCTGCGACCCCGTTCGATGTCCCACAACGCACGCACGCCGCGCGCTTGCCCGCACAGCGCGCCCAATTGTTTGACGAATATGTGCGCGCAAAATTGGCGCGCGAAAGCGACCCTGAATTTGCGGCGCGCGCCGTTGAAGGCATTGCCCTCTCAACCAAACGCGGCAAACGCGCGTCTGAGGAACATCTAGCGCGCGGGTACGATTTTCTGGAAAAGCGCTCAAGCGGACGCGTCGAATTCAAACATTCGCTTTTGCAAGAGTTTCTCGCCGCCCGCGCGCTGCGCCGTGCGACGGTCACCACGCCCAATGCCGATCACCCGGAGAGCGTGATGCCCATCGCAAATTCCGATTTTGCGCCGATGCGCGAACAGCTTGACGATCCCGCGTGGCGCGAGGTCGCGTTGTTTTACGCAGGTTTGGGTGACGCGTCCGAAATCGTCCGCGCGGTTCTGGAGAAAAACGATTTGGAATTTTCGGCGGCGATTCTCGCCGCGACTCCGGAACCGCCCGCGCCGCTCTTGGAGCAAACAGTCAAGGGACTGGTCGCGCGCGCGTGGGATGATCATGACGAAAAGGCAATGAAGGCGTTAGGTAAATTGCGCAACAACATGGCGTCCGATTTTTTTGCGGCGAAACTCAAAGACAAGAATGTAGAGGTTCGCCTGCGCGCGTCCTATATTCTCGGCAAACTGCACACCGACCGTTCGCTCGAATATCTTTTGCCGCAGCTGCGTGACCCAAGCACCGAAGTGCGCGAACAAGTCATCGCTTCCTTGGGTGCGAGTCGCAGCGAACGCGTGATTGAACCACTGCTCGTCGCGCTGCGCGGCGATCCGCGCGTGGCGGCGAGCGATACGCGTATGAAAATTGCCGCTGCCAAAGCGTTAGGCGAATATGGCACCGATAAAGCGGTGCCCGCGTTAATTGTGGACGTCCAGGTCAGTGATGACGATGTGCGCGAGCAAGCCATCATCGCGCTGGAAAAAATTCGCAGTAATTTCGCCGTCAAGCCGCTGACCGAAATCTCGCAAACAGACAAAAAAGAACACGTCCGCGCGGCGGCGGTGCGCGTACTGGATGATATGCGAGGGAAATAATTTTTGATTTATGAATTACGCTTTATGAATTAAGCGCAAAATCCTAAATCAGAAATCCAAAATCATAAATCACACATGCTCACCGGCATTCACCACATTCAGCTGGCGGCGCCGCGCGCTTGTAAAGCGCAAGCGCGTAAATTTTACGGCGAACTGTTGGGCTTGCTCGAAATCGAGAAACCGCCCGAATTGAAAAAACGCGGCGGAGTATGGTTCGAGTTTGGAAATGGTCAGCAGTTACACATCGGCATTCAAGAAAATTTTAGCCCCGCCGCCAAAGCGCATCCCGCCTTTGCGGTGGCGGGACTCGCGGCGCTGCGCGAAAAATTGAACGCAGCTGGCTATGCAACCCAAGACGATGATTTATTCATCGGCTATCATCGTTTTTACGCGCACGACCCGTTTGGCAATCGAATCGAATTTGTTGAACCATTGGAAGGAAACATGTAAAAAGGAAAATAGGTAGATAGGGAAACGGGTAGACAGGTATTACCTTTTTTCGTTGTCTACTTGCTTACCTGTTTCCCCACTCCCCATCTACGCATGTCCGTCACCACTCCCAATTGGGTCAAAGACGCCATCTTTTATCAAATCTTTCCGGACCGTTTTGCCAGGTCCGCGTTTGTTGACAAGCCGCATCACATCGAAACATGGGATTCGCCGCCAACAATGCACGGTTTCAAAGGCGGTGATTTGATTGGCATCATCGAACACCTCGACCATCTCGTCGAACTTGGCATCAACGCCATTTACTTTTGTCCCATCTTTCAATCCACCGCCAATCATCGTTATCACACGCACGATTATTTTCAGGTGGACCCAATTCTCGGCGGCAATGACGCGTTCAGAAAATTGTTGGACGCCGCGCACGCGCGCAATATTCGCGTGGTGATTGACGGCGTTTTCAATCACGCCTCGCGCGGCTTTTATTATTTCAATCACACGCTCGAAAATGGTAAAGAGTCGCCGTATCTCGATTGGTTCACCTTTACCAAATTTCCGCTGCATGCCTACGAGGACGGACAGCAGGGCTATGCCGCGTGGTGGAACCTCAAAGCGCTGCCAAAACTCAATACGTTTAATCCTCAGGTGCGCGAATACATCATGCGCGTTGGTGAATATTGGATTGCGCAGGGCGCGGACGGATGGCGGCTCGATGTGCCGGGGGAAATTGACGATGATTCGTTCTGGCAAGAGTTTCGCGCGCGCGTCAAAGCGCTCAATCCTGCTGCTTACATCGTCGGTGAAATTTGGCATCGTGCTGACCGTTGGCTGCAAGGGGATCAGTTTGATGCGGTGATGAATTATCAATTCACGCGCGCTGCGCTTTCGTACTGCGTCGGTTTGAAACACGCGGCGAAAGAGCTGCTGCAAGGTTCCAGCTATGGTGATGTCACAACTGCGGATGCGGAACAATTCGCTGACTTGTTGGAACAGGTGCAGACGTGGTACGATCCCGAAATCACTTACGCGCAAATGAATTTGCTGGACAGTCATGACACGGCGCGGTTTCTTTCGATTGCCAAAGGCGACAAAACGGCGCTCAAGCTCGCATGGCTTGCCATGTTCACGTATCCCGGCGCGCCAACCATTTATTACGGCGACGAAATTGGCATGGAGGGCGGGCTTGACCCTGATTGCCGACGCGGCATGGTTTGGGAAAAGAGCAAGTGGGACAATGATTTGTTCGAGACTGCTAAAAAATATATTGCGCTGCGAAAAAAATATCATGTCCTTCGCCGTCCCGGTGGCTATGCGCGGCTGCATGCGCAAGACCAAATTTATGTGTTCGCGCGGCAGCTGGAAGGAGAGACGCTGATCGTCGCGCTGAATGCTGGGGAACAACTCGCAGAGCTCGATTTGAACGTTGGCGCAATTTTGCTGGAAGGCACGCACGTGCTTGAAGAATGGAGCGACGAAACGCGCGTGATCGAAAGCGGAATCTTGCGCCATATTGAAATTCCGGCGCGTGACGGCGTAGTTTGGTCGGCTCATTCACCACACTAAAATCCATCCACATCGGATGGATTTTGTTTTTTTATCCTTTCAGGTATAATTCTAATTGAAAAAGTTTTTCAACTAGCATGGCAACCCTCGTTTCCTCCGGAATGCGCGACGGTTTGCGCGAACATCGGCGCAAGCTGACGCGTCCGCGTCAAGCGATTCTCGAAATCATCGCGGCGGCAGACCATCATCTCACACCGGCAGAGATTCACAAACGCGCCCGCAAAAAATATCCGCATCTCGGACTGGTCACCGTCTATCGCACCCTCGACTTGTTGACAGAATATGGCTACGTTCAACGCGTTCACTTTAGCGATGGCTGTCACAGCTATATCGCGACGGGGCAGGGACACGCGCACCATCTCGTTTGTTCTAATTGCGGCAGAGCGGAAGAGTTCGAGGATTGCGACCTCGCGCCGCTGATTGCCAGCCTGCAGCGCAAAACAGGTTACGAAATCAATGTGCATATGCTCGAATTGATGGGACGCTGTCCTGACTGTTCGAGCCGCTCGCCGCGCGGCGTGACGCAGATACGCCGCACGGTTCCGCCGCGCAACCACAAATAGCGTCTCTTTTTTTTATCTTTTGCAAATGAAAATGATTTTCAATTACGGTATGCTTCAAGAGGATGAACGATGTTTCGTTTGACCATGCGTTGGGGCGCGGTTGTTTTGGTGATTGGATTTTTGGTAAGCGCGTGCGCGCCAAGCGAAGAGCCCATCAAAAATGCTGCATCGCCTATCAGAGTAATTGCCATTGAATCATTCCTCGCCGACATTGCCCAAAATGTTGCCGGAGAGCGCATCCAAATTGAAACATTGATGCCCATTGGAATGGATCCCCACAGCTTTGAGCCGACGCCGCAGGATGTCCGCAAGATCGCGTCAAGTGATGGATTGATTGTCAATGGCGCGGGCTTTGAACTATTTTTAAACAGATTGTTAGAGAACGCGGGCGGCAACTATCAACTCATTGAAGCATCGAAAGGATTGACGAGCCGCGCAGTGAAATCCAACGAACCGCACGACGAGGAAAATTCCAACGATCCGCATTTTTGGATGGACCCGACCAACGCGATGCAGTATGCAAAAAACATTCGGGATGGCTTGACGCGCATTGATCCTGCGGGCGCGGCGATTTACAAAGCAAATGCCGACGCATATATCGTCAAACTGAACGCGCTCGACCAAAGGATTCGGCAGCAGGTCATTGCGATTCCGAAAGCGGATCGCAAACTCGTCACAGATCACGATACGCTTGGCTATTTTGCCGACCGATACGGTTTCGAGACCGTGGGAATGATTGTGCCGAGTTTCAGCTCAGTAGATTCCACCCCAGCAAAAGGACTTGCAGAACTGATTGATGCAATCAAGGCGACCAAGACAAAAGCAGTTTTTGTTGAAGCTAACGCGAACCCGCAGCTCGCAGACCAAATTGCGCAAGAGACCGGTGCGCGCGTGTTCACGGGGCTCTACACTCATTCGCTGAGCGAACCGAACGGACCTGCGCCGACGTACATCCAAATGCTTGAATATGATACGCAAAAAATTGTAGAGGCGTTGAAATAGCGGATGGCGAATGGCAGATAGCAGATAGAAATTGCCAATCACCGAATCAGCCAATTACCGAATCAGCCAATCATTAATCTCCATGCTTTACTCTAATTCCCCCGCTCATCTCGAAATTCGCAATCTCTCTGTTTCGTACAACAACGGCGCGCGCCGCGCGTTGGAAAATATTTCGTTCAGCGTGCCGCAAGGTATGCGTGTTGCCGTCGTTGGTCCGAACGGGGCAGGGAAATCAACATTGTTCAAAGCGCTTGTTGGACTTGTACCCATTGAACGCGGCGAAATATTTATTCATGATGCCGCGTTGGGCGCACACAAGGAGAGCGAACGCTTGCGAGTGGCGTACGTGCCACAGCGTAAAGAAGTGGACTGGCGTTTTCCCGTGAGCGTGAACGATGTTGTGATGATGGGGCGCTATGGCGCGCTCGGTTGGTTCAAACGTCCCACGAAACGAGACCGTGAGGCAGTCCAGCGCGCCCTCGTCGAAATGAACATCTCCAATCTGGCAAATTATCCCATCGGCGAACTTTCGGGCGGACAGCAGCAGCGCGTCTTTCTCGCCCGCGCGCTGGCGCAAGAGCCGCACATTTTATTGATGGATGAACCGTTCACCGGAGTAGATGCGACAACGCAAGAAGCGACGCTAGAGTTGTTGAATCAACTCAAGGCACAAGGCGTGACGCTGATCGTTTCGACGCACGATTTGAATCTCGCCGCCGCGCGCTTTGACCGCGTGCTGCTGCTGAATCACAGTGTGATTGCGTATGGCGCGCCTGCGCAAGTTTTCACAACGGAAAATTTGATACGTGCATTTGGCACGCACGCGATGTTTGTCGAGGGCACAATGATTGTGGACGATTGCTGCGCAGGCGATGCGCCGCACACGTTAGGGGAATCACCGGCGTTGGAGTTGATCGAACGATGATGGAAATTCTCACGCAGCCATTGATGTACGGATTTATGCAGCGCGGCATGTTGGCGTCGGTGATGGTTGGAATTTTGTGCGCGGTGGTGGGCTGCTATGTCGTTTTGCGCGGTATGGCATATTTGGGCGATGCCATGTCGCACGCGATTTTGCCGGGCGTTGCCGTCGCATACATTCTGAAAGGGGAGATTCTGATTGGCGCGCTCATCGCCGCGATTGTTGTCGCGTTGGGCATCGGTTTTTTCACACGACGCGGCACGATCAAAGAAGATACTGCGATTGGAATTCTGTTTGCCGCGACGTTGTCACTCGGCGTTGCTTTGATCAGTACGATAAAAACCTATGCGCTCGATTTGACGCACATTCTATTTGGAAATGTGTTGGGCGTGAGTGACACTGATTTGATTTTGATCGCCGTATTGGGCGCGGTGGTGTTGCTGACGATCGTTTTGTTGTACAAAGAGCTCCTCGTCGTTTCATTCGACCCCGTTCTCGCCGCAACGCTGCGCTTGCCTGTGGAACGACTGAAAAATGTTTTGCTGATCCTGATCGCGCTTGCGGTCGTCGTTTCCATGCAAACAGTTGGCGTCGGACTCGTTGCCGCCATGTTGGTGACACCGGCTGCGACCGCGTATTTGCTCACGCGGCGACTGCCCGCGATGATGGTGGTGTCTGCCGCGCTCGGCGCGTTGGCTTCGATAATTGGTTTGTATCTTTCGTTTTATCTGAATATTGTTTCGGGCGCGGCAGTCGTTTTGACGGCAACGATTTTCTTCTTTATCGCGTATTTGTTTGCGCCGCAGCGTGGGTTGATTTGGAATGTGCTTGGGCGAAGGAACGCCGTTGCGTCCGCGCCGGCAGAATAAATTATTCCGAAAAAAAGTGTGTGCGCGCGTTACGGTTTTTCCAATCCGTGCGCGCGCAACAACGCGTCATCGTTCAACAGCGCGAGCGTGTTGCCATCCGCGGCGATTCGACCATTGTCCATGACCAGCGTGCGCGGCAAAAGTTCCGCGACCATGTGCAAGTCGTGTGTGGCAATCAACATTGTTTGGGGCAATTCGCGCAAGAGTTGAATGAGTTCGCGTCGCCCACGCGGATCCAGTCCCGCCGTTGGTTCGTCGAGGACCAAGATTTCGGGCTGCATCGAAAGCACCGTCGCAATCGAGATGCGTTTTTTTTGTCCCACGCTGAGGTGATGTGAAACGCGCGGCGCGAAATCTTGCATTTGTACGGCATGAAGCGCGGTAGAGACGCGCGTGCGCACTTCGGCTTCGCTCAAGCCCTGATAGATCGGACCAAAGGCGACATCATCAAACACGGTTGGCGAAAACAATTGATCGTCGGGGTCTTGAAAGACGAGTCCGACGGCGGCGCGCACACGCGCAAAATTTTTTTCAATCACCTCAAGTCCAGCGACACGCACCATGCCTTGTCCTTGCAAAATGCCGTTGAGATGCAAAATCAACGTGGACTTGCCTGCGCCATTCGGACCGACAAGCGCAACCTTTTCTCCGGGCGCAATGTGAAATGAGATGCCATCCAGCGCATGTGTGCCATCCGGATATTTGAAAATCAAATTTTCAACATCAATTGTGTGATGCACTTTATCCTCAGCGCGTTAGTAAAATGCCAAGCGACAAAATTAACAACAGTACGATTACCGCGCCGCCGAGCCCCAGCCACTGAATTCTCGGCACGGGCGGAAGCGGAAAGGCGCGGACTTCACCATCATAGCCGCGCGCAGACATCGCGGCATAAATGCGATCGCCGCGTTCAAAACCGCGCATCATCAGATTCCCTGCCATGCCGCCTGTGGTGCGGGCGCGCCACGCAATTGAACCGCCGACACGTTTGCCAATTTCCGGCGACGCGCCACTGCGCGCAGCGCGCGCGCGCAGCAAGCGCAAGACCTCATCCGCCAACACAAAAATATAACGCCACATTAAACCGATGATGGCGACAAGGAGACGCGGAATACCAATGCCGCGCATCGCTTGCAGCAGTTGC
The DNA here is from genome assembly GCA_004295045.1 of Chloroflexota bacterium. GTDB lineage: Bacteria > Chloroflexota > Anaerolineae > UBA4142 > SHND01 > SHND01. The sequence goes on along the minus strand of SHND01000011.1, from coordinate 106,827 downwards.
GGAAACGAAGTGGTTGCTGCCAGAACGATTGCCATTTGCACCGCGACCCACGATTTGAACGCGATGCTTAGTAGGCGTTCCACCCCTTCCAAAGTTACCGTCAGCGTCCATGGTCCAATTGAAAAGCTAAAAAGTGGGACGCCCGGCACAGTAAAAATCAGCGGGAACGCTGCCAACACAAATGGCGTCGCCAAGAACGCGCGCTTTAATACATAACGAATGCCCAAGTCGGAGAGCAATTCAACTGAAAAGACAATCGCCAGCAGTAAAATGTACGCCGCCCACGCACCAAAAGGCAAGAGCGAAGCGGTGACGATAAACGCTAACGTAAAAACCAGCTTGACCCGAGGATCAAGCTGGTGGATTAAACTTGTGCCGTTGTGATACGGATCGAGAAAATGAACGTGCATTCGAGACGCTGGCGAAATGGTTATCGCGAAACTGCGTTACGACCGCGTTGGTGATTAATGGGTGGAAGGTATGTGTGAAATTTATTTTGCAATGGTCTCATAGTTCGTGGTCGCGCTGCGATTGCGGCGCGCATACGCAATCCCGAACGCCACGCCGCCAACAATCAGCGTTCCAACAATCCCGGCAACAATTGTCGCAAGCGCCTCATTCTGGATTCCGGGGAACACATAGTCGGGAATAATGTGGTACGGCGCGTTTTGAGCGTTGGTCAAAAAGCCCTGCTGCTCCGCGACCCACTCCAAGCCATCAGGAAAGCTGGATGCAAGGGGCGATGCAATCGCAATCGCTACGGCGATCACCAAACCTGCAAGCCAGATTCCACTGCCGGCCGGTTTTTCCTCACCAATTTTCAAAAGGTCGGGACGCGTAACGTACAAAAATGCCAGTGCGCCGGCGGTAATTAATCCTTCGCCCAGCCCGATCAACACGTGGATGCCGCCCATAGCAGGGATCGCAATGTTCGCGGGGGTTGTGCCCGAAAGCGCGAGTTCGAGCGCGGTGATCAATGCTCCGCACACGACAGAGAGCCACGCGCTCAAGAAACCGCCTACAAAAATCGTCCATGGCTTGCCGCCGCCGAGATTGCGCACCGTGCGATAAACGAAATGCGTCACGACTACGCCAACAATTCCCATATTGAAAATGTTGGCGCCCAAGGCGAGCAAACCGCCATCCTGGAACAATAGCGCTTGCACGCCAAGCACACACGTCATTACCAAGACCGCGGCATAGGGTCCGAGCAAAATTGTCGCCAACGCCGCGCCAAGCAAGTGTCCCGATGTGCCGCCCGCGACCGGAAAATTCAACATCTGTCCCGCGAAAATTGCCGCTGCCACGACGCCCATCATCGGCACCTGGCGGGGTCCCAAATCTTTACTCACTCGCTGCAATGAGATGGCTATAACAATAATCGTCACAATCCACAAGCCCAGCGCGATTCCCAGCGACAGAAAGCCGTCGGGGATATGCATCTGGGGGGGGGAAAGAGGTGCAAAGAGCATACAGGATTCTCCTTGAGATATGATTGGGCGCTAATGCGAATGTCGTTTCGGATTTTTTGCGGTGCGCGTACTGCATTTGCGGCAAGTGCCAAAGATGGCAAAATGATCGAGGTCGGCGCGAAAACCAAAATCGCTTTCCAATTTTTTCTGCAAATTTTGAAAGAGGCGATGGTCAATTTGCTGAACGCTTTTGCACTTGCGGCAGACGAGATGATGGTGATGCGGATGGCGATGTAATTCGTATTCGACGCGCCCGTGTCCCAGATCGGTCAGAGTAACAAGCCCTAATTCGGTCAAGAGCTCGAGTGAACGATAGACCGCCGATTTGTTCAGATAGGGATAGCGTTTGCGGACGCGCGCCAGAATTTCTTCGGCGGAAAGATGTTCATGGCTGTCGGCAATGACCGCGAGGACACTTTCGCGCTGCGGCGTCAAGCGATGTCCGGCTTGCCGTAAGGATTGGACCAGTTCGAGATGCTGCGTCATTGCGACAATTCCTTGCTAATAAATAGATTGATGCAATTGCGACCAGTTGCAAATAGTGTATCGCCAAACAGAGCGCCTTGTCAAGTCGCGTTCTGCATTGAATCAAAGGTTTTCGCGGGCGTGCCGCGTCAGAAATAAAAAAGCGGAGCAGTGCGCTCCGCTTTGATGACTATAGGTCTGCTGTAATCACTTGCGCATCGGTTGCAGAGATACGCCCCGTGTCACGCGCAAAGCCAATAATATTGACGCGCGCCAAAAGCAGAATGGAAACGAACAAGCCCAAGCCCTCGAGCCCGAAAATGATGCCATAAGCCAACGCATGCGATTGCGTCAGCGCGTACAACCCATCCCGCAGCGCACCGCCCATGAAAATTCCGACACCGCGCGTGAGCAAAATCGTTACCGTCCACAATCCGAGATAGGCGCCCGCCGCTTTGTCCGAAGTCATGACCACAAGCAATTGAAACGCGCTAAAGGTATAGAACCCAAAACCGACGCCAAACACCAACAGCGCAGGATTCACCATCCAGCGGATGCCTGTAAGTGAGGTGAGGGCGAGCCACGCCATGCCCAACCCCATAATCGCCAAACCAATTTTCGCAATGGGGGTTTGTTGTTCCGGACGCCGTTTACGCCATACATACGCGGCGATAATCAGCACGAGCGCCGTTGCTCCCTGCCAATAACTGGAATAGCGCGTCGTTTGCGCGATGGTCGCGTTCAACACTTCGGCACCGAACGGTTCAAGAATTGCGTCCTGCGCCCACGCGGAAAAGGTAGCGACCGCGAGAAACAACATGAACGCGCGCGCGCGCGGGTCTTGCCATATTTTTGCGAGCGTACCGTGAAATTCTTGAAACTGGGCGCGTGTTTTTTCTTGCGTGTGTTCAACTGCTTTGTGGAGGATCGCGCGTTTTTCGACACCGGCGATTGCAAAGACCCAGAAGAATCCACCGACGAGCGCAGTGATGGCGATCAATTCCCAAAAGCCGACGAGCGAATAGTCCTGCAATAAAAGACTGAACGAAATCGCCGCGATAGGAAAAAATAGAATGAGTGCCGTCTCGACGACCGAGAGAGCGAGTCCTTGGCGGGCTTTGGGCATCGCATCGCGTACCAACGCGAAAAACGGACTGCCTGACAGGAGAGTGCCTGTCCCGTACAACAAAAAAGAAAGAAGCGCGAGCGCCCAGCCCAACGAATCGTTTCGGCTGTTGTTGAACAACGTCACACTGAATCCGAGCAGCGGAAAGGAGATGACCATCAGCGCGCGTCCAAGCCAAATGTAGCTGGTGCGGCGCATTCCCAAAAAGGGTGTGGTATCGGAGCGAAAGCCGGCGTACAAACTCAGCGGCGAAAGGAGATAGCGCAGCGCGATCAACAAGCCGACCGGCAGCGCGGGGAAACCGAAATTTACAATCATGATGCGATTCCAAATCGAAGTGACGAGGATATCGCCCATGGCAGAACCAATTTGAAAGGTGCAGATTCGTAACAACAACCACCAACTGAAACGCGGTTCGGAAGATTCATTCATCATGGTTAACTGACCCAGCAGAGAAATGGTATTAACTTTACGGTTCGAGCATCAGAATTGCCAAGCAACGGGCGCGACTTAAGAAAGCTTACGTGTATAACTGAAATGGCGCTCTAATGCGACGAGCGCGAGATTCGCTGCCAAAGCGAGCAGCGTCACTGCAATCGCGCCCGCCCAAATTTTATCATAGCGTCCCGTTTGGGCAATTCCGTCAAAGAGCAATCGTCCCAGCCCGCCCGCGTTGAATTTCGCGCCGACGGTTGCAATCCCAATCGCCACAATGGCGGCAATGCGAATGCCCGCCAACATTACCGGGAGGGCAAGCGGCAATTGTACGCGCCGCCACATTTGCCAGCGATTCATGCCCATGCCGCGCGCCGCTTCGAGAATCGCGGGATCAATGCCGTTGAATGCCGCGACATTGTTTCGCACCAAAATCACTTGCACGTACAAAATCAACGCGATAATGACCGACCATTCATTCAAACCCGTCAACGGAATCAACAGAATAATCAGCGCGATGCTCGGAATGGTGTAAAAGACGCTGAACGCGCCGAGAACAAAGGTAGTGAGACGTGGACTGCGGAGAATGAGGATGCTGATAGGAAATGAAATTAGAATTGCAATCAACAACGCGACGCCCACAACAAAAAGATGTTGGAGCAGCAATTCAAAAACGGTCGCGGGATTGTTAAAAATATAGTCCATGCGAAAAAAGAAATGTTCAATGGCCCGTTGCCGACGCGCGAATTTTTTCCAAACTCAAAACGCCGACGGGTTTGTTCTCTTGCAGCACAGCCAAACTTGGCGCTCCGGTTTGTAACAATTTCGAGAGCGCGTTTTTCAGGTCGTCGTTTGCATCAATGGTCGCCGTTCCGTTCAACACGAAATTGTTTGGCAGTGGCGACATCACACTGGCGACGCGTACGAGCGACAACTGCCGCACCATGTCGTCCGCGCCGACGAGTTCGCGCACAAAATCATTCACAGGTTCGGTAAGAATTTTGTGCGGCGTATCGTATTGCACGATCTGTCCCGCCTGCATCACGACAATTTTGTCGGCGAGCCGTAATGCTTCCTCCACGTCGTGCGTCACAAACAGAATCGTTTTGTTGATCGCGTTTTTGATGCGCAGCATTTCGTCTTGCAGCGCGGCGCGCGTCAACGCATCAATCGCGCCGAACGGTTCATCCATCAACAACAATTGCGGGTCTGCCGCCAGCGCGCGCGCCAAGCCGACGCGCTGTTGCTGCCCCCCCGAAAGCTGCGCGGGATAGCGCGCGCGATAGTAATCGGGGTTGAGCTGCACAAGCTCGAGCAAATCATTGATGCGCGCGTCAATGCGCGCTTTTTGCCAGCCCAATAATTCGGGCACAACCGCAATATTTTGCGCGACGGTGAGATGTGGAAAGAGACCGCCTTGCTGAATCACGTATCCGATCTGGCGGCGCAGCGCTGTCACATCTAACGCGCGAATATTCGTGCCGTCCAGAAAAATTTCTCCCGCCGTTGGCTCGATCAGCCGATTCACCATTTTGAGCAGAGTCGTTTTGCCGCAGCCCGAAGGTCCGAGCAGCACAACAAAACTTGCCGAGTCCACCGCGAGAGTACAATCGTTCACTGCCGCGTAAGTGGAATCCGGAAAAGTTTTGGAAACATGCTCGAATCGGAGAGCGGACATCAAGGACAAAGAACGAACGACGGATGACGAAAAATTCCCGTCTCTCGTCCTCCGTCATCCGTTGTTATTTGATCAACTCATTCTGCTGCAAAAATTCTTTCGCCACATCGGCGGGCTCGCGCTTTTTGCCGTCCACTTCATAATTGAGTCGTCGCATTGTCGCGTCGGTGAGCAGCGGCGCGAGTTTATTTAGGATTTCGGCGATTCTTGGATTCGCGTCCAGAGCTTGTTGGCGCACTACAGGCGCAATTTGGTATGGCGGGAACAATCCTTTGTCATCCTGCAAGACCAACAAATCGTTCGCGGCGATTTGTCCATCGGTGCCGAATGCGACGACCACGTCGGCTTGCCCGTTCATTAGTCCTTCATAGCGTAAACCGGGATCCACCGCAATATATTGCTTGAGTTTGAAATTGCCGTATGCTTTTTGAATGCCGGGCAAACCATCTTCGCGCTGTTCAAATTCGGGCGGACCGATCATCGTCAACTCGCTCGCCTGCGCCGCCATGTCGGAAATTGTTTTGATGCCTCGTGCAGCTGCCACATCTTTTTTCATTGCCAACGCTTGCGTATTGTTCATTGGCGCGGGATCAAGCCAGGCGAGATTGAATTGTTTTTTGTATTCGTCGCGGACGGTATTGAAAACCTGGTCTCGATTTGTGTTGCTCGGTAGTTTCAAAACGGTGAGCAGACCCGTACCCGTGTATTCGGGATAAAGGTCTACTTGGTCACTCAACAATGCCTCTTGCAAAATCGGCGTGCCGCCTAAATTCAATTTGCGCTCGACGGGAATTCCTTTATCTTCCAACAGCAGTGCGTACATGTTCCCGATGATGAATTCTTCGGTAAAATCTTTTGAACCAACGCGAACCGGTTTGGCTTGATTGCCGCACGCGCTAATCAAAACAGCCGTGGTGAGCGCAAACGCAAGCGCCATGAAAAATATCTGTAAACGTCTTTTGTGCATTGCTTCTCCTCTTGAACGATCTACTGCGATGGGCGAAACATTCGTACGTGCGTCGCAAAACTGACATCACCGCCTCTGTGAATGTTTGCTCCTGCTACGATGGAATTCGCACCAATCTTTCCACTCCACCCATCAGCACTTCGGCTGTTAGCGCGAGCAGCGCCACAGAAATCGCGCCGACCAATAGAATGGAATTGTCAAAGAGCGCAAAGCCGCGCGTGATGTAAATGCCCAAACCGCCGCCGCCAATGAACGCGGCGAGCGTTGCGCTGGCGATGACTTCAATCGTTGCCGTGCGAATGCCCGTCACAATCACGGGTAACGCCAGTGGAAGTTCGATGCGCCATAGAACTTGGCGACTCGTCATGCCCATGCCGTACGCGGCTTCTTTGACGGCTGCGGGAATGGTACGAAAGGCGGCGTCGGTGTTGATCAAGATTGGGGGCAGGGCAAGCAGCGTCAGCGCGAGCGCGGCGGCAGTGAACGACAAGCCGAAATAGGGAATCGCCAAGAACAAAATGGCGAGACTTGGAATGACGCGCAAGCCATTCGCAGAATTGATGACGGCAAAAGAAACCGATTTGGAGCGCGAGGACAGAATGCCCAAAGGCACGCACAGCGCAATGCCAATCGCCAACGCGACGGCGACAAGGACGAGATGTTGTTCCAGCGCGCGCAGCCATTCATCACTCCGCGCGGCGGCGTATTGAAAGGCATCAAACAAAATCATTCAACCGCCTGTTTTTCCACTTGCGTTCATAATTGTACGATTCTAACTTGAATTGTATGAATCGGCAAAGCATCCGTGCTGCGCGGCGCATTTTCATCCCCCACGATAAATGCTTACATTGGCGATGAAATTTTCGCCAATGCCCCTTGACAAATCTCTTTCGCGCGCTATAATTTAGCTGCAACTAAATTTAGTCGCGGCTAAATTTTTTAGACGCCGATTTTAGTTGTGGCTAAATCAGAACTTTGGAGCAACTAATGACCAGCGCCTCTGTGCAAAACTATTTGAAAGCGATCTATCAACTACAGGAAAACAGCGAAACGGTGACAACCACCGCGCTCGCCCAGCATCTCGATATTTCCGCCGCGTCCGCGACCAACATGATCAAGAAACTGGCGCGCCTGAAATTGGTGCGTCACTCGCCCTATCACGGCGTGGAACTCACCACTGCCGGGGAAAAGATGGCGCTCGAAGTGCTGCGGCATCATCGGCTCATCGAATTGTTTCTCGCCGAAGCGTTGGACGTGCCGTGGGAATTGGTTCACGCGGAAGCGGAAAAAATCGAGCATGTGATTTCCGAAGACCTCGAAGACCGCATCGCAAATTTTCTCGGCGATCCCGAACGCGATCCGCACGGCGACCCCATTCCGACGAAAGCGGGAACGGTCGAGCGTCCTGAATACCAATCCCTGCTCGACGTCGGGGCGGGGCAGTCCGCGGTGATTCAGCGCGTCAGCGACCAGAATCCCGAGCACTTGAAACATTTTTCCAAACTGGGTCTCATTCCCGATGCGACGGTGGATGTGTTGTCGCGCGAACCTTTTGATGGTCCACTGCGCGTGCGCGTGGCATCGGGGCGTGAACATACGCTGGATGAAACTTTGGCGCGCGCGATTTGGGTGACGCCCACTGTGGAAAAAAAGGCGTATCGTGCCAAAAGCAAGAGTCATGTTTAGATGCGTTGGAGTTTAATTCTTGATAAGGAAAAATTAGATGGCGCAGATTGTACATACCTCTGATATTTCGACACCGACCGAAGAGACGGACACCACAAAAGCAGCATATGCCGTTTTACAGGGAACGAGCAAGCAAGGGCTGCTCGCGCGCATTTTGCCATTTATTGGTCCAGCATTTATCGCGTGCATCGCGTACATGGACCCGGGCAATTTTGCCACGAACATTTCGGCGGGCGCGCGATATGGCTATCTCTTGATTTGGGTGATTCTTGCCAGCAATCTGATGGCGATGCTCATCCAATCATTGTCTGCAAAACTTGGAATTGCGACCGGAATGAATCTTGCGGAAGTGTGCCGCGAACGATTCCCGCGTCCAATTGTTATCGGGATGTGGGTCATTATGGAAATCATGGCGATGGCAACCGACCTTGCCGAATTTTTGGGCGCCGCGCTTGGTTTCAATTTGCTCTTTGGGATTCCACTCTTTGCCGCAGGCATCCTTACTGCCATTACAACATTTCTTATTCTCTCGCTCGAAAAACGCGGCTTTCGCCCGCTCGAAGCAGTCATTACGGGTTTTGTCGGCGTCATTGCGGTGTGCTATGTGATTGAAATGTTTTTCGCCAAACCCGATTGGGGCCAAGTAGTGTATTACGCTGTGCATCCCCAATTCGCGGGCGCCGAAAGCGTGCTGCTCGCGGCGGGCATTCTCGGCGCAACGGTGATGCCGCATGTTATCTTTTTGCACTCTGCGCTGACGCAGGGACGTATTGTCACGCGTGATCCGCTCCAGATGAAACGATTGTTTCGCTTTGAATTGATTGATGTGGTCGTAGCGATGGGCATTGCGGGCTTTGTGAACGCGGCGATGTTGATTATGGCGGCGCAGGTGTTTTATGGAAGCGGCGTGTCGTCGGTCGGCTCGATCGAGGAAGCGTACAAAACCTTGGTGCCGCTCCTCGGCGGCGCGGCGAGTGCGGTCTTTGCGATTTCACTGCTCGCGTCGGGTTTGTCCTCTGCAACGGTGGGAACGATGGCTGGACAAGTGATCATGCAAGGATTCTTGCATCGCCGAATTTCGGTTTGGTTACGGCGGTTGGTTACGATGCTCCCATCGTTGATCGTAATCTATCTGGGTTTCGATCCGACGCGGGTCTTGGTGCTTTCCCAAGTAGTGTTGAGTTTCGCCCTCCCGTTCGCCGTTGTGCCATTGATTCTTTTCACGCGCCGCCGCGATCTGATGGGCGTGCTGGTCAATCACCGCGTGACGACGATTGCTGCAGCCATTGTCGCGGCGCTCATCATCGTGCTGAATATGTTTCTTTTGTACGAGACGGTAAAGGGAATTTGAAATGTTCAGGCATGTTCTTGTGCCGCTGGACGGTTCACAGCTTGCCGAAGCAATCTTGCCGGTCGCGCAAACGTTCGCGCGGACGCTGGATGCAACGATTACTTTGCTCCATGTGGTCGAGCCGGACGCGCCCACGAGCGTACACGGCGAACCGCATCTTGTGAGCTTTGCGAGCGCGGAATCTTATCTTGAAAATCTAGCCGCACAACTGCGCGCAAAAGGTCTGCGGGTGGAGGTGCACGTGGACCACGCGACTAGCGGACTTGACGCATCGGCACGCAGAGCGCCTATCTTGCCCGGTGTGCGTGGCGATGTGTCAGTCGTGGATGCGATTTTTCAGCATGGCGGTGAACTCTCTGCGGACTTGATTGCACTGACGAGTCACGGACGCAGCGGTTGGGCGCAGGCGGTCTATGGTTCAATTGCGCAGCGCGTCCTGCAGCGCGGCACAATCCCCGTCCTCATGCTCAATGCGGAAGAGCCGACTGCGCCGCAAACGTATATTTGCGAAAAGATTCTTGTGCCTCTGGACAGTACGCCAATTTACGAAGAAGCGTTCGAGGTCGCAGCCCAGCTGGCGCGCGCGTTTCATGCGGGACTGGAACTCGTCGTGGTCGTTCCGACAACCGGGACGCTTTCACCGGAACGCGCGGCGACAGGAACATTTCTGCCGACGACGACGCGCGCGATGCTGGACCTTGCACAGGAGAATGCGACAAACTATCTCAAGCGAAAAATGGAACGATTGGCTGCTGACGATCTCCCCGCGCGCGCCCAAGTATTGCGCGGCGCAATTCCAACGCAGATTCTCGCCGTTGCCCAACAAAGTGGGGCGCAGTTAATTGTCATGGCGACGCATGGACGCGCGGGCTTGGATGCTTTTTGGTCGGGCAGTGTTGCGCCCCAAGTGCTTGCGCGTGCGCGTATGCCGGTCCTGCTTTTGCGTGTCAAAGGCGCGGAACCACTGCGCTGAAATTTAGAAAGGATTAATGCGATGAGCTTGAATCAATTCAATCGAGTCACGCGGCGCAATGCGTTGAAAATTGGCGCGCTCGGCGCACTGAGCGCAGCGGGCGCCGGCGCGGTCGCCGCTTGCACAGGTCAGACGATTCCCACACCAAGCGGAAACGGGACGCGGGCGAACAATGGAACACACGTTGGGGGGCATCCCAGCGATGCGATGTTCATGCCGGGCTTTGTCGGCGAAGTGGATCATGCAAGCAATGGATTCAATCCGACGGACATTCTCACCGATTTCGATTACGGCAAAGTGAGTACCTTGCCGAATGGACAAACGCTCCGCGAATATCGCATCAACGCGGTGATGAAAACGATCGAGGTCGCGCCGGGGATTGAGTTTGAGGCGTGGACCTATAACGGGCGCGTCCCGGGTCCGACGATTCGATGCACAGAGGGCGACCGCATTCGCATCGAGTTTGTGAATGGCACGCCGCATCCGCACACGATGCATTTTCACGGCGTGCATCACGCGAACATGGATGGCGTCTACGAACCCGTTCCCGTCGGCGGAAAATTTGTGTACGAATTTGATGCCGAACCCTTTGGCGTACATCAATACCACTGTCACATTTTTCCCCTCGCCGAGCACATCGCGCGCGGTTTGTATGGCGCGTTCATTGTTGACCCCAAGGATGGATGGGCTAAAGCCGACCACGAATTTGTGATGGTGCAAAATGGGGTGGACATTGATTTCGACGGCGGAAATGATTTTTATGCGGTGAACTTTATTCCCTTTCATTACGATAAACATCCCATCGTCATTCAAAAGGACGCGCTCGTGCGTGTGTTTTTGATCAACATGCTCGAATACGATCAAATTAATTCATTTCACCTTCACGCGAATTTTTTTCATTACTATCCGACCGGCACAAGTCGCACGCCGAGCGAATTTACCGACACGATTGTGCAAGCGCAAGCACAGCGCGGCATCGTAGAGTTTCGTTATAAATTTCCCGGCAAGTATATGTTTCACGCGCACAAGACAGAGTTCGCCGAACTCGGTTGGACGGGTGTGTTTCAAGTCGTATAGAGACTGTTCCGGTTTTCGGAAACCTGAATGGTCTGTCCGAAAGGATAAAGATGACTACTCAAAATGTTACCGCCAACGAGGCGACAAATTCGTCGAATACCTTAAAGACAATCGGATTGTTTCTCATTCCGATTTTGCTGCTGGTTGGCGTCATCGCGCTGTTTGTGTTCACGAGCGGCGCGGGCTTGAATGTTGCGCCCGCCGCGCCGATAGAAAGCGTACAGTTCGAGCGGACGGTGTTGAAACCGGGCGTCATCGAAATTCAATTGCAGAACACTTCGCCGCAAGAAATTACGCTCGCCCAAATCAATGTCAATGACAGCATTGTGCCGTACAGCGTCACGCCGGGCGCAACGATTCCGCGTCTCGGCAGCGCAACGATCACGATTCCCTACCCTTGGGTTCACGCCAGCCCGTACACCATTGCGATTTTTTCTTCGAGTTCGATCCCCTTTATCACGACGATTGACGCGGCAGCCGAAACGCGCAGTGTGGACACGCAAACACTATCGAGTTTCACCCTCATCGGTTTGTATGTTGGTGTGATTCCCGTTTTTCTCGGCATCTTTTGGTATCCCGCGCTTCGGCGTCTGGGAGCGCGCGCGTTTGCGTTTCTGATGGCGGTGACAGTGGGGCTGTTGTTATTTTTGGGGATTGACGCGGCGAACGAGGCGCTGGAAACCGCAAATTTGTTGGGCGGTCCATTTCAAGGCATCGGACTCATCGGCATTGGCATCGTCGGCACCTTTTTGCTGCTCGAAGCAATTTCACAGCGCCAAGCTGCCATCGGACGCTCCGAATCGGAACAGCGTTTGAACATGGCGTTCATGATTGCGATTGGCATCGGTTTGCACAACTTTGGTGAGGGATTGGCAATCGGCGCGTCGTACAGTGTGGGGGCGGCTGCGCTCGGCGCGTTTCTCGTCATCGGGTTCATCATTCAAAACATCACGGAAGGACTGGGCATCATCGCGCCGATTGTCAAAGACAAACCGCAATGGTTGAATTTGGTAATTCTGGGACTCATCGGCGGCGCGCCCGCGATTGTCGGCGCGTGGATTGGCGGCTTGAGCTATTCGCCGATTCTGGCAACGTTGTTTCTCGCCATCGGCGCGGGCGCGGTTTTCCAAGTCGCGTTTCAAATTTCAAAATTGGTTTTACGCGACAACGCCAAACGTTCGATGCCCTTCACGCTCTTTGCGGGCGTGCTGGCGGGAATGGCGATGTTGTACGTGACCGGGTTGATTATCAAATAAGGAAAATTTCACATGAACGACAATATCTTTCGCATTTTGATTTTGGTTTTGATGGTCACTGCGTTTTCCATCTCGATTTACTTTCGGCACAAAGCGCAGCGCAAAGGCGGCGATACGATTGACCGCACGCAAGAAGGCGTGCTGTTGATGATTGTTTTGCGCGTCACGGGGCTTGGCGTATGGTTGAGCGTTCTTGCGTACATCATCAATCCCGAATGGGTAGCGTTTGCCGCGCTGCCGTTCCCTGATTGGTTGCGCTGGTTCGGCTTTGTCTTGGCGCTGCTCGCGCTGCCGTTGATCATTTGGATGTTTCGTTCGCTCGGCGATAACATCACTGATACCGTTCAGACGCGCACGAACGCACAGCTTGTCGCGCGAGGTCCGTACAAGTACATTCGCCATCCGTTGTATTCTATCGGCGCACTCTTTTTCATTGGCTTGATGTTGATGGCAGCAAACGCGTTGATTCTGATTTTCGGCGCAGTTGCCTTTACGATGTTGATGCTGCGGACGCCAAAGGAAGAAGAAAAGTTGGTGCAAAAATTCGGCGACGAGTATCGTGACTATATGGAGCACACCGCGCGATTTATCCCGGGCGTAATTTGAACGAATGAAATTAACGTGCGCGCGCCGTCGGGCTTCGGTTCGTTTTGGGCAATGTACTGGTTCCAAGTCGCGTTGTGTGTCGCGGCGCTGGCTTGGATGATTTGGATTGTTCGCGCGCGCGGGAACAATCTCACCGCTTCCGACGTCACTCGTAAAGACGCGCGGCTCCTCACGCGCGGAGGATAAAAAAAACTGCGCCAAGACCGAGCGCATACGGCGCGCCAAAAAGTCACGCCGCGTGTCTCATAATCAAAGGGGGACAGAATGCGATGGTTACGATTGCTTGCTGGCTTGCTCGTGTTCGCAACATTTTTCGTGTCTGTGCCGCACGCGCAAGCGTGTTCGTGTATGCAGCTGCCGCCGCCGCTTGAAGCGCTGGCGCAGTCGGATGCAGTTTTTGCCGGGCTTGTGACGGACGTTCGGGTTGAGAATCAAGGCTCGTTGTTCGGCAGCGGGGAGCCGGCGCGCATTACGTTTGAGGTGCAGTACTCCTGGAAGGGCTCAAGCATTTCCCCGTTGGTGATGAACACACCGCACGATGGCGCCGCCTGCGGCTTTCGGTTTGAAGAGGGGCGCACATATCTCGTGTATGCAAGGCAAGACCAAGGGCAACTGACCACCTCGCTTTGTACGCGCACGAATCTGTTGAGCAATGCCGCACCGGACGTGGCGGCGTTGGGTCCAGGACAATCGCCTTTACTGCCAGTCGTAGGCGCAGCTCTGCCGCTTGATGCCATCACTACGCTTGGCGCAGCGGCGCTGGCGGCGCTGCTGGTCGGGGCGGGGCTTGTCGTGATGCGGCGCGTCAAGAGCTAGCAGCGCTCGCGTCCGTCGAAAAGGGCAGTTTGACTGTCCTTTTCCATTTTGCTAATATATCATTAGTTGCTGATATGATGATATGGAGAAAACGATGTTACTCGACGCCAATTCGCAAAAAATTGAATTAACGGCGAAACTTTTTCGCGGCTTTTCCGATACGTCACGCCTTGCCATTCTGGAATCGTTGCGCCAAGGCGCGATGACGGTGGGCGAAATCGTCGCGGAAACAAAGTTGACACAATCGAACGTTTCGAATCATCTCGCCTGTTTGCGCGATTGCGGACTCGTTACGGCGGAGCAGGATGGTCGTTTTGTCTATTACGCGTTGAGCGACAAACGCGTCGAACGCTTTTTGAATCTGGCGGATGAACTTTTGCGCGAGGTCGCGCGCGGCGTGTACGAGTGCGTGCATTACGAAAAACTAAAACGCACGGTTGCGCGGAAATCCAAGCGATGAATCTTACGCTCCGCGCCCGTGACATTCAAACCGCGCTCGGTTTGGAAATCTTTAACGTCAGTTATAACATCGTCGAAGGCGTTCTCGCGCTCGGGCTGGGCATCGCGGCGGCGAGTCTTTCGCTCGAAGCATTTGGGCTTGACAGCATCATCGAAGTCACAGCGGGCGTCATTTTGATTTGGCGTTTGAATGTCGAACGACGCGGTGGCGATCAAGAACAGATCGAGCGGGTTGAACAGCGCGCAGAAAAATTTGTCGGCTATACGCTTGTGGCGCTCGCGGTGTATGTGGTGGTTCAAGCGGGCATTACGTTGTGGACGCGCCAGGCGCCCGAAGCCAGTTTGTTCGGCATTGTGTTGGCAGTCGCATCCCTGGTTATCATGCCGCTGCTGGCGTGGTGGAAACTGCGGCTCGCGGGACGGATTCCAAGCCGCGCGTTACGCGCCGATGCGTTTGAAACGATTGCGTGCGCGTATCTTTCGGGCGCGCTGTTGATTGGGCTGGGCGCGAATTATTTTTTGGGTTGGTGGTGGGCAGACCCGCTCGCCGCGCTCGTGATGGTGTTTTTCATCGTACGCGAAGCGCGGGAAGCATTGACTGGTGAACACGACGAGGTTTAGTTTTCTTATGGCATTACAAACACATTCTCATTCTCATACCCATAGTTTCAATCAAGCCAACGCGCGGCGCATGTTGCTCGCGTTGGGCATCACGCTCGCGTTCGTGGTGTTTGAAATCGCGGCGGGCATTTACGCCAATTCGCTCGCGCTGATCACCGATGCGCTGCACAATGTGACCGATGTGATCGCGCTGGGGCTGAGCTGGTACGCCATGCGCGTCGCGCTGCGTCCCGCCAATGCCGGCAAAACATACGGTTACCACCGCGTCGGAATCGTCGTTGCGCTCATTAATGCTTTCTCGCTGGTTTTGATCTCGCTTTATATTTTTTACGAAGCGATACAGCGCTTGCTCAACCCGGTGCCTGTGCAGGACAACGTTCTGATTGTCGTTGCGCTCATTGCCTTTTTCGTCAATGGCGGTACCGCGCTCCTCGTCATGCGCGGGAGCGAAGATGATTTGAATCAGCGCAGCGCGTTCATGCATCTGGCAGCCGATGCGGTCGCGACCCTGGGCGCCTTTATCGCGGGCATTGGCATTGCGTTAACGGGGTGGGATTGGCTCGATCCATTGGCGAGTATTTTCATTGGCATTTTGATCTTGTGGAACGTGGTTGGCATCATTCGCGATTCGCTCGACATTTTGCTAGAGAGTACGCCGCGTGATGTGGATATGCAGGCGTTGGTGCGCGCGATGGAAAATGTGCGCGGGGTGCGCGGGGTGCATGATTTGCATGTCTGGTCGCTGGCGCAAAATTTGCGCGCGCTGTCGGCGCATATTTTGACCGATGATGTCAAGATTAGCGAGGGCGCGCAAATCCAACGCGAGCTCAACACGCTGCTGCACGAACGCTACGAAATCGCGCACGCGACATTGCAGCTCGAATGTGTGGGCTGTGAACCCGATGAGCTATACTGCGAACTCAATGATCACGATCACGTTCATGATCGAGTTCACGCGGAGGCGAAAGCATGAACACGCGCGAAAAATTACTGCTGATGTGGGCGGTCGCCGCGACGGGATTGCTCCTTGTGCTGGCGGCGGTATTTGGATGGATGGTTTTTCCGCGACCTTTGCTCGGCGTCTCGCTGTCGGGCGCCGCCCAGATGCCAACGGGTGCGGTGATGCTTTATCAATGCAATCGCGCAGCGGCGAGCTGTGCGCCAATCAGCAGCGCGGAAAGTATTTTTCTCCAACCGGACAACATGTTTAGCGAGTTTGCGCGAAATGTGCGACTCGGCACGGATGAGAAAAACGCGCTCGTGTGGGTCGCGCACAATTCCCCAATGGAATGGCGCGCTTTTTCGCCCATCAGTACGCATTTGGGATGCTTTGTCCGATGGCAGGAAACGCGCGAGCTTTTTGTGGACCCATGTGGAGGCGCTGGATGGGAACGTGATGGAACGTATCGGGAGGGACCTGCGCCGCGAGCTCTCGATTATTTTCCAATCCGTGTGGAAAACGGAGAGGTGTTGATTGATTTCGAACTCGTGAAGGGAAAGCCAAATCCACAATAAAAAGAATGCGAGGCAGCATGCCTCGCATTTTCATTTCGATGAATTCTGCCGATTGTACTGCCACGCAATAATCAACGGCGCCGGCGCGGCGAGACACAGCGCGAGAGTGAGGCATAATAAAACGACCGCGACGGTTACCATCGGTGGAACGAGTATGGAGGTGAGCGCGATGAATGTGGTGAATAGAAATGCGAGCAATGCAATTGCGCCGAGCAGCAGCGCCCAACGCCGCGCCACCTTCATGGACGCGCGTTTTTCCCCGCTCACAAATCCCGTTTGCCCGTTCACGCGCAGTGGAATCCATTTACCATTATCGTCACTGTAACTCGTGACGTACATTGGCAATAACATCAGCGTCCAATTCGGTTCGCCAAACGCGGCGCGCAGTGAAAATTGTTCGTGATGCTGTGCGCCGGAAGCGATTTGACATTCGTTCGCCGCGCGGCGCTCCATTTCCAACTGCGCGGATTTTGTGGCAGCTTTCGGTGTGAGGTCGGGCATGCGCACGAGCGCGTTGTTCAACCCATCGCTTGAAAAGCCAAGCGCGCGCGTCGTATCAAAGGGAAGCGCGTTCCCATCGCCGAGCGCAGCCATGACGCGTTCGTGATTTTCCAGCGCGGGCGCGGGAACATTTTCATACTTGCGCGCAATCTCTCCCGCGCGCGTTTCCCAGCGAATACGCGTTTCGTTAATGCGCTGTGTCACCCACTGTCCACTGTTGTAGCGCTCTTCACTGCTTGCCACCAAATAATCAAAACCCATCTGCGCGCTCCACGTACCCCACACGCTCGCATCCGCGAGATACATTGGCAAAAAAACGCGCGTCAAGCGCGCGTGCAATTCCTTCAGATTGAGCGAACGTGCTTTGAAAGGAATGTCGCGCTGCCAACGTTCGAGATTGGCGTCGCGCGTCGCGTCCGCGACAGTAAAAGGCAAAATCAATTCGGGCGCCGCAGCGCGCTCGAGCTGTGGAATGGGTTCGAGACGCGCAGCGAAACAATTTGGGCAGAACGGCGCGCCCGCGTTCGATGGAATGAGAAACGTGGCGCGACATTTTGCGCAATGCGTTGGATGCAGCGCGCTGCTCCATGCCGGCGCGCCGCTTGAATGGGCGGTAGCGTCATCACTCATCGCCTGCTCACGCCTCCCCCGCCTGCATTGCTTTTTGTAAAAGATATACGGCGATGATCGCGCCGCCGACGAAAATCAATCCCCCGATTAAGAAAAGGGGCGCGCCGCCGACGACGGCAAGAACCAAGCCCAACCCCGCCAGCACAAAGCCGGGCAGCAGCAGCGCGGCGACAATCAACCACACTTTTGTCCACGCCACCGGCTTGTCGCCTGCGACCTTGCCGGTTTGCCCATTGATGACGAGTTGATACGTTTTGTTTTGAAAACGATAGGTTGTGAGATACACGGGCAGGAGAATCAAACGCCACACTTCATCGTCAAAAGAGGCGTTCATCGAAAAATCGCGCACGTGCGGCGAATCAATCTCTGCATACGCGGCTTGACGCGTTTGTTCGCGCATCTCTGCGCGCGCGCGATCCCATGCGTCATTCAAAGCGATTTCGTAGCTCTGCGCGCGCCAACCCGCCAAATAGCCGGGCTCGTACGTCACGAGCGCGTCGAGATTGTACGGTTTGAGGCGTTCCAGTAAACGCGCGGGAATATGGGAGGTGGCGGTGGCGAGTTGATTGTCGAATGGCACGGTGATGTTTCCATTTTCCCAACGCCAATCTATTACTGTCCGCGTCTTGAATTTTGCCTTGTTCACGTCAAAATAATTTTCTTGACGTTCGTATCCGACTTGGGCGCGCCACGCTGCACGGACGCGCGCGCCGAATGTCCAGAACGAGAGATAGATGCCCGTGAACTCGGCGCTGCGTGCCATATTCATCAAATCGCGCGGATAAAGCCAGCCGCGCTGCAGCCACGCGCGCGCGAGCGTTTGGCACTGCGCGCGTTCGATTTGAAACGGGATCAAAAAGCGCGGACGAAACGCATCGGGGACTGCGGCGCGCGCCGCGACGCGATTCGAACCGCAAAAGGGACACGTCGTCGAAAGTTCGGTGGGTCCGACCGAAGTCGTGGCGCCGCAGTTCTCGCAGTTCAAGTCGCGCCGCGTCACACCCCAACCGCGCAGCGCGCTGTTCAGGGTGTCAACGGTAAATTCAAATTCAGCCGCTTCACGTCCGACCCGTTGAGCGTGCAGCGCATACACCGAGCCGCAGTTCGCGCAGGTGACGCTCGCCGCGCGCGGATCAAATGCTGTGGTTGCGCCGCAGTTCGGACATTTGAAATTCTGCGGCGATGCGATTTGATCCGCGCGCGCGATGGGCGCGTATACGGTGATGCCGTCTATTTTGGATTCGACGCGCCCAAAACCATCGGGGATGCTGGTCACAGGTTCAATATCTGGCAAAGAGGGCTTCGGTCGGAATAATCGCTCGCGGTTCGCTTGCGCTTGCCCACATGAGTTGGATCACCGCCGGACCTTGCTCATGTTTATATTCAAGCAGAATTTTGTATTTCTGATTCGCGTTGAGCGTGATCTTGCCGCGATGTTTACGCGTCACCACCGAGCTCCATTGGTCAATGATCGTGACATTATCAACGCTGAGACGCACGCCCGCGTCGGCTTTGACTATGAACCGATAGGTTTCGGAAAAGCGCGGGACGACGGCGCCGCGCCAGCGAATCGAGTATGTGTCGGGACCCATTGATGGATCGGGCGGGTTAGTGCCGAAATCAAAATCCACCGTTGCGTCAACGCGCTTGAGCTTGACCACAGTGAGGTTGGGATTGTCGAAATATTTTCCCTTCAAGCCGTGTGGAATTGGCGTCGCAGTCACCGTTGCCGTTGGCGTGTTGGTTGGCGGTGGCGACGAGTAGGCGACACGCCAGAGCTCCCCGCCGTTGCCGCGCATGAGATAGTAAAGCGCGCCGTCGGAACTCACTCCCAAATCCACCGGCGTCGAGAGTCCGGTGGCAAACCCGGTCGCTGTGTCCGTGTTGGGATCGTAGCGTGAAATCCAATCGTTGCACAAATCGGCGAAAAAGTAATCGCCAACATATTCCGCAGGAAATTGTGTTGTCGAAGGATTGTAGAATGCGCCGCCGACGATCGCGCAGCCGTTGATCGAACCGCCGCTGTGCGGATAGGCATAAAGCGGATCGCGATACGATGCATTGGGCGGACTGCAAGGACCCTCGCAGCTGTTCCACCCATAATTTGATCCGGCGATGCCGTCATTGATTTCTTCCCATGAACCTGCTCCGACATCGTTGATGAACATGCGTCCGGTGCCGGGTTGAAAGGCAAAGGTATAGGGATTGCGCAAGCCCAACGCCCAAATGGAACGCCTGCTCCCGGTTGCTTGATTGTAAAAGGGATTGTCCGTTGGAAT
This sequence comes from Chloroflexota bacterium, assembly GCA_004295045.1. Classification (GTDB taxonomy): domain Bacteria; phylum Chloroflexota; class Anaerolineae; order UBA4142; family SHND01; genus SHND01. The sequence goes on along the minus strand of SHND01000011.1, from coordinate 86,914 downwards.
TGTGCCATCCGCATTGACGCGCAGAATTTTGCCGAGACGATTGTTGAGCGTTTGCGCGTTCGCCGCATTCGCGTTTTCACCGACAGCGACGTAGAGCTTGCCATCGGGACCAAAATGAATCGCGCCGCCGTTGTGATTCGTCGCGCTCAAATTTTCGAGATCCACCAGCGCGACTTCGCTGTTGGCGACCGCGACATCGCCGCTTGCAGTAAAGCGGCTCACACGATTGTGCGGCGGAGAACCGGGCACAGTGTAATAGATATAGACGTATTGATTCGTCGTGAATGCCGGATCGAACGCGATGCCGAGCAAGCCGCGTTCGCCGGAATTATCGGTGGTGATGGTGAGGAACGGCGTGGAGAGGAGCGCGCCGTTCTTGATAACGCGGACGGCGCCACTTTGTGCGGTGACAAAAATGCGACCGTCCGGCGCAAACGCGAATGCAGTGGGATCGCCGAGTCCATCCGCCACGCGTGTTTCGCTAAAGCCATTCGGAAGGGTGGCGGCTTGAACGGGGATGCTCAAGACGAGTAATGTAAAAAAGAGTGCGCCTGCGACCAAACACAACACGCGCAGCATGATGGGGCGGGAGAACAACTGGGTCATGTTACCTCGATTCTGGATAGATACGGCGGGGATGCGGGCAAAGCAATCGTCGTTGAACCGTATCAAAAGGGTGTGCCGTAATATACATTGAGTTACGCAGAATGAAAAAAATAAAAACAAAAAAAATAAAAACAAAAAAAATGGGCGAGCCCGGCGAATTTGCCGGTTCTCGCCCACATGGAAATCTTGATTGAATTAGGGCGTGCCGCCCAACGCGGTGTTGACAGTAGAGGTGTTGTTGCTTTTGGCGGGATCGTTTGTTTTGGTCTTGACATTTGCGGTGTTTTTGACGTTAGCGACGGAATGAACGACCTCTACTTGAATCTGAATAATCACTGTGTCGAATGCAACATTCCCTAATTTGCATTTTATGTTTTTGTCACCTTTGCATGTGCCTTGAGGGGTTTTGATCCACTTGAGATTGGTTGCTTGGACCAACTTGTCAATCATGCGAACATTGCGCGCCACCGAAGGTCCATTGTTTTGGATGCGGATGGTGTAAAGAATAGAGCGCCCGCTCCCGACGATCTGTGACGTCTTGACGATGCTGAGGTCGGATTTGGTGGGTACGGTCACGCAATCGTGGCCGGTATTATTGGCGAGAATGGGATCGTTTGTCGCTGTTGCACCGGTGGCATCGTTGCACAGGTTCAGCGCGTCGGGATGCAAATCCGCGACAATCGTCACCGTCCGCGATTGTCCCGTTGGGATCGTCGTCCATGTGCAAGTCACAGTTGGGTCGCCACTGCAGATGCCGCCCGCGCTCGCACTAGCGCTAACCTCGCTGGTCGTCGCGTCGAGAGTATCCGCAAGTGACACACTCGCAGCATCACTCGGTCCATTGTTGATAACCGTAATCGTCCATTCGACTTGACCGGCGCCCGCAACTCCCGTAACGCTGTGAGTTTTGCTGACAAACAAATCGGCGCTGGTTTCTACCGTTGTCGTTTCCGTATCCGAATTGTTGCCCGCATTGCTGTCGTTATCGGCGGATACGGTTGGTGTGTTCGACAGTATCGTGCCATCGGGTGTGCTGGAACTGACATCTACTGCAAGAGTAAATGTCGCACTCACACCATTTCCAAGTGAAGCGATGTTGCAAGTAACTGTGCTGGTGCCGCTGCAGGTAAAGCTCGGTCCAGTGTTTTGATTGAATGATACGTAGGTTGTATTCGCCGGAACCGAATCTGTCAGCACGACATTTTGCGCGATCCCGGGACCCTGATTCGTCACCGTAATGCTATAGGTCATGCTGTTCCCGGCGATGACGGGATCAGGACCGTCATTGAGACTGACCGAAACATCCGCGTTCTGTACGGTCGCAATCGCCGCCGCGAGATTTGGGCGAGGTCCAATATGTTCCGAAGTCGTACCTTGCTGTGCGCTGCCCGTGTTGATGAGCAATTGCCGAATCTGCGCGGGTGTCATCGGCGCGCCATTTTGTTGAATCGCGATGCTTTGCATCAGCGCCGCCGCGCCGGTGACGATTGGCGACGCGCTAGATGTGCCCGAAAAAGAAGTGTACCATTTTGTCGCGTCACCAGAATTATCCGGGTCCGAGTAGAAATTACCATAGCCGGTTGAGCGAACACTGCCGCCCCAGCCCTGCAAGTCAACCGTCGCGCCGTAGGAAGAATAATCGTGGCGTTCGCGGTCATTCCCCGTGGCAGGCGCTTGTCCTGCGCCAACGATAATTGCGCCGGAATCATTGGCAGTGGAAAAGGTGCTGCCGCACGCTGATTGGTCGAGGTCTACACCACCATTGCCTGCGGCTTCCACCACGATGATGCCATTTGCCACCGCCGTCTGAATTGCACTCTTGACGCTGGCAATCGCTTCGACCGGACCGTACGAGGGACCAAAGGCGCCGTCCGCCAAACCGCAGACAACTGTTTGCTGTTCGAGCAAAATCAAATCGCCTTGAGTGCTGTTGGCGCCTGCATCAACTGTAGCGAGCGCGATTGCGTTGCCGAGGTTGTACCCCAGATTTGTGGTGTTCGCAGGCGCGAGTCCGATGCGAGCATCATACGCGATGCCGGTCACGCCAATCGAATCGCGCGTCGAGATCAATTCGCCCAGCACCGCCGTGCCATGTTCACGATTTTTCGAATCGCACGGCGCGGGGCAGCCCGAAAAGCCGGGCGGCGAATTGGAATCACCGGAATTCAGCAGCAGAGTAACACCATTGGCTGAATCCAGGTCTTCGTGCGTTTGAAGCCAGTTGTATTCCACATCATAAATCGTAACATTGGCGCCGGTTCCTCCGGCAACAGTCCAGGCGAGGCGCGCGCCGATCCCATCGGTTGCGGCGTCTTCGTAACCCTGATCGGCAGTAAAGTCCGGTGTTGTTGCGGCGGGCGGCGCGGGTAGAGGTAATTCTTGCGCGATTTCGACCCCATCCATCTTTTCAAGCTCGGCGATGAAAGCATTGGTGTCGCCAGCGCGTTTGAGTTTGAAGCGGAACCACAAACGCAAATCAGGCAAACTCTTGCCGCTGCTTTGTTCGCCATTTAGGCGCAATTGATTTAACTGCGCGTTCGACAGTGTAAAGACCGGAGTGATGCTCTCGATTGGAAAAGTACGTAGCAACTGTGCGAACTGTGAAGCACCGGATGTCGAAAGTCCGGTTAATGAGCCCGCGCGCGCGCGAACTCCCAGCCCATTCTTGAATTTGACTTCGACGATGCCCGTTCGTCTAGCCGCTTGTGCAAACACGGCATCGTGTCCGAGCACGCCAAGCATAATCAATACGAGACTACCTATCAGCAAGCCACGAGCGATATGTTTGAACCAGTGCATTGTAGGAACTCCTTTGTTCTTAAAAATGAAACAGCTATTTATGGATCGCTGACGAGACCATTCAAAATGAACGTTGTCTCGCCTGTCACACCGGATGTGTTGTCGCGGCAGCTCATCGCATACGTACCCAAAGACCCTTCGCTGTAATGCAAAAGTTCCATTTGCCCATTGCCATCAAAGTCCCCTTCAAAATCAAAGCCCGTTGTAAAAGCGAAAGCAATGGCGCCGCTTGAGGTTGCTTGCAAATTACCAATGGAACGCGTGGTGCCTTCCGGGCGCGTCATCCAGCAAGTTACGACACTATTTGGCGTAAACCCTTCACCGCTAAAAGTGAATGTGTCGCCGCGCGAGTAACCCGCAGTTGGAAATACTGTCAATCCCGCGCTGCTGGAGATTGAATTGCCGCTGACCTCGTACAAAGCGATTGCGCCACGCCCACTTCCCGGCGCGTACGCGCTGACTGCCCATTCTCCTAAACAGGTATAGAACGAATAAGTAGGCAGGGCATACGCGAACGCGCCACTGCCATTCGCCTTGACGCTCGCTTGAGCGTACGCACTCGACGCGGAATAGTGATGCAGCGCGTTGGGCAAGATAAAAGCAAAGCTGCTGCAACCCGCAGGCGGACTGACCCAAAGATTCACCATTTCGTTTGGCGCGAATCCGCTTCCTGAAACAGCGACATCATGCCCCACGTTTACAGAAGTTGCGGTGAGCGCGGCGCCGCTAATTGGCGCATCATCGTTCGGAGTCACGACCACCGTGCAGTTGGCTTGATGAACCGTCGTGCCGCCCGGTCCCAATTCCTGGACGACGAGCGTCCACGTGCCAAAGGCGCGGCTGATCGTATAGCCTTCGACATCAAAGCGGGTGATAAACGAAAATTGAACCTGACCTTGCGCGTTGGCTTTGGCTGTGCCGCCAAAAGCATTGAACGTCGGGTCCGAAAACGCGGTCCCATCCGGTTCAGTCGCGTAAAGCCACACGGAAGTGTTGGGCGTGAACCCATCCGCCGTCAGATGAAAAGTCGTGCCAACTGCGGCGCTGCCGGGATTGGCAGTGCAAGAACCACTCGCGGCGTGTGCGGATGGCGCCGTCGTGACGAGAGAAAAGGAAAGCAAAGCGACCAGCATTGTGAACGCAAATAATTTTTGGTTCATAGACTCTCCTTGTTATGAAATTAGAGTTATAGAAAAATAAGGCGGGAGATGTAAGTTTACGTTACAGTCGCAAGCTCGGCGAGAAAAGAGGACCAGAAAAATCTGGGAGAATAGAGTTCGCGCAAGCTGCAATGCTACACGTCAGCGTGAGCGTAGCACCAACGGAGAGGCGTGTCAATGGGATGGGGGATTTTTTTCAAAAAGAGACCGATACAATTTGTCGAACTATTGCGCCGGCTGCAGCGCGGTGATTCCTCCCAGTCCATTCACTGTCAGATTCCAGCGTGAGCCGCGTGGAAAACGAGCCAGGTCGCTTGCGTTCTGCGGCGTGTACGAGTATTGCTGTCCACTCGCCTCAAAGACGACGCGATATTCTTCAGCGCGATTGCCTTCTTGTTGTCCGCTTTGCAGCGCGAGGGCGGGCCAAACGGGATTCAAATCGGTGCCGCGCGCAGTGACCGTGTTGATTACCGACAACTGCATGCGCGTGAACGAACAATACTCTTCCGACACTTGATACTGACAGTCCTGCACAACTTTGCCCGTGCCATTTCCTTGATCAACCACGTAGGGCGTCCCGCATACTTTGGTGGAATTTGGTTCCTGCGTATCCGAAAAGCGGCGCGGTCGCAATTCGCAGCTCAAGACGTTGGCATCGCTCGGAATTTGATTTTGCCAAGCCGCATCGCGCACCGGCACCAGCGCCATAATCGCAATCGAACGCTGCCAGCTCGTACTCGAAACCGTTCCAACCAACTGCGATGAGCGCCCAAAAATAAAGTATGCGCCTATCGCGCATAACGCCAATAACGCGACGATACCGCCGATCAATAACGGAGACAAGCCGCGCGTTGGGGCGAGCGTTTGCGGTGTCGGAGCGGGCTCTGCTTTCGGTTCAGGACGTTTGAGCGATGCGCCGCAAGCGGAACATTTCAGCGCGCCCGCAGGATTCAGCGTGCCACAGTTGGGACATTTCACTTCGGGCTGCGGCGCATCATCGTACGCGCCCAACACACCCGTCTTGCCGCGCGCTTGCGCGTCGGTCAAATCGCCGCCGCATTGCTTGCAGCTCGTTGCATTCGCGGAATTGCGCGTGCCGCAATATGGGCATGTGACATCGGGACCGCTTTGCGCTTGTTTGATTTTTTCTTGATCGGTGATCAATTCCTGCTGCGCGGGCAAATCAAATTTGCCCTTGGCGCCCATCGCCGCGCCGCACGACATGCACGTTTTGCGCGTGCCCGGATTGCGCGTGCCGCAGTTCTGACACGTCCACTCTAATTCGACGTAACCGAGTTCTTCTTGAGGCATTCTTACGCTTCCACCGCTTTCCGCGCCGCGCGGATATTTTCCACCGGCGTATCAATCGGAATCACGCAGCCCGCCGCAACAACCAGTCCGGTCCCATCGGTTTGTTGAATCGCGTCTTGAATTTGCGCGCGGATTTGATTGTGTGAACCTTGCGCGAGAACCTTCCATTCGTCAATGCCGCCTGCCACTGCGCCGTCGAATAAATTTTTCCCTTGAGCGAGTGTCGGCGCGGTTTTGCGATCATGCCAATTCACGATTTGCACGGGATATTTGAAAAGGTGATCGTAATAAATATTTTCGCCGTGAATGTGCAGCAAAATAAAATCCACAAATTTGTGCAGTTCATTGATGAGCGTGAGATTGTAGCTCTGTCCGAAGGCGCGCGATTCTTGGGGCGTCAAAACATCGCGGCTCGCTACCTGCGTAGCAAGAAAAAGCGAATCCGCGCCCGCATCAATTGCCTCGTGCGCGAAACGTTCCATCGTCGTGCCGAGCTGCTGGAGCGCGTGCATCAATTCGCCCGGATGTTCGCGCAAATCTTGGATCAACCGATCACCCGCCAGTGTTCGTGCGCAAGAGAGCGGCGAAAAAATCGTTTGCATGATCGGAACCTCTTTGCCTAATCCCGCGCGAATCTGTTGGATTGCGGCGCGTTCGCGCTGCAATACGGGATTGTCGAGAGTGATTGGCTCGATGTTTTTCCAGTCGCGCCAATCGTTGATCACGCGGCGGACGTGGATGCGCGTCCCTTCGCGATTGCCCGCGTCGCGCAGTTCGCCGCCATACATCTCGGCAACGTAACTCGCGGCGGGCGTCACTTTGACGAAATCGAAATCGTATTCGTTTTGAAATTCGATGACGCGCCGCGCCAGTTTTTCTGCATCGAGATCGTCAATCGGAAAATGCCGCCACAGCGCGATGGGTGGACGATCTACTTTTTGTTTGTGTATGGCAGCGTCAAGGCGTTCGCGTTTGTTCATGGGCAAGAGAGCGATGAAATTTGCGCGCGCAAATTTTTCACTCGATAACTTTCAATGGAGTTTCCGTAATCGTTTCGCCGTTCAACAAGTAGGCGTGCGCTTCGGGCGCGTCGGGATTCATCAATGACATGATAATAAAAATCACGTTCGAGCCGTTGTAGAGACCACTTTCCTTGAGGTCTGTTTTCGACGGATACGCGCGCGTGGCGGGATGGGAATGATAAATGGCGAGCAATTCGTAACCCTGTTTGTATTCAAATTCATTGACGGCGGCAAAGAGCTCTTGGTCGTCGGGACGGTAACGTGTTTGTGGATGCTCGTGAACGTTTTGCAGGGGATGGATGATTTGGGCGCGCCCGTCTTTGCCAAAAATCACGCCGCATGTTTCGTATGGCGCATCGCGCCGCGCTTGCTCAAAGAGTTGTTCGAGTTGCGATTGCGTCAGAATCACGATTCAATCCCCGGCACCGGATACTGCCGCGCAAACTCATGCACTTGGGCGCGCACGCGTTGGATCGCCGCGTCGTCGGAGATGTGGTCAATTACGGTGGCAATCCAATCGCCCACCTGCATCATTTCTTCGACGCCCATTCCGCGCGTCGTCAACGCGGGCGTGCCGAGCCGAATGCCGCTGGTGATCGTCGCTTTCGCGGTGTCAAACGGAATCAAATTTTTGTTGGCGGTGATGCCCGCGTCTTGCAGACGATTCGCCGCGTCTTTGCCTGTCGCGCCGCGCACGCTCACGTCCACGAGCAGAAGATGGTTGTCCGTGCCGCCGCTGATGACGCGCAGTCCGCGTTCTTGCAAGCGTTCGCCGAGCGCCTGCGCGTTTTCGACAATGCGCCGCGCGTATTCGGTAAATTCGGGTTGGAGCGCTTCTTTGAACGCGACCGCTTTGCCCGCGATGACGTGTTCGAGCGGACCGCCTTGCGTGCCGGGAAAAATCGCTTTGTCAATCGCTTTCGCTTCCGACTCTTTGCAAAGAATGAGTCCGCCGCGCGGACCGCGCAATGTTTTGTGCGTGGTGCTGGTGACAACTTCGGAAAACGGTACGGGGTCGGGATGCACTTTGCCTGCGACCAGCCCCGCGATGTGCGCCATATCCACCAGCATTTTCGCGCCCACTTTGTCACAAATCGCGCGGATGCGTTCAAAATCAAATTTGCGCGGATACGCCGTCGCGCCGCTGACGATCAATTTTGGTTTGTGTTCGCGCGCCAGTTTTTCCAATTCGTCGTAATCAATTTGTTCCGTTTTTTGATTCACGCCATAGCCGACGAATTTGTACAATTGCCCCGTAATATTCACCGGCGCGCCGTGCGTGAGATGTCCGCCTTGTGCGAGCGCCATCGCCATCACGGTATCGCCCGGTTGAAGCAATGCCACGTATGCGGCAAAATTCGCCTGCGAGCCGGAATGCGGCTGTACGTTCGCGTGTTCCGCGCCAAACAATTCTTTGACGCGCGCAATCGCAAGCGCTTCTGACGAGTCCACATTTTCACAGCCATTGTAATAGCGTTTGCCCGGATATCCTTCCGCGTACTTGTTGGTCAACACACTGCCGACTGCCTGTAACACCGCGCGGCTCGTATAATTCTCCGAAGCGATCAGTTCCAATCCTTCGCGCTGGCGTTCTTGCTCGCGCACGATGATTTCGGCGATTTCGGGGTCAACCTCATCCAACGGCATGTTTCCAAAACGCGTCAAGGGATCAATCTCTCTAAGCATATGCCTCCTATATTGTGCAAGTCAGAAAATGAATACAAATATGCAACGATTATAGCATACTGAATTTATTTTCCCTTTCCCTATCGTTATGCTAGAATCGCGCTTTAGAAATTGAAAATCTGATTTCAAAAAGGGACTTTCAATTTTCAATCTCCAATTTCTGACTTTCCAACTTATGATTCATGGCGTCGAACTCAAATCACTTGTAACACACACTGACGAACGCGGTTTCTTTCGCGAATTACTTCGGGCGGACGACCCAATCTTTGTAGAGGGTTTTGGGCAATGGAGTCACACCCTTACGCATCAAGGCGCGGCAAAGGCGTGGCATATCCATGATGTCCAAGTAGATTGGTGGTACGTGGCGATTGGCGCGATCAAAGCGGTCATGTACGATTTGCGCGCGGACTCACCGACCCACGGTGAATTGCAAGAAATTCTGCTCGGCGAAATTTACCCTGCGCAAATTCTCAAAGTCCCGCCCGGCGTGGCGCACGGCTATAAAGTAATTCAGGGACCGATGCACCTCTTTTATGTCACCTCGAATGTTTATAACCCTGCGGACGAAGGACGTATTCCATACGACGACCCCGCGATTGGTTACGACTGGAACAAAGGACCGGAAATAAAATGAACAATGCCGAATACACAATGCACAATGCACAGTAAAGGATTTTCCATTGAGCATTCGGTATTATCAATTGCGCGTTGACTGACAAATCCATCCAGCTCGGCCATCCTTCCTACGTCTGGCGTTTTGGACAAGACCGCCGCTTGCAGATGATTCGCGCCTATTTGCCAATGGAAAATGCGCGCGTGCTAGACATCGGCTGTGGCATCGGGACGTACGTTGAAAAATTTCGCGCGCTCGATGCGAACGCGTTTGGTGTGGATGTGGACGCGGAAAAATTGGAACGCGGGACGCGCGAAAAAAAATTGGCGACGCTCGCGTTGAGTGTGTCCGAAGCGCTGCCATTTGCAAACGATGTGTTCGACGGCGTGTTACTGCACGAGGTGATCGAGCATGTAGAGAATGATCGCGAGACAATTTGCCAAGCCGCGCGCGTCACCAAGCGCGGCGGCGTGGTCATTGTCTTTGCACCGAATCGTTTGTATCCTTTTGAAACGCACGGCGCCTATTTCGGCAAACGTTACGTTTTTGGCAACATTCCACTGATTGGTTATCTGCCGAATGGACTGCGGAATAAATTTGCGCCGCATGTCCGCGCGTATCGCTCGCGTGATCTGCGCGCGCTGTTTGAAGGATTGGACGGCGAAATCATCGCACACACCCAAGTGTATCCCGGTTATGACAAAATCGCCGCGCGTCGCAAAGAATTGGCGGGAATTTTTCGGAATGTGACGTATACGTTGGAAAACACGCCGCTCAAAAGTTTCGGACTGTCTCACTTTGTAGTCTGGCGCAAGCGTTGAGGGCTAACAGATTTTGCAGATCATCGCGCACGACGATTGCGTCTGAAATCGACCTTGCGCGTTTTCGTTTTGCAGGAATCAAAAAATCGCGGCATATGCCGCGATTTTTTTGGTCTCTAAACCAATTCCGATTTGATTTGGGGGAAGCGGATTTTCGCCCATTCGTTCAGGCGTCTTGCAGCAAGCAATCGTTCAATTGTTCTCGCACCGCGCGCTCTTGAAATGCGCCGTACATCACCTGTGTCACCATCTTGGCGTCAGGTTTTTTCACCCCGCGCATCATTGAGCACATGTGATGCCCGGTGATGATGACGGCGATGCCGCGCGGATGCAGCAGGTCTTGCAAAAAATCCGCGATCTCGCGCGTCATATTCTCTTGCAGCTGCAAACGGCGCGCAAACATTTCGACAATGCGCGGGATTTTTGACAGCCCCAACACTTTGCCTTCGGGAATATACGCCACGTGAGCTTTGCCAAAAAAGGGAAGCATGTGATGTTCACAGAGACTGAAAAATTCAATGTCTTTGATAAGAACCATATCGTGATAATCCGTGTCAAAGAATGCGCCATTGATCAGCGCGACCGGATCCACGTTATAACCCGCGAGCAATTCATCGTACGCTTTGGCAACGCGTTCCGGCGTTTTGAGCAATCCTTCGCGCGTAGGGTCTTCGCCCACGTTCAATAAAATCGTCCGCACCGCGTCCTCAATTGCCGCGTGCGCCGTTTCTGTTTCGTTGATTTCGGCAACGCGCATCGCCGGTAAAAGATGTCCCGGCGCTGCATCGGGTATTGGGCTGCCCCATTCGTTATCTCTGAAACCGGGCACGCTCAATGCTTTCTCTTCTGACATTACTCTTTGCTCCTTGACAGATGTTTTCACCCACTGCTGAATTTGCTCACTCACTTCGGGCATTTCGATCATCTCGCCGGGCGTGCCGCGCAAACGGCACGCGAGCTCTGCTAACGTTGGACCATCGGGGGGAATCACGTAATCGGGATTCAAATGCGCCAGCGCATGTGCCGCGAACGCGCGCTCAAAGATCTGTGGATCGGGCAACTTTAATTCGCCGTCGTCAATGGTGACTTCACCAAACAATACGAGATCAAGGTCAATCACGCGCGGCGCAAATTTGTCTGCCGTGCGTACGCGTCCCATTTCTCTTTCCACTTGGCGCAGCGCGTTGCGCAAGGCATGTGGCGACAGGTCTGTAGCCAGCCACACCGCGCCGTTATAAAATTGCGGCGTGTTTGCATCCCCGCCCACCGCCGCTGTTTCGTACACTGGTGAAACGGCGACGAGCTGCCCCAACCCGCGCAAACGTTTCACCGCGTCAGGATAATTTTTCTCGCGTTCGATATTCGATCCGATGAGAATGTATGCATCGTTCATAATTTTTCTTGTTGCAAATTGAATACGTACATATTACGTAACCGGGTTGCCGGAGACATCTGCGCGCGTCCGTAGAATGGTAACGCCGACAGAGCGCGCAAAGCGTACTGCGCCAATTTTTTCTACCTGTACTTGTACTTGGTGTACGCGCGCGTCGCGGAGACAAATTTCTGCGACGCGTTCCGCCAAACGCTCGACCAGAAAATACTCGGAAGCTTCGACGTGCTCGATGATTTGTTTTGCCGCCGTGCGATAATTCACGGCATCGTCAATCTTGTCGCTGCGCGCGGCGGGGCTCGTATCCGCCCACATCACGATATTGAACAAAACATCTTGTTTATTCTTGCGTTCGGATTCATTGATTCCGATGATACAGCGGAGCAATAAATCGTGAATTTCGATGCGGTCTCGCGGTTCCATAGTCTCCACCCTTAGTTGCAATACGATCGGATTTGTTACGTTTGGTTAATAGAAATTTTAGAACTGTATAGTGCCTAAATGAAATTCCGCGTTTTTTATTTTTCTCTTACCCTCGCGATGGATTCTTTGACTGTGCCGATGGGCGGCTCGAAAGCGCTCGTGGTAGAATTATACTCGTTGATGCAAGCGCGACAGAGTGATCAACGGGAAGGCAAGAATACCTCAAGTCTATTGCTCGCGTTCCCATTGCCCTTTAGAATCAGCGCATGAAAAGTATTCGAGTCATTTCCTTTCTCGCGTTGGCGGTTGTTACAGTAACGCTTTTTGCTGCTCCCCTCGCCGCGCAAAAACGCGCCCAAGGTTCCCAATATAAAATCTTTCTGCCCCTGCTTGATACAACAGGTTGTGAAACCATTGCGGGCGAAACGTACAGCGCGCTGACCGTGAATCCACCGCCCACGGATCGCCCGGCGGAGCAGCACGCTGATCTAAATCTCGCGCTGCGCGGTTACGTCGCGACGACCGGGACGCTCGGGCTGGTGGACTATGGCGGCTCGGCAGATGGCAAAGCGCCCAAGCTCTATTCGCTCTTTGGAGATAATCGCGTGCCGGACTTGTCGAGCGTCGCGCAGGTGTACGCCTGGGATTGGGCGACGAACAGCCGCGCGAATCCGATTACCGACCCGCCGGTGACGCTGGCGGGAATGCGCGTGACGCCGAACGAAATTTTGCGTGTGCCGCGTTCCGAGTACAACATCGGGACGATTCCTTCGATTCCGCCGCGCGGCGTCTTCCGCGATGGACCCGAAGACGATGGCAGCAAATTTGAAGTGCTGGTGCTGTATGCCTCAGAACAGCGCATCACCTTGAAATATACGCGCGAGGACAATGTGGTGAACGGTTACACGATTCACGTCGAAAATGTTTGCACCGCGCCCGAACTGCTGAGTTTGTATCGTGACTGGAATCAAAGTGGGCGCGCGCAATTGCCCGCGTTGAAACAGGGACAAGGATTCGGGCGCGCGCTTGGAAATGAGATCGGCGTGGTCATTCGTGACAACGGTTCGTTCATGGATCCGCGTTCGAAAAAAGATTGGTGGTAAAGAGCAATGCCAAATCAAAAACGGAAATTCGGTTTTGAAACGCGCATGTTGCACGCGGGACACATTCCCGATGCGGTGACCGGCGCGCGCGCCGTGCCGATTTATCAAACGACTTCGTATGTTTTTGAAGATACCGACAAAGCCGCGCAGCTCTTTGAACTGAAACAGTACGGCAACATTTATACGCGCATCAACAATCCGACGACGGCAGTGTTTGAGGAACGGATCGCGTCGCTGGAAAATGGAACGGGCGCAGTGGCGACGGCGAGCGGAATGGCGGCGCAATTCACGACGATGCTGACGCTGTTGAATCCCGGTGATGAAATTGTTTCGTCGTCGCATTTGTACGGCGGGACGATGACGCAGTTTACGCACACGTTCAAAAAGTTGGGCGTAAAAACGCATTTTGTTGACCCCACCGACATTGAAAATTGGGCGGCGGCAATCACACCAAAAACGCGCGCGTTGTACGGCGAGACGATTGGCAACCCGAAAGGCAGCATCCTCGACATTGAACGCGTCGCGCAACTCGCGCATTCGCACAACATTCCGCTCATCGTGGACAGCACTTTTGCGACGCCGTATCTGTGCCGCCCACTCGATTGGGGCGCGGACATCATCGTCCATTCCGCGACAAAATTTATCGGCGGTCACGGCAACTCGATTGCGGGCGTCGTGATTGATTCCGGTAAATTTGATTTCAGCACATTTCCGACGATTGCAGACCCCGACGCCGCGTATCACGATTTACGTTTTTACGAAACGTTCGGACACTATGGCTTTTTGATGAAGGCGCGCGCCGTGACGCTGCGCGATACAGGCAGCGCGCTTTCGCCATTCAACGCGTTTTTGCTGATTCAAGGATTGGAAATGTTATCGGTGCGCATGGAGCGCCACGTAAAAAACGCGCAGGCGATTGCAAAATTTTTGAGCGAACATCCGCGCGTCGAATGGGTTGCATATGCGGGTTTGCCGGACAATCCGTATCACGCGCTTGCCCAAAAATATTTGCCCGAAGGACCGGGCGCGATTTTTAGTTTTGGAATCAAATCGAGCAACCCGCGTCGCGCAGGCAAGGAATTTATCGAAGCGTTACAACTTTTTTCGCATCTCGCGAACGTCGGCGATGCGCGCAGTCTTGTGATTCACCCTGCGTCCACGACACATCAACAACTGTCCGATGCTGAATTGGAAGCGGCGGGCGTGAGCGCAGGAATGATTCGCTTGTCAATCGGATTGGAGACCACAGAGGATTTGATATGGGACCTGGATCAGAGCTTGCTGGCGACATCAGTCTGAACAGCATTTTATCCGAAGCGGAGCGCGCAAAATATCAAGACCCCGCGACGATTCGCAAAATTTTACACTCAAGCAAAACAATTGCAATTGTGGGTCTCTCGCCCAAAAGTGAGCGCCCCAGTCATTTCGTCGGTTCGTATCTCGCGTCGGAAGGATACCGCGTGATTCCGGTAAATCCGCGCGCCGCTGAAATTTTTGGCGAGAAAGCCTATCCCGATTTGTTGAGCATTCCATTTCCGATTGATGTGGTGGATGTGTTTCGCAATCCGGACGAATGTGTTGAGGTGGCGCGGCAAGCGGCGCAAATTCACGCGCGCGCGTTGTGGTTACAACTGCGCATCGCTAATCTGGACGCGGCGGAGATTGCCGAACGCGCGGGCTTGGACATTGTGATGGACCGCTGCATCAAAATCGAACACGGACGCTATACGGGGTCACTGCATTGGGTTGGAATGAATACGGAGATTGTGACAGCGCGGCGCGGACAGCGGTATATTTAGTGGGGACAATCCCTTGTGGTTGCCTCACACGTGGGCGAGGTGCGATGTATGCCATCGCCGCCGTCGCCCCTACGTCGGCGCAATCGGTTTCGGCGGAATGACACATAAAAATGAAAACGGTTCGTCCGTGAGATTTTCAAATTGATGCCGCTCAAACGGCGGAATATAAATCACGTCGCCCGCTTCCACCTCTTGAAATTGATCGCCGAGCATGACGCGCGCGCGTCCCTGCATGATCATCACGCCGTGATCGTGTGCGTGAGAGTCGAGACTCGAAAAGCCGCGCGGGGGAATAGTGAAACAGCGAATCTCGAAATTGTGCGCGCCTTCGGCATGACCGATTAATACTTGTTTGGTCGCGTCGTTCGAGTTGTAGCGATAAACCCCAACGTCATCCCACAACCATTTTTTTTCGTCGCTAGCGCGGCGATGAATCACACCCATCCGCAGCTCCTTGTCTTGTCGAGTTAGCTGCGATTATATTGCAAAACGAATATGCGCGGCAACCCGCGCGTTTTTGTTGGCGGCGAGTTCATGATGCTGCATGAAACCTCTGCTCCCCCAACGCGCGAGCCGTTTGACAACTCTGCATTGAATGTTACAATCTAGCCAGACTAGACAGGAGGCAGAAATGAAACAAACCGTCTGGCAGATTCAAGAAGCCAAAAATAAATTGAGTGAGGTCATTGACCGAGCGCTCGATCAAGGTCCTCAAATCATCACGCGGCGTGGGGTGGAAGCGGTGATTGTCTTGTCGTATCCGGAATATCGCAAATTGCTTTTGAACCAAAGCAAGCTCTCGGATTTTTTTCGCGAATCCCCGCTGAATGGCGTCACGCTTGATTCGCGTCGTGACCAGAGCGCTTGGCGCAACGATGTCGCCCTATGAAATATCTCCTCGACACCAACGTCATTTCGGAATTGATTGCACCAAAACCGAACCCAAAGGTCATTCAATGGATAGACCAATTGGACCCCAATATGGTCTATTTGAGTGTGATTACGATTGGCGAAATTCGTAAAGGAGTTGAAAAACTCGCGTCCTCCAAAAAAAGAGAGGCAATTGCCGAGTGGCTTGAGAATGATTTGCTGGTTCGATTCCAGGGGCGCATTCTCGAAATTACGGTACAGACAATGTTGACGTGGGGTGAATTAACGGGGCGGCTGGCAAAACAAGGCAAACCAATGAATGCAATTGATTCGTTGATTGCAGCCATCGCTCTGCAAGGCAATTATGTTCTCGTTACGCGCAATGTGGATGATTTTCAAAATCCAGACGTGAATGTTTTTAATCCGTGGGCGTAGGGGCGGATCTGAGACCCACCCCTGCAATTTATTTCACCGCTTCTTCAAACCTCTCAATCTCTTTTCCGATAATCCCCAAACTCGCGCGCCAGAAATCGGGCGTGCGGATTTCGATGCCGAAACGTGACGCAAGCGTTGCCGCGTCCGCCATTCCGGTTGACGACAATAAATCGTCGTACCCTTTTTTGAATTCGTTCGGGTCAGCTTGATAGCGTGCATACAAACCCAAACCGAACAGCAAGCCGAACATGTACGGGAAATTGTAAAACGAACGCTCGGCGCTGTAATAATGCGGCTTGACCGCCCACATGAACGGATGCAATTGTTCTGCATCCAGTCCGTCGCCGTACGTTTCTTTTTGCGCGTCGAGCATTAACGCGTTCAATTCGTCAACGGATAATTCGCGCGCAACGCGTCCATCAAACACGCGGCTCTCGAACAAAAAGCGGCTGCTAATATCCACAACCACCTGGCAAGAACCTTCAAGCGATGCTTCGAGAATCGCCAAACGTTCCGCGCCGTTCGCTTCGCGCAATGCCGCTTCGCGCACGATCGTCTCGCAAAAAATACTCGCGGTTTCGGCGAGCGTCATCGGCGTGCTTTTTTGAATCGGCGTGCGTTCGGCTTTGACGAGATTGTGATAGGCGTGTCCCAATTCGTGCGCGAGCGTACTCATGCCGCCGTACGCGGGTTTGAAATTCGACAAAACGCGCGATTCCTCGCCGCGCACCGACATGCAAAACGCGCCGTCGCGTTTCCCCAAACGCGGTTCTGCATCAATCCATCGTTCGTCGAACGCGCGCCGCGCCAATTCCTGCATCTTGTTCGAGTACGTTCCAAACTGCGTCAAAATAAAATCGCGCGCGTCATCAAATTCCCACACGCGCGTTCCCTCGCCGAGCGGCGCAAAAATATCATAGAACGCGAGCTGCTTGAGATTCAACGCGCGCGCTTTGGCATAAAGGTAACGTCGGAAATTGGGAAACGATTCGTGCGCCGCCGTCATCATCGCGTCAAGCGTTTGGCGGTCAATCGCCGCGTCGTGTATCGCTTCGTCAAGCGCGGACGCCCAGCCGCGCCGTTTCGTCAGCGTATTCACCTGTCCTTTGATGCTGTTCAACGCGGCGGCGAGGGGAATGGCATGTTCTTGCCACGCGGCGAGTTCGGCGTGATAGGCGCGTTCGCGCACCTCACGCCGCGGCTCGTATGCCAAATTTCGCACCGCGCTCATCGGCAGCACTCGAGTTTCGCCGTCCAATTCAACGTTCACCATGATTTGGGACGAGACGTTGCCGTGCAATTTGCCCCACGCGCTGCCACCCGTCACGCCCAACTCTACCGCGAGTTCTTCTTCGGGCGGCGACATTAAATGCTGCGCCTCAATTTTCGCGCGATGAAGCGCGTATTCGTGTTGACGCGCGGTTTCGGAATTTTGAATCAACGCGTCCACGTCCAGCGAACCGAGCCACGCGACAAAACGCGT
This sequence comes from Chloroflexota bacterium, assembly GCA_004295045.1. Classification (GTDB taxonomy): domain Bacteria; phylum Chloroflexota; class Anaerolineae; order UBA4142; family SHND01; genus SHND01. The sequence continues at coordinate 69,393 of SHND01000011.1, read as the reverse complement.
GCCAAGCTTGGAAAGCGTGACGTTGTGCTGCTGCAATTCCGAATATTTTGCTTGCGCGAGCGTGTTGCGCGAATCGGTTGTGACAAATGAAGAAATGTACGCAAACAACGTATTCAATTCGTCGAGGGTTGCGTTGTATTGTGCTATCACCGTATCAAACGTTCTTACGCTCTTCGCGTCGGTGACTGCGTTTTCCGTTCGTTCGATTTTGTGCGCATCGAATAGTTCTTTGAGCGCGCGAATTTGCGCGACGACGCGCGCGAATCCTTTTTCGAATTCAGGCGATTCGAGCGAAGGAAAAATGTTTGTGAGGTCCCAGTGAGGAAGTTGCATTCGCAGATGGCAGATGGCGGATAGCAGATTGAGAGGCGGCTTGCCATCAGCAATTCGCTATCTGCCCTCGGCTCTAAAGAAATCTCCGCAGCACTCCTAAAACTTTTCCGTACGCGTTGATCAAGAGCGGCGACCAAGTCGAATCGGGCAGTACGGGCGGAAAGCTCGAGACGCCGGGTTGATCAAAGGTGTTGTCTGTGCCCGAGCCATCCCAAATAATTACTGTGGCAGGAAAGCCAAATTTTTTCGCGGCGGGATGAGGATCGTAGCCATTGTTGACGAGCGTATTGCCGTAAATTCGATTGTGTTCCGGTTCCGTGCCAACATCGAACGAGCTGCGATCCGAGAAAAAGGTGTGCAGCGAAACGAGCGCAATCCCCGCTGAACGATGATCGCGAATTTCATTGCCGGTAACGGTGGTATTGTCGGGCGCAAGTAGCACCATGCCGACGCCGGGCGGAACACGCGAGACGGTGCTGCCGGGTTTGCCAAAGTTTTCAAGATTGTTGGCGATGATGCGATTGTTGCGGACTTGATTGTTGCTCGCCTCTTTGCGCGCGAGGTCGGGCAGAACAAAAACGAGCAAGCCCGATGTGTTGTCGTGCAGGTAATTATTTTCGGCAACCGCGTTCGACGTATTTTCAATTTCCAAGCCCGTGACATTTCCGTACGCTTCATTGTTCCGCATGATTACGCCGTCCGATTGCCCAACGTAGAGTGCGGCGTCACTCGAACCCGTTACGACATTGTTCTCGAGCAAAACATTTTTTGAATGAACCGGGAACAAGCCATACTCGCCCGTGTCCTCTGCAAAAATGTTTCGCATCACCACGCCGTCAGGTCCGTTGGTGAGAACGCCGTTTGCCTGATAATTCTTGACGTGCAAATTCTCAATGGCGAATTTGTCGCCGCACGCGATCACGCCATTGCCGATTTTCTTTTCTCCGTCGAGAATCGGACGCGTGGTGCCGTCCATTTGCCCGCGCAGCGTGATGTTGTTGCGTTTGACGATCACGCCTTCGTTGTATGTGCCGGGCATGATGACGACGGTATCACCCGGACGCGCTTGATCAACCGCCGCTTGAATTTTTTCACCCGCGTTAACGGTGATGGTTTTGGGATCACTGACAACGGGTTCGCTCTCTACCGCGCACGATGGCGTACGGTCTTCGCGCGCTTGTGCGGCGCCGGTTGGACCATCGGGACCCGGTGGAAGAATCAAATACAACAAACACGCGAGAATGAGCACAACGGGAATGAGAAGCAGGAGTTTGCGATTTTGCATGAGGCACCTTTGTAAGGGATTGATGAACGGCGGATGACCAACGACAACTAACAAATTGCGAATAACAAATGGCGAACAACGAATAGCGAATAACTAACCTCTAACGACACATCGCGCTGCCAACACCGGCGGGAATTCGGGAAAATTGAACCACGACGACCAACGCGCACTTTTTGTTTCATCGGGAATGCGCGGTTCGAGCAAACCATCAAGGACGAGTCCCGCGCGAAATGCTTCGCCCAATAACTCGTGCAAGGGACGATGGAAATAATATTGCGGCGCGGGCTGCCCGATGATTGCCAAGCCGTGAGATGTTTCCGCGGAGAGATAGCGGGTCAGTTTCAAGGCAAAGGTCTCGACGATGGTTCCTTCCACATCGCGGCTTTCCGCAGTGAACGCGGGATTGTTGGAATTAAAGCACGGGTGCATTGTGGCAAACACAAACCGTCCGCGCGGGGTCAAGAGGCGCGGCACGGCGTGAAAGAGGGGCGCAATCTCGGACATGTCCATAATTGCCATGTTGCACACCACCACATCGAATTCGTGTTCGCCCAACGCGCGTAATTCATTTTCGTTTGTCGCGTCCACAACGCGAAAATCAATGATGTCGTTAAAGGGTTCAGTGTGTGCTCGCGCGCGTTCGACCATATTCGGACTGAAATCGGTTGCCGTGACGCGCGCGCCGAGTGAGGCAAGTTTGCGCGCGAATTGTCCATTGCCGCACGCGATTTCGAGAACGCGTTCGCCGCGCTGCAATTCGAGCAACTGCAATACGCTTGGCTCGACCAGCTGCAAATGAAACGCATTGCCTTCGCCCATCCGTTCGTCCCAAAACGCCGCGTTCGTGTCCCATACCGCGCGCACGTCGTCGCCCGAGACTGTCGGATTCGACTTTGCCATGCGCTCCATTCTATACAAAATCGCGCGCATTACAACCGCGATTTCGAATTATAATAGCGCCAATGAAACCGAAACCAACACCAAGCGCTCTCTTGCGTTATGCCCTCTGGCTCGGCGTATTGGGTACGGCGAACGCCAATCGCAAATATTTTGGGCTGCCGACGACGTGGGTGTTTCACATCACCCTCAATTCGTTCATTCTTTTTCTGCCCGAAATTTTGCAAGGCGCAAACAAAGTATTGAACCTCGACGCGCGCGCGAAACAAAAACAGGATGTGATCACCACCGCGCACGAGACGGTTCAAGAAGCTGTCGTAGAAAATCAGAATTACGCGTTCTACGCCGCCCCCGTCGCATTGGCGTACATGGTATCGCATCCGCGTTTCAATATCTACAAAGGCGATTTGGCAAAAATTCGCTTGTTCGGTTTTGGGCTCGACGCGATTCCGCATTCGCTCACCGCGTTCGCCTTTACAAATTTGATGATGGATACGTTCGCCGCGTTTCGGCGCCACACCCCTCGCGACGCGTCGTGGCGTACGCTCGCGGAAAACGCGGACGAGCATTCGGGAAAGCTTGCGGGCGCGTTTTTGATTGGCGCGAGTACGCTGTACGAGGTGGGCGAGTACGCGATTCATGAAGAGGAACTGCGCGAAACGGGCGGCGACGAGAGCAAGATCAATTTGGTGTGGAGCGCGCAAGATACGATGTTTGATATTTTTTCGAACACGTTTGGCTGGATCGTCGCAGTGACCTTGCGAAAACGAAAGGCGGCGCGTCCGCGCGTGGTGGATTCCATCACACTTGGCGAAAGGAATTGAAAAAAACAGCCGCAGATTTCTCCGCGACTGTTTTTTCATTTTTACTTTTTTACTTGCGCTTTTTACTTGATCAATGCCATCCATGCGCGCGGTGATGCGCTTTATTCAGCGCGTCGAGCGCCAATGCCTGCACAAGATGCGCGCGGTAATCGCTTGAGGCGTACATGTCGCCGATGGTCGTCAATCCGTCGGACGCCAGTTTCGCGGCGGCGGCGACATTGTCCTCGTTCATCGGCTTGCCCTTGAGCGCGGCTTCTGCTTTCGTCGCGCGCTGCGCGTGGTCTGACGCGCCCGTGACGCCGATGCGAATATCTTGCACGGTGTCATTTTGGATATTCACCCACACCGCAACACCAGCGACGGCATAGCGCGACGCGGGATGAGGAAATTTAGCATACGCGACGCCATTGCCTTTTGCGTCCGTTTTGGGAACGTGAACGGCGGTGAGAATTTCGTTGCTGTTCAGTGCGGTGGAGAACAAACCCGTGAACAGGTCATCCGCGTTGATAGTACGCTTGCCGCTTCCGCCTTGTACTTCGACGACGGCGCCGAGCGCAAGCATCGCGGCGGGATAATCGGCTGCGGGATCCGCGTGCGCGAGCGAGCCGCCGATGGTGCCGCGATTGCGAACCTGGCGGTCACCGATGTGCGATGCAACTTCGGGGAGAAGTGGACAGGAGTTTCGCAGCAGCGCGGAATGTTCCACCTCGTGATGCGTGGTCAGCGCGCCGAGTGAAATTTTGTCGCCCAAGTCGCTGATGCCTTTGAGATCGGCGATCTTGCCAATGTCAATCAGCGCGGACGGCGTCGCGAGGCGGAGTTTCATTTGTGGAAGCAGTGAGTGTCCACCCGCGATCAGTTTCGCATCCCCATTTTTCGCAAGGAGCGAAAGCGCTTCGCTCACCGACGCGGGCGCATAGTAATCAAATGCAGCAGGGTACATTAGCCCATCCCTCCATTTCCACCATGCATGGCTTTCCACACTTTTTCAGGTGTGAGCGGCATGTCAAGATGTTTGACGCCAAACGGTTGCAGCGCGTCAATAACCGCGTTCACCACCGCAGGCGTTGAAGCAATCGTTCCTGCTTCACCCGCGCCTTTGACGCCAAGCGGATTGACCGGCGAAGGTGTAACCGTGCGTGTCGTTTCGTACGAGGGAAGCATTGCCGCAGTGGGAACCGCATAGTCCATCAACGAACCACTGACAAGGGTGCCATTGTCATCATAGACCGCGCCTTCGTACAGCGCTTGCGCGATCCCTTGTGCGACCCCACCGTGAATTTGTCCATCCACAATCATCGGATTGATGACATTGCCGACATCGTCTGCGGCGATGTAACGCAGAATTTTTGTGTGTCCCGTTTTGGCATCCACTTCGACAACGCAAACGTGGGTGCCAAAGGGAAAGGTGCAGTTTGGCGGATCATAGTATGTAATGTCGTCAAGAAACGGCTCCATCCCTTCAGGCAAACTGTAACCGAGCGCCGCTGCCGCCGCGATTTCGCCAATCGTTTTGACTTTGGCGGGAGTCCCCTTGACAAAAATTTTGCCATCTTCGTAGATCAGGTCTTCGGGATTCGCCTCCATCATGTGCGCGGCGAGTCGTTTCGCCTTTTCTTTGATCTTCTGAACACTCATGTACACCGCAGTGCCGCCGACCGCCGCGCTGCGCGAACCGTATGTGCCATAGCCAAACGGTGTGCCGAGCGTGTCACCTAGTTGGACAATCACGTCTTCTACCGGAATACCCAATTCTCCCGCGACGATTTGTGCGACCGTCGTTTCGTGACCTTGCCCATGCGATTCGGTGCCGATGGTGACGACGACTTTGCCGGTGAGATGGACGCGCACGTTTGCACTTTCCCACATTGCGGCGCCCCAACCTTGACCTCCGGGACCGACCCCGATCCACTTGGACGGCGCCACCCCGCAGATTTCAATATACGACGAGAAACCTACGCCGAGGTATTTGCCCTTTTTGCGCGCTTCAGTTTGTTCGCTGCGGAAATCTTGATATCCCAACATCTCTAACGCTTTGTCGAGCGTTTTGGTGTAATCACCGCTGTCATATTGCAAACCGGCGAGCAGGTTGTCTGCAGGCGCGTACGGAAAGTCTTGCGGCTGGATAAAGTTCTTGCGCCGTACTTCAGTTGGGTCCATCCCCAATTCGTTCGCAACCAAATCCATCGCGCGTTCGACAATATACGTCGCTTCGGGACGTCCCGCACCGCGATACGCATCAACCATCCCCGTGTTCGAGTACACACCCTTGACGTTGCAATAGATATTCGGGAACTTGTACGCGCCGGAGAGCATCCGACCGTACAACGTTGTGGGAATGCCGGGCGCGATAGTTGAGAGAATTCCGCCGAGATTCGCGTAGGTGTTAACTTTCAGCGCAGTGATGGTGCCATCTTTATTCGCGCCGACTTGAATGTCGCTGATGTGATCGCGCCCGTGAATGGTTGCAACGTAATTTTCGCGGCGCGTTTCTGCCCATTTGACCGGACGTCCCACTTTTTTCGCGAGCGCCGCCATCAATGGATATTCGGGATACAAGAAGATCTTGGTCCCGAACGCGCCGCCGATTTGCGGGGCAATGACGCGCATTTTGGTTTCCGGAATGCCAAACACAAATGCCGTAATCAGCAAGCGCATAATGTGCGGTGTCTGCGAAGAGATCCAGAGCGTATATTCTTCAGATGCGGGCTGATACTGGGCGGCGCAGCCGCGCGGTTCCATTGGCGTCGGAATGAGACGTTGATTGACCAAATGTTCTTGAACCACGACTTGGGCAGACGCGAGCGCGGCGTCGGTACCGGCTTTGTCGCCACATTCCCAATCCATAACGATATTGTTCGGCGCGTTTTCATGCAATTGAGGAGCGCCTGCTTCCGTCGCTTTTTTCGCGTCGGTCACGACGGGCAGCGGTTCCCAATCCACTTCGATCAATTCGAGCGCGTCCTCAGCCGTGTAGCGATCTTCGGCGACGACAACGGCAACGCCCATGCCAGTGTGCGTCACGCGATCAATTTCCAATACGCGTGGTGTGTTGACATTATTCTGAATGCGGCCCGCTTCGGCTTGCCAAGCGCATGGCAAAGCAGGCAAATCCGCAAAATCCTTGCCGGTGAAAACGCCGATGACGCCGGGATGCGCTTTCGCTTTGTCGGTATTGATGCTTTTGATTTTTGCGTGCGCGAACGGCGAGCGCAAAATCGCCGCGTGCGCCATGCCGGGCAGTTGAATATCGTCGAGATATTTCGCTTCGCCTGTGATGAGACGCGGGTCTTCGCGTCGCTTGATAGATTGTCCTAAAACTCCCATGTTACACCTCCGCGCGCGTTGCGCGCGTTCAAACGCGGGTCTTTACGTCGTTTAATAGATTGTCCTAAAACTCCCATAGTTGCCTCCAGTGGCTGATAGCTGATAGCCAATGGCTGATGGCTAAACGGAATTTACTATGTGCCATTCGCTATTTGCTATTTGCCATTCGCTATTTGCTATTTGCTATTCGCTATCTGCTATCTGCTATTCGCTATCTGCTATTCGCCAACTGCTACATCTTGTCCGCCGCGTCGCGTACGGCGCGCACGATATTTTCGTAACCGGTGCAACGACACAGATTGCCTTCAAGCCCGTGACGAATTTCTTCATCCGTCGGATCGGTATGGTGCTTGAGCAGATCCATTGTCGTCATAATCATGCCCGGCGTACAAAAGCCGCATTGCAAACCGTGATTGTCCCAGAACGCTTGTTGTACGGGATGATAGGCGCCGTCTGTTTTCAGACCTTCAATCGTCGTAATGTCCGCGCCATCGGCTTGCACGGCAAGGACGTTGCACGATTTGACTGCCATGCCATCCATCAACACAGTGCACGTGCCGCACTGCGATGTATCGCAGCCGACGTTCGTGCCGGTCAAGCCCAGCTTGTCACGCAAGACATGCACGAGCAACCAGCGCGGCTCGACATCCACTTGGTGCGGCTTGCCATTGACCTGCATACTCACTTTCATCGAGTCACCTCCATAACATAAGATTGATTCTGCAGACGAACGGAAAAATTTTGTGAGTTGGCGCTGCCTCCTTTCGGCGTTGAACGAAAAAGCGGCGCGCGTTGCGCGTAACTCGGGTTACGCGTAACGCGCGCCGAAATCAACGCGCGAGTTTAAATCGCAAGCACAAGAACTCGAATTGTATGAATCGCCCAAGACATTCATTGTCACAGTTCGTAGGTCCACTGCTGTGTGGAAAGGGTGCGAGCAAAAAGGGGAACGCGTAAAAATTATATCCTGTTGTGATGCCCAAAACAAGGGGGGGTACTCGAATTTTTGTATCGGTTTTGAGATTGTATCACGCGGCGAGTTCTGCTAGAATTTGACAGGCGCCCTGCGCGGCGCACGGAATCGCGTTCTTCTTTTCCGCTATGGCAGTTGACGAGGCATCCCCGACGCTATGACAGTACCCACATCGCTGCGTAACATTTCAATCATCGGCAATATCAGTTCGGGCAAAAGCACTCTGGCTCACCTGCTTGGCAAAGCGATCTCCAACAGCGTTGCCATCCCCGAAGATTTCAGCCAAAATCCGTTTTTGGAACAATATGTTCAACAGCCGGCGCGTTGGGGTTTTACGAATGCCGTGCGCTACTTTTATGATTACGTCCGCATCTATCATGAATTGACGGACGGGCAGATGTTTGAACATTATTTTATTGACGCCGGCGGCTCGACCAATCGGCATGTCTATGGGCGCTATTTGCTGGAGGAAAAGATAATTACGCCGCAGGAAAACGAGTTCTACCAAGTCCTTTGCGAAATTATGCAGCGAGCGTATGCGTACCCCGAACCCGACGCATATATTTTTTTGCGCGCATCGCCTGCCAAATGCTTTGCGCGAATGAAACAACGCGGCTGGAAGTATCAGACCGAAAACATTGCGCTGAAATATCTTGCCGCGCTGCAAAAATATATCGCAGCTTTTCAAAACGTGGTGCAGCAATCGCAGCTGCCCTATTTAGAATTGGACAGCGATGCGCTGGATTTTACAGCGGCAAAGGATCAGGCGATGGTGATAACGCAGGTGCGCACGTTTTTAGCGACATCCGGCGCATAAGATACTACTCCACAAATCCGCGCACTTTATCCACGATCGCGCGCACGCGCGTAACATCTACAGGATTTTCGACGTGTCCGTCCACTTTGAGCGACGTTCCCACCAGTACGCCATCCACCGTCGGCAAAAAATCATGAACGTTTTCAACGTTCACCCCGCTGCCAATCAATAGCGGCGCGTCGGGCGCGCCTTTGCGCGCTGCGATCACGTCCCCCAAATCGGTGGCATAACCTGTTGCTTTCCCGCTGATCACCAACGCATCCGCGCCGCCGCGTTCCCACGTATCGAGCGCGACCCATTCCATTTGCATCGGCGCGAGCGGCTCGGCGTGTTTCGTCAAACAATCGGTAAAAATCAGAACGTTCGCGCCGAGCATTTTGCGATAGCGCGCGATTTCTGCGGCGCGCCCTTCGATGATACCTTGATCGGCGAGCATCGCCCACGAGACGATATTGATGCGCACAAATTGCGCCTCGCACGCGGCGGCAATCGCCAACGCGCTGATGCCATCATTGCGCAAGACATTGACCCCGAGCGGCAGTTTGGTTTTTTGGCGAAGGATTGTGATGACGCGTGTCATCGCGGCAACCGTTTCGGGCGGCACGTGGTCTTTGAAAAAGGGCGCGTCGAAAAAGTTTTCGATCATGATGCCCTCCACCCCGCCTTGTTCGAGCGCCTCGGCATCCTTCAACGCCGCATCTATCACCGCGCTCATGTTATTTGCATAGCGCGGCGCGCCGGGCAGGGCTTGAAGATGCACCATGCCGATAATCACTTTTTTCTTGCCAAAGAGCGCATCAAATGGTTCGCGAGTTTGCATGAGATTCGGATTGGAAACTTCAAAAATAATTATCGTGGAAAATTATTTTTGAAATTTGGGATATGCTTAGCGAGTCACTCTTTCTTTATACAAATCCAAAACGCCTTGTGCATCCACCCCTGTGCAAATTGTCGTCTCGACACCATCGTACCATTTGCCGGAACGGTCCACAATGGTTTGCCCGGTCGCGTAGCTTTGGGTGTCCACGCGAATGCAGCGCCGAACGGTTTGAAACAGTTCGGGGCGAATCAGATACGCGATTGCCGTTGGGTCGTGCGTGTGCATGGCGCCATCCGTTTTGTAAGTGGACGCGTGAAACGCTTGATAGTGTGGGACGACGCGCGCAATCAATTCCGCATATGGCGCCTTTGACGCGGCAAGTTCCGCAATAAAAGCGCGATCCATGATCACAGGCATTGTCACATCCAGCCCCACCATCACCACGTCCCAGCCCGCGCCGAAAACTTGCGCCGCGGCTTCGGGGTCGTCGAAAATGTTGGCTTCGGCGACAGGCGAAACATTGCCCGGGACAAATGCCGCGCCGCCCATCAACACGACGCGTTTGGTTGCTTTGACCAGGCGCGGTTCCAATTTCAACGCCATTGCAATATTGGTCAGTGGACCAATAGGCACCAGAGTAATTTCACCGGGGCGCGACATGATTGCTTCGACAATGAATTGAGCGGCGCGCTTGTGCGCCAATTCCGAATCGGGTTCATGCGTCAAGCCCGCGTCGCCCAAACCATCTTCGCCATGCACAAAGGTTGGCGGACTCCGATAAGTACGCACGAGCGGCGAGTATGCACCGCGCGCGACAGGAATGTCATCGCGTCCCGCGAGTTCCAAGAGACGGAGCGCATTGCGCGTGGTGATTTCGACGTAATGATTTCCGAACACGGTGGTGAGTGCGATGACATCAAGTTCCGGCGATTTTAGCGCGAACAGAATCGCCATGAAATCGTCAATGCCGGGGTCGGTGTCAATGATTATGGATTCAGGCATGGGATATAATTGGAGATATGGAAAAAATTTTCTTTATCATCGGCGCGGTGTCGGCGGCAATATCGGTGGCGCTTGGCGCGTTCGGCGCGCACGGCTTGCGTGAACGGCTGACGCCGCAGTTACTCGAGATCTTTGAAACGGGCGTACGATACGAAATATATCACGCTTTTGCGATTTTGTTCGTGGCATTCGCGCTGACGCGCTGGCAGTCGAATTTGATTCCGCTCGCGGGTTGGGCGTTCGTTTTGGGTACGCTAATATTCTCGGGGAGTTTATATTTGCTTGCGCTAACCGATACGCGTTGGCTCGGCGCGATTACGCCGTTAGGCGGTGTCGCGTTTATTGCGGGGTGGATTTTGCTTGTGGTGGGGGTGTGGCAGAGCAAGTAGAGGAGATTAGAGATTGGAGATTGAAGATGCGTATTTTCGATTTTCAAATTTCGATTTTCGATTTCGAATCATCCTTTACGTTCATTCGCTCAACACTTGGGGATAGAAAACTGAATCGCGTTCGCTTTGCCCGCTGTGGCATGCCGCGCAGTGTTCGAGTTGTCTTTGGTCGCGCGTAATCGTTCCCATTTCATCCACGTACGCGTATTGCCAACCGTTTTTTTCTTTGAGCATGATGCCCAATCCGGCAGGTTTCGTCGCGCTGGCGTTTTTCGCAAAGCGTTCATCACGCGCCCACTTTTCTTTGACAATGATGGCGCCTTCGGGAAAAACGCGCGCGCCTTTTTCGCGCATTATCTTTTCGCCCGCCGGGTTCACAAACACTTGGACAAAATACTCGGCGTGTTCACTGTCCAAGTACGCTTGTTCGTCCTCCTGAACCAGGCGACACAGCAGCATCAGTTGCGTGGAAACATTGCGCGGCGCATCGAACATTTGCGCCCAACGCGGATATTCGCGCACAATGTTTGCCAAAGTGTCCGTGTCATTTTGCGCGACAGGCGACGCGCACGCGACAACCGAAATCAACACACTCAAATAAACAATTGCCCGTTTCAATTCGCACCCTCCGCTCGATATTCCGCGCGTCGTTTACGCGGCGCATCCCCCTGTCGTCTACCGTCCGTCGTCTGCAAGCGTTCCGCCAACCGCGTATTCCGTTGCGCGATTTTATTATTTCGCACCGCCATCCAGATTGCTTTTTTGTTGCCAACGAGGACGACCAATTGTTTCGCGCGCGTGACGGCGGTGTAAAGCAAATTTCTTTGCAGCAACAAGTAATGTTGCGTCAGAATCGGCAGCACCACCGCGCGATATTCACTGCCTTGCGACTTGTGTACGCTCATCGCGAACGCGTGAACCAATTCGTCGAGTTCGCTGAATTCATATAGCACGCGCGCCCCGTCGAAATCAATGTCCACCGTTTGCTCTTCAAAATCAATTTCGACGACGCGCCCCAAGTCGCCATTGAAAATTTGTTTGTCGTAATTGTTGCGCGTCTGCAGCACTTTGTCGCCGACGCGAAACGTGCGCGAGCCGTGCCGCGTTTCGCGTTTCCCCTGCGCGGGGGGATTCAGCGCGTTTTGCAAAAGGGTGTTCAATTCGCCAACGCCTGCTTGCCCGCGATGCATCGGCGAAAGAACTTGGACATCCGCGACACCATTCAAACGAAAACGATTTGGGATGCGCGATGTCACCAATTCAACAATACGTTTGGCGGCGAGTTCCGGTTCCTCTTCTTGAAACAAAAAGAAATCGCGCGCGTCGTCGCGGAACAAGGGCATTTCGCCGCGATTGATGCGATGCGCGTTCGTGACGATGAGCGACGTTTCATCTTGGCGAAAAATCACGTCGAGCGCGACGGCAGGAATCACTTGCGACGCAAGCATATCTTTTAACACATTCCCCGCGCCCACGCTCGGCAGTTGGTCAGGGTCGCCGACGAACAACACATGCGAAGTTAAATCAATCGCTTTGAGCAGCGCGTTCATCAACAGCAAATCAATCATTGACGTTTCGTCAATGATAATCAAATCCGCGTCGAGCGGATTATCGCGGTCGCGCAAAAATTTTTTATGCTCGAATGGTTTGAATTCCAACAAACGATGCAGCGTTTGCGCCTGTTCGCCTGTCGCTTCGCTCAAGCGTTTCGCGGCGCGTCCCGTCGGCGCGGCGAGTTTGAATGTTTTGTGTTTTGCTTTGAGTAATTGAATGATGGCGCGGACGGTGGTTGTTTTGCCTGTGCCGGGTCCGCCGGTGAGGATGGAGACTTTTTCGGTCAGCGCGAGACGAACGGCGTCCTGTTGTTTGAGAGTTAGGTGATTGGGTGATTGGGTGATTAGCCAATTCCATGCTTTGTCCCAACTGACTTGCCGAAAATCGGCGAGACGCGTCGAACGATTATTTTTTAATTCAACCAATCGCTTTGCAGTATTTTTCTCGGCGATGTGAAACGGCGTGAGATACACCGCTTGCGACGTGCCTGCACCCATCGTACCTACAACTCGCGTTGAGAGTGCCGTCACGTCGTCATCCTCGATAACGACTTGCTCTTGCAACGCTAAACGGTCAATCGCCGCGTTCACCTGAACATCTTGCGCGCCCAACGCTTCGCGCGCTTCGTCCACCAATGCGCCGCGTTCCGCAAACACATGCCCATCGTCAATAAATTTTGCGAGAACGTACTCGACGCCCGCTTCGATGCGGGCGGGGTCGTCCTCTTTCATTCCCAACGCGCGCGCGATCTTGTCAGCCGTGAGAAAGCCGATGCCGTAAATGTCGCGCGCAAGACGATACGGCTCATTTTTCAAAATATTCAACGCACCGTCGCCGTACTGTTTGTAAATTTTCACCGCCAGCGCAGTGCTGACGCCGTGCGACGACAGAAACATCATCACCTCTTTGATCTGTTTCTGTTCCGCCCAACCTTTTTGAATAATCTCGATGCGTTTGCCGCCCACGCCGTCCACTTGATTCAAACGCGCAATATCGTTCTCGATGACGTCGAGCGTGTCGAGTCCGAAATAATCTACGATGCGTTTTGCGGTGACGGGCCCGATGCCTTTGATGAGTCCACTGCCGAGATATTTGCGAATGCCTTCAACCGTCGCGGGGAGTTGAATCGTAAATTTTTTGATTTCAAATTGGCGTCCGTGCGTGGGATGATTCGTCCAAATACCTTGCAGCGCGAGCGATTCGCCCACACTCGCGTCCATCAAATTTCCAATCACGGTGACGGTGTACGATTTTCCTTCGGGAACGAACCGCGCGACGGTGTAGCCGTTTTCTTCATTGTAAAACGTGATGCGCTCGATGACGCCGTTGAGGGATTGCAGTGGCAAATTCGTGGGGACGTTCACAGAGGAAAGTATAAATGAAAAAGCCGCCGACTAAAAGCGGGCGGCTACATATCCAGAACAAACGCCAACGTATCTTCTATCCTTTCCATCCATTCATCCGAGAGTTTTCCGAGACGATTCGTCAAACGCGATTTATCCAGCACTCGAATTTGGCTGCATAACGCGACCGAGTCTTGTTTCAAGCCGCCTGCTCCGACGGAAATCAGTACGCCACTTGGCAATTCTGCCCGCTTCAAATTGGTCGTAAAGGGAATGACAACCACTGTTCTCGAAAACCGATTTAATAAAGAATTTTGAACAATGACAACAGGACGCATCCCTGCTTGCTCTGAACCGACCACTGGATTCAAATTCGCCAAATAGATTTCACCCTTCTGCATGAGCATCCTCGCGCTTTAACGCCGCATCGTAATCTTCAATTCCTTCTTCCGCGAGTTGAAGTTCTTCGTCCGCACTCTCGGCATACAATTCTGCCAAACGGGCTTCGTTCAGAGTGCGCGGCGTATGGCGTTTTACTTTTGTCCCATGCCGAACTCGCAAGAAACGCACAAAGTCCAATACCTCGATCACCTTTTCATCGGGCAATTCGGTAAGTTCGGAAATAATCGTTTGAACGACATTTTCTGCGTCAGTGCTCATGTTTATTCTTCCTTTCCATGCGATTATACAACACGATATGTTAGTGGATACCTGGCGCTCGGGACGAAACGCGCGACGGCATAGCTGCTCGCTTTATTTATTCTCCAAACGCTTCGGCAAGCAAGGTTTCAAGCCGCCGCATCAGCATCGTGTACGAATAGTGGTGTGTGGCAAGCGCGTAATTCTTGTCCGCCATTTCGCGGGCGCGGGCGGGATGCTGCAAAAGGTCGCGCGCTTGGTTCACTACCGCGCGCGTGATAAAGCCGTCGAATTCGATCACCTCGAAACCCTTGGGTTTGATGTCAATATTGTAGACGGAATAATTGTTCACAACGATGGGGCGGCGATAGTAAAGCGCTTCGAGAAACGCGTTGCCGAATCCTTCAATGGTGGAAGGATACGTCACCAAGTCCGCGCGTTCGTAGGCATCGCGCAGTGAATAAATTTTTGCCCCGTTTGCGTTGCGCGCGCGTTCCTTCGCCACCCGCGCGCTCGCAAAGCGCACGCACACATTCAAAAGTTTTGCATATTCGCGGAGACGCTGCGCGTATTCGTCTCCTTCATCGCCTGAAGCATGGGAAATCACCAACGACGCGGGCTGTTCTAGCCGCTCCGTCAATTCGATGGCATGTTCAATCCCTTTGCGCGGCACAATTCGCGTCGGCTGCAACAAAAAATATTCGTCCTCCGCCAAACCGAGTTCTGTTTTCAAATCCGCGCTGTACGCGTCCGGCGGCGGCGGCGAATTGTCAAAATCCATCACGTTTGGAATGAGCAAGCTAAAGGTGTGGTTCCGCATCCCCAGTTGTTCCGCCGCCAGTGAATTGATGACCACGTGGCGGAGCGAAGGCAAATGCGGCGGAAACGCCATGTCAATAAAATCCCACACACAGCCAACCATAAAGCGCTGGCGCTCCCAGAAAAAATCGTGATGATGCGCGATTGCAGGCATTCCGGTTTCAGAAAGCAATTCGGTCAAGGCGAGTCCGAGCGGCACATTAAGCGGGATGGTCAAGGCGTTTTCGACAATCAGCAACTCGATATCAAAATCTTGAATAAAGCGATACAGTTCATTTTTCAAATCATACGTGAGTTCGTGAATTCGCCGCGTTATTTCCGGCGGACGTTTACGAGTGCTAAAGGCGATCTGTTGGATGGCTTGAATTTCGGGATTGAGAAAATGCGCGCGCGCCACGACGCGGCTGCGCTCCGGCGGACGGTCAGATTCGCCCGAAAAATAAACGCAGAAATGCCCCAAGCGCTCCAACACCGTCGCCCACTTGTTGGTTTCCAGCGAAACGCCATCGGTGCCATTAAAGCGCGTCGAAACAAAGCCAATTCGTCGCGGCGTCAATTTTCCTTGTGTTATTGAATATTCGGGTTGTTCAAACATAGCGAGACCTTTTAGATTGTTCAGCAATCATATCCTGCTCAAGACAGCGGAAAGCTTGCCTTTGCTCTGTTGAAAAGGGTTGCGCGTGCGCGCTATGTTGGCAGTATAAACCAAATCCGCGTCCCCTTTTCCACCTCACTCTCGGCGCCCATCTCGCCGCCGTGCGCCTCGACGAGACTTTTTGCAATTGCCAGTCCCAAGCCGGTGCCGCGCGAATCGCGCGTTTTGTAAAAACGTTCAAAGATGTGCGGCAATTCATCGGACGAAATGCCGCGCCCCGTATCTTGCACCTCAACGCGCACACGCGCATCGTTGTTTTCGCGCGCGCCCGTGACCCGGATTTCGCCGCCGCGCGGGGTATAGCGCAAGGCATTCGCAATCAAGTTTTCCAGCACTTGACGAATACGCGCGGGGTCAACATCCGCGTTCGGCAGCACGGCTTTGATTTCAGCATGCAGCGCGATGCCATTGCTCTGCGCTTGCGCGCGAAATGAGGCGACAGTTTCGTTGATGAGAACGGCAAGGTCGGTGGATTCTTTTTGCAAATGGAGTCCGCCGCTTTCCGCGAGCGCGAGCGTCCGCAAATCTTCAAGCAAGCGCGACATTTGGCGCGTCTCGTCGAGAACGGGTTCGAGATGCGCGCGGTCGAGCGGGTACACGCCGTCCAACATTCCTTCCAAATTCCCTTGGATGACGGTGAGCGGCGTGCGCAATTCATGTGTAACATCCGCGAGCATTGCGCGCCGCTGCGCGTCATTCGATTCAAGCTGTTCAGTCATTTCGTTGAATGCATGAGTGAGTCCGCGCACTTCGCGCGGTCCGCGTTCTTGCACGCGTGTCGTGTAATCACCGTCGGCGACGCGCTGCGCGGCATCAATCACGTCGGCAACCGGAACAATCGCGCGGCGCGCAGCGCGAAAGGTGAACGCGAGAACGATCACCGCGAGCAGGAACGCGCCGAATCCGAGCGGGCGCAAGATGGAATTGAGATTGTCAGGAAAATTTGTTTGCGAAAACGAGAGCGCGAGCGTCCAGAACAAAAAAGTGAAGGCGCCGCACGCGAGGAATGTCAAGACAAAAAACAAAATTCCGAAACGCCAAAAAAACTTTCGGCGCATCGGATGCCATTGTTCGCCGTGCGGCGGAAATGGCTCGTCAGAATTCCACCAAGGAGGACGACGGTTCATAATGGATAAAGGATGAATTCAGAATGCACAATGCTGAATGCACAATGCCGAATTACCTAATCACCAAATCACCCAATTAGCAACTCGCAATTTCCAATCTCCAATCTCTAATCTCCATCGTTAAATTTATATCCCACTCCGTACACGGTCAAGACATAACGCGGCGCGCGTGGGTCGGGTTCGATTTTGCGGCGGAGATTTTTGATGTGTGCGTCAATTGCGCGTTCGTACGATTCAAACGCCACGCCGCGCACGGCGTCCAACAACTGCGCGCGCGTAAAAATTCGTCCGGGCTGCCGCGCCAGCACGGCGAGTAGTTGAAATTCGGTCGGCGTCACTTCAATATTCTTGCCTTCAACCGTCACGCGCATACGCGGCACATCCAACGCGAAATTGCCTGCGCGAATTATTTCGCTGCCTTCGTTCGCGTTTTCCATCCGCCGCAAAACAGCGCGCACGCGGGCGACCAATTCTTTGGGCGAAAAGGGTTTGACGATATAATCGTCCGCGCCCAATTCCAGTCCGACGAGCTTGTCCGATTCCTCGCTGCGCGCAGTGAGCATAATGATCGGCGTGTTTGAATCCTTGCGGATTGTACGTGTCACATCCAAGCCGTCGAGATTGGGCAATCCCAAATCGAGCACAATCAAATCGGGTTTTGCCGCACGCCACACCGCCAATGCAGATTTCCCATCACTTGCCGTTAGCACCTGAAAGCCCGCGTGTTCCAAATAATCGCGCGCGAGCTGAATGATCTTGGGTTCGTCGTCAACGATCAATACAGTCTTCATCGAATACAGGTAATAAGAGGAGAACAAGGGCAATGCTCACGCCCTTGCTCCCGTCCAACTCTTTCCTCTACGCGGTAGGATTGACCGGCGCTTTATTTTCATCTTCATGCAGCTTACGATGCCACTCTTTTACGCGTGGCGGAATGTCACCTTGCGATGGATCCCAATCGCCGCGCATCCATGGACCTCCTCCCCAGCCCCGCCCCCAATACGGACGAAAGGCGAGACGGAAGAGAAGAAAGATGATCAAAAAGAAAAAGAGTGGTCCGAGACACCATAAAAAGCCGAACCCGAACGGATGAAAACCGAATGGTCGGAAAAACCAGAATGGTACCATGTTCGGCGTCGGCGCGGTGGTGCCTTCGGTGGCTGGCATTGTGAGAATGCCGCTCTGTGCAATGCCCTGCATGATACCCGCATTGTACGCTGTCCATGCGACACCTGCAACCAGTCCGACCAACAACAAGGTCAGTACGACCCCTAACAAAAATCTACCATAACGCATAATTGTTCCTCCTGAATAGATGCACTTGGCATATCCTTCGTGAGTGAGGACATGCTGAAACGATGGCTGCGAGCAGAGTTTTCTTCTGCCTCGACAAACCGCATTGATTTCGCTTTAAGGATGCCAAATTTTTGTGAAGAAAGTTTGAAGAGAAAATGGAGAGCTCAAGATTACAAACTGATTACAGCGCCGCTAAAATCAAAGCATACATGACCATTTACTCATTCAAAGCTTGAGGTTGGGGATGCTATAGTGGAAAGGGCGCGACTTGGCATTGCTTTGACTAACAGTCTTGAGGTGCGTCCAGTCTGCTACATTATTTCTGATACGGACCGATAACGTTTCGCAGCGGCATTACATGGCAAGAAAACAGGGAAAGTGAGAAGGAATGAAGAACCAAAAAGTTATATTTGGAATAACAGCTATCGTCTTGGCGCTCATCCTCTTTGGACAAAGCGCACAGGCGAGTCCGGCAAAACCAATGCTTGTACATCCCATTACAGGACAAGCGCCAAACAATACGTTCGTTGTCACCAAAACCAACGATTCGGGTGATAACACAAGTCCCGGTTCGGGAACTCTACGCCGTGCGCTCCTTGATGCGAATAACACGCCCGGCTTTGATGCCATCGTCTTTGACATTGCGGGGAGTGGCGTCAAGACGATTACGGTGAAAAATTATTTTCCCGACATCACCGATAATGCGGGGGTAATGATTGATGGAACCCAGGGCGATGATCGGATTGAAATTGATGGTTCACAAGTCCTTGACCATCATGGGTTTGCCATCGGCAGTAATAACAACGTCATTAAAGGATTGGTCATCAACGGAGTGCAAGGCGGAGGCACGGCGATTGCTTTGGTGAATGGCGCAAGCAATAACGTCATCATCGGCAACTATCTCGGAACGAATCCTGCTGGCACCGCTGCCAAAGGAAACCACTCGGGCATTCTTGTCGCTAACAACGCGAACAACAATCGCATCGGTGGCACAAACGGGGTTTCACCCGGCGGCGCTTGTACGGGGGACTGCAATCTTATCGCTGGCAACCGCCATCATGGCATCGTGATTGATCACTCCTCGGGCACGCTTGTTCAGGGAAATTTTGTCGGCACGAATGTGAGCGGCACCGGACGTTTAGCCAACGGCGACGCCGGGGTTCTGATTGGTAATTCCGATCGCAACCAAATTGGCGGCATGAGCCCGCAAGAGCGCAACGTCATTTCCGGGAATGGTGTAATCAATATCGAAATTGGGCAAACGCCTTCCCATCACAATACGATTCAAGGGAACTATATTGGCGTGAACAGCGCCGGCACAGCCGTTGTTACCAACGGGGGTGATGGCATCGTGCTCGATTTCGGCGCGCACGATAATCTCATTGACAACAATGTGATTTCAGGACAACGCAAGTTTGGCATCTTGGTGTTCAAGAGCGCGAACAAAACCACAATCCAGAACAATCGGCTCGGCGTCGCGGCAACATCGGATGCCAATCTGGGCAATGGGCTTCACGCCATCGAGCTTCAGACCAACAATAATTCTGTGGTCAATAATCGCATCGCCTTTAGCGCCAAAGATGGGATTCATGTCAAGAGCGGTGTGAATAACGCGCTTCGTCGGAACGAAATCTTTGGCAACAAGATTTCGGGCATCAATCTCGCGAGCGAAGGATTTACGCCAAATGACACGGGGGACGGCGACGGTGGAGCAAATAACCTTCAAAACTTTCCAAGTGTAAGCTCTGCCCAGCATGATGGTTCCACGTTGGCTGTGAGCGGCAAGCTAAATAGTCGCCCCAATACGCGTTACACGATTGATCTCTTTCACTCACCGAGCTGCGCTTACTTTTTTCAGAATCCTGTAGGGCAAGGCAAAACGTATCTCGGTTCTACGGATGTCACAACGAACAGCGGGGGCAATGCCAGCTATTCAGTGAATCTGGGCAGCGCGCCGGGCAGCGGCGTGATCACGTCAACTGCGACGGACAGCAACGGCAACACTTCCGAATTCTCCGAGTGCCGTACCATCACAAGCGGACAAGCGCCGCCTTCCGCTCCACAGCTCTTGTCTCCATCCAATGGTGAGAGCGTGGTGCAAAACCCGCCAAAGCTCGATTGGACGGATGCCACCGGAGTCCAGTACTATAAACTGATCATTCGAAACGGCGGTAAAAAGGGACCCAAAGTCTATAACAACTCTAACATTACGGCATCGGAATTCACGCCCCCCGCGTTAGCCAATGGCAAAACATATTACTGGATGGTACGGGGATGTGCTGGAACGACCTGCGTAAAATCCAAATGGTTCTCCTTTTCGGTTCCCTAAAAAATGAGGGCGGGTCAAACGACCCGCCCTTTGCTTTGCATCATTCGTTGAAAAAGTTGTTCATATTCATCCGCGACTTGATCCCAATTAAAATATTGCTTGACATGCTTTTGTGCGCGACGGCGATATTCAGCTGCTTGAGCTGGATGATCAATTAGCGATTGCAGCACAGTTGCCAGGGCGGAACCGCCCGCCGCGCCGACATAGCTCAAGCCCGCGTCACCGATAGTTTCCAAATTCTCGCGCGTGTCGTTGACCACCACCACATTTCCAAAAGCCATTTGTTCCAACAACGCGGGATGTGTGCCGCCGACCTCTGACGTCTCAACAAACGCGTAGGCGTGTGAAGACAGTTCGCGATAGCCCGCTCCGAACAAATATCCGGTAAAAATCACATTCGTCCCCGCTTGTTCCTTCAACTCTCGAATATATTGATCCGCGTATGGGGCATCTCCCACAATCACGCACTGCATCCGCGTGTTGAGTTTGGCGAACGCGGTGACGAGATGATGCGCGCAATTTTCGGGCACCAACCTTCCGACGAACAAAATATACTTGCGCGGCTCTAATCCATACTTGCGCAAATATTCCCCGGCTGGCGCGGGCGTGACATCTGCGCCATACGCAATGTACGTCGTCTCGCTGTGATAATGCGTCCGATAATATTCCTGCACGGGACGCGCATCGGTTATCACCGCGTTCGGAAATTTGGTCGCGAGCCATTCGGCGAATTGAATATATTTTTTCGCAAGCAGGGGCCACTTGCGACGTTTCCAATCCAAACCATCCACGTTGAGCGCCACGCGCTGCCGCGCCAGACGCGGCACAAACGATAGCGGGCTGTTGCCTGCGATAAATATTAGCACAATATCGTACCCCTGCGTGAGGGCATGTGCTGTGGAAAGCGTAGTATGTGTGATGGTGTCGAAATATTTGTTGGGGATTGTGGGCAAGCGCACCAAGCGCATTCCGCGATAATACGGTTCACGATAATGAATGTGATGCGAACGGCAGTAGACGGTTACTTGATGCCTTCGCTCCACCAAACGCGCACCCAATTCCTCTGCGCACGTCTCAAAGCCCGAATAGTTTGCCGGAATCCCGCGCGTGCCCAACATTGCAATCTTCACGCGGACTCCGGCGAATGAATGAATAGAGTAAGCGAATTCATAAAAATTCGCTGTTCACTTTTGCATCGCTTGGCTTGTTCAAACAACGGGAAATTCGATCTTGAAGCGTCACGTCAACGCGGGATGAATCGCTGCGCGTTCCGATAGGGCACGGCGGTAAGCATCAAGGGTTAGCTGTGCGGTACGTTCCCACGAAAATGCGCGCGCCCGCGCCAAACCGCGCGCGCTCAATTCTGCGCGATACGACGAGTCGCTTGCGAGTCGTACCAACGTGTCGGCGATTTCCGTTTCGAGATAGGGATTGACCAGCAGCGCCGCGTCGCCGGCAATTTCGGGCAGACAGGAAACGTTCGAGGTAATGACCGGGGTCCCACATGCCATCGCTTCCACTACGGGCAATCCGAATCCCTCGTACAACGATGGGTAGGCGAACAGTTGCGCTGCATTATACAACAGCGGCAAATCCTCTGCCGGCACGTACCCTGTCAAAATCACCGCGTCCGGATCATCGCACGCTGCTTCCAGAATCGAAGCGTCAAGTCCACTCCGCTGCCCCACAATCACAAGTTTGTGCGGCAGCTGCGCGGTGTGTTTGGCATGGCGGAACGCGCGAATCAAGCGCGTCCAATTTTTGCGCGGCTGCAAATTGCCCACCGCGAGCATAAAAGGATCGCCGGTCTGATATTTTGCGCGCACCGCCGCGAGGAGAGTCGCATCTTTAATTCTCCGAAACTGCGCGCCCGCCGCGTAATGCGTCACGGCAATTTTTTCTGCGGGCAGCCGATACCTTGTGATTAAATCCTGCTTGGCGTTAGCAGTCGCGGTGATGATTTGATCTGCCGCGCGCGCGGAACGCGGAACGCTCAGGCGCAAAAACGCGCGCAGCCGTCGCGGAAAAAATTCGGGAAAATGTTCAAACGAAATGTCGTGAATCGTCACCACCAACGCGCAGGGGGGGGGGACGCGCCGCGGCGCATTGTACGACATGTGAAGCACATCAAGTCGGTCCGCCAATGCGCGCTGTGGCAGCTCCCATGCAAGTCGTCGCAGCGCGGAACGCGTCGCGTATTGAATGACGCGCATGTGCGGCGCGACACGAATCTCGCGCGGCAATCCATCCACCGCTTCGACGTACAGAAAAAAAGTGTCGCCGCTGTCGTGTTCTGCGAACGCACGCGCGAGCTCGAGGACGTAGGTTTCATTCCCCGTTTCGTGGTGCCCGAGCATGTGCGCGTCAATGCCGATATTCATTTCAGTTAAGCGGTACGAGTTCCGCGTGATGCAATGTCACATTCCGAAACCAAACCGTACCCTCGCCGCGATTTCGCAAATAAATGGCGCCGCGTGCTGTATCCGCAGGCGTTTCCAGCAATATCGAGCCAGACGTCCATTCATTCGTTGGTGGGCAAATGTATCCACCGCCATTCGGCCAAGTGTTGAGAACGTTTTTGTCTCTGTCCAAAGCTTGAACATACACCCGCTGTTCCCCACGCGAAAGTTGATTGCGACATTCAAATTGCAGCAAATACGTACGATTGGCGTCAAGCACCATTCTCTGGACGGCATTTGTCGCATCCGAAACAGTCTGCGTGTGCAATGCCATTTCCTGCGTTCCCTCATCCCGACTTGCTGAACCTATGTGCGCCTGCAGCTTCCAGTTGTTTGCCAGAATGTTGTTCGACCTGATAACTGGTGACGCGTAAACAATAACCCGTACGTCGCGTAGCGCCAAACCATCTTGTTTTTGACTCTGTCCTGCCGGATCGTACAGCCACACATGCATCGCGTTACCCTGACTCGTAAGGCGCATTCCCCCCTTTTGGAACATATAATAATAAGGTTTGGCAAGATCGCCATTGTTACGCTTGGTAACATAGTCAAACGCGAATGCTTCGTCACCGACTCGGGTGCGAATGTATTCAGTCAACTCGCGCACAGTCGCATAACTATTGCCAATAGGTTCGCGCGTGTGTAGCATTTGTAACAACCACACCAGATTCACTCCGCACAGCGTCACCACAACTCCAAGGCACACATATTGCCACGTTCGTTGTTCGCGCGCCAACAAGGTAGCACCATATCCAACGATCAAGCAGGGAATGGGCAATACAATTGCCACGTTCAAGGCATAGATGGGTCCGGGCCAAATAAGATACAGAAAGGGCAAACCCATCAACATGCACAAAAATTGCGCGCCGGGTGTTTCCTTTCGCACACGCGCAAGTAGCGCAATGCCGCTTGCAAGTACGGCACTGATCCAAATCACGCGCAGTGCCGGCGAGTCGCTGAAATCGTAACTCAAAAGTTCCAATGTGCTAACCAAGCGGTTCAAGGCATTCCCGATGCCGCCCTCGGACGAGGGCTTTACTGCAGAATTGCGAACATATTCCAACATCGCGCGCATGTTACTTGCGTCGTGAGTGCTTTCATAATAGAGAAAGGGCGCAAGAAGTAAACCGCTCAAAACTAGGGCGACCAAAATAGTACGCCAATGCACGCGCGGTCGGAAGAAAAGGTATGCCTCAACAAAAAAAATCACGAGCAACCAAACTTGGTCATGCAGCTGCCACGCAATCAACCAGGCGCTGACCAACACGAACAAATATCGCTCGCGCCCTTGAATCATTTGCCACAACGCATACACCATCACCAACATCAAAAATGGCAGCAACGCGGGATTCGATAACGCGCGTGCGACCTGAATCGGTCTTTGGGCACATGCATACAATAATGCGGCAACGATTCCGGCAAAGGGATTCAAAAGTGCGCGCCCTACGACAAAGACCATTACAACGGCGGCAACATCAGCCGCAATAATGAACAACAACGCGCTGAACGGAGCTCCATTGCCAAGCCACAATGCAGGTGCGAGCAAATAGTAATACGCGGGTCCGCGATTAAACTGACCTACTCCGGAGCCGGGTCCCAACAAGAGGGGTTCACCCGTTTGAATCATTTGCTCCATCAACATCAAGTCGCGTCCTTGGTCGCCGCTAAAGATCATTAATTCGTCCGCGCGATACAATCGCAACACTGTCGCAATCAAGAGCGCGAGACCAAGTAAAACCCAAAGACTACGCGCGTGGATCATGTTCGCGATAATTGAGTCCCTTCTTCCACTACGGCAAACCAGAACCAGATCAATCCGAGCCACAGCATGGTGGTCACTTGATACGTGATCAGCAAACAGACAATGCCAATTCCCAACCCCAGCAAATGGGTGCGGCGCGGCGATGGGGCGGCTGCTCGTATTGCGCTAACGGTCAGCCACGCGAACCAACCAAACCACGTCAACAAAATGAGTGTGCCGATTATTCCTGTATCGTGGAGTGACATCAACAACATGTTGCTGATCCAACCCGGCGTGTGCGCGGTGGTCGTGTATTTTTGCGCAAAGGAATTCGCTCCGTTCCCGATGAATGGACGCTTCAAAAAATCGTTCCACGCGTTTTGGTACGAAACCCAACGCGACGTCAACGTTTGTCCTTCCAAAAAACGCCGCACTGCTGTCGAGCCGCTTTCAGGACCCGTCGCGGGATCAAACTCAGGATCGCCCGGCTGCGTCCCGCGCGGCATCCCTTGCGCGATCCATGCGGCGCACGGCGCGCGCTGCGCCAAGCCCGGCGCGGTGGGGAGCTGCATCAACGCGCGCGACACTTCTAAACTCGGAATGATGATGATCGCTACCAAAAGGATCGCCGCCAAGAACCATTTTAGTTTTTGCGCGAGCGCCATGCCCGGCACGAAAATTAGAACCAATAACAATCCAATGCCCAGCGTCGCCAGCGCGCCGCGACTTGCATTCAAGCCCAGCGCGATGAGCATGACGCCCATCGCCGCGCCGAGCATTTTTCGCCAAGTTACGAAATCATTCGAGACAAAAAGCGCGGCGGCAATCACAACAATCGCCATCAACGCACCGCCAAACGCATTCGGCTCCCACAAGGTGCCGTACATCGTCAATGAAAAATTGCACACAATGCCGCCGGGTCCGCGCACGCCCAATGGATATTCATCCACGCCCAAGTTGATTCCGAATGGGTAGAGCAGCCACGCCGTGATGCCTAACCCCGCTTCCAGCACGCCCCAAACGAGTAATGCCTTGACCGCCAAATTCATTGCCGCCGACGAATTTGTGCTGCCAATCAGCCAGCGCGCCAAAAAATAAACGGCGACCGAGGATGTCATGCGCCCCCAAAAGAGCGCGCTCGCGCGCGGATTCTCCGGAAACCACAGCGACGAAATCAACGCGACGGTGAGATAAATGGCAAGCAGCGCATCGCTCCACTGCAACCGAAAACGCGCGCGTTTCTTAACGTACAAGAATGCGAGGACCAACAACGCGGCGAGAATCGCAAAATGTTCGGGCTGGGGACGCAGCGGCAGCAGCTCGACGCGATAGCGATTCGTCATGACACCCAAAAGCAGTAGCAACAGCGCGATTCCGGCTGCGCCGCTTAATCGAATATCCCGTTCAAAGGATTGCCAGATCCGCTTCATGGATGGTTCAGTGAGCCCGCGTGTACAGTCGAGTCCGGCGACGCGTGCCGCGTGTTCAGTCGCGGTGACAACTATTTGTGCAAGACGTTGTCGTACAATTGAGCCGTTGCCTGCGCCGCGCGCTCCCATGTAAATTCGCGCGCGCGTTCCACACCGCGCGCGCGCAGCGCATTTGCCAATGCGTCATCACCCAGCACGCGCGAAATTTCTGCCGCCAATGCTTCGGGCGAATCGTCACGCGCGAACTGTGCCGCGTCGCCCAGCACTTGGGGCAGGGGAGGATTTGGCGCGGCGATCACCGGCGTCCCACACGCCATCGCTTCGACGGGCGGCATCCCGAATCCTTCCAACTTGGAAGCAAAGACGAACGCCCGCGCGCCCGCGTACAATGCAGGCAAATCGCTTGACGGCACAAAGTCCAACTCGCGCACGGCGTCGCGCACGTTGAACTCGTTCAGCGCGCGCGTAAATTCATCTGTGGTGCGACGCGGACCCGCGATGGCGAATTCGAGCGTGGGAAATTTGCGGCGCACGCGCGCAAACGCAGCAAGCAGGGCAGGCAAATTTTTGCGCGGATGCCGTTCGCCCACGTACAACAAATAATCTTGCCCCAACCCGTAACGCGTTCTCATTGCGGCGATTGTATGCT
Organism: Chloroflexota bacterium; assembly: GCA_004295045.1. GTDB lineage: Bacteria > Chloroflexota > Anaerolineae > UBA4142 > SHND01 > SHND01. The sequence continues at coordinate 42,685 of SHND01000011.1, read as the reverse complement.
CGTTCGTGATGGGATGAAATTCCGCGTCGATCCCCGGCGGTATCACATGCACGCGCTCGGGCGGCACTTGGTAGACGCGCACAATGTTTGCGCGCATCATTTCGGAATCGGTAATGACTGCCGCCGCGCGTTTCACAGTATGCGGAATTACCGTGCGCGCGTAAAAACGCCATTTCCAATCAAAGTCGCGCGGATAGGTGAGATACGTCGTATCAAACACATTCACGATCATTGGACAGGGCGCGCGGCGCGGTCCCAAATAGGCGGCGGCGTGAAACAGCGCGGGCTGCGCGCGGCGCAACTCCTTTTCCAACCCCGACCATAACCACGCGATGCTCTGCGCGTTGGCTTTTAGTTTGCTCTTGCCGCCATTGCGCGGATCGCAAATTTGCTGCATATCCCAATCGCCGCGCGTGCAGAGATGTTGAAATAGGTTTTGGGTGTGAACGCGCGTGCCTGTCAAACTGCGCGCGGCAAAGGTCATGTCCCAAACGATGCGCGGTTTTGAAAGACCCAAGTTCTTTTGCGATTGCTTTTCTTTAAGCGGCAGCGCCATAAAAAATTTTTCTGTAAAATACGCGATCTTGCTTATAAAGCTTTTTTGGTTTCACGAAAAACGCGTTCATACACTGCGCGCGTTTCCTCTGCGGTCCGCGCCCATGAAAATTCTTGCGCGCGGCGTTCCCCCGCTTCCGTCAATTTCACGCGCACGCCTTCATCCCCCAAAACGCGGCGCACGGCGTTCGCCAATGCATTGGCATCGCGCGGCTCGATCAAGAGGGCGGCGTCGCCCGCCACTTCGGGCAAGGCAGAAACATTGGATGTAATCACCGGCGCGCCCGCACGCATCGCTTCTAAAATTGGCAAACCAAAACCTTCGGCGGTGGAGGGAAAAAGAAACGCGTCGCAGTGCGCATACAACGCATCCAAATCTGCGCGCGTGGCGTTCAGCACGCGCACGATGCGCAGTGCTGCGCGCGTGGATTGTTCGAGCGCGAGCGCGTCGGGCAAATGATGCTGTCCCGCTAAAACAAGATTGTGCTTGAAGGCAGGATTGCGGCACAAAATTCCAAAGGCGCGCAAAACGGTTTCCTGATTTTTTTGCAGTTCATTTCCGCCCACGTGCAGTAAAAATGGTGTCGTGTTGACGAGCGCTTGCACATCATCGGAAGCAGCTCCATTCAATTCCAAAGGCGGCGCGGCGAGAGGGATCACGGTAATTTTTTCGCGCGGCGCGAGCGCGCGTTGAACCAGATCGCGCGCGCTTGTGTGCGACGCGGTAATGAGATGCGCGGCGCGGCGGCACGCCTTTAATTGAAAATCATAAAAACGCTGATAACGTGTATGTTTCAGCACCTCTTTGCCAAATCGCAGCGGCATCACATCGAACAGCGTGACGATTGTTGGCACGCGCTGCCAATAGGCAACGGCGGGGTGAGATGGATTGAACGGCACGGCAAGCGAGTGAAGTAGATCGAGTCGCAGAGCGCGCGCTTGCCAGGGCAAAATCAGTTGATGCGATGCGAGCGCTGTGGCGCGTCCCAGTGGAGGTGTGGCAAGCGCGGCGAGAGAAAAATTTTGCGGCAGGGAAAGAGGCAGTGTGTAGTTGTCGGGCGCGCCGCGCGGGACAAACAGCACATATTCATTCGTCGTATCTTGTGCTGCCAATGCCGCGACAAGATTTTCCGCGTACGTTCCAATTCCGCGCGTGCGGTTGCCATAAAATAATGGTGCAAGATCAATACCAACGCGCATCGAACGGTGAGTATAAACGACAAAAGTACAAAACAAAAAAACGGGATCGTCACACAAGCCGCGTCCGTGACTATCCCGTTTATGTTGGACGCACCGCGTCCAACATTTCTTGATTTGTCGCGAATTTGAATTCGGACAACCCGCGCAATTTTGCTTCCGCTTGTTCGGCTCGAGCCAATTTTTTCAAATCGTTCTGGGTGATCAATTCGCCGCCGCGTTCTTGCAATTTCGCGCGCAAGGCGGTTTCGTGAAGAGGACGCGGCGCCGGCAACGTTTTGAGATATTCGACAACAGCGCGCGCGCCGTTCGTTCCATCTTTGCGCGCGACGCCGACCAGTCCGGTGCTCGCTTGACGCGCCCAGCCCGCCAAAAATACGCCTGTCAAAGGTCGTTCAGTTTGCGGATCGTACACCTCGTGCGAAATGCCATCTATGGGAAAGCGCGGGGCAGGAGCATGCACAAATTCGCCGCTCGCGATGGGCAAACCAAACTGCGGGTCAATCGAGTCGCCGATTGCAAAAATCACCGTGTCGCATGGAATTTCGCGGAAGGTGCCCAAACCGCGCGCTTTGATTGCGCCATTCACCAATTCTAACTTGTCCTCTTCCACTTGCAGAGAAACAACGCGCTGCTGTTCGTTGCCGCAGATTTCTCGAGGTGACGCGAGAAATTGAAACAAAAGACGCGTGCTGGAAACCGGCGGCAGCGCGCGCGGCAACCCAGCCAAAATTTGTTGACGCGCTTGCTCAGGGTTTTCACCGACCGCGCGCATGAACGGCGCGCAGCGTTCGATTTCTGCATCCAGCGCGACCAAATCTACGTTCGCGCCGACCGTCTCGAATTCTTTTTTATCAAATTTCACTTCCGCCGGTCCACGTCGCGCAATCGCGGTCACTGTGTCCACTTGAAGTTCGCGCACGAGCCAATGCGCCATGTCCATCATTACATTGCCCACGCCGATAATGACGATATTTTTTCCAATCTCGAATTGTCCGGTACTGAATGGCGGCAGCTTGTTATAGTAATAGACCAAGTCTTTGGCGTGATAGACGCCGCGCAACTGTTCGCCCGGCAGGTCGAGCCATTTTGTTCCTTGCGCGCCGACCGTAACCAACACCGCGTCGAATCCGAAATCAAACAACTCTTGCAATGACAGCGCGCCGTTGTTTCCAATCGTCACGTTTCCAAGATATTCAATGTTCGGCAGCGCGAGAATTTTTTCAAACTGCGCGCGCAGCCCCTCTTTCATTTTGTGCTTGGCGGGATAAATTCCGTATTCGGCGAGTCCGCCCGGTTTGATGTCACGATTGAAAAGCGCGACTTGCGCGCCCGCTTTTGCCAACTCTTGCGCGCCATACAATCCGGCGGGTCCGGCGCCGATAACGGCGACATGAAAATTTTCCAAGTTCAGTTCCATTCAAGATACGTCCTGTCTCTAACTCGCAAAAGAATTTCCGGTTAGCGTAACGTCTGCAACATATTTACCGTCGCGTCTACAATTTGCGCTTGTTGTTCGTCACGTGAAATCGCTGCGGGATTATCATTCGCTTGCAGACCGTACCATCCAAATTGCGAATGATTCCCGCCGTCAATTGGCACGTACAGCGTTTGCGGTGAAAGATTCGTCTTCGCCGCTTGAATTTTCTGCGGCGTTGCCAAGCCGTCATTTGTTCCAAAAATCAAAGTGACCGCTCCGGGATAGGTTTGAATATTTTCCGATGGATACGACGCATACAGCGCGAGCCCCGCCGCCTGTTGCGAATTGTGGTTAGCAAAGATTGATGCCGCGACGCCGCCGAGCGAATGTCCGCCAACTGCCCAGTGTTTGATTTCTGGAAATGTTTGCATGACTTGGGCAGCCGCGTTCACATTCAAGAGCGCGAGATTCAATGGCATTGGCGGCACAACGACAAGATAGCCGTGCGCCGCAATCTCGCGCGCCAGCGGCGCGTATGCGCGATAGTCCACTCTGCCGCCGGGATAAAGGATAAAACCGGTGTTCAATGGCTTGAGGAGGGTATCACCTTGACTGACGGGTCGAAATACGAGCCAACCGTTTTGGTCGCTGAATTGTACAAACTCGTCGGATTTCAACGCTGCCAATGCTTCGGGCATCGGCGGCGCGGAATCGTTTGCCCAATACACAAATGCGCCCGCGCCCAACAATGCGAGCGCGAGCAGCACAATTCCAACCCCAAGCAAGATTCGTTTTCGGTTCATCGGCTACAACCTTTAGTCAGTTCATTGTAGGTTCTCTTACCGCGCGGTGTGAACGCGCGTACTCATTTCATTCAAAAATTCCACATCCTCGCGCGCCAAATTCCAGCCGAGCGCGCCCGCGTTCTCTTGTGCTTGTTTCAAATTTTTCGCGCCGGGAATCGGGATTGCGCCGCGCTGCATGACCCAGTTGATGGCAACTTGTGGAATACTCTTGTCATATTTTTGAGCGACCTTTTTCAATTCCACCATGAACGGCTCAATCTGCGTCAGATACGCGACGCTGAATTGTCTGCCGCGCGCGCCGGGGAGCGGGTTGGTCGGCGAATACTTGCCCGTCAGGACGCCGTATTTCAATGGACTGTACGCGATAATGGTGACATTCAATTCGCGGCACAGCTCCGTCATGCCGTTAAACTCGGCGCCGCGCTGCAACAAATTGTATTCGATTTGATTCGACGCGAGCGGAATGTTGTGCTGCGCGAGGCGTTTGTGCGCGCGGCGCACTTGTTCCACGTTGTAATTGGAAACGCCAACGGCGCGCGTTAATTTTTTTTCAACCGCTTCCGCCATTGCATCCATCATTGTCTCGATAGACATGGCGGCAAAGTTCCAATGAATTTGATACAAATCAACTTGCGATACGCCAAGCCGTTTCAAACTGCCGCGCAGCGCGCGCAGTAAAAATCCTTTCGAGACACGATACGGCAGGCACGCGAATTTTGTTGCGATATGTACAGTGTCGCGGATGCTTGAGCCATCCCGTTGCGCGGCGACGCGCAGGAATTCGCCGATAAATTTTTCCGACTTGCCAAAGCCATAGATTTCCGCCGTATCAAGGAAATCAATTCCCGCGCGCAGCGTTTCATCAAACGCCAGTTGCAAATCGTTTTCGCCATAGCCCTTGCCATAACCCCAATACAAGTTATCGCCCCACGCCCACGTCCCGATGCCGAGTGGGGAAACTTGCACGCCGCTTTTGCCCAATTCGATTTGTTTCATCCATTTTGGGTAGGGGCGAAGCATTGACATTCGCGCAAGTGACTCGATTCGCGTTTGCTTCTGTCAATGCTTCGCCCCTACGATAAATTCAATCCGTCAATCGCGCCGCGAATCACCTGCGCGCTTTTTTGTAACGCGTTCATTTCGCTATCATTCAACGGCGGCATGTAGGTATCTAAAATGCCGTCACCGCCGACGAGCTGTGGCAAGGACAACGTAACATCCTTTACGCCCGCAATATTTTCGTGATGCGAACACACGGTCAGAATCGCGCGTTGGTCATTGAGAATCGCCTGCGTGATGCGCGCCAACGCGCTGCCGATGCCGTAATACGTCGCGCCTTTGCCGTTGATGATGTGATACGCGGCGCGCCGCACGCGCGTATCAATGTCCGCGCGAATGGCATCATCGAGCGCGATGCTGTGCGATTCGCAAAATTGTTCGAGCGGAAAACCGGCGACCGTTGCCACCGACCACGTCAATACTTCGGAATCGCCGTGTTCGCCAATGACGTGCGCGTGAATGTGCGGCGTATCAATGCCCACGTGCCGAGCGAGCAGCAGCCGAAAACGCGCCGTGTCAAGCGTGGTGCCTGAACCAATGACGCGCGCGTCGGAGACGCCGCGCTGTTTGGCAAAGTGCGCGGCGAGATGCGTCATTACATCCACCGGATTCGTCGCGACGACGATGCGCGCATCGGGCGCGTATTCCAACACTCGTGGAATAATTTCGCCGAAAATTTTCGCGTTGCGTTCCAACAATTGCAAACGCGTTTCGCCCGGTTTTTGATTCGCGCCCGCCGCGAGAATGACGACGCGCGCGCCTTGTAAATCCGCGTACTCGCCATCATGCACCTCGAGCGCGTTCGCAAACGGCACCGCGTGCGCGATGTCGTCCGCTTCCGCCGCCGCGCGCTGTTTGTTCGCGTCCACCAAAATAATTTCGCGTCCGACGCCGCGCATGACAAGCGCGTACGCCGCCGTCGCGCCCACAAAGCCGCTGCCAACAATTCCGATTTTCATACACCTCACCCCTAACCCCTCTCCTGAAAATTTCAGTACTGAAATTTTCAGGAGAGGGGAACGCATCATACCGAAAAAGATACGGAAAGGCGAATGGGGAGACATTATCATAAAAATTTCAAACCCGTCCGATTCAGGACGGGTTTGAAATTTTTATGATTCCTGCTTTTCAATCTTGCCCCACGTATCCTTTAGCGTCACCGTCCGATTAAATACCAAACGTTCGCGCGTCGAATCTGGATCAACGACGAAATAGCCGTTACGCTCGAATTGATAACGCGCGCCCGTTTCCGCGTGCGCCAGCGATGGCTCGACAAAACCATTCACTATTTGAAGCGAATGGGGATTGATGTTTTCTTTCCAATCGTCCGCTTCGTCCGGTTTTGGCATCGGAAATAAATTTTCGTACAAACGCAGCTCGGCGGCAAGCGCGTGTGGCGCGGCAAGCCAATGAATTGTGCCTTTGACTTTGCGGTCGGTGGGCTGCGCGTTCAACGTCGCGGGGTCGTAGGTGCAGCGCAGTTCCGTTACCTCGCCGTTTTCGTTTTTCACAACGCCGACGCATTTGATAATGTACGCCCAACGCAAACGCACTTCGGCGCCCGGCGCCAAGCGAAAATATTTTTTCGATGGGGTTTCCATGAAATCGGATTGCTCGATCCACAATTCGCGCGTGAACGGAATTTTGCGCGAACCCGCGCTCGGGTCTTCGGGATTGTTTATCGCTTCGAGTTCCTCGATTTTTCCTTCGGGATAATTTTCAATGACAATTTTCAACGGATTCAAAACACCGGACACGCGCGGCGCGGTTTTGTTCAATTCTTCGCGGATGCACGCTTCGAGCAGCGCCACTTCTACCAAGTTTTGATTTTTCGTCACGCCGACGCGTTCGATGAAATCGCGGATGGAGGCGGGCGTATAACCGCGTCGTCGCAAACCCGAAAGCGTCGGCATGCGCGGGTCGTCCCAGCCCGCGACGATATTTTCATTCACCAGTTGCAGCAGTTTGCGTTTGCTCATTACCGTATGCGAGAGATTCAAACGCGAAAATTCGATTTGGCGCGGATGGTAAATTTCGAGATTGTCCAAATACCAATCGTACAACGGACGATGGTCTTCGTATTCGAGCGAACAGAGCGAGTGCGTCACGCCCTCAATCGAATCGGATTGTCCGTGCGCCCAATCGTACATTGGATAAATGCACCACGCGTCGCCCGTGCGATGATGCGTGGCGTGACGAATGCGATACATGACGGGATCGCGCATATTCAAATTTCCCGACTGCATATCAATTTTTGCGCGCAAGACACGCGCACCGTCAGGAAATTCACCCGCGCGCATTCTGCGGAACAAATCTAAATTTTCCGCGATGCTGCGCTTGCGGTATGGCGATTCGCGTCCGGGTTCGGTGAGCGTGCCGCGATACGCGCGAATTTCTTCCATGCTCAAATCGTCCACGTACGCTCTGTTTTGCTGAATCAGTTCTTGCGCCCACTGATACAACTGTTCAAAATAATCGGACGCGAATTTTGCTTCGCCCTGCCATTCAAACCCAAGCCAGCGAATATCCTCTTGAATCGCGTCCACGTATTCTTGTTCTTCTTTGGTCGGATTCGTGTCGTCAAAACGCAAATTGCAATAGCCGCCAAATTCTTGTGCAATGCCAAAATCCACGCAAATCGCTTTGGCGTGACCGATATGCAAATAGCCGTTCGGTTCGGGCGGAAAGCGCGTGACGACGCGTCCATCGAAACGTTTTGTTTCGTTGTCGTGAATGACAGCTTCACGGATAAAGTCTTTGGGTGCGGGGGTGGTCATTTGTTCTCTCTCACTCGACATACGGTCTGCGCGGTGGGCGCAGCATCCGCCACACCATCGCTGCGCCGAACAAAAGCAGGATGATAAAAACGGCGACGGCAAGCATTGGATACAGCAGGTTGCCCGTCGCTTGAAAATTCCAAATCTGACTCGTCACAACTGCCGTGCCAATAATCATGCCCGTTACAATCAAGCCCGCCGTCAGGCGCGTAAAGGTCGTGTCCAGATTGTCCACATGTTGGGATAAATCGCGCGTGTCCACATGCACGACGAATTTGCCTGCCATATATTGGTCGAGCCACGACACTGTCGCGTCTTGCAGATTTGGAACTCGGCGCAGTAATTCCTTGCCGACAGCCGTCACTTGCTGCTTGACCGTGCCGATGACTTTATCCTGCGTAATTTCGGCGAGCGCGAGCGTTTGAATTTCTTGCACTGCGAACGGGACAAAGTCCACGCCGCCGCCCAACGCATCCACGACAGCGGTGCTTTGCACCACCGCTTTGATGGCGAGCGTAAACTGCTTGTCGAGCCGCAAGCCGTACCGCTGGAGCAAACCGAAAAATTCCGAAATCATCGCCTCAAAACTGGGGTGCGCGGCATAGCGCACGTATTGATTCAACAATTCGCCCATGTTATCGCGGAATTGATTCACGTTCACGGGACGTGTTTTTTTGGACAAGCGCAGCGCGAGATTGGCGATACTTTCGGAATCGTTTTGACTGAACGACACCAGCAGGTCAATCAAATCGAGCCGCTTGGTCTGGTCGAGTCTGCCAACAAGACCTAAATCGAGATAGGTCAATTCACCGGTGTCGCGATTGACAAAAATGTTTCCCGGATGCGGATCGCCGTGAAAAAAACCGTCAATGAAAATTTGTTTGATGAACGCGCGCATGAACGTGCGCGTCACCGCAAGACGGTCAATGTTCGGATTGTCCAGCGCGCCCGGTTTATTGACTTTGACGCCCTTGATAAATTCCATCGTCAACACGCGCGTCGCGCTCAAATCGGGATACACGGTCGGGACATGAACGCCTTGAATGGACTGCATGTTATCTGCAAGTCGCATAGCATAATATGCTTCATTGTGATAATCCAATTCGCGAATGACGCCGTCGGCAAATTCTGCAAGAATGCCGGACAAATCCAAATCGCGCGCATAACTGCTAACATTTTCCGCGACATTGGAAACATCTTGCAAAATGCCCAAATCCGCCTTGACCATCGCGACGATATTGGGTCGCTGAATTTTTACGGCGACCAGTGTGCCATCGCGCAGGGTCGCGCGATGCACCTGCGCGGTGGATGCAGCTGCCATTGCCGTTTCGTCAAACGTCGCAAAGAGTTCTTCGGGCGGTTTGCCCAATTCGCTGACGATGACCTCGCGCGCTTGTTCGTATGGGACGGGCGGCACATCACTTTGTAATTTTGCCAATTCGGCTGCCCAATCGGGCGGCAGCGTTTGTGATTGCGAAGAAGCCATTTGTCCAAATTTTACATAGGTCGGGCCCAATTGTTGGAGCATCGTGCGAATTTTGCCGGGCGTGGATAACTCATCAATTGGATTCGGCTTGCCGTACACCAACTTGGTGACCGAGCGCCGAAAACGTCCCACCGGCGTTTCCGCCAAACCAATTTCCAGTCCGTACGAAAGAAATGTGTTGTACACTTCTTGCAAGCGCAAATTTTCATTTACCGAACTGCGGCGCATGCTCGGCAATTTTTCCAATTGCTTCCACACGGCATCATTCGCGCGCGTCATGTCTAAACGCGGACGATTCACGCCAAAGAGGGTGCCGACGATGAGACTCATGACGTCAAAGAGAAGCGCGCCGAGCGTTGTCCAAATCCAACGCGGCTCTGCAATCTGAAAGGTGGCAGGGCTGAGAAAAATGGCAAAGTAAAACAAAAAGATGTCGAGGACGACGACAAACAGACCGAACGAGCGAATCACCCAGCCGCCAAATAGAATGACCAGTACGGGACGCACGAACCAGTGCACCGTTGTCAGAATGACTGCAAACCCGGCGACAATCGGCAAGACGGAAACGGCAAACTGCAGCCCGGCGAGCTGCGTGGTCGCATCAACATTGCTGCCGGTCGCGACAGACAAGATCGTGACGATGAACAGGACGATGACGAGTGCGATAAAGTCAACAACGACTTGAAAGAGAAAGCGCCGCATAGAAATGCTCCTATGAAAAGGTAACTGGTGACAAGTGACAGGCGACGGGAAAGATGCGCTCAGGGTGCTATACTACAACCAACGATTCCAACTGCGCCAGCGCGGCGTTCACCCGCGCCATCGTTTTTTGTTTGCCTAAAATTTTCAGCACGCCAATCAACGGCGGCGTAACCGTTTTACCTGTCACCGCGACGCGCAAGATTCCAAAAAATTGCGCGGGTTTCAAACCGAGTTTTTCTGATGCCGCGCGCAGTTCGTGTTCCAACGCGCCCTCGTCGTCGAACGACGCGAAATTGTCCAACACCTCGCCCGCGTTACGTAACGCGTTGAGCGATTCCACCGCGTTCATTTTGTTGCCGAGCAAAAGTTTTGGGTCATACGAAATTTCGTCTTGAAAAATAAAATCCACCAGTTGCGGAAATTCATCGAGCCGTTTCAAACGTTCTTGCACCAACGGCGCGATTTTTTTCACCGTCTCCAAATCCGCCTCAATCCCCGCGCGCGTGAGAAATGGCAGCAATCGTTCCGCTAGTTCATCTGTTGTTAACGCGCGAATGTAATATCCATTCATCCAATCGAGTTTTGTTCGGTCAAAGACGGCGGGCGACGAATGAATGTGGTCGAGTGTAAAGGCTCCGATTAACTCTGCCCGCGAAAATAATTCGCGTTCGCCGTCATACGCCCAACCGAGCAGCGCCATGAAATTCACTAACGCTTCAACCAAATATCCTTCGTCGCGGAATTGCGTGATGCTCGTCGCGCCGTGACGTTTGGACAATTTTTTCTTGTCGGGTCCGAGAACGACGGGCATGTGTCCGAACTGCGGCGGCGTCCAGCCGAACGCGTTGTACAAGAGAATGTGTTTGGGGAACGACGAAATCCATTCGTCGCCGCGCATCACGTGTGTAATTTCCATCAAGTGGTCGTCCACCACAACCGCCATGTGGTACGTCGGAAAACCATCCGATTTCATCAGCACCTGGTCGTCCACGTCCGCGTTCGGAATCGTAATGTCGCCGTGAATAAAATCGGGCAGCGTCGTAGAACCTTCCAATGGCACCGCGAGCCGCACGACGCGCGGCAATCCTTTTGCTTCACGTTCCGCGCGCTGTGCGGGTGTGAGATAACGACAACGACGGTCATAACGCGTCGGCTCGCCGCGCGCTTCTTGCGCTTGGCGCATCTGTTTCAATTCGTCGGGCGTGCAGTAACAATAATACGCCGCGCCTTTTTCAATCAACTCGTCCGCGTATTTTTTGTAAATGAGCAAGCGTTCGGATTGATGATACGGTCCGTACGCGCCGCCAATGTCGGGTCCCTCATCCCAATCCATGCCGAGAAAGCGCAAGGATTCCATGATGAGCTCAAGCCCATTGTCCACCTCGCGCGCTTGGTCGGTGTCTTCGACGCGCAAAATAAATTTGCCGTCATTGTGCCGCGCCCACAGCCAATTAAAGAGCGCGGTGCGTAAATTGCCGATATGCGGCGCGCCGGTGGGAGAGGGCGCATAACGAACGCGAACGGTGGTCATAATTTCGAATTTCGAATTTCGAATTTCGAATTTTCAAAATTGAAAATCGTCAATCGAAAATCGAAAATTTTTCTCATCCTCCAAACACCACGAACGTCAATTGTCCTGATTGAATCGTGACACGCCGCGAGTATTGCAGCGCGCCAACATACGCCTTGACAATATAATTTCCCGCAGGCAAATCGGGGAACGCCCAATTTTCTTGCAGCACATCATCGGAATTGACGGGCGGCGCGGCATCATGCGAATATGTTTCCGTGTCGCCAATGTACGTGCCGTCAAGGTCGTCGGCGTACACGAGAATACTCTGCGCGCGAATTAGATTTCCATTTTTATCTTGCAGACGTCCCGCGAGCGCCCCCGTTCCAGGAAGTGGTTGCATCCACAAGACGGGATTGCGAGTGCTTGCATAACTGTTCGCACCGACCCGCACTTCAAAATGCGCGTGTGGTCCGACGGCGAATCCTTCTTGCCCCACTTCGCCCAGTGGCTCGCGTTCTTGTACGCGCTGCCCGGGACGCACAAAAATTTTCTGCATGTGTCCGTACGCGAGATAGACCGGTTGACCTTGATACGTTTGATCCAATTTCACAACAATGACGTTGCCGTAAAAATCAGGAAAGCGTCCACACAATTCATTTCCGCCCGCGCCGCATTGTGGCAGTAAATCGTTCCCCGCCACCATGACAATCCCATCCCCCGCCGCAACGATTGTCGTACCGAGCGGATTTGGGAAATCCAAACCGTGATGCACTTCAAAATCGCCGCGCCCGGTGGTGCCATAACTGTAAAAACGCGAGGGCAGGATGTTCGCCGGTTCCACAAACGGGCGCCCGACCAAAAAATGTTCAACGACCGGATACGGTGTCGCGGTTGGCACAACAGTTGCCATCGGCGTCCCGGTTGGCGTCGGCGTACGCGTATTCGTCGGCAAACGCGTAGCGGTAGACGCGCGCGTGGTCGTGATTTCAAGCCCGCCGATCAAGGTCGGTGTACGGGTAATGAGGTCAGGCAAGGGAAATGAAGCCGCGATTTGTTCTGGATTGCGTAAAAAGGCATAGCCGAACACAACGAACAATGTGGCAATAAACGCGATGATTGCAAGGATCAACGCCGCGCGTCGTTTCGGCGGTCTGGGTCGAATGTACACAGCAAATTCGATTGTACGCGCATCCGATAAAAAACAAAAACCCGTTCGCACGGCAGTGGGCGCGAACGGGTTGATTGGAAATTCGTCGTGTTAATGGGGGATGATGCGCGAGCGAATCGCCCACGCAATCATACTTCCCGCCGCGACGGTCACGCCCAATGCCGCCGCGCCCAACACCCAATAATTGACATGCGCGGGACGCTGGAGCCGCAGCGCGCGCTGCTGCGATTGCTGCTGACCCGCCAATCTTAAATTCGTTTTCAGATGATTCCGAAACGAATCGGATGGGTGAACAGGCGTCAGCACACGTCGCATATCCGATGTTAGTTTATCTTCCCACAAGTCTTCTTGCATACGAACCTCGCGTATCGCGTATAGCAAATGGCGTATAGCAGCTGGCAAAACTCGATTTATGATTCTCTATCTGCCATCTCACACATAGCGCGCGATTGCCATCAAGAACAACGCGATGCTTGTTAGAATGGCAGTGACTCGCGCCAAAGATCGCAGCCGCGCTTGCAGCGCACCCATTTCAGCCAATTGTTCTGGAGAGGGAGGTTTGCCCTGTTGCGCCATCTCACCACCGAGCTTTGTCATGCGTCCGGTAACGCCGCCCGTCATGCCGCCCGTCACACCGCCGGCGATACCAATCAGCCCGCCGATCAGGAACGTTAGCCCCATGGGAGTATTCCACACGGGACCCCAATGGATGCCAAACAGCACAATTCCCGCGAGCAATGTGACTGCCGCCGTGACAGAAATGTAAAGTGGGTAGCGCCGCGTCGTCGCCATATAGTTCATGAACTTGCCGCCCTCCGGTCCGAGAGCGCGCACGGTGGGTTCGACAAAGAAAACCACCATCCAAGTTGCGCCGATCCAAGCGACCGCTCCGAAGATATGCAGAACCCGGAGAACCATCGTGAGAATATCCATGCCTACTCCCATTCAAGAATGCCGCGCTTTTCCATTTCTTCGCGGAGTGAAAGTAAAGTGCGATGGTACAATGACTTGATTGCGCCTTCGCTGCGTCCCAACATTTTTCCAATTTCCAGATTGGACAAGCCGTCCACAAATTTCAATAACAATAATTGCTGACGGTCGTCCGGCAGTGCGCGAATCGCTTCGAGCAATTTGCTTTCCGCTTCAGCGCGTTCTGCCTGGACGTGCGGGGCGCCCTCTTGGTGCGGCGCGTGCAAATACAAATCGAGCGGCACCTCAGGATGCCTTGTATTATCGCGATGCCAATTTGCCACGAGGTTGTGCGCGATGCGATAGAGCCACGCAATGAACGGCGCGCCGGTTTGATTAAAGTCAGGGAGATGCGCGAGCGCGCGATAAAAGACGCGCGCCGTCAAATCTTCGGCATCGCGCACATCGCCGGTTCGGTAGTAAATATACGCATAGATACGATCTACATACCGTTCGTACAGGTCAGCGAACGCGGTCGGATCCAATTTCGCGCGTTCAATCAATGCCACTTCTGCCACACGTGCCTCTTCAAGAGTGGTGGAATCTTGTCCGTTGCTTGGCTCGTCAATGGACGCACCATCACGATTCTGCATAAAAAACACCGTGTCGCCCGACTGGTTGCGCGCGACGCGGTGAATTATAACGCATAACGTAGCAGGGACTAAGTAGCAAGTAGCAAGTCGGGTCAAACCCACTACTTGCTACGTACTACTTGCTTATTCTCGATAAAACGCCAAGCCCAGCGCATCGGGACCCGTATGCACCGCGATGGTCGGACCGATTTCTGCTTTCACCAACTCGGCGATGTTGAACCGCGCGCGAATTTCATTTTCCAACTGCTGCGCGGCTTCGGGCGCGCGCGCGTGCAGAATCGCCACATGCAGCGGACCGTCGCCGAGACGCGGACCATTCGTTGTGGGCGGCGTTTGAAGCAATTCCAGCAAACGCGCCAGTCCCGCTTTGCGGCTGCGGACGCGTTCCAACGGTTCAACGCGCGCGTGAGCGATTTCAAGAATTGGTTTCACGTTGAACATGGTGCCGAGCCACGCCTGCGCTTTGCCGATGCGTCCGCCGCGCTTGAGATATTCGAGCGTATCGAGCAAAAAGATCAGCGTCAGTTTTTGGTCGAGCGCAGTCATCGCTTTGACGACTTCTTCGCGTGAACCGCCGGCTTGCGCCGCGCGCGATCCTTCGATGCATTGAAATCCTTGCGCCATCGAGAGCCATTTCCCATCAATCAAGGTGATGGGCAGCTCCTCGCCATATTCTTGTTCCAGCTGTGCTTTGGCGTTGACGGCAGAGGAATAGGTCGCGCTCAAGCCTGATGGGATAGACAACGAAACAATCTCTTCCCTGTCTTTGAGAATGGGGTCCCACACGTTGATAAAGTCCTGTGGCGCGGGCGCCGATGTAGTGGGATGCACCTTTTCATGCGTGAGCATGTGAAAAAATTGTTCATTCGATAAATCAATCTCATCACGATACGCGCGTGTGCCGAATAACACTTGCAGTGGTACCGTTCCAATTTTGTATTTCGCGCGCACCTCATTGGAAAGATGCGCACCCGAATCGGTGACGATCCGAACCATGTTACCCCTTTATTTCGAGTGATGTTACGTTCGATGGAATAATTTCGACGGGCGGTTGCGCCCAGCGAATCAATCGCCGCAGCCAAATCAAGAAAAGGATGAACAGCAATGCAAGGCAAGACCAAACGATGGATACAAAAAGCGTGGAGAGGAGCGCGGAATTTCCATTCGCGTTGTTCACCGCCGACGCGCCAAAGGCGAGCAGCGCGGTCGAATTCCAAATCGCGTGTGCCAGAGTTGCCGCCGCAAGCAAGAGTACAAGACGTGACTTGTTTTTATTCACCAGCGCGTGATACCAGCCAATCGAAACGGTTGCCGTAGCCGTAATGTGCATCAATGACGTGCCGGCACGCAAAAGCATGATCACCGCCCAAAAACTTGTGGGGCTGGTCAAGTCGGTCAGTGTGCCTTGCGCATTGAACATATTTTCCGTGAAAGCGTACCCTGCGCCCGCTGCCAAACCCCACAGCAGCGCTTCACTTTTCGTAACAGTAGCGTGCGCGCGGCTGCGGCGAGAAATGAGGAGCGCCGGTCCCGTCGCCTTGATCAGTTCTTCCAGCAGCGGCACAATGACTACGAACAAAAGAATCGCCGTCACCGCGGCGATAAGGATGGCGAACGGGTCTTGCGAGAGAACTTGAATGATTCGTTGTGGGTCGCTTGTGCTAAAGCGCAGCTGCTCGACGAGTGCGGTCAGGCGCTCTGTGCCAAGCGCAAACGCGAACGCAAGCACTGCCAGAACAAAAAGCACGCTGCCGATTAGTAATTCAAACACCAACGCGAGGGCGATGGTTACGAGTCCGCCCCATGTAAATTGCGCGAGCATTGAACGGAGTGATGCGGGTCCGAGACGCGGGCTGGCGTATGCCAATACCGTTAGTGGAACAAGCAGAGAGGCGAGGACATGAAAGAATGGGAAAGAGTACGCGGTTGCAATGTTTCGGGCGAGGATGATTTGCCCGATGATGAGCACGACAACAAAAAGGACGATAAAGAGGATTGGCGATGGCAGGCGAATGGGCGCGGTGAGTTTTCCTTGCCGCAGCGCCAAGCCGATGAATAGCAACAGTGTGCCATATCCCAAGGTGACCGCGCCGAGCGACAATACGGACGTATTTGTGACTAACGCTTGATCGCTTGACATTGTTGGCACAAGCACAAACGCGAGCGCCGCGCAAACACTTGCAAGCAAAAGCAGCGCGCCTATGCCAATTGCAACCATCGCCAGAGTGTGATATGGCGGACTCGCGGTGGAGGAGGGTGAGGTTGTCAAGAGAAAAATAAAACCTGCTGGGCTCAAAAAATCTTGAACCCAGCAGGGCGATCACTTGCGGCGCTTTTTCCTCGCTGCCTTTTCAAATTTCTCGAGCTGCGCCTTTAGGTCTGAGCGGTTGGGATTTTTAGCGACAAGCGGGCGTTCGAGCTCTATTGCGCGCGTCGTGTCGCCGCGTTGAAAATACACTTCCGCCAGCGTGTCGGCGATATTGGTATCGCGCGGTTTCAGCTTGGACGCGCGCTGCGCGTATTTTTGCGCGGCGTCAAGCCCCAACGGATTTTGGGCGAACTGCCACGCCAAAACATTCAATAGCTGCGCGTCATTCCAATTTTTGCGCGCCAGCCGGGCGGCGTGCGCTGAAAAGTCGCGGTGCAATTTTTGCGCCCGCGCATATCTCTTTTCGCGCAGCAGCGCATTGACGCGGTCTCCCTCCAAGTACGGATACAATTCTATCTCCCACACGCCGTACAAGCGGCGCAGTTCTGCAAGCGGCGTTTTGTGGTCATCCACGCGCAAATCTACATATACATCGCCAATGCCGTCAATGTCGCTCTTTTCGCGCACGATGAGCAGAGAGGCAGCTTGTTGCCCGCGCGTATCACCGCCCGCTTTTTGTCCCGCTTCGAGCGCCACAATCAGGCGTTCACCCAATTTTCCACGCGCGTTCTTGAACGCGCGCAACATATTGGTTATGACGCGTTCGCTCGCGAGAATGTTTCCCTGCACCGAAACGTTTTGCTCGGCAATGCCGCCTGCCCATTTCATGCACTCATTGCCGGTATAATTTGCCGCGCGTCCTTGCGCGTCGAGGACGGCGAGCTGTCGCCGCGCGCCGCCATTATCACCTGCAATCAAATGTTGAATAACATCTTTTGGGTCATGTCCGCGCTTTAATAATGCGAGGCCGCGCGCACCGAAAGATTTGTTTGTCCACGCCTGCGATGCAATCGCTCCGACGCCTGCTTGCGCAGACGGAACCATGCTGCCGACGGCGAACGCTTTCGATTGTACGGCGACGCCCCATTCTTGCGCCTCAGGATCGTGCGCGATGATGGAAAAAGTGGAAGCGAGATATTTGGATAAGGGCATGTGGGAATTATACCATGATGCAGTAACGCAAGAATCACTCTAACTTGAAACCGCTTGCGCCGAACACGCCGCGTAAAATATTTTCGCGTTCTTGGGGCGTTGCCCAACGCGGCTGGGCATATTTGTCGAGCATCGTCGTCAACAATTCCGTCTGCAAGAGTTTGCCATTGTAAATGAGATGGCGCGGAATCAAGCCCTGTCGCACCTCATCATCGTACATTTGATCGAACGAGAAATTGCCCAGCCCGTACAAGATTTCGCGCGCTCCGTTTTTTGCAAATTCAATCGACGCGGGATGATGATTTTGTACGCCCGTGACGACATCCGCGCCATCATTCAAGGTGCGGCGGAAAATTTGAACGTTCGTTGAATCGGGCGTGTACGCATACACTTCATCGGCTTGGTATTCGACAAAAACAAGGTCGGCTTGCGTACGCGCTTGAGCAATCGCTTGTTTCATTTTTTCCGCGTCGTAGCCGTTGGTTCCCGGCTTGTCTTTGGTCGCCCAGTACGATTGCGGACCAAAACTATTGGCGCCGAGAAAGGCGAGTTTGTTACCGTTGTGTTCGATGACGAGCGGTTGGCGCGCTTCTTCCTCGTTGCGCCCGCCCGCGTAATATTTCATCCCATTCGCTTTGTACAAATCGAGCGTTTTCAAATAATTGTCGTACCCAAAATCGCCCGCGTGGTTCCCTGTCAAGCCCACAATATCAACGCCCAACACCTGAAATGTTTTGATATTCGCGCTCTTGCTGCACAAGCGAATCGAATCGTGAACGAGATTCGGCGGACAATCGTCCACAAATGGAATCTCGTTGCTGACGTGAGTAATATCGGCTTGCGAAAGAATCGGCGCGACGACGCGCGCGGGAAACGCAGGATCGCCGCTATCATCAATCGCTTGCGCGGTAAAGCGCCCCATCGCCGTCACGCCCGTCATCACGAGCGAGGTCATCCGATTTGGATCACGATTCGTCGCCGCGAGACGGTCATGCAGCGCGTTGTAAAAGGCGGGCGCGCGTTCCGCTGTACCTTCCAGATAAACGCGTACCACCAGCGAGTAATTTTTTAGATCGAGTTTTCGGTCTAGGATATTTTGCCCATCAAGGGGCTGTGCGCTGAGACGCGGATTCAATTGATCAAAGGGCAAGATGGCAAGGGAATGTGGTGTTTGCCACACACTTTCGGTCAACGCTTCAGGTGCGACAATCCGTACGAGATCACTCGGTGCGCCGAGAAGCGGAGTGAGCGCCGTCGCAGTATCGTTTGTAACGATCAGTTCCTTGATTGTGTCGGTTGGTTTGCCTTCCCAAACTTGTTGCACATCGCCAAATTTCACACCGTTGCGGAGCGTTGCAAAGCGGTCTGCGACCACATAGACCTCTTCGGTGACCAGCAATGGATCCGCTGATTCGACAAGCGTGATGCGCAGCGCTGCCTCCGCCGGATCGGAAACAATCGTCAGATTTTGTGCTGCGGCGATTTCTTGAATCGTCGCGCGCAGTGTGCTGTCGAGATTTTGTTCCAGCCAAAGGGTCGGCGCTTCAGGCGCGGGCGTTGCGGTTGGGGGGCGCGTCGGAATAGGGCGGGCTGGTTCGGGCGTGATTGTCGGAGGGAGTGTGGGTGGGGGGATTGTGGCAGTTGGTTCAACAGCACAACTTGCAAGCGGGATGGCGCAAAGCAAACATACCAGAACGAGCAAACGGAACATGCAGCCTCACAACAGAACGATTTGAAAAGCGGGCGGGTGAGAATAGCATAGCTGTACGGAAAGTCAATTATAAACGGGCATGCGTGGCGCGGGTACTGATTCCCTATTGTTGGGGTTGAGGGCAGAACATATACTTGAAACATGGGTGCGCAAGCGGGGGCGCTTCCTGTTCGCTCCACCCCAAAGATCTCTCTTTCTTCCGAGACGATTGACCAACGACTTCGCGCAAGTCGTTTAATGGGCGCGCGGCTGCAGCTTTTCGTAGCTAGCGCGCTTGTCTGGTTGATTTTTCTTTTTGGGACAATTGCAGTTCGCACTCCGCCCCTCGTTCCTACACTGTTACTGGGCGCGTGGATTGTCGCCACAACGCTTTGGCTTTCTCTGCTCGCGCTGCGCGCAGAGCCAAAGACTCTGAACAGCGCGGCGCCGGGACGCATCGCGCTGCTTTGTACGTTCATTACAATCGTTCTGGCGGCGCTGCTCATTCGGGATACGGCAAGCGATTTCTATTTGCTTTATTTTTTCCCCATCGGAGTTGCAACGATTTACTTTGGGCTGTGTGGGGGATTGGTTGCCGCAAGCTGCAGCGCCGCGTCGTATGTTTTTCTTGCATGGTTCGCGTATGCTCCCCTCCCGGTAGATTTAGTTACTGTCATCGGCACGCGTGCGGTTTTGCTCTTTGCGTTCGCCGGCTCTTTGGGGGTGAGCGCGGAGGGGCAGTTGGCGCTGCGGCGCGAATTGCAGGAAGCATACAATGATTTGCGCGTCACAGCGGCAGAAAATGCGCGCCTCGCCGCAAAATTGCAAGCGGAATTGAATCTTTTGCACAAGACACAGACACAACTACGTCGGGCGGAAGAAGCACGCGCCCTCGGCGAAATGTCGAGTAAGATCGCGCACGATTTTAATAATTGGCTTGCGGTCATCATGATGGAATCACAGATGTTGGAAAGCACGCTTCAAGGCGATGCGCTTGCGTCGTTGCAGCGCATTCAAAGCGCGGCAAGCGATGCGGCGGGGGTCGTCCGTCAAATGCGCGGACAGGCGCACCCTGAGGCGAGTGCATCTATTGTCTCGGTCCGCAGTTTGATCAATCAGGTCGCAGCTATTACACGCCCGCGTTGGTCGCCGGTCGGAACGCTTGAGATTGATTTTAGAGAGACGATTGAGGTGAGCGGACCAGCCGCTGACCTGCGCGAGGCATTGGTGAGTCTGATCTCGAATGCAATCGAAGCGCAAAGGCTCTGTGAACCTTTGCATCTTTATATTTGCACTACACGCGATGGGCGCGGTTGGCAACGGATTGAAATTGAGGATAATGGAGCGGGCATCGAAGCGGAAAATCTAAAGCAAGTCTTTGAACCATTTTATTCGACCAAACAGGATGGGCTTGGCCTTGGCTTGAGCACAGCGTTTAATCTAATCTCGCGGCACGGGGGAGAGATTCAGGTTACGAGTCCGATTTTCGGAAACGATGATGACCTCTCGTACGGCACGCGTTTTGCCATTCGTTTGCCCCCGGCACGGCACACGGCACAGGAGACTCTCAAGATGCCAATTCCAGCAGCGACTACTCGAACCGCAAATATCTTGTTTGTGGATGATGATGTAAACATCTTGTCCGCCGCGCGCAGTTTGCTCGGCGCGTTGGGCAACTCTGTGGCAACGGCGCAAACGCGCGCAGAAGCCGAAGACCGGATGCGTGTAGGACAGTACGATGTTTTGATGACAGATTTGATGATGCCTGAATGTTCGGGCTGGGATTTGGCGCGGCGCTCAAAGGATTTGCATCCGTCAAAACCGGTCGTCTTGGTGACGGGGTGGGGCTTGACGCTCGAACCGGACCAAATGAAAAAGGGCTTGGTCAATGGCGTGTTGTCCAAACCCTTTACGCTCGACGAACTCCAAAGTGTCTTGAATCGCTTGAGCTAGAGGTAGCGCGCTTGCTCGCCATAACGCCCAAAGCGCGCGTCCCCGCTAACGCGCGCTTTGAGAGGAGAAGGTAGGAAATAAGAAACAGCAACGCGTGACCCGACGGACAGCGTTTACCGTTCCTACCATCTATTACAACTCTCCCCATAATTTGGATCCCACATCATAACAAGCTGCGTCAATCGCTTCCGAACTAATTTTATTTGCGCGTGTCTGCGAGTGATGCTACAATTCGTGCTGTCAATGCGGGCTCGTCTAATGGCAGGACGCAACACTCTGGATGTTGTTGTAGTGGTTCAAATCCATTGCCCGCAGTCATAAGATGCTCCTTAGGGAGCATTTTCTTTTTCTCACATGGATACTTCTGCATACCTAAACCGCATCGGCTATGACGGCGCGTTGGAACCGAACGCCTCCACCCTTTGCGCGCTCCACCTCGCGCACTTGTACGCGGTCCCCTTTGAAAACCTCAACATTCATCTTCACCGTCCCATCATTCTCAATCACGCCGCGTTGTACGAAAAAATTGTGACGCAGCAGCGCGGCGGCTTTTGTTACGAGGCGAATGGAATGTTTGCATGGCTGCTGCAGCAATTGGGCTTTGATGTGACGCTCCTGTCCGCGCGCGTCGCTTCGGAGGATGGCTCGTTCGGCGCGGAATATGATCATCTCACGCTCTCCGTAAAATGTCCCGCTGATGCGAATTCCTCCGCCGCGTATCTGGCTGATGTGGGCTTTGGCGATTCGTTTGTCGAGCCGCTTTGCCTGGATGTTGAAATCGAACAATCGGACGGACGACGCGCGTATCGAATCGAACAGGATGGGCTCTACCGCATGTTGTGGCAAAAAAAATACGACGGCAGCTGGGAGAAACAATATCGTTTCACGTTACAGCCCCGCGCATTTTCGGAATTTGAAGCAATGTGCGTCTATCACCAAACTTCGCCCGATTCGTCATTCACGCGCAAGCGCATTATCACGCGCGCCACGCCGCGCGGACGCGTTTCGCTTGACGGCACGCGCTTGATCGTAACAAATGATGGAATACGCACGGTGCAAAATGTTGAAAATTCCGCGCAATACGACGCGCTGCTGCTCGAACATTTTGGCGTTATCTTGTAGCAACCAACACTTATGAATTCACCAATCCCCCTTGCCAAGAAAACAGACTGGGCAAGCATACTTGTTACTGTGTTCGCATTGGCATGGATTATCGGCGTCACGCTCGTCGTTCAGTTCGCCGCACTGATAATCGCTACAGTTCCTGACCAAATATTGCAGCGCTCGGATTTAAGACCGCAGGATGTGTTTTTCAGCGCCGCGCTCGTGCAGACGATTATTTTGAGCGCGCTGCTCGTTCCGCTCTCGCTCTGGTGGCGCGCGCCGCGTTATCGCGCCGCGTTTCGCGCGTGGCTCGCCGGCGCCATCTTTTTGCTCGTTCTCGCGCCCGCGCGGCTCATTCCCTCTACCTCCCCGCAGCTTGCCCTTTTCTTTCAATTTGCGCTCGCGCTTGTCTTTGCAGTTGCCTTGTGGCTTGCCACCGCACGCGGCAGCGTTTTGCCTAAAACATCCTCGAGCGCCCTCGCACTGGCGGTTGCGCTTGGCATCCTGCTCGCGCTCCCGTGGCTGTTGTGGGGCGCGCTTGGCTCCATCGGCGATGTCCTCGTGGGGATTTTGACAGCGTGCGCGTTCGCGCTGGCGGCAGCGTTGATCGTGACACGTTTGTGGCTCAAGGGGATAGCGCAGGACTCGCGCGGCGGCTGGGACATTGCGCTTGGCGGATTTGTTGTCGGCGCAATGCTTTTGATCATGGGCAGCGCAATCGGTTTTAATGGCACGCAGCTTTTATTTCTGCTCGCGCTGTCGGCATTTGGCTGGCTCGTGATGGATTTGACGCAATTCCATCTCCGCGAAACGAACAATTGGGATGAGCGCGCGGTCTTGGCGCTGCTTGCTTTTGCGGTCGGCGCACCATTGCTCTTGCTTGATCCTAGTGCGGAGATTTTGCTCGCCTCTGCCAGCGAAGGAGAAGTGTTGGGCTATGCCGTGCGCGCGACGGGGCTTGTCATTTTAGGCGCGTGGATTCTCGGGCTGCTCTTGTTTTTTCTACGCAAACCAATTGCCGAATGGAAACGCGCGTCGCTTTTGTGGATCGGCGCGGGCGTGCTCGGATGCGTCGCGCTCGTGCTCTATTTCACGGCGGGACAGCCGGGATTTTTTGGGAATCGAATTTTCGTAATTCTAAAAAATCAAGCGGATGTCTCGTCAGCGAAAAGCATCGCGGACTACAACGAACGCCGCGCGTTTGTGTACAACACACTCACCGCGCACGCGAACGAAACACAACGCGATCTGCGCGCTTTGCTCGACCGATTTGGCATTGCGTACACGCCGTACTATTTGGTGAACGCGTTAGAGGTGAGCGCTGACTTGCCGATGCAGTTGTGGCTCGCAAGTCGCAGCGATGTGGATCGCGTGTTGCCTTCCCCGCGCATGCGTCCGCTGCCGCAACAGCCGCCCATGTCGCGCGGTAATGAAACGAGTCCGGCTGCCGCGCCCGAATGGAATCTCACTATGATCGGCGCGGATCGTGTGTGGAAGGATTTTGGAGTGCGCGGTCAAGGCGTGATTGTTGGACAGTCCGATTCGGGTGTGGATGGTACGCATCCTGAATTTTCCGCGCGCTATCGCGGCCGCGATGGGAACAATGACTTTAATTGGCTCGACCCGTGGAATCACAGCGCGAGTCCGCAGGACATTGGTGGACATGGGACGCACACACTCGGTTCGGTTCTCGGCGAAACGGTCGGCGTTGCGCCCGAAGCGGAATGGTACGGCTGTGTGAATCTCGCGCGCAATTTGGGCAACCCCGCGCTCTATCTCGATTGTATGCAATTCATGCTCGCGCCTTTTCCACAAAAGGGAAACGCGCTGCGTGATGGCGACCCGAAACGCGGTGCGATGGTGTTGAATAATTCGTGGGGTTGTCCCGATGTAGAAGGTTGTGATGCCAACACATTGTTAGCTGGTGTGCGCGCCCTCCGCGATGCAGGCGTTTTCGTCGTCGCGTCGGCAGGCAATGAAGGTCCCGCGTGCAGTTCGATCAATTCGCCCATCGCGCTGTACGACGATGTTTTTTCTGTCGGCGCAGTGAATTCCGGCAAACAGCTCGCGGATTTCAGCAGTCGCGGTCCGGTGATTGCTGATGGCAGCGGACGCGTGAAACCCGACATCGCCGCGCCCGGCGTAAATGTGTTTTCATCGCTGCCCGGCGGAACGTATGGGAGAGAATCCGGCACCTCGATGGCAGGACCGCACGTTGCCGGCGTGGTCGCGCTGCTTTGGTCAGCCAATCCAAAATTGATTGGCGATATTGAGCGCACAGAACAATTACTGCGCGAGACGGCGCAGCGCGTCAATGTCGCAACCCAAGAGATTGTTTGTGGCGACCCAAACGCGACGCCGAATGATTTTGTGGGCTATGGCATCGTAGACGCGTACGCGGCGGTGAAGCGAGCGTTGGAGATGAAATAAGATTGACGAATCGCCATGCGCGTAGGATAATCGAATTATGCTTCCTCAATCTATTTCCGAATTGGATCAGCAGCTCGCGGCGCGCAATTATGTTGCAGACCGCGGGCTGGTCACTGCCACGTTCCTCGCGTTGAAACTGAACAAGCCGCTCTTTCTCGAAGGCGAAGCGGGCGTGGGTAAAACGGAAATCGCCAAAGTCCTCGCAGAGATCTTGGATACGGAACTGATTCGTTTGCAATGCTACGAAGGGTTGGACATCAATCATGCCGTCTACGAATGGAATTACGCGCGGCAACTTTTGGAACTGCGCGCACATGATTCAGGCGGCGCCGCACACGTTCATCCAAACATTTTTGGCGTGGAATTTCTCATCAAGCGTCCGCTCTTGCAGGCGATTGAAGAAGCGCGCACTCAAGCGCCCGTGTTGTTGATTGATGAAGTGGACCGCAGCGACACGGAATTTGAGGCATACTTGCTGGAACTTTTGTCCGATTGGCAAATCACGATTCCCGAGTTGGGTACGCTCAAAGCGACGTATCCGCCCGTCGTCGTCATCACCTCGAACCGCACCCGCGAATTACACGACGCGTTAAAACGCCGCTGTATTTATTATTGGATCGAGTATCCGAATTTTGCGAAAGAGCTCGCCATCGTCCGCGCCAAAGTGCCGCAGGCGGAACCGCGTCTCGCGGAACAAATCGTCGCATTCATTCAAGAATTGCGCGGGCGCGATTTGTACAAAATGCCCGGCGTCGCTGAAACACTCGACTGGGCGAGCGCGCTCGCGGCATTAGACCAGACCGCGCTGGACGAGCAGACGGTGAATGAAACACTCGGCGTCATTTTGAAATATCAAGATGATGTGGAGCAAGTGCGCGGCGGCGTGGCGATGGAATTGACGGGGCGCGCGCAAGCGTACCAAGAGTTGGGCTATGAACGCGCCGCGCGATAAGGCGTCGCTCACCCCGCGCGCCGAGCCAAGTCAATTGCGCTCGGAACTCGGCGAGTATCAAGCAGGCGGACACCTCGTTCATAACATTATTATTTTCGCGCGCCTGCTGCGCCATCTCGGTTTGAACATCAGCGCGACCCAAGTACATGATTTTTTACATGCTGCGCATGTGATTGATTTGAGTCAACGCGCTGAAGTGAAAAACTCTGCACGCTGTCTCTTTGTGACGCGC
This sequence comes from Chloroflexota bacterium, assembly GCA_004295045.1. GTDB lineage: Bacteria > Chloroflexota > Anaerolineae > UBA4142 > SHND01 > SHND01. The sequence goes on along the minus strand of SHND01000011.1, from coordinate 16,718 downwards.
CGCGAGGATTTGGCGTTGTTTGACCAAACCTTTGATTGGTTCTGGCGACGGCGCGATTATTCGCTTGAGGCGCGGCGCGCGGCAGCAGCAATTACGCCCGCGTTCGCCAAGCCCCCCCCCCCAGCCAAATTTTTGCCAACTTTGCTCGCGCCGCTCGAAAGCGACAATCTGCCGCAAAAAGGGAAAATCGTCTCGATTCAAACCTATTCGGAGCAAGAAACCCTGCGACGCAAAGATTTTGGCGCGTTCACGCGCAGCGAAATCGAAGAAACGAAAAAATTGATGCGCGCGCTGCCATGGCGAACAGGTGAGCGCGCGACGCGGCGCATGATTCACGGCGGCGACGAATTTTTTGACGCGCGGGCGACGATACGGCGCAATTTGAAATATGGCGGCGAACTGCTCGACCCCGCGTGGAAGCAAACGCGTTACAAGCCGCGCCCGCTCGTCGTGTTGTGCGACATTAGCGGTTCGATGGAAAATTATTCGCGCATGTTGTTACATTTCGTTCACGCGCTGCGCGAACACCGCGATGGTCACATCGCCACGCACACGGAGTGTTTTGTGTTTGGCACGCGTCTCACGCGCATTACGCGTCAACTGCGTACGCGCAGTGTGGAACGTGCGCTGCGCGGGGTTGCGGATTCGGTGGTGGATTGGTCGGGCGGTACGCGCATCGGCGAAGCGATCAAAACATTTAATTTCGTTTGGTCGCGGCGTGTGCTTCGTCCCGGCGCGGTGGTGTTGATCATTAGCGATGGCTGGGATCGCGGCGATCCCCAATTGCTCGCGCGCGAGATGGCGCGCCTGCGGCGAAATGTATATCGCATCATTTGGTTGAACCCGCTCATCGCTTCGAGTGATTACGAACCGCTCACGCTCGGCTTGAAGGCGGCGCTGCCGTATGTGGATGATTTTTTGCCTGCGCACAATTTTTCTTCGCTCGAAGATTTGGCGCGCTTGTTGAGCCGCTTGAATGTGTAGAATCATTCCTACGCTTTCTGCGTCGGGCGCGCATTTGGAGTGAAAAAAGAATTCGTGCTATAACGTGCTACATGCACGAACTTTTTCTACTTCTCACTTTTTTGCTTCCGTCTTCCCAACCCATTTTTGCACAACAAGATAATCAAGTGATTGACTGCCAAGCCGAAGGCAGACCGGTCATCGTTGGCAATGGCGCCGAAACGGGGATTGTTGTTCAAAACAGAACGGGCGTCATCATTCAGAATTGTACCGTCAAGGGTTTTGATCTCGGTTTGCTCGTTGCCGATTCGTCGAACGTGATCGTGCGGAACTCGAACTTTAATGACAATTACGTGGACGATAATTCCATTCTCGACCTCGGCACGTGGTTACCCAAGGGCGGAATGATGTTTCACAATGTGACGAACTCGACGATTCAAAACGTCACCGCCTCGAACAATGTACAGGGCATTCAAGTGGTGAATGGGGGCGGGAACACCCTGCGCGCGAACGATACGAGTAGAAATCGCGGCTGGGGCATTCGTCTCTTGAACTCGACCAACAATCGCGTTGAGGATAACACGGCGAATTACAACAATCGCAGCTGCCCGGAATGGGGACATGATGGGGGCTGCGAATCGGCTGGCATTGTCCTCGTCAACAGCGACAACTCGACCGTCGTCGGCAATACCGCGAATTTTTCGGGCGATGGCATTTATCAGGGGAATACCGCGGCGCGCGCCAGTCATAATAACTCGTTTTATTGGAACACGCTCAACGACAATGTTGCAAACGGCGTCGAGGCGACCTTTTCGCACGACAATCGTTTCGTTGGAAACGAACTTCAACGCAACAATTACGCGTTCTGGCTCGGCTATTCGACGTGGGCGTTGGTGAGTGGGAATTATTCAACAGGCAGCCGCGTCATGGATTGCCGCGCGGAGCATTCGAGCAATATCGTGTTGGATGGAAATACGTTTGTGGATTGCCCACAATAAGTGGCGAGTAGCAGATAGTACGCAGCAGGAAAATTCTTGCTCCTCATTATCTGCTATGTGCTGCTCCAAATCAAATGGAACGTCGCATCATTCATACAGACAATGCGCCCAAAGCCATTGGACCGTACTCGCAAGCAATTCGTACGGGCGATTTTGTTTTTTGCGCGGGACAAATTCCGCTCGACCCCGCGACAATGAAATTGGTGGAGGGCGATATTACGGTTCAGACGCGCCGCGTACTGACGAATTTAAGCAATGTGTTGGAAGCCGCGGGCAGTTCTATGAGCCGCGTTTTGAAAACAACCGTCTTTCTCGCTGACTTGAGTGATTTTCAAGCGATGAACGCGGTTTATGCAGAATTTTTTGGCGAACAGCCGCCTGCGCGTTCGACGATTCAAGCGGGGAAGTTGCCTGCGGGCGCGCTCGTTGAAATTGAGGCGATCGCGGTTGCGAACTAAGTTAAAAGTCAAAAGTTGAAGGTTCAATGCCAGAATTTGAAAACTTTCACCCTTTAACTTTCAACTCTTTTAGTCAGTTGCCAAATCACCCAAATCGCCTATAATGTTTTTGGTTCTATTTAATGAACACAGTTCATTTCTATGAACACATTTGATACGCCACCTCTGTATGTTGGAGTTAACTTGATGGATCCGATTCAAGGGAGCCAGTTGCCCCAAGGAGAATCTTCACCAAAAAATAGCGGCTCGCCCAAAGAAAAGGCGCCGAAAAAAGCCGCAGCCAAGGCGACGAACAACAACGATGTCGCTAATTTTATGGCGTCGTTGTCCGAAGAGGACTATACCTACAAGCGTCCCAAATTTGGCGACATTGTACAGGGTATCGTTGTCCGCGCTGCGCCGCACGAAGTCCTAGTGGATATCGGCACGAAATCCGAAGCGATTATCGCGCCGAAAGAGGTGGAAGAACTCGCGCGCGAGGGCAAACGTCCCCAGCTCGGCGACGAAATTCTCGCGTACGTGATAAAGTCCGAAGATCAAGACGGACTGACGGTGCTTTCGGTTGCGCGGGCGCAAGAGGAACGCGATTGGCGCGACGCAGAGGCGCAGCAAAAGGCAGACGCGGTGATCGAAGCGCCGGTGGCGGGCTACAACAAAGGTGGCTTGATTGTGCGTGTTGGTAAAATTCGCGGCTTTGTTCCCGCGTCGCAATTGGAAATTGCGTCGCGTGGACGCGGTGAACGCGAATTGACGGAAGCAGATCTGTCAGCGCAAACGGGCAAGAAATTAAAACTGAAAATTATTGAAATTGACCGCGCGCGCAATCGGTTGATTCTTTCCGAACGCGTGGCGATGCGCGAAGTGCGCCGCGATGCCAAAGCGCGTTTGCTCGAAGAAATCAAAGAGGGCGATATCCGCACCGGCACCGTGACCAGTGTTGCGGATTTTGGTGTGTTTGTGGATTTGGGCGGATTGGATGGCTTGATTCACGTTTCCGAACTTTCGTGGTCAAAAATTGCCAATCCGAATGAATTGGTCAAAGTGGGCGATATCGTACAGGTTCAAGTATTGGGCATTGACCGCAACAAGAATCGCATCGCGCTTTCGCTCAAGCGTCTCACGCCCGAACCTTGGACGACAATTGAAGAACGTTATCAGATCGGTCAATTGGTGAATGGCACGATCACAAAGCTCGCTTCCTTTGGCGCGTTCGCACGCGTGGATGACGGCATCGAGGGCTTGATTCACGTTTCGGAATTGTCCGACAAACGCGTGAATCATCCGAAAGAAGTGGTCAAAGAGGGTGAAACGTATCAACTGCGCGTCATCAAAATTGATTCGGCGAAGCGGCGCTTGGGCTTGTCGCTCAAACGCGTGAATGATGAAGAGTTTAATGCCGACGACGCGCCGGACGCGGAAGAGTGGAGTGAGGATGTGGTAGAGGACGAACCGGAATTAACGCCCGAAACTGAGGGAGAATCGTAACGCGTAAGGATTAGCAAGGCGTCCCGAAGACAGACACGCGGACGCCTTTTGTGTCTCTTGGATGAAATTGGTTGGGCTGAATTGGGACGTATAATTTGTGTAGGTCGCTGTTCTTTAAGAACGCGCGCACAATTCATCGCCGAAAAGTTTCGCGTCGAACGCGCATCGTCCAAGAGCTCTATAGCGCGAACGGCGCGTTTGTTTTAGAATAGCAATGCAACGATTTTGTCAGCGCAAGCGTCTTGATAGTCAAGTCTCGTTTTTATTTTTCGAAAAAATGGTTTTTGTTTGCACTATCCGCAATTACATTCGCACGCGGTTCGAATCAATTCTTCCGTAAGATACCCGCCTGGGATGTATCCAACACTCCAGAGCGTTTCCGCACTCCGAACCGCGTTTTCGTTTCATCCAACTGCAGGTGGGGAACCAACGATTTGCACGACGATGAAACGTTTTGATGAGGTGACACCGTGATGTCCGATAAATTTGACAAGTTTACCAAGCGCGCGCGGCGTGTTCTCACGTTCGCGCAAGAAGAAGCACAACGACTCAATCACAATTACATAGGCACAGAACACATATTGCTGGGACTTATTCGTGAGGAAGAAGGACTTGCCGCAAAGGTCTTGCGCGATTTGGGACTCGACCAAACGCGCGTGCGGCAAGTGATTGAAGAAATTGTAGGACGCGGGCAAGCCGCGCCCGGCACGCGCCTTTCATTGACTCCGCGCACGAAACGCGTGATCGAACTCGCCGTAGATGAAGCGCGGCGCATGGGACATCATTACATTGGCACCGAACATCTTTTGCTTGGACTCATTCGTGAAGGTGACGGCATTGCCGTCAATGTCTTGAAATCGCTTGGCGTTTCACCGGACAAAGTGCGTTCCAATCTTGCCAAAGAGGTGATGAACGCGTCGCCGTCACAAACGGAAGAAGGAAAATCGTCGGAAAAATCGAAAAAGCGCGGCGAATCGAAAACACCGCTGCTCGACCAACTCGCCGTTGACCTCACGCAACTCGCCGAAGACAACAAACTCGACCCCGTAATTGGACGCCAAAAGGAAATCGAGCGCGTCATTCAAATTCTCTCGCGCCGCACGAAAAATAATCCCGCGTTAATCGGCGAGCCGGGCGTTGGCAAAACCGCCATCGTCGAAGGACTCGCACAGCGCATCATCTCCAGCCAAGTTCCGCCGCAGTTGTTGAACAAACGCGTGCTGCAACTCGATGTTGGTTCGTTGGTCGCAGGCACAATTTATCGCGGACAATTTGAAGAGCGGATGAAGCGCGTGATTGATGAAGTCAAGGGCAGTAAATCAATTCTGTTCATTGACGAGCTTCACATGGTGGTCGGCGCGGGCGCGGCGGGCAGCGCGGTGGACGCGGCAAATATTTTGAAACCTGCGTTGGCGCGCGGTGAATTGCAATGTGTTGGCGCGACGACGATGGAAGAATATCGCAAGCACATCGAATCGGATGCCGCGCTCGAACGACGCTTTCAACCGGTCAAAGTGGAAGAACCGAGCGTCGAGGAAACGATCGCGATTTTGAAAGGCGTGCGCGAACGCTACGAACAGCATCATTCGTTAAAGATTGGCGATGATGCGTTGACCAGCGCAGCAAATCTCGCGGCGCGTTATGTGACAGATCGTTTTCTTCCCGACAAGGCGATTGATTTGATTGATGAAGCATCGTCCCGCGTGCGAATGTACAAAGTGCCGAAACCGCCATCGTGGGAAGAATTGAGCGATGACTTGAAAACGATTCAAGCGCGCAAAGAAGAAGCGGTCAACGACGAAGAATTTGAACAGGCGATTGAATTGCAAAATCGCGAGCGTCAAATCAAAGAAAAATTGAAACAGGCGCAGTTGAATTTTACAGAATATCCCGACACGGCGATGCCGATTGTTGGCGCCGAAGATATTGCCGAAGTTGTTTCGATGTGGACGGGTGTGCCGCTCACGCAAATTTCTGAAGCGGAAACGACGCGCCTCTTGAAAATGGAAGCCGCGCTCCACGAACGCATTGTCGGTCAAGAAGATGCCATCAACATTATCTCGAAAGCCGTGCGCCGCGCGCGTGCGGGTTTCAAAGACCCAAAGCGTCCCATCGGCTCGTTCATCTTTTTGGGACCGACCGGCGTTGGCAAATCGGAATTGGCGAAAACGCTCGCCGAGTTTATGTTCGGCAAGGAAGATGCGCTCATTCAGATTGACATGTCCGAATTTATGGAACGGCACAGCGTCGCGCGTTTGGTCGGCGCGCCGCCCGGATACATTGGTTACGAAGATGGCGGACAACTGACGGAAGCGATTCGCCGCAAGCCGTACTCGGTCGTGCTGCTCGATGAAATTGAAAAAGCGCACCCTGACGCATTCAACATGCTCTTGCAGATTTTGGAAGAAGGGCATCTCGCCGATGCCAAAGGTCGCAAAGTGGATTTCCGCAACACGATCATTATCATGACCTCGAACATCGGCGCGGACTTGATTCAACGCGACAGCAATCTCGGGTTCGCGGTGAAAAAGGATGAGGCGAAATCGAACGAGGACGCTTACAGCAAGATGCGCGAGAAATTGATGAGCGAACTCAAGAAATTATTCCGTCCCGAATTTCTCAACCGCATTGATGGGATTGTGGTGTTCCGTGCGCTGACCAAAGAAGACATTCTACAAATCGTGGATGTGCAGCTGCGACAGCTGCAACCGCGCCTCGACGAACACAACATTGAACTTGAAATTACAACTGCCGCCAAAGAACAGCTCGGGCGCGAGGGCTATGACCAACAGTTTGGCGCGCGTCCCTTGAAACGCAAAATTCAACAGCTCATCGAAGATCCTCTGTCGGAAGGGGTGTTGAGCGGAGAATTCAAAGACAACAGCAAGGTGATCGTAGATGTGATCGAAGGACAAGTAAAGTTGGTTGCCGACGATACATTGACGATTGAAAAAACGCTCGAAGAACTGGCAACGCCGTCGTTGAATTGAACAAGCGATACGAAACTACAAGCTGCCTGTTTTGCTTTTGCAGAACAGGCAGCTTTTTTTCAATATCATTTGGCGCTTGAAAAAAAAAGCCCTGCCTGTGCGGTTGCACGGGCAGGGCTTGCATATCTATTGAAAACAACAAAACCAGCAGGCGTAATTTTCTGCGTGTCGGCTGTGCTTATTTGGCTGCGCCGTAAGCGTTGATAAATCCTTTGCCGTACGTGTCAGCATCGCTAATTGCATTTCCGCCAAGATGGCAATAGCCATTTGTGCATGCAACTCCGGTGAGATCCATCGCCGACTTGTCTTTTTTGCTTACGGGCGGAGTTGTATTTCCTGATGGATGCTTTGCGCCCGCCTGCATGAGTGAGTAGAGCTTGGCTGGTTTGTTGCGCGCTTCGGGATGATTACTCAAGGCGAGCGCGGCGGCAGCGGAAACGTGCGGAGTTGCCATCGAAGTACCCTGAATGATCGCATAGCAGTTGTCGGGCGGGAATACCGGGTCGCCGCTGAATGTAAAGCAAGGGATTCCGGTCGCCCAGTTCGAGGTGATGCTAAAGGTTTCCCATGCGTTGTATCCATCTGCCACAGAGCTGCCGCCGTAGGCAGAGTTCGTACCGGTCCAGGGCCAACCTTCCGTACCGCCACGATCCGAATTGGGAAGATTGAACTTGCGCGCGCCACCGGGTGCGGCAAAGTCAATGCGCGGACCATAGTTGCTGTAATACGTCAGCTGATTCTTTTTGCCTACGCCGTACGGTTGGTGCGCGTCGCTGGCGGGTTTGCACCACTGATGTGATCCCGCAGCGAGGGAATCGGCTGGACACGGATCAGGTGTGGACCCAATGACCACATTCCCTGTCGCGCTTACATCCACAACCTTTGGAATACCGCCCGGTACTTCCCACAAACCAAAGTAATCAGTACCGCCCGGAGGAACATCCAGAATACCGTGACTGATTACCTCGCCGCCGGCTCCAATTTTGGTGTGTTCGTTGCCGGCGGAGGCGATGATCATCGTCCCTTTTTTCCAGGCATAATTCACGGCGCGTTCATAGAACTTGTAGATCAAATCCTGCTGGGGACTGGTGCGGTCGAGATAACCGCCGAACGAAATACTGACAATGTCAATACCATTTTCGGCAGCGTAGGTAAAGGAATTAATGATCTCGGAATCGTATGCCGAGCCGCAGTTTTGCGAGATCTTGAGCGCGACGAGATTGACGGCAGGTGCAATACCATTGGTGCCCGAATACGGTGTAGTCGGATCCCAGTAGTTCATCGCCGCGGCGATATTTCCGCCAATCCAAGTGCCATGACCATTCCAATCGCCATCGGCGGGTCCGCCATAAAGTGCTGCCAGTTCTGCATCCGAGCTCCCGCCCAAATAGTACGTGCAGATGGGTGGGTCTTCGGTTGTTGTAAAGTCAACCACATCAGCCACTTTATGGGTGAGTTCGATATGCGTATAGTCCAAACCGGTGTCGGCTACGCCCACTTTGATGACCTCATAGCCCAAGCCCATTGCCAGCTTGTTCCATGATTTATCCGCCTTGATCCGTGCATAGTCCCACATCAGACCGGGCAGACTGAAAGCAGAGTCTGGCGGAACGGCAGCTGCCTTTTTGGATTTTTTTGCATTGACTTCGCTGAGGTTGATGTTCGTGCGGGTCATCTTGCCATCGGGAGTTTTGCCAAAGAATTCTTGTGTGAGCTCGGGACGAATCAGATTTCTGATTCCGTCCGGGGCGACACTCGCAACGCGCGCGTCTTGTTGAAGCGCTTGTGCGGCATTCGGATTTTTGCTATACATGACCATCATGTTGATCTGCGGGAGATCCATTACAACCTTGTTGCCTGCGCGTTCAAGGTCTGCTTTGAGTGTAGCGTGGTCAGCGCCGCCGCGTGTGTCAATCAAAAGACGTTGCGGAGCGCCATTCGGCGCTGCTGTGACCAAACTAGCGGGGAGCGAAAGTGTTACAATGAGCGCTAGGAGCGCAAGGGCGACCAGCGTGTAAATTTTGCCGGAACTCATTTCTTTTTCTCCTTTGATGAGTGTGGTCATATACGAGTAGAGCGCGGCGGCACCAAGCCGCTGAACGCTCTTGCGGGAATATGGCCTAATGCTTGCAACCACAAAAAAACTCAAACGATTCTGTTGTCACTTGAGCTCTATGTGAATCGCCCTCCTTTCTGGTGCGCGAAGTGAAGGCGCACCGCTTTATCGTCAGCGTCCCTGACGTTCAAGTTGTTTTGTTATCCAGAAATTGGGGCTGTGGATACAGTCCTCGTCAAAGAATGCGCGTTATCTTTATTGATAAATCGCAAGTCGAGCACTGTACAAGTGGGGGACTCGCTTTGCTTTCGCAAATTGTTGCGATATTGTAATGCGCGAAGATTGTGTTTGTCAAGGGGTGGTTGGAATCCAAAGCCGCTTGACTTGAAGACGCCGCGCATTATAATAACGAATGCCGCCGCGCGCAGGCGACGATGCCCCACTACGTTCTGCGGTTCGCAGCTTGCTCGCAGGTACGATAACCCGGTCGCCGATGAATCCAAGGCTATACTACATCGTTTGTCCATTTCGGCCTGCAGCCCCGCGTTAGGAAAAACAGCAATTTCAGCTACAACCGAATCTTTTGCACAAGGAGGTGCTTGCCAAAATCATTTTACGCCCACTCAACATACACCCAGTTATTTATTTCATCCAAGGAGAATCAACCATGCGCACTACAATAAAGTCAGGCATTCTCGTTGCTGTCGTGCTGTCTTTGGCGTTGATAGTGGGTTCGGGACTCGTTCCGAATCGCGCGGCGGCGGCGAATGTAAATGGTGTACGCTATAATGTAGTTGCCAAGAATGCCAAGGCATACAAGCGGGCGCTTCGAGCCGTCAAGAAAGCGGGCGCCCAAGTTGTTTTGGAAATGCCGCAGATCAAAACCTTTGCGGTTCGTTCCACCGATGCAGAGTTCGCAAGCAAGGCGCGCCAGCTCAAGGGCGTCAAGCACGCGGGAAAGGATAACACCCTACAACTCTTCCGTCCCGCCATGTACAAAGAACTGTTTGGAACCGAAATGAAATTCCTCGGCGCGCGGACGCAACCTCAAACCATTCAAGCTGTCGGCAAAAAATCCAAGGCGAATGCGGTGAACGCAGATCCCGGTCACTCGCTTGCTGGTTTGATGTGGAACTTGCCCCGTGTTGGCGCGGATGACCAAACTTGGGCACTGAACAGCGGCGATCCCGCTGTGACAGTTGCGACCATGGATACGGGCGTGGATTACACGCACGTGGAATTAGCGCCGCATTTCTCACACGCCAAGAGCATGTACTTTCATGATACGGCATGTCTGGAAGCAACCGGCATTGACGATGTGTGGGTTGCGGCGAATATCTTTGCCGGCGCGGTCAATGAGGACAATGATTTCAACGGTCACGGCTCATGGATTGCCGGGAATATCGGCGCGGTGATGGACAATCACGGCATCAACGGTATCGCGCCGAATGTGAAAATTTCTTCTCTCAAAATTTCGGATTGGTGCGGCAGCGCGTATAGCTCGACGATTGCCGCCGCGATGATTTGGGCAGCCGACCATGGCATTGATGTAGTTAATCTGTCGTTTGGCGGTTTTGATGATCCGTTCAGCCCTGCTGGTCAAGCGGAAATTGCAATGGAAAAAGCCGCTGCAAAATATGCTTGGGACAATGGCACCATCATTGCGCACTCGGCAGGCAATGACCGGGCGCGCATTGATGCGAATGGCGTCTTTACTTCGCACGGCATCCTTGCCGTGCCTGGTGACCCCACTTCCGGCGGAGACCCATCTGGCTTGGTGTTGGGTCCCGCAGGCGACGAGTTGATTGTTGTTTCGGCAACCAACAATATCGTGAATGGCGTTTCCCCATCGTGTCCTGCTGATGCACTTGCGGCAGGTTCGTTTGCGTGGTGCAAACCGGCGAGCGATGCGCACCATCCATTCGGCGTTGGCAAGACCGACCAACTTACCTATTACAGTAACTATGGTCCCGGAATTGATGTCGCCGGTCCCGGCGGCGCGCGCAAATTCAACGTGCCGAGCGCTGACCGCGGTGGTACGCCCGGCTGGCCCTTTACAGGGATTGGTTCCGTGTTTGGCGGCACGTCCGTTGCCGACGGCTTTAACGCGTGGGAGGATTTCTCTACGACATCCAATTGGATTGTTGTCGCTGGGATTGACTGCTTTTGGATTACAGGCATGGGCTTCCCGGCGAACCAATGCTACGCCATCATTCAAGGCACTTCGATGGCGGCGCCGCACGTCGCGGGCGTCATGGGGCTTATCGCGAGCCGCAATCTCGACGCGCGCGGCAATCCGGCGCGTATCGAAAAAATCTTGAAAGAAGGCGCGACCAAGGGTCTCGTCAATTACCAGACTGAACTGTCTGCAACCGATACTTCGGGCGGCGACCGCACCGGCGGCACCTGTCCGCAAGCTTATTGCCATTTTGGGACAGTGGTAATTCCAAGTTCCGAAGTCTATGGCGCAGGGCTGGTCAATGGTTTCGGTTCGTACACGGCACCGCGGTGATGAATTGAATTGGGAGGAAAGGAAAACTTTCCTCCCAACGCCGATATACTCAAATTAAAAGGAGACAGCAATGTATCGTAGAGTATCACTACTTGCACTCGTCGCCGTGTTGGTGGGTCTCGCGCTGGCAAGTCCCACTCACGCCGCGGGCGCTTCCTGTTGGAGCGATCCGGTATCAGGTCCACCCGGCACAAGTTTCTATATCTACTGCTCCGGTTTTAGCGCCAATACACACTTGAACACCTACGTCGTAGAACCCGACGGGCGCGCGGTGAGCGGCGCCCAAGTCACTGGCTTTGCGTCCAATCTCGGCGGTGGAGACATTCTGACCGACGCGGATGGTGAAGCAAATTTTGTGTGGCACAGTCAAGATGGCTCAAAGGAACTCCAATTTGGCGGAGCATTCTCGCATCAAATTGGCGCCTGGACGTGGGTCGTACACGAGCTTGGATTGACCCAGACTGTCGTCGCGCAAGGTCAAACGACAGTGATCGTCGAATCCAAAGCGTACGACACTTCCGGCGCAGCGTTAGATGTAACGACCAATGACTACAAGACCTTCTGGGTCACGGGCAGTGGTTTCAATCGTGATGAAATTGTCAATGTCTGGGTGACTCTGCCCGGCAATTGCAGTGGACGCGCGAATGTTGAACCCGCCGCCGCAGACGATCCGGCGATTCAAGGGATGTATGACGGCTTTTCCGGACCCAGTAATGTGAAAGCGAATGAAACGGGCACTATCGTCTTTCCGTTGGAATTCACTTCGCGCGCATGTCGCGGTTGGTACTCTGTGACGGCGCGCGCGCTGGGCAGCGGCAATGGCGCGATTGCTTCGTTCGAGGTCAAAGGCGATGCTATCACAGTATCTTCAGGCAGCTCGATTCAAGTCACTCCCGACACGGTCAATGCATTGTTTCCGTGGGTGACCATTGATGGCAGCGGCTGGGGCGCGGGGGAAGCAATCAACTGCTGGTCAACGCGACCTGACGGTCGGTCCTTTGGTTTGCCCAGAGTAACCGCAGACGCCGCGGGCTCCTTTAGCTGGACCGGGCATCTGAGCAATAATGACTCGTTCTCGCCCCTTGCTTCAGAAGAACCCGGCATGTGGTACATGACCTGCCGTGCGCCGGGCGATGGCGACACCGCAATGACATCGCTGTGGGTCGTTGGACTTGAATCCGACCCGTAAGCAAAACACATCAATAAAGCAAGTCAAAGGCAGTCTCATCTAGGGGCTGCCTTTTTTTATTTGTCGACGCGGCGATTGAAATTTGATGCTTGACACATGCGAACATACGTGCTACATTCGCGCGTGAGACGAATTTAGAGTTTGTCCTGAAGCGAGGAATCTGATGCCGAAAACTCCCAAACTCCGCACGCAATATGTGTGCAACAACTGCGGTTACATTACGCCGAGTTGGTACGGACGCTGTCCCAATTGCAGTGAGTGGGATTCGCTCACCGAGACTGTCATTGAACGTTCGCCCACCACGACAGCTCTAACAAGTCTGGTCTCGCGTACCACACCGATCCGCTTGAATGATATTCGACCGGATGGCTACGAACGCGTGCCCGTCTCGATTGGTGAATTGAATCGCGTTTTGGGTGGCGGCATTGTGCCCGGTTCGGCAGTGTTGATCAGCGGTGAACCGGGGATTGGCAAATCTTCGTTGATGCTGCAGCTGGCTGCTGAATTGTCCAATTCACTTGGCGCTGTTTTGTATATTTCGGCGGAAGAGAGTACCAGTCAGATCAAACTGCGCGCCGAACGGCTCAATGTCAACGCCGATACACTTTATTTACTCAACGAAACGTCACTCGAAGAAATTTCGAATCACATAATCAACTTGCAGCCGAAACTCGTCGTCGTGGATTCGATTCAAACGATTACTTCTGATTTGATCGAAAGCGCGGCGGGCGGCGTCGCCCAAGTCAAAGAGTGCGGCGCGCGTTTGACGCAGTTGGCAAAACAAACCAACATTCCCATTTTCATCATCGGGCATGTCACCAAGTCGGGCAGCATCGCCGGACCGCTCGTCCTGCAGCACGCGGTGGATGCGGTCTTGTATCTCGAAGGCGAGCGCTATCACGCCTATCGTTTATTGCGTTCGGTAAAAAATCGGTTCGGCGCGACCGACGAAGTTGGCGTATTCGAGATGACGCAAGAGGGAATGATCGAAGTGGCGAATCCGAGCGAAGCGTTTCTCGCCGAACGCGCGGGGGATGCCTCCGGCAACGCGATTGCGGTAACACTCGAAGGCACGCGCCCGCTGCTTGTGGAGATTCAAGCATTGACGAGCGTGACAGCGTTCGGCTTGCCGCGCCGCACCGCGAATGGGGTGGACATGAATCGGCTGCTGCTCCTCACCGCCGTTCTCACCAAGCGCGTCGGATTGAAATTGTACAACCAAGATATTTTTGTAAATGTCGTTGGCGGTTTGAAAATCAACGAACCTGCGGCGGACTTGAGTGTGGCGGTTGCGATTGCCTCATCGTTCAAAGATTATCGCGTGTGGGATGATATGGCGGTGATTGGCGAAATTGGCTTGAGCGGCGAATTGCGCAACATTGCGTCGGCAGAAAAGAGAATCAAAGAGGCGTACAAATTGGGATTCAAACGCGCGCTCGTGCCGCACGCGGTTGCCGCGTCGTCTGCGGGAAAAAGCAATGGGATGCAGTTGATCGGCGCGAAAAGTGTTGGCGAAGCGCTGGAAGCAGCTCTTATCAAATGAAAACGAATTGGGCTTAACCACTTGTGAGAAAATGAAAATGCGGCGCAAGTGCGCCGCATTTTTTATGGTGTGATGAAAAAACTTGAAGTCGTCGTCCACGCGCTGCATTCTGTATCACGGCACGCGCGCACGCGCCAGTAATACGTTCGGTTTCGTTTCAGCGCTTTGGTGGTGTACGCCGATGCGGTGAGACTCGTTTGCGCGTCCACGATTTTTCCACTCACCGAACCGCGCATTACGTTCACTTCATATCGCGTCGCGCACGCCGCATTCTTCCAATCGAGCGGCACATTTTTTGTGGTCACCGTCGCACCATTCTTGGGCGATTTCAATTTTGGCGCTTTGGGCGCGCCCGCGCACGGGGTTGCCGTTACGGTGGGCGTAGCCGTCGGGGTGTTTGTCGCGGTACCGACGGGCGTTGGAGTTTGCGATGGCGCGCCGGATGCGGGCGCCTGTCCATTGCGTAAAAAATTTCCGCGCCCGGTGCCCCACAAAACGCGCGTGTTCGAGGAATTGGGTAGATCGTACGCGACCAGTCCCATGTTCGCTGTGCCAATCACAATTTCATAGTCCGCATCATTGTCAATGTTCGCGATCGTTGGGGCAGCCATCGCGCCGTCCCAGTCCTCTGCGCTGCGCGGCAGGTTCACCGCGTGCAATAAATTTCCACTCGAGCTCAAAATCAACAATTGTCCTGCGGTGTTGCTGCCCTTTTGCGTCCACGTTGTCACGATGACTTCGGCTTGTCCGTCATTGTCAATATCCGCGACCGCAGGCTCGGAGCTAAAGCGAATGAAATTTTCCGCATTCTTTTTGACCTTGTAGGGCCAATTGCCGTGTTCGGTCTTGTCGAGCCAAACCGCATGCAAGCGTCCATCGTACGACGAGTAGAGAATTTCGCGATAACCATCGTTATCCAAATCTACGACGACGGGATTGGGCATCACCGTTTCAATCGTGTCGTAATCTTCCGATAACGGCGCGGCGTTTGCTTCGGGCGTCGGCAGATTCGTCCAATCAAAGCCATTGCCGCTCCAACGCGTACGGTCAACATTCAAAATATACGGCGAGTGAAATAAACTCGTGTACGGACTTGTACGACAATCGTACTGATTGCCGACGATGATGATTTCAAGATCGCCGTCTCCATTCACATCCGCGAACGTCGGCGCGCTGTCGGCAAAATTCGGACGCGGTTCAAGTGGTTCTACCCCTGCGGAACAGTTGGCATATCCTCGCAAATCTACGGCGTGTGAATAGTGAAAGCCCACGCGTGCCCACACTTTGTTTTGCCCGCCGATTTGTCCGTACAGCGAATTCGCGCGCAGCGGCGTTCCATCATCATTGAATCCGACAACATAATGCGTATCATTCGGTCCGATCATTTCGTCGCGCCCATCGCCGTCCAAATCCGCAAGTCCCACATTTTCGTTGTAACAACCTGCCGCGTAGCCGTTGGAATCAGAATCAGGTGAATGTTGGGGCCACCCTGCGCGCACGTTCCCATTGTGATCGTACAAAAACCATTGGTCGTTGGAACGCGTCGCGCAAACTAAAATTTCCAAGTCGCCATCTTGTTCCACATCGTCCACCGCGAGCGAACGCAATTCATTCGTTTGTGCTTGTTTTGGAAAACCAGGAAACGCGGTTCCGTTCGCTTGCATCACGCTCAAGTAACCGCCGCTGTGCGCGGTCACAATTTCCAGAGAGCCATCGTTATTGACATCGCCGACCACAACGGAGGGCCAACCGCGCCCATTGCCCGGATTGTTCACTACCCATTGATCCGTGCCATCCTCGCCGTTCACGACGACGATGCGATAGTCGGTCCAAATCACTTCAGGTTTGCCATCATTGTCCAAATCCGCAACCGCAGGCGAGGCGTACCAACCGGTGCGACACCACGTATTCATGCAGCCGCCCTTTTGCCATTTCAACACCGGCGCAGAGACGGCGAGATGCGGCTGCGCGAAAAGAGATTGCGCTGTCAGTATGATTGCGGCGAACGCGAGAAAAGAAATAATTGTTTTTCGCATGTGCACATTGTAACAAGTTACGTGTTTGTGGATATGGGAAAAAAGAATTGCTTGGTAAAAAAATTCGATGCCTTGCAAGGCATCGAATTTTTTTATTACTCACAATTCTGCATGGGCGTATTCGGGCTGTTCTTGGCGCTTTTCTTCTGCTTGCGATGTCTCTTCTTTCAAAATCATCACGCGAAATGATTCTGCGGCCGCGAGTCCTTTTTCTTTCCCTTCTTCCGCCGCCCACTCCTTCATCCGTTCCATCGGGTTCCAATCGCCCAACTGACTTGGATGCGCTTGCAGCGCGCGGATTTTAATTTCCAAAGTTTCGGAAATGTCCACCCATGCGTCGTTTTTTTCAGAACCGTGCAGGAAAACGCGTTCCACTTCGTGCGGCTCGTATCCTTCTGCCAACAATTCGGGGAAAATAAATTTCGTCCCCGCCGACGGAAAGACGGCATCACACGCCGCGTCGCCCGCCGCGCGATGATCGGGATGAT
>SHND01000054.1 GCA_004295045.1 Chloroflexota bacterium | reverse complement strand
TGCGCGAGCGCGGATCCATAAAGGTGCCTTTGTCTCGAACGACAATGCCAACTTCGGAAGTTGTGGCGCGCCCTAACGGCTGTCCTGCGCGCAGCGCGGGCAATTCGCGTCGCTTGGCGCTATTCATTTGCTGATACAACGCGAGCAGATTGGGTTCAACACAGACATTTTCGATATGCAACGTGTAACCATTCACGACGTGATCTTCACGCGTGTATTTGAGAGTGATGCGCTTTTCGCTCGCGTAGAGAACAAGCGCGACATAACCTTCGCCAATATTCGTTCCCGCATTCGGGGTGGCGATAATTTCGCCGGGCGTGGTCTGCAATGCCAACAGCGTCACTTCGGGAACGTCAATCAACGGACCGCGCGCTTCGGCATTCCAATCCCACGCGTACACCTGATACGTGCGCGTGATGGGTGGGATGCGTTTATCGGTGAACAACCAACGCAACTGCGGCGCGCCCGGGTCGGTCGCGCCCTGAAGATCAAGCAGTGCCTTTTCAGCATTCGTTGGCGCAAAGCCGCGCAATTCGAGATTGAGATCGGGATGCGTCGCGGCGGGGCGTTCGGTTGCGCCAGAAGAGATGGGAAGTGTGCCGTACGCTTGATCGGGAATCGGCGCACAGGGATTGGATGCTTCGAGCGTTGCAGTGGCAGGAACAGTTGGCGCCAAAGTCGGCGCGGGCGGCGCTTGGGCAGTCGGTAAATGTTCCGACGTGCCGGTGAGTTGCACAAAGCCGCTGTTGATCCAGCCGCGCTGATCCGAGCCGGAAGGATATTCGATTTCAAACCACTGCCCGTCCGCCGAACGCGCCAAGAGGATCACTTGCAAGCCGACCGCAAGTTTTCCGAGGATGGCAAACTGCGTGCCGGGACCGCTGCGCACGCGCAACACCTCTTGAATAGTCCCAAGCGGTGAGCCGGGCGGCGCCGCGCTTGGGATTGTGTTTGCAGTTTCGGTCGCAGGCAATGTTGTAGTCGGCGACGGAGATTCGGCGGAATTTGTTGCTGTTGCGGTTGGTGTGCGCGTCGCCGTTGATGGCAATGTGGTGGTGAGAGTGGGACTCGATGTTTCGGCTGGAGGAGCGGTGATGGGAATATTTGTCGAGGCAGCAGGCGTGTTGGTGGCAGCTTGATCACAGCCAAGCAAAAGCAGCAGCAAACTGCTCGCCCACGCGACGACAAATATTTTTGTTAGCCGATTGGGACGCTGCGGAGATTTTCCGTGAGCGAGGGTTCCGCGATTTTTGCTCATAGCACCCCCAACTTTTGTCACGCAACTGCCTAGCAGACTTTGCTAGACCGACGAAACGCTACCGCCCGGCGCAAGGTATCTGACAACATGCGAGTACGTTCGCCAGCACAAACCCCACACACCAAGAGGCGCGTACCGTCGCGGAATTAGCGGACAGGTGTTCGCCACAATCCAAGTGTCGCTAAACCAACTCTCGCTATTATCGCACAATTTCTGGTTTCTGATGCGACAAAAAAACCTTCGGGTGTTTCATGCGACACACCGCGTCGCTCCCCGAAGGTTTGCCTTCACCAATCTTACTTCCCTTTCAAATCCTCCATTCGCAATTCCAAATCCTTGAGGATTGCGCGCGGTGTTCCCGTCGGAATTTCTTTAGAAGGATGATTTGGAATCGTCGTACGCAAAGCAGTGTTTGGTTTCCACCAAATCTCGTGGCTTCCGCCTGCTCGGCGCAAGTATTCCACTCCCAATTTTTTGAGTTTGCGCGTGAGTTCGCTGTATCGCATGGTTACGCGATCTGCAACATTTCCTGGGGAAACTCGGACACCCACACAATTTCATCAGGTCGCGTGTCTGGCGCGCCCTTGATAAAAGTCCATCCCTTTTCTTGACACGTCTCGTACAGTGCTTGAGCCACGCGCGGTAATTCGTTGAACAACTCATCAAGCGTATCACCAGTAACCAACAAACCTTGAATCAAGGGACTGCGTGCCATCCACACATCTTCTTCGCGCGTTACTTGCAATGGAACTCTCATTTCGTTTTTCTCGCTTTCGTTACTTGCTACAACATGCAACACATAAACTACACGTGCGGCACATGCACGATATGTGTTGCATATAAACTACATATGCAATTCCTCTTCCAACGCCCCCACCACTTCTTCAATGATTCCCACCACTTGGTCAATTTCCTCTTTCGTAATCACCAGCGGCGGCGAAAGTTGAATCACGGGGTCGAGGCGGTCATCACAGCGACAGATGAGACCGCGATTCAAGAGTTGGTCAGAGAGCCAGCCCATCATCGGACCGCCGTCCATCTCCTCGCGCGTCTCTTTGCTCTTTACAAATTCGATGCCCATGAACAAGCCCGCGCCGCGAATGTCGCCAATGCTTGGATGACGGTCAAGCGCTTTGTGCAATTCCGCGCGCAAGTAATCGCCTTTTTGCGCGGCTTGCTCCACCAAATTTTCGCGTTCGATGATGGCGATGTTGGCAAGCGCGGCGGCGGCGGCAACGGGATGTCCGCCGAACGTAATGCCGTGCAATAATTTTTTCCCTTCGTCGCCGATGAACGCGTCCGCGATTTCTTTGCTCACAATCACCGCGCCAAGCGGATAATACGCGCTCGTCATCCCTTTCGCCAACGTCATCATGTCGGGCTGTACGCCCCAATGCTCCGTGCCAAACATTTTGCCCGTGCGTCCAAATCCGCAAATCACTTCATCCATAATCATCACGATGCCGTTCTCGCGCGTGAGGCGGCGAATTTCGGGATAGTACGTCAGCGGCGGAACAATGCAACCGCCCGAATTTTGCACCGGCTCCATAATCACCGCCGCGATTGTTTGCGGGTCTTCAAATTCAATCACGTTCGCGACTTCGCGCGTGCATTGCATTGTGCAATCCGATAGGTCGGCGCAGTAATCGCAGCGATAGCGATGCGGAATCGGAACGTGACGATTGCCCGGCACAAGCGGCTCGAATAACTTGCGAATCCCTGTGAGTCCGCCGACCGAAAGCGCGCCCATCGTCGTGCCATGATACGCGATACGCCGCGAAATTGTTTTGTAGCGTCCTTGATAGCCGCGTAACCGTTGATACTGTTTGGAAATTTTCAGCGCCGATTCCACCGCTTCGCTGCCGCCGGTTACAAAGAAAACGCGCGCGTCGGAACCAATCGGCGAGATGCTCGCAAGTTTCGCGGCGAGTTCGACGGCGGGTTCATTCGGAAAGGAAAAGGGACTGACATACGTAATTTTTTGCAACTGCTGCGTGATGGCATCAATAATTTCTTGGCGTCCGTAACCGACGTTGACACAAAAAAGTCCGGCGAGTCCGTCAATGTATTCTTTGCCACTCGTGTCCCACACTTTAGAGCCCTCGCCGCGCGCAATCACCATCGGCTTGGGATCGTCAATCACATTTTTCATCTGCGTAAAGTGCAGCCACGTGTGGTCTTTGATTGCTTGATTTAGCTGCACATCAGGTTGAACGGAAGGCATAAAACTCCTGTGTATAAAGTTGAAAGTTGAAAGTTGAAGGTTGAAAATGCGAAACGCGTTTATTACGCGGTGGGATTGAGCTGCGTACTCGAAGCGGGACGGCGAAAACGGTCAACAATGAAATAAAGCGCGACGAGTCCGCCCATCCAAACGATAATCCACGTCGTGCCGCCAAAAACTCCGCCCAGTCCGGTCAGCCCATTCCAAAAATTCTGCGCCGGACCAATGCCGTAAAGCGCAAGTCCAACTACAAACGCGAACCACACCAGCAGTGGGCGCGGCGACGCGTGTTCATTGGTCAAAATATATTGCGCGAGAAAGACAGAGGTCAGCGTAAAAACGAGAATCACCGTCGCCACCGCGTTGACAATCG
This sequence comes from Chloroflexota bacterium, assembly GCA_004295045.1. Lineage (GTDB taxonomy): Bacteria > Chloroflexota > Anaerolineae > UBA4142 > SHND01 > SHND01. The sequence continues at coordinate 126,286 of SHND01000054.1, read as the reverse complement.
GCGAGACGCCAAAGCGCACCATTCCCCAAATGCGAATTGGCAGCGTTGACGATTGCGGTCCCGAAACGAATTGTGTGATGACGTAATCGTCAAACGAAAAGGTGAACGCGAGCAAACCGCCTGCAATGATCGCGGGAAGTAAAAGCGGAATCGTCACTGACCAAAATGTTGTCCAAGGCGTCGCGCCCAAATCCGCGCTCGCCTCGTCCAACGAATCGTCCAAACCCGCCATACGCGCCCGGACAATCAATGCGACGAGCGCGCTCGTCCAGACGGCGTGCGTGGCAACGATTGTAAAGATGCCGAGAATATTCGGGATGCCCAATGTTTTTTGGATCTGCACAAAAAAGAGCAGCGACGAAAGCCCCGTCACAATTTCGGGCGAGATGATGGTCATGTACATGACCGCAATAAAAATGCCGACGAGCAAGCGCGGCGATTTACGCAGTCCGATGGCGAGCAGCGTTCCAAGCGTCACCGCCAAAATCATGTTGAGCGAAGCCACGATGAGACTGTTGCGCAAGCCCGATTGAATACTCGTATCTTGCCACGCCGTCGCGAACCAATTTGTCGTAAAGCCCGCCCACGCCTGCACCGATTTCGAATCATTGAACGCAAACAGCACGACAATCAAAATCGGCAGATAAAGAAAAACGTACGCCAACACCGCATAGGCGCGGAACGCGAATTCGAGCAGACGATTATTCGATGGGTAGGTGGTATTCATGCGACCTCCACCTCCTGCCCTTCACTCACGCGATACCACAGCAGAATGAACACGACGAGAATCAAAATCAACATCACCGAACTCGCGCTGCCAAACGACCAGTCGCGCGATTGCAGAAATTGATTCGCGACGAGATTGCCCATCAACAGCGTTTTCGAACCACCCAAAATCGCAGGCACAATGTATTCGCCGGTGAGCGGGATAAACGTCAGCAGAATGCCCGTGAACAAACCGGGCGCCGTAAGCGGCAGCGTCACTTGGCGAAATGTCGCAAAGCGGTCCGCGCCGAGGTCTTTGCTCGCTTCGAGCAAAGTTTTGTCCAAACGTTCCAGCGAAACGTAGAGCGGAAAAATCATCAGCGGCAGATAGTTGTACACAATGCCGAGGTAGACGGCGAAAGGATTGTAGAGCATCGGGATTCGCGCGTCATCCGCAATGATGCCGAGATTGACGAGGAAAGAGTTGATGAGCCCTTGGTCTGCCAAGAGAACAACCCACGCGTAGGTGCGAATCAGAAACGAAGTCCAAAACGGAATGATGATGAGAACCAACAGCGTGATGCGCCACTTGCCGACGCGCGTCGCCAAAAAATACGCGAGCGGGTACGCCAAGAGCAAACAGCCGAGTGTGCCGAGCAGAGCGAACACAATCGTCTGCGTAAACACTTTGAGATAAATGCACTCGCCAAATTCATTCCACGCGAGAAAATTGCAATCCAAAAACCGCGCATAGTTCGCCGTAGAAAAATCTCTCAAAATCACGCCGCCGGTGGGGTCGCTTTGCGCGAATGAAAAGACGAGCGGAAAGAAACTTGGAATCAAGAAAAAAACCAGATACCAAATTCCGGCGGGAACGAGCAGCAACCAGGCATAGGAACGACGCGGGCGATTGATTGTCGCAGCACTCATGGCTTGATACGGGTTACAAGTTGCAGGTCAAACTACGACATTCCTCTATCATGTGACCTGCAACCTGTAATGGTACAATTACGCGCTTTTGAGTTTCGTCCACAGCTCTTCACGCGCTTGCAAACAATCCCCCGGCAAGACTTGCGCGGCTTCCATTTTCGCAAGCACTTCATCCGACGGATAGATGGCGTGATTCGAGGTTATTTCTTCCGACATGTATTTTTTCGCTTCGTCCTCACCGCTGGCGTAAAACGTCGCTTCACTCTCCTTAGCTTGATTTTGCGGGTCGAGAACGAAATTGATCCATGCGAGGGCGGCGTTCGGATGCGGCGCATTCTTGAGAATGACCCAATCGTCTTCCCACAGTTCACCCCCCTCTTTGGCGATAACGTAATTGATGCTTTCGGGTTTGCCAGCGTCTTTGCGTTTCGAGTTGGCATTGAACACGTCGCCGTTCCACGATAACGACATCCAGATTTCATCGGTGGCGAGAAGGTCAAAATATGACGAGTCAAACGCTTTGAGATGCGGTTTGAGTTCGAGGAGTTTTTTGAGCGCCGCATCCAATTCGGCTTGGTCGCAGGAATTGTACGAATAACCCAACAACTTGAGCGTCAACCCGATGACTTCGGGCGATGAATCCATCACCGCGACCTTGCCCGAATATTTTTCCGCCAAATTCCAAAAATCTTCGAGCGACGTCACGTCCTCTTTAATTTTTTCCGTGTTCCACGCGATGCCGGTCGTGCCCCAATCTTTGGTCACGCTCCATTTGTTGTCGGGGTCGTGCGGACGCCCCTTGTCAAATGGCGGACTCATGTATTTGTAATTTGGAATGCGGCTCATATCCAACGGCAGCAGCATTCCTTTGTCCGCCATGATCTGAACCATGTAGCCGGTCGGCGCGACGACATCATAACCTGTCCCGCCCGCTTCGATTTTCGCAAGCAAATCTTCGTTGCTCTGATAAAAATCGAGCGTGACTTTGACATCGTTCGCTTTGCCGAACGCATCAATATTATCTTGGCTCACATAGTCTGCCCAATTGTAGATGAACAGATCCTTTTCCAACGCCGCGCTGCCCGCCGTTGGCGCTCCTGCCGATGCAGTCGTTGGCGGCGCGCTCGTCGGGCTGGCAGTCTGCCCGCCGCACGCGGCGAGAAAAGCAGCCGTGCCTCCTACGCCAGCGACGTAGAAAAAGCCACGTCGCGTCAATCGTTGGCGCTGTAGTATTCGGTTGTGTTTCATTCTTTTCTCCTCTCGCAAGTCATCGCGCCGAGAGCCCAACCTGCGCGGTGTGCGCGATGCCATTGCGACCTCAATGGATCGAATGGGTGAAGCAGTTAATATGTAACGGAATTATCGCAAGCTGTCACTACCAAAGAAATATTATCCGGTCAATACGCGCGCATTTTCCTGCGTCCAATACGCATATACTTGATCGCCCACTTTCAAATCACTCGCCGCGTCCGCGCGGCCCACGTTGTTTTCGCGTACGGTGAAGAGCGCTTGCTCGCCCAGCCGCACCTGATACGCCGTCGTCGAACCCGTGTACACCAAATTTTCCACGCGTCCACGGAACTGATTGGGCATTCCTTCAAATGGCTCGCGCACCAAGAGAATCCGTTCGGGACGTACTGCAACAATCACTTGTGTCCCGTTGCCGAGCGCCAATTCGCTGACCGCTTGAACGTTTGGCAAGCCATCCGCATCCACCACCACGCGCTGCCCCTCTTGCGATTTTACGCGCGCGCTGAAAAAATTTGATTCGCCAATAAAGTCCGCGACAAATTTTGACGCAGGGCGTTCGTAGATGGCTTCCGGTTTGTCGAGCTGCAGCACTTTGCCCGCGTTCATCACGGCGATGTAATCGCTCATCGTCAGCGCTTCTTCCTGGTCGTGCGTGACGTAAATGAACGTGATGCCCACTTGCGTTTGCAGTGTTTTCAATTCCAACTGCATCTGTTTGCGCAATTTCAAATCCAACGCGCCGAGTGGCTCGTCGAGCAGCAGCACTTGCGGACGATTCACCAATGCGCGCGCCAGCGCGACGCGCTGCTGCTGTCCGCCCGACATTTGTTTCGGAAATGATTTTTCGCGCCCCGTCAGGCGCACCATTGCCAACGCTTCGAGCGTACGCTTTCCAAGTTCCGCAGTCGGCGTCTTTTTTTGTTTCAAGCCATACGCGACGTTATCGAAAACCGTCATGTGCGGAAAGAGCGCATAATGTTGAAACACCGTGTTGACGTTGCGCTTGTACGGCGGCAAGCCTTCGACATTGCTCCCGCCGATGCGAATTTCGCCTTGCGTCGGGTCTTCAAATCCGGCGATCATTCGGAGCGTCGTCGTTTTCCCGCAACCCGATGGACCGAGAAAGGAATAAAATTTGCCGCGCTCGATTTTCAAGGTGAGATCGTCAACCGCTTTCGTCTCGCCAAATTGTTTTGTCACATTCAAAATTTCGACATCGTACTGAGAATCTGGCATCTTGTTACTCCAAGTTTTCGACATCCGCGATATCCTGTGCGCGCCCGGTTGCGCGCTTGTTTTGTTTCAAATGCTCGACATCAATGAAATTCACGGGGACACCATCAATCATTTGCTGTACTTTGGCAGCGAAACACTCTTGAAACTCGACACCTGGGATCGTCGTAAGCAAATCAATCCGATGCGGAGGATAGCCCAACTGAATAATGAAATCAGGTTTCAAGAAATCTTGCGCTGTAATATCGAGAGATGCAAACCCAAACTCGTCAAGTACCTTCATCATTCGTTGGGCATTTGGCGGGTCAATCCAAATCCAAATATCAATGTCTTTGGTATAACGCGGGTAGCCGTGAAAGGCAACTGCGTAACCGCCGACGACAAGATATTGCACCTCATTTACGTTTAACAATTCGATAAACTCGCGCCAATCGGGGTTCAGTTTCATCTGTCCAGCCATGATACTCTCTGCGAATTTCTTCTAGCGCGGCGAGACGCGCTTCATAGGTTTGCGTCCGCCAATACTCGATTGCGCGCGGCTGCTTTCCAAGTGGATATTTGTGAACGACCCGCGCGATGGTTCGTTTACGTGGCAACAACCCTTGAGACATCTTACCCCTGCGCCGGCACTTGCGTCGCCTCTGCCTTTGCCAAATCCGTCGTCATCGCGCTCGTATTGCTGCCAACAGTGGAAATGGCGGCACGCGCAATCACTTTGCGCTCGGCGAGAGGACCCTGTATGACAATTTTATTTAACGTGAGACCCACCAGTTCGCCCGCGTCATCAAAAATAAAATCTTCGACCGCTCCAATTTTTGTTCCGCCTTCGGTGACGATTTCGCGCCCGCGCACTTCCGACATCAAAACCATGCGGTCAAAATCGGGCAGCGATTCGGGAGGAATGGCATTGCTGTCGGTGACGAGCCACGCGTCCACGCCCATCACTTGAACGTGGCTGCGCGGCATCGCAAAATGTTTCTTGTTGATGAGTCCTTCCGCGCCGAGATAGAGCGCGACGATTTTGTTCAATCTGTCGTCGAGGTACAAGTCCTTGACTTCGCCAACCTTTTTGCCGTTAGTCAGCGCAATCAATTGTTTATTCTGAATCTGTTTGCCAGTTGCCATGAGAGTCTCCATTGTGCAAGGGATGGGGCTATTATAAAACGTTTTGCGTGTTGTGTATCACTGAATTATTCCGTCTCATTATAAATGCTCGAACGTGACGAAAGAATTTTGCGGGGAACAATATTAGCTCGCAAGAAAATTTGCCTGAAACTGTCAAGCAACGTTTGTGAGCTGGAACAGTTCCGCCACACTTTCGCCAAACACCAGCGTATGGTAATTCACATCACTCGGCGTCGTCGCGGGCGACATCAACGCCATGTTGTGAAAAGGCGTCATCAAAATGCCGCGATTCAACGCGTACAAGTGCATGTATTGTTCCAATGCCTCATCATGCGCGGCTGCCGCTTCACCGCCATTGCGCGGCGCGTTCGGCATAAACCGATACTCGGCGCGCGCGCCCAATTGCGTTACGTGCCAAGGGAGTTCAAATTCCTCAATCACATTTGCGACGCCGCGCGCCCACTTTTCCGCAAGCGGAATCATCTGCGCGAACGCGTCGGCGGTCAATACATTTTCCAATGTCGCGCGCATTCCCGCAAGCGAAAGCGCGTTCCCCGCGAGCGTTCCGCCAATTCCGCCAACATCCACATAGTCGGCGTCCTGCCGCGCAAACATTTTTCCTGCGACATCTTTTGTCACACCGAACGCGCCCGCAGGAATTCCGCCCGCAATCGCTTTGCCAATCGTGAGAATATCCGGTTGCAGTCCGTACGCGCGCGTGTAACCGCCTTCGCCCGCGCAAAACGTATGCGTTTCGTCAATCACCAGCAGCGTCTCTGTTTGACGCGTCAGTTCGCGCAGCGCGGCGTGATAACCTTCATCGGGCAAAACAATTCCGATGTTCGTCATCGCGGGTTCGAGCAGCACACACGCGACATCGCGCGGCGCAAGCGCGCGTTCCAACGCGTCGAGGTCATTGAACTCGATCACTTTGGTTGTGACGTTGGGGTCAACGGGTGGTCCCACATTTCCTTCGCGCGCGCCCGCGACGCCATCATGTAACGCAATCAATGTTTCATCCACGCTCCCGTGATAGCAATAATTCATCACGAGAATTTTGGGACGCTGCGTGATTTCGCGCGCAATGCGAATGACGAACCGATTCGCGTCGGTCGCCGTCAACGTGAACTGCCAATAGTCCAGCCCAAAACGCCGCGTCAATTCGTTGCCGACCCAAAGCGCGTCCTCCGTCGGCAGCATCGTCGTGATGCCGCTCGCGCCTTGCCGCGCCAACGCATCTACAGTCGCTTGTGGCGAGTGTCCCGCCATCGCGCCCGTGTCGCCCAAACAAAAATCAATGTACGAAATGTCGTCCACATCAACGAGGCGCGCGCCCTTTGCCTCGCGCATAAAGACGGGAAAGCCGCCCGCCCATTTCATCATCCACGTCATCGGCACGCCGCCGAGCAGTGACTTTTGCGCTTGCAAATAAAGTTCGTACGAACGCGGATGTTGTGCGCGAAAGAGTTCGCGTTCTCTTTCGAGGAGATGCGAGAGGTGATGACGGTCAATAGACATAGGCATCACAACTTTGGCGGTCCTTGTTTGATGCGTTTCAAAACACGCGCTTGTCCGTCTGCCATTTCCATCGTATCCCACATGGATTCGATATGCCACGTCGCGCCCGCTTGCGCGTAGGGTTCGATAATTCCCCGCGCGCGTTCCAAATCATCACCGGGCGTTTGATTTTCCACAATCACATCAAGCGGCGTCTCAATCTCCCGTCGCGCGTTCAGCCAATCCACCGCCGCGCGCAATTCTTCGGGCGTGAAATTGCGCGCTTGCTCCGGCGTTGCTTTGCCTCTGTCTGCCACGAGCGTTGGCAACAAACCATCGTATTTCAAGACGCGCCGCAGTGATTTTTCGCGATTGATTGCGCCAACGACCCAAATCGGGATGCGCGGTTTTTGGATTGGCGGCGGTGGCTGGGAAAAAATTGGCGCACGCGCGCGGAAATGTTTTCCGACGTATTCGAACGGTTCGCCTTGCCACAAGCGCGTGAGAATTTCTAAACTTTCGTCCATTCGTTCCGCGCGCGTTTTGCGATCAGTGATTTCGCCGAATTCTTCCCAACCCGAACCCTCATGCGGCGCGCCGAGCCCGACGGAAAGAATCAAGCGCCCGTTCGACAAGCGGTCAACGCTCGATGTTTCACTCGCAAGTTTGTGCGGGCGGCGGCGCGTGGGCGGCGTGAGTAATGTGCCAATGCGAATTTTTTCCGTCGTCATCGCGCACGCGGCGAGCATCACCCACGCGTCCTCACCCCAAACGCCTTCCCACACAAAAAAGCCGTCCCAGCCCGCATTTTCCGCTTCACGCGCGAAATTGGACGCGGTACGCGCATCGCCCCATGGAAAAACGAACCCGTGTTTCATATTTTTGTTGGACACGGATTTTCTCGGATGAACGCGGATAAATTTTTTTCTGATCCGCGTTCCTCTGTGTGTATCCGCGTCCAAATCTATTTCATCGAGCGATCTTGCTCAATCAGAATTCGCCGCAGAATCTTCCCCGACGCGGATTTTGGAATCGAATCCACGAATTCGACGGCACGAATTTTCTTGAAGGGCGCGACGCGGTCAGAAACATAGAGCATAATTTCTTCGGCAGTCACATCACCTTTTTTCACGATAAATGCTTTCGGTATTTCGCCCGCTTCGGGATCGGGATGCGGAATCACCGCGCAGTCCGCAATCATCGGATGTGTGACCAATACCGCTTCGAGTTCAGCGGGCGCGACTTGGTACGCATTGTACTTTATCAATTCTTTCACCCGATCCACAACGTACAAATAGCCCTCCTCGTCAAAGTAACCCACATCGCCCGTATGCAGCCAACCTTCTGCATCAATCGTCGCAGCGGTTGCTTCGGGATTGTTCCAATAGCCAACCATGCGATTCGGACCGCGCACACAAACTTCGCCGGAGACACCGGGCGGCGCATCCTGCCCCGTTTCAACCTGTACGATTTTCGACTCCATATTGGAAACCGTCCAGCCGACCGAGCCGTGACGAATTTTTGAAGCGTCCCCGGGGTTGATTTGACTCGCCGCGCTCACTTCGGTCATGCCGTATCCTTGCAGCACAAGACAATTCAACCGCTTCATACACGCGATTTCCAATTCTGCGCCGAGCGGCGCCGCGCCCGATGTGATGGTTCGCAACTTCGACAAGTTGAATTTGTCCACAATGGGATGTTTCGCGAGACCGAGTACGATGGGCGGCACGAGCGGCGCGATGGTTACGTCATATTTTTCCATCACTTGCAAAAACATTTCCATATCGAAACGCGGCACGGAAACCATGCGGTTGCCTTTGGCGAGCGACAACAAGAGAATCAACACCATGCCGTAAATGTGATAAAAGGGCAGCACACCGATGATCACATCCCCGTCCACGAATACACCCGTCGCGCTCACTTGAAGGATTTGCGCGACGAGGTTCGAGTGTGTAAGCATCACGCCCTTCGGACGCCCACTCGTGCCGCTCGAATATGGCAGCACAACCAAATCTTCTTTCGGATTTATTTTTACATCGGGCAATTGACCATCGCTTTGCATGAGCGACATGAACGGCGTTGCACCTTCCGCCTCACCCATCACAAAAATTTCTTTCACGCTCGTACCTTGCACCGCAGGCAGCGCGCGTTCCATGAATTGCGGAATCGTGACGAGATACTGCGCGCCCGTGTCGTTCAACTGATAGCGCGCTTCGTCGGGGGTGTACAAAGAATTTAAGGTTGTGTTGATGCCGCCGAGCATCGAGACGGCGAGGAACGGAATTGCGTATTCGGGAATGTTCGGCATCCAAATTGCAAAGACATCGCCTTTGCCAAACCCTTTTTTCGCGAGCGACGACGCGACGAGGCGCGAACCGCCTGCGACTTGTTTGTACGATAACGTGCGTCCGCTTGGTCCGTCAATCAACGCGGGCGCGTCGCCGAGTTCCATCGCGTGCTGCAATACAAATTGCGCGAGGGGAACATCGGGAACGGTGATTTCGGGAAACGGGGATTTGTAGATCATCTTGTACCTCCTTGTGATGAATTGACGATTCAGATTTCAATGCGAATTACTTTTCTTCTTGGACGCGCGTAAACAGTCCCCATGTCTCGTGTGTAAAACTATCTGCCTTGCCGTCCTCGCCAATCGTGAACGTGGTAAGGGTTGGTGCCTGCGTGGCGCCTGGGAATTTCATCACGAACGCGCCGTTGTTCCAATGCGTCAACGTCGCCGTATATTTTGCCGGACCGCACGCAACGCTTAATTTGTCGCCGCTGCGCGAAATCTCGCAGCGTCCGTGGTAATCATTTTCATATACGCCGACGAGCGAGTCCAGTGTGCCATCGAATTTGCCCGGATTGGTTGGTGCGGGCGGCGGCGCGACGAGCTTGGCAATTTGGCTGTTGAGTTCAAAGATTTCCTTTTGGTCGGTTTGCGGGTCAACGCCAAACAGCTGGTTCAAATAAAACGCGCGCACCGCTTCGGGAAACGCGGTCAGGTTGAGATTCGCAAGGACGACGATGGCTGCATTTTTTTCGGGGACGAGCGTAATGATCGTTCGCACGCCCGCGAGTGCGCCTGCTTTTTCAATGATGTGAGACCCGGCGTAATCGTAACTGTCCACACCCAAGCCGTAATAAAATCCTGTCGTCTCGCTGATGGGCAGTATCTCGCTAAATTCAATTTCGCCGATCATGCTCCGCTTGAACATCTCTTCAACGGTTTCGGGTTTCAAAATCAGTTTGCCGTTGAAAGTTCCCTTGTCCAACAACATCAACAAAAATTTTGCCATGTCTGCTGCGGTCGAGGTTCCCGAGCTCGCCGCGCCCGTTGTATCGAGAATGGACGGCTCGACAACTTGAAGCTTGCCATCCACAACCGCGTGCGCCGCTGACATGTTCGCGTCATTCAATCCCTTGACTACCGTTCCCGAACGCGTCATGTCCATTGGCTCGTACAGGCGTTTCTCGACCAAATCATTCCATGATAATCCGGACGTCCGCGCTGCGACCTCGCCCGCGAGAAAAATTCCCGGATTGGAATACTGCGCCACCTCACGCAAACTATAGCGCGGCTGCAAGTAACGCATTCGGCGCACGATTTCGGCGCGGTCATAGCCCATGCTGTCTAACTCATCGCCGGTGAACGCGGGCCAGCCCGTGCGCATTGCAAGCAGATCGCGCTCGGTGAGCCAACGCGTCATGTACGGATCGTAACCGACAAATTCGGGCAAATAGTTAAAGATGGGCGTATCCCAATCGAGTTTGCCTTCGTCCACCACCGTTCCCACCGCCGCGCCCGTCAATGATTTTGTCACCGAGGCGAGTTGAAAAATCGTGTCTTTATCCACTTTGGCGGGTTTGTTAATGTCACGCACCCCATACCCTTTCGCCAAAACCACCTTGCCATCTTTGATCACTGCAACTGCAGCGCCCGGCACTTGATAGTCCTTTAGCGTCTTTTCGATAAACGCATCCAAATCGGCAACGTCATCGCGCGGCGGCGCGGCGGAAATGGAATTTGTCTGCAAAAGTATTATGGCAACCAAGATGCCAACGTAAGCGACCCAACGCACGACTTGCATGTTCGTCTCCTAAATGCTTGATGGTCACGCCCGCACATTCCAAGAATGCGGCGACGCGTTCTATCTCTTGAATGACTGATTGTTTCAGCTTGGCGTTCGGTTTTTCAAACCAATCAATGTTCACATCCAAAATATTTTGTATTGGATGTCGACCACATGAAATTTTTACATTTCAAAAGTTTGTGATGCGCTATTTGCGTTTTTCAGCTGGCTTGAACTTTAAGCCCCGCGCCTTCATTTCTGCTTTTATTGCCGCCACCGCTTTGGGTCCCATGCCGTGCAATTTCACCAAATCGGCTTCCGTAATTTTCGTGAGTTGCTTGAGACGCGTGTACCCCGCGTGCGCGAGCGCGTTACGCGCGGGTGCGCCCGGCACAAAATCAAAATCATTTGCATTTGCCCGCTTGGCATCTTCATTGGCTTGTTTTTTCGCGTCCTTGACCGACTGCGTAATCATTTTTTTCAGCACAGGCAATTTCACATCATCCAATTTTTTGATGTACAAACATCCTACGCCGAGCGTATATTTGCCCAAATCTTGAATGGCGGCTTGTTTTTCCCAACTGCCGCCCATCGCATAGAGCGTGAGATTGGCTTTGCGCGGCGAGAAACCAATCTGAAACCAATCGCCCTCGCGTCCTGTGGCAGGCGAAACGTAATGATAATCGCCAAAGCCGATGATGCTGCTGCCCCACATTTTCGGTTCTTGCTTGGACGCCTTTTGCATCATGTCGAGAAGCGTGTACGCATCCGCGCGTTTTTTTTCGTCCGCGATGCTGTCGAGAAATTTTGTGACGCTCGCGTCCGTTTTTTTGGTTTTGAGTTCTGCCATTGCCCCTCACCCCCTACTCCTCTCCCTTTAGGAGAGGGGAATATTGTGCGCTACTGCTGGCGTACCGGTTTTCTATTTCTGCGTTCATCCGCGTTGACCCGCGTCCAAAAAATTTTTCGCATCAACCCAACGCTGCATTTTTCACCGCATTTCGAAACACCCCCAGCGCGTCACCGATTTGCGCCTCATTCACAATCAACGGCGGAATCCAACGAATCACATTGTCGTACGGTCCGCACGTCAGCAGCATCAAATTGCCGTCGTCCATACATTTTTGCCGCACCGCGTTCGCGATTTTTTTCGATTCATGCCAATCGCCGGACGGATGCGTAAATTCTGTCGCCGCCATCAAGCCGAGCCCGCGCACATCGCCGATGATTGGAAATTCCTCTTGAATATCTTTTAACCCGCCGAGCAAAACGGGTCCCATTTGCGCCGCGTTTTCAATCATCGCTTCATCTTTCATCGCGCGAATCGTCGCCGCGCCCGCCGCGCACGCCACCGCGTTGCCGCCATAAGTGCCGCCGTGCGAACCGGGGGTCCATTTCGCCATGATCTCTTTGCGCGCCGCGATGCCCGAAAGCGGAAAGCCGGACGCGAGTCCTTTTGCCATGACCATGATGTCGGGTGTTGTATTCCAGTGTTGATGTCCAAACCACTTGCCTGTGCGCCCGAAACCGCTTTGTACTTCGTCGGCGATAAGCAAGATGCCGTGCTTGTCCGCGATGTTTTGCAAACCTTGCAAAAATCCATCGGGCGGAACGAGATAACCGCCTTCGCCCATGACGGGTTCAATCAAAATTCCTGCAACCTCACTCGGCGACGTTTGCGTCTCAAACATGTATTCCAATTCATTCAAACAAAACTGCGCGGCTTGTTCGGGAGACATTCCCATTCGATAAGCGTAAGGATAGGGGGCGATGTGAATGCCCGATGCGAGCGGCGCGTAACGCGAACGATACGCGGCTTTGGAGGAAGTGAGCGCCATCGTCGCGTTGGTGCGTCCGTGAAAACCGCCGACGAATGAAATAATGTTTGGACGTCCCGTCGCGGCGCGCGCGAGTTTGACGCTCGCTTCAATCGCTTCCGCGCCCGAATTGGAAAAGAAAAAGGTGTCGAGCGATTCGGGAACGACGGTGAGCAACTGGTCAACCAACTCGAGCATCGGTTTATGATAGACGATGTTCGCTTGCCCGTGAATCAATTTGCCGACTTGGGCTTGCGCGGCGGCGACCACTTTTGGGTGGCAGTGTCCGGTATTCGTGACGCCAATGCCGCACGTGAAATCGAGATAGCGCGCGCCGTCATCGGCGTAAATGTAGGCGCCCTCGGCATGGTCAACAAGAATGTTGGAATAACGCGCCCAGACGGGCGAAAGGTGTTCGGCAGAAGTTGGAAGCATCGTTTTGGGTGACGGGTGACGAGTGACGTGGTTACGAATCGTCAAACGTCAAACGTGAAATTAAAAGTTGGACTGCAAAGGCGCGCAAGCCGAGAGGAAATTTGCGCGCGGAAGAGAGAGAATGGCGAGATGATAGCACAATCGAAACGAAAATAAAAGGGAAATTTTCGCGCGTTGCTCACGTAATTCGTTTGTGCTAAGATAGCGGTAATGCCCAAGGTTGAGCCCGCCCTTGCGTCGCTAGCGAGCAAGAACCCCAAAGAAACCTTTCGCGTGATTGTCCGCGTAAAGGGCGATTTGGACGCGCGACAGGAACAGTTGGCAGAAATGGGTTTTGCGATTGCGCGCCGTTTGCGCTTGATAAGCGGATTCGGCGCGACGGCAAAGGGCGCGAGTTTGCAAGAGTCAGCACAGCAGGATTGGATTGTTTCGATCGAACCCGACGGCGAAATGCGAACAATGGGCTGCAGTTAGAATTCGCGAGGAATGTTATGGCAGTAATGACACCCTATTTTCATGTGGAATTGAATGATGACGGCGTACCGATGCTAAGTGGGACGACGATGAAGGTGATTGAACTTGTATTGGATCATTTGGCATACGGTTGGAGCCCTGAAGAATTACAATATCAACATCCGTACTTGACGATGGGCCAAGTTTATTCTGCGCTCGCGTATTATTGGGATAATCGTCAAGAGTTTGATGCACAGATCGATCAAGACCTCGCGTGGGTCCAAGCACAACGTCAAGCCCGAGTCGCTTCACCGTTTGTTCAGCGCTTGCGCGCAATCAAATACAAATAAATGTCATTTCCTTTGTACATGGACCATCACGTCCCTCGCGCCATTACCGATGGATTACGCGCGCGTGGAATTGATGTTTTGACTACGGAAGTAGATGGAACGAAAGAATACGAGGATGATGCGCTCTTGGAGCGCGCATTAGAACTGCAACGGATTCTCTTTACGCGTGACCGTGATTTCTTAAAGGAGGCGAGTTATCGCCAGCGGAATGGCATCGAATTCTTTGGCGTTGTCTATGCTCATCAACTTGAAGTATCTATCAAAGAATGTATCAACGACCTTGAAATCATTTGTTCCGCAGCCACGATGCAAGACATTTTGAACAACACCATTTATCTCCCACTCTAATTTCGTAAGGAGCATCCTTTGTCCGCCAACACCTTACCTACCCGCACTGAAATTCCCGCCAAATACAAATGGGACGAGGCGAGCGTTTTCCCAGATCAAGCCGCCTGGGCAAAAGAATTTGACGCGCTCAGCGCAGACTTGGCGCAACTCGACCCATTTCGTCAACATCTTGCTGACAGCCCGCAAACTCTTGCGGATGCACTCGAAATGATCCAGCAATTGCAAAAACGCACGGGCATTGTCTTTGTGTACGCCGCATTGAAACAAGCAGTGGATACGCAAGACCAAAATGCGGCGGCGATGTATGGACGCGTGTTGAGTTTGGCAGGACGCGCGAACGCGGCGGTCGCGTTTCTCGATCCCGAACTCATTGCAATTGGAGACGCGACACTCCAAGAATGGCTAACACGCGAGCCGCGTCTGCAAATTTACGCGCAATATTTCGCAAACTTGTTTCGCAAACAAAAGCATGTTCGTTCCAGTGAAGTGGAGGAACTTTTGGGCTTGCTCGGCGATCCCTTTTCGGGGGCGCGCAACGCAAACGATCTGCTCACGAGCGCGGATATGAAATTTGCGCCTGCGCGTGACAGTCACGGCGCTGAACACGAGGTTGCGCAAGGCACGGTTTACACTTTGCTGGATGATGCCGACCGCGCTGCGCGGCGCAGCGGCTGGGAAAACTATCGCGACGCGTATCTGCAATTCAAAAACACATCCGCCGCGCAGCTTGCCACATCCATCAAGCAAAATGTTTTTCAAATGCACGCCCGCCATTTCAACAGCACGCTGGAGATGGCGATGGACGAACAAAACATTCCCACAAGTGTGTTTCACAATTTGATTGATACGTTCAAAAAGAATCTGCCGACGTGGCATCGCTATTGGCGCGTGCGGAAAAAAGCATTGGGCGTTGATTCGCTGCATACGTACGATATTTGGGCGCCGCTGGTCAAGGCATACACGCACATTCCGTACGAGCAAGCGGTCGAATACATTTGCGCGGGCTTGGCGCCGATGGGCAAAGAGTATGTTGACATTGTGCGGCACGGCGCGCTCGACGCGCGTTGGGTGGACGCGATGCCAAATCAGGGCAAGACCGAAGGCGCTTTTTCTGCCGGCACACCGGGGACACATCCGTTCATTGTGATGAGCTATGACAACAACATTACCGCGCTTTCGACGCTCGCGCATGAATTTGGGCACTCGATGCATTCGTACTATACCTGGAAAACACAGCCCATTGTGTATAGCAATTATGGTTTGTTTGTAGCCGAAGTAGCGTCGAATTTTCATCAGGCGATGGTACGCGCGCACTTGTTGAATCAAGTCACCGACCGCGATTTTCGCATGCAAATTCTGCAAGAAGCAATGAGTAATTTTCACCGCTACTTTTTCATCATGCCAACGCTGGCGCGCTTTGAACTAGAAGCCCACGAACGCGTCGAGCGTGGTGACGCATTGACCGCAGACAGCTTGAACGAGCTCTGCGCCGATTTGTTCGCCGAAGGGTACGGCAATGATTTGCAAACTGACCGCCTGCGCGACGGGATCACTTGGGCGACGTTTGGGCATTTGTACGCGGATTATTATGTGTTTCAATACGCAACGGGGATTTCGGGCGCGAACGCGTTATCAAAACGCATCCTGAGCGGCACCCCGAACGCAGTTCAAGACTATATTGGTTTCTTGCGCGCCGGCAACAGCAAGTATCCGCTCGATGCACTTCGCGATGCAGGGGTTGATTTGTCACAACCCGAACCTGTTCAAGCCGCCTTTCAAGTTCTGGCAGGATACGTAGACCAATTAGAAGAATTGGTCGGCTAACCAGAGGCAACAGATAACATGGAAAACTCGAATCTCAACAAATCATTGAATGACCTCAACACCGAATTGCAGCAAACCGAACCAACGGAAAAAACGCAAGCCACGGTGGCTGCCTTGAAACAAGATGTCTCGCCAATGGTCGAACAACCGGATGCGGATCATGCCCCGGACTATCAATCACTCGGCGAACGTCTCAATCTCGCGCTGGTTGATCTGGATGTGGATCACCCAAAACTTTCGACGGCAATTCGTACCGTGTTGGATGACTTGGCAGCAGTCGGAATTTAACGCGCCGCGACGTTAGTTACAGCAGCGCGCGGTTCCCCTTCGCACGAGTTGCATCGCCGCATCGAAACGCCAATCGGCGTCGGTTGTTGGTAAGGCGAAAAGCGCTTCCAACACATACAGTTGACTGCGAATAAAGGAGGTTTGATGGACCTCAAGATCGGCACGTTCAATTTAAACAACCTTTTTTCTCGCTTTAATTTTCAGGCGAGTATCAGCCAGCTGGCTAAACCAAATCAAAACGGCGGCGTCGAATATCTCTTCAAGAACGAAAACGAGTTCGAGATTCGTACGAATGAAGGACGCCTCGTCAAGGAAAAGCCCGCCGCAGAACGCGCCACGCTCGCGGCGCGAATTCTCGCGATGGAATTGGATGTGCTGGCAGTCCAAGAAGTGGAAAATATCCAAGTCCTTGAACAATTTGCGCGCGAGGAACTTGGCAATCGCTTTCCGTATCAAGTGCTGGTGGAAGGCAACGACCGCCGCTTGATTGATGTTGGCTTGTTATCGCGTTATCCGATTGGCGGAGTGGTTTCATGGCGTTTTGCGCGGCACCACGCGAATCCCGGCTCGAATGTCTTTTCGCGTGACATGGCGCAAGTTGAAATTTTGGATGCCGCCCGCAAAAAACGGCTCGTCACTATTTTCAATCACCATCTCAAGAGTCACTTTTGTTCCTTTCGCGAAGATCCGGTGGAATGTGCCAAACAAAACAACACACGACGCCATCAGCAAGCCGAAGCCGCCGCGCAGATCATCGCCGCGCAAACGCGTCCGGACGGTCGTTTTGTCGTCGTCGGCGATTTGAACGACGGACCCGAATCCGAATTTCTCGCGCCGATGCTCGGCAATCCGCATTTGAAAATGGTCAACGCGCTGCAAAACGCGCGTGAATCACAGCCCTACAGCGGTAGTGACGCGCCCGCATCACCCGTTTGGACGCATCGCTTCAAAGAATCAGGCAAACCCGCGCGGTTTGAACTATTCGATCAAATTTGGGTCAGTCCTGCATTGGCAAATCGTGTGTCGGATGCAGTGATTCAACGCCGCAAAAAAGTAGGCGGTGACGCCAGCGATCACGATCCCGCGTTCATCCGATTGATCCTCGCGTAAATGAGTTGTAAGCGCCGCAGGGATGATGTAGAATTGTGATATGGTGGGAGGTAAAGATGCTGACAGAATATATTCGCGCAGCAATGCGACATGCAATGTATGAAATCTTGGAGGATGGCACCTATTACGCCGAGATCCCTCACCTGCAGGGCGTATTTGCGAATCAAAAAACATTGGAAGCGTGTCGGGAAGAACTCAAAAGTGTTCTGGAAGGATGGATACTTTTGGGATTGCAACTTGGGCATCCACTCCCAATTGTGGATGGAATTGATTTGAATCAACGGGAAATAGCAGTCTGACCATACCCAAGTTCGGACCCATCAAACGCAAGGACCTCATTTACCATTTACGCCAATTCGGATTTGAAGGTCCTCGCCCGGGCGGCAATCACGAATATATGATCAAGGACAATACAAGAGTTTATCTTCCCAATCCGCATGAAGGCGAAATTGGTCGCAGCTTGTTAGCACGCATCCTACGGCAAGCCGGGATTGACCGCAACGAATGGGAAAAGCTAAAGTAATTTCAGGAGGAATATTATGAATCAACCAATGAATCAACCCATGAATCAAATGTCGCTGGCAGAACAGGAACAAGCGTTCCGAAAGTTCATGCCGCGCGTTTATTTGTGGATGCTTGTCGCACTGTCCGTAACCGCCGTCGTCGCGTGGACCGTATATAACAGCCCAACGCTGAGAGAGTTCTTTTTCGCGAATCCGTGGATTTCGCTCGGGTTGTTTATCGGTCAGTTGGTGCTTGTCGTTGCCTTGTCGGCAGCGATTCAACGCCTTTCCACTCCGGTTGCGATGCTCATCTTTTTCGCCTATGCCGCACTAACGGGCATCGTGTTTGCCAGCATCTTTATGGCATACACGCAGACATCCATCGCGTCGACCTTTGTCGCAACGGCGGGCTTGTTCGGCGTGCTGAGTATTATCGGTTTCACAACGGGGCGGGATTTGACCAAAGCGGGCAACATCGCGATCGTCGCGTTGATTGGAATAATCATTGCATCGCTTATCAATTTCTTTCTACGCAGTGAAGCATTGTATTGGGTCATTTCCATTGCCGGCGTCCTGATCTTTGTCGTCTTGATCGCGCGCGACTCGCAAAAATTAAAGCAGATGGCGACGCAAGTGGATGTCAATTCCGAACAGGGCAGCAAAGCATCCATCATGGGCGCCCTGATCCTGTATCTCGATTTTATCAACCTGTTCATGTTCCTTTTGCGCATTTTCGGACGACGCTAAAAATCAAAACATAATACCCGAAGGGTCTTGCGAAATGCACATGCAACATTCGCACCACAACCCTTCGGGTTTTTTATTCCGGCAATGGCACCTCTTTGCAGATAACATCTCACCAAGCATGTAATGATCGAGCAGTGGGACAAATTTGAAATTTGTCTCGCTGCTTTTCTCGATGTCTTATGCCATATGGTTACAACGGAAAAATTTTGCACGTCAATCTTACCAAGCGCGTTCACGAAGTAGATGAACCAAGTGACGCCTTTTATCGCATGTACGGCGGCGGCAGCGCGCTGGGCATGTATCATATCTTGAGAGATATGCCCGCGCATGTGGACGCGTTCAGCCCCGAAAACATTTTGACCTTTGCGTTGAGTCCGCTCACGGGCGCGCCCGTTTCGGGGCAATCGCGCATGATGGCAAACGCCAAATCGCCTTTGACGGACGCAATTGGCGATTCGCAGTGCGGCGGCTATTTTCCCGCCGAAATGAAATTCGCGGGGTACGACGCGATTATTTTTCGCGGCCGCGCGCCACATCCGATGTATTTGTACATTCGCGACGGCGTGGTAGAGCTGCGCGACGCGCGCCATTTGTGGGGCAAGACGACGCACCAAGTGGAAGAGCTGCTGAAAAAAGAATTGGGCGACAAAGAGATTGAAATCGCGCAGTGCGGCATCGCGGGCGAAAAGTTGGTGCGCTTTGCCGCAATCATCAACATGGCGACGCGCGCCAACGGACGCACCGGACTCGGCGCAGTGATGGGCTCGAAAAATTTAAAAGCGGTAGTTGTGCGCGGAACAAAAGGGGCGAAATCAATTCAGTGGGCAGACCCGAAAGCGATTAATGAATTGACGAAAATGGGTCCGAAACTTCAACCCGACAATCCTGATATGGCGTCGCTCGCAAAATACGGCACCGCAAATGTAGTTTCATATCAAAACACAATCGGCTCGTTCCCTACGTACAATTACGACAGCGGCGATTTTCACGGCTGGGAAAAAATTTCGGGCGAGACGTTATACGATACGATGCTCAAGGGATGGAAAGAGGGGCGTCAAAATACGGTGGGACGTGATTCGTGCTACGCGTGTTCGGTGCGCTGCAAACGCGTGGCAGAGGGCGAATGGAAAGGGATCAAAATCGAAGGACATTACGGCGGACCGGAATATGAAACGCTCTCGACGTTCGGCTCGTACTGCGGCGTGGACGATTTGCAAGCGGTCTCGCTCGCGTCGCAAATGTGCAACGAGTACGGCGTGGACACCATCAGCGCGGGCGCGACGATTGCGTTTGCGATGGATTGTTACGAACATGAAATTTTGTCGAGCGCGGACACCGGCGGCATCGAATTGCGCTATGGCAACGCGGCAGCGATGATTCAAGTGTTGAAAGAGATGCTCACGCGCGCGACGCCGTTGGGCGAAATGCTCGCCGAAGGTTCGGCGCGCGCCGCGCAAAAAATTGGCGACGGCGCGACAGATTTGGTTGTCGCGAGCAAGAAGCAAGAATTGCCCGCGCACATGCCGCAAGCGAAACGTTCGCTCGGCTTGATTTACGCAGTCAATCCATTCGGCGCAGACCATCAATCCTCCGAACACGACCCGATGTATGAAGAAGGCAACACAAGCGATTTGTACATGGAACGTTTGCAGCAACTCGGCTTGTACGAACCGCAGGCGCAGCGTTCACTGACGAACGAAAAGGTGCGCTTTGCGCTCGTGACCCAGCATTTTTATTCGGGACTCGACACCTTTGGTTTGTGCCAATTCGTTTTCGGTCCCGCGTGGACGTTATACGGTCCAAGTCACGCGGTGGATTTGATTCGAGCGACGACGGGCTGGAACTATTCCTTGTACGAATACATGAAGGCGGGCGAACGACGTTTAAACATGCTGCGCGCATTCAACGCGCGCGAAGGCATTGACCGTAAGGACGACACGCTGCCGAAAAAATTATTCAAAGAGCTGAAAGGCGGCGCAACCGACGGCGTAAAACTTGGACACGAGGAATTGGAGCAAGCCAAAGACGCGTACTATGCGATGAGCGGCTGGGATGTAGAAACGGGCATTCCAACCCGCGCGAAATTGGAAGAATTGGGCATCGGTTGGGTGGCGGACGCGATCGGAATTTGAAATTTGCCACGCCGATTACAGGAGGCGCGCACGACATGCGTTGACGTTGTGCGCGCCTCTTGCTATTTCTGAACCCGTTGACGCGCCAAAAAACGTTATGCTATACTCGCGTTGCGAGTAAACTCGCGTCAAGCGATTGACCGACAGATTCATCAAGGAGGAGGGGAGATGAAATATCACGTACTACTGGGCGCAACCTTTGCGCTTTTGGTGATTGCGCTTTTGGCATGTGGCGCGCCTGCGACAGCGCCACCACCGGTTGTCCAAACCGTCGTCGTCGAAGTCAAGGAGACGGTCGCGGTGCCACAAACCGTTGTTTCGACGGTAAAGGAAACCGTTGTGGCTCAGGAAACGGTTGTCGTTCAAGCTCCGACTGCCGTGCCTGCGGGCGCAATGAAAACCGAAATTGGTCCGGGCGAAGGCGAAGTCGCTATCGTCGCGTGGCCCGGTTACATCGAACGGGGAGAGACGGACAAGAACTATGACTGGGTCACGCAGTTCGAAAAAGACACGGGCTGCAAAGTGACCGTCAAGAGCGCCGCGACTTCGGACGAAATGGTCGCGTTAATGAACGAAGGCGGTTTTGATCTTGTCACCGCGTCAGGCGACGCGAGCAATCGCCTCATCGCCGGTGGACGCGTACAAGAAATCAATCCGGCGCTGATTCCCTCGTGGAATACGGTGGATGAACGGCTGCAAAACGCGCCGTGGCACACAGTCAATGGCAAACATTACGGCGTGCCATATCAATGGGGTCCGAACGTTTTGATGTACAACACGAATACGTTCAAAGAAGCGCCGAAATCATGGAACGTTGTCTTTGAGGAACAAAAACTGCCGGATGGCAAATCGAACAAAGGGCGCGTACAAGCGTACGACGGACCGATTTACGTTGCGGATGCTGCGTTATATTTGATGAAGACCAAGCCCGAACTTGGCATCAAGAATCCGTACGAGTTGAATCGCGATCAGTTTAACGCGGCGATCGAACTCTTGCGCCAACAACGCCAAATCGTCGGACGCTATTGGCATGATGCAATTGTGCAAACGGATGATTTCACAAACGAAGGATTCGTCGTCTCCTCCTCCTGGCCCTTTCAAGTCAATCTCTTGCAAGCAAACAAGCAACCCATCTCCAGCACGATTCCTGCAGAAGGCGCGACGGGCTGGGCGGATACGACAATGCTGAGCATCGAAGCGCAGCATCCGAACTGCGCATACAAATGGATGGAATGGTCGCTCAATCCAAAACTGCAAGGCGATCTCGCCGCGTGGTTCGGGAGTGTGCCAGCCGTTCCCGCCGCGTGCAAAGGCAACGCCCTGTTAACTGACACGGGCTGCGCGACGAATGGTTTTGAAAATTTCGACCAGATCTGGTTCTGGCGCACGCCGACAGCAAAATGCGAAACGCAAACGGAATGTGTGCCGTACCATGAGTGGGTGACGAATTTCGTCGCAGTAATCGGAGGAAGATAGCGGGTAACAATAAAGTCAGTTCGCAATACGAACTGACTTTATTTCTATGTTATGCTATAAACGTATTGGCATGTTCACTCCCGGTATTCTTACCTTTCGCGAATTCATGACCCACGAATCACTTCCGCTCGCAACCATCCATCAAACCGTTTTGGAATTTTTGCGCGAGAGGTTGAAATTTTTAGTTGAATCCTACTATGCCAACAATTCTGATTGAAGGTTACAAATTTCAATTTTATTCCTCTGATGAAAAAGAACCGCCACACGTTCATGTTTTACGCGGCGGAAGCGTCGCCAAGATTTGGCTTGGTACTTTGGTAGTTGAATATAACTATGGTTACAATAATGCAGAGCTGAACAAGATTCTCAAACTGACGCGCGAGAATCAGGCGCGGCTTTTGAGGAGATGGAATGAACACTTTGGTCCCAGAAAAAGTTGAACGTGTTCAAGCGACAGGCGTTCGTTTTGTTGACGATGCACTAGTGCTTGAATTGAGCGACCTACGTCAAGTTTGGCTCCCGATGCGGCAAATCCATTGGCTAAATTGGCTCGCTCAAGCTTCGCCACAACAACGCGCGAATTGGGAAATTCTCCCCCATGGCATCGGAGTGTATTGGGCAGACCTCGATGATGGATTCGAGGTTGAACATGCGTTGAGCGTGGGGACATTAGATTAGGCATCAGAAAAACATGTTCACTCCCGGTATTCTTACCTTTCGCGAATTTATGACCCACGACCCACTTCCACTCGCAACCATCCATCAAACCGTTTTGGAATTTTTGCGCGAGCGTTCGGATGCGGTTCTCTTTGGCGCTTGAGCGGTGAACGTGTATGTGGATGAACCGCGCATGAGTCAAGATGTTGATCTCCTCACTCACGACGCGGACAGCCCAAGTCAGGCACCGATTGGCGCGATATTGCAATGCTTTTACTCGCTTTTCCCGAATTAAAAAATGAAAATAGCGCGGTAAGAGATCGGTTGCGCGCGGCGGACGCGAACGATGAGGTAATGCAGTTATGGCGCGAAATTGTCAATCAAGAAATTCGTGCCGGAAATGAGGATGAGGAATTTGAATGAAACTCGAACACGTTGCCTTGAATGTCGCCGCTCCTGCTCAAGCAGCAGAGTGGTATGTAAAAAATCTTGGCATGAACATTGTGCACCAACGCGATAGCGCGCCGTTCGTTCATTTTATCGCGGATGAGAGCGGGCAAATTTGCATCGAATTTTATTACGATCCGCCCGACCAAGTGCCGAATTATGCGGAAATGGATCCGCTCTTGCTTCACATCGCATTCGTTTCGAATGACCCAACGCTCGATCAAGAAAAACTGATTGCCGCAGGCGCAACGCTTGTGAGTGACAAGACCACGCCCGAAGGCACTCGCCTTGTCATGCTGCGCGATCCGTGGGGCTTGCCATTGCAACTGTGCAAGCGCAGCAAGCCGATGCTGCGAGTTTGACGCATGGGCGTTGTCGGAATTCTCCATCCGGGCGCGATGGGCGTATCGGTCGCGGCGTCCGCAATCAACAGCGGACATCGCGTAATTTGGGCATCCGAAAATCGGAGTCAGGCAACGCGCCAACGCGCCGCACAGTACAATCTGACCGATGTTGAAACGCTCGCCGAGCTTTGCGTTCAAAGCGAAATTATTCTTTCGATTTGTCCCCCGCACGCGGCAGAAGAGTGCGCACACCAAGTTATCGCCCAAAATTTTCGCGGTATTTATTGTGACGCTAACGCGATTTCACCGGAACGCGCGCGGCGTATTGGTGACATGCTCCGCGCCGCCGCGATTGATTTTGTTGATGGCGGCATCATCGGCGGACCGGCGTGGACGCGCGGCGAGACGTGGTTGTATTTATCGGGCGAACGCGCGCGAGCGCTTGCCGATTGTTTCGCGCAAGGTCATTTGGAAACAAAAATTATCGGCACCGAAATCGGCACGGCATCCGCATTGAAAATGTGTTACGCCGCGTACACGAAAGGCACGACAGCTCTCTTGTGCGCCATTCTCGGCGCGTCGGAACAACTCGGTGTGCGCGCCGAATTGTACGCGCAGTGGACGCGCGATGACGCAAATTTTGTGTGCCAGACCGAAAGACGCGCGCGCAATGTCACACAAAAAGCATGGCGCTTTGAAGGGGAAATGCGCGAGATTGCGGCAACCTTTGCGTCCGTTGGCATGCCCGGCGAGTTTCATCTCGCGGCGGCAGAAATTTATCGGCGGCTCGCCCCGTTAAAAAGTGCGAATGACATGCTTGCGCTCGAGGATGTTTTGCAATCACTCACGCGCGAATGAATAATCCCCTCTCCCCCATCCTTGCAGAGCAAGGCATCGTCATCCTTGACGGCGCACTGGCGACGGAACTGGAACGACGCGGCGCCGATTTGAACGATCCTCTCTGGTCGGCGAAAATTTTGCTGGAACAGCCCGAACTCATCAAGCAGGTTCATCTCGACTATTTTCGCGCGGGCGCGGACTGCGCGACGACGGCGAGTTACCAAGCGACCATCGCGGGGTTGACGCGGCGCGGCTTGAATTACACACAAGCGCGGCGCGTGATTGAACAATCGGTGCAAATTGCGCATGAGGCGCGCGCTGAGTTTTGGCGCGATGATGAAAATCGAAAGCGCCGCGTGCGTCCGTTCATCGCCGCGTCGGTGGGACCCTACGGCGCGTTCCTGCACGATGGTTCAGAGTATCGCGGCGATTACACGTTGAGCGAAAACGAATTGATGGATTTTCATCGCGAGCGCATGCAAGTTCTCGTTGACGCAGGCGCGGACATGCTCGCGTGCGAAACGATTCCATGTTTGCTTGAGGCGCGCGCGTTGACAAAACTATTGGATGAATTTCCAAACACGACGGCGTGGTTCACCTTTACCGCGCGAGATGAAATTCACATCTCGCATGGCGAAACAATTGTCGAGTGCGCGGAATTCTTGAATTCAAATCCCCAAGTCGCCGGAATTGGAATCAACTGCACCTCACCATTGTTCATCAATGGTTTGATTCGCAATTTACGCGCCGCGACGAGCAAGCCAATCATGGTGTATCCCAATTCCGGTGAAATTTACGACGCGCAAAACAATCAATGGCTCGGCGAAACGTCGTGCGACGCATTCGGAATGCAAGCGCGCGAGTGGTACGAAAATGGCGCGCGCGTCATTGGCGGCTGCTGCCGCACTACGCCCGAACACATCCGCGAGATTGCAATTTGGGTGCATAACAAGAATCCCGTCACTCGATGACGGGATTCTTTTCGTACTCTAATTCAATTTTGCCGTTTTCAATTTTTGCGTTCGTCGTTCCCCCGCCGTCCGCAAGTTCCCCGAACAACATCGCTTCCGCTAACGGTTTTCGCAGCACATCGTCAATCAAACGCGCCATCGGACGCGCGCCAAAATTCTTGTCGTACCCATGTTCGGCTAACCAATTGCGCGCATCGTCGCTCACGTTCAGCGTCACGTTTTTTGGACGCAATGCCGCGCGCAATTCATTCAACTGTTTGTCCACAATTTTCAAAATTGTTTCGCGCGACAAGGTATCAAATCGTACCACCGCGTCGAGCCGATTGCGAAATTCGGGATTGAATAGATTTTCAATCGGTTTGCGCGCCGCATCTCCGCCCGCGTCCGTACTCTTGAAACCGAGCGGCGTTGCAGTCAATTCGCGCGCCCCCGCGTTCGTCGTCATAATCAAAACCACGTTTCGAAAATCAGATTTACGCCCTGTGTTGTCGGTGAGCGTCGCATGATCCATCACCTGCAACAGAATGTTGAATAAATCGGGATGCGCTTTTTCGATTTCGTCGAGTAAGACAACCGAATAGGGCTGACGCCGCACCGCATCCGTCAACTGTCCACCTTGATCGAAACCAACATAACCGGGCGGCGCGCCAATGAGGCGGCTGACGGTGTGCTTTTCCGAATATTCGCTCATGTCATAGCGCAATAAATCCACGCCCAACGCGTGCGCGAGCGTGCGCGCCAATTCAGTCTTGCCTACGCCGGTCGGACCGAAAAACAAAAAGGAACCAACCGGTTTGTTCGGCGCACGCAAGCCCGCGCGCGATAATCGAATCGCCGCGACAATCGAATCAATCGCTTTGTCTTGTCCGTAAATTTGCGCGCGCAATGCCGCGTCGAGGTTTTGCAAACGCGTGCGTTCGTCGCCCGAAACGCTTTCGGCGGGAATTTTCGCCATCAGCGCGACGACGCGTTCGACATCCTTGCGGTCAATCACGCCTGTCGCGTCCGCGTCCACGCGCAAGCGTTCACGCGCGCCCGCTTCGTCAATGACATCAATCGCCTTGTCGGGAAGAAATCGTTCGAGGATATGTTTCGCCGAGAGCTCTGCCGCGCCGCGCAGCGCTTCATCGGTGTAGGTGACGTTGTGATGCTCTTCAAATTTCGATTTCAAGCCGTACAAAATTTGAATTGTTTCGTCAACGCTCGGTTCATTCACATCAATTTTTTGGAAACGCCGCGCCAACGCGCGATCGCGTTCCATCGTCTTGAATTCTTCATGCGTGGTCGAACCGATGCAGCGCAATTCGCCATTCTGCAAAACGGGTTTGATGAGCGAGGACGCGTCCACTGAACCGCCGCTGGTTGCGCCCGCACCGACAAGTGTGTGAATTTCATCAATGAACAAGATCGAGTTGGGTTTCGATTCGAGCGCTTTGAGTACGCCTTTGACGCGTTCTTCAAATTGGCCGCGAAAT
Source organism: Chloroflexota bacterium (assembly GCA_004295045.1). Taxonomy (GTDB): domain Bacteria; phylum Chloroflexota; class Anaerolineae; order UBA4142; family SHND01; genus SHND01. The sequence continues at coordinate 99,258 of SHND01000054.1, read as the reverse complement.
TTTGTGCCTGCGAGAACAGCGCCCATGTCCATCGCATAAATGCGCGCGTCTTTTAGGGGAGCAGGAACGTTGCCTTCATGGATTCGCAACGCGAGCCCTTGCACCAACGCAGTTTTGCCAACGCCGGGATCACCGACATACAGCGGATTGTTTTTCAAGCGCCGCGACAAAACTTGCAGCGTACGTTCGAGTTCCGCTTCGCGTCCGATCAAGGGATCAATCTTTCCTTGCGCGGCTTGTTCGACCAAATCCGTTGTGTATGCTTTGAGCGGATCGCGCGCGGGCGCATCCTCTTCTTGGCCGCCCGCGTTGACTTGTTCTTGCGGCGTATCGCGCGAAATGCCGTGCGAAATAAAACGCAGGACGGCGAGGCGGGTCACGTTCTGTTGTTCCAGAATATAACGCGCGTACGATTCGGACTCGTCCAAAATTGCCGCAAGCAAATCACCGCTTTCCAATTTCGACTGTCCCGCGTTTTCGGCGTGCCATTCCGCATTGGTCAGCACGCGTCCCAGCGCGACGGATGCTTCGGGCTCAACTTGGTTTCGCCCCGGCATCGCCTGAATTTGTTTTTTCAAAAAATTGTCGAGGTCTTGTTCCAACTTTTTCAAATTTGCGCCGCACGCCTGCAAGATCTCTCTCGCGCGCGGTTCACGCAGCAGCGCGAACAACAAGTGTTCGAGCGTGATATATTCGTGCCGCCGTTTGCGCGCGTCCTGCATCGCGTCGCGCAGCGATTGTTGTAACGATTGAGTAAATTCAGCCATTTTGAGTTAGTGTAATTGTCCGATGGTGCGATAGTTCAAATCAGAAATCGAAATTATTCCGGTTCCATTGTACACAAAAGCGGGAATTGCGCTTCTTGCGCCATTTGGGTCACGCGGGCGACTTTGGTTTCTGCGATTTCGCGCGTGTACGTTCCAACCAAACCGATGCCTTTGCGATGCACGTCGTACATGATGCGAATGGCTTCCCATTCGCGCTTGTGAAAAACGGTGATCAAGACCATGACCACAAAATCCATCGTGGTGTAATTGTCGTTGTGCAGCAAAATTTTCCAGAGACGCGGCTTGTCAATCTTTTCGCGCGTCTCGTTCTGGACTGCGACATTTCCCTCGTTTTCTTCCCAGAATCGCGGCATGGTGAATTGAAATTTTACGCAAGCGCGCAATCTGGTCAAACTCGGAATGAAAATATGATTTGGGCGGATGCCGCTTGAATGGCAATCGCCGCTGTGGTATAGTTTCGCTCACGCTCTTGCATGAATGACCGATGCGGCTTGGAGGATGCCAAACAGATGCGCCAAATTGGAATCGCCGGAATTCAAATGCAGCTTGACGCGGCGGAAAACATTTCCACGATGCGAAATCGGCTCGCGGCTTTGATGCGCACCTTTCCATGGGTCGAAATGGTACTCTTTAGCGAGCTCGCGCCCTTTGGCACGACCAAACAATTCGCGGCGCCTCTCCCAAACTCGGCTGAGGAACAATTTCAGGCGATGGCGCAACAGCATCGCATCTGGCTCGTTCCAGGCTCAATGTACGAGCGCGTAGAGAACGAAATTTATAACACGGCAGCTGTAATCAATCCGCAAGGCGAAATCGTCGCGCGCTATCGTAAAATTTTTCCATTCTATCCCTACGAGCAAAATGTCGCGTCGGGCGATCAATTCTGCGTCTTTGATGTGCCAACGGTTGGCAGATTCGGCGTGTGCATCTGTTACGATCTCTGGTTTCCTGAAACGGCGCGCACGCTGACGGCGATGGGGGCAGAAGTCATTCTCCATCCCGTTCTCACAGGCACAATTGACCGCGATATCGAAATCGCGATCGCCCAAGCGACCGGCGCGATGTTTCAAACCTTCGTCATTGACATCAACGGGCTTGGCGCGGGCGGCAACGGGCGCTCCTGCATCGTTGATCCGCACGGACGCTGTTTGCATCAAGCGGGTACAAACGAAGAAATCATTCCCTTGCAAATTGATTTGGATGTCGCAAAAGAGGCGCGTGAAAATGGCGTGCGCGGCTTGGGGCAAACGCTGAAAAGTTTTCGCGATCGCCGCGTAGATTTTTCGATTTATGACGCGCGCAGATGGGACAACGCATACCTCGCATCGCTCGGCGCGCTAGAGAAACCAAAACGCAATGCCGCAAAATGAAATGAGCAATATCTCGAATCCGCTTCCCGCTGTGCGCTTTGAAAATGTCAGCCGCCATTTTGATCAAGTGCGCGCGGTAGATAATGTTTCGCTCGAAATTCGCGATGGCGAATTTTTCTCGATGCTCGGTCCTTCGGGTTCCGGCAAGACGACGTGCCTGCGCTTGATCGCGGGATTCGAACAGCCAACCTCCGGGAAAATTTTCCTGCATGGCGCCGAAGTGGGCGAGCTGCCGCCGTACGAGCGCGACGTAAATACCGTGTTCCAAGATTATGCGCTCTTTCCGCACATGACCGTCGCGGAGAATGTGGGCTATGGCTTGATGATTCGTCAAGTGCCCGGCGCAGAACGCAATGAGCGAGTCAATCAAGCATTGGAACTCGTGCGTTTGCCGCAAATGGGACAGCGCAAACCCTCGCAGCTTTCCGGCGGACAGCGCCAACGCATCGCGCTCGCGCGCGCGCTGGTGAATCGTCCACGCGTGCTTTTGCTGGATGAGCCGCTCGGCGCGCTGGATTTGAAACTGCGGCAAGAGATGCAGATCGAGCTCAAAGAAATTCAAAAACGCGTTGGCATCACCTTTGTCTTTGTCACTCACGATCAAGAAGAAGCGTTGACAATGAGCGACCGCATCGCGGTATTCAACGCCGGCAGAATCGAACAAATTGGCACACCTTCCCAAGTTTACGAGCATCCGGCTACTGCCTTTGTCGCCGGTTTTGTGGGCACCTCGAATCTGGTGCGGAGCGACATCGCGCAAAAACTGACAGGGAGCGCGCAAACATTTTCCATTCGTCCGGAAAAGATTCGAATGGTCGAGCCGGGGACGCCGGTACAAAATGGCTGGGCTTCGGTGGAGGGCACAATTCGCGAAGTTGTCTATCTGGGCATGTTCACGCGCTATATTGTTGCCGTCGAAGGCGGAAGAGAATTAACCGTCGTGCGCCAAAATCTCGACGAGACCTCGATGGACGTTCTAAACGCGGAGGGCAAGCGCGTGCAGTTGACGTGGCAGCGCGCGTTTGACCGCATGTTGGAAACGCCTTGAAGATGGCATCAATCTCTTCTGCGGAACCCTCTCCTTCGTTCGTGCGGCGGCTCTCGACGTTCCTTCACAAGCATCCGGCGCTCGTTCTGATTCTATTGCTCGCGGTGCCACTGCTCTGGCTCGGCGTGATTTATCTCGGTTCGCTTGGCGCGCTGCTGCTGCAAAGTTTTTTCAAGCTCGACGATTTCACCGGACTGGTCGTTCGCGAATTTACCCTCGACACCTACAGACAATTATTCACACAAGCGAATCTGGACATTATCATACGCTCGGCGGTAATGGCGGCAACCGTTACGATTGCGTGCGCGTTGCTCGCCTTTCCCATCTCTTTTTACATGGCGCGCTATGCATCGTCCACAGGCAAAGTGGCATTCTATATCGCCGTCACGCTCCCGTTGTGGTCAAGCTATTTGGTGCGCGTCTATTCGTGGAAATTGATTCTGGCAAAAGAGGGCGTTATCGGTTGGATTTTTCAAGCCCTCGGGCTGGAACCGTTGCTGAATGCTATTCTCGCCGTCCCAACGATTGGCGGACCGTCACTCTCGGTTTCAATGTATGGAACATTTCTCGCGTTCGTGTACGTGTGGCTGCCGTATATGATCATTCCAACCTACACGGCGTTGGAACGCGTCCCACGTTCGATGCTCGAAGCATCCGCCGACTTGGGGGCGCGCCCGCAGCAAACATTTTGGCGCGTGATTTTGCCGCTCGCATTGCCCGGTGTCATCGCCGGTTCGATCTTTACCTTTTCGCTCACGCTCGGCGATTACATCATCCCCGGCGTATTGGGCAACTCGGCATTCTTTATCGGACAAGTGGTACTCGTACAGCAAGGCACTGCGGGCAACATTCCGCTCGCGGCGGCGTTCACAGTTGTCCCAATGGTGATCATGTTTATTTATCTTTTCATCGCGGGGCGGCTCGGCGCATTTGAAGCGCTCTAATTTTCAACTCTTATGTTCTCGCGAAACAAATCCCCCCAACCTTTTGCGTCGCGCGCGCCGCTCGGCTTGAAAATTCTTGTCGGCTTTGTCCTGTTATTTTTGTATTGTCCATTCGGCATCATCTTGTTGTACGCTTTTACCACCGAAGAAACCGCGTTCACTTTTCCACCGCCGGGCTTGACTCTGGATTGGTTTCGTGTCGCGTTGTTTGAGCGTCCCGATATTTTTCCGCCACTCCTGCTTTCGATTCAGGTCGCGTTGGTCGCAACCGCCATCGCGCTGGTGCTCGGTTCACTCATTGCGTTTGCAATTTCACGCACGCGTTTTTTCGGGCGCGAGGCAATCACGTTTCTTGTGCTGCTGCCCATTGCGCTGCCGGGCATTATCACCGGCATCTCATTGCGTTCCGCGTTTGGACTGTTGGGACTTGACTTTACTTTTTGGACAATTGTGATTGGACATGCCACCTTTTGCATTGTCGTCGTCTATAACAATGTCATTGCGCGTTTGCGCCGCACCGGCAAATCACAAATGGAAGCATCCGCCGATTTGGGCGCGCATAGTTTTCAGACCTTTCGCTACATTCTGCTCCCTGCAATCGGCACCGCCCTGCTCGCCGGTGGAATGCTCGCGTTCGCGCTTTCATTTGACGAAGTGATCGTCACAACCTTTACCGCCGGGCAGCAAACAACGTTACCGATTTGGATCTTGAATCAACTTGTGAGACCCCGTCAACGTCCCGTCACCAATGTTGTCGCCGTCTTTGTCATCGCCTTGACCTTTATTCCTATTTTCATCGCGCAGCGCCTGATGCAAGATACGAACGAATGACGGAAAATACGAAAAAGTGGTCAATTCAAGTTAAAAATAAGACAAAATTATTGTCAAGCCAAGCATTGCCGTCCGGATCAGACGGCACGTTTTCTAGGCACTTGTCCTTCTCTCTAAAATCTTTATAATGCGTGTCAACATCTCTCATGGAGGTCTCCGCTTGCGCCGCCTTGTTGTTTTAACTCTGGCTGTCGTACTCTTTACCCTTTCCACGCGCGCTGCTTTAGCCGATCAGTGCGCGTTCCGCCCGATCCTTTCGAACGTTCCGCTTGCCGAATTAAAGCTGTCGAACGTGCCACAGTGCGCGAATTCGGAAAATCTCGCCGCTGTGACGGATGACCGAACAATCGGCGCGGGCATCATCTATTTGTACGCCAATGACGAAGCGAAATACAGTTCGCTGAACAATGTGCTGCTCGCGATCCGTCAGTTGGAAGGCAAGACGATTCAACCGGGCGAAACATTTTCGTTCAATCAAGCTGCCAAGCTGCTTGAAGAAACGATTCCGTACGATCTCGGACCTGACGTGCGAAACAATCTCGTCAAAGCGGGCGGCGTGTGCATGATTTCCACAATGATCGCGACTGCCGCGCATGATGCAGGTCTGCCTTTTGTGGATGCGCGCGGCAAGATCATTCCGCGTCCTGTGCCGCACAGCCGTTACTACAAGTACTATCATCAGATCAATCGCATCAACAATCGCGCGGTTGCCATTACCGAAGCCGCCGTTGCGATCAAAAAAGAAAAGTTGGGCGAAAAATGGCAGACCGTTCAGGATATGCGCTTTATCAACACATCGGGGCGCGTGCTCGTCCTCCACATTGAGGCATCATTTACGCAAGCCGACCTTGATCTCTCCAAGCCCTTTGGGCTCCTCCAACAAAATCATACTCTCAAAGTGGAACTGCGCGCGATGCCGCCGAGTCTCAACACATTGTATGACCAAGTCAAGCGTCCCTCCATTTATTAAGCATACGCGCATTACAGAATCGAGCGGGTAGAAACGCGTTTCTACCCGCTTATTTATTTCAGCGCATTTCTATTGTTGCGGTTACAATACACGCATCGCTTTCAAGGAGTTTGCCGTGTCTCTCGATCCCCAATGGGTTCGTTCTCACTTTCCGTCTGTCGTCCCTTCTGAAACAATCTTTCTCGACAATCCCGGCGGCACCCAAGTCACACAATCGGTGATTGACGCGGTCGCGGAATATTTCTTGACTGCGAACGCGAATCACGGCGGCGTCTTTCCGACGAGCGAGCGCAGTGATGAAATGATCCATCACGCGCGCCTCGCCTTTGCCGATTTTCTCAACGCCGCGCGTCCCGAAGAAATCGTGTTTGGTCCAAACATGACAACGCTCACGTTTTCGGTTGCGCGCGCGCTCGGACGTTGGTTGAACGCGGGCGATGAAATCATCGTCACGCGCCTCGACCATGATGCCAATATCGCCCCTTGGGTTGCATTGGAAGAACGCGGCGTAGTGATAAAACGCGTGGACATTAACACGGACGATTGCACGCTCGACATGAGCGATTTTGAAAAACAGTTGTCGAATAAAACGCGAATCGTCGCCGTCGGGCTGGCGTCGAACGCCGTCGGCTCGGTGAATCCTGTGCGCACGATTGCCGATTTGGCGCACATGGCAGGCGCGTTCGTGTTTGCGGATGCGGTGGCGTACGCGCCGCATTATCCTTTGGATGTTCAGGAACTCGGCGTAGATTTTCTCGCGTGTTCGGCGTACAAATTCTACGGACCCCATTTGGGAATTTTGTACGGCAAGTACGAACACTTGGAGCGTTTGCGGGCGTACAAAGTGCGTCCGGCGGAAAACGTTCCGCCGCACAAGTTTGAAACCGGCACGCCTACTTTTGAAAATATTCACGCCGCTGCCGCCGCCGTGAATTATCTTGCATCCGTTGGCGAAACGTTCGGCGCACCTTTCGCAAAGGATTACGCGCAATTTCAAGGACGCCGCCTGCATTTGAAAACGGCAATGCGCGCGATTCAGCAATACGAAAAAAATGTGTTCATTCGCTTGATGCAAGGTCTGCGCGAAATCCCAAACATTCATCTTTACGGCATCACCGACCTTGCGCGATTCGATTACCGCGCACCAACAGCTGCGTTCAATTTTGAAGGGCTGCACCCGCGCGACGTTGCGGCGAAATTGGGCAAACAAAACATCAACGTGTGGGATGGAAATTACTATGCGCTGTCGTTGATGGAACGTTTGGATTTGGAAGCCACCGGGGGCGCGGTGCGTGTAGGTCTCGCGCATTACAATACGAATGAGGAAATTGACAAGCTGTTGCAGGTGTTGAATGAGCAAGTAGGCAGGTAGATAGGGAAACAGGTAGACAGGTTTCCTGTTTCCCTTTTTCCCTATTTCCCTCCCCCCCATTTTTCCATGTCCCAACTCATCGAATCTGTTCCCAACTTTTCCGAAGGTCGCCGCCCCGAAGTTTTGGATGAAATCGTCAACGCGATGCTGACAACCGGCGTCATGCTGCTCGACCGCGAAATGGATGCGAGCCACAATCGCGCGGTGGTGACGATTGCGGGCGAACCGGATGCAGTAGCCGAAGCCGCGTTTCGCGGCTGTCAACGCGCCGCGCAGTTGATTGATCTAGAAACGCATCGCGGCGAACATCCGCGCATGGGCGCGACCGATGTGATTCCGTTCATTCCGATTCGCAACGTTACGATGGACGAATGTGTTGCAATCGCGCGGCGCGTCGGCGAACGCATCGGGCGCGAGTTGGAGATTCCCGTGTACTTGTACGAACGCGCGGCGACGCGTCCCGAACGGCGCGATTTGGCGTATGTGCGGCGCGGCGAGTACGAAACCATTCGCGATGAAATTGCGACGCATCCCGAACGCGAACCCGATTTTGGTCCGCGCCGCGTCGGCAATGCAGGCGCGGTTGCCGTCGGCGCGCGTCCGTTTTTGATTGCTTACAATGTCAATCTCGACACGCGCGATGTTCAAATCGCCAAAGACATTGCCAAAGTGACGCGCGAAAAAGGGGGGGGGTTGCCATCGGTGAAAGCGTTGGGTTTTGCATTGGAGGACAAAGGCATCGTTCAAGTTTCGATGAATCTCACCGACTTTGACGTGACGGGAATGTTGACCGCGTTTCAACATGTGCGCGCGGAAGCAGAAAAACGCGGCGTGCAAGTGATTGGAAGTGAATTGGTTGGACTTGTGCCGCTCGAAGCGTTAGCGCAAATCGCGCGCGAGGCATTACAGTTAGAGGACTTTAGTTCGCAGCAAGTGGTCGAAGTGAAATTGGCGGAGACGGCACAAGGATAATTTTTTGGTTATGGCACTAGTTCCCAAGAGTTGTCATGCAATTTCTTTATCAAAGACGCTGGCTTGTTCTCTTTGTGTTGATGATGGTCTTGGTTATCATCATCACAATCGGCGCGGATTTGCGGCTCATCCCAACGCGTCCATTTCGCATTCGCTATTCGGACAAACTCGGGCATTTTATTTTGTATGGCATCCTCGCGTTCCTGCTGCATCTCGCGATCAACGGACGTCGGTGGAAAATAAATCGCGTGTCGATCCCGGTTGCAGTGTGCATCGTAACCGCCATTAGTTTGCTGGATGAGGCACACCAATTTTTTATTCGTAGGCGTTCATTGGATGCGATGGATTTTGCGGCGGATGTAGCGGGAATTCTTTTTTTCGTGTGGCTGGCAGAGCGTTTACGGAAACGCATAGCTCACCGTCACGCAGATTGAAAATTGCAACAGCGCCAGTTCTTAATTTTGATCGCGGACAATATTTCCGCGCTTGACCACTGTCTGCATCGGATTCGTACCGTAACGATACGCGAGATAACGATAGTCGGGAATATCCGCAATCAATACATCCGCGAGTTTCCCTGTTTGCAAAGAACCCACGCGTTCGCCCACGCCCGACGCGTACGCGGCGTTCAACGTCGCAGCCACAATCGCTTCCGCCGTCGTCAATTTTTCATAGCGTGTTGCAATCGCCATCGCCATCGGCATGGATTCGCACCAACTCGTGCCGGGATTCATATCGCTGCCCAACGCAACGGGAACATTTTCCTCGACAAACGCGCGCCCGTTCGCAAAATCGTGCTTGCCCAAACCAAATGTCGTCCCCGGCAACAACACCGCAATCACATTCGCGTTTGCGAGCAATTTCATTTCATCGCGCCGCGTAACCATCAAATGGTCTGCGCTCACCGCGCCCAATTCCGCCACCAGCGCCGCCCCGCCGAGATTGGCAAATTCGTCCGCGTGAATCTTGAGCGGCATCCCCAATTCGCGCGCGCGTTCCAAAATTCTACGCGACTGCGCCAAATCAAACGCGCCGTCATCGCAAAAGACATCGCAAAACAAATTTCGAATTTCGAATTTCGAATTTCGAATGGCGGGAAGCATTTCATTCACCACCACATCCACAAACTCGTCCGCGCGTCCTTTGTATTCTTCGGGAATCGCGTGTGCGCCGATAAAGGTGGGAATCAAATCGAGCGGATGCGTCGCGTCGAGTTCGTAAATCGCTTGCAGCATTTTCAATTCCGTCGCGGTGTCGAGGCCATAGCCCGTTTTCGCTTCCACCGTCGTCGTGCCGTGCGCCAACATGCGGTCGAGCCGCGCGCGCGTTTCGGCGACGATTTGTTCCAGCGACGCGGCGCGCGTATTCCGCACCGTGTTCATAATGCCGCCGCCCACTTTCAACAATTCCAAATACGACGCGCCGCGCAAACGCATTTCAAATTCATTCGCGCGGTCACCCGCGAAAACGACGTGCGTGTGCGCGTCCACAAAACCGGGCAAAACAATTCGTCCGCGCGCGTCGAGCAATTCTGTTTCGTTCGTCGCCAGCGCGCGGATTTCGTCACTCGCGCCGACGGCGACAATTTCTTGGCCGCGGATCGCCAGCGCGCCGTTTTCGATAATGCCCAATTCGCTTTGCGATTCACCGCGTTTCGGCGCGTCGCCCGCGACGGTTACGAGTTGAGATGCAGAATGGATGATGAGAGAGATAGACATGGGGAAAATTATTTTTCGCCTTCGAGTTCGCGCGCGAACTGTTGAATCAGACGCCACGCTTCCGCGACATGCCGTGCTTGCGTGTTCGTCTGTCCGACGCACAAGCGCAGCGTGTATTGACCATTCAAAACAGTGTGCGTGAGATAGACGCGTCCGCTGACATTCAAGCGTTCCAACAGCTGCCGATTGAACGCATCGCCGTTGACGTGGCGAAAGCAAACGAGATTGAGCGGCGACGGCGCGACCAATTCAAATTTTTCTGATTCGCGAATCTGCGCCGCGAAATTTTGCGCCAACGCAATGTGCTGCCGCACGTGATAACGCAAACCTTCGATGCCATAATAGCGCAGCACGAACCACAACTTGAGCGAACGAAAACGCCGCCCGAGCGAAATTTGCCAATCGCGATAATCAAACACCGCGCCTGATTCGGTCGCTTGATTGCGAAGATATTCCGGCAAAATGCTCAGCGCGTTAATCAACGCGGCGCGGTCGGCGACATAAAAACAGTTGCAATCAAAATTCGTGAACATCCATTTGTGCGGATTGAAACTATAGCTGTCGGCAAATTCTACGCCATCGTTCAGAGTTTGGTATTCGGGACAAATCGCGGCGGTGCCGGACATTGCCGCGTCCACATGCAGCCAAACGCCCGCGTCCCGACAAATTCTGCCGATTTCGAAAAGCGGGTCGCGCGCGTTCGACGAAGTAGTGCCAATCGTCGCGCACACAAAAAATGGCACCAAGCCCGCGTCACGGTCGGTCTGCATTTGTTTTGCGAGTTCATCGGGGCGCATGGCAAAATTTTCGTCCACCGCAATCAAGCGCAAATTTTTGCGCCCGATGCCAATAATGCCGACGCCCTTTTCGATGGACGAATGAGTTTGGGTCGAAGCGTACGCGACCAGCCGTTCGCTGACGCCGCGCGCGTTGATTTGATTTTGCGTCACGCGTTCGCGCGCCGCCAGTAGCGCGCACAGCGCCGCGCTCGACGCTGAGTCTTGAATCGTGCCGCCGCCCGTAGAATCGGATTTGAATTTGAGAGGCAGCGCCAGCGCATCCACCAGCCAATCCAAAACATGCGTCTCGAGTTCGGTGCAAGCCGGACTCGTCGCCCACAACATGCCTTGCACGCCCAAACCGGCGGAAAGCAATTCGGCGAGAATCGAAGGTCCCGACGTGTTGGCAGGAAAATACGCGAAAAAATTCGGCGACTGCCAGTGCGTCACGCCGGGCAATAAATTCTCCATGTCGGCGAGAATTTTCTCAAATGCTTCGCCCTGCATCGGCGGCTCTGGATTCAAGCACGCGCGAATTTCGCCGGGCTTAACCTGCGACAAAACCGGAAACGATTCCACGCGCTCGTAATAATCCGCAATCCAATCCACCACCGCGCGCCCTTGCCGCCGAAATTCATCGGGGTTCATGTGAAAACTTTTTTGTTCCATTATCGAAAATTCACTCCACGTATCATATTTTGAGACGTCCGACGATTGGGAATTTATGAAACACCAATTCAGTGTGCGGCGCGTCGGCAATCTCATCCGTCAAATCCTGTCCCGCCCAATGCAAATCACGATGCAGTCCCGTGCGCCAAAACGAACTGGTCGTCACGTCGTACACCAAACCTTTGTACGCAATATAAACGGGATTTTTGCGCGACGAGCCATCGCATCGCCGCAATTCTTGAATCGAAATCTCGCGCAGCGCCTCATTCTCCATTCCGCATTCCGCATTCCGCATTCACCTTGATTTCGCCAACGCGTCCTCAATCTCAGCGCGCGCGTTCGGATTCAAGTCCGCGTACGCGTGCAGCAAACCAAAATTGCCCGCCTGCATCATCGCGCCATAGGGGACGGCAAAATACGGTTTCAATTCCGAATGTAACAGCATCGAACGACGCGGACCGGTAACAGCGAGAAAATTCAAATCCTGCGCGCGCGTGTCAAACATCACCGCGCCGTGCCCTTGCGAATCAAACACCGCCTCGTTCGTCAACGTGCCGTTCGCCAACGCGCGCAAAAAATTTTCCAACTGTGCGCGTTTCAATTCGCCGGTGTGATGTTCAAAGACGCCTGTAATTTTTCCATCGGTGAAACGAAACGCGAGCGCGTGAAAATTGCCCAGATTCGCAACGATTGCGTTTCTGTGACCAGCAACCACATCATCATCCAGCGCGCCGCGCACCGCCGCCGGCGCGGTATCCATCACCATCAACGGCGCTTGAACATGCACACTGTCGGCAGCCGCGCGCATTCGCGTCAAACGTTCGGGGATTTCATCGCGCATGAACGCAAAGCCCGACAGTTTTCCCGCCGCGCGAATTCGTTCCGCGAGAAACTCAAAACGAAATGTTCTGTCACTCACATTCGGCGGCGCGTTGCCGTGATCGAAAACGGCAACCGCGAGCGCATCAAATTCCAATGCGACGCCAAACGCTTCGAACGCGCGTCGAATCGCTTCCAAATCTACATCGCGCATAACGACGCGGGTTGCGTTGAGATTGCGCGCCTCGTCTTCGCTCACCACGCGAATGCCCGACGCTTCCACCTTTTCCAATTCATCGTTGAAACTCAACGCCGCGCTGTGGGTGGCAAAGATGGGCAGCCCCGCGCGCACATGGTCTTCTGCCGCCCAACTGTTTGGACCGCCACCCATGATTGCGCCGGTGAGCAAAATTGTTTCGCCGCGCTGTGTCGCCGCGCGAATTTGATTCGCAATCAAAACGGTTGGCGATGGCATGATGAGCTGCAAACAATTTTCGATTTCGGTGGTGGAATCGAACAAGAAAATATCTTGCGTGCCGGTGCCGATGTCAATACAGAGAATTTTCATACAAAGGCATTATATCCAAAAAGGTAAATAGGTTATGATTTTTTTCTTGCATTCAATTTGACGCGATTCGCAAAGGGGATAGAATCGCGACTGTTTCGAACTATGCAAGAATCCAATTTAGCCGAAGCAGATAGTACCAGTCCGCAGCGCGGAACATTTGCCGCGCGTCTCCTCGTCCGTAAGCCCTCTTGACGCACGAGCGCCGCGCGACGTTTGCGCGCTGCGTTCGAGGAGGTCTCGTGCGTCGTCGAATCTTTACTCCCTCTGTCATACCGGGTCCCGCGCTCAACACGTCGGATGTGCTCATCGTCGTGGGTGTCGTCGCGCTCCTCGCGTTTGGCATTTTTCTCGCGCTCGGCGCGCCCGCCGAGGTGCAGGGTCCGGAAATCAATCTCTCACCTGTATATTTGCCTTGGTACGCGACGTTTTCGTTGACGCGTATGTTCGTCGCGTACGTGCTTTCCATTTTGTTCACGCTGGGAGTCGCATCTGCCGCCGCGCGCAATCGCGCGGCTGAAAAAATCATTCTACCGATTTTGGATATTTTGCAATCGGTCCCAATTCTTTCTTTTCTCCCCGTAGTGGTTCTGTCGCTCACCGCACTCTTGCCCGAAAATTTTGCGTTGGAATTGGGCGCGGTGATTTTGATTTTCACCAGTCAGGTGTGGAATCTCACCTTTAGTTTTTATCAATCGCTCAAAACGACGCCGACCGATTTAGGCGAAGCGTCCAGTATTTTTCGTTTCAATTCGTGGATGCGTTTTCGCACGCTCGGGATGCCATTCGGCGCGATTCCTTTGGTGTGGAACAGCATGATGAGTTGGGCGGGCGGCTGGTTCTTTTTGATGGCGGCGGAAACGTTCACCGTCGGCGAACGCGATTATCGTCTTCCCGGTTTGGGTTCGTACTTGCAATCCGCCGCAGACCACGCGGACATCGGCGCGATTTTGTGGGGTCTCGCCGCCTTGATTGGAATTATCATCGTGCTTGACCAATTCATCTGGCGTCCGCTTTTGGCGTGGGCAGACCGTTTCAAAGTCGAGATGGTTGAATCGGATGACCCGCCGACGGCGTGGTTCTACGATGTGTGGCAGCGCGCGCGCGTGGCGAAATGGTGGAAGCAACGCGTCTCGGTTCCTTTTTTGGAATGGTTCGACAATCGCATCGCCGAAAATTTGCGCGCGCGTCCCGAACGCAGAGATGCAACTACTTTTCCGACAAATCGAATTGTAAAATGGATTCTGCTCGCTGTTCTGGCAGGATTATTGTTGTGGGGCGCGTTCAGCGCGCTGCTGTTGCTCGCGGGCGTGACGCCAACAGAATGGGGCGAGATTGGAATCGGCGCGGGCGCGTCGTTTCTGCGCGTGTTGGTAGCGTTGACGATTGCGTTGGTATGGACCGTTCCCGTCGGCGTCGCGATCGGGATGAATCCGCGTCTCGCGCGAATTCTGCAACCGATTGTGCAAGTGACCGCATCCATTCCGGCAACGGCGTTATTCCCCGTCATTGTCCTGATGTTGATTCAAATCGGCGGCAGTTTGAATCTTGCCGCGATTTTGTTGATGCTCTTGGGAACGCAATGGTATCTCTTGTTCAACGTCATCGCCGGCGCGGCAGCCATCCCGCGCGATTTGGTGTACACCGCCGAGACGTTGGGTTTACGCGGCTGGGAACGCTGGCGCACGATGCTCTTGCCGGCGATTTTTCCGTACTTGATTACGGGAATGATTACGGCTGCAGGCGGCTGTTGGAACGCGACGATTGTTGCCGAATATGTGACCTTTGGCGGACAAACATATTATGCAACGGGTTTGGGCGCGGAAATCGCACAAGCAACGGCAGTAGGAAATTATCCCGTACTGTTCGCCGCGACCTTGACGATGATTCTGATTGTGGTCGCGTTCAATCGTCTTTTTTGGCGACGACTGTACCGGATTGCAGAGGAACGGTATCGGATGGATTGAGATTGGGGATTGGAGATTTCTGATTTTCGATTTTCGAATTGAAATCAGAAATCATAAATCCAAAATCAAAAATTTCAATTGCGAATATAACATGATGAACCAAAACAACGTTCTCGTCGAACTCAAAGGCATTAGCAAAAACTATGGACAGGGACAACGCGAGACGCGCGCGGTGGAAAATATCAATTTCAATATTCACGATGGCGAATTCGTCGCGCTGTTGGGACCATCGGGCTGCGGCAAATCTACTTTGCTCCGCATGATTACGGGACTGATGCCGCCAAGCGAAGGCGAAATTTTGTATCGCGGCGAACCGCTTCGCGGAGTGAATGAACACGCGACGATTGTGTTTCAAACGTTCGCGTTGTTCCCATGGCTCACAGTGCAAACGAACGTCGAAGTCGCGCTCAAGGCGCGCGGCGTGGAACCAAACGCGCGGCGCGAACGCGCGCTCAAACTGATTGACCTCGTGGGACTGGACGGATTCGAGTCGGCGTATCCGCGCGAACTCTCGGGCGGGATGCGCCAAAAGGTTGGATTCGCGCGCGCGCTCGCGGTGGAACCCGAACTGTTATGTTTGGATGAACCGTTTAGCGCGCTCGACGTGCTTTCCGCCGAGTCACTGCGCGGTGAGTTGATGGAATTGTGGTCGAGCCGCGCGCTGCCGACGCGCGCAATTTTGCTGGTGAGTCACAATATCGAAGAAGCCGTGTTGATGGCGGACCGAATTATTGTGATGGACAAAGACCCCGGACGCGTCATCGCAGAGATGCCGATCACCATGCCGCAGCCGCGCCAACGCAAAGATTTGCATGTTCTCGCGATGGTGGACCGCGTGTATGCGACGGTCGCAGGCGAAACGCCGAGTGAATCGAACGAACTCGTCGGCACCGCGCCGGGCGAAGTGGGCAAGACGCAAATGCTGCCGCACGCGCCCATCAACGCGATCGCGGGTCTGGTGGAATTTTTGTCCGAAGAAGGCAAACGCGCGGACTTGTATCTTGTCGGCGAAAAGTTGGGAATGGAGCTGGACGAATTTTTGCCCGCCGTCGAAGCCACCGAACTTTTGGGCATGGCGACGTTGCGCGGCGGCGACATTGAACTCACTTCACTGGGCGAAACGTTTGCGGCAACGACGATTTTGGCGCGCAAAGAAATTTTCGCGCAGCGCATTCGTCAACTGCCCATGTTTCAATGGATCGAACAAGAATTGCACAAAGCGCCTGCTTATCGTTTGCCCCAAGAATTTTTTCTGCAAGTGCTGGAAAAAGAGTTCACGCCGGTTGAAGCCGAACGGCAATTGGATTTTGCAATCAACTGGGGGCGTTATGCCGAGCTCTTTGAATTCGACGATGACCGCGACGAGTTGTATGTCGCGGGAAATGGAGCTCATTCACAGGACCCGTCAGTGTAAGACGGGCGAAGCATTCGCTAGAGAACGCTGCGATTATGCCAATCATGTTGTAAATGCTTCGCCCCCACACTAGAGCTCAAAGCGCACGTTCGGCACCCGCAAATCAATTTCTCCGCCGTTCGCGGGCAGCGTATTCAACGCTGTCAGTACTTGATCCAAATTCGCGCCGCGTTCCCGCGCCGCTTCGGTGAGCGTTTCCGCTTCATCCACCGCGCAGCTCGCGCAGCCGCCAATGTGGAATGTCGCCAAGACGGCTTGCGCGCGCGGTTCGACTTGATACAAGTGGGCGAGGGTCATGTTCGGATCGAATCGGAGATTGCCCGTCGCCTTTTGAACGGAAACATCGAGCGCGGCGATTTTGTCTTCCATTTGCGTTTGTTGGACGCGCTGTTCCTGCCGCGCTTCGTACAGCATAGATTGCAAACGGTCCAACTTGGCAGTCAGCGTTCGGATTTCCCGAATGGCGCGCCACGCGAACAAGATGGCAACAAACGAGACAACGACGGCAAAGATTTCGAGAAACGGCATTACTTGTCCTTTGGTATGATTTGCGTCAATTCTAAAACAAATGAATGAGGCGGTCAACGCTTCTTGCAATTTTCTAACGATTGTTCTGTTTAATAAAGTTTTGACGCCTGACGCGTGAGCGTTGTGTTATAATTTTTCAACCTTGATGTCGTATGCGTGATTCGTTTGATCGAGAAATCCATTACCTGCGCGTGTCGCTGACCGACCGCTGTAATTATCGCTGCGTGTATTGTATGCCCGAAAAGGGCGTTGTATTCCATCCACACGCGCATCATTTGACCGATGAGGAATTGGTGCGCGTGATTCGCATCATGTCCACGCTCGGCTTTGATCGCATTCGTCTCACCGGCGGCGAGCCAACCGTGCGTCCGAATTTGGTGCCGATTGTGGAAGCGATTTCCGCCATTCCCAGCATCAAAGAAATCGCCATGACGACGAATGGAATGCGTTTGGAAAAAATCGCCGAGCCGCTCGCGCGCGCGGGATTGAAACGCGTCAACATCAGCATTGACACTTTGGACGCGGAACGTTTTTCAAAAATTACGCGCTTTGGAAAATTGGAATCGGTGTGGCGCGGAATTCTGGCAGCCGAACGCGTGGGCTTGACGCCTATCAAATTGAACGCGGTGATTGTGCGCGGCTATAACGAGGAGGATATTGTTGACCTTGCGCGTTTGACGCTTGACCACGCGTGGGATATGCGCTTTATCGAAATGATGCCGCTCGGCTCGATTGCAGATTTCCAAGTCGAAAGCATTGTCACCGCCGCCGAGATGAAAGCGCGCGTGGAAGAGGCGTGCGGCGAATTGATTCCACTGCATTGGAATGGGCATGACCCCGCGCGTCCGTACAAGTTGCATGGCGGACAAGGCACGCTCGGTTTTATTAGTTCGGTCAGTGCGCCGTTTTGTGAGGGGTGTGACCGCGTGCGCTTGACTTCGGATGGACGCTTGCGTTTGTGTTTGCTGCGCGATGATGAAGTGGAATTGCTGCAGCCGCTGCGCGATGGCGCGAGCGATGAGGAATTGCGCGATTTAATTTCGCGCGGCGTGTACAACAAACCGTGGGGCCACGGGCTTGGAGAAAATATCATTGCCGAATCGCGGATTATGAGTCAGATCGGGGGATAACCAATCTGAACCGATTTGGCGGCTGATTGAATTGAACAAAACGGCGCATCGGGCGATTGACAAAACGTAGAATCTCATTACTATTGTGTCAACGGTAGTTGTCGAGAACCCTACCTTTGAGGCGCTATCAAAATGAAGTTCAGAGAAAATTCTTGTCGGATAATCAAGTGATTATTCAATGAAATCAGATGGCGCATTACCATTGTGATAGCGTCTCAGGAGATGAGAAAAAATGATGACACAAACAGTTCCCGTAATTAGCGATTTACCGGTTGCGCCCGAAGCAACCGAAATTGTGGAATTGACCCCGCTCGCCGCGGAAAAATTGCGCGGCATTATGCAAGAGAAAAATCTGGCAACGCACGGCTTGCGCGTGTTCATCGCCGGCGGCGGCTGTTCCGGATTCCAATACGGCATGGCGTTCGAGAATCAGATGGAAGAGGGCGACATGGTGTTTGAATCCAGAGGCGTGCGCGTGTATGTGGACCAAGCGAGCGCAATGTATCTCGAAGGCGCAACCGTGGATTATGTGGATTCGCTGATGGGCGGCGGCTTCCGCATCGAAAATCCGAACGCCGTTTCCACCTGTTCCTGCGGACAATCGTTCACAGCGGGCGCAGGCGACGGGGCTGAAGCAAGTCACGCGCACGGCGCGGGCTGCGGCTGTGGACATCACTAAATTCTTGTGAACATGGCAAGGGCGATGTGAAATTTTCAATTTCACTCGCCCTTTTTTCATTTTTCGATAATGGCACGCCTGATTCTTTTTTGCGTCGCGCTCGCGCTGGCAGTGGGATGCAGCGGAACATCCGCTCCGTACGCGGCACCACAGACTGCCGCGAATCAGAATTCAACTCCGCGCGCGGCGATCCCCATCATTTCAGTTGGCGCCATCATCACGCCCGAAGTGCTGCATCCAAATGACACACTGCGCGTTGACTTGAATTTAGAGCCGTGGATTGCCGAACGTGGACAGACCAACAGCGGCTCGGATTCGATCAGCATGAAAGCAGCCCCTGCTTTGCAGGTGCGCGACATGCGCCTCTGTTTTCAGTTCGATGCTCCATGCAAACCAACAGGAGCTTGGGAGCCATATCGGCGGCAATATTCGACAACATTTCCGGTAGATTGGTTGGGAGCGCGCGACCTTTACATGTTCGCCGAATTTCGTGACGAGAACGGAAAGAAAATTTCCACGCTGCACGAAATGGAATCTGCGGAACATCGTCCCGAATTTTCGCTCACGCTCGACAGCGTGTTGGATTCGCGAACACCAATCGCGTCACAGCCCGCCTTTGTCCAAACTGCTGTTGCGGCGACGCGCACTGCCTATCCCGTTTCGGGTTCACTTGAATTGCAAAATGGATTGTGCTGCGCCGGTGGCAAGGTGGGAACGACGATCGAGCTCCCCGCCGATTTCTCCGCCACCAGCTCGGAAGGCGCAGTGACAGAGATGCGTACGTTCGATCAATGCGCCACAGCGCAAGAGATGGAACGCGCCAAGTGGGAACCGTTTGTTGCGCAAAAGATTTATTCGTACAAAATCGCGACAGCAAATTGGGTTGGCTGGACTTTGGCGGTGCAATACCGCGACGATAAAGGAAACCTATCGCCTGTGTATTGTGATGACATTTCCATCGAAGGGATGCCTTAGCGAAAATTTATGGCGCCATTGCGAATTGAATCAACGCCCGCGTAAAAGATCAAGACCCGTCGTCATTCCAACGGCGGGTCTTGATTTTGTGCAAGTCCGAAATGCTCGCGCGCTTGTGCAACGATGGAAAGCGAGCCCGTAATCAAAATTACATCGCGCGGCGACGCGTGTTCGCGTGCGCTTTGCAATGCTTGATCAAAATTTGTCGCCGCGCGCGCGTTGATTCTCAACGCGTTCATCCGGAGCGCAACATCTGTCGCATCGCGACTACGCGGATGATTTGTACTTACCGTCCACGCAAGTTCAGTATTGCGCGCAAACCGTTTTGCAATCGCCTCCAACTCTTTGTCGCCCAATACGGCAAAAATCAAAAAGAGTTTTTCAAACTCGAAATGAAATTTCAAGGCGGCAAATAATTTCTCCGCCGAATCGCCATTGTGCGCGCCGTCCGCAATGACAAGCGGATGCGCGGCATCGCGCTGCTGCAAAATTTCCAATCGCCCGAACCATTGCGTTGATTCCAGTCCCGCACGAACCGCCGTCTCAGCAATCGTAACTCCCCAGCACTCTTGAATCACGCGCGCCGCCGCAACCGCCAATCCCGCGTTGACAAATTGATACGTTCCCAAAAACGGCACATGCAAATTCGAGTAATGCCAATAATCGTTCCACAAACCGGCGCGGGGTTCTGCGGCAACCATAAAATCATTGTGTCCGCCGAGCCAAAGCCAATCGCGTTCGGAAACGCCAAGCGCCGCCTTTTTTTCCTGTGCCGCCTCCTCAATCACGGCGAGGGCGTCCGGATGCTGCGGCGCGCTCAAAACAATTTTTCCCTCCTTAACGATCCCCGCTTTCTCAAAGGCAATCTTGTGTAACGTGTTTCCAAGAACGTTCGTGTGGTCGAAACTGATTGGCGTAATGAGGGACAAATCCGCATCCACCACATTCGTCGCGTCGAGCCGCCCACCTAACCCGACTTCTAAAATTGCAACATCAATTTTTGTGCGCGCGAAAAAATTCAACGCAAGCGCGGTCATCGCTTCAAAGGTTGTGAACGATTCAAAATCGGGATGAGTTACAACGAAATCATCAAGTAAGGGCTGAAGTTCCCCTACCCCACGCGCGAATTCATTTTCCAAAATCAATTCGCCATTTACGCGGATGCGTTCACGGTAGGTGTGCAAATGCGGCGAAGTGTATAGTCCTGTCTTGAATCCCGCCGCGCGCAAAATGCTCTCCAACATCGCGGCGGTGGAACCTTTGCCTTTTGTTCCGGCAATCAAAACGGAATGATAATGCGTTTGCGGATTGCCCAACGCGCGCAGCAACGCGGTGGGGCGTTCGAGGAATAATGTTTCGCGCGTAGGGCGCGTGCCCGTGCCGCGTTCCCAATCGGGCAAAGACAAAAGAAACGCCAATGCCTCTCGATAATTCATGCAGTCCGAATTTCGAATTCTGATTTCCGACGCACAATCGCATCTGTCATGCGACACGCGCGCACCGCCGCTTGCACATCATGCACGCGCACAATGTCCGCGCCCTGCGCGATGGACAACGCCAACGTTGCAAGGGTTCCTTCCAAACGTTCTTCAACGGGCAAGTTCAACGTCAAGCCAATCACACTTTTGCGCGATGTGCCAATCAGCAGAGGCAAACCTTCCAACCCGGGAAAGGGCTCGAGTTCTTGCAGGCGTCTCAATAATTCCAAATTTTGTTCCAGCCCTTTTCCAAAACCGATTCCCGGATCAATAATAATTTTTCTACGCGAAATGCCCGCGCGTTCTGCCGTTTCGACGCATTGAGCCAGTCCCAATCCAACCGCGTGAATTACATCGCTCGCTTCATAATTCACATTCGAATAATGTCCGCCCAATACGCCGACGATGGGTGTCGCCTCGCGATTGTGCATCAGCACAATGTACGCGTTGTGCATCGCGACTACATTCGCCAAATCTGCATCGCGCGTCAACGCCCACACATCATTGACCATTGTCGCGCCCGCGTCCAGCGCGCGTTTCGCCACAGGTGCGCGCGAGGTATCAATCGAAATCGGAATTTTTACGCGCGCCGCAAGTTGCTCAATCACCGGCAGGACGCGTTGTAACTCGTGTTCCAAATCAACGCGCGCGGAACCGGGGCGTGTTGATTCTCCCCCCACGTCCAAAATATCTGCGCCCTGTTCCACAATGCGCAGACCTTGTTCCACCGCCGCGTCCACATCCATCACGCCATCGCCCGAAAACGAATCGGGCGTGACATTCACGATCCCCATGATGTATGTGCGCGAACCCCAATTAAAAATGTTCATCGCAAAAAATAATAAGGTTGAAACAAGTTGCAAGGCGCGAAATGTTCGCACCGCGCTGTTATCATTCGATATCTTGATTTTCCAAGAAATCAGACTCGTTCACGATTGGCAGGGAAAAACGAAAGACACTGCCCTGCCCCGCCTCCGACTCTGCCCAAATGACGCCGCCGTGCGCCTCGACAATGCCCTTGGCGATTGCCAGCCCTAAACCGCTGCCGCCCGTTTTGCGCGTGCTCGCGGCATCAACCTGAAAGAAACGATCAAAGATGCGCTCGAGCAATTCGCGCGGAATGCCTTCCCCTTGATCTGCGATGCTGGTCAAAACCGTTTCACCTTCGATTTCACACGTCACGGTAATTTGTCCGCCATTCGGAGAATACTTGAGCGCGTTCTCTAAAATATTATTCAACACCTGTCCGATGCGGCGCGGGTCTGCCCACACGCGCGGCAGTTCCGCAGGCAAATCCATCACAAACCAGTGCGAGTCCGCGCGCCGCTGCGCGTTTTCCACCGCTTCCCGCACGAGGCGACGCAGCTGCACCGGCTCACGATGGATGCGCAGCGCACCCGCTTCCACTTGCGACATATCGAGCAAGTTGTCAATCAATTCTTCCAGCCGATTGCTTTCCTCTTCGATGATGCGTAAAAATTCGCGCTGCGTCGCTTCATCCCAACGCACGTCGGAACGCAAGAGCGTCGTCGCGAAACCTTTGATGGACGCGAGCGGAGTGCGCAATTCATGTGACACGGTGGACAAGAGTTGATTTTTCATCTGGTCCACCTCTTTTTCGTGCGTCACATCACGCCACAAAACGCCGTACGCGTTCGCGTCCTGCAATGCAAACCATTTGGCTTGGATTACTTTTTCACGCGGCGTCCGCAAGGAAAATTCCAAAAAAGGCAGTTCGCGGGCGCGAACCGTTTGCTGGGCAAAGCGCGCTGCCAACACGTCACCGACCGTCGAATTTTTCGCGAGCGCGCGGAAGAATTTCCCCGCGTCTGCGTCAATCCATTCCCCGGCGTGTACGCCGAACAATTCTTCGGCGCGCGGGTTCATGAACACAATGCGCCCCGCGTCATTCACCAACGTCACACCATCTGCAAGACTGGAGAGCGCGTCCTGCGCCAGCTCACGCGTAGAAGCATCGGTCACGGCGCGTTCATTCCTCCAGCCGAGTGAAAAGGTTGGCGGGACAAAGAAAAATGTCTTGCACGCAGGATCATCCTTTTTTCTTTTTCGCCCGCGTTTCTTTCGGTTTCTCTTGTCCCGTGAACAAAGGCAAATGCCCCAGCGCGTGAATGTGCCCCCACTGGGCGCGTTCGCCTTCGGTAAAGACAGCGGCTTCGGCAACAACCTTGGCGCCCGCCTTGTCCATCAACAAACGCATCCCTTGCAGCGTGCTGCCCGTGCTGATCACATCGTCAACCAGAATCACTTTTTTGCCGCGCAAAAGGCCCTGATCTTTTTCGTCGAGATACAACGTCTGCGGTTTGCCCGTCGTGATCGAAAGCGTTTCCACGCTCAACGTGTGTCCCATGTACGGTTTGTGATCTTTGCGCAAGACCACGTAGGGTTTATTCAATTCGATGGACAGATGATATGCCAGCGGAATACTCTTGGCTTCGGCAGTCACCAAAACATCGGCGTCCACCTTTGCCAGTTTTTTGGCAAGTCCATGCGCGGCGGCGATTGTTATTTCCGTATCGCCGAGCAAATTAAAAACCGCGATGCGTAATTGCGGGCTGACCGCGAATAACGGTAGATGCCGCGTGACGCCTTCGATTCGGACAGTGTATGTGTCACGTTTTTTTGACATATGAATTTTTAGCAGGGGCTTGACACATCGCACGCGCGCATTTCATTCCGTCGGCGTTGCGACTGCGCTTTGCCATGCTTTTTCTCCTTTGCCGGGTTTCGGCACAAAAAAAATCAAGATCACCAAAGTGACCACCGCAAAAATAAGGTTGCCAATAAACGGCGCGTAAAAGCCCACATTGTCGTACAATAATCCGCCAATGTAGGAAGCGGGAAACGCGAGAATGCCGCCGAACGCCGAGAGGCGTCCAAAAATTTCACCGCGCCGCGCCGGTTCGACGGTCTGCGCCACATACACGTTGCGCGCCGGAACCCATGAGGCGGCGTTCAATGCAAAGATGCTCATCGAGGCGGCGAGGATAATGAAATTCGATTGCGTTGCCCAGATGAGCATCAACGGCGGCGATAATGCTTCGGAAAAGATCAAAACCGGTTTCGCGCCATAGCGATCAACGAGTCGCCCAAGGGGGAGCGAAGTGACTGCCCATGTAATGCTACTCACCGACGACAGGATGCCCAACTGAGTTGTAGTGAATCCATACTCTTGACTGAGCAGCCCGTAAAAAATCCCAAAGCCCATGCCCCACGCGAACATATCCATCGCAATGGCAATGAAAAACCAACGCATATCAGGCGGCGGAATCCACGCGCGTTTCAAAAAATCAAGAATTGCGCGCGCGCCGCCTTGTTGAGGAATTGTTTTGCGTACCTCGCGCAGATATTTCCAAATGACCAAAAAGGCAATTACTTCGAAAAAAATCGCGGCGGGGAAAATAAATTCAAAGCCATAGCGGTCTGCCACCACTCCCGCGAGGATCGGCACGACGATCCCCGGCGCGATCATGACGACCATCATGAGCGAATACGCGCTGCCGTGTTTTCGCGCGCTCACCGCTTCACCCACCAACGCGGCATTGACGGGCTGATACACTTGCGAAATGCCGAGCAGGATAATTCCCGGCAGCAGCATCGCCAACGCGCCAACCCAACCCGCGACCGCATACATTCCGAACGCGCCCATCGCGCACAGTGATGCGCCGAGCAAAACAATTCTTCGTCCGCGTTGGTCCGCGATCCAACCGCCCCACGGATACGCCAGCGTCGGAATCAACCCGCCAAAGCCGCCAAGCGAATTGAGCAACCCCAACTGCGACATGCTCGCGCCGAGTGATAACACAAATGGTTGAAACACGACGCCGATCATGCTCTGTTCGATGCCGCTGACAAACGAACGCGCCAAGACGACGATCAATGTATTGTTAAGGGGAACGCGGGAACGGAGGGACGCGAATGCGGACATGGGACTCGATTTTGCAGGCGATGGAGACATTATAACAGAATTCCATTTGTCAATTTTCTTTTGCCATTTCCCCCTCGCTATGCTAATATCTTTCGGCGAATAGCATATCGCATATGGCAAATGGCTGATTCACATTGCGTTTTGCCATCTGCTATCCGCCATCTGCCAACCATGTCTCGACGCCGCGCGCAGTCCGCGCAACCTCTCGAAACGCCGACCGAACAACCCAATACGATCCGCGTCTATCCGCTTGTTCCCGCGCGTGACACGGTCGTTTTTCCGCGTCTCATTTCCCCCATCACCGCAGGGCGCGAACGCTCCGTGCGCGCGATCGAAGATGCGATGCTGCGCGATCAAAAAGTTGTCGTGTTTGCGCAAAAAGACGCCGAACGTCAAGAGCCGGGGATGGACGATCTTTATCTCGTCGGGACGGTGCTTTCCATCGGACGAATGCTGCGAATGCCCGACGGCACGA
This sequence comes from Chloroflexota bacterium, assembly GCA_004295045.1. Taxonomy (GTDB): domain Bacteria; phylum Chloroflexota; class Anaerolineae; order UBA4142; family SHND01; genus SHND01. The sequence continues at coordinate 73,821 of SHND01000054.1, read as the reverse complement.
CGAGCGTGTTGGGACAGGGCGATACGCGCGCGCGGCTTTTGGAAATTGTCCAGACCGACCCGTTTGTTCAAGTGCGCGTCGAGGAGCTCAAGGAACCGCAAGACAATTCCATCGAAACGCAAGCGCTGAGCCGCGCGGTGCTGTCGCAATTTGAAAAAATTGTGCGGCTCAATTCCAATTTGCCCGAAGAGGTGTATATCGCGGCGATGAACGCGGAGGGCGCGGGCGCGCTCGCCGATCTCATTGGCTCGTCGCTCAATCTCGATTTGGTACTGCGCCAAGATTTGCTCGAAACCATTGATCCTGTCGAACGATTGAATAAGATTTCGCGCGCGCTAGAAAACGAACTCCAAGTCCTCGAGCTGCAAAGCAAAATTCACACGCAAGTGCAGGAAGAGGTGGACAAGAACCAGCGCGAATATTATTTGCGCGAACAGATGCGCGTGATTCAACACGAACTCGGCGAGATGGACGCGCAAGGGCGCGAAGTTTCGGAACTGCGCGAAAAAATTGCTGCCGCCGAAATGCCCGAAGAAGCGCGCGCCAAAGCCGAACACGAACTCGACCGCATTACGCAAATGCCGTTCGGCTCGCCGGAACTCGGCATCATTCGCACGTATCTCGATTGGCTCATTACTCTGCCCTGGAAAAACGCGACGCAAGACAATCTCGACATTCTCGCCGCCGCGAAAATATTGGATGAACAGCATTACGGACTCAAACGCGCCAAAGAACGCATCTTGGAATATATTGCCGTCCGCAAACTCGCGGCAGAAAAAATGTCCACGCCCGTGTTATGTTTCGTCGGACCACCGGGGACTGGCAAGACTTCGATGGGGCGCAGCATCGCGCAAGCGTTGGGACGCAGCTTTGTGCGCGTCTCGCTCGGCGGCGTGCGCGACGAGGCAGAAATTCGCGGGCATCGCCGCACGTACATTGGCGCGCTGCCCGGACGCGTGATTCAAACGATGCGGCGCGCGAAAACGCTCAATCCCGTTTTCATGCTCGACGAAATTGACAAGGTGGGCGCGGATTTCCGCGGCGATCCGAGCGCGGCGCTTTTGGAAGTCCTTGACCCGGAACAGAATAATTCGTTCAGCGATCATTACCTCGAAGTGCCTTACGATTTGAGCAAAGTCATTTTCATCACCACCGCGAATTTGCTCCACCCGATTCCGCCCGCGCTGTTGGATCGCATGGAAGTGATCGAATTCCCCGGCTACATCGAAGAAGAGAAACTCGCGATCGCCAAACAATTCATCGTGCCGCGCCAACTCGAAATGCACGGGCTCGTCGGCAGACCAAAATTTTCCGACGAAGCGATACGCGGTCTCATTCGCCAATACAGTTACGAAGCGGGCGTGCGAAATCTCGAACGCGAGATCGCGCACGTGTGCCGCAAAATCGCGCGCCAAGTTGCCGAAGGCAAAGTCGTGCCCGCGACGATCACCAAAGAATCGCTCGGCAAATATTTGGGTCCCGCGAAATTTTCGTACGGCATGAAAGAAGAACAAGATCAAATTGGCGTTGCGACCGGACTCGCCGTCACGAATGCAGGCGGCGATACGATGGCGATTGAAGTGACATTGATGCCCGGCAAAGGCGCGCTGCTGCTCACCGGGCAACTCGGCGGCGTGATGCAAGAGTCCGCGCAAGCCGCGCTCTCGTACGCGCGCACGAATGCCAAACAGCTCGGAATGCGAAACGATTTCGACAAACTCGACATTCACGTTCACGTTCCCGAAGGCGCGATTCCAAAAGATGGTCCCTCTGCCGGAATCACCATTGCGACGGCGCTCGTTTCCGCGTTATCGCGGCGCGCTGTTCACAAAGACGTTGGCTTTACCGGAGAAATCACGCTGCGCGGACGCGTGCTGCCCATCGGCGGCTTGCGCGAAAAAGTGATTGCCGCGCATCGCGCGGGTTTAAAGACGCTGGTGATTCCGAAAAAGAACAAAAAAGATTTGGTAGATTTGCCGCGCCGTGTCCAACGCAATCTCAATTTGATTCTGGTTGATTCGATGGACGAAGTGCTGCCCGTTGCGTTGACCGATGAGCAGCACAAACGCGCCACAACGCGTCGCGCAAAAGCGAACGCGCGCCCAACCCACGCCGCGCGTTAAATGTCATTGCGAAAAAAATCCTACGCTCCCTCGCAATGAACACCGAAATTTCTTGGAGTAATTTTTGAACAGTTATCCACCTCAACTTCCCCCACCGCAACAACCGGGGGGCTACAATCCATTTAATCCGTATCAGGGCTACGATCCAAGTGCAGATTACGTCCCGTGGCTGCCGGGGCGCCAAGGTCCGCGTTTTATACCGATTGCAATCGTCGCCGCCGCGATTTTGATTTGCAGCTGCTGTTCCTTTTTGGCAGGCACAATTTTTGGAATCGAACTGCCGGGAATGATCGCGCCCTCGACTTCGTCACCGCCGCGCGACCAGAACAACCAACCATCCTCAGAGGAACCTACGCCTGAAGAACCCACCCCCGAAGAACCTGCGCCTCAAGAAGGTGGCTTTCATTGGCAAGTCATTTATCCCCAAACGTGAAAGACAAAACCCGTCTCGTCAAGCAACGCCGCTTGGCGAACGGGTTTTGAAATTTATAGACAATGGAAACTTTCGATCTTGCTTCTCTTTACGCTCAAGGGCAAAGCGAAACGCTCGCGTTCGAATCCGAAAGCGCGTCGGTTCTGCATCTTGCGGAAACGTTTTCCGCGCTGGCGAACACGCAAGGCGGAACGGTTTTGCTCGGGATTGACCCAACGAACAATGCGGTAAAAGGTTTGCGCGACATCGAAAGCGCGCGCGAAAGAGCGCTCGCTGCTGGCTTGCGCTGCGATCCGCCGTTAGTTCTCCCGCGTCCCGCGACGGTAATGCTCGAAGGCAAACCACTGCTCTTGGTCACAGTTCCGTCGGGCTTGCCGCACGCGTACGCGCTGCGCGGAAAATATATGGAACGCGACGGCAAAAAAAATCGCGCGCTCGGTCCGCGCCAACTGCGCGATTTGTTACGCCAGCGCGGTGAGGGAAATTTTGAAGCGCAAGTGTTGCAAGGCGCGACGCTCGACGATTTGGATCGCGGGCGCGTGGACGCGTACGCGAAATTATTTTTGACGGATGTGAGTTCGCGCGCGCGTTGGGATGAAGGCACGCTCGATCTGTTGTATCGGCGCGGCTGCCTCACCAAGGAATCGAGCGCCTATCGTCCAACAGTCGCGGGCTTGTTATTGTTTGGACGCGAGCCGCAGCGCTTATTGCCAAGCGCAGAAGTTGTTTTGGTGCGTTATTCGGGTACGGAAATGTCCGACACGTTCATTCGTGAAACGGCGCGCGGCTCCTTGCCCGAACAAATTCGCGCGGCGGAAGCGTTTCTCGTCGCCAACATGCGCAAAGGCGCGCGCATGTCAGATGGGTTCGGGCGACAAACTTTGTCGCCACTCACCACGAGTTTCCGCCGCGAGGAAAAACTTGAATATCCGTTGCCCGCCGTGCGCGAAGTGATCGTGAACGCCGTCGCGCATCGCGATTATCAAATTCGCGGCGAAGAAATTCGCGTCCTCATGTTCACGGATCGCATCGAAGTGTATTCGCCCGGACGATTGCCCGGACACATCACCGTTGAAAATATTGTCCAAGAACGTTTCGCGCGCAATGAAGTCATCGTCCAAGTTCTCACCGACTCGGGTTTCGTCGAACGGCTCGGCTATGGGATTGATCGCATTTTGCGGCAGATGAAGGAACATGGCTTGCCCAAGCCCTTGTTCCAGGAGACAGCGAACGGTTTTCGCGTGACGCTACGCGGCGCGGGCGACCAATTCATCAGCGCGGATTTCGATCAAACGCGTTATCGCAATTTGCCGCTGAACGAGCGTCAAACCGCCGCGCTGAAAATTCTTCACAAGACAGGACGCATCGGCAATCGAGATCTCAAAGAGATGTATCCTGACGTGAGCGATGAAACGGTTCGCCGCGATCTCGCGGACTTGGTGGACGCGGGGTTGCTGTTAAAGATGGGAGATCGGAGAGGAACGTATTATATTTTGAAATAAAAAGTTCAAAGCGGAAAATAGATGGTCAACTTTTAACTTTGAACTTTTGACTTTTTACTTGTTAAACATGTAGCAACACCAAGCAAAAATAAATATCCCACACTATCCCACACTTATCCCACACAGCGCGTAGCAGCATTCGCACACTTGTTCTACGATGGCTTTCAGCTGTATTTTGATTTTGCGCGTGAATGTTTGGCAAGGAACTTGTAACAATGACAATGCGTCTGTCTTTTGACTTGCTTCTTTGGAGGTTCAGGTTGAAATGGTTTTTCCCCACTTTTTCAATTCATAATCTCCCTTTCCACTGAACGCGCGCCCCCTCCAATCCTTTGATCTCGTCCTCAGATTATTTCTGTGGAGGTGATATGGAAAGCTCTCAATCCACACGCGTTCTGATTGTTGACGCCAGTTTTCTCTTGTATCAAGGCGTTTGTGACAGTCTCATTGCAACCCACTATCATGTTGTCGCCTGGGCGCAGGAACAAAACGACACCATCGCAAAATGCGAAACAGAAAATATTGATCTCGTCATCGTTGGTCCGTCGTTCAATCCGCGTGCTTGTTTGGAGCTTGTGCGCGCTGCCCGCCAAAAATTTGAAACGATCCAAATCATTCTCTTGAATGAACACGCGGGTAGCGATATGTTTCAAGAGGATGCGTTTCACGCAGGGGCATCTGCTTGTCTATTGCCTCCAAACAGCCGAGAGGAATTGCTTGCTGCTCTAGAGTCGGTGGAAAATGGCACGCGTCTGTTTTCTACAGCGATTCTCTCACAAACCGCTCCAGCGCCGCACTTGACCGAAAGAGAGATCGAAATTCTAAAATATGCGGCAGACGGGAAAACTGACAAGGAAATAGCGCAAACACTGCAAATCAGCGTTAACACAGTTCGAAATCACATGCAGAATATTTTGTCGAAAATGGAAGTGCATGATCGCGCGGCAGCAGTGTGGCGGGCGCGGTTTCATGGGTGGATTTGATACCGTACGTGCTTTGAAAAAAAATAGTGCATGCACTATTGAGATTTCTGAACTGATTTTGTTATGATGTTATTGATCTTGCAAGAGGAGGTTCTTCTATGAAGATACTTTTACGCTTGTCAATCCCAAAGCTGTTGTTGCTGTCTTCCATCAGTCTTATTTTCACCGCTGCATTAGTATTGAGTGGTAACTACCTCTCCGTGAGAGCACGCGGACTATTTCCAACTCCGCCACCGGTCTCTACCCTTCTGCCGGATAGGACTCCTGCACCCGAACTTGGGAGCGAGTCACCAGTCAAAGAAAGGCCTGTGTACTTTGTAGTAGGTCCATCATTTGCAAGAAAAATCCTTCATTGGACAAAGACGGACTATAGCTATAGTTTGAATAGTCTCGACCCTGCAAACGGGAAGCCTGTTCAAGTCGAAATTTGGACGCGAGTCGGAACAAATGGTATTCCCACGACCACCCACGCAATTTCTACTTTGCCCGACGGTACTTTTCTGCAAGAGGTTTTACAGTCGCCAGAAGAGACCATACTGATACTAAATAATCAATATCCTGTGACTTCGCCCGACGGGCTCAAAAGATGCAAACAGCACTTACCCGCTTATCCTGATTGGATGCGGCAACAAGTATTGCCCCCTTTTGTGGATGAAGCCGCCCTCAAGCGTTTTGGCTTTCAAAAGAGTCGAGAGCCACACCCAGAGCTACCAACCACAGTACCACTGGCTGGCATTCAGCCGCTGAGGGCATTTGGACAGGGTAGCAAATCGCAGGCATGGATGCTGCAACAACTCGAAAACAACAAGAGAAATACAAAAACTCTATGGGTTGGCGCAGATGGAAGAGTATTGGCCTCCCAAGGGCGACTCACTAACAAAGAAGGAAACGTTATTAACGAAGCATCAAGCACCTATGGGTCGCTGGAAGTGTACGAAGCATCCTCAGTTCCACCAGATACTTTTGCGATCTCACAACAAGCTTTGGAGGAATGCCATGAATAGTATCTCAACACGAATGCTGCTTGTTCTGTCTGTGCTTGGTCTGTTTCTTATCATAGTTCCTCTTGCTGAAGCTGCTTGGACTCCGTCGCAATGTCAGTGGACAGTTGTGAATAAGCCTGTCACAGGTGGAACACTTAATGGTCGAGGATGTTTATCCTGGTGGGACGGTGCGGAGCTTCTGTGGCGAATTTGGGGTGATACCTACGCACCCTTTAGCTATGACATATCCACGCTTGTAAATGGATATGATACTTGTGATGGTGGTGCCCACTGGGTCTTTCAAATGACGTCAAACTATCACGATGACTTTAACGCTTCACATGGAACTTCTGGAGGATGGAAATCAGGACCCTATCAGAATTGCACAAGTAGTCATACCTACCGGGTGGAGGGCTCACATTTTAGGAAAAAAACATCATCCTCCGGATGGGAGGGAGGTTGGGGAAATGCTTACTGGTAATAACCGAAGCACGGCAATTGATTTACTCTAATCTCACAAGCATGGGAGCAAGAATCTAAAACCGCGTCAGTGATGACGCGGTTTTTACAATATTTTTCCTTTCGACTCTCAATTACCTATGGCAATCTCATACACCACCCCACCCACCACAAAAATCACTCTCTCTCCCACCGCCACATACTTGCTCCATTCGGGATGCTGCTTGAGCAAATCAAAATACTGCGAACTTCCGAACACTATTTTCGTCGTCGTCATTTTTTCGGGAACGAACGTCGTGTCCGTCCAAATGCCGTTTCGCAGGATGAACGCTTTGTCGCCCACGTGCTTGAACTTGCCTTCACCTGACGATGGCGCCGCATCCGCTTCTTGCAGTGACTTGTTGGCTTGGCTAGCAATCACCGCGCCCGGGCCCGACTGCGGCGCGCTTGGGACGGGCATCCTTGTTGCAGCAGCACTGCCCGCCTGTGCCCGCCCATCTTGGCTCAACACATCCGCGTCCTCTTGAATCAAGAACGACGTGTACGGCGTAACGATACCGTAGCGAATTGCCAGCGCGACAATTTCGTCCACCGCTTCACGATTCTCGCCGTGCAAACGAATTTGCGCGAGCAAGTACCCGATCTTGCGCGTCGCCCACAGCGGCGCAATAAATTCATCACCGCCGTCCGTCTTGAAATTCAAATCCTCAAACGCAAATCTTTGCGTTTGATTGTTGACATTGCCGTTCAACGCAATTGTCGCCGCGCCGCCATTTTTGTAGCGCCCTGCGATGACAAGCTGCGTTCCTGCAAACAGGTCGGGCAGCGGAAATGGATACGCGTCGTACGTTTCGATTCCGCCGAAATCTATTTTCAAATCCGAAAGCACGGGCGTCGAAATCTTGGCATAAAATCCCGAAACCGTTTCCTCGATGTCTTCGCCGGGGCGCACATACGCGCTCGTGCCGCGATGTTTTTCCGCGAGCGAATCGAGCAGCAGCGTATTCACATCATCGCCCACACCGAACGTGAACAAACGCACGTTGCTTGGCGCGTTCTGTTTTACATTTTCGATAATGCGTTCCGTATTCGTTTCGTCCACTGTCGGCAAACCATCGGTCAAGAAAATCACAATCGTCGGACGAGTTTTGTCCGCAATCGCCATCGCTTCCAAGAGTGAGCGATTGATATTGGTCGAGCCGCTTGCCGCGATATTTTCGACAAACCGAATCGCGCCGCCGCGCTCACTCGACGGACTCAATTTTCCGGGCGCGTATGAAATAATTCCCGTCGCAAACGTAATCACGCTAAAGCGGTCTTGCGGCTGCAACTGATTCAGCACAAATTTCGCCGCATTGCGCGCCTGCACGATTTTTTCGCCTTGCATCGAACCCGATGTGTCGAGAACGAGAATCACATCTTTCTCCACCACTTGCTGCTGTTCCACTTGCACTTTCGGATTTACGAGGAGCAAGAAAAAGCCGTCCGTACTCGAATCCGGTTTGTACGTCAAAAGCGTCGCGCCAATTGCATCTTCGGAAACACTGTAATAAAGGACAAAATCGCGGTCGGGTTTCACGTTCGATGCTTCGTAACCGATGCGCGCGTGAAAATCGTTTTCGCGCGAAACGGAAACATTGTGCGTCGGCGAATAAATTGCCTTGAGCGCGGCAGCCGATTTCAAATCCACATTGATGCTCACACTGCCCAACGGTTGCGGCGAAAATTTTTCCGTCGAAAGCGGGTACACATATTTCACCAAACCATTTTCCGCTTTCAAAATTTGCGCGTACGAAATGTCCACGCGTTTTTCGCTGTGCGGCGGAATCGGAAAAATGCGCGCTTGGAACGCGCCGCGTCCGATATATTCCAACAGCGCGGGATCGCGCTGCCGCCGCACGATGCCTTCATAAATCTCGCGCGCCTGTTCGCGGTCCAAGACCTTGCCCTCCAAACGCACGCCATCTACGTACATCGCGAAATCGGAAATTGCCGCGTCGTCGGGCAGCGGAAAAATGTACGTGCCTTCCAAAACGGCATCGCTGTCATTCACAAAAATTTGATCTATTTTTGTTCGCGCGACTTGATTTTCAATTGTAACGGTAACGTTATGATTTTTTACGCGCAGGTACGCGGGGCAAATGCCCGTGTCCATGGGAACGATACAGCGCGCATTCGGCGGACACGGCGTCGGCGGCGGCACGTTGATGGTCGGACAATCAATGACCACCAGCCCATCCGCCGATACCGCAGAGGTATTCCAGACCCACAGCGCGCCGAGCGCGATCAATGCAAGCGCAATGATGCGAAATGTCTTCATGGCAATCCTCCTCTCGCGCAAACGTCGCGCGAGTTCACCAGAGTTGGAGCAAAACTCTTGCAGCGATGTACTCTATCGCGGCGCGCCAGCGACAAAAGTTTCGCCCCAATCAGATTATTTGTTGTGCAACAATCTGCACGTGCGAAAGAGACGCAACTCGATTTCAAAACGTTCCAATGATGCATGTGCGCGCGAAAAAAAAAAGACCAGAGAAAATTTCTCTGGTCTCAAACCTACTCGGTTGGCATCACTTGGGATTTACTCCCTTGCAAAGGCGTCGCATCCAACCGCTCGAGCAAGCGTTCCGCCACGCGTCCCGCTTCGCCCAAATATTCTTGCTTGACTTGATCAATCGTATCTTCCGGAGTGTGAAGCAAATTGTAATCGCGCAAAAAGAAAACGGTATCCACTCCGCGCCGCGCAAACGATTCGTGATCGCTTCCCGCGTTGGCAGGCATCTGCGCGTTATGCGCTTCAACCTTTAGTTGTTGCGCGCTCGATCGCGCCAACAGTGCCACCTTCCCATCGCCAAGCAAAAGCAAAGGTCCTTCGCCCGCGCCCATCATATCAAAGTTCAACATCGCGCGCATTTTGCTCAACTCGGCATCGCTCAATTGTTTGACGTACGCTTCCGAGCCGACCAATCCCAGCTCTTCCGCGTCAAACGCGATAAAAATCAGCGTGTGCTGCGGCTGTGGCTTGGAACCCTCGACCCGCGCCAGTTCCAAAAGCGTCGCCGTGCCGGAACCATTGTCATCCGCGCCGGGACCGGCAGAAACGGAATCAAAGTGACCGCCAAGCACAATCGTCTCATCACTTTTGCCTTTGAGCGTGCCGATGACATTCGTCCCCGTTCGCTGCACAGTTCCCGCATCACTCGCAATTTCCGCGCGCACCGTTCCGTTCTTGAGCGCTTGCAAAATTTCGCCCGCCGATGCGCCGCTCACTGCGATGGTTGGAATCGAGACTTGATCGCGCAGCGTTCCAGTGAAACCGGTTGGCGCTTCGTTATAAATCAAAATCGCAGTTGCGCCCACTTCGGCGGCATTTTGTGCTTTGACGGAAAAAGGCAGCGTGCCGCGTTTCACCAGCGCAATCTTTCCGCGCACATTCACCTTGGAAAAATCATCGCGGCTGCCGAGTCCCGGCACCAAAACAACGTCGCCATCCACTTTGCCGCCGACGCTGTATTGAATCGGCTGCGCGTCAAGGGTAATCGTTTCTGGCGAAACTAAATTTACGCTCGTGCCGCGATCCTCCCATCCTTCAAAAGAAAACGTTTGGCGCGTCACGTCCAAACCACTTTTTTCAAATTCGTTCGCAATGTAATTCGCGGCGGCTTGACCGCCGGGCGTACCCGCCACGCGCTTGCCAATGTCCACCGCCAAGGCGCGATTGTATTCGTACGCGCGCGCCGCATCAAAAACTGTCGCGCCTGTGGGCGCGGGTTCCGTTGTTTGAACGAACGTTGGCGTCGGCGGAAGAGTTTCAACGGTGATGGTGGGGACGGCGGATGTGGCGCACGCGTTCAGCAATACTGCAGCGAGAAACAATAAAAGGATCGAAAATTTTTTCATGCCAGACCTTTGAACAGGGAATACTAAACATTCAAACTGAAGCGCGTTAAGTGAAAATTAAAACGTCGTTACAATTTCCACAATCTCGAGCGCGGCGCGTTCCCACGAAAAGCGTTGTACATTTGCGCTTCCGCGTTCAATCAGACTCTGACGCAGCGCTTGGTCATCCAGAACGCGTTTCATCACAGCGGAAATTTCGGCGACATCGCGCGGGTCAAAATATATCGCCCCATCGCCCGCCACTTCGGGCAATGACGAAGCATTGGCGCACCCTAACGCGGTCCCGCACGCCTGCGCTTCCAGCGCGGGAAAACCAAATCCTTCGTACAGCGATGGAAATACAGCAAGCCGCGCGCCGGCGTACAACGCGGGCAGGTCTTGCATCGGAACATAATCTAGAAATTTCACGCGGTCGCTCAGGTTCATTTCACGCGCGCGCGCGTAAAGCGAATGGGCGAGCCAGCCCTTTTTGCCAACAATCACCAAAGAATATTCACGTGGCAAGGTTGCGAACGCCTCGAGCAGCCGCGCGTAATTTTTGCGCGGCTGAATCGTGCCGACGGAAATGATGTATGGCGACCTCAACGCATATTTTGCGCGTACGCGTTCGATTTCACTCGCCGCGCTTGGTTGGAAAATGTCCGCATTGTACGAAGGATACACAACGCGGATTCTTTCGCGCGGCGCGTTGTAAAATTTCACAATGTCGTCACGCGTCGCGTTCGAGTCGGCGATCACAACGCGCGCGCGTTTTACATTCCAGCGCGTCGAGAAATCCAGATACGCGCGCTGCAAGCGCGGATGCGCGTCGGGGAAAAATTTATAGCCGAGGTCGTGAACAGTGGCGATGGAATTGCGCGGATGAATCAACGGGAGAACGTGCGCGGGAACGAACAGCGCGTCGGGCGGGCGCATCAGCATTTCATACGCCAAACGCAGATGCGTCCACAAACGCGGAAATGGGATCGCGCGAATTTCGTAATTTGGGGTGGCGGGGAAAAAACTTGATGGCGGAGTGGCGCGCGTGTAAAGTCGAAAGAAAAAGTTCGAGTCGAGTTTCAACAGCGCGTCAATCAACGCGCGCGAATAATATTCCGTCCCCGTCGGCGCGTCCGTGAGCGCGCGGCTGGCGTCAATTCCAATGACGGACGACCGGCGACGGACGACGGGCAAGACCGATTCATTTTTTTCTGTCGTCTGTCGCCTGCGGTCTGTGGTCATATTTCACGCCGCGAAAAATTCATCGAGCGCGTCCTGTTTTTCGGTAAAGCCCCAGCCCTCGACGATTTGGTCGTTCGAATCAAAACGCAAAATGTGTCCGCCGTTTGTGTCAACCGTTTTGCCCTTGCGCTCGCCGACGAGATGAAGATGCGTGACGACGTAATCGCCATTCACCATCACATTCTTGATCTCGAATTCCCAACGGTCGAGCGGCGCCATGCGCGCGGGCATCACCTCAAAATAATCGCGTCCGCGATATTCGCCCGAAACGGGATTGTGACCCGGCACATGCCAGACGATATTTGGCGAGATGATTTCTTTTTCGCGCGCCTCGCCGGTGTACACCATCCGTGCAAGTTTCATCAATTTTTTGTCTCGTTCGGTCATGCGTGCCTCCTTGCTGAAATTAGGATGTTAGCGCAGCACCCAATACATTCTCAATTTCATTTACCCCAATCGCGCCCACGCGCAACACACGCGGCGGCTCGATCGTACAATCCAAGACGGTGGACGCGAGCTTTCCCGGCGTCGCGCCGCCGTCGAGAATCATTGCAATCTTTCCATCCAAATCATTCAGCACATCTTGCGCCGTGCGCGGATTCGCGCCGCCCGAACGATTCGCGCTCGTCGCCGCGAGCGGTCTCCCCAATCCGCGCACAAGTTCGCGCACCAAATCGGAAGCGGGCAAACGCGCCCCAATCGTGTTTGTATCCGCGCGCAAATTGGCGGGCAACTCCGCGCGCGCATTCACCACGAGCGTCAAACCGCCGGGCCAAAAATGCTGTGCTAACCGTTGTGCGGTCGGCGAAATGTATGTTGCAATTTTTTCCAGATCGGCATAATCGCCAAGCAGCAGCATGATCGCTTTGTGCGACGGACGATCTTTGGCAATAAATAATTTTTCAATCGCGTCGGCGTTGAACCCATCCGTCGCGATGCCGTACACGGTATCCGTCGGCAGCGCAATCACCTCGCCGCGCCGCAAGAGTTCGAGGGCATGTGAAATCGCGGTTGAATCCGTTATAGGTAGAACTAGAGTTTGCACGGTACCCGCAGTTATAAAACCTACGGCAAAAGAATGAGCAAAAGCACACAAAGAATGGAAACATTCTTTGTTTCCTTCTTCCTTTTGTTTGCCGAAGAATTCTATTCTTCGAAACGAATTTCCACCACGCGGTCCAATCCTTCCAAATCGCGATAAATTTCCACCTGTGCGCGCGGCAGCAGCGCCGTCACCAATTCGCGCGCGGCATCACCCTGCTCTTCGCTGATTTCCAAAAAGATAAAACCCGAACGCGCCATGTGCGCCTCGACCTGTTTCAACAACCGTCGAATCACGCTCAAACCATCGAGTCCTGCCATCAACGCGAGACGCGGCTCGTAACGTCGAATTTCGCGCGGTAAGCGTTCAAAGCGTTCCAACGGGATGTATGGCAAATTCGCCGTCAAAATATCAATCGGCGCGGCAATGCCTTCCAACAAATCAGTCTGACAAAATTCCACGCGTTCGGTGAGATGCAAACGCGCCGAGTTCAATTTTGCCACCGCGAGCGCGTCGGGCGAAATATCGGTTGCAATAATTTTTGCGCGCGATGTGTTGCGCGCCAACGCCAACGCAATCGCGCCCGAACCCGTTCCGGCATCAACGATGACTGGTTCGAGGTGCGGAATTTTTTTCAACGCGCGCAAAGCGAATTCGACGACATGTTCCGTCTCGTGGCGCGGAATCAACACACGACGGTCAACGTAAAAATCGAGTCCGTAAAATTCCTGATGCCCGACAATGTACGCCAGCGGTTCGCCCTGCGCGCGCCGCGCCACCATTCCCGCAAACTGCGCCGCGTCCTTGTCCGCAATCGCATCGCCCAAGCGCGCCAACAGCAGCGCGCGCGAAATGTTCAATGTGTGCGCGAGCAAAATTTCCGCTTCCAACCGCGCGCTCGCGTAACCATTCCGCGCCCCAATCGCGCGCACGGCAGAGACGAGGACTTCTTGGATGGTTTCAGGGGAGGTGATGAGCATTTTTGATTTTCGACCCAATCACCCAATCACCCAATCGCCTCATTATTCCCCATCACACTTCCACCCCTGCCGCTTTCAACTTTTCCTCTTGGTCTGCCAACACCAACGCGTCGATGATGTGATCCAAATCACCGTCGAGAATCCCCGGCAAATTGTGTTCGGTTAGACCAATGCGGTGATCGGTCACGCGGTCTTGCGGATAATTGTAGGTGCGAATTTTTTCCGCGCGTTCGCCGCTGCCTACTTGCGAGCGACGATTCTCCGTAATCTCGCGCTGCTGCTTTTCCACTTCCATTTCGTACAAACGCGCTTTTAACACCGACATGGCGCGCAATTTATTTTGCAACTGCGAACGTTCGTCTTGCACGGCAACGACAATGCCCGTCGGCAGGTGCGTGATGCGGACCGCCGTCGCCACCTTTTGCACATTTTGTCCGCCGTGTCCCGACGCGTGATAAATATCAATTTTCAAATCTTCCTGCCGCACTTCCACTTCGACATCATCCACTTCTGCCATGACCGCAACCGTCGCGGTGGAGGTGTGAATCCGTCCCGACGATTCCGTGAGCGGCACGCGTTGGACGCGATGCACGCCGCTTTCGTATTTCAAACGCGAAAACGCGCCCTTGCCCTTGATTTCAAAAACGACTTCGCGGAAACCTTTTAGCCCCGTGCGATTTTCGTCCACAAGCGCGACTTTCCAGCCCTGCCGTTCACCATAGCGCGTGTACATGCGGTACAAATCCGCTGCAAACAATGCCGCTTCTTCGCCGCCCGTCCCCGCGCGAATTTCGACATAAATGTCCTTTTCATCACGCGGATCTTTCGGGAGCAGCATGATGCGCATTTCGCTTTGCAATCTTTCTTCTTGCGCTCTGAGTTGCTCCGCTTCGGCTTGCGCCAGTTCGCGCATTTCCAAATCGCTCTCATCGCGCGCCAATTCGAGCGTGTGTTCCAGCGCCCGGCTTGTCGTGAGATATTCGCGATATTTTTCGACCATCGGCTCGATGTCGCTCACTTCGCGCGTAATTTCGCGCAGGCGCGTCGGATTTGTCGAGACCGCCGGGTCTTCCATCATCTTGTGCAAATCGTCATAGCGTTTCTGATACGCCGCAAATTTTTCTGCAAACACGGGAAATCCTCAAGCTAAAAGCTAAAAGTAACAAGCTAAAAGTATTCTGGTTACTTTTAACTTTTAGCTTTGAACTTTATACTTTTGAGTGCTAACGCAATTTCATCACTCTGCAAAACAAACATTGTCACAAAATACGCGCCGCCGCCAATTACAATCCCGCAAATCAAAAGCAGCAGCGAGTTTTGCGCAAGCGAGGTCGAACTATACAACACAATGGCAACCGCCATCGCCGCCGCGCCTACGAACATTTTCGACACACTTACCGCGATAGTTTTGCCTTCAATGCCGTGCAGACGCGGGCGCAACAGATACAGCAACACCAACATCTCCAAAAGAGTTGCAACCGAATTGGCAAGCGCAAGCCCGCCCAACTGCAATGGACCGAGCAAAATGAGGGAGAGAATGATATTCAAAACGACGGACGCGATGCCAATGCGCACCGGCGTTGCCGTATCGTGCATCGCATAAAACGTGCGCGTAATCGTTTCCAAGCCCGCGTGCGCGAACAAGCCCAGCGCGAAAAATTCGAGCGCCGTCAGCGTCATGGCGGTGGATTCGGCAGTGAACGCGCCGCGTTGAAACAAAATTTCAATGATGGGACGCGCGAGCAGCATCAAGCCAACTGTCGCAGGCACCGTCAAAAATAACGTCACGCGGAACCCTGTCGAGAACGCGTGCCGCAAGCCGTTCAAATCGTCCGTCGCATACAAACGCGCAAACGTTGGAAACAAAACGGTGGCGATGGATTGCGCGATGACACCAATCGGCAGCAGAATCAACAAGAACGCGTAATTCAACGCGGCGAGCGAACCGACGACGAGGGTCGAGGCGAGCATCGTGTTGACGAGAAAATTGATTTGCACCGCCGCAATCCCAATCGTGCGCGGAATGACCAGTTGAATCACGTGTCGCACGCCCGCATCGTGAATCCCCAAGCTCGCAGTATATTCAATTTTGTGACGAAACAACCACGGTACTTGAATGAACAAATGCAAGAACGCGCCGCCCACAACCCCAATCGCCAAGCCATAGACGCCAAGCGTCGGCGCGAACAGCAGCGCGCCGACGATGATGGACAAATTGTACAACGCGGGCGCGGCAGCCGGAAGCAAAAATTCTTGATGCGCGTTCAAGATGCCCATCACGATTCCGCTCACCGCAAACACCGCCGGTGTGATGAGCATCAAGCGCATCAAGCTCGCGGTCAGCCGTTGTTCCGGCGGTGCAAAGCCGATGCCGACGGTATATTGAACCAAAGGTTCGGCAAAAATCGCGGCGACGATGCAAAGCGCGACAACAATGACAAAGATGAGATTGATTACTTGTGTCGCCAGCCGCCAACTGCCGCGCACATCGCCATCGCTGAGCAGTTTTGAAAAAGGAGGAATGAACGCCGACGCCAACGCGCCGCCTGCGACCAAATTGAACAACAAATCGGGGATGCGGAATGCGGCAACATACGCGTCGAGCGACGCAGAAGTGCCGAATTGGTAACTGATGGCGATTTCGCGTACGAGTCCCAGCGCGCGGCTGAGGATGAAAAAAAACATCACGATCCCCGTCGAAGTGACGAGGTGACGCGCGTTCATCGCACGGTTTGTCGTAGCGCTCATGCGAATGCCGATTATACACCAACCGCACCGCGCGGCGTCCAATTTTGCGTTCTCTCTCGTTTCAAGTAAAATCACCTGTCGTAATTTGGAATCGTACATCCGGAGGAAATTCAATTGGCAAACACAGCTTCCGCCCAGAAAGATATTCGCAAAAACGCGCGTCGCCGCCAGCGTAACCGGCTGGTCAAAGCCAAGACGCGCACGGTCGTCAGACGCGCGTCGCGCGCGATTGATGAAGGCGATGCGAACGCTGCGGAGCAAATTCGGCAAGCGCAAATCGAATTGGATTCGGCTGCGGCAAAAGGCATCATTCACAAGAACGCCGCCGCCCGCAAAAAGTCCCGACTCGCCAAACGCATGCATCAAGCATCCGCAAAGCAATAGATTGGTCAAAAACGAAACCCGTCCTCAAGAGGACGGGTTTCGTTTTTACGGCGCGGCACATTAAAAAATCGGCGCACCCCTTGACTTGGAACAATTGTTCTACTATAATCTATCCCATATAGAACACTCGTTCTGTGTCACATTCGTTTGATTGTTCAAGCCCCGATGGGTCTTGTGTGTGAATCCAACTGATTCGCGAAAGGAGTCTTTCATGACACAGCTAGATGAACACGGCACGCGCATCCTTTCTTTTGTTGAGCGGTATCAACGTCAACACCACCGCTCCCCAACCTACCGAGAAATTGGCGCCGCCGTCGGGATTCGTTCCACCGATCACGTCTCGCGCGATCTGCGACGATTGGTCCGTGACGGATATATTTCGTTCAAACCGCGCGTGAGCAAAAGCATCGTGTTACTCAAAACACCGCACAGCCGCACGCGTCAAAACGCTCTGCCGCTTCCTTATTTCAATTCGTCCGACAAATCGCGTCCTCTGGACGCCTTGACACGGCTCGCCGCAGAATTGTTTGAGGATGAAAAAGATACATTCCTCTTGCGCGCGCACGGACAAGCCATGCGCGATGCCATGCTGGACGATGGCGATCTGGTCGTCGTCAAGCGCACCGAAAATTTTGGCGATGGCGAAATGCTCGCGGTCTATTTGAAAAATCAAAAGCGCACTACGCTGCGCCACGTCTATCACGAAAATGGGCGTCTGCGCGTCCACTCTGCCAACCTCGACACGCAGCCCCAATATTACAAGCTTTCGGAAATTGAAATACGCGGGACCGTGCTGGCAATCCTGCGGAAACGCGACCTGTAAAAGTAAAACGTGACAAATGACGAGTGACGCGGCAAGAAGCCCCGTCACCCGTCACCCATCACCCGTCACTCGCGGTGGACGAACTCAAACCCTGTCATTTTCGCCAAGTGGACAATCACGGTCGAATCCTTTGCAATGTGATCAAAGGCGGCGACCGTGAAGTGTCTGTGAACTTGTGCCGCGCCTGCCCTGTGGCACAGATCAATTGTCAGCACTTGCGCGCCGCGTTGGAGAAAAACGTTTCGACGCCGATCACCGTGCGATATGCGACAGGACGCGTAGAGGTGTGGGATGACGCACCGGCGACGATTGATTTCAAACAAGCCGCGTGCGCGGCGAAGACAATGCCAATCGCTTCGCCGCGCGACTGCGCGGGCTGTCTGATCCGATTGCCGAACGTCGTGCCACAAAACGCAATTCAAGTCGCGCACCATGCAAAACAGAATGCCCCCATCACTGCGCCGAGCACAGCAGCGCCAACGCAACGCGCGCCACGCGGCACAACGCATGTTGCACAACCCATCGCGCAAGCGGCGGCGATTGACGTCGGCGCAGCAAATGATTTGATTGCGCGCGCACAGGCGACGGCGACGCGTAAAGCCGAAGAGAAACGGGCGCGAGAAATGGAACGCGCGGCGAGGGAAGAGCAAGCAAACTACAGCGCGCAGTCCGAAGCAAAACCGAAAATCATTCAGATGAAAGAATGGCTGGCGGGACAACTCAACAAGAAACAAAACTCGAATGCGCCGAGTCCCTACAAACCACAAGCAGTCAAGCCCGATGCAGACGGCGTTTCCGATATTGTGTATTCGCCGCTCGGCGCGCAAAACGCGAACGCGTACCAAGAAACAGTTGATTATGAACGTTGTGTAGGTTGGACCGATTGAAAATGCCACTCGCTACAAACACCGCGCGGTTCGTCGAGGACGATTCGCGTTCCCGCCTCACTCTTGCGCGCGTTCCACTCCGTCACGTCCATTTTCTTGCACTGGTGCGCGAGCTGAGCGCCGACGCGCAATTGCGGCAGGCATTGCAAGTTCCGGGTACGGCGTTGTTGGGTGTCGCAACCGACGGCGTGCCTCTGATGATTCGTCTCGCTTCACCCGATGTCACGCACGTTCTGATCTCGGGGATGAAAGCAAGCGGCAAGACAGAGGCGCTGCGCACAATGCTCGCATCAATTGCGCTGTACCAAAAACCACACGATATTCAGTTTAGCGTGTTCGATCCAAAAGGAAACGCCTTTGAATTTCTTGCCAACACGCCGCATTTACTTGCAGCGGTTGCAACCACATCAGAACGCGCGCTGCAGCAGCTGCGTTGGCTCGAAAACGAACTGGAGCGACGCGAACAGGAAAATATCGTGCGACCGCGGCTCGTCGTCGCGGTAGATGAGTTTGAAGAATGGCTCGCGCACGGCGGACGCGAATTTCAGGTGCATCTCGCGCGTTTGGCGCAGCGCGGACGCGGCGTCGGAATTTCACTACTCCTCTGCACAAACAAAGGGAACAATACAGAGCGGAACGCGCCGCTGCGCGCAAATTTTCCCGTGCGGTTGGTGGGAAAGAGTTCAGGCGCGAATGACGAAGGGCAAAAACTCGGCGGGCGCGGCGATTTCATTTTGATGGCTGGCAGTGAACCCGTTCGCTTTCAAGCAGCGTATTTCTCTGCCCAAGCTGAGTCCGCCTTTCAAACACAACTCCGCGAAAATCGTTCGCGCGCCTCAAACGCCGACAACACTCTCGGCAGTTTGGTGCGGCGCCTGCGCCGCGTCAAGTAGATTTTTATAGAGGAATTCACATGTCCAAGACAGGAATTTTACTCATTGGCGGGCTGATAGCCACAGCGTTCGGTTATCAAATTCTCGAACGCGTGCCGTCCGACGCGTTGAATGTGGCGCTCGGCGTCGCCTGCGGCGTTGGCGCAAGCATTCCTGTTTTACTCGGCTTGATCATTGCTTTGATGCGTCAACGTGAACAAAACAGTGTCTTGGCAGAATGGCGCGATCCCGAACCCGAACCGGAACGCTTTGTTCAACGTCCCACGCCCCAGCAAGGTCCGCAAAATGCGTCGCAGCAGCCGCAGATCATCGTCATTGCGCCGCCGCAAGGACAATTCGGGCAGGGGCAATTTCCACAAGGGTTCCCGTTACCCGCACAGTGGATGAATCAACTATATCCGTCCGCGCAAGAAAATCTAGAGACCGTTGAATCGCGCGATTGGCGCATTATCGGCGAAGATTAAGAACAATTAGCACAAACATAAACCAAGGTCCAAATTCAAGGAGGAAAAATGTTACGCACCGATTCATTACGCGCGCAGCCGCGCACATCGCTCCCACGCGTAGGCGTGGGTACTCGCTCAACTCGCATTGGCGCGTCCACCTCGCGTCGCGAACGCAACGATGCGGTAGAGATTCTGGAAAAACGCTTTGGCTATTTCCCGCACGAATTTCGCTGGCGCGGGCATACGCATCAGGTCCAAGCCGTCGAACGCACGTGGACAAAAATGGGACGCGCCGCGCAATTATGCTTTCGCGTGCGCTGTCAAGAAGGAGTGTTTGATTTGATGCAAAACGCCAAGACGAATATCTGGTCCTTGTCAGTTGTGCAAAAAAAGCAGTCCACATAAAGAACGGAACACATACCTCAATCCACGTTCCGCAACAACAATTCAGCAGAGGAGGATGGACATGAAATCAGGTTTGTTGTGGTTTGATAACAGTGCAAAACCCATTGCGGCGAAGATCGAAGATGCGGCAAAACGGTATCAAGAAAAATTCGGGACAACGCCCGACACTTGTTTCGTGAACCCGCGCGATTTGGACAGCGAAGCAAAAGCAAAACCGAATATCAAAATTCACGTTGCGACCAAAGCAACCATCATGCCGAATCACATCTGGCTCGGCGTAAGCAAATAAAAACAGCCCCGTTCTGGATAAAGAACGGGGCTGTTTCGTATCTAGTACTCTAACTTGATGGAATTGCGGGATCGTCTGCGTAGCAAGGCGTTAGCAAGTGAACTCCACTTGCTAACGCCGCATTCTCTAATGCAGCCCACGCAATTTCATGTTCTTTTAGTGCTAGTCATCGTCGTCGTCGTGATCGTCATCCCCTATTTCTAGTTCGTGAGCATTCAACGTTGCAGGGTCGTATTCGGCTTTGATTTCGGCGCCAACCGTAATCTCTGCAAGGGTCGCGTCCTCGTCATTTATTTCAATTTCCGTACCGGCGGTCACGTTCAGTGTAACGTCACTGCCGCCGCTGTTCGGTGTGATTGTCACAGTTTGTGCGGCGACATTCACCGCAGCAACAGTACCCTTGAGCTCATGGTCGCCATCGTCGTCATCGTTGTCATCGTCCGAACCCGCTTCGATTTCCGTCGCAATCAACGTCATCGAATCATATTCGGCTTTAACCGGCATCCCCACTTGAACATCCTCAAGTGACGCATGCTTGTCGTTCACCTCGATTTCGGTCGAGCTTTTCACTGTCAACGTGACGGAACCTCCGTTGGTCGGCGCAATCGTGATAGTTCCGGCGGCAGCATCCACTGCGGATACCGTGCCAATCACGTGCGCATCGTCGTCGTCGCCATCGCTGTCCGCCTCGATGTCAAAGGCATTCATGGTCGTGGGATCATAATCGGCTTCAACTTGCATCCCTACAGCGAGGTCGCCCAACGCGGCGTTGTGGTCATCTACTTCGATCATAGTCTCGGACGTAACATTCACCGTCACAACCGGGGTGCCGTTTGAAGGCGCAATCGAAACTTGATTGCCCGCGATTGCACTAATCGTCCCGTGAACTTCATCCTCTTCAGGACCGTGGGCAATCAGATCGAACGCCTCAGCCCCACCATTCCCTTCGGCAGCAGTCGGTTTCACATGCGCGACAACCTTGTCTTGGCGCGTGAGACGACTCAACGAAACAATTGCGCCGTTCCGAACGATTTGCGTTTGTGCATTCGCCTGCAAAGTTTTGCCTTTGATGATAACGGTGCCGCTGCCTTTATTCGCATCGTTCAATTGCCCCGCGACGCGTTTGCTTGCAGGACCGGTCGCCGTCACTTGCACCGCGTTCGAGTTCGCTTTGAATTTTACTTGAAGCGTATCGCGCAGCACTAACGATTTGACTTTGCTCTTTTTGCCGTTGCGGACAAACTGTGTCTTTTTGGAAAATGTAAGCGTTTTGGTCGCCCCATTGCCTTGACGCACCTGAAGTGTTTTCGCGCGCAGGTCAATGGTCAAGAGTTTGCCGCGCAAATTCTGCGCATCTGTCTCGGCGCGCGCGGAAGGCACAGCCAAAACGGCAAATACGGTAAAGAGGAGAATGCCCAACACCGGTATGAGTTTGCGAGATAACATGTGTAGCTCCTTGAAAGTGATTGGAATGTGCGAACAGCGGATTGCCTTTGGATTGTTCGCTTGAAATTCTGCATCGTCTTACATTCACTCAAACGCACGCCTCACTCAAAAGGATACCGGCAAAAAAAAAGAGCCAGCGTATCTTTGCTGGCTCTTGCTTAATCATCTTTTCCACCGTGATCGTCACCGCCGCTATCATCGTCGCCATTCTCATTATCGCCGCCGCTGCCACTCTTGTCGTCGTCGCTTTGATCATCGCCGCTATTATCATCGCCACTATCATTATCACCACCGCTGCCACTGTTGTCGTCGCCCCCCTTATCATCACCACCGCTATTTCCATTGTCATCGTTTTGGTCGTCGTCACCGCCATGATCATCCGTCGCCTCGGGAGTTTCGGTTTCATCGTGATCGTCAGTCAGTTCTGGCGTTTCAGTTTCATCGTGATCATCCGCCGCCTCAGGAGTTTCGGTTTCACCATGATCGTCAGTCAGTTCGGGTGTTTCAGTCTCATCGTTATCATCTGTCGGATTCGGATTCGCTGGCGCGCTCGTCTCAATTGGCACGATAACCGGCGCGGCTGTGTTTGTTGGCGGAACCGCAGTTCCGGTCGGAAGCGGCGTAGGCGTGAGCGTGGGCGACGCGGTTGGCGTTGGGCTCGGCGTGAGAAATTGCATGGGATTGAAGGTCGGGTCGTCCGCTGCTTTGGGCGATTGCGCGTAGCCCGCAACACCTTGCAATAATTTTACTGTCTGCTCCAAACGTGCGCGTTCCACAGGTGACGCGTTTTGCGCCAGTTGATCGAGAATTTGCTGCTGGCGAATTGCCAACGCGGTCAATTGTTTCAACAAGTCGACGCGTTCATTGCCGCGCGTGCCGGCAAGTTCAGACAACGCGCGCAAAATACTTTCATCCACTGCATCGAGATAAGAAGGATCAACTTGCGTCCCGCCTGCCAACAGACGCTGAACTTCATCCAAACGCGTGTTGGCAAGATTCATCCACAACTGCGCGCGTTGACCGCTCGAGTTCTGGAGAAATAGTTGTCCGCCTTCGCCAAAACGTTTGAACGGATACAACCATGACCCCGGTAAACTGTCTGCCGCAGCGGCACTGACCCCGTTAGCAATCAACACGACAATGAGCGCCACCGCAGCCAGCATTGCCCAACGCGGCACAGCCGTCAGAAAAGCAAATGGACTCGTTCGCTGACGGGCGCGCTTTTTCGCCGCTTCGGCGCGCAGTGCATTCAGCCCTTGTACCCGCGCGGCATTCGACAAACGCGGGGATTCTTCCGCCGCCAACCGCGAAAATTCGCGCGCA
This sequence comes from Chloroflexota bacterium, assembly GCA_004295045.1. Lineage (GTDB taxonomy): Bacteria > Chloroflexota > Anaerolineae > UBA4142 > SHND01 > SHND01. The sequence goes on along the minus strand of SHND01000054.1, from coordinate 50,554 downwards.
ACCTGATTGGTTTTGGCGCCGCCATTCGCCGCGCCGCGATCGCCCATTAACAAGCGATCAATTTCCATGTCGAGTCGCGTATCCCGCGCTCGGTTTTCTTCGCGATTCTCCATCTGTTTAGTTATCCTGTTATCGCTACTTGATCGCGTGATTGGTCAAGCAAACGCGCCATCGTCGCAAGCGCGCGCCGCTGTAACGCTTTGACTGCCATATCTGTTTTGCCCATCATTTTCGCAACCTGGACGCTGGTGAATCCCTCTTCAAAGCGCAGCAGCAATACAGTTTGCTGCTCTTCGGTCAATTGCGTCAACGCATTTTGCAGTTCCGCGCGCGTCAAATGCAAATCAACATCAAAACTGTCGTCCGCCAGCTCTTCATCCCCTTCGGGCAGCGGTTCGGTGGCGCGAATTTTTTGGCGGCGATAATCATCAATCAGTAAATTCCGCGCAATCGTAAAAATCCAACCTGTCAATGCCAATGACGCATCGTCTCCGCTGGGGCGAAAGTTTTCTACGCTCTCCAACATCCGCACAAAAACTTCGTTCGTCAAATCTTCGGCGCGCGGGCGGTCCTGAACCCGATAGTAAATAAAACGAAAAACGCGGTCGCTGAACACATGATAGAGGCGCGTCAGCGCGCGCTCTTCATACGCTTGGGCGCGGCGCAATAACTCGCGCGCTTCAGCCGGCGGCAAGAGTTGGTGTAGGGAATCCGCCGCAATGGACGGTGCCGTTGACGACATGGACGTGTCTTTACTCATTAGTGGAAACGCAACAGAAAGAGAAAAGGATACTATCGCACACGGAACAATTCTCAAAACAGCAAAAGCCAATGGAAAATCGAGTTGTGCTAAAATACCGCGTATGCAACGTAACGCCAAGCACAATGTAATTTTATACCAATCGGCTCAACTGCTTGACTTGGGGGTGATTCATGCTGTCACCACGCGGCATGGCGGCGTCAGCCCCGCCCCTTTTGATACGATGAATTTGAGCGCGCATGTGGGCGATGCGCCGGAGCATGTACAAGAAAATCTGGATCGTCTGCACAGCGCGCTGGAACTTGACCGCGCCGCGACAGTGGATGCGAGCCAAGCGCAAGCGAATCAAGTGGCGCGCGTTACAGCAAGTGAACGGGGCACACGCCTCAAAGGCGTGGATGGTTTAATTACGAACACGCGCGGCATTCCACTGATGCTGCGTTTTGCCGACTGCGTTCCGATTCTTTTATACGACCCAATTCACCATGCGATTGGCATTGCACACGCGGGCTGGCGCGGCACAGTGAGCAAAGTGTTGACCAATACCGTAAAAGCAATGCAAGACGCATTCAACACGCAACCCCGTGAGGCGCGCGCGTGCATTGGTCCTTCGATTGGTCCGTGCTGTTATGAAATCGGCGCGGATGTGCAGGAAAAAGTGGAACGCGCGTTTCCCGAAACGTTCGAGTTGCTCTTGAGCAAGAATAGTTCAATCCATTTGGATTTGTGGCAAGCCAATGCCGTACAGCTCCGCGCGCTCGGCGTGGAACAGATTGAAATTGCCGGCGTCTGCACGGCTGACCACACGCACGATTTTTATTCGTGGCGCCGCGAACAGGCACACACCGGACGCTTTGCCGCGCTGATTGCATTATCCTAATACATCGAATTCAATGCCATGTCTATTGCCGAAAATCTAGGGCGTGTGCGCGAGCAAATTGAAAATGCTGCGCAGCGCGCGGGGCGCCCATCCAGCGAAATCACCCTCGTCGCTGTCAGCAAAACGTTTCCGGTTCAAGCCATCCTTGAGGCGTATGAAGTGGGGGCGCGCGACATTGGCGAAAACCGGGTCGAAGAAGCGAGCGAAAAAATTCCGGCAGTGAACGCCGCGCTGGAAAAAGGAAAAATTCGCTGGCATTTGATTGGACATTTGCAGCGCCGCAAAGCGCGCGGGGCGGTTACGCTCTTTGACATTGTTCAATCTGTAGATACGCTGCGCCTTGCGGAAACGATGAACCGGGCAGCGGCAGAACACAAAAAACAAATTCCGATTTTGCTGCAAGTAAATGTGGGAAACGACCCAAATAAATTTGGTTTTGATTTGAATGCGCGCGCGGCGTTTTTGCAGGACGTTGCAAAGATTGTGCCGTTGGCGAATCTTCAAATACAGGGACTGATGACAATTGGACCACTCGTCGCGGGGGCTGAACAGGCGCGACCTTTTTTCCGTGAATTACGTAAATTACGTGACGAGTTGGCGCAAAAATTTCCGAAAGCGAACTGGCGCGAACTCTCGATGGGCATGACGGATGATTACGCTGTCGCCATCGAAGAAGGCGCAACAATCGTGCGGATCGGCCGCGCGATTTTTGGACAACGCAGTTAATGCGCAATTACGCTGTGTCGTACACGCGCTCGCGCGCGGAATTTCCGCCGCGATCTTTTATCACACAGCGTTTGGAGTGCTGAACGTGGACGTCGGACAAATTCTTTATACGACCATTCAATTCTTTTTCGACATTCTCTTTCTCTTGATCCTTGTGCGGATTCTGCTCTCATTTTTGCCGCAGTTCCGCTCGAACGCGATTGCAGAAATGGTCTTTGGCATCACCGAACCAATTCTGAGTCCGTTTCAACGGATTATTCCGCCCGTCGGTATGTTTGACATTAGCCCGATGGTTGCAATTATTGTGCTGGGCATCCTCCAACAAGTTTTGTTATTTTTGATTGCAAATGCCTTTGGGTTGTTCATCGAATGAATTTGAAACTCCAACACCTGCGTGGGCTTTTAATTGATTTGGACGGCGTGCTTTGGGTGGGCGACCACGCGCTTGCCGGCGTCGCCGCTTTTTTTTCGTTCCTCGACGCGCACCAAATTCGCTTTGTCCTCGTTTCCAATAATGCAACGCGTCGCGCCGAGTATCCGGTGGTGCGTCTGGGCGAGATGGGCATCGTGATTTCATCACAACAGGTCTTGACCTCCGCCGATGCAGCGCCGCGCTGGCTGCGCCACAGTCTACCTTCTGTAAAAAAGGTATTCGTGATTGGGGAACGTGCTTTGCGCGACGCGCTGCATGAGGCACAATTCGAAATGGTGGAACAGGACGCTGATGCCGTCATCGTCGGTCTGGACCGTCAGCTCACGTACGAAAAATTAAAACGCGCCACATTGGAGATTCGGCGCGGCGCCAAGTTTATCGCAACCAACACAGACCGCACCCTCCCAACCGAACAAGGACTGACGCCCGGCACGGGCTCGCTTGTCGCCGCGTTAGTAGCGGCAACGGATGTTGAACCGATCATCATCGGCAAGCCGGGACGCCCGATGTTCGACCTCGCGTTAGAGATGACGGGAACAGCGCCGCAAGAAACGGCAATGCTCGGCGACCGTCTCGACACCGATATTGATGGCGGCGCAGCTGCCGGCTTGAAAACAATCATGGTGTTGACCGGCGTTTCCACGCGCGCGGAGGCAGAACAAAACGGCGTGAAACCCGACTTGCTTGTCGAGGATTTACCAACGCTCATACAAATTTGGGCAGATTCCTATTGACTATTCAGTATGCGCGACTATACTTGAGTTACGCTTCAATTTCGAGGAACGCTAGAGGTACGATTCATGTTTTTTTTCGATCCACTTTATTTTCTACTTGCGCTGCCGGGGCTTATTTTAACCATCTGGGCACAGTGGCGTGTCAACTCTACCTACAGTAAATTTTCCCAAGTGCCGAATGCGCGCGGGATTACCGGCGTGCAGGCGGCTGATATTTTGATTCGCCAAGCCGGGCTGCAAGGACGCGTTGACGTACAGGGCACACCGGGTAAATTATCCGACCATTATGATCCGCGCAAACGCACGCTCTTTCTTTCACCGGATGTTGCGCGCGGCGCATCTGTGGCGGCAGTCGGAATCACGGCGCATGAGCTGGGACATGCAATGCAGCACGCGCAAAATTACGGACCGCTCAATTTTCGCATGGCGATTGTCCCCGCCGTCAACATTGGTTCAAAGCTCGGATACGCTGTTTTCTTTCTCGGCTTTTGTCTTGCCGCGCAGGCGCAAGGTTCATCTGTCTTGATGTGGCTCGGCATCTTGTTACTCTCAGGCACAGCCATTTTTTCGCTAGTCACGCTGCCCGTCGAATTTGACGCAAGCAATCGGGCAATGAAGATGTTGGAACAGAGTGCATTGTTCGTGCCGCAAGAATTACAGGGCGCGCGCACGGTACTCACAGCTGCAGCATGGACGTACGTTGCCGCCGCCGCGAGTACACTGTTGAACTTGTTGTACTATATTTCGCTGGCAAATCGCGCATCGCGAAGGTAAATGTGACAGAAAAACGTATTGATCTCTTGAATCTCGATACGCATGAATTGACCGGCTTGATCGCAAGTTGGAACGAGCCGGTTTATCGTGTCAGGCAGCTTCAAAGATGGCTCTATCGCGAGCTGGCGGATGATTTCGATGCCATGTCGAATCTGCCGACGACGCTGCGCACGCGCTTGAAAGAAGAAACGACACTCGGAAGTTTAAGGCTCGTCGCCGCGCAAAATTCCGCCGATGGGTTAACGCGTAAGGCGTTGTTCCAAATGGCGGATGGGCAAACGGTCGAAACGGTTTTGATGCGTTACCTCGACGCGCCCGGTTCGCCCGAAGATAGCAGCGACCCGCCGAATGTTGCGCGGCGGACTGTCTGTCTTTCCACGCAAGTCGGTTGTCCGGTTGGTTGTCCTTTTTGCGAAACGGGACAGGCGGGCTATATTCGCAATCTCACGCTCGGCGAAATTGTCGCGCAAGTATTGTATTTCGCGCGCGTCGAAAAGCGCGCGGGCTATGAAATGCCTTTGACAAATATCGTCATCATGGGCATGGGCGAGCCGTTTATGAAATTTAACGTGACGTGGCGCGCGATTGAAGCGTTCACCGATCCTGCGCGCTTGGGCATGGGGGCGCGGCGGATTACGGTTTCCACTTCGGGATACGTAGATGGAATTTACCAACTCATTCAGAAACATTCGCAAGTGAATCTCGCGGTCTCGTTACACGCACCCGACGACAAATTGCGCGATGTGCTTGTACCGGTGAATCGCAAATATCCTTTGCGCGAATTAATGAACGCGTGTCACGCGTACGTGCAAGCGACACATCGCCGCCTCACCTTCGAGTACGCCTTGATGGATGGAATCAACGACAGTCCGCAGCAGGCGCGCGGCGTGGCAGAGCTGCTTGCGGGATTGTTATGCCACGTCAATTTGATTCCGTTGAATCCCACCAGTGAATCGCCGTACCAACGCACGCCCTACGCGCGCGTACAAGAATTCCAACGCATCTTGAATAACGCGAAAATTCCAACGACCTTGCGCGTGGAAAAGGGCATCGAGATCGCGGCGGGCTGTGGACAGTTACGTCAAAAAATTACGCAGCACAATTCCCAAATGGCGGCATTACCATTGGCAACATCAGTTGGGCAATGAGAGTTTGTAATCGAAATGTGGGGAAAAATTACGCGTTTACGTGCGATGATACGAGTAACGACAGAGAGGCAGCGTCAAGGCGACTTGACAACTCACGTTACGCAGTGGTAGGGCAAATTTCAAATTTGCCGTACGCTTACGCGCTATTTTTTGGGAGAGGCGCGAAACACGAGTTAATAACTCGAGCGTTCCGCGTGAAAACAAAAACTGCGTAACGCGTTACGCAGTTTTTGTCAGAGATTTTGCAAAGCGTCCTTTTTCTGTCTTGTTCAAGGTTCGGACACAGTTTGTGCACACTTTGAGGTGCTGTGCCTTGCCATTCACGACGATATGTCGGTGAGACAGATTGGGCAAAAAGCGGCGCGGCGTGGCTTTTTTGGAAAACGAAACCGCGCGCCCGGCTTGGGGACCTTTGCCGCATAATTCACATCGCTGCGCCATGAAATTACTCCATTTAGTGAGCAGCACGAACGCTTGGGACACGCACACGCGTCCAACGCGTTATGCTGCGGGATCAACAGGCAACAAAAAAACGCCAGAACTTCGGCGGCGGCTATATTAGCATCAACCTCCGTTTGATGCAAATTTTTCCAACGCATATGACAGAACCGTACTTGGGACGAATCGAAGTCAAACCGCACGCGTTAGCAAGTATCGCGGGCTTGGTGGTGCTTGAAAGTTACGGCGTCGTCGGCATGGCGCCAAAAGATTCGCGCGAGTATGTGGCGGCGCTTTTGCCCCGCGCCAAATTTCGACGCGGCGTGGATGTCAAGTGCATAGAGGGGCAAGTTGTAATTGATTTGTACGTGATTATCGAGTACGGAACGCGCATCACCCAAGTCGCACAGGGCATCAAAAATCGCGTAAAATATGTCGTCGAGCGCGATACGGGTCTCACCGTCGCGCAAGTGAATGTCCATGTGCAAGGGTTACGCGTAAGCAAAGATTCGTGACACGCGCGTGACCAAAACAAAATCAGGCAGAGCTGCTTTGGATGATTTAGCCGAACAACCCATTATCAAAGAGGTGGATGGAACTCTAGTCAGAAGGATGTTTAGCGCTGGCGCTATCTGGCTCGAAAACAACGTCCCTTTGGTCAATTCATTGAACGTCTTTCCTGTGCCTGACGGTGACACAGGCACAAATATGCTCCTTACCATCCAAGCTGCTGTGCGCGAAGCAAACGCGAACGGATCGCACAATGCCGGAGAAATTTATAACGCCTTGTCGCGCGGCGCGTTGCTGGGAGCGCGCGGCAATTCCGGCGTCATTTTTTCGCAAATCTTGCGCGGTATGGCGCGCGCGGTAGATAAACGCGAGACGATTGAGGCGCGCCTATTTGCAGATTCGTTTGTGGAAGGCGCGCATACCGCCTACAAGGGCGTGATCAAACCGGTCGAAGGGACGATTCTCACGGTGATTCGCGAAGCGGGCGACCGCGCCGTCATTGCCGCCGCACAATCGAATGACATTCGATTCGTGTTGCAAGCCACGCATCAAGCCGCGCAGAGTGCGGTGCAGCGAACGCCACAGCTGTTACCGATTCTCAAAGAGGCAGGCGTCGTGGATGCGGGCGGACAGGGACTTGCCTTTATTTTGGAAGGTGCGCTCAAATATCTTGCAGGGGAAACGCTAGAGAGTACAAAATTGGGAATCGGTGCGCAGCATCTCGAGAACCTTGCAGTGGAAGAAGGGTTCGGCTATGACATTCAATTTCATATTCGCGGCAATGTTTTGAATGTGGATGAAATACGCGAAAAAATTTCCGCGATGGGCGAGTCCGCGCTGATCGTCGGCGATGAGACGCTGATCAAAGTTCACATTCACGCATTGAATCCCGGCGACATTCTCAAGTATGGCGCCGAGCAAGGTCCGTTGGTCAATATCATTATCGAAAATATGCAAGCGCAGTACGCCGACTTTATGGCGGGCAACACGGCGGACATGCGCATCGGCGCGGAAAATTTGGGTGCGATCTTGCCACTTGCCGCGCGTCCGCCCGCCCCCACTTCGACGGATGAAATGACCGGTGTTGCAACGATTGCGGTCGCGCCGGGTGAAGGGCTCAAAGAAATTTTCCAATCACTGGGCGTTAGCGCGATCGTAAGCGGTGGTCCAACCATGAATCCGAGCGCGCAAGAGCTTTTGGATGCAATTAATTCCGTCAAAGGACGCGAAATCATTTTGCTGCCAAACGACAAAAATATCATTCCGGTCGCGCAGCAGGTCCAACAGTTGACCGACAAAAAGACGCGTGTGGTTCCCTCACGCACCGTGCCGCAAGGTCTCGCCGCGCTGCTCGCCTTTAACTTTCAAGGCGATCTTGATACGAATGTGCGGATGATGGGCGCCGCCTTGAACCGAGTGCGCACAGTCGAGCTCACACATGCGGTGCGCTCCGCACAAGTGAATGGCATGACAGTTCAACAGGGGAAACCGATTGCGCTGCTCGACGGGGAACTGGTCGCATCGGGCGATGAACTCACGCCTTTGCTGCTTCAAGTACTGCATCAAGCGGGCGCACAGAATAATGAAATCGTCACCCTCTACTTTGGAAGTGAAGTGACGCCCTCTGTCGCGCAAGAGACCTACTCTTACGTGCAGCACGAGTTCCCCGATCAAGTTATTGAAATCCATGCAGGCGGACAGCCATTGTATCCGTACATTATTTCGATAGAATAAGACGAACGCCGAAAGACGAATGACCGAGCTTTCAATTAGACGTCATTCGTCGTCGGTCTTTCATCGTCGCCTATGTCTCAAGTAAAACTTATCACCGACAGTACAGCCGATATTTCGCCGGAACTCGCCGAGTCGCTTGGCATTACGGTGCTGCCCCTGACGATTCAGCTTGGCAACAAGTCGTACCGCGAGGGCATTGATTTGAATGCCAAAGAATTTTTCACCAAACTTGCGCGCACCAACGCGACGCCAATTCTTGTGCCGCCTACCGTTCAACAGTTTGAGCAGACGTTGGATGAATTGATGAAGCAAACCGACGAAATCGTCATGCTGTTCAATTCTTCGAAATTGTCGAGGACGTACGCGAACGCGCAGCGCGCCGCAATGCCTCTGATGGGGCGCGCGAAAATTCGCCTGATTGATTCACAGCTTATTTCTACGGGGCTCGGCATGATTGCCACAACAGCCGCCCGCGCGGCAAAACAGGGCGCCGATGTCGAAGAAGTGGTGCGCCTGACGCGCGGACTCATTCCGCGCACGTATATTGCCGCGTTCGCAGATACGCTCGAATATCTTGAACGCAGCGGGCGTATTCGCAAAGCGCAAGCGATTTTGGGAACATTTCTGAATATCAAGCCGTTGTTGATTTTAGAAGAGGGCGAGATCGTCGTACTGGAAAAGGTTCGTACGCGCGCCAAAGCCGTTGAAAAGTTGGTCGAATTTATCATCGAGTTCACGCACATCGAAAAAATGGATGTACTCCATTCGACCACGCCCGAAGATGTCGCGCTGCTGATTGAGCAAGTGAACCTCCAACTGCCCAATCTCGATATGAAAGTGGAAATGTACGGACCCTCGCTCGGCGCATTTTTGGGACCGGGCGCATTGGGCGTCGTTGTTTATGAAGGAATGTAAAATCAATTCACATTGGAAAATGCGTAATGCATACCCCTCGTTTCTTATTTGCGTGTTAAGCATTTTTTCAATTCAATTTTGAATCATGTCTCAAGTCCGAGTTGTTACCGATTCACTTTCCGATATTCCCGATGACATTGCACAAGAGCTGGATATTATTCGCGTGCCGTGTTTTATCCATTTCGGCGAAGAGAGTTACCGCGACCGTGTGGAATTGTCGCCGACTGAATTTTACGAAAAACTACAATCCAGCCCCGTCGTGCCCTCAACCTCACAAGCATCGCCCGGCACGTTTCTCGAAGTCTTTGGTGAATTGTCGAGTACGACAAATCAAATTTATTCGATCCACAGCGTCAAGACGTTGACGGGGATGTACAATTCGGCGCGCCTCGCGACCGATGCGCTCCAAACGGCAGACCCGCTCGGCTTGCAAATTCAGGTCGTAGATTCGCGCGCCACCTCGATGGGCTTGGGTTGGTTGGCAATCTATGCGGCGCGCGCGGCGCGTTATGGCTATGCGCTCGATGAAATCACCGAACTGATTGACGATGTTATTCCGCGCACACACGCCATTGCGATGCTCGATACCTTGGATTATGCTGTGCGCGGCGGACGGCTAGGCAAAGGCGCGGCGCTCGTCGGCGGTTTGCTCAACGTGAAACCAATCATCTCGTTGGTGAATGGCGAAGTGCTCCTCGTCGAGAAAATTCGCACACAAAAACGCGCGGTGGAGCGCATCGCCGACATTGTTCTGGGGTCGGGACCCATTCAAGAACTCGCCATCATTCACGCCGCCGCGCCGGAAATGGCAGAGGCGCTCCGCAAACATTTCGCGGAAACATGGTTTGAAGAACAGATCATGGTTTGCGAGACCGGACCGGTCATTGGCGCGCACACGGGTCCCGGGGCAGTCGGGGTTGCTTGGGTGAATGGCAAGTATTGATGTCAAACTTTAACGAACTCGCGAAGATTCTCGCGCACGAACAATCCAAAGGTTGTAATAACGCATCTGTCATCGGCGGTGTTGAAAAATTTGTAGAGAATTGGGCACAGCGCACGCGTACGTCAGAAAATAGCGCGGGCGTGCAGGAGGTCATTGACGCGCTGAATGGATACGCGGGCGCGGAGCCCGCACAGCGCCAAGTGATGATCCAACGCGCAGTCTCCGTCGCGCGGCAAATGGAGCCAAAACCACCGCGCCAGCCTTCGCCGCCGCCCAAACGCCACACACAACATCCGCATCCCGCGCCCAAGAAAAACGCACCAACTCTGCCCATCGAATTGCGCGAAGAAAATTCGCCGCTGCCCGCCGCCGAACCGATTCCCGAAGAAGAGGACGACGATGAGCCGCCTCCCGCACGCTCGCTGCGCGTAGATTTTGGACTCGACGCGCCGGTGGAACGATTGCAGGGCGTCGGCAATGCCAAAGCGCACAACTTGGCGCGACTTGGCATCGCCACGATCCGCGATTTGTTGTACCATTTTCCGCGCGCGTATCGTCCGGTCAAAACAATCAGCGAATTGATGTACGGCGACGACGCGACCGTCATCGCGCAGGTCTCGCACATTAACGATTACAAAACGCGCAACGGCTTTCACATCACCGATATTGTATTAATGGATCCGACCGGCGGCATCACGGCGAAATTTTTCAAGCAGCCATGGGTGGCGAAAAGTTTACGTCCACGCCAGTTCGTCGTCGTCAGCGGCAAAGTGGACCGCGATTTGAACAAACTTTGCTTCAAGTCGCCCGAATACGAACCACTCACCAAAGAACTGCAGCGACTGCTCGACACCGCGCACGTCTATCCCGTGTATCCCTTGACAGAAGGCATCAAAGCGAATTGGCTTCGCAAAACCGAGCGCGAGGTCGTCGGCTTTTGGGCGGACAAGGTCATTGATCCCTTGCCTGCCGCGCTGCGTCGTTCGGCGCGTTTGATGCCTTTGCCCAATGCCTTGCGCGAAATTCATTTTCCAACTTCGCTGGAACGGATGGAAGAGGCGCGGCATCGTTTTGCGTTTGAAGAGCTGTTGTACATTCAACTCGGCGTTTTTCGGCAGCGCAAAAAATGGCGCGCCGAGCCAAGTCGCTCGCTCCGCATCGAAAATGATTTTCTCGCGCGCTATGCGGCGGGCTTGCCATTTCCATTGACGGGCGCGCAGGAACGCGCCATCGGCGAAATTTTCAGCGACCTGCAAAACACGGCGCCAATGAGTCGCTTACTACAGGGGGATGTCGGCGCAGGCAAAACTGTCGTCGCGCTCGCGGCATTATTGGTCGCGGTCATGAACGGAGCGCAGGCAGTGTTGATGGCGCCGACCGAAATTCTTGCAGAACAACATTTCAAGACCATCAACAATATTTTGCCTGCCCTGGGCGAGAAACTACAGATTCAGCCGCGCGTAAAATTACTGATCGGCAGCATGAAGCATAAAGAAAAACTTGCCGCACAGCAAGAAATTTCCGAAGGGCAAGTGGACATTGCCGTTGGGACACACGCGCTGATTCAAGAAGCGGTGACGTTTCAAAATTTAGCGCTGGCGGTGGTAGATGAACAGCATCGGTTCGGTGTGGGACAACGTGCCGCGATTCGCCAAAAAGGTCAAAACGCTCGCGCGTCAGCGCCGTCAAATGGAGAACATGCGGCAACAACTGTACAGGGCGATGGCGCACAACCACACCTCCTCGTGATGTCGGCGACGCCCATTCCGCGCACGCTTGCGCTCACTGTGTACGGCGACCTCGACCTTTCGATCCTTGACGAAATGCCGCCGGGGCGCACGCCAATCATGACGAAATGGCTCGAACCCAAAGAACGCGAGCGCGCGTACATGTTCATTCGCAAACAAATCAGTGAAGGGCGACAGGCATTTGTCATCTGTCCGTTGATTCAAGAATCGGAAGTGATTGATGCCAAAGCCGCAGTCGAAGAATACGAGCGTCTCAAAACCGAAGTGTATCCCGACCTGCGCGTTGGCTTGATTCATGGTAAATTACGTCCTGCCGAAAAAGATGCGGTGATGAACGATTTTCGCGATCACAACATTGATATTTTGGTTGCCACGTCAGTTGTCGAAGTTGGCATTGACGTGCCAAATGCGACGGTGATGCTCATCGAGGGCGCGGACCGTTTCGGACTCGCTCAGCTGCATCAGTTTCGCGGACGTGTCGGACGCGGGGCGCATCAATCGTACGCGATGCTGCTCGCCGACAAGTCGGGTTCGACAAGCGATGAACGCCTCAAGGTCATCGAGAGTACGCAAGATGGATTCAAACTGGCGGAAGCCGATTTGCTCTTGCGCGGACCCGGCGAGTTTTTCGGCACGAAACAATCGGGCTTGCCCGATCTCAGAGTGGCGCAGCTCACCGATGTGAAATTGTTGGAGCAAGCGCGCAAAGTCGCGTTCGATATCTTTGAGCACGATCCCGAATTGACGCAGCCGGACAATCAATTGTTAAAAAAAGGGATGAATGAATTTTGGAAGGGCGAAGGAGATTTGAGTTGAGGTTCCAGAGGAGCGAAAAATGAATTCACAAGAACCAACATCCGAACCACGTTCACCTGAGCCATTGCCCACCACCGAAAAACCAAAAGAAGAAGAGAATAATGAAGAAACGCTTGACGTGGTAGAGGAAGCATCGGAAGAATCTTTTCCTGCCAGCGATCCACCCGCGTGGATTTCACAAGGATAAGCCAAGACATCACACACGATAAAATTTTCAACATGACCATCGCCATTTACCCCGGATCATTCGATCCGATACACAACGGACACATTGAAATCGCGCGGCGGGCGTCACTGCTCTTTGACAAGCTCATTTGGGCAGCGTATGATCGTCCGCTCAAAAGTATCTTGTTCAACGAAGAGGAACGCCTCGAATTCATGCGCCAGGCGGCGCGCGATTTACCAAAAGTCGAAGTATGTTCCTATCACGGACTCACCGTTTTGTTTGCGCGGCAAGTGGGCGCGAAAGCGATTGTGCGCGGTTTGCGCGCGACGCACGATTTTGAAATCGAGTATCAAATGGCGCTCATCAACAAACAGCAGGCACCGGAAATTGATACCGTATGTTTGATGACCGGCACACAGTACGCGTTTTTGAGTTCCAGCATTCTCAAAGAAGTGGCGTTGGCGAATGGCGATATTTCAGAAATGGTGCCGCCCTATGTGGCATCAAAACTCAAAGTCCGCATCGCGCAGTTGGGCGAAGATCGCGGGGACAAGGTAAAATTAGTTTCGCTGCAAGAATAAGCCAAGCCATCCAACGCGCCGCGCGGCAATTGTATTTGTGTGCATTTTGTAGTAGTATCATCGCAATCTTGGAAAAAGAATGTTGTATACTTTTTTCAAGCTCACAACATTCCGCTTTAGGGAATGCAAAATCCTTCCACAACCCCCGCACTTTCGGTGGGATGAAAGGGGTTGATCACCATAGACATCCTTTATTTGGTTGATCGTCTCGAAGCTGCCGTCAACAAAGGCACGGCGGTGCCATTCAGCAACAAGCGCATGATTGATGAAGATGAATGTCTCGACATCATTGATCAATTGCGCATTGCCGTCCCCGAAGAAATCAAACAATCGCGGCGTGTGACCCAAGAAAAAGACCGCATCCTCGCGCAAGCAAAGGAAGAAGCCGACCGCATTGTCCAAATGGCGAAAGAAGAATCGACGCGGATGGCGGACATGAGCGAAGTCGTCAAAACCGCGCAAGCGCGTTCGCAAGCGATCATGGCGCAGGCAGACCTAGATGCCAAAAACACGCGCGCGGGGGCGGACGATTACGCGAACCAAGTGCTGACCGAATTGCAGCAGCGCCTGGACGAACTCACCGCCCGTGTGGCAACTCTGCAAGGCACCGTACATAATGGGCTGCGAATGTTGAGCGACAAACGCGGCGCGGTGGGTGGCAGTACGCCACCGGCTCCGCCTGCCGGACCCGTTGCGAATTCGTAAGAATGAACAGCACAAAGCGTGCTGTTCATTCTTTTTTTGACGAGAATATTGATTCGAATATAATGTTCTGCGTTATCCAAAGCGTCGTGCCACAAGCCAGCGCGTCATGCGCTGGCTTTCCCTTGCATCAGGCAAGGATACGCTCCGCAAGGTGCGCAGATTGGACGGTGAAAGATGCGATACAATGTTTCGCAACTACTCAAAGAACATGTTGGGGCGACGCGCCATTACCAACTGCAAGAAGATATTTCCGAGCTCGATCCATCGCTGAAACCGCTGACTGATCTGGTTGGGAATGTGGACCTGATTCGCACCAATGAAGGGATTTTGGTGCGCGCTGATTTGCGTACGAATGTTGAATTAACATGCAGTCGTTGTCTCGTCCAGTTTTCAATGCCGGTGCGCTTTAGGATTGATGAAGAATTTCATCCGACGATTGATATTCTCACCGGGGCGCGTTTGCCACAGCCCGACGATGCGGACGAAGCAACCAAGATTGATGCGCATCACCTTTTAGATTTGTCGGAAATCGTGCGCCAAGATTTGACGCTCGCGCTGCCGTTGGTGCCATTGTGCCGCAACGATTGCAAAGGGCTTTGCCCAAACTGCGGCAAGAACTGGAACGAAGGTGATTGTGAGTGCGCGGACGTTGAAATGGATCCCCGTTTCGCAATCTTGAAACAATTGTTGGACGAACCGGAAAATTTGAATTAGCACAAGCAAGGAGTAAACATGCCACCCCTCCCTAAACGGAAACTCTCGAAAGGACGCCGTGACCGCCGCCGCAGCCATCTCGCGCTCAAGCCGCAGAATCTGACGGAATGTCCCAACTGCCACAATTTGTATATTCCGCATCGCGTCTGTCCAAACTGCGGATATTACAAAGGCGCAGAAGTCATGGCGGTCGCAGAAAAGAAAAAGAAATAGAGTGTGCTCGCCAAGCACAGGTCTGGTGTGATTCGCCACGCGCGAGTGCCAGACCTTTTCTTTTGTACGAGAAATGCGTCAATGTCGCTATACACATTTCAACTCTTTGGTATAAAATGAAAGCATCATGACTACCGCTTGGGTGTTCCCCGGACAAGGTTCGCAGTTCGTCGGCATGGCGCGCGATTTGTACGAAAAATATTCGAGCGCGCGGTTGGTGCTCGACGCGGCAGATTCTGTACTCGGCTTTTCTCTTTCGAAATTGATGTTTGAGGGACCGGAAGCTGAACTCACCGACACGATCAACGCGCAGCCCGCGCTCCTCGCACACAGCATCGCCGCCCTTGCGGCATTACAACAGACGTCGAACAATTCTCTCGCGGAAGCTTCATTCGTCGCGGGACACAGCATGGGCGAATATTCGGCGTTCGTCGCCGCCGGCGTGTTGGACTTTGCGGATGGAATCAAGTTGGTGCGCGCTCGCGGCGAAGCGATGAAACGCGCAGGCGTCCAACGCCCCGGCGCCATGGCGGCAATTCTCGGCGTGGAGGATGAAAAAATTCAAGAGATTTGCAAGAATGCCGGCGCCGTTCAGGTTGCAAACTTTAACGCGCCCGGGCAAATTGTGATTTCGGGTGAAAAGGAAGCAATCGAACGCGCGGTGGAAAACGCCAAGAAAGCGGGCGCGAAACGCGCGATTGTTTTGGCGGTAAGCATCGCCGCGCATTCGGAATTGATGCGCCCCGCGATTGAGGAATTTCGCGCGGCAGTTTTGATGACGCCTTTGCAAAGCCCGCGCGTGCCAATCATTTCCAATGTCACCGCAGAGCCAATGAACGATGTAGGTGAAATGCGTCAAGAAATGCTCGCGCAATTAACATCGTCGGTGCAGTGGGTGAAAAGCGTCGCGTGGATGGAAGCGCAAGGCGTGACAGAATTTTTGGAACTCGGCGCAAAAGATGTGTTGACCGGACTGAATAAACGCATCGCCAAAACGGCGACGACAAAACCGATTGGCACAGCAGAACAAATCGAAAAATTTCTGGAGAGAGCCACAGCATGATTGACCTCAATGGCAAGGTTGCGCTGGTCACGGGCGCATCGCGCGGCATCGGACGCGCGATCGCAATTCGACTTGGCGGACTCGGCGCAAAAGTTGTAGTGAATTATTACAAAAGCGCGGATGCCGCGAATCAAGTGGTGGACGAAATCAAAGCGAATGGCGGCGACGCGCTCGCCGTGCAAGGCGATGTGAGCAAATTCGATCAAGCGCAGAGCGTGATCAAAGCGACGCTGGATGCGTTTGGACGGCTCGATATTTTGGTGAATAATGCAGGAACGACGCGCGACAATTTGTTGGCGTTAATGAAAGAAGAAGATTTCGATTTCATCATCGAGAATGATTTGAAAAGTGTGTTCAATTGTTCCAAAGCCGCGCTGCGGCAGATGATGAAACAAAAATACGGACGCATCGTCAATATCACTTCGGTGTCGGGTGTGATGGGCAATCCGGGGCAAACGAACTATTCGGCTGCCAAAGCGGGCGTGATCGGCTTTACCAAAGCCATGGCAAAAGAATATGCGCCGAAAGGGATTGCCGTGAACGCGGTTGCCGCAGGATATATCCCCACCGATTTGACAAACGCATTACCCCAAGAGATCAAGGAAAACATTGTAAAATTTATTCCGATGCAGCGTTTTGGCACAACGGAAGAAGTTGCAGATGTGGTCGCGTTCCTCGCGTCAGACCGCGCGTCGTACATTACCGGACAGGTACTGGCGGTGGATGGAGGAATGGTTTGACGAATGCTGCCAAGCCAAGGTTTGGCAAATGCGGAATGCACAATGCTGAATGGGATGTGCATTGTGCATTGACAATTGTGCATTGATTCATGGATGAAACTTTGGGTGCAGTGGTGATTTCACCACAAGTCGTTACAACCGTAGTACGCCAAGTCGCGGAATCTACGGATGGAGTCGCGCGTTTGTCCACCAGTCTGTCAGGACGGATGAGCCGCGTGTTTCGCGGGAGCCGTTCTGCCAGCGGAGTTGACATTCAAGTTGAGGACGGCGCGGTGACCATAGATGTCTATGTGATCGCGCTGCCCAATACACAATTACTTGCATTGGGTCAAGCCCTACAGCGTGAGATTCATCGAGCGATTTCAGATGTGGTGGGAATGCCCGTGCGCGCAGTGAATATCCATTTCGCGGACGTACAAGATCCGCTTGATACGACGTTACAATAAAAGATGAAAGTTCGTCGCAAAGCCCGCGCGCTGGCGCTCCAGGTATTGTTTGAAGTAGATTCGGTAGAACATCCCGTCGAGATCGCGCTGCCGCGTCGCTTGGAAGCAGCCCGCGAAGAAGACGAAGGCACCGACCGCGATCCAATGCCGCCCGAAGGGGAAGAATTTGTGCGCGCATTGGTGAATGGGGTCGTGGCGCAGCGGGATGAATTGGACGCGTTAATTGCGAAATTCGCGCCCGAATACCCTGTAGATCAATTGGCAATTGTAGACCGCAATGTACTCCGCTTGGCGTTCTATGAGTTAAAATATATGGGGGATGTGCCGGTCAAAGTTGCGATCAATGAAGCAGTGGAACTTGCGAAACTGTACGGCAGTGACAGCGCGCCGCGTTTTATCAATGGCGTACTGGGAGCGTATCTGGCAGGACATCCCGCATTGGCAAAGCGAGGCGGGTAATGAATTTTTTTGGTGTTGGCACGACGGAAATTCTCGTAATTCTGATCGTCGTCCTCGTGTTATTTGGACCTGACAAATTGCCTGAATTGGCAAAACGAATCGGCGGCGCGTCGCGCGAAATTCGCGACAATCTCGATTCCCTGAACGATCAAATGAACAGCGCACTTGAGACTTCGATGGAATTGGATAAAGCGCGCATGACTCCGCCGAGCGAAACTATCCCAGTCGAAGCAACCGCGCCGGCAGAACCGGAAAATAAGATCCTGCGCGAAGATTCACCTGCCGAAATATCCCCTCCCCTCTCGAACAGCACAGCCAGCCCCTCAACTTTGTCCAACCCTGCGGCAGAGAAGGAATCGTCCGCGCATAATTGACGCGCCATGCCTGATATTCTTTCGATTGTCATTTTGGCGCTTGTGGCTTTGCTCGTCATCGGTCCGCGCCGTTTGCCCGAAAGCATTGAAGCGTTGTGGCTCGCGCTGACCGATTTTCAACGCACGCGCAACGGGCAGCCGCCGCTTGGGACCCTGCACAACGCGCGGCGCTACTGGATCAGCCAAAAAAGCAACATCTACGCGGGCATTCAAATTTTGTACCAAGTCACGGGGCACTTGGAAGAATTGCGCCGCCGTCTCTTGTACGTTCTCATTTCCTTTGGCATTGGGTTTGGAATTGCATTTGTCTTTGCACAGCCACTGCTCGGCTTTATCATTCGCCCTGTCCGCGTGATTCAACCTGCAACTCCAGCCAATTTACCGGTCAGCAACTATGTGTTGGCACAAGATGTACAAGTTATCACCTCGGTAATTACTGCGACGGGTCCGGTGAGCGGGACAATAACCATTCCTGCGGGGACGCTGCTGCCCGTGTCACTCACCACAACAACGCCGGTAGTGCTCAAGCCCACCGAACTATTTACAACCTACGTCAAACTCGCGTTGATTGCGGGCTTTGCCACCGCGCTGCCAATGATTTTGCTGCAACTGCTGTTGTTTCTGCGCGGACCAAAATTTCCGTACGCGGCGATGAGCGAAAAAGAATGGCAAGTGGAACGCGCGGAACTTGATCCCGAAGAATTGGCAGAAGCCGAAGAACAACGCCAGAACGTGTATGAGGGCTTGACGGCGCGCGAAATTCGTCCGATGTATTTTCTCTTGCCGCTCGCACTTCTTTTGTTCGTCGGCGGCGTGCTGTTCACCTACTTTTTGCTTTTGCCCAGCGCGCTCGATTTCTTGTTTGGGCTTGGCGGTTCATTGGTGCAGCCACTGCCCGCGTTGGAGGATTACATTGATTTCGCGCTCGCACTGTTATTTTGGGTCGGACTCACCTTTGAATTGCCGCTCGTGATGTTTTTCCTCGCGCGCTTTAATGTCGTCACAGCGCGTCAATTCGCACAGCAGTGGCGTTACGCGCTTGTGATTATCGCGGTCGCGGCGGCAGTGATCACCCCTACAGTGGATATTTTCAACATGACGCTCGTAGCGCTACCGATGGTGGGTTTGTATCTATTGGGAATTGCCTTTGCGTGGTTGGCGCGTCCAACGCCAAAAGCAACATCGCCGCAAATTCCCGCCAAAGTGTAACGAAAAAACGCCTCTCGCATTGAGAGGCGTTTTTATTTTCATTCGCGTAACTTGTTCCGCTTACGATGGTCTTGCTACCAGCGTTACCTTGACTTGGAGCGGCTGTCCGCCGCGCTCTACAGTTAGAGTCACTGTGTCGCCCACATGATATTGAAAGAGGAGCGAGCGCAGCGAAGTATTTTCATCAATCGCTTTGTTATCAATCGCCGTTACAACATCACGCATCTGCAAGCCCGCGCGCGCGGCGGGACTGCCAGCCGTGATTTGTTGAATGAGAACGCCGTTCTTGGCAGCGAGTCCAAGTTCACTCGCGAGCTGCGGCGTGACTTCCTGATACGAAATTCCGATGAACGGATATTCGATCTTGCCCCGCGCAATCAACTGCTCGGCAACAGCGCGCACAATATTTGACGGCACCGCAAAACCCAAACCTTCGGCTGGCGCGCCGCCAACGCTTTCGCGTACCACCAGCGTGTTGATGCCGACGATCTGTCCTGCCAGATTGATCAAAGGACCGCCTGAATTACCGTGATTGATTGCGGCGTCAGTTTGGATCAGTCCTTCTTGCTGAGTCCCGTCCACACTACGATTCAAGCCGCTCACAACGCCAACGGTAACAGAGCCGCGATAATTGCCAAGCGGACTGCCAATCGCAATGACCCATTCGCCCAATTGCAGCGCGTTCGAATCGCCAAAGGGAACATACGTGGGCACTTTGTCGTTCACCTTTAACACCGCAATGTCCGTTACGGGATCCGTGCCGACGATGGTTGCATTGGTGCGTGTGCCGTCTTCATAAATGACAGACACGCTGCTTGCCCCTTCGACGACATGGTTATTGGTGATGATATGACCATCTTGTGAAATAATTACACCGGAGCCGGATGCTTGCACTTCACCCGCGCTGCGCGTATTCAGATCCGTGACCACCGTAACGACCGCGGGCTCTACTTTTTGTACGGTGCCAATCAGCTCGGTCGTCGTGTTGACGGTGAGATTTTGGACTGCGGGCGCTTGTCCCGGAGTGACCGCCTTGATCTCTTGCGGTACGGGCGCAGCGACGGGGGCAGCCGTTCCGCGCGCGACGTACATGCCAACCACGCCGCCCATCACGCCGCCGCCGACGACGGCAAGCATGATGCCTAACAATACAAGAATTACAATCCATCCATTAGATGACCGTGACATAATTATTGCCTCCTATGCATAAACCACGCCTATTGTCTTATCATGAGCTTAACGCTGGCTTAAGCTGACCTAAAGAGTCACGGCAACTTTTTCTCGATTTCCGATAGGGGATCGTTATAGGAAATTCGGATGCGCGGCAATGTGAGCAAAATGTCCGAATTCAATTCATAGCCACAGCACAAAATGACCGCCGCGCGATAGCCCGCCGCTTCCGTTTCCGCAACGACGCCCGCGTTGAATGCGCCGAACGGATACGAGAGCGCGTAAACGGGATGTCCCAGTTCTTGTTCCATCTGCTGCTTGGAAGCGCGCAACTGGCGGCGGAGTACGTCAAGGTTCGCTTTGTTCAAATCTGCATGATCAATCGTATGCCCGTCAATTTCCATCCCCGCCCGATCCATCTCGCGGATTTGGTCCCAATTCATAAATAATTCGCCGCCGGCATCGGCATATTGGGTTGGCACAAAAAAATTTCCCACCATGCCGCGCTTGGTCAATTCAGGAAATGCGACCGTGTACCCATCAATCCATCCGTCATCAAAGGTGAGCAGAATCGGATTTGTTGGCAAAGGCGCGCCGTTATCGAAAAATTCGACGAGTTGCTTGAACGTAATGGTGTGAAAACCTTTCTGCTGTAAATAATCCAACTGCGCGGCAAATTGATCGGGCGCGACGGTCCAAGTTTGTAACGCTTCACTCGCGTTGGGTTCGAGATATTTCAAGTGATGATACATTAGGATTGGCGCAACAATAGCTTGCCCCGCCGCGGGCGGCGTGATGAATGGCGTCGCGGTTGGAGCAGGTGTTGCGGTTGCGGTGGGCAGTGGCGTAACAGTCGGCGCTAATGTCGCGGTGGGCTGAACGGTTGGGGATGATTCCGCAGTGACTTGAACAATCGGCGGTAGAGTTGGCGTTACTTGCTCCGGGGTTGGCGCACAGCCTGCCGCAGCAGCGAACATGATTGAGACAAAAAATGAAAAAACGACAGATTTGTGATTCATTCACCAATTTCCTGTTTGACGTAGTAGGTTTCCGGTGCGACAATCGCCGCCACAAACTATGACTCCCGTTCCCGCCGCACCTTCACAACAGCGCCTTCGCCTCATTCAAATTCTCACCGTCTTCATTCTCATCGTCGCGTTTACTGCAACCATTCTGATTCTGTTCGACCCCGAACGCCGCGCCCAAGTGGAAACGCTGCTGGAATCACCCGGCGGCTTGATTGTCCTATTTTTTCTTTCGCTCCTGAGCAACGCGACGCTCATTTTGCCGGTACCGGGAATTGCATTGACGCTCATTGCCGGAAGCATCGGCAATCCGCTCCTAGTCGGGATTGTCGCGGGCGCAGGGCAGGCGCTCGGCGAAATGACGGGCTATTTAGCGGGATACAGCGGACAAGAACTGATTGACAGTTCACCCCGTTACGGACGAATGGCGGCATGGATGCGGCGGTATGGGGCATTGACTATTTTCATCTTGGCGCTGATTCCCAATCCAGTTTTTGACCTCGCCGGAATTGTAGCGGGCGCGCTGAGAATGCCTTGGTGGCTCTATTTATGCTCTGCAGGCGCGGGCAAAATTATCAAAAATATTGCACTGGCGTACGCCGCTTCATACGGCATTGATTGGATTTTGCATTTGTACGTCAGATAAATAGTTTACATGCAATCTCGCTGCGAGCCAACAAAAAATGCCGCATGTGAATTTCCACATACGGCATTCTTGCTAAATCTGTGTACTGACACCCATTCAGTACACAACCACCCAACAAAGGAGAACAACCTTTTATTTTTGTGCGTCCCACCGTGATACGTCTTGCATCAAACGCACATCTTTATTGCTAAAGGATCAGGCGGGGAATAGAGCTTGGACCCTCCGAACAGGGGTGCGCTCTTGTAAAACACTTGGCTCGGATATTTACAGCCTCGCTCCGCTTCACCCTTTTTGGCATCCCCCAACCTGTCGCCCGTAGGATAACTTGAGCAGATTAGGAAAAAATGAGAAATGCGTAAAAAGTTTGTGAACAGAAATAAAAAAACGGAACTATTTTTGAGCAACAGTTCCGTTTTTTTTAGGTTTTATTCAATGCAAGGCGTGGTGATTGTGTACGCGATGGCGTAGTTGAAACAGTTTTCGATTCTGCCAATGGCAGCCAAACCGTGAATGTACTGCCTTTGCCTAATTGTGATTCAACCGTAATTTTTCCATTGTGCGCATCCACAACCGATTTGGCAATCGCGAGTCCAAGTCCCGTGCCGCCCGCGTCGCGCGAACGCGCTTTGTCCACGCGATAAAAACGCTCAAACAAATTTGGCAGATTCTCCTGCGCGATCCCAATGCCCGTATCTTGCACCGCAACTTTTACCCAGGGGTCTTCTTTTGTCAACGACAAAGTCACTTTGCCGCCCTGCGGTGTATATTTGATCGCATTGTCCACCAGATTCAGCAATACTTGTTTCAAACGATCGCGGTCGCCGACAATAATCGCTTGATCTTCGGCGCCGAGCGTCAGCGTGATGCCCTTTGCGGTAATGTGCGCTTGCCTATACACTTCCAGCATCAACGTATCAAGTTCAATCGGCTGTTTCGCGATGGGCACGCCCGAATCTTGTCGTTCGAGCAGTAACAAATCGCTCACCAAACGGCTCATCCGCGCCGTCTCAGAATCCATCGCTTCAATCATCTGCGCGAGTTCTGCAGGGTCCTCTGCGGCGCCGCGTTTCAACAGATCAAGATTGCCGCGTACTGCCGTCAACGGAGAACGCAATTCGTGCGAGACATCTGCCACAAAGCGCTGCTGCGCGCGAAACAACTCTTCGATGCGCGCGAGCATTTCATTAAAGGTCATCGCAAGCCGCCCAACCTCATCTGCCGTTTCGGGAACCTCGATGCGTCGTCCCAAATCGCGCGCGCGCGTGATTTTTTGTGCGGTCATCGTCACGCGATCAATTGGCGCAAGGACATTGCCTGCGATGATCCATCCCCCGATCGCCGCAACCGCTAAACCGCTCGCGATAATGATAATCAACAGCGTTGCCAGATCACGCAAAGTGTTGTCTACGAGGCGAAGCGATTGTGCGAGTTCGATATATCCGACTACTTGTCCGGATTCAGTTTTGATTGGTGCAACGTACGCGCGCAAGCGCGTGGCGTCTACAGTGAAATCAGAGAAAACAGGTTCGCCCATTTGGGCGCGCAGGTGCTGGTTGGGTGGAACTTCGAGGAATTTATTGCCCAGATTCTGCGAACGACTGGCGACGACTCCATCCGACCGTCGCAATTGCACATAAATCTCAGAATTCGCAAAAACATCAGCGTCGGGCGCCAAAAAGCCGCCGCGTTTGAGAATCGACGCGATATCATCCTTCTGGGAAATGGCGACAAAACTGGATTGAATATCACGGGCGCGCTGCTCTAACGAACGGTCTACTTCTTGGTATGAAGTAACAGAAACCGTCGCATAAAGCGCGATGGCAAAAACGATGAGCAGTACCGCGAGGAGTCCGACATACCACAATGTCAGACGCGTACGAATGGACATACGGAATATCAACTGCTTTCTTGCGGAGCGAAAAAAAGTCGAGAGTGGAGTGAGGAGCGCGGCGGCAATATTTGTCGCTCTTTACTCTTCGCGCAAGGCGTACCCCACTCCGCGCACGGTTTGGATCAGGCGCGGTTCATTTTGTGCTTCAAGTTTGGAGCGGAGATAGCGAATATACACTTCCAAAATATTTGATTCGCCGCCAAAGTCATAGCCCCAAATGCGATCATAGATCAATTCGCGCGACAACACTTGACGCGGATGCAGAATAAAAAAGTGCAAGAGATCGAATTCTTTGGTCGTTAGGTCTATTTTGCGCCCACCGCGTGAGACCTCGCGCGTTCCCGTATCGAGCGACAAATCGGAAAAACGGAACGTCGTTTGATCAACGGCTTTGTTACGGCGCAACAGCGCTTTGACGCGCGCGAGCAATTCTTCAAACGCGAACGGCTTGACCAAATAATCATCTGCGCCACTTTCGAAACCCTTGACCTTGTCGGGGACCGTATCTTTAGCCGTCAGCATCAGAATTGGCGTTTCCCCGCCGGCGCGCAGCCGACGCGCAACCTCCAACCCATCCAACCCCGGCAGCATCACGTCAAGGATCACCAGATCAGGCACATTATCGCGCGCGGCTTTTAGACCTGTCTCGCCGTCGTGCGTGACCTCAACCTTGAATCCTTCATATGCCAACCCGCGCCGCAAAAAATCGGCAATCTTGATTTCGTCTTCGATGATGAGAATTCGCTCTGCCATGCCGCCATTATAAATCAATTTTCGCAGATTGCGTATGATGAATCGAGTCGGTTATGGCTCAACGTTCAATCCCTCAATCAAAAGATGGTCGCCCACGACAGTACCCTGTGCG
Organism: Chloroflexota bacterium; assembly: GCA_004295045.1. Lineage (GTDB taxonomy): Bacteria > Chloroflexota > Anaerolineae > UBA4142 > SHND01 > SHND01. Next base: position 25,728 of record SHND01000054.1, on the reverse strand, counting down.
TCGGTAACAGTCAAGCGTTGACCCGTAACAGGGTCGTACAATCCAATTTCGACAGCCGCCGCGCCTTGTCGCGCATCGAGCGCAATCGTAAACGCATACGCATCGGCAAGATATTCATTTGGCTGCCAAGCATTCGTTGGCGCATCGCCCTGTAACGGCTGCATATCCTGCTGTCCAATTACTTTACCGTTCGCATCAAGCAAATGGACAAAAACGGTGTACGCTTTGTCGGCAGATTTCAGTGCGTGCCAGTAGAGTGTGAGCTTGAACTCGTCACCCGCGCGAAGGTTTGTGCGCGGCAAATCATAACCGAGCATTTCAATCGCGTCGCCGAAACGCGTGACGCGCACAGTTTGCGGATTTGGTTTTTCAAAATTGCGCGCGCGTCCGACAATTTCAATTCCCGCAATCGGCGCGCCGTCCGCGCGTCCGATGGGACTGCCATCGGAATTTAACAACGCGACGCGCACAACGGCTTTGCCGCGCGGCGCATCTTCAGGAATCTGCAAATCATGCACGCTCCGAATGTAATCCCCCGCGCGCCATTGTCGGGTGGGATACACCCCTTTCAGCAGCACCTCTTCCTGCCGCGTAATTTCTTGTCCATCTTCCGTCATTGCGATTAAACGCAGTTTATAATTTTCTGAGATTTTTTCATCCGCTTTCCAAAATAAAATGACGCGCCAGCTGCCACCCGCCTCCGCTTCGCCAACGGCGTCGGAACCAAAGAATTCGATTTCTCCGAACTGTTCCCGATGCGGATAGCGCACATCTAATTCTGGTTTTTCTTTTGGTGTCTCTCCGCGCGCAATCGTCGTCTCCGCGAGTTGAATGGGCGACGCGGGGGGCGCGCCATTTTTAATCAATGGAATCGTCCCCGCATTCGACGCCAAAGCGACGTTGAGCGAATACTCTTGCGGCGTGGCATCCACCGGAATTGACAGCGGAAGCAGCGACACCACCACATCATCGCGCTGCCACTGCGATGGGGTGTAGCCCATTGAAGTGACTTCACTCCAGATATAGTTCATCTTATCTTGCAAAGAACCCACCCAAGCCAATCCGTCCGCGTCCGAAACGCGCGGAGCGAAAATTTGCCACCACAACTCGGCATTCAATATTTCGCCGGTGCGCGCGCCGCCGGGCAAGTATGCATCACGAATCACAATCTGTCCGTCTTGCGTTTGTGCCACATTATTTAGCCCGCGCGTCGTCCGCAAAATTTGAAATTCCGGCTCGGTCAATTCATAGATTTCGATTTCGTTCGTTCCATCCGCCAGCTTGGAGGTAAAGACGGGCGCGTCCTGCAAAAACTGTTTTCTAAAAATTTCAGAAATGGGTCCGCTGCGCGGATTTACAATAAACGCGTTTGTGCGCGCGGGCAAGACAAAGGTATCCGCGCCTTGAAAAAATTGTGCGTGGTTTGGGTTGCGCGCGACGAGATTGAATGAACCGCGATCCAAATCATTCGCAAATTCCGCCGAAACGAGCGCCCGCGCGTTGCCTTGATGTTCGTCGAGCCAACGCGCCGCAATTGCCAAATCAGCCCGTTGAATCAAACGCACTTCGGGGTTGTTCGTCCATGTCACAAAGTATGCATTGATGCCACCAAATGCCGCGAGCAAGATCAGCGCGGCAACGCCCATGCCGAACGCGTATTGCGCTCCCCTACCCCAACGCAATCTCACGAACACGCGCCCTTCATCCAACACCAACGCGGGCATCATGAACGCCGCGCCGATTGCGCCCACCGCGCGGTGCTGTGACAGGTCACTTCCACTCAAAATGCTCGGCAACAACATCACGACGAGCCAAATCAATGCGAATGCGTATGGCGCGCGCTTGAAACGGAGCAGTGCGACGACAATTCCCGCGTAAAACAGAATTGCCCACAACGGATCGAAAATCGGACGCAGCGCAACGTTATAGCGCCACTCGGGATCGCCGCTGATGCCAAACATTCCAAACACGCGCAGCGCGTTGTTGACAAGTGGCAGCGGATTGCCTTGACGCAGCGCGTCCATATCGCCGCTCAAATCGCCCAAACGCGCGAGCGCGGTTTCCGGATGCGTGGTGATGAAATTAAAGAGGGGGAAATAAACGAGCGCGGCGAGGATAAAAATGACAGGAATGAGCCAAAGATTTCTGCGCCATATTTTTCGATGAAACACGAGAGAGTACAACGTGAAAAGCAATAGAGTCGCGGGAACGAAAATGCCCGAACGATAGGTATAGGTGGACAAGCCCGCGAGGATTCCGGAAACAAGGAGCAAGATTTTATTGCCGCGCGTCCACCCCCTCCAAAACGCATAAAACGTCGCCGCCGCCAGCAAGTATGTACTGATGGTGTGCAAGCCAATGCGCGATTCGTACAGATGCCAAAAAGAAAAGGTGATGCCTGCCGCTGTGATCAGCGCGATAAAATTCGCGCTCGATTCGTCGCCGCGCTGCGTATTTTCTTTTTGAAACAGATCTCGAGTGAGGAGATACGTCAACAGCAGCGCGCCAAATCCGCACAGCGCCGCCGTCGCGCGCAGCGCCCACACATTCTCGCCAAAGAGTTTGAACATCGCGGCGGTGAGATACATGAACAGCGGTTCGTTGCCGCGATTCAATTCAAAAAAAATGGGATATTGTCCCTGTAAAATGGTTTGCGCGAAATTCGCAATGAAAACTTCGTCGTGCTGCACCCCCGGCGGAAATTGGTCGAGCGCGAAAAATCTTTGCGCGAACGCGCAGAGCAGAACAACGACGGCGAGCCAGACGAGCAGTGGAACGCGCGCGAGGCGAGTACGAAAATCATTCATGGACATTGGATTATACAAACGGAAGGTTGCAGTACACAAAAAAGGCGACAGCGGAACTGTCGCCTTGAGCAAACTCATTAGGGCAATACAAAGGAGGATGTCGGGCTCGGCGGACTTAAGGGCGAAAATTCTCCGGCTTCACACGCTTGTTGACTCGGCGCGCTCACAATCGTCACATTCCATTTGAACAAATTGTCAACGGCTTCATTTCGATAGTCTGCCACGGTGACGCCCGTGCGCTGGTCAACACTGTGTTCATGTGTACACAATACCAGAGTGGCGGTCGCGTTCTTTGTTTTGTCGGTGAATGTAACGACGAGCCGATAGAATTGGTCTTGCGGCAATAATGCAGGCACGGCGAGATTACCGAATTCATCCACGCCCCAACTAAAGCGCACCTTGTCCGAACCGATGCTGTCGCCATTTGGCGGCACGTTCAAAGTAGGCGCGAGATAAATTAACGGGGAGGTCGGTGGCGGGAGTGGCGTCGGAGATTCCGCCGACGTTGGCTGCGGAACAGCGGTTGTCGGCGCGGGCGGTGCGGTTGGCGCCGCGGTGCCTTGCGGCGGACGCGCAGTGGGCGCAGCAGTTGCTGGCGCAAGAGTCAGCGTAGGTTGCGGCGTTGCGGTCGGGATTATCACCGGCGGAGTAAAAGGAATTTGTGTTGGTTCGACTTGATCGGCTTCCGGCGGCGGCACGGCGGGCGCGACAAAGGCATTGATCGCTGCCACCGCGGCAATAAAGAGGGTCGCGCCCAACATCACCAACACCGCGCGAAAGGCGCGGTCACTTGCCTGTTCCTGTTCGAGTGTAAAAAGGGTTGCCCGCGACGCGCGGCGCGCGTCAAACAACATCTTGATTCCAAACAGCACCGCGATCACACCGGCGATGTAAAAAAAGATTGCGTAGGTATTTAAGAGTTCAAGAAACGCAGTCATGGGGGCGAAAGAATCGGAATGGTGGACGATGGAGAGCTACATTTTCGCGGGGAGAAACAGCGGCGATGACCGGCTCGTGTTCAACACCACGCGTGCCGCGCATTGTAAAACGTTTTGCAATTCGACACAAATATCGGAAAAAATCAGTCGAAAATAGCGATTTCGCGCTAATCATCCAGCATCCCGTAGCGGCGGAGGGCGGTCTCAAGAATCATATTGATGAGTTCGCTATAGCTGATACCCGCTGCGTTCGCTTCGATCACAATATCACTCAGCCCTTCTGTCAAGCCCGCGAGAGGATTGATTTCGATAACCATCGGCAAATTGTCCGATTCGCGAATTCGATAATCGACGCGCGCAAAATCGAAACATTCGAGCGCGCGAAATGTCGCCACCGTCCAGCGTCCAATTTGCGAAGTGAGCTTGGCAGAAAGGGGCGCCGGACACAAGTATTTGGGACCCCACGGATTGTTGTGTTTGATTTCAGAGCCGTAGAGCGGCGCGGTATCTTTCAATGGTGAAAAATCAATTTCCAATGGCGGCAGTACGCGGACACCCGAATAATAATATTCGCGCACGGGCGCCTTTTTCCCATTCGCGCTATGCCCATTGCCTGACGCGGGTTCTAAATTTGCGCTGACGCTCTGCGCTTGCAGCGCGCGTTCGGCTTCAAGACGTTTCTTTTCCTTGATCCAGGAGCCGCGCGGCATCAGATTCCCCACAATCCCGGTCGTAATCTCGCGCCCTTCGATAAATTCTTCGACCAGCACGGGCTGTTTATACGCGTGCAAGAGATAACGCACTTGCTCCCGCAGTTCACGCGGAGTGCGGCAAATAGATTTTGCCATAATACCGATGCCTGAACCTTCCAGCGACGGCTTGGCAAAGAGAGGAAAATTCAAGCGCGGATCAGTCGGTTCGTTGCCCGTGACAAATACTTGAAACGCGGGCGTGGGAATGCTGTAAAATTGTAGGACGCGTTTCGTCATCGCTTTGTCTAACGCGATGGCAAGCGACATAACGCCCGAACCCGTGTAGGGGATGCCCAACATATCGAGAATTGCAGGAACTTGCGCTTCGCGCGATCTGCCGCGATGTCCTTCGCAGGTGTTGAAACAAATGTCCGGTTTGTATTTTTGCAGGTTCGCAATCAGCGTGTGATCACCTTCGAGCGGAATGACGTCGTGCCCCATCTCGCGCAGCGCGCGTTCGTAGCCCGCGACACTTCCTTCCGAGTCGAGCTCATTCCATTTATCCCACGGCGTATCCTCATCGGCTGCTTCTTGCGGCGCATTGGCAAACATCGAATACAGTAATGCCACTTGAAATTTCTTCATGCGCTTGACCTCATGTGCCACCCCCCGGTGGACGTATTAAAATAGGCGTAGGGACGAATTTTGAATTCGTCCCTACACTTGTCATTGTCGTCGAATCAATTCACCACGAAACAAACGCTCTAGCAAATCTTCTTGTTCCAATGTCGTGACCGCCACAACTTCATCGCCTCCCAGCAATTTGGTCGTACCTTTAGGGATGATGGCTTGCCCTTCGCGAATCACCAACGCAATCAGAAATTGCTGTGGAATACTCAATTCATTCATCGGTATTCCAATGACCGGTGAATCCTCCGGCACCTGTTTTTCGATAAAAGCGGCTCCCACATCGCGCAAGGTGAGCAAATGAATTAACGAGTGCGCCGGAATTTCACGTTCGATTTGAGCAACGAGCGCGTCCACATACGAAACGGTCGAATCAATCCCCAACACGCTAAAGATGTGTTCATTCTTTGGATTGTTAATGCGCGCAATCGTCCGTTTAACGTTGAATTTTTTCTTTGCCATCTGGCAAATGATGAGATTATCTTCGTCGTCCCCCGTCGCCGCCACCACAATGTCGGCACGATTCATGCCCGCTTCCAGCATCGGTCCCGCGTCCGAGCCATCGCCCTGAATGGCAACGCCGCCCAATTCATTGATAATGATTTGGACTTTTTTCGGATTTTTTTCAATGACGACGACTTCATTGCCCGCTTTCAACAAATGCTCGGTCAAATAATATCCAACTTTGCCGCCGCCAATGATGATAATGTACATTACGCGCCCACCATTTCGCGGATTCTTTCGGCGCCCATTACGGTGGAACAGACTGTATTCAAGCCGAGCAGATGATAGATCTCTTCGCGGACAGGATCGTACAAGCGCGCGACAACATGCGGCACATGAAAAATATGCTGTGCGATTTGCGCCGCCATTGCATTGGTGTTGTCGCCATTGGTGACGGCGATGAACGCGTCGGCTTTTTCGATGCCCGCTTTTTTCAAAACATCTTCGTCAATCCCGGTCCCCACAACCATTTGACCGCCATAATCTGCGCCCAACTTGGCGAACGAATCAGGATTGCGATCTATGACGGTCACTTGATGTCCCGCTTGATCCAACGTTTGCGCGAGATAAATTCCAACGCGCCCACAGCCGAGAATCAGAATTTTCATATTTTTTCGTTTCAGCCCGCGATTATAGCATTATTGAAATGGTGGAACAATGAATTTAAAGGTCTGCGACCTTAAAAAATACGCGCGCACCAAAAATTCATTGTCCGTTCAGCGCGGGCTGTGCCTGTGGCAGAGGATCGCGCGCCAGTATTACGCGACAGCCCGCGTGCTCCAAAACATATTGCGCGCGCGGCTGGACGGCGTATTCACCAAATTTTTCATAGTACGGCACACCAATCACAATCAGCTGTGCATCACGTTCCAATGCTTCGTTGACAATGGCAGGTCCCGCCTCGCGCGCTTGCAATAAATCTGTTTGGACGCGGCAGCCGATCTTGTCCGCAAAGCGCTGTACTTTTTCCAGCACCGCTTCACCGTGTTCAATTTCTTTGGACATTTCCGCATCAATCGGTAAATTGCGCCGTACTTCGATCACGTACAACAACAAAATATCCGACTTGTCGCGCTTGGCGAACGAACATGCCAGCACAATACTTTCATTGTCGGTTGGCACGCCTTCGACGGGTACCAGAATCCGTTTCACTTTGGTATCCATATTTCTACAATGTAGCACAGCTCTGCGCAAGCAGGTAAAAGAGTTGAATGCTTACGCCACGCTGCCTCCGCGTATGTTCCTTTCCCTATCTAATGTTCCAAACCATAAGGCACATTCACCACCGCAACATTCGGATGCGGTTTGAGCGCGCGATTAAGCCGCGCCGCCGTGCCATTATGCAAAAAGCGTTGCCACCAATGCGCCGGCAAAAATTCGGGTACGACCACCGTAACAAAGGCATTCGGGTCTTGTTGATGCAACGCGTCAATATATTTTAGCAGTGGTTCCAACACCGCACGATAGGGCGTTTCTACCACGATGAGCTTGATCTTGGGATCAAAGGCGGCAAGCTCTTGGGCGAGTTTTTTCGCTTGCTCCGGTTCTTCGGTCACATGCACCGCATTGACTTGTGGTCCCAGTCCACACGCGAACAATAAGGCGCGCTCTGACGCGCGATTAAATTCCGCGATGGGGACAATGACAATCTGGCGCAGCGCTGCGGCGGGCGCTTCCGCTTTGTTGATTTTCAACTGCTCGTGCACATTTTTGTAATGGTGATGAATCAATAAAAACATTCCCACAAGCAACGGGATGGCAACAATAATAATCCACGCGCCGCGCTCAAATTTTGTCGTCGCCGCAATCACCAGCGCGACGAGCGTGAGAAACGCGCCGAATGCATTGATGGCTGCGTTACGCTGCCAATGCGGACCGCGCGTCCTGTGCCAATGACGCACCATCCCAATTTGCGACAATGTGAACGCAAGGAACACGCCAACCGCGTAGAGTGGGATCAACGCAACTGTGACGCCTTGAAACAAGACAATTAACGCCCCCGCCAAAAATCCCAAAATGAGAATGCCGTTGGAATACGCCAAGCGGTCCCCGCGATGTGCAAATTGATGCGGCATAAAACCATCTTGCGCAAGAATCCACGCGAGGCGCGGAAAGCCGTTGAAACTTGTATTCGCCGCCAGAATCAAAATCAACATTGTGGCGAACTGAATAAAGTAATAAATAAAGTTTGTGCCAAACACTGCGCGCGCCAATTGCGACACTACGGTCTCGTCGTGCGTCGGAATGATATTGTATTGATGCGCGAGATTCGAAATTCCTAAAAAGAATACCATCAAGACCACCGCCATAACGACGAGCGTCCGGGCGGCATTCTTACTTTCGGGCTGCTTGAAAGCCGGAACGCCATTGGCAATCGCTTCCGTCCCGCTCGCCGCGACACTTCCCGCCGAGAACGCGGTGAGCAACAGCCACAATGTAACAGGTTCATTTCCAACAGGATGTAGCGTCGGTGATTCAACCGGCGGTAGCCCCATGAACAATCGCCACAACCCGACCCCAATGAGCAAACTCAGCGCCGCAATGAAAACATACGTGGGCACCGCGAAAATATTTCCCGATTCACGAATCCCGCGCAAATTTCCAATGACCATGATCGCAATAAAGGAAAGCGCAATTGGAACGGTATACGGCTGCAATTCTTGAAACGCGGACGTGATCGCAGCCGTGCCTGCCGCAATGGAGACGGAGACGGTCAAGACATAATCCAACAACAGTGCCGATGCGGCAACCAGACCCGGGACCAAACCAATATTCTCTTTGGAAACAACGTACGAACCGCCGCCATTCGGATAGGCGAACACGGTTTGGCGGTACGAAAACGCGACGGTCGCGAGCAACAGCGCAATCGCCACTGCAATTGGGCTTAGATATTCCAAGCCGCCACTCGCGCCTGCGAACGCCAAAACCACTAAAATTTCTTCGGTCGCATACGCGACGGAAGAAATGGCATCCGATGCGAAAATGGCAAGCGCTTTGGTCTTGGTCAGCCGTTCGGTGCTGTCGGCAGCGTTCGGCAATGGCTCACCAATCAAAATGCGGCGCAATTTGGCAAACGCTTGTCGCCCGGGTGTCTCCGGCTCTATCGCCACTTCGGTGGCGCGCAAGACGCCCGGAGCCACCTTTTGAAAGAGGTGTCTATGCGGACGTACCACGCGCACATAGGTATCGCCAGCGCGCACGCCACTGCGTTTTTCTTGCTGCGTTAGGTCAAGTTTTAATTCTTTGGCGCCATTTTCATTTGACCCGTTTGTAGAACTCGCAGGGACACCATTTTGTTCGGCGCGATTCTGATTCATCGCCGAATCAGATTTTTCTTTTTCGGACATAATTCCCAGACACAAAAAAAAGAACGCCACACACCGGGCGTCTTTGCGGGTTTGAATTGCAACACAGCAACTCAGACTCGACAGCGCTTGCGCGACTTTGCGATTTGACGGTGGAGCGTTCCCTCAACCATGAGCTTGTACAGTCCGCACATTCTATCTCGCGCGGATATGAATGTCAATAAACCAGCGCGTCGGTTTCAACCTATGCTTCCAACAAATAGGGGACCAAAACCACAGCCACGTTCGGATGCGTTTCAAATTCCGCGCGCAAACGCTGCGCCGTTCGCCCGTGCAGCAATCGCTCCCACGTGTGGGCGGGGATGAATTCGGGCAGGACGATCGTGACGAAAGCATTCGGATTCTGTTCATGCACGGCTTCGATGTACGTAATCATCGGGCGCACAAATTGCCGATACGGCGAATCTAAAATCACCAGATTAATGTCGGGCGCAAATTTCGCCATCTTTTCTTTCATGCGGTCCGTGCGTTCTTGATCAATATTCACGTGCAGAGCAATAATTTGTGAGGACATCGAACGCGCAAAGGCGAGCGCGCGCAGTGAGGCATAATTCACCGTGTCAATCGGCACCAACACAAATTGCTTGATCGTTGAGGCAGGCAACTGTTCGGGTTGAATCCGCAGTTGGTCGGCGACACGCGTATAGTGCCGATGAATCAACGAAAAACCTGCGACGAGCACCGGAATCAAAATCATTACGACCCATGCGCCGTGCGTAAATTTCGTAGTCGCAGCAATGACCAGAATCACCGCCGTTGCCACCGCGCCAATACCATTGATAATGGCGTTTCGTTTCCATTTCGGCGTTTTCAACTTGCGCCAATGTACCACCATTCCCGTTTGCGAAAGCGTGAACGCAAGAAACACCCCGACCGCGTACAATGGAATCAACAGATGGGTATCGCCTTGAAACGCAAAGATCAAAATTGCCGCAACGCCGCCCAACGCGCTGATGCCGACAGTGAATGCGAGGCGATCACCGCGAAATAAAAAGTGATGCGGCATGAAATTGTCGCGCGCCAGAATGGAAGCAAGACGCGGAAAATCCGCAAAGGCGGTATTTGCGGCGACGACCAGAATGCCCATCGTCGCAAACTGGAAAATGTAATAAAAAATGTTGTCGCCATAGATCACGCGTCCGAGCTGCGAAATGACCGTTTGCTCCGATTCAGGATTGGCGTGATACAGTACTGCAAGAATCGAAATACACACAAAGAACACCGCAAGAATTGACGCCATCACCGTCAAGGTCTTGGCAGCATTTTTACTTTCAGGCGGTTTGAACGCCGGTACGCCATTCGAAATAGCTTCCACACCACTCATCGCCACCGCGCCTGCCGAGAACGCGGTAAGAAGCAGCCACGGATCAAAGGGCTGCTGCGGCGGAATATCCATCGGTTCGGTAGGCGCGGGCATTCCGTTTAGGACAATCTCGCCAAAACCAAGCACGATCAAAATGCCCAAAGTGACGATGAACAAATAGGTTGGAATCGCAAAGATCGAACCCGCTTCCCGAATGCCGCGCAGATTCAACAGCGTCATGATGCCGACAAAGCCCAGCGCAATTTCAACGGTGTATGGAAAGAGCTGTGGAAATGCCGAAGTAATCGCGGCGGTGCCTGCCGAAATCGAAACGGCTACCGTTAGGATATAATCAATCAATAAAGCTGCCGCCGCGACCAAGCCCGCGCGTGTTCCGAGATTCTCATGGCTCACAATATAAGAGCCGCCGCCGCTGGGATACGCAAGCACCGTTTGCCGATACGAAAACGCGACGATGAAAAGAAGCGCGGCGATCGCGAACGAGATGGGGATGGAATAGCCAAGCGCCTGGCTTCCTGCCAACGCGAGGACGAGCATAATTTCGCCGGTTGCATACGCGACGGACGAGATCGCGTCGGACGAGAAAACCGCCAGCGCTTTGACTTTGGTTAGGCGTTCGTGAATTTCACGCGCAGAATCAATCGGACGCCCAATCAAAACGGCTTTCATTTCACGATACGCGCGTTCCGTGCGCGTCGGCGCGCGCGTCGCTTCCTCTGTCGCAACAAAATGACCGGGACCGACGCGTTTGAAAAAGCGGCTGTGCGGATCGCGCCGGCGCACATAGACATCACCGGGTCGCTTGCCTTTAACAAAATTGGTCGTCGTCAGGTCGGGATTGATTTTGACAGGGCTCTGGTCTTTGAGCGGCGCGCTCGCCACCGCATCACTTATCGGCGCGTCCGCCAAATCGGCATTCTCGGAATTTGACGGCAGGGCGGCTTGCCCTTCGGCTGCGGTTTCCTGTTGCCGGCGGGTGGGTCGAAAAGAATCCATACTCAATTTATCTCATAAAAAAAGCCCACAGCGAGTCAATCTCGCCGGGGCATTGCTGCGCCTATCCATGCGCCGTCGTCCTCGACTGGTGCAAAATTCTACGCCCGATAGATTGCTTTGTCAATAAAGATTTCGCCCTCGAAATGGCTTGCGTCCTTTTTGAAAATTTTGCGTCTGTAATAGGTGGACGCTTATCTATTTTACGCATGGTCTGTTGATTGGATACACTATGACTACGTCTCTTACCACCGAATCGATTTGGCGCGATTTTCACGCGCAATTGTTCACCTTTATTCGCCGCCGCGTGCGCGATGACGCCCTCGCCGATGATTTGTTACAGCAGGTTTTTCTGCGAATTCACACGCGCATTGAAACCTTGCGCGATGAAACCAAACTGAACGCGTGGATTTATCAAATCGCGCGCAACGTCATTGCCGATCACTATCGCGCAAAATCGGAAGCGGCGCCGTTGGATCAAGAAATTCCGGAACCCGAACAAGCGCGCGATAATCTCGCCGACCAACTTGCGCCGAGCATACGCAATTTCGTCGCCGCGCTGCCGCCTGCTTATCGCGATGCGTTTCTATTGACCGAAGTTGAGGGTTTGTCGCAAGTGGAACTCGCGCAGCAGCTGGGTCTTTCCGTTTCGGGCGCGAAATCGCGCGTCCAGCGCGCGCGCGCCCAAGTCAAACAAATGCTGCTCGACTGCTGTCATTTTGAATTTGACCGTCGCGGCGGGGTGGTGAATTATTATCCGCGCATAGATTGCTGTGAACAATGCGCGTGCACGAATTGATTGCGTCTTTTTCCCAAGTTCTCCGTCTCTATTGATGAAATCCACTCACAGGAGAAAATGAAATGCCATTCATCAATTTGCAAGAACCAATTTCTGAAACCCGCGATCAAGTGCGCGACCATTACGCAGAACACGCGCGCAGTTTCCTGCAAGATCGCGCGGCAAGCTGCTGTGGTTCCGGCACAAGCAGCAGTTGTTGCGGCACAGACAGCCAAGTCAGTTGCTGCAGCACAGAAGAGACCATTCCCGTACAAGCCATTGCCGCGCTGCGCGACAATGTAGAAATTCCGAACGAGATCGTGCAAATGTCGCTCGGCTGCGGCACACCGCTGGAGCTCGCGGCATTGCAAAAAGGCGAAACGGTTTTGGACTTGGGCAGCGGCAGCGGACTCGATTGTTTTTTTGCCGCGCAGCTCGTCGGCGAAACGGGACACGTGATTGGTGTGGACATGACGCCCGAAATGTTGAACCTCGCCAATGAGAACAAACAAAAAGTCGGATTGCACAATGTCGAGTTTCGGCGCGGCTATTTGGAAGCGCTGCCCGTTGACGACGCGAGCGTGGACGTGATCATTTCCAACTGTGTCATCAATCTCTCCGCCGATAAAGATGCAGTGTTTCGGGAAGCGCACCGCGTCTTGAAACCAAATGGACGCGTGGTGTTTAGCGATATTGTCGCGCGCGCGGCGCTCCCGCTCGGTTTGCAAAAAAATATGGAGGCGTGGGCAGGGTGTGTCGCGGGCGCGATTCCAAGCAGTGAGTATCAAGGAAAAATGCGGCGCGCGGGTTTCACGAACATCAACGTCGTCGGTCAAGCCCAAGCTGATGATTTGATCTTTAGCGCAAAATTTCTGGCGACAAAATAGGTCCAACAAAAAACTCGACGCGTGCGGTGCGTCGAGTTTTTATTAGTGCTCACATTCGCGCCAACAGTTCTGCCTTCTTTTTTTGAAATTCATCATCCGTGATCATCCCCTCTTTGTGCATCGCACTGAGCGAAGCAATCAGCGCGGGAATTTCAGTCGGTTGCGGCGCGGGTTGCGGATTCGCGGCGGGCGTTTCTTCAAAGCCCAGTTTTTCTTTTTCGTTCAGCATCGCTGTTTTGAATTTGATCGGATTATTGATGCGGCGAAAATTGTTCGTGCCGAGTTCACTCGCCGTTAGAATTTCCACATCGCCGTAATTGAGTAATCGTCCCAACACCGATTGCGTCAGACGAATATCATTCACCTTTTCGAGCGACGAATCAATCACATGTTTATTGATCGTACCTTCCGTTTGAATGACGCGGCGGTTTGTGATGATGTAGGCGCGATTCGTCCAATCAATAAATTGGATGACAAAGCGACCTGCGGGAATGAGCAACAACAACGCGGCGAGCCAGCCATAAGGCAGCGGAATCCCAATGGTGATGAGCGTGATGCCGATGATGACGAGAGCGATCAGTAGATTGATGATCGCCGCGCGCACCAGCACAACCCAACTCTGATGCGCCTCAAGAACGACCTCTTCATTTTGTGCAAGCAATTGTTCAATGTAGGTCATGGCTCGTTTTTCTCCATCGGCGGAGTCAAACCATCAGTCAAAGCAGGGCGCGGACGGTACACCTGTGTGGTCGTCAAATGCGCGTGTCCCAACATACGCTGGACTTCTTGCAGAGAGGAACCTTCTGCCAAACGATGCGCGGCAAAGGAATGGCGTAACGAATGCGGCGTCACGGGCGTCTTGATGCCCGCTTGATTAACGTATTGTTTTAGAATCAACCAAACCCCTTGACGCGTCAACTGTTCGCCGCGCGGATTCACAAACAACGCGCCCTGTTCCGCGTCTGCGCCGTAAGCGGTGCGCGAACGCGTCATGTATTCGCTCAACGCCTCTTGCGCGCTCTCTGTGAGCGGCACAACGCGCTCGCGCGAACCGGCGCCGATTCGCAGGGTGCGTTCTTCTAAATCCACATCGCGTACGTCGAGCGTTACAAGCTCTGTGACGCGAATCCCCGTCGCGTACATCACCTCCAACATCGCACGGTCGCGCAGTCCTTTCGCGTTGGGTTCCGCAGGCGCATGCAGCAGCGCCGTAACTTGTTCCTCCGTCAACGCGCGCGGCGGCTGTTTGTTCACGCGCGGGGCGTCGAGATCGAGCGTTGGGTTGGAAACCATCACGCGCATCTCGGTGAGATAAAAGTAGAACGATTTCAAGGCAGCCAGCTTGCGCGCGATACTGGCAGCCGAATATGCGCGCGCTTTGAGGTCAAGCAAGTACGCTTGCATCAGCAGCGAGTCCACGCGCGCCCACGAACTGGTATAGGGACGCGTGTTCATTACAAACTGATGGAACTGCAACAAATCGTTGCGGTACGCCATCAGTGTGTTGCCCGCGTAATGTTTCTGCGTGGCAAGATATTCGATGAACTGCTCGATGGATTGTTCCAAAGCATTTTCGATTTTCGATTTTCAAATTTCGACTGGGTCGTTACTTGCCAAGCCAATCGACAATCGAAAATCAAAAATCATGACTCGTAAACTCACACGCTTTCCAGCGCTTGATCCAAATCTGCCATCAAATCATACACATGCTCGACGCCGACCGAGAGACGGACCAGTCCGGGGTCCACTTCGAGCGGCGAATTGGCAACCGACATGTGCGTCATCGCGGCGGGAACTTCAACCAGTGATTCGACGCCGCCCAAGGATTCGCCGAGCAAAAATAATTTTGTAGCAGCCACAATTTTTTCCGCAGCGCTTTTGCCGCCGTGCGCGATAAAAGAAATCATGCCGCCATATGCGGGCGCCCCGTGCGCGGAAATCATTTGTCGCTGTGCCACCGCGTGCTGCGGATGCGAAGCGAGCCCGGGATAAAGCACGCGCTTGACGCGCGCCTGGTGTTCGAGCCACTGCGCGAGACGCAGCGCGTTTTCCGAGTGACGCTCCACTCGCAGCGCCAATGTTTTCAAGCCGCGCAGCACCAGCCAACAATCGAACGGACTTGGCACTGCCCCCGCGGCATTCTGCAAAAATTTCAACTGCTCATACAACGGCGCATCGCTTGTCACAATCGCACCGCCCACGACATCGCTGTGTCCGCCCAGATATTTGGTGGTCGAGTGCATCACCAAATCCGCGCCCAGCGCCAGCGGACGCTGCAGATAGGGCGTCGCAAACGTGTTGTCCACGCCCACGAGGATGTGCCGTTCATGCGCCAGCGCGCTGATTTCGGCAATGTCCACAATTTTCAGCAATGGGTTCGTCGGAGTTTCAATCCACACCAGCCGCGTATTGGGACGAAACGCGGCGCGCGTTGCAGCGGGATCGGTCAAATCTACAAAAGAAAACTCTAGCCCAAAATTGGTAAAGACGCGTTCAAATAAACGATAAGTGCCGCCATACACATCATCTGCGACGACGACATGATCGCCCTTTTTCAAGTGCAGCAACAATGTTGTGATTGCCGCCATTCCTGACGCAAACGCGAGTCCGAACCGTCCGCCTTCCAATGAAGCGAGACATTCTTGCAGCGCCGTGCGCGTGGGATTGTCGGTGCGCGAATAATCATAGCCGAGATGTTCGCCCACGGCGCGCTGAATATATGTAGAGGTTTGATAAATCGGAGTAATGACGGCGCCAGTCGCGGGGTCGGGTTCTTGTCCAACGTGGATCGCGCGCGTCTCAAATTGCAGCGGCTCGGAGGCGGAAATGTGTGAGCTCATATGGATGAGAATTATAGGTGTGGCAGTTGCGATTTGTCAAAGTGTCTTTTGGCGCGAGATTGGGGATGAATTCGACTCGAGTCCATTCGAAATTTTCTTGTGGATTCATTCAAATCGTTGTATCATCTGTCCAAGACGTCGCGCTGTATCGCATTGCAATACGGCGCCCAAAAACTATTTGGAATGATGACGACGCAACCCCGCTCTCGCGGCCGATTTTTCTCACCACAAAAATCTACAACTTGCTGCATCAATGAGGGTGCAATTCTATCAACCCTACATGGAGATTCGGTCTGCGTGTCGTTTGGTGTTGCAGGGATTCGGCTGCGCGTTGCGCCACATTGTTCCAGAAACATCTTGGAGGAGATGTGAAAAAATTCATACTGCTCGCATTGTTGGTTGTTATTGCTTTGACAATCATTGCTTGCGCTCCCGCGCAGCAAGCCGCCCCGACAATTGCTGCTGCACAAGCAACCGTTGCCGCCGGCGCGAATCAAGCCGGCACCGCAGCGGCTGGCGCGGCAAGCCAAGCACAAACCGCCGCCGCAGGCGCCGCCACGCAAGTTTCCGGCGCGGCTACGACGGTAGCAACTGTTGCGTCCGGCGCACAAACCGCCGTCGCCACCGTTGCCGCCCAAGCCACCAATACGCCGCCCCCCGCAGTCTGCACCAAGTTGGATGGCATGCCTACTGTGAAGGCAGGCGAGCTTGGTTCGCCTGATAACCCGATCACAATCGCCCTCGTCCCTTCAGGTGATGTACCAACAATCACCAAAGCAGGCACCGGCATCGCCGACTGCTTGAGCGAACTCACCGGACTCAAGTACAACATCGAAGTCGGCACGAACTTTGCCGCCTCGATCGAAGCAATGGGCGCAGGGAAAGCCCCGTTTGGTTTCTTGAACACGTTTTCGGCGATTCTCGCCAAAGAAAAATATGGCGTGACACCGCTGCTCGTTGCCCTGCGCAACTATAAAGGCAAACCCGAAAACTTTTATCAGGGACAATTCATCGCCAACAAAGCATCGGGCATCAAGAGCATCGCAGATTTGAAAGGCAAGACGTTCTGCTTTGTTGACCCGAACTCGACCTCCGGTTACATCATCCCGCGTATCGTTCTCAAAGCGAATGGGATTGACCCCGACAAAGATTTGAAAGCAACCGTAAACGCAGGTTCGCACGACAATGTTGCCATCGCGGTTTACAAGGGCGATTGCGACGCGGGCGCGACCTTTGTAGATGTGCGCACGGACAGCAAACCCATCAAAGAAAATTATCCGGACATGCTTGACAAAGTGGATGTGTTTTATATCACCGACAACATCCCGAACGATGGTTTGCAAGTTGCCAAAGGCGTTGATCCCGCAATCACCGATGCTACGGTCAAGGGACTGCTCTTTATCTCGGACGACCCGGGTGGCAAAGCGCTGCTGCGCAGTTTGTACAGCTATCTCGGTCTTGCCAAGGTTGACCCCACTTTCTACAATGATTTCGAAGCGCTGCTCGCCAAAGCAGGCGTCAAAGCCTCCGAGCTCGTAAAATAAAAAAATTGCAGGCAGAGACAAACATTGTCTCTGCCTGCTTTCTGTTTCAAGGAATTGTTTTTATAAAGGCGCGGTACAAAAATAATTCCTTACATCCATCCCCGTGCTTCGTATCGAACATCTGACCAAAGTCTTTCCCAACGGCACCGTCGCGTTAAAAGATGTCTCATTTCAAGTACCCGACGGTGAATTTCTCGCCGTCATTGGTTTAAGCGGCTCGGGCAAATCCACGCTCTTGCGCTGTATCAATCGCTTGATCGAACCGACGAGCGGAAAAATAATTTGGAATGATGTCGACATTACCGCGCTGTCGCAGGCAGAAATGCGAAACGTGCGGCGTCAAATTGGGTTCATCTTTCAACAATTCAATCTCGTCAAACGCTCCAGTGTCATCACAAATGTTCTCACCGGACGACTGGGCTATGTCGGCACCGTGCAATCTCTCGCCCACTATTTTTCCAAGCAAGACACGGAACGCGCCCTAAACAATCTAGACCGCCTCGGCTTGAGAGAAAAAGCGTACGTCCGCGCAGATTCACTCAGCGGTGGACAACAGCAGCGCGTCGCCATCGCGCGCGCCTTGATGCAAGAACCAAAAATGATTCTTGCCGATGAACCGGTTGCTTCGCTCGACCCCGTTCTCTCGCACTCGATTCTCAAATATCTCGAACAACTAAACAAAGAGGATGAACTCACAGTCCTGTGCAGTTTGCATTTTCTCGATCTCGTACATCGCTATGCCACGCACGCCATCGCGCTCAAAGATGGGCAAGTGGTGTTTCAGGGTCTGCCGCAAGAAATTGACGACGCGCAATTCAAAGCGATTTATGGGCAGGACGCGCAGCGCGTAAGCATCATCTAAAGCTAAAAGCTTAAAGCCAAAAGCTAAAAGTACATCCTTGGCTCCTTTTAGCTTTTAACTTTTAACTTTTAACTTTTCTCATGTCCGGCCAAACTCTTTTCACTGCTCCGCCCAAAACCAAAAATCCACTCCTCGCCGCGCTTCTCTCGCTCATCATTCCCGGCGCGGGACAGCTCTATCTCGGCGCGCGTAATGTCGCGCTTGCAATTTTCGCCACAACTGTTGTCCTCGCGTTTTTGATTTGGTTCACGCTCGAAAATTTCCGCGTAGGACAAATTGAAATTGGCGGCGTTGAAACGAGTTGGCTGTGGCTCTTGTTCGCCGCGTTTTGGCTTTGGAATGTCTTTGACGCCTACCAACGCGCACGCGGCAAAACCACTTCGCGCCTACTTTCCTTTGGCATTCCGATTTTGCTCATCTATATCATTGCGTGGCAAGTCACCGACGCGAATTTTCCGCGCCTCGTCACACGCTTCAATGATGTAAAAATTATCTTTGATGCCCTGCTTCATCCCGATTTGTTCACGCGCGACACCGAAACGCAACAAGGCGCGACAACAATTTGGATTCCGTGCAGTAATCCGCCGCAAACCACTCCGCCCGGCGGAAATTCAGGTCTTCCCGTTGGCGTTGACAAAGTATGCGGCACGGTTGGCGATCCGCTTGCAATGGCAGGCAGGGGATTCAAACCAAACACCACAGGCAACATTTATTGGCAAGAGTACGGCGGCACGAATGAAGCACAAGTACGCAGCGGCGGACAGCCCGTCGTCGTTACAACGGATGCGAATGGGAATTTCGTTACCTCGTTTGACATTCCCGCCTTTGCCGGACGCGATGGGCTTGATCCGAATGCGCCAACCGTGCAAGGCATTCAGGCGCGCTTTGTGCAAGAAGTCGGTGCGATCAGACCGAGTGAAAATTTCCACGTTTTGATTGGAAGTATTCAACAAGTGCCCGCGCCCGAATGGATGGTTTCGCTCGGCATTCGTTCCCCCGATGACACGGTACCGCGCTTTGTCCCCGGTGGAATTTTTGTCACGATTGGCTTGGGGTTGATGGCAACGTTGATTTCAATCGTCATCGCCGCGCCGCTTTCCTTTTTTGGCGCGCGCAATGTCATGGCGCGCGTGCGCGGCGGCACCATCATCTATTACATCGCGCGCGGCATTTTCAATATCGTCCGCTCGATTGATACTTTGATTTGGGCAATCATTCTTGTCACGTGGACAGGACTCGGCGCGTTCACCGGCTTGCTCGCCCTTTCGATTCACTCGATCGCGGCGATTGCGAAACTGTATTCCGAAGAAGTGGAACACACCGACCCGGGTCCTGTCGAAGCGACAACCGCAGCAGGCGGCAACCTTTTGCAAAACATTCGCTTTGCGCTCATCCCCCAAATTATTCCCTCGTTTCTCGCCTACTCGCTCTTGCGTTGGGATATTAACATGCGCTCCGCGACGGTGGTGGGTTTTGTGTCAGCGGCAGGCATCGGTTTTTACATTGTCGAATCCATCCGCAAAGGCGGTTATCACGAATACGCTGCCGCATTGTGGTGCATTGCGATTGTGGTTTTGATTGTGGATTATTTGAGCGCGTATTGGCGCGAGCAGATTGTCAAGAACGAAAACAAAATCAGCACCGAACCGCCGAAACCGTTTTACAAAACGCGGCGCGGCATTTTTTATACGATACTTTTTATTCTTGTCTTCATCGCGAGTTGGAATCTCGCGCAAATTGATTTAAGCAAATTGCTCGAACCCGCGCCGACGTTTGCAAGTGTGATTTATGATTTTGTGACGGTGGACTTGAGCATTCCCGTGTGGGAACAAATTGTGCGTCAGATGCTCGTCACAATTTTTCAAGCGCTGCTCGCAACCACGCTCGGCGCGATTTTGGCGCTGCCGTTCGCGTTTCTCGCCGCGAAAAATATCACGGGGCGTTCGCCGCGCACGCGGTGGATTTATTACGCGGCGCGTTTTATATTGAGTTTCTTGCGCTCTATCGAAGCGATTTTGTATGTGGCAATTTTTGTGTTTTGGGTGGGCATCGGCGCGTTTGCGGGGATGCTCGCGCTCTCGGTGACAACGTTCGGCTTGATTGGAAAATTGTTCAGCGAAGCGGTCGAAAATATCGAAGAGGGTCCGGTTGAAGCGTTGACCGCGACCGGCGCGAATCGGTTGCAATCTATCGCGTTCGCGATTGTGCCGCAGATTGTGCCGCCATTTATTTCTTATGCGATCTATCAGTGGGACATCAACATCCGTCTCGCCACCATCATCGGGCTTGCGGGCGGCGGTGGCATCGGGCAACTGTTTGCCAACTACACCGGACAATTGCAATATCACAAAGCGGGCGCGGTGATTCTGGCGATTGTGGTTGTGGTCACGATGATGGATTTTGCGAGCGCAAAAATTCGCGAACGATTGGTATAAAAAAGGAGCGATGGTCTTCATCGCTCCTTTTTTTTATTTCCGCGCCCGCAACCAATAGAACAATCCGCCTGCCGAACCGGCCAAGCCAATCACGCCGAGTGCGAGCAACAATGATGGGGACAGCGCGGCTTGCCAAGTTGGTGTTGCATTTTTCGCCGCAATCGCTTCGGCTAGCAGCACTTCGTCGGGCGCAGAGTTAGCGACCTGAAGGTCGGGCATCGTTTGCCATTCGGGCGCGAGCCCCGAAGCGACTGCCCACTGCCATTTGCCCGCGCGCGGGAAATTTAAGGTTGCGGTATAGTGACCGCGCGCGTCCATCTTGGCGCGCGTTGCAAACGTTTCCCCTGTCGAATGAAAGCCGCGCACGCGCACGTTGTCGTACACCCAGGGCGTTTTGCCATGCTGGCGAATCATCATGCCGATTTTCACGGGTTCATTCACGACCAGATTCGTCGGCAGTGCATCGAGCGTGACGACAGCCCAACCGCCCGCGCTCGCAACGGAAGCGATAGCGACGAACCAGAGCGCGGACAAGGTGAGGAATGTAAATATTCGTTTCACTTTATTGCTCCTTTTTTGAATCTATCATTCTTACAACGCTCGTGGTGCGCGCGTTCCATGTTGCTTACGGCAAAACTTGTACAACAAACGCCGTACTGGTTTTGTGATATTCGCCGCGAATTTCCCAACAGCCGCTTGTCGGAACTTGTACGCCTGTCAACATTGCCCAGCCGCCGAAATCGGAATGATACGCGTTTGTGGCATCGGAAATTTCAAACGTCTCATTGCCGTCCAAACGTTTGCCTGAAATTTTCAGCGCCGGTTTCGGTTCAGCGCTTGCGGTGTAGCCGCTGCTCCACCAAAACATTTTGTCGCCGAATCGCAACTGCGCCCATGTGCCGTCGGATGGCAGCATCAACCAAAGTGATGCGCTCCCGTACCAAAAATTTCCATACGGCGCGACTTGGGGATAGGGCGCGGGCGGAACAAAAACCTGCGCGGTTTTTCGAGTGACGGGACACGCGGCGGAATTTCGCGGCGCGTTTGGCAGCAAGAACGCGGCAAGCGCATCAATTTCGTCGGCGGACAAATGGAGATTGGGCATTGTCGTCGCGGGTTTGATGATTTGCGGGTCATGCAGCCAACGTTTCAAATACGCGGCATCAATTTTCAAATTGGATAAAGTTGGCACATCGTCAAAATCAAAATCACCCATCGCACGCCGCGCTGCCGCGAGGCCGTCATAGCGATGACACACGAGACAACCTTTGGCGATGAATAACGCGCGTCCTTGCGCGACAAGGTCATTAGAATTTGGCGCTGTGGTGTTTACAACTGGCGCGGGCGGTGAGATTGGCGCGACGGCGGCTTGCAACGACGCAACAATCACAAATCCGCTGATGAACATTCCCAATAGCATGAGCGCGGGAAAGAGAAAATTGAATATTCGGTTCATGGTTTGTACTCTGCCAAAGATTCGGCAAAACGAGTCGCGTCACGCAGCGACGCTTTGGTTTCGAGTCGGTAGATGATACCGAGATCCGAGTCACCGATTTCCCACGCGAGCGTATTCGCATCCACATCGCGCTGCGTTTCGTAAATGGGTTTGCCACTTGCATCCAACATCATTACGATGTGTGGCGCGCCGCTAAACCACAAGGCGCGATGACCGTCAAAAAAAGTTTCGCCAATCACGGTTTGCGAACTGAGACCCTTGCCGTACAAATCTCCGACCATTTTTCCGTAAATCCATCGCTGCGCTTGATACAGGGTAAAGCGCGGATTTTCCGGGTCGCCAAAGACCATCACCACTTGTTCACCTTCCGCAAAAATTCTTTGGTAATAGACTTTGCTCGGCATCTCGCCGCGCGGTGCGAGCAATCTGAAACGCGCGCGTTTTTGCGCGTCCGCCAACGTTGTCTCACAGCACAGCGTGAATGATTTGATAGTTGGCGTTGCCGTTGCACGCGGGGTTGGGGTATTCGTCGCGCGCGCGGAAAGGTCAGTCGGACGCGGTGACATTGTTGGCGCGGCGGTTGGCGGTGGGGTCACGTAGAAAATTCGCAGACCGCGCAATCCCAAAAATTGCGCGACGGCATCGCGCGCATTCGGAATCGCCAACAACAACGCGAGCGCGAGCACAATCGCGGCGGCGAGTGGAATCAAGATGCGCGCCCAGTTGCGCGTCGGCACAACCGTGCGCGGCAAAGCATCGCGCGTCAATTCGTTACGCACCCGCGCGGCAAGCGCAGGCGTTTCGGGATATTCCATCTCGCGCCCGGCGCGCACCAACGCGTTCTCCAATCGTTCAAATTCGTTTGTCATACCATTTCAACCAAATCAGGAAATTCGCGCGCAATTATTTCGCGCAATTTCGCGAGCGTGCGATGCAGACGCGATTTCACCGTGCCTTGTGGAATGTTGAGCGTGTGCGCCACCTCCGCTTCGGGCAATTCCAAAAAATAGCGCAGCGAGATGAGCATTTGCTCTTCGGGTTTCAGACGCTGCACGGCGCGCATCAATTTTTCGTTTTGATCGCGCGTTTCGAGGTGGGCTTGCGCGTCGCTCGGTCCTCGATTCTCGTTTTCCGCCAGCACATATCGCTCGTTCATGTTCGCGCGCCTCTTACTCGCCTGAATCCGATTCAACGCTTGATTCGTTACAATTCGCATCAACCACGGGCGGAATGGTTCGCCCAAGCGAAAGGTGTTTAACGCGCGATACGCGCGTACGAACGCGTCTTGCGCCGCGTCTGCCGCCTCGTGTTCCTCGCGCGTGATGAGGTACGCCGCGCGAAACGCGAGCGTTTCATACGCGCGCACGAGCGCATCGTATGCCTCGGCATCCCCGCGTTGGGCGCGGCGAATCCAGTCCTGTTCTCGTTCCGGTTGTTCCATTTGCAAATGGCTGACTAGCAATAACTATACAACGCTTCAAGCCAACAGGTTCCACGCCGCGTGCGTCGCGTTAGAGAACGCTCCCTACGCGGCACGGAGAAATTGATGTTGCAAATTTGGGAGGGACGGCAACAGGCGAACGCCTCCTACGTGGCGCAAAGAAATCGCAAATTCCATTCGCAAAAAAATTTTGTATAATTGCGGCGACACATCTTGTTCAGGGGAGACGATGACAACACCTACCACTCACACCTTCAAAGCAGAAGTCAAACAACTATTGTACATTCTCGCACATTCGCTATACAAAGAACGCGACATCTTTTTGCGCGAACTGATTTCCAACGCGTCGGACGCGCTGACGCGGATGCACTTTGAAATGCTCACCAACCGCGCGGTGCTTGACCCTGACGCGGAACTTGCCGTGCATATCGAAA
This sequence comes from Chloroflexota bacterium, assembly GCA_004295045.1. Taxonomy (GTDB): domain Bacteria; phylum Chloroflexota; class Anaerolineae; order UBA4142; family SHND01; genus SHND01. The sequence goes on along the minus strand of SHND01000054.1, from coordinate 1,741 downwards.
CGCCAGAGACGACGGGCGATGAACCCAAAAAACTCATCATTAAAGATTCGGGCATCGGCATGACGCGCGCGGAAATGGAGACGAATCTCGGCACCATCGCGCAATCGGGGGCGCGCGCGTTCATTGAAAAAATCGGTACCGGACAACTTGACCCGAGCGATGTGATTGGACAATTCGGCGTCGGGTTTTATTCCGTTTTCATGGTCGCCGACGAGGTACGCGTTGTTTCGCGCAGCTATCACCTTGATGGCGAAGCGTGGGCGTGGATTTCCGACGGCGGCGAAGAATATCGTATCGAACCCGCAGAAAAGACAGATCGCGGCACCGAAATTCATATTACGTTGAAAAAAGAGGCGGACGAATTCGCGCAAGCGTGGAAATTGCGACAGGTCATCAAAAAACATTCCGACTTTGTGCGTTTTCCGATTTATGTGGGAACGGAACGCGCGAATCAACAAACTTCGCTCTGGCGCAAAAATCCGTCCGAAGTTGCGGCGGACGATTACAAACAATTTTATCAACAGCTCACGCTCGATTTTCAAGAACCGCTCGCGACGATTCATTTTTCATCGGACGCGCCGGTGAATGTGCGCGCGTTGTTGTTTATTCCCGCGCAGCGCGAAAAAAATATCCTCGCCGCGCGCAAAGAGCCGGGACTGCTCTTGTATTCGCACAATGTTTTGATTCAAGAGTACTGCACCGATTTGTTGCCAAAATGGCTGGGCTTTGCGGACGGCGTGGTGGATTCGGAAGATTTGCCGTTGAATGTTTCGCGCGAGACGGTGCAAAACAATCGCGTGATGCGGCAACTCGGCGAGACGATTCGCAAACGCGTTTTACGCGAATTGAAAAATATCTCGGACAACGACGCGGAAAAATATGAAAAATTTTGGAACGAGTACAGCCGCGCGTTCCGCGAAGCGATTGCGACGGACATGGACGCCAAAGAACAGGTGCTGCCCTTGTTCCGTTACGCCTCGTCAAAATCGGACGGTAAATTGATTTCGCTCGACGAATACATCAATGAGATGCAAGAGGGGCAAACGGAGATTTATTTTGTGTTGGGCGACGATTTGAAATCGGTGGCGCACAGTCCGCATCTTGACCCATTCCACGCGCGCGCTTTGCAAGTGTTGTATTGGGTTGACCCGCTCGACGCGTTGATTGCGCCGATGCTGAATGAATATCAGGGAAAGAAATTTCGGAACATTGACGACGCGGAGTTGGAATTGCCGGAAGAAAAGCAAGAGGACGAGAAACGAGAAGAAGAGACACAGACGCCCGAATATGATTTCAATGTTTTACTCGGACGTTTCACGTCGGTGTTGGGCGAACGCGTGCTCGATGTGCGCGCGTCAAAAGTTTTGAAAGACAGCCCGATTCGGCTCGTGTCGCCAAAAGATGATATGGAACGTGAGCGCCAACGCTTGAGCCGCTATTTCGACAAAGAATACAAGGTGCCGAAAAAGATTCTTGAAGTGAATCGCAATCATCCGCTGATTGCGAATCTCGCGCGCACGCTGCATGACCATCCCGATTCGGAACTTGCAAAACTGACGATTGAGCAATTGTACGACAGCGCGTTGGTGCAAGAAGGTTTGCATCCGAATCCCGCCGAGATGCTGCCGCGCATCGAAAAGTTGTTGGAGCTGGCGGTGGAGAAGGAATAAAATGTGTTGCGAACGCTGCGCGTTACCGGCAGCATAACGCGCGGCTCGTCCCACAGATTTGTTTTCTGCAA
>SHND01000013.1:3072-134201 GCA_004295045.1 Chloroflexota bacterium | reverse complement strand
ATTGTGCCTCCTGTGAGAAAGCACACTGTAGCAAACGCACACGATGTCCTGAGTATATTCGGTTGTTAAGATGCACACGATGTCGTGAGCACGCAAGCGCACACGATGTCCTGATTATTGAGAGGTATCAGCAATGGAAAACTGCGTTGATATACATCGGGCTGAAAGATGCGCCAAACTTGCGTGGCAAGCAGTGCAAGGTATAACCAACGCATCCAGCGCGGTTCAAAGTGTCCATCGGGGAAAATGAAAAACCACAGCAGGAGCACCGCCGAACCTACAATGGCTGAAACGTCGCCAACCACTGTCCAGACTGGATTCAAGCGGGCAAGCGTTTCGAACGGACCCCAAAACATGATAAACAGCAGTGAGGTGAGAATCGCCATGCCATCGTTGGATTTGCGCCAAAAGATAAATACGGCTAACACGAGATAGATCATCCCAACGAGTATGCTCGACCATTGCTGAAAAGCAATATAACCCGTTGGTGAAATGCCCAGCTGCGCCAAACCCGCGAGAAACTCGGCTTGCGTGACTCCCTCTGCGGTTGAGGTGGTGAAATCAGGGATTTCGGTCAGTTTGAGCGGCACGCTTACAAGAAACGCGCCAATATAAAACACCGCGATGATCGCCCACGCCGCGCGCGCGAGCGTGAGCCATCTGCCGTATAATTGTGTGGAGACAGATTTAGAATCGTTCACGTTGAGATTGTTCCAAGTGTGTTGACGGCTTGTCAATTGTGTATAGGATCATCGCATAAAAAGGAACGAATGATTTATGCCCAAGCAACTCAAAAAGATACCGAAATTTAAGACCGAAGCGCAAGAACGCCGCTTTTGGGAGACGCATGACTCGACAGACTATGTGAATTGGTCGGGCGCAGAACGCGTCCGCCTGCCGAATCTAAAGCCCTCTACTCAAACCATCTCGCTGCGTCTTCCTACGCCTTTATTGGAACGCATCAAAATCGAAGCCAACAAACGCGATGTCCCCTATCAATCGCTAATCAAGATCTGGCTCAAGGAAAAAGTTTTGTGATGAGGCGGCGCTTTCGCGCCGCCTTAATTTTTGCGATGATGTGTTGCACAAAACAACGCCGCGCCTTTTACAGCGCGGCGCTTGTTTATTTTTTCCCGCCACCTTTTTTCCCAAACCACCGCAGCGGCGCGGTCATGGTGTAAATGCCGCTCCACATCGCCGCATTGTGCGTGATATTTTTCGCGGCGCCCCAATTCCAGCGCGGGTCAACACACTGTGATTTCAATTCTACCTTGCCAGAAGCGTTATAGTACGCCGCGAGATTTTGCAAAGTCGCCGTCCAAAACTCGTCTTCCATTTTGCCGATAATGCCGAGTTTGAAAAACGCTTCGTACATCGGGTCACTCGCGCGAATCAATGCTTGCACTTGGGCGAATACATTTTTGTTTTCTTCTTCGGAAGAAAACGTAATCATGCCCGCGAACATGTGCCCTTGCGGCGTCATGAACGAAAATTGTTCGTCGTCGGCATAAATCACGCGCACGCCGGTTGAAAGGGGCATTCCGCCCGGACCTTTGAGATTCAACACGGCGACTTCGCCCGGCGCGATTTCTGTGAGCGGCGCGTAGAAATTATTGCCGCGGGGCCAAAATTTCGCAAAGTTCGTTTTCCAGCCCGCGATAATGTCTTGCGGCGTCGCGGCTTTGCCCGTCGCAGGAACGCGCGGCGCAATCAAATTGATGCGGTACGTTTTTTGCCACATCTGCCCGAACCCTTGCAAGGGATTGTTCAACTGCCGCCCATCTACGTTCAGGTTGATGGAACCGCGCGGCATTTCATGTTCGACATGCAAATGGTCGGTCGGTTTCGCCCACGCTTGTTCGGACGATTTTTGTTTGTCGGAGGGAGGATTACTGGACATGGGACACCTCGTGAAGGGGGTGGGGGTCGGGAGTCGGGGGTCGGAAAGTATTTAACCTTTCCCTGTTCCCTGACCCCTGACCCCTGACCCCTTACCCTGCTGCTTGCAGCGCGCTCGCTTCGTCGGGATAAATGCCAATCGCTTCGTTCAAGCGCGTGAGTTGAAAAATTTGTTGATAGTGGTCGCTCAAACCGAAACTGAACATGCGCTGCTTTTGGCGATTGACGCGGATGAGCAGCGTGACGAGCAAGCCGATGCCGGAACTGTTCATGTATTCGAGATTGGAAAAATTCAAGATGATGGTGCGCGCGCCGTTCTTGCTCGCTTCTTCGTACGCGTTCATCAAAGGCGTTTCCGCCGCGCCGGTCACTTCGCCTTGAATATCAATAATCGCAGCGGTGCTGCTCGGTTGTCGAACGGTGAGATTGAGTTGTGGGGTTGCCATAGGTTTGGAGATGGCAGATGGCAGATGGCAGATGGCTATCTGCTATCTGCTATCCGCTATCTGCTATCCGTTATTTGCCAATGCGCTCGCTTCGTCCGGATAAAATTTCATGAAATCCGAAAGTCGCGTGATGTTGAAAATTTCGACATAGTGCGGTGAGAGTCCGGTGGTCAACAAGCGCGTGCCGCTTTTGCGCGCTTGGGCGAGCAGCATCACAATCAAAGCGATGCCTTTGCTGTTGATGTAACCGACGTCGCGGAAATTGAGCAGCACCGCGTTCGGTTTTTGCGCGACCGCTTGCGCGTACGCTTTTTGCAGCGCGTCTTCGCCTGCGCCGTCAATGTCCCCTTTCAAATCAATGACGGCGGCGTGCGGTTGTTGACGGACCGTTGCTTCGAGAGTTGCCATGTTTGTATCCTTGATTGAGACCTGACAGGTTTTTGAGCGTTGTAATCAACACAGAAACCTGTCACATTACATCACAGATTGGGACGCGGATGAACGCGGATGAACGCGGAAACAGAAAAAACGGTTTGGATATCCGCGTCCAAAAAGCTAAAGTGTGATGTACTGGGTCAGGTCTTGTTCGCATCCTCCAAATGCCAAATGAGTTCGACGGTGTGATGCTTTTCGTCGGTGACGATATTCATTTCATCCACGAATTGCTTTATTAAAAACAAGCCCCAACCGCGCGGCGATTGCATTCCATCCAATTTCAAATCGAGGTCGGGCGCGGGATTGTCGGGAATCGGAACGCTGCCGCCTTCGTCCGTGATATGCACGGACAAAAGTGACGGCGATGCTTTCACCTCCACCGCCACCGGGATGTCCGGATTGTTTTTGTTGCCATGTTCCATCGCATTCATCGTTGCCTCCGCCACTGCCGTTTTCAACTGTTCGAGGCGCGACGCCGGTAAAATATCCTTTACTGCTTCCGCGACGCGTTTCATTACCTCGCGTTCATTCCCCTCCGCGCTCGGTGTTTGAAACTCGTCAAGAATTTTCCATTCGCCGCGCATCGCGTCGTCGTCCGTCGTCTGTCGTCTGTCGTCGGCTGCCCGTTCCAACGTCATCAACGTCACGTCATCTTCTTGTTCCCAATTCGGTCCGGTGAAAATTTCCAAATCTTCCAACACCGATTCAATCAACGCCGCGCCGCCCGCGTGCGTGGCAACGTATTCGCTCAAACGCGGAAAGCCGAACATTTCTTTTTGCGGATTGTGCGCTTCCACCAAACCATCGGAATAAAATAAAATGCTGTCGCCCGGCTCGAGCTGCAATTCTTGTATTTCGTACGGCATTCCCGGCAAAAGTCCGAGCGGCATCCCGCGCGCGCGCAATTCGATGAAACTATTGCCGCGTTTCACATACGGCACATCGTGTCCCGCGTTCGCGTATTGCAAGCATCCGGTTTTCGGATCGAGCAGCGCGTAAAAGCAAGTGATGAACATTTTTGGCGGAATGTCGGGACAAATTAAATCGTTCGCGCGCGCCAACACTTGTCCGGGGTCAACAACACTCTCGGTTGTGTTTTGCGCGGCGGCATAATCAATCGCGACGCCGCGCAATGTCGCGCGCGTGGACGCCATCACCAACGCGGCAGGCACCCCTTTGTCGGTGACATCGCCGATGATCAACCCCAAGCGCCCATCGCTGTACTGGAGAAAATCGTAAAAGTCGCCGCCGACGCTGCGCGCGGGGCGATAGTGCGCGGCAATGTGCCAACCCTCGAGCGCGGGCAATTCTTGCGGCAACAGGGTTTGCTGCACCAAACGCGCGATGCGTAACTCTTGCTCCAAACGTTCGCGCGCTTGCGTTTCGAGTTGCTGTTGACGCACGAGTTGCGCGACGCGAATCGCCGGCGCGGTTTGCGTCGCCAAATTATTCAGCAAGCCGCGATCATCGCTTGAATAATCTTGGTCGCTCAAACGATTGCTTAGATTCATCAGTCCAAGCAGTTCGCCCTGATTGACCAACGGAATCACCAATTTCACGGCTTGCGCGTTCAATTCGCGCAGCGCGGGCGAATCGAGATTCAATTTTTCGAGTTCGACGACACCGGGCTGACTCGAAAAATACGCGACGAGCGGGTCGTTCGGCGGCAAATCAATATTGAGCAACGTGCCGGGCAAAGGTTTCGGCGCGTCGGGGATAGGAACGGAATCGTGGGTAGGAACGGGACCAGGTTCCGTTTCCACCGGCGTCTTGCCGCCGCCAAAAATCCTCTGCCAAAAACTGGGTTTGTTTGTTGTTTCCATTGCCTCTCCTTTTTACACCACAAACAGTACGAAAGCGTTACGAAAAGCGTTACGGGAAAAGACGACGACGGACGACGGACGGCAGAAAACCGACTACAGACGGCAGGCGGCAGACCACGCGCCTAATCATCACACCTAATCATCAAAAGGATTTTTGGATTCGTAAATGTATTCTTCTGATTCTTCGCGAACGACGCGCCCCGTCAAACTGTTGCGGAGAGCTTGAAGTTTGATAAAGAGTTTTTCGCTAAAGGTGTATGCTTCGCGCAATGGCGCCACGTCTGCAAGATATTTGCGGCGCTTGATGTAATGTTGACATGCCACCGTTTCGATGAGTGAACGAATCGCGTGGCCCACGTAGCGTGCTTGTTCAGCATCACTCGTACTCGTCGAACCTTCGGCAATGTTCAAGCCAATGCTCGTCGTTGCGCGGCGGATTTGGTCTTTGAGATTGTCATTTTCCGTGTACGGCAATTTGTTTATCAACGCATACATCATATCCGAATAGTCCAGCGCCATTTGCCATACCTCTAATTTTTCAAACTTGTATGCCATGTGATTCCACCTTTTGAAAGCCGACAAAAGACTGACGACAGACCGCAGATCGCTGACAGCGAAAGTCGTCCGCCGTCCGTCGTCTGTCGTCGTTCCCCGTCATCCGCCGTCATTTCCCCGTCCGTCGTCCATCGTCCGTCCGCTTGAGCCACAAGCTCACACTCCTCGGCTGCATCGTCTCGTTCACCACGTTCACCAACTCTGCCGTCAACTTGTCAATGTCCGTTTCATCGCGCACCGTTTCCGCGAATTTTTGCAAAACTTTTTGTGCGTCGTATTTTTTCCGATTGAACCGTTTGTCAATCGCGTCTTGAATTTTATTTCGCAGCGGCACGAACAACGCGGCGATGGCGAGCGTCGAAAGTACGGTGACGAATTCGGGCTGTTCGCCTGCGATGCCCGCGAAAATTCGCTGCAACACGATGACACTGCCAAAATAAATCGCCACCAGCAGACCCGTCACGAGCGCATACGTGAGCGTCCGCCGCACGATAACGTCAATGTCCCACAAACGCGCGCGCAAAATCGCAATCGTGAGCGCGAGCGGTTGAATCATCAAACCAAACCACCAGCCAACCCCATTCAGCGGGAACCACCAGGGCTGCGGCGTTCCGGGCGGCAGGTTTTGTAAATAGGTGTAGGGAATAGAGACGAGCAGCAATAACCCGAACGAGGCAAGAAAGCCATAGAGGATCCATTTCGTTTGCTGTCGCTCCGCTGACGTGTAAATATGCCGATAGCGAAAAACTTGAATCACCGACGCGATAACGAACCACACGCCAAGCAGCGCATAGCCAGTTTGCGCGGCGGGGGTGTTAATCCGCAGCACTTCGTTCAAATCGCGCACGCTGAACGCCGTCCCAAGCATGATGACAACGCCTGCTACGACCAGCCAGCGCGTCCAGCGCGGCTCAAAGCGTCCGTTTGGAAAAATGAGAATTAATACGAGTGTCGGCAATCCAAACACAACGCCTTGCAACTGCAAAGCCAAATCACCGCTTGACGGAAACCAGTACGGCAAAAAATGTTCCAATGGTCCCACCAGAAAAATCCCGTACATCAACAGATAAAATGCAAGATACAACGCCATGCCGTCATTTTGTTTTTTCGCAATGAGCAGCAGCGCCAATGCAAGACACAGCGCCGCGCTGGCGATGGACAAAAATGCGCCGAGCCACAACGCCGCTCGCTGCACCTCTGAAAAATCGGCGGCAAGGTCGCCGCGATTCACCTGCGCCCAATAGCCCGGCAGCGAACCGACGAGGACGGCGAGTGAGAAAAGAAATGCGAACCACCACAACGCGCGAAAAATTTTCATTCCTCTTTGCTCTCCCATTCTGCGCCCTGCAACTTTCCCAACTCTTTCCATTCGGCAACCGTTGCGCCCATTCCTATCTCTCGCACAATCCGCCGCGCGGCAAATCCAAAATCTGCAAATTGATTCATGCTATAATCACCTGACGTTCCCAAAGGAGTTTGCAAATGGCGCTTACAGTAAAACGTTCGCAGGAAGACACAATTTTTTTACCTGCCTGGCTGATGGCAATTTTGAATTTGAGCGATGGCAGCGCTGTAAAAGCGATTGTCGAGGGGCAATCGCTGCGCTTGGCGCGTCTTGACCAATTCCTTGCATTGCGCGGCGTATTTGCCGATGATAAAGAGTTCGACGATGCGATGAATACACTGGAGCAAGCGTGGCAACAATGGACATCACCGAACTCTGTTTAGACACAAGCATTCTTATCAATTTTCTCAAGGGCCGCGAACCGAGCGCCAGCGCGGTCACGCGTGCTGTATCCGACTATCCTTGTGCGGTCACTTCGATCACAGTTTATGAGCTCTTGTTTGGCATGGCACGCGCGCAAAAACAGATTGGCGAGACAGCACTGCTTGGTGTCATGCAAATTTTGCCCTTTGACGATGCTGCCGCCCGACGCGCGGCGATATTGCATGACGAGTTAATTCGTAACAATCAAGAAATCGGCATCAAAGACGTTCTCATCGCAGCGATTTGTCTTGAACACAATCTTCCCCTTGTCACAACCAACATGAATCATTTTATGCGCGTGCCCGCGTTACGCGTCATCACTCCGCAAGACTTGCTCGTACAGGACTCGTAACTCTTTATTCCTCTTTGCTCTCCCACTCCGCGCCACGCATTTGCCCCAACTCTTTCCACTCGGCGCCTGTCCTCATCATTCCCATCTCGCGCACAATCCGCCGCGCTACCAAGCCCACCACCGCGCAATACGTCGGATACGCGATTTCCAAACGCGCCAAGTCGTTCACGCGCGCGTTTGCCTGCATTGCCGCCGCGACGACTTGAATCACCTCTAACGCCTGTTCGCCGACGACGTGCGCGCCGAGAATTTCCTGCGTCGCGCGCGCAACGATGAGTTTGCAAAAACCCTCCGGCTCATCGTCAATCACCGCGCGGTCAATTTCGGAATACAGCACCGTTGCAACAACGCAATCCAATTTTTCGCGCGCCTGCTGTTCCGTCAAACCGACGCTCCCGTACTCGGGGTCAGTGAATCCGCCGTGCGGGACGATAACGTGATGAGATTCATTGCTGGTGTTGCGGACCGCGTTTTCTGCCGCAATCAGCGCTTCCGTCATCGCGCCCTGCACCAGCATCATGCGTCCCGTAATATCGCCCGCCGCGAAAATGTTGGGCGCCGTCGTTTGCAGCGCATCATTCACCACAACATAACCGCGCTCCGTCTTCACTCCCGCCGCGTCCAGATTCAACGTCTCGATATTTCCAATCCATCCCACCGCCACAATCACCGCGTCAACGTCGAGCGAAATTTCGCGCGCGTCACGCGTGTAAATTAATTCTTTCTCGCCCCTCGCTTCTCGCCCCTCGCTTCTCGTTTCGCGTTTCTCGTCTCTCGCCTCTCGTATCTCTTTGATCCCCCCAATTCCCGTCTCAATGCGAATCCCGCGCGCCTCAAACGCCTGCCGCATCACGCTTGACGTTTCAATATCCTCTGTCGGCAAAATGCGCGGCGCAACATCGAGCAGCGTCACCTCTGCGCCAAACTCATTCAACACCGACGCGAGCTGGCACCCCGTCGCCGCGCCGCCGACGATGGCAACGCGCTGCGGCAATGCTTTCAACGTCCACACGTCGCTGTGCGTCAGCGCCAATTCCGCGCCGGGAAAATCCAAGCGCCGCGCGTGTCCGCCCGCGCACAAAATAAATTTTTCCGCGCGCAAGTTCCCCTCTCCCGTTGGGAGAGGGGTTAGGGGTGAGGGGCGAATGGCGAGCGTATGCGCGTCCACAAACCGCGCGTCGCCAACATTCACAAACGTCTCCACCCCCGACGCTTGCAAATGTCCGATGAGTTGTTTCTTTTCATGCAGCGCGTTCACAACATAGTGCGTGCGCGCGAGCAAACGTTCCCAATTCAAGCGCGGACGTTCGCCCTCCAACCCGTACTCGTCGAATTTCTTCGCGTCGCGCAACAGACGCGCGGTTTTGGCAAGAACGCGCGTCGGCGCGCAGCCGTCGTTCGTGCATGTGCCGCCCAACTGCCCGCGTTCCACCAACGCGACCTTTGCGCCAAGTTCACGCGCGCGCAACGCCGCCGTCACGCCCGCGGGGCCTCCGCCGAGGATGATGAGGTCAAACATGAATTTGGTATCAAGAAAACAAGGATACACGGAAACAGGTAACCACGCTGCTTGTCTACCTATCTACCTGTCTCCCTGTTTCCCTGTCTCCTTTTTCAACCACAAACTCACACTCCTCGGCTGCATCGTTTCATTCACCACGTTCACCACTTCCGCCGTCAATTTATCCAAGTCCGTTTCACTCGTGCTATAATCTTGCGCGAAAGGAAAAACGATCATGGCAATCATTCCCATCCAAATCACCGAAGAAGGTGTGTTGATTCCACGCACCTATTTCCCTGCTGCGAGTCAGCTCGAAGTCGTAATGCGTGATGATTATGTTTTGCTCAAGCCCAAAAGCAATGCCAAGTCCAAACCAAAAAAACGCCGCAAAAAGAGTTCGCGCTATTCCTTTATTGGCATTGGACATTCGCGCAACCCGAATGCTTCCGTCGAGGCGGAAGAAATTCTAGAACGCGAAGTGGATCGCGTGCGCGGTTGGACTGTTGACCGATGAGCGCACTCCTTGATACGGGTTTTCTGCTCGCAGCAATCATTGAGAATGACGACCTGCACGAAATTTGTGCAGAAACGCTCGAAGAAGAAACTGCGCCGTTACTGCCCGATTTAGTTCTGCCCGAATTGGCGTATCTCATTCTCCGTGACGGCGATTATGAAATCCTCACGGACTTGCTTGATGCGATTGTGGCAGGTGAACTGAAACTGTTAGATACCTTGCCTGCAGATTTGGCGCGCGCCAGCGAGTTGCTCAAGACCTACCAAGACACACGCATTGATTTTGTAGATTGTGTCATCGTTGCAATGGCGGAACGCCTCAACATCACGCGTATCCTGACTGTTGACCGCCGTCATTTCGCTATCGTTCGCCCCAAGCACTGCGCCTATTTTGAAATCCTCCCGTAACACCAACTACTTTCTAATTCCCTTGCTGTCCATCGTCCGTCGTCACTTGTTGTATCCCTGTCTCCCTGTTTCCCCGTCTCCCCGTTTCAACCACAAACTCACGCTCCGCGGCTGCATCGTCTCGTTCACCACGTTCACCAATTCCGCCGTCAATTTATCAATGTCCGTTTCATCGCGCACCGTTTCCGAAAATTTTTGTAAAACTTTTTGTGCGTCATATTTTTTGCGATAGAAACGGCGGTCAATCGCCGCTTGCACGCGATTGCGTAACGGCGTGAACAATGCCGCGATAATGAGCGTCGAAACCACCGTCACAATTTCTGTGCTTTCGCCGACGATGCCCGCAAAAATCCGCTGGAACAAAATCACCAAGCCGAAATACAACGCCACCAACATTCCCGTCACGACGCCATAAATCAACGTGCGGCGAATGATGACTTCGATGTCGTACAAACGATAGCGCAGCACCGCCACGCCAATCGCCGTCGGATAACCGAGCCAACCCACAATCAGCGCAAAGAGATAAAACCAACTTTCCCCAAAACTTTTATCGAGCAATCCTGCAAAGCCAGCCAACTCGACCAAGAGCAGCAGCATGACTCCGCCTACCGCCAAAATTCCAAACACCTTGAGCTGCTGGCGCGTCACCGCATCCGCGCGGCGATAGCGCACGACCAGCGACGCGTTCGCTATCAAAGGCAAAACGAGAGCCGGGAAAAAGAAAAATCGCTGCAAGGGAGCAACCCACGCGGGCAATGGAATATCCAACTCGAACGGACTTGCGATGGGTCTGCCTGCCATCTGCGCCAGCGCGCCGGGCGAGAACGCAAACATGAGGGCTGAGCCAACCGCCAGCCCCAACGCAACGTACCAAAACGCGCGCCAGCGCGGGGAAAGAAACTGTCCATTCGGAAACCACAGCGGTAAAAGCGTGAACATCAACGGAATAATGACCAGAAAGAATAGAATAGTCGAAACGAAAATTCCAATTGCCAATTCCGGCGGCACGGGTCCTGAATCAGAGTAACAGGAGTATTGGTAATTCCCAACCGGAATGACGATTGCACCGCCAATGCTAATCACACCGCACAACCAGCCGATGCGGTTCTCGGGGCGAAACGTCACGATCAAAATGCACAGCAGCGCGAACTCGACAAACGCGAGCGCCGCAGGCAGACTTCCCAACTCCTCCCCCAAAGTACTTGCGATTGTAGGCGGACACAACACCAGCGAAATGTACAAGACCAAGAGAAACGACGCGCCGCTGATGACCAACGTCGTCCACGCGAAAAATTTCTGCCATGAATTTGCATGTCGAGTCATTGCTTGCTCCTTACCGACTACTCTCCACCGCTTGCCGCTTCACTCTCCAACACCGCCTTGATCTTCGCAAGCCCCGCCGCAATATCGCGTTTCAGTCCGCGCGCGACAAACGGCATCACCAATTTCATCAATCCCTTTGGATTCACTGCAAAATTCAACGTCAGCCGCGTCCCTTCGGGAACGGATTCAAACTGATACGCGCCAACCGCGTTCATCGGGTCAGCTTGCAGCGTGCGATAGCCAATGCGCTTCTGCGGTTCCAATTCCGCAACCTCCGTCACCATCTCCCCCCGCTTGCCGAGCATGCTCCGCACCTCGACAATCCGTGTCCCAAGCCGAAGCGCGCCTTCCGGTGTTTGACGCACGTCAATCAGTTTCGGGTCATAGCGCAAACGATTTTTCGGCACGCTCATAAAGGCATACACTTGCGCGACGGGACGATGGATGATGATGCTCGCGGTTTCGTTTATCATTGTGACATCCCCGTTGTCAATACCTTTGCCAATCGAAAAAAATAGGCGGGTTTCGTAGCGCAAATTTGAAATTTGCGCCATTTTGGCGAAGGTATTGCCTTGTGAAATCATTTGTTTTGAAGAGTTAAAAAAGTTATCGCAAAACGCTTTTCGAATCATGTTATAATCGAAATCGAAATGCGAAAGGAAAGATTGCATGAGTACCGATACTCTCCAATTTCAACTCAACATGATTGAGATGCAGTTAAAGCGACTCGAGCGTCAAGTGGCATTGCTCCGCCAAGAAATTGCGCGCAGTGCGCCTACTGCGAATCCACCGCGCACGTTCAGCCAACTACGCGGCGTTTGGGCAGACGTTGTCTTTGACGAACAAGATTTTGAAGCGTCACGCTTGAAACTTCCCGAAGGTCTCTAAACGCCAACGACCTTGCCATCACGCAATCGAATCTCGTCCCCGTCATCTGGTAATTTTCTCCCCATTCATTTTCCCGCCCCCGCTGTCCGTTGTCCGTCGCCTGTCGTCTGCTTTCAACCACAAACTCACACTCCGCGGTTGCATCGTCTCGTTCACCACGTTCACCAACTCTGCCGTCAATTTGTCAATGTCCGTTTCATCGCGCACAGTGATAGCAAACTTTTCCAACACTTTTTGCGCGTCATACTTTTTCCGATTGAAACGCTTGTCAATCACATCTTGAATCCGATTCCGCAATGGCACAAAGAGCGCGGCGATGACGAGCGTGGAAACGACGGTGATGATTTCGTTCCCGCCCGTGTTGGTGAACTGCGCGAAAATTTGCTGCAACAAAATGACACTGCCGAAAAAGACGATGCCGAGCAGCGTGACGACGATGGAATACGTCACCGTGCGGCGGATGATGATATCAATGTCCCACAAGCGATAACGCAAAATCGCAATGCCAATCGCCAGCGGAAAGCCAAGCAGGATCACACTGAACGCCAAATTTGCAAGGTCCGACATGCCTTGCATCAGCAGTCCCGGCAAATAAAATAGCGCAAACAAACCGCACGCATAGAGCAGCCACTTGATTTGTTTGCGTTCCACACTGCCCGCGCGCCGATAGCGTACAAACAGCGACACAACCGACAAAATTGTAAAAATGGCGAGACCGCCAACCCACCATGGAAAAATTATCGCGCTCAACGTATCTGCAGGGATGAAACCAATTGGATTGGGAATCGTCCAAGTTACGCCGTAGGTTGACGGCTCGGGGCTAACCTCGCGGACAAATGCCCCCACGATGACAAAGAAAAGAATCAAGCCAATGCCGAATCCAACCACCCAGCGCCAACGCGGCGATGGCGGACTGCCGTTGGGGAAAAGGAGCGCGATGAAAAAGAGCGGAAAAATCAACAACAGCCAAATCGCATTACTAAGCCACGTTGCCGCCACCAGCGCGCTGGTTACATTGACCGGCGCGGCGCCCGCCGCGCGTATCATGCCCGACGTCACGGTATCTATCGCCAACGCGAGGGACGGCAGCATGAGGAGCCAACCAATCGCATTGCGCGGCTGATACGAAAGAATCAACGCGCCCACGACGGCAAACACAATCGGTCCCAACCCACCCACTAGATACGCTATAACTTGAACCAGATTATCGCTGCCATTGCCGCTGCTCCATTGCCCCCATATTCTCACTAGCGAAGCCACCACAATCACGCCGCAAAACAACCACGCCAATATCGCCGCTTTATTCAATCTCATTTCTTGTTGCCTCGTTCCTCTTTTTTCAGCCACAACGTCACGCTCTTGGGCTGCATCGTCTCATTCACCACGTTCACCAACTCTGCCGTCAATTTGTCAATGTCCGTTTCATCGCGCACGGTGTTGGCAAACTTTTCCATCACTTGCTGCGCGTTATATTTTTTGCGATTGAAACGTTTATCAATCGCATCCTGAATTTTGTTTCGCAGCGGCACGAACAGCGCGGCGATGGCGAGCGTCGAAAGCACCGTAATAATTTCCGTACTCTCGCCAATGATGCCCGCGAAAACGCGCTGCAGCAGAATCACACTGCCGAAATACACCACCAACAGCAGCGCGACGATGAGCGCATACGACACTGTGCGCCGAATCAACAAATCAATGTCCCACAAGCGATAGCGCAAAATCGAAATCATCACGGCGACGGGCATGAACAAGTACGAGACGTAATACACCGGCACAAAAAAGAAAAAATAAACCGCGAGCCGTTCGCGCGACGGCTGCGAGGGCGGAAACCAAATCCCGATAATCGTGTACGGAATAAAAAGCAGAAACGTTCCCAAAATTCCCGCCACCACCCATTTCGTCTGTTGACGTTCCACCGCGTTCGAGACGCGCCGATACCGATACACTGCCGAGTAGCCGGCAACGAGGAACCAAAGCCCGAACGAACCCATCAAGATGAGGATATACACTTGGTCAGAGGTCACGATTCCTACATTGGGCAGACTGAACGCAACCACCGAGAGGGCAATCGCGGGCAGGGCAAGCCATTTGACCCAGCGCGGCACAAACTGTCCGTTGGGAAAAATGAACGGGAGCAGCAAAAAAATAACCGTGATGATTTGATACAAAAAGAACGCGAGCGGCGTCAAAGCCCCCACTTCGGTGGCGCCTTCCAGCACAAAACCAACTAACATCAAGGAGAGCAGCAGCGCCATCCAATCGTCCGATTTTTTCCAAAAAATAATCAACCCCACCAACGCAAAACACACTTTTGGAAAAATGGACTGAAACGCGATCAGCGCAATGACCAACTCGGAAGAAAAGCCCAGCGCGTTCAAGATGCCCAAATCTTGCCGCGTCAACGCCCACGGTCCACAAGTAGTTGCCACCTGTCCCGGGTCAGTACAGTCCGGCAGTGGCGCACTCGCATATTGAATCATCCCGATAATTCCCAGCAGCACACTCAAGCCCGCAATGACGAGCCACGCCGCGCGCGCAATGTGCAACAAGGGTGGATGTAAAGTTGTGTTGGAGTTGTTCATTTTTTTAGTCAACAAGGAAACACGGAAACAGGTAAGACGGTTCACACCTCCCTGTCTCCCTGCCTCCCTGTTTCCCTGTTTTACTTGCTCGGCGTCAAACCATGCAAATACAAATACAACGCCTTCAAATCCGTATCCGTCGCAAACTCGGAAAATTCCTTGTACGGCATCTTGGCGTTGTCCAACATGGCGCCACCCGGTAATGCGCCAGTGCGAAACGCCGTGAGGAATTGTTCCTCCGTCCACTGCGGAATCACCTCTGTCAAATTCGGCGCGGGCGAGCCGTCGAACCCCGCGCCGCCCGTCAACTTTTCGCCGTGACACGCGCGGCATACAAGAATTTCAGAAACATATTTCCCATATTCCGCGTTCACCGCCACCGCCGGTTTCGGCGCCGGCTGCGTAATGGCGGGCTGCCGCGTTAGTCCGCCCGTCGCTCCCAACAACAGCGCGCCAATCACGTTCATGCTCGTCGGCGGCGTATTCGGCTCGACGGCGGGCTGCGAACGCAGGTACGCCACAAGCCCTTGCACGTCCTCATCACTCAACGCATGGAATTCGTTTGACGGCATAATAATCAACGCGCGCCCGCTCTTGTGTACGCCTTCGCGAATCGCGCGAATCACTTCGCCGTCCGTCCAATCTTTGATATTCCCCGCCGGAGTCAAGTTCGGCGCGTACAACGTTCCAAACGGAATGGGAATTTCCGCGCCAAAATTATTTCCACTCAACGGCAACTGCTGATTGCCCGAATGACAGCCCGCGCAGAACTTTGCGTACTTTGCTCCAAACGCGAGTTGTTCGGGCGTCGCCTGAATTGTCACATTCGAGACGGGATTGCTCGCGTTAAAATTTTGATTCAAACGCATCGTTCCCACCAGCGCGCCAATGAACGCCGCCGCGAAAACGAGCGTGAGCAAACCCGCGCCAATCACGCCCACCCATTTCAAAATTTTATTCTTTGACCCCCACGCGCGTTTGACCAAATATCCGAACGCGACTGCGAGCAGCAGAACAATTGCGAGACCGATAAAGTCTATCATGTTTCCTCCTCTTTGGATTTCTGATTTCTGATTTCTGATTTATGATTTATGATTTCTGATTTCTGATTTGTGATTTCTGATTTCATCCTTCATCCTTCATCCCTCATCCCTCATCCCCTCCCTCCTTTCATTTGTTGCGCCCAAACAACGCCGCCAACACCGCGCCATAAATAAAATGCGCGATTGCGAGCGCCCACATCGGCATCTCAAGCAGCGGTGAACTCGTGCGCGGCAGCACAATCCATTCTGCCACCACAAAAATCAGCGCGCCGTACAAAATGCCCAGCGCCAGCCACATGCCGAGCGTCATCCGCGCGCCAAACATCCGCGCCACCACCATCGCAATCATTCCAAACACCGCGCCATAAATCCCCGCAACCGCGATGTGTGTGAACGCGCCCATGAACGGCGAATCATTCCCGCCGCCATCAAAATAACCCAACGCCGTGAGCAGCGCGACGCCCGACAGCCATTCGACCAACAGCACAAACAGCGCCATCGCAATGCCGGCGGCGATGCCGTACATCAATCCTTCCACCGCCGCGTCGCCCACACTCATCGTTTTCGGAATTCGTTTTGAATTTTCCATTTTCGCCCTCCGGAATGTAATCTTTTTTGTCATTCTCACTTTACCGCATCGCCGTTTCGACAACGTTACGAAAAGCGTTACGAAGAGTGCGGTAGTGCGGTAGTGTGATAGTGCGATAGTGCGATAGTAATCAGTAATCAGTTGTGCATTGTGCATTGTGCACTGAGCATTGTGCTTTCTGTCCTCTGCCATCTGCCATCGGCTATCCGCCATCCGCCACCTGTTATCGCCGTTTGACGTTTCACGCTTGTCATTTCATAATGCCCCCAACATCCAATTCCCAACTTCCAATCTCCAATTTCTAATTTCTAATTTCTAACTTCTAACTCCAATCTCATGCTCTCGTTCCATTTTCTCGGCGCGCCGCGACTCGATAATCACAACCGTCCTCTCGAACTCGATACGCGCAAAGCTGTCGCCCTCGCTGCGTATCTCGCGCTCACAGAAACCGCGCACGAACGCGATGAACTCGCCACGTTTTTCTATCCCGACGCGGACACGTCCCGCGCGCGCGCGGCATTGCGCCGCACCCTCTCCACGCTCAAAAGCGCGCTTGGCGAAAATATTCTCGACATCGAGCGCGAGACCATTGGCTTGGACCTCGAAAAAATTCGCGTGGACGTTTTGGAATTTCGCGCGCTCGCGCAGCAGAACGATTTCGATGCCCTCACGCGCGCCGCGCAACTTTATCAAGGTGATTTCCTCGCGGGCTTTACCTTGCGCGACAGCCCCGCGTTCGACGAATGGCAATTTTTTGAAACCGAATCGCTCCGCAAACAATTCGCCGTCGTTCTCGAAAACTTGACCGCGCAGCACGCCGCACGCGGCGAAACCAAACGCGCCATCGAAGCCGCGCGCCGTTGGCTCGCGCTCGACGCGCTGCACGAACCCGCGCACCGCGCCCTCATGCAACTCTATGCGCGCGACGGACAACGCGCCGCCGCGCTCCGTCAATATCACGAATGTGTCCGCCAACTCGACACCGAACTCGGCGTCGCGCCCTTGCCCGAAACAACCGAACTCTATCGCGCGATTGAGGAAAACAGATTGACGACGGACGACAGACCACAGACCACAGACGGCAGACCACAAGTAGAAATTGTTTCGCCGTCCGCCGTCCGCCGTCCGCCGTCGGAATTTCCTCTCGTTGGGCGAACGCGCGAACTTGAAAATCTTGTATCTGCCTATCAAAACATTCGCGCCGCAGGATGTTTGCTTGTCATCGAAGGCGAAGCGGGCATTGGCAAAACGCGTCTGGCAGAAGAATTATTACAGCGCGTTGCCGAACAGGGCGCGACGATTCTGACCGCGCGCGCGTATGCGGAACAACGCGCGCTCGCGTACGCGCCATTTGCCCAAGCATTGCGCGCCGCGTTGAATGAACCGCGCAGCGCCAAACGCCTCGAAAAAATCCCCCCCCCCTTGCGCGTCCAAGCCGCGCGGCTTGTCCCCGAACTCGCGGCGAATGATTTCGCGCCCGCGATGGAAGATGTTGGCGCACAGGCGCGTTTTTTGGATGCGGTGACGCAACTCTTTTTGACGCTCACGCAGAATGGTGCGCCCGGCGTTTTCTTGTGCGATGACGCGCAATGGCTCGATGAAGCGTCGCTTGAATTGCTAGCGTTCCTCATACGCCGTTTGAAAAATTCGCCGCTGTGCATTTTGCTCACATGGCGCGGCGAAGAAATCGCGCCCAACCACCCGCTGCGCCGATTGTATGCCGACGAACTGCGCCACGAACGCGCGCAACTCATTTCGCTCACGCGCCTCGCGCCCGCCGACGCGCAAGCGCTGATTCAAATCGCCGCCGCGCGAGGCGCAGCAATTGACGCCGCGCTCGCCAAACGGCTCGAACGCGAAAGCGAAGGACAGCCCTTTTTCTTGATTGAATTTTTGAAATTGCTCGAACGCGATGGAACGTTGCCCGAACAAGATGGTTTGCCTGCGACGGTGCGTGAACTCTTGGAATCGCGGCTCGCGCGCATCGGCGAAACCGCGCGTCAAATCTTGAGCGCGGCAGCCGCGCTGGGGCGTTCGTTTGAATTTGAATTGGTGGATGCGGTGAGCGGCCGCAGTGAAAACGAAACGCTTGCGGCATTGGAGGAATTGACCGCGCAGGGCTTGCTTGTCGAATCCGCGCGCGGCGGAAATTTGCAATACGATTTTACGCACGAAAAATTGCGCGCGCTCGTGTACGAGGAAACGTCGCTGGCGCGTCGGCGGCTCTTGCATCGCCGCGCGGCAGACGCGATATTGCAGCGCCCACGCGTGAATCTCGATGTCGAGGCGGGCGCCATCGCGCAGCACCTGCGCGCGGGCGGCGATGAAACGCGCGCGGCGGAATTTTATAAACGCGCGGGCGATTACGCGCGTTCCGTTTTTGCGAACCGCGATGCGGTGGAAAATTATTCCGACGCGCTCGCGCTCGGCTTTCCCGATGCCGCAGCGTTACATACGAACATCGGTGACGCGCAAACGCTTTTGGGCGAATACGATGCCGCGCTCGCTTCGTACGAGACAAGCGCGGCGTTCGGCGCAGAGGATGCGGATGCCAAAATGGCGCGGGTGTACTTGCGGCGGGGCGAATGGGAACGCGCGGCGCGGCATCTGCAAAACGCGTTGCGCGTCACGGACGACGCGGGCGCGCAAGCAGAGCTCTACGCCGATCTCGCGCTGGCGCAGCACCAACTGCATCACGACGCCGACGCGTTGAAACAGGCGCGGCGCGCTTTGAAACTCGCGCAAAAAACGCAAGCCGAGCGCGCGCTCGCGCAAGCGCACAACATTCTCGGCATCCTCGCGCGCACGCGCGGAGAATGGGATGACGCGCGCAAACATTTGGAGGCGAGCCGCGCGCTCGCGGAAAAACGGAACGACGTCGGCGCGCACGCCGCCGCGCTCAACAATCTCGCGCTGGTGTATCACGCGACAAACGCGGAGGAACGCGCGTTAGAGTTTGCGCAGCGCGCGTTAGAGTTGGTCACGCACGCGGGAGATCGGCATCGTCAAGCCGCGCTGCACAATCACCTTGCCGATTTGTATCACGCGCTCGGACGCGAGGCGGATTCGATGGAGCAATTGAAACGCGCCGTCGCAATTTATTCAGAGATCGGCGGACCCGTCGGCGCGTGGCAGCCCGAAATTTGGAAATTGGAAGAGTGGTAGTCAGTAGCCCAAGCGGAATTTGGTTTATGCTTCCCTGTTCACAGCCAAATCGTAAAATGATCCCGCGTCCACATCATATTTCAAATTAAAGAAACAATCTCCGCCGTCGAGAACCAGCACGCGTTGGGTTTGCCAATTTTCGAATGCCCTGCACAACGCGTTCACCACAATCACGCGTTTTCCATTTTCGATTTCACCCCAATACTGCAAACGATAATTTTCCAGACGCTCGACGATAGGCGCTTGCGCGGCGTTGAACTGAGATTGATGCTGCACGAGAAAATCGGGCAGGCGCATTTCGAGCGCGGCTATCGTTGCCTCGTCCGGTACGAACGCGCCATCGGCTAAAATCGCGTGGTCGAACGAAATTTTTGCGGGAGGTGGTTTGCCGGTAGGCGGATCGAGCGGTGTCGTTTGGTCGAGGACGCTGCACGCGGAGAGGAGAAACAGCAGCAGCGCGATGCACAAGGGACGCGGATTTTTTACGACCGTTTGAAATCTCAAAGTGAAATGCATCATGGTGAAAATCGAAAAAATCCGAACTCGACAACGGTTCGGATTTTTGTTCTGTTCTCCTTATGGCGTGACGTTCATTCGCAACAAAGTAATCGTGTATGGCTGAAACGCGTACTTGGTGATCGCGCCAAATGTTGCGGGCGGCGCATTGGACAAATCGTCCGATGGATTTCGCTTGCCGTTCCATTTGACGCGTTTCGCCATCGGCGATTTCGCGCTCACCACATCGGCTGTGCCGTTCGTGATGCTCATTCCATTATCAAAGGTGATGGCGGTCTTGACAATGAGCAGCTCAATCGCCTTTTCATCCGCCAGCAGCTGCGCGCCCATCAATCCTTTTTCCACAAAACCGGGCAGCATCAGTGCAACGCCGGTAACCATCGCGTCGCACAGATTCGCCAGCGCAAAGGAATTGATCAACCGCTTTTCTTTCGTCATCCCCCAAATGTGTGAATATGTCGCAGTGAAACTACGCATTTGCCGGTGCGTCCTTTCCGCGTTTCAACAAAAAACCGTATGCTTGCGCAGAACAACTGCGCCGCACACGGTCGGTTACGCCATTTGCTCCCCCCGTCGGAGGCGTCCACATTCCTGTGAGTTTTATTTCAACTGCGAGTTCACAGAGCCGACGAAGTTCATTGCATCCGTTGTCTTGGGTTCGGGCAGAGGTATGCCCGTCATTTTTTGCTAAATCGAAACGCCAGATATATGTAGCATATTCTGACGGAGAATGCAAGGATTCATTGTTAGGACAGTGTTATGGCAACAGCAACGAGAGATGTAGGTACCTCTGGTCTGAAGAGAAATGATGACCTCCTTAATTCGGCGACGTGGATTTCCGGCTGCGACTTGCGTCAACGACCCTGCGAATCGCGTCTACGACAAGCTGCGGCTGCTCAATTGCAATGCCGTGACCACTGTTGGTGTTTGAGATGTGCGTGGCGCCAAGTTGAGATGCGAGGCGAACCTGCGCTTCCAACCACGCGGACCAGGTTGAACCGCTTTCACCGACTTGAAGGTCCCAAGGTTTGTCAGAGGTTAAAACGACTGTCGGTATATTTTGTAGGATGGGGCGGTTGCGGACCTGTTGGACGCTGGACTCGTAATCCGGAACTTCCACGTTCTTGGTAGAGAGCATCCCCTGAATTTTGTTCATCCAGTCCGCCCACTGTGTCGGTGTGAATGTTGTCTCCAAGAACTCTGACGCGCTGTCCACGAAAACGAGACCGGAGACCTCGTCGGGGTACGTACTCGCATAGAGTTTGACGATCATCCCGCCCCAAGAAGCTCCAACGAGTATATAAGGACCCGATTCTTTGGCAGCATTCAGCAGAGCATGCAAATCCGAGACGCCGTCTTGCGCTGTCGTTGGCTGAGAGACAAAACTGGAAGAGCTGAGCGCACCGTCAAATCGAGCGGTTCCGGGTCTATCATAGGCACAGACGCGGGTAAACCGACTAACCTGAGGAAAAATTGCAGAATCGCTGGGTATGGGGTCACTGTCAGGATTGGCAGGGTTAAGCGTATGCGTCCACTCATCACTCGCCCCTCCGGTTCCCGATACCAACACAATGGTTGGAGAGCCGATACCACGACATTCCAAGTATATTTTGCGATCACCGCCAATGTCCACCAGCCCGGCGAAATCGGTACGTGACAGAGAGATAGCGCTGCATCCGATCAGAAGGAGCGCAATCCAAGTCCACGCCAAAGCGATTACATGTTTTTTATTCTGCAAATAATTTGTAGACATATTTTTCCAATCGAGCTTGAGGCAATTTCGACAAATCATCTCCCAAAAAGCGATTGCCGTTAGTTTCCCTAACTGCCGCAAGAAGCATTTCAACTTGCGCATCGGTCAAGCCCAAGTCCTCGGAACATGCGAAAACGTCCGGATCAAAATTAAACGCTCCTTTTAACTCTTTCCTTGCGACGAGACACTGTTGCAATCTTTCCAGTCGTATTCTATGCATCACCGAATTTAGCGGCCACCATCCGCGCAGAACGGGAAGAATCACATTTTCACTCACGTATGCAGAGTCAACTCTGCCTGCTAAAAGATCGAATGGACCACAAGCAACGGTATATACTTTAGGATAATTCGCTTTGATATGCTCTAGCAATTCAACAAGCTCCGCGGATGCTTCTTCCAATGTCGCGGTCGGATCAAAAAAGGGCGCGTATAAATAATCAAGTTTTAGCATATCTATTTTCCACTCTGCAACAAACAGATCAATCGTTTGTCGAATATGTTTTTTGACTTGAGGATTTTTATAGTCCAGAGCAAAACGAAGCTTGCCCACAGGGCGATCAAATAATTTGCAGAAAGCAAAACTAACCAGCGGCTCATTTCCTTGCCGCAAAATCCAATCCGGATGCTCTTTAACGATGTGCGAGACAGGGTCAACTTGATATGGCGAAATCCAAAGGGCAATTTTATAACCCTCATTCGCAAGTCTCTTCCCAAAGCCCGAGATCCCATCCGGAAATCTTGACTTGTCAGGGCGATCCCAATCGCCCCATAAACACCAGCCATCGTCTATCACAAAGTAATCCAAAGGTAAATGTTTTCTATTCTTGGAAACAACCTCCACGTTTGACCAAATTTTCTTGTCGGTCACATCCTCTGCAAACGCGTAATAGGAGCACCATCCCCATGCAGGTTTTTTAAGAGGCAAATTCTCGTCAAATTCTACGGAAAAATTGTTGCTTCCGGAAGGATGAAAATGCCATGGATGGATGGAAATTCGCGGTTTTACCAAAGGAGATAGGGACATCCAGCCGGGGATAACAACCTTTTTCATTTTACGCGTCATGTGCGATCAGGCAGTCAGGTTTCAGTTCAACGGGCTTTTCATTGCGTAAAACGAACCGCAATCATTTCTCCGCCTGAACTTGCACCTTCTCTCCATCCAAAATGAACCTGATCGTCCCACGCTCATCTGTCCGCAGCAGCGTCACTCCCTCCAACAGTTTCAACGTCTCCTCGCTCGGTTTGTCGCGCGGATTTTTTCCAACGAACAAGATCACCGTGGAAGGTGTAATGCGTTCCAGCCATTCTTTTTCAAATTCATTCGGGAGAACGGAAACATCCGCAGGGCTCAACGCGTCGTCGCTCAACATCTTTTCACGGTCCATTTTTCGCAGCGCGGGCGCAAACAAAAATGTTTTTCCATCCACAAGCAAGCGCAGCGCGGCGATTGACGCGTCCGCCTCTACATCGGGATAAAGCACTTCGAATTGTGCATCGCCCGCGCGCACAGTTGTGCCGCGTTCGGCAGCAGTCGCCGGAATCTGATTCTTTTCGATCAACCCGCGCCATTTCGGATAACTCACGCCGAAACGCGCGGGCGCGTTCGGTTCGAGAATGTGTCCAACATTGAATCGTTCCAACACGGCGTTCAGCGACGAGAGATTGTCGTCGTCGAGATGCGTCGCAATCACGAGATCAATGCGGCGGTCCCACGGCGGCAGCTGCGTTCCCAAAAAACTCAACACCGCGCTCGGGTCGCCCGTGCCGTTGATCAAGATGCGCTCGTCGCGATTCGTGCGAATGAATGTCGCATCCCCTTCCGACGCGGCAATGAATGTGATACGCGTGCGCGCGTCGGGCGAAGCGAGCGCGGTTGTCCACACGAACATTGTGACGAGCGCGAGCAGCGCAATCGAGACCCACACGCGCGCCACAAACAAACCCGTCGCGCGTTTGATGCCGAGCCGCGTCGCAACAAAAATCGCCGCGTAAAATAAAATCACGAGCGGCGCGCCGACGTTCGTCACCTCGAACGAACCAAAGGGAATCGCCGCCGTCGCTTGCACGACAAGAATCGTGTATTGCAAAAAGATGTAGGTCGCCCATGCAATCATTTGCGCGAGCGCGCCGATGACGAGCCCGACAAAGGGAATGGCGCTCAACGCGTTCCCCAACATTTGCAGCAGCGTCGCCGCGCCGCCGAGAATCATGATCGCGGGCTGTACGGGGAGAATCAAAAAATTGGTGAGAAAGCCGATGATTGAAACGCGATGGAAATAGACAATGATCAACGGCGCGGTTACAAAGAACGCGGCGGCGGTGACGATCAAAGCGTCTTTGAAAAATTCAACAATGTGACGCGCGCGTTCGTCGCTGACGCGCTTTTTGAGCCAGCCCTCAATGTATGTTTGCAAGCGCGGCGCGTAAATGAGCAAGCCGAGCGTGGCGAGAAAGGAAAGTTGAAAGCCCACATCCCACAAAACGTAGGGATTGAGCAGCGTCATGATGAACACCGAAATCGCCAGCGCATTGAACGCATAGCTCGTTCGTCCGAATTCGAGCGCAATGACGACGAGTCCGCCCATGATGCAGGCGCGCACCACCGAAGGCGACGCGCCGACGAGCAGCGTGTAGAGAACGAGAAACAGAATGATGAGAATGGCGACGAGATGCTGGGTGAGCAGCGCAAAAAAGCGCGCCAATGGACTGCTCGTCGGATTCGTCATTACGCGCGCTTGCATGGAGATCGCGGGACGACGAAAGACGAACGCGAGGACGCCAATCAAGACCGCGATATTGAATCCCGAAATCGCAATGATGTGCGCGGTGTTGGTGTTGTTGAACGCTTCGCGCAGTTCGGGCGGAATGGCGCGATCATCGCCGAGCAAAATGCCATTCAACAACGCCGCGCTCGGTTCGGGCAACAGTTGGTTGATCGCCGCTTCCGCGTTCGCCTTGAACGCATAGAGCTTTGCCCAAAACGCATCTCCTTTGCCCGACGCGATGGTGTACAGGCGCGCGTTGCGAATCAGCGTGAAAACATTTTCGCGCGCCAAATAATCGCGATACGAAAAATCCACGCCGTCGGGAGGATCATCCGGCGCGCCATCCACTTGCACCTCATCGCCATATTGCACGGGCGTATCGCGCGCCACCGAGACGAGCGCGCGTCCATGCACCTCGCGCCATTCGCCCTCCGTTTGAATTTTGCTGACCTCCACGCGCACTAACGTTTGCGTTTGGCGAATGTCCGGCTCGGCGACGACGACGCCAATCAACGAGGCGCGTCCTTGCGCGTTGAATTGTTTCAGTTCAAGTTGAATTTCATCGGGGAGCGCGAGTTGCAAACGAAGCGCGCCGAGAATTCCAAAAATGAGAACGAGGTGCCATTTCCGCAGGGGGAGATTGCGCCAAAAGAGCAAAAGATAGCCGAGCGGCAAAAGGAGCAGCAGGAGCCAGACTTGCGTCGGCAGATGCAGAGCCGCGGCGGTCAAAATACCAACCACCCATCCCGCGACAAGGTAAATCAGAATCACGATGCCCTCTTGAAAGAAAATGCGAGGCGGTTATAATACGAACGGCAGCAATTTTTCAACCATTCTATTCGACAGAGTGGTTCTTATCAAGGAGAAATTATGGCGACATATACCAACGGCTTTGATGCGTATCAAGCATTCTATTACAGCGGACCGACACAATTTCAAGCGGTGATCCAGGTGTACAATGCTGGCGTTTTCAATGGGCGCATCGGTTTTTATCCCGATGCAGGTCCTGTCGTACCGAACGGTGAAATTCAACCGACCGGCATCAAAGTGCCGGCGGTCAATTATGCATTGAGCCGTTTTGAAGCAGTGATGGGGATGCTGCGTTTTGAAAAACCACTCTACATTTATTTGGACACCGTTACAGGGATTGGTTTTCTCGGAACGTCACAGCTCGAACCCGTCGGCGAACAAGAAGGACATTGAGATTTTGCCTGACGCGAAAATTCTATCACAAGAATCGCGTTTGGTTCCGACGCAATGGTACTAATCAAAATCGAGCCGTGTTGAAATACGCACGCGCCGCTCAACGTTGAGCGGCGCGTTTTTTTTACTGCATCTGAAAAAATTTGTTACGGACAGGTCAGCGTAAAGTTTGCGTCAGGCGAATCAAATATGTTCGGCGACGTGATGTGGATGTGCGCGCCGCCGTTTCCTACAATCGGACCCGGACCGGGAATCGAATACACGTACGGCGCGGTCAAATTCTGTGTGCCCGGCACAAGAAACGTCAACGTCGTTGCCGGACCATTAATGATGTTGCCAAAGCTGTCACTGCCCTGCCATTGATAATTCACCGTACCCGTGCCGGTGACGGTGATCGTACCATCAAACGAAAAGTTTGCAGGACAAGCAACGTTCCAGCTGGGAGGCGAAACGCTGGCGGTTGCGGCGATCACAGAAAATGGCGGAGGCGTGGTCGGTGTCGGCGTTGGTGTAACGAGCGGGACGGTCGGTGTTAGCGTGGGCGGCGGGACTGTCAGCGTTGGCGTATTTGTCGGCACTGTCGCTGGCGCACAGTTTAACGAGAACGCGGCTTGAACCGATGAGAAACTGTTCGGCGCAAGAACTTGAATGCGTCCCCAGCCATTGAAATTGAATCCGGGCGCGCCGGGAATATTCCACGCATCGGGCGCCACATTCAATGTGCCCGCGCCAAAGAATGTGAGCGATTGCACCGGTCCTAACGAGCCATCACTGCGAACCCACTGATAGGTGACGTTGCCCGCGCCATTTGTTGTGATCGCGCCATTAAAGGTAAAGGTTTGCGGACACGTCGTACTCGACGTGGGCGAGACAAACGCAGACACATTGATCACCGCGAATGACGATGGCGGCGTTGGCGTAAAGGTCGGCGTAACGATAATCGGCGTAATCGGCGTCCATGTCGGTGTCGCCACAGCCGATTGCCAGAAACCGAAATTGAAACCGCTCACCGTACCGCAGCCAAACAAATTCACTTGGAACGAACCTGCCGTTGTCAGAGTCCAGCCCGTTGGCGTCGTCACCTGCACGCGATATGTGCCGAACGGTACATTATTGAAACGATAATTGCCAAAGGTGTCGGACACATTCACCGAGAATACGGAATTCGTCGAGGTCAACAGATTGACGACGACACCTGCAAGTCCCGGCTCATTCGACTCGCGCACGCCGTTGCCATTCAAATCATTGAACGCAAAGCCCGCGACGCCGCCGGTCGTACACTGCGGCTGTGTGGGAAATGGAAAAGTTGGCGGCGGAGGCAGCGGGAAAGTTGGCGTAAAGAATGGCTGGGTCGGAGTTCCCGGCACAACGATTGGTGTCACTGTCGCAATTTGTGAAGTGACAGGCACGATGGGCGTCACACTCGCAATTGGCGTAATTGTCGCACTACCATTCGGCGGCGGAATCAGCGTACCTTCACCGACAATAAAAAAGGTCCAACTTTGAGAGGCAGAATTCCCGGAACGGTCTGTCACCGTCGCAGAAGCCGTATGTGAACCAAGCGAAAGCGGACCCGTCCACGCGATAGAATTGTTGATGAATAATGGGATGACCGCGTTGCCATCGAGCTGCAATCCGCTTTTGGTCTGATCAATTTCATTGTTCGATTGATAAACGGCAGCGACGTTGATCGCGGGCGCTTGCTGAATCGTCGAACCATTCGTTGGCTGTACACCGGTGATTGTAGGTTTGCCGCGGTTTTGCGTCAAGAGAAATACGCCGCCGCAGATCAACAACGCGAGTGCGACGCCGATCAACGCCGCGAGCGCGGTTATCGGTATTCCAAAACCGCCTTTTTCTGCGCGTTCAGGCGGAGGGCTTGTCAGATTTTCTTTGGGCGGCGGCGGCGGTTCTGCAACGACCGGCGGCTGCGGGGGAGGCGCCTGTGGCGGTGGATTGTTCAATGCGGCAGCTGCAACGGCGCCGCCGACAACCGCCGCGCCCGCGACAGTGGATGCATCGGGACGCGCCGGGGGCGGAGTCATTGCTTCAACCACGTGCTTGCGGATGTTTTGCTTGAGCGATTCGGGAAATTCGACTGCGGGTAAAAAGCCAAAGAGCGAGCCGCCCTCGACAGGCAGGCGTCGCCGCGCATTCCACACCGTATCGGTGTTGATGCGGTCAGAGGTTGGACGTCCTTCGGCGCGCGCTTGCGCGTCATAAATGCGATTAAAGGAACGGCGCGCTTCTTCAATCAAGCGTGCCAAATCGGTGCGATTCACGCCAAGGGCGCGGGCTTTTTCGGTTGGAGATAGCGGCTGTAATTCTTCGGTGATCAGAACCGCGCGGAAAAAAGCGGGCATGGCACGCGCAGCTTTCCACACATCACCTTGCAGTCCCGGTTGGATTGCTTCATCGCTCGGCGGCAGTCCATCGAGCCAGCCGCGCTGACGCAGCCAATCCAAACCTGTCTCGCGCGCGATACTATAGAGCCAGCCGCGCACTGAATCGCGCGCTTGAAAACCGGGCGCGGCGCCCGGCACACTGAGAAAAACTTTTTCGAGCAGGCGTCCCGCTTGATCGCGATCGCCGACAAGCCGCGACAAATAATCGTACAAGTCCGCGCTGTAACGATCAAAGAGCTGCGCTAACGCGTCGCGGCGACCTTGTCCGATATATTGGATGAGTTGTTGGTCAGTGGGACTGGACATGATGTTACCGGCGAAATTTTAACACACGCGCGCGCGCCTGACAATAGCGGTAAATTACAGAATGGAAATGGCAAAATGACAAAGAGCTAACAATGCATCATGCGAAAGGCGCAAGGAATGACCACAACGTTTTGTCCATTGAGCATTCCGCCTTGAGCATTCATCACGCGTTTTCGAGTGACACTTCACTTTGACTGCGCTTTTGCAGCTGCGTTATCGAAAGTCCGAGCCGCCATGTATAGTACAAGCCAAGTAACACAACCGGAAGGATCAGCGCGGCGTGCAACAACAACGTGTAGCTTGTTGCCACGTTGGGGTCAACGCCGAACAAGGTGAGAATTCCTTTGACCGGCACATCGAAAACACCAACGTAACCGGGCGTCGAAGGAATGATCGTGACGAGGTTGGCAACGGCAGTAGCGAGAACAAAGACCGGAAATGGCAGCGCGATGCCAAACCCCAAAGCAAGCACGCTGTACATTGCTGCCTCGAACAACCAGGCAAAAATAGAAAAGAGCAGCGCCAGTCCCGCATCGGCTGGATTACGAAACACGCTCAAGCCGTGAAAAAACGAATCAATCAGTCGCAATCCGAGCGTACCCCAGCGTTCGGGCAAGCGCGCCATCACGCGATGAATGAGATGATCGAAGCGTTCCCGCATCCCGGCAGCCATAACCAAAACGACAATAACTGCCGCGAATAAGAGTGAGCCGATCAGCAGCAGCGTCCGCAGCGAAGTGGGCAGCGGCAAAAAAAACGATGCGATCCCAATAAAGAGCAGCATCGTCACACCATCAAAGACGCGCTCCAGCACAATCGTCACAAGCACCGACGCTTTGCTGATTTGTTCCGTCTCGCCCAAAATATAAGCGCGCACCAATTCGCCGATGCGCAGCGGGAGCAGATCATTGACCATGTAGCCGATAACGGTGACTTGGAACAAGCGATAGATGCCGATTGATTTGATGGGACGCAAGAGAAAATGCCAACGAATGGCGCGCATCAAGACGCCGATAAAATACAATCCGAGCGCGGGCAGGAGGAAAAAATAATTGGCAGTCCGGAACACATCTCCAATGGTCCGAAAATCGGTGCCATAAAAAACGAGCGTGAGCAAGCCGAGACTGATAATGATGCCGAGCCAAAGCGTTCTATTTTTCAACATGGCGCGAGTGTAACATATAAAAAAGCAAAAACAAAAGAGGTTGAAACGGAAATATGTTTCAACCTCTGGAGTTCGTCGCGTCGTCGGAAAATCAAGCGGCGCTGGGAAGCGGTTCGTCTTGTGGTTCGGGCATCATGCCCTCGAGAAAATATTCCATTGCTTTGGTGTGGCTGCACCATCCGTGGTGCATAAAGTAATTGCATCCACACGTCCAAGTGCCATCATCGTAGAACACCGTATGGGAATCATTGTCTCCGTTGATGGTTGCGTGGAATTGGTCAAAGACGATGCGCTCGTGCGCCTCGCTCGCATAGCGTCGCGCTTTTTCGATCTTGCCGATCATGCTCGAATCCATCAGACCTCCTCCTTGAGTTCAACTCGATGAGTTGATTGATGTGATGAGCCAGCGTCGGGTGAATGGGTGAACGAACGCCGCGCCACACGCGCGCAACAAAAAATCCAGACGCGTACTGCATCTGGATT
This sequence comes from Chloroflexota bacterium, assembly GCA_004295045.1. Lineage (GTDB taxonomy): Bacteria > Chloroflexota > Anaerolineae > UBA4142 > SHND01 > SHND01. The sequence continues at coordinate 104,315 of SHND01000013.1, read as the reverse complement.
ATCAAAATGTCGTCACCTGCAAGCTTACACTGCTCATCGCGTTTGCTGATCTCTGTAAATGCCCCGCCGTCAAAAGCGGTTTGACCGCAAAGGCAAAAGTAGTATAGAAGGATTTGAGGGGGATGTCAATAGCCGCGCAGTCGGCGAAGCGAAAAAAAATCATTGTGCGCGCGCAACGATTTCTAACAGATTACATTCGCTTTCAGCCCTTTTCAATACCTCCTCGCCCGGTCACGCGTCTATTGCGCGCGGCAGTCTATATTTCGCAAAAAAGATTGACCCGCGCGTTTTCGCGCTCGCGCGATTTTCGCGGAAATCTAACGCGAATCGCGCGAAATTTCGCGCGCGGTTCGATACGCACCTTCATCACTTGGAAAGCATCCGCCAACCAATTTCACGCGCGCAGCCCGCGCGCGCGGCATCGTATAGTCATCTTGTACGCAAATTCTATTGAATTCTGCGCGCGGCGATGGTAAAATCGAATTCACTGCAAGTTCAAGCAGAATTTCACCAGAGCAAGTTGTGACCGTTCCACTTATCCCACATCAAGTGAAACTGTAACAACTGCAGAGGAGGCGCCAATGAAGATTCTCACTTCGCGCTATGCGCAAATCGGTCTCGCGCTCATCATCGCCGTTTTGTTGATCGCTGGCATTAGCACATCTGCATCAGCATCGGGACCAGTCTATCACACCGTTCAACCCGGACAGACCTTGTACAGCATTGCACAATGGTACGGGACATCTGTCTGGGCAATCTCGTGTGCCAATGGTCTGTTCAATCCCAACTATGTATATGCCGGTCAAGTTCTCTTGATCCCGAGCGGCTGGGGTGGTGGATGTCAACCCGCGCACAAGCCGGTTCCACAACCCGTGCATTACAAACCGCATCCGGGACCGAAACCACTCGGCTGCTTTTACACAGTTCGCTGGGGCGATCATCTATTCCGCATCGCACTCCGATACAACATTCCGTGGACCGTTCTCGCGCAAGCGAATGGCTTGCATAACGGCAACTATATCTACGCCGGTCAAGTCCTTCGCGTGCCGTGCGTGTGGTAACGCTCGTGTCGAGTCCAGTGTCGCATTTGGTTTTACTAACATTTGCGAACTGCGTCGCCAAGCGCTGACCCGTCAAGGCACTCGCAGGTCGAGTGCGTCCTCTGCGACGAAAAATTTGATGGCTTAACTTGCAAACTTGACACTCACGTGATCACTTACGAGTTGCAACCCAAGGGTTGCTGCGCTGTGCGCAATTAAAAGGGAGGGGTGAAATTTCACCTCTCCCTTTTCTTTATTCCGTTCAAATGGCACGCACGCGCAGTACGCGCATATTTTGTACTCTCGCGTCTTGCCCGTATAATTCGCCCATAGAAACTCAAAGCGCGGCGGCTTGCAAGTCGAGCCGTCTTTTTTTTGGAAAATAGAATGAACCGATTTTTTCACGCGGCGCGTTGGCTCGTCGTTTTGTCCGTGTTCCTTCCCATCACTCTCACGCACGAATCGCTCCTCGCCCAATCTGACACCACGCGTTTTTATTACTATCAAAAAGAGCGCATTCCCTTGACGGTAAATCCGCAGCTCATCGCCGTTCAATTCGACACGACGACGAATGTGGACGCGCAGCGCGCGATCACGAACGCGACCGCGGACATTGACAATTTTGACGCGCGCGTCGAATCTCCCGTTGACGGCATGGTCTTTATGAATTTGCGCGCGGGGCGCGATCCGCTCGCCGCAACCGCGCGTTTTAACGCGCGCGAGGGCGTCGCCTTTGCGTCACCCGTGTACGACGTCGGCACGACGCAGCTGGCAGAAACAACACAGTTTCTCGCGCGTTTTCCGGAAACCACTTCCGATGTCGAAATTGCGCGCATCAATCAAGCGAACCAAGTATCGGTGGTAGGTCCACTTCCAAACTCGGATCGAGTGTGGATTTTGACGCCGAACGCGGACAATTCGCGCACGGCGCGCGAGATGGCAAACTTGTATGTTGAAACCAATGTTGTGGAATTTGCCGAACCGAATTTTGTCCTACGCATTCCGCAGCTGCGCGCGCAGGTGACACAGCAAACGAGCGAACTCGGCTCTGTCACGCCGAATGACAGCAACTTTAACTTGCAATGGGGCTTGAAAAACACGCGGCAGTTTCAGGGTTCAACTAAAAATGCGGACATTAAAGCCCTAAACGCGTGGAATATGACGCAAGGTGTAAGTTCGATCAAAATTGCAGTGATTGACGAAGGCGTGGCTGCCTCGCATCCCGAATTGGCAGGCAAAGTGCTGACCGGTTACAACGCGATGGACGGATCGAGCAACACGACGCCGAAACCGAATGACCATCACGGCACAAGCGTCGCAGGCGTCGCGGCGGCGAATTCCAACAACAGCGCGGGGATGGCGGGAGTCTGTTGGTTTTGTCAGATTCTGCCGGTCAAAGTGGCAGAACGCGACAAACAAGGTAACTGGATCACTGACGTCTCCAAGCTTGCATCGGGGATTGATTGGGCGTGGCAAAATGGCGCGGACGTTTTGAACAATAGTTGGACGATGACCAGTTTCAGCGACACGGTGCAAACCGCGATCCTCAACGCGCGTTTTGCCGGACGCGGCGGCAAAGGCAGTACGATTTTGTTCGCCTCCGGTAACGACAACGCGAGCAGTGTTGCGTTCCCCGCGTCACTCAATTCGTACGTCATCGCGGTGGGCGCATCGAATTGGTGCGATCAGCGCAAGAGCAACAGCAACACGGCGTGCAATAACACCAACGCCGCGTGGGGCTCGAACTATGGCAGCGCCCTCGACGTGGTCGCGCCGGGCGAAGCCATTTACACCACGTGCAACGGCAATCAATGCACGAATGGTTCCTACACGTACGCCAGCGGCACATCGCTCGCGACGCCATTTGTGTCCGGTATCGTAGGACTGATTTACTCACTCAATCCGAATCTCACACCCGATAAAGTTCAGCAAGCGCTGCAGAACGGGGCAAAAGATATTGGCGCGGCGGGCAAAGACAGCGAGACGGGTTATGGACGCGTGGACGCGTATCGTACGCTCACTTCGTTGTTCAATTTGAATGTGAGCGTAACTGACAATCAAAACTTTGTGCAGCCGAATGAGACCCTCGCTTACACCGTGTCGTACGCAAACACGGGTTCAACTGCCATGGGTTCAACGCTGTTGAGCGTTACGCTTCCTTCCAACACCACCTACGTGAATTCCAACCCAGCTTTTACAAATCAGGGCGGCGGACTCTACACACTGAATCTCGGCACGCTGGCAAGCAATCAAACGGGCAGCGCAATCTTTCGTGTCCAAGTTCCGGCAAACGCGGCAGGACAAAAGATTACGTTGAATGCGAGCATCAGCGGCGCATTCCCCGAATCTTCGACCGCCGATAATTCCGCGACGGATACTTCGTTTGTTCTCAAAAGCAAATTGTTCCTGCCCTTACTGCGTCGCAACTTGGCGCCTTGATCCTTCGCAAACACATTTTTTTCGCGCGGCGATGTGTAGAATGTAAAACACATCGCCGCGTATTATTTGTTGTATAATTCAGACGCTCTTGACAAATCATCCTGCACGCGCGTTGGATCACGCGACGCGATGATTCGTTATCTCCGCTTTACATTCACAAAAGTGAACGCCCCATGAACAATCGCGTTTATCTCGTTCTGATTATTGTGCTGAGCTGCGCCTTGCTTTTCATCGGCGCAGGCGTAGTAGGTGGTGTATTGTTCCTGCAAGGACGCTCCCTCACCGCCGCAGCGTTTGGCACACCTGACTCTACGAACTCGCTGCTCACCCCTGTCGCTCAAAATAGTGGTCTGCAAAAGGGCGAGCCCGCGCCTGATTTTGCAGTTACGCTGATGGATGGGACAACCGCGAAACTTTCTGATTTTCGCGGCAAGCCGGTGATGCTCAATTTTTGGGCATCGTGGTGTGGACCTTGCACTGCCGAAATGAAGAACATTGAAGCCGTCTATCAAAAACACACGAACGACGATTTTGTAATTCTCGCGGTGAATCAAGGCGAAGGCGCAGAGACAGTGCAGGGTTATAAAGAATTGTGGAAACTCAATTTTCGACTCGTGCGCGATAATACGAACGACGCTTCGCGGCTCTATCGCGTCCAAGCTCTGCCCACCACAATCTTTGTCGACGCGGAGGGCAAGATTTCCGAAGTGCATATCGGCGGACCCATGAGCATCGAGTTTATCGAAGGGCGCATCAACAAATTGCTGGGCGCAGGAAATTGAAACAGGACGGGACTCATGCAAGAAATTATTTCTGACGTTGAACAATGGCGCGAACGCGGGGATCAGGTTGCGTTGGCAACAGTGACGTGGACGAGCGGCTCGACGCCGCGCGCCATCGGCGCCAAGATGGCGGTCAATTCACGCGGCGAATTTGTCGGCTCGGTCAGCGGCGGCTGCGTCGAAGGCGCGGTGATTGATGAAGCGCGCCAAGTTATCAAAACGGGAAAACCGAAATTGGTGAATTATGGTATTTCCGACGACATGGCGTGGGATGTTGGGCTGGCGTGCGGTGGAAGTATTCGAGTTTTTATTGAAAAATTGTAACGGTGATTGTCATTCCGAACGCAGTGAGAAATCTCCACGCGCACATGAGATTTTCGCTTTGTTCGCAATGACCTGCAGCTTGTATGTCTGACTTTGCAAATCGTCTCACCGAGAATTTGCGCGCCGAAAAAATTTTCGCCGTTGCCACATGCATCGGTGGAAATGAAAACGTCGGGGCGCATCTTTTTATTTATCCCGATGGTTCGAATGAAAATACACTCGGAGATGCGGCTCTGGACGCGCGCGTGATTGCGGATGCGCGCGAACTGCTCGCCAACGAACGTTCCGAGACGCGCGCCTATGATGACGCGCAAGTTTTCATCGAGACCTATGCTCCGCCGCCGCGTCTCATTATCTTTGGCGGCGTACACACTGCAATTCCCTTGACGCACTATGCAAAAATTCTTGACTTTCGCGTCACCATCGTAGATGGACGCAGTCATTTTGTTACGCCGAAACGATTTCCACATGCGGACGAATTGATCGTCGAATGGCCCGACGATGCGGTTCCACATTTGGCGATTGATGCGTCCACCTATGTTGTCATTCTCACGCACGATCCAAAATTCGATATTCCCGCGCTCAAGGCGCTGTCAACCACCAAACCGCGTTACATCGGCGCGATGGGTTCGCGCGAAACGCGCCGCCAGCACATGCAAGAATTACGTGCGCAAGGCGTGTCCGATGAATTTTTGCAAAGCGTCTATGGTCCCGTCGGGCTCGATCTCGGCGGACGTTCCCCCGAAGAAATGGCGCTCGCCATAATGGCTCAAATTATCGCCGTCCGCTATCGTCACGACGGCGGACATTTGATGCATGTCGCCGACGAATAAATTCCCTTTGGGCTGGCATGAAGATCGCGCTTGATTACACCTCCGCGGCGCGGCAGCGCGCGGGGATTGGCAGATATACGCGTTCCTTGATTCGCGCGCTGGCGCAGTACGATACGACAAATCAATACGCGTTGTATGTGCCGCGCGACGCACAATATCTCGACGACACGCGCGCCTTTCCAAAAAATTTTCGCATCACCCGCGCGCCATTGTCCGAACGCTACATGGTCGCAATGTGGCAACGCGCGCGAATTCCACTGCCCGTCGAAACGTTCACCGGCGCGCTGGATATTTTTTATTCGCCCGATTTTGTTTTGCCGCCCACGCGCGCGAAAAAAAAGATTCTCACCGTTCATGACCTCTCTTTCAAACGCGTGCCCGAAACGGCGGTGCCGAATTTGAAATGGTATCTCGAAGACGCCGTGCCGCGCGCCGTACAGCGCGCCGATTTAATTTTGGCAGATTCGGATGCGACGCGCGCGGATTTGATTGAACTATTTGACGCGCCCGCCGCGCGCATCCAAACGTTGTACTCGGGCTATGACGAATTCTTTCATCCCATCACCACTGAACATGAACTCGCGCGCGTTCGCACCACCTACCAATTAACCAAGCCATTCGTTCTGCACGTCGGCACCATCGAGCCGCGCAAAAATCTCGCGCGCTTGATTCAAGCATTTGCGCGATTGCCGCAGCGCGGCGAAATAGAGTTGGTGATTGCAGGCGGACGCGGGTGGATGTATGATGAAATCTACGCGGCGCCGCAAAAATTCGGCGTGAGCGCATCCGTGCGTTTCATCGGTTTCACGCCCGACGCCGATTTGCCCGCGTTGTATTCGCTTGCAGAATTGGTCGCGTATCCGTCGCTGTATGAAGGATTCGGTCTGCCTGTCTTGGAAGCGATGGCGTGCGGCGCGGCAGTGGTGACGTCGAATAATTCTTCACTGCCCGAAGTCGCGGGCGACGCAGCATTGTTGATTGAAGCGCGCGATGTGGACGCACTCGCTTTTGCGATGCAAAAAATTCTGGACGATTCGTCGCTGCGCGCGCAGTTAAAGCAAAGAGGTTTGGTGCAAGCGCAAAAATTTTCGTGGCAAAAAAGCGCGCAGCAGCTGCACGCGGCGTTCAAACTCTAATGGCTGCTGCCAAACGAAATCTTTCGGACGGCGTACCTCGCCTCGTCATGCGGGTGTTTTATCAATGGCGCTATTTTCGCGGCAAGACGCCATGGGATACAAATATCACGCCGCCCGAAGTGGTGGAATTGATCGAACGCGAAAAATTTCCGTCGGGGCGTGCGCTCGATCTCGGCTGCGGCACCGGCACAAATTCAATTTATCTCGCGCAGCACAGCTTTGAGGTGATTGGTGTGGATTTTGTTGGACGCGCGCTCGAGATGGCGCGGCGTAAAGCGCAAGTCCAAAACGTACGCGTCGAGTTTCGCGCTGCCGATGTGCTGGCGCCGGGCGAGTTTGGCAAAGCTTTTGATTTGATTTTGGACATTGGATGTTTCCACTCGATTGATCCGTCCGGACGCGTGCGCTATGCGGACAATGCGCGCCAGTGGACGCATCCGGGTTCGCTGCTCATGCTCTATGCTTTCTTTCCGCGCAAATTTTTCGGGCGTTCCATCGGCGTGACGCGCGACGAGATGGAAAAATTATTCGCCGTTGATTTTGTTTTGCGAAATTATGCTGACGACGGAAAATCCGCGTGGTATCGGTGGGAGAGGAAATAGAAAGCGGAGGGGGAAAGCGGAAGGCGGAAGGTGGAAGGCGGAAAGCGGAGAGTGGAAAGCGGAAGGCGGAAGGTGGAAAGCGGAAGGCGGAGAGTGGAAAGTGGAAGGCAGAAAGCGGAAAGCGGAAAAGGAGTGCGGAATAGAAAATTGAAACGTCAAATGACAAATCGAAACTCGAAACTCGAAATTCAAAAATCCAAAACCTCCAATCGCCAATCTCACATTTCCCACGCGCGCGGCGGCGACCCCTCGCTCGCGCCGAAACGCATCAGTGATTCGCAAGTGCGTTTGGCATTGCCGATGAATCCCGATATGGCGAACGCGTTGGGCAACGTTCACGGCGGCATGATTATGAAATTGGTGGACGAAGCAGGCGGCTTTGCAGCGATGAAACATGCGCGCAATGTCACCGTCACCGTCGCGATGGATTCAATGACGTTTCTTTCGCCAGTGAAAATCGGCGCGCTCGTCTCGCTCAACGCCTCTGTGAATTGGGTGGGACGCACTTCGATCGAAGTGGGCATTCGCGTCGAAGCGGAAAATGTTTTGACGGGACAAATAACGCATACCAATTCTGCGTATCTCGTTTATGTCGCGCTCGATCAATTCGGACAACCAACGCCCGTGCCGCCGTTGATTGTTGAAACAGAGGAAGAAGAACGAAGATGGGAAGAGGGCGCGGCGCGGCAGGCGCACCGCTTGGCGATTACGAAACGCGTCGCCGCCGCAAAAAGAAAACTTGCGTAATCGCTTTCAAATCTTTGTCGGCTGGGCGTTTCATGTCTCACTGCAAATTTGGCTCGCGTGACAGCCAATGGCACAATGTTGTTACGAATCTTTTTGAATGGCAGAACCGCCAAAACAAACACAGGAGTGAATGAACAATGAAGTTGGCATCTCGCATGAACAATCTCGGCACGGAAACCGCGTTCGAGGTGTTGGTCAAAGCGCGCGCCCTCGAAGCGCAAGGGCGCGACATTATTCATCTGGAAGTGGGCGAACCTGATTTTGCGACGCCCGAAAATATCGTGGACGCAGCCGTCGAGTCCTTGCACAAGGGCGCGACCAAGTACACGCCCAGCGCGGGGATTCCCGAACTGCGCGCCGCAATCGCAAAACGCGTGAGTGAATCGCGCGGCATCACCGTAAAGCCGGAACAGGTGGTCGTGACACCCGGCGCGAAACCGATCATGTTTTTTGTGATTCTCGCGCTCGTGGACGCGGGCGATGAAGTAGTGACGCCGAATCCTGCCTTTCCGATTTACGAGAGCATGATTCGATTCACGGGCGGCATTCCGCGTTTTTATCGCCTGCGCGAAGAAAATAATTTCCGGTTCGATCCCGACGAATTTCGGTCGCTCGTCAACGCAAAAACAAAATTGATCATTTTGAATTCGCCGCAAAATCCAACCGGCGGCGTATTGGAAGAATCCGATCTCGCGGTGATCGCGGAACTCGCAACCAAATATGATATTCCCGTCCTCGCCGATGAAATTTATTGGCAAATCATCTACGACGGAAAATTTCACAGCATCACGCAATTTCCCGGGATGGCGGAACGCACCATCATCCTCGACGGTTTCAGCAAATCGTACTCGATGACGGGTTGGCGTCTAGGTTTCGGCGTGATGAATGAACAACTCGCGCCGCACATTACGCGGCTGATGACCAATTCCAATTCTTGCACCTCCGCGTTAACGCAGTGGGCGGGCGTGGAAGCTCTGTTGGGTCCACAAGAATCGGTGGAGAACATGCGGCGCGCGTTTTTGGAACGCCGCAACGCGATTGTCGCGGGGATGAACCAGGTCCCCGGTTTCCGCTGTCTCACGCCCAAAGGCGCGTTCTATGTCTTTCCCAACATCACCGGCACCGGCTGGGATTCGCGCAAATTGGCGGATTATGTTTTGAATGAAGCGGGCGTCGCCTGTTTGAGCGGCACCGCGTTTGGCGAGTACGGCGAGGGCTATTTGCGCTTTAGTTACGCGAATTCGCTGGAGAATATCAACAAAGCGTTGATGCGAATACGCGAAGCGGTGGAGAAAATACAAGATTAATCATAAAAAAAGCCAACGTTCAAACGTTGGCTTTTTTTTTGTATCAAGAATACATTTCTGGTTTCAGAACACCAATGTACGGCAGATTGCGATACAGCTCGTCAAAATCCAATCCGTATCCCACAACAAACTCGTTCGGAATATCAAAGCCCACATAGTCCAACGGGATTTCGACCTCACGGCGTTCGGGCTTGTTCAACAGCGTACAGATTTTTACACTTGCGGGATTGCGCGCGTGAAATGTCTCGCGGATGTAATGCAGCGTGCGTCCCGTGTCAATAATGTCTTCGACGATCAACACATGCCGCTGCTCGATATTCGTATTCAAGTCCATGAGAATGCGAACGACACCCGACGATTCAACGCGTTTGCCGCCATACGACGAAATCGCCATGAAATCTAATTCGTGCGGAATGGAAAGCGCGCGCGACAAATCACTCAAAACCATCACCCCCCCCTTTAGCACACACACGAGCAAGGGTCGCAAATCGCCATAATCGTGCGAAATCTGCGCGCCGAGTTCATAGATGCGCGCTTGCAGGCGATCACTTGGAATCAGAATTTTGGCGAGATTGTCTTCGAGACGCATTGTCAACTCCGACCTTGTTGAATACGCAAATTCTAACACTGAATTCTTAAACTGCAACCAAGTCACAAAAATTTGACCATTCTCCTATCGCGGCTATAATAGCAACTTGCGTCTGTCGGGCGCATTCTTGTGTACGGCGCAATCATTTGCGTTCCTCGGAACGCGGCAGGAAGGAAAGAGTTCGTCATGGCTGAAGAAATTCAATTAAGTGTGAAACCACGTGAAATCGTTGGCAAGCAAGTGCGCGCGCTGCGGCGAGAGGGCTGGATTCCGCTCGTCGTCTACGGCGCACATGTCCAGTCGCGCAACATGCAGGCGGAAGAACGCGCGCTGCGCGCAGTCATTGCCAAAGCGGGACAGAATCGTCTGATTCGTCTCGACACGGGCGATGGTGGACAGCACGTTGTCATTACCCGCGAGATTCAACGCGAACCGATCAGCGGCAATTTTTGGCACATTGACTTTATGGAGATTTCGCTGACGGAAAAAATGGACATTGACATTCCCGTCGTTTTGCAAGGCACTCCGCCTCCAACCAAGAGCGGCGAAGGACTGCTCATTCGCGGGCTTGAATCGGTGACCGTCCGTGTGCTGCCCACCGACCTCATTCCCGAAATCGTGGTGGATGTTTCCTGGCTGGTCAATTTGAATGATGCCGTTCACGTTTCGGATTTGAAACTGAGCGACAAAATCGAAATCCTCACCAACAGCGAAGAAATGCTGGCAAAGATTATTCCCGTCAAGGAAGAAGTCGTCGAGACCGAAGCGCCGGTTGCCGCCGCCGAAGTTGAAGTGGTCGGCAAGGGCAAGAAAGAGGAAGAAGCGGCTGCTGAGGAAGAAGCAAAGAGCTAATCACGCTTGCTTTGAAAACGACGCGTGCTGTCATCCCACTTGGTGGAACGGCACGCGCGTTTTTGTTTATTGGATTACCACTTGTGTTATAATCCTCAAGAGGATTATCAAAATCTTCAAAGAGGATTATCGTAATCCTCAAACAGAATTATCGTACTCGTTCAAAATGATTGTTGCGATGGATTGCCGGAGGATCGAACGATGAGCGCGTTGACCAGTCCGTTCAACGCGCTCTTTGGCGCGTTTTCGCGCGATGTCTCGATTGATCTCGGCACCGCCAACACTCTCGTCCTCGTGCGCGGACGCGGCATCACGATCAACGAACCCTCCGTCGTTGCCATCGAACGCCGCAGTAAACGCGTCCTCGCGATTGGCTCGGAAGCAAAGCAAATGGTGGGACGCACACCCGCCGACATTATCGCAATTCGTCCTCTGCGCGATGGTGTCATTTCCGATTTCGATGTCACCGAAGCGATGCTCACGCATTTCATTCGCCGCGTGCACGACGAAACGATTTTGCCGGTGCCCCATCGTCCGCGCGTCGTGATCGGAATTCCATCGGGCGTGACCGAAGTGGAAAAACGCGCGGTGAAAGATGCCGCCATCAGCGCGGGCGCGCGCGAAGTGCATTTGATCGAAGAACCGATGGCGGCTGCTATCGGCGCGGGCTTGCCGGTGACCGAAGCGGTCGGTTCGATGATTGTGGACATTGGCGGCGGCACCACCGAAATGGCGGTGTTGTCGCTCGGCGGCATCGTCGTTAGTCGCTCCGTGCGCGTCGCGGGCGATGAGATGGACGACGAAATTATTCGCTATGCGCGCGAAAAATATAATTTGTTGATTGGCGAGCGCATGGCGGAACAGGCAAAGATCGAAATCGGTTCCGCGTATCCGTTGAATCAAGAGCGCACGATGGTCATTCGCGGACGCAATCTCATTACGGGTCTGCCCGAGTCTATCGAAATTTCTTCCGTTGAAGTCCGCGAGGCGCTCGTAAATCCTGTGAATCAAATTGTCGACGCGCTCAAGACGACGATTGATGAAACGCCGCCCGAACTCGTCGCCGATCTGATGGTGCGCGGTATCGTGCTCGCGGGCGGCGGCGCGATGCTCGGCGGTCTTGCCGAACGCCTTTCGCGCGAAACAAAAATGCGCGTCTATGTCGCGGATGATCCCTTGACGTGCGTTGTGCGCGGCGCGGGTCAATTTCTCGAGATGCTTGATATTCTGCCGCGCGGTTTCGCAGGAACGAATGGGCGCGGACGGCGGTAAGGGCGAAGCATTTTCGTTCCTGGCCGTAACAAATTTGCCATCTGTTTTTGAAAATGCTTCGCCCCTACGATTCGTAATTCCTCTTCATGCTCGACCTCTTTCGTTCGCGTACGGGTTTCATCCTCATCCTTCTCGCACTCGTTTTCATCGGCATCGCGCTGCGCGCCACCGGCAACATGGGTCTCGTTCAAGACGCGACCTTTGGCGTCTTTGCGCCGGTCCAAACCATTTTGATTGATGCGAGCAATGGCGTCACCAATTTGTTTGGCGGATTTCAAGAGGTGAATGAATTGCGCGCGCAGGTGAAACAATTGCAAGAGCGCCTGAACACCGCCGTCATTGACAGTGTGCGCGTGCGCGAACTCGAAATCGAAAATTCGGAACTGCGCGCACAGCTCGAATACAAACAAGAGAACCCTGACTATTTGTTGAGCGGCGCGACAGTGCTGCAAGAAAATGACAATCGCGCCCGCGTCTTGAGTCAAGACCCTTCCGCGCTGGTCAACTACATCACCATTGATCAAGGACGCGCCGAAAATGTCGCGGTGGGAATGCCCGTCATCACACCCGCCGGTCTCGTCGGGCGCGTGACCGAAGTCGGCGAGCATTGGGCGCGCGTGTTATTGCTGAATGACACCACCTCTTCGGTGAACGCCGTTGTGCAATCCACCCGCGCGACCGGCGTCGTACAGGGGCAGGGACAGGGGAGCGAACTTTTGATCATGCGCTATTTGCCGCTCGGTGATTCGGTCAAAGAAGATGATTTGATTTTGACCTCTGGCATCGGCGGCGCGTTTCCGAAACGTCTTGTGATCGGGCAAGTGATTCAGGTGCGCCAGCGCGACACCGATTTGTTCACGGAAGCGATCATTCGTCCCAGTGTTGATTTATCGCGTCTCGAATTTGTGCTCGTCATGAAAAAATTTACGCCGACGGACATCACCACCGAACCAACGCCAACGGCTGCGCCTTCACCAACACCCACACCTGCCGCGACTATCGCGCCTTGACGCATGTCATTGTGCATTGTGCATTGTGCATTGTGCATTCCGCATTGTGTATTGCGCATTGTGCATTGTGCATTCTGCATTGTTCATTGAATCATGTCTCCCTATCTCGTTCTTCCGCTTCTCTTTGTCATCACGCTGATTCAGACGACGCTCCTGCCAATTTTTTTGCCGGGACCGGTTCGTCCTGATTTGATGTTGATGGTCGTGGTCGGTTGGGGGGTTGTGCATGGGGAGGGACAAGCGGCGCTCTGGGGTCTGGCAGGAGGCTTGATGCTCGATTTGTTTTCGGGCGCGCCGTTTGGTTTGCACGCGTTGAGTTTGGGCGCAATCGGTTGGGTGGCGGACACATTGCAAACAAATTTCTTCCGCTCCAATCTGCTCGTTCCCCTCGCCACCATTTTTATTGCCACCCTTTTGTATCACATCGGACAAGCGGCGGTGCTTCAATTACTCGGTTATACAATCAACTGGGCATTCTATATATTCAATGTTGTGCTGCCCACAGCCATCTTGAATACCGCGCTCATGCCGTTCGTCTATTGGATTTTGCGCCGCTTGGATCGCGTGGTGCGCCCGCGCCTTACGTGGTAAAACTTTTTTCGTGAACCGTCTTTCCATTCGCGCGTGCTTGACCGATTTTTTCTTACTCGCACTTTTTTCCCTCCCCGCGCTCTCGCCTCTCTTTTCTTCAACTCCAACCCGCAGCGCCGATGGGTTGCTGCATCTCTATCGTCTCGTGCAACTCGATACGCTGTGGCGCAACGGGATTTTCTTTTCGCGCTGGCTGCCCGACCTGGCGTACGGCTATGGAATGCCGCTGTTCAACTATTACGCGCCGCTCGTTTATTACCTCACGACGCCGTTACATTCAATTGGAATTTCATTTCCCCTCGCGTTAAATTTATCACTCGCAGCGGCATTGTTCTTGGGCGCGTTGGGAATGTTTTATTTTTCGCGCGCATTGTGCGGAACAATTTTGGAAACGCGCGATTCGTCAAATAACAAATTTATTTTCTTGGGCGCGCTGCTTGCGGCGCTCGCGTATTTATATGCGCCGTACATTTTGTTCAACGCGCTCTTGCGCGCGAATTTGGCGGAACAGTGGGCGCTCGCGTTCGCGCCGTTCGCGTTATGGCGATTTTTTGCGCTTGTTCAAAAACCGAACGCGCTGAACTGGTCGCTTGCTGTTCTCGCGTTCGCGGCGGTCATGCTCTCGCACAACGTCACGAGTTTCTTGTTCGCGCCGTTGTTGTTTTTGTTTGTGGGCGCGTCTTTGATTTCGGGGACGGCGTTGGATGGAATCGGCGTTAGAGAACGCCCCCTACGCCCAGAGGAAATTTCGCGCTTCTCGCTTTTCATTTCTCGCTTCTCGCTTCTCGTTTCTCGCTTCTCGTTTCTCATTCCTCTTTCCGCTCTTCTCGCCGCCCTCGCTCTCTCCGCTTTTTTTTGGCTTCCTGCGCTCGTTGAACGCGATTTTGTCCAAATTACGCGGGTGATTGTCACTCCCGATTTTGATTATCGTTTTAATTTTGTTCCGCCTGCCGAATTGATTTCCTTTTTGCCGCGCGCAGACACGGGACGCCTGAATCCCTCGTTCCCATCAACGCTTGGCTTGATTCAAATTTTTCTTGCAGCTGTCGGAATCATTTTCTTGCTTGTACGTTTTCGTTCGCGCCGCGCGTTGCCTTTTTTTGCGTTGGCGCTCGCTGCATTCGGTTTCATTCTGTTGATGCTTTCAGTTTCACAGCCAATCTGGGAAAGCATCTCACTCTTGTCATTCGTCCAACTGCCGATGCGTCTGCGCGGACTCGTTGCGTTATGTCTCGCGCCGCTGGTTGGAATTTTTATTTTCGCGCTGCCAACGCGTTGGCGCACAGTCAGCGCGTGCATTGCAATTGCCGCAATTGTTTTGAGCGCGCTGCCGCTGTTGTACCCGCGTTACGCGCGCGCTGTCCCATCGAATCCGACGCTGCGCGATATGTTCGCATATGAACAAAGAACGGGCGCGTTCGGCACGACCTCGTTCGGCGAGTACTTGCCGGTATGGGTGCAGAATCTGCCGGACAATTCGCCGTTCGACGAAACGTACGCGCGCAACGAAATACCAAATCGCTTTGTAATTTCCGAAGGCGTCAATGTTTGCGGCGCACAGATTCAAGCGCAGTCGCAAACGCTTTGCATCAATTCAAACGAGTCATGGCACGCCATTTTTCGCGCGTTCTATTTCCCCGGTTGGGTCGCGCGTGTGCAAGGCAATGTTATTCCCATCGCGCCAACGCCGCGCACGGGCTTGATTACATTCGACGTACCGCGCAGCGGAATTATTTCCGTCGCGTACGAAGGAACAAATGTTGAGCACATCGCCGAATTGATTTCAATCGCCGCCGCGATTTTCGTTTTGGGGATGCTTGCGTTTGGAATGATTCGTCAGCGCGAACCTTTGCTCTCAAATTCCGAATTTCGAATTTCGGATTTCACGCCGCTCCTTTTCCTTGCGCTCGCGCTCATTGCCTTCAAAGCGTTTTATGTTGACCGCGTGAGCAATCCCTTTCTCGCGCATTTTGACGGCGCGCGCGTGGAAGAAGTTTCACAAACGCGCCAACTGCGATTTGGAGATGAAATCGAGCTGCTGGGTTTTGGCGTGAACGCGGCAGAATTGAAACGCGGCGAAACCTTGCGCACAACGCTTTATCTGCGCGCGCTGCCCGCGCTGAAACAAAATTTGAGTACGTTTGTTCATCTCACCGCGCCCGACGGATTCGTTCTCGCGCAAAAAGACAACTTGCATCCCGCGAATTTGCCGACGACAGAATGGGATTTGGACGCGTACGCGGCGGACGCACACGCGCTTGAAATTCCCGCGACGCTTGCGCCCGGCGAGTACGAACTGCGCGCCGGCGTGTACGACCCGCAAACCAACACGCGCTTGAAAACCTCCGACGGCGCAGATTTTATTTTGCTGCAAAAAATCCGCGTACAATAAAAATGATGCCGTTGTTTGGCATCATCTTTGTTTCACCGCTTAAAGTTTTTTACATACGATGGAACCGGGATTCCCGAACGCAATTTCGGATCGCTTTGCGGCGCGAGGAATTTTTGCTCGAGTGGTATCACGCCCGCCCACCATTCGCGCTCGTAATCTTCAGCATCATCTTTCGGTCCACCCGCGCGAATTTTCGCCGTCGCGCTTTCAATCGGCAGTTCGATGATCGTCGTCGCTTTCAATTCTTTTTTGCTCGGCAAACGCGCATCGTCCCAGCGTCCTGGCATCAGCCGTTCCGTCAACGCGTGCAGCGCGCGATTTTTTGCGTCGGGATCGTCGAGAATGTGTCCAACGCCAAACAACACCACCGAACGATAATTCATCGAGTTATGAAAGACGCCGCGCGCAACGACCAGCCCATCAATCAGCGTCACCGTCACACAAATCGGATTGCCCGCTTGAATGTGCTGGAGTAAACGGCTCGTCGTCGCGCCGTGCAGCAGCAGCGTATCGCCGCGCCGCACGTGAATCGTCGGAATCACGAACGGCTGATTGTCTTGCGCGATCCCAACATGACAAATCAGCGCTTCGTCCAAAATTTTGTAAATCGTTTCGTGATCGTACGCTGCGCGTTCGGGCAAACGTTTTACGCGATTGCGCGTCGTTTTTATAAAGTGAGACATCTCGTTTCTCCATGAGTTAAGTGCGAGCATCGTATGCGGAAAAGCTATGCAATGCAAATTCATTCTCACAGATTTCTCATAAACCACAGCATTGTGATTTGTATTGGCGCGGGCGCGCGTATATAATTTTTGGCGAACGATAAAACAAATTTTACTATGCTTCGTTATGGTCGTCCCCCTCAATTTGATGATGAGGAAGAAGAGTTAGAGGTCAAGCCGAGTTTTTTCATTCGGCTCTTTGGCGCTGTCATTCTCATCGCGTTCGTCGCGCTCGCGTATAATCTGTATCAAATTCAGGTCGTGCAGGGCACGGAATTGAAGCGCGCGGCGGACGAGAACCGCATTCGCCTCGTCCGCACCGATGCCGCGCGCGGCGTTATTTACGATGCGAACGGCAACGTCATTGTGCGCAATGAACCGCAATTCAATGTCTCGATTGTCCCCGCCGATTTGCCTACCGACAAGCAGGATGAGATTCTAAAAACATTGAGCGTGTTGATTGACGCGCCGCTCGATACGAGCATCGAAGCGGAGACCACCGACCCGATCGGCTCGATTCCCAGCGATGCCTCGCGCACATTCATTTCACCGACGCGCCGTCCGGGTTTGCGCGAATTGGTGAATGAAGGACGCCGCACCGATCCCCTCAATCCCGTACTCGTCAAAACGAATATCCCGCGCGTGATCGCGTTTCAATTGCAAGAGCGCACGATTGATTTTCCCGGCGTGCGCGTAGAGATCGCGCCCGTGCGAACGTACCCCGAAAAAGATTTGGCGTCGCACATTCTCGGTTATCTCGGCGCCATTTCTCCCGAAGCATTTTCCGATTACGAAAAACGCGGCTACGACCAAAACGATCTCGTCGGCGTGATTGGATTGGAAGCCGCCTACGAAGATCAATTGCGCGGGCGCGCGGGGACAGACCTCGCGATCGTGGACGCCAGCGGAAACATCATTCGCAGTACACAGCAAGATGCGCCAATTCCGGGAAACAACTTGATCTTGTCGCTCGACATGGATTTGCAGCAAAAGGTCGAAGAGGCGCTGAAAAAGGGACTCGAAAAAAAGAAGCTCAAACAGGGCGTCGCCATTGTGATGAATCCAAACAATGGTGAAATTCTCTCCATGGTCTCGCTGCCAACGTACGACAACAATTTGTTTGCGCGCGGAATCAAGCCCACCGATTTTTCCGCGTTGAATCAAGACAAGGACCGCCCGTTAGTCAATCACGCCATCAGCGGTTTGTATCCCCCCGGCTCGGTGTACAAATTGACATCGGCAGCAGGCGCGCTACAAGAAGGTGTGATTGACAGCCGCAACACGATTTTTTGTTCGGGCATCATGTACTTGCCCAACCGTTTTTTTCCTGATGACCCAAAACTCGCGCAGCCCTTTTATTGTTGGTATCGGCAAGGGCACGGTCCGTTGAACATCGTGGATGGCATCGCGCAGTCTTCTGACATTTTCTTTTACAAGCTCGACGGCGGTTTCACCGATTTCACGACGCCGCTCGGTCAAGCGCTCTCGGCAGAATACATGCGTTTGTTCGGCTATGGCACGGCGAGCGGAATTGATTTGCCCGGTGAAGCCGATGGACTGGTGCCCGATCCAAAATGGAAGCAGCGCAATCTCAACGAACAATGGACGACAGGCGATACATACAACATGGCGATTGGTCAGGGTTTTGTTTTGGCGACGCCGCTGCAAGTTTTGAATACAACCGCGACCATTGCGAACGGCGGCACGCTCTATCGTCCTCACTTTGCGCGCGCCATCGTCAATGCAAGCGGAACGGTGACAAATACCATTGAGCCACAGATTGTTCGCAAAGTGCCAATTGATTCCCAAAATTTAGAACTCGTACGCGAGGGGATGCGCGCGGCGGTCTCACGCGGCACCGCGTGGAAAGCCAATCTGCAAGACGTTGAGGTGGCAGGCAAAACGGGGACCGCAGAATTTTTCGGACCGAAAAAAGGCGGACGCTTGCCAACGCACGCGTGGTTCACCGCCTACGCGCCGTACGATAAACCCGAAGTCGCCGTCGTCGTTTTTGTCTATGATGGGGGTGAAGGGTCCGAAGTCGCCGCGCCGATTGCGACCGATATTCTGCGCGCGTATTTTCATTTGCCTGCGGATGCGCCTCTGATTGACCGCACCAATCCGCCGCCGCCCGAAACGGGCACAACCGCGCCCAACGCGGGCGCCGGCGCGGCTCCGCCGCAATTACAAACGCAAGCCAATTACACCGGCAGCGTCGCAGAAGTGACGGACAACAGCGCGAACGAAAATCCGAGCATCGTAGGGAGTGTGACGAACAGCGCGGGGCAAGGCGTTGGCGGCATCACCGTCGTTCTCGACACGGGCGATGGCAAAGTCGTCGCATCCGCCGTTACCGCTGGCGATGGTTCGTTCCGTTTTGAAAATGTGAATTACAAAGCATCGCCGCGTTGGTTTCTGCGTTTGTCGGGCGGGGCAAGTTCCACCGCCGTCGCCGTGGATGTATCCGCCTTTAAACAATATCGCATCCAATTTTCTGCCGCACCATAGGGCAACATGATCAAATGGAATGAAGACTGATCCCACCTCACTCGTGACGATTCGCGGAACGCGCGAAGGCGTCCTCATTGTTCTGGGCGACGGCGAGTGGAATGCGGTGCTGCGCGATTTGGAAAATCAGTTGGCGCGCCCGAATGCCGCCGCCTTTTTTCGCGGCGCACGCGTCAGCGTGGAAACGGGCAACCGTTTTTTGCAAGAGGACGAGCGCGTCGCCCTCGAACGCGTCCTGGCGAAACACAACATTCATCTCGGCGCGACAATGCCAACCGTCGCGCAGGCGCCCGCGGCGCATGTCGAACGCAATGAAATGTACACGCGTCAAAACGGCGCGACCCAAGTCTTGATGATTCGCCGTACTGTGCGTTCGGGACAAACGATTCAGCATGACGGTCCCGTTGTCGTGTACGGTGATGTCAATGATGGCGCAGAAGTCATTGCCAGCGGCGATGTGCTGATTTTTGGGAAATTGCGCGGCGTCGTTCACGCGGGCGCGGGCGGCGATAATCACGCGACCATCGGCGCATTCGGATTGAACCCGCCGCAAATTCGGATTGGCAGTCATATTGCGCGTTCGCCCGAAGAGCAAAAAAGCAAATCACGCGGTCCCGAAATGGCAGCCGTGCGCGAAGGACGCATCGTCATTGAACCGTGGCGCGTCTAAGTGGAAAATTCCCAGAGGGTATGATATAGTTAGCTCTACACATGGCTGGCACCGTCATTACAATCACTTCCGGCAAAGGTGGTGTGGGCAAAACGACCACAACCGCGAATCTCGGCGTGGCGCTCGCGCGGCGCGGCAAACGCGTCGCGTGCATTGATGCGGACATCGGACTGCGCAATCTCGACGTTATCTTGGGTCTGGAAAATCGCATCGTCTACGATATTGTTGATGTGGTAGAAGGACGCGCCCGGCTGCGTCAAGCATTGATTCGCGATAAACGTTTGCCCGAGCTGCAAATGCTGCCCGCCGCGCAAACGCGCGACAAGACGGCGGTCAATCCGCAGCAAATGCTGAAACTGGCGGACGATCTGCGCGCCGAGACAGACTTTGTACTGATTGATTCGCCCGCAGGGATCGAACACGGTTTCAAGAACGCGCTTGCGCCCGCCGAACGCGTGATCATTGTGACAACACCGGAAGTGAGCGCTGTGCGCGACGCTGACCGCATTATTGGCATGGTGGAAGCCGCCGAGAAACCGAAACCGCAACTGATTCTCAATCGCCTGCGTCCCGGCATGGTCAAACGTCAGGAAATGATGAGCACCGAAGATGTGATTGAAATTCTGGCGATTGATTTGGTTGGAATTGTTCCCGAAGACGAAATGATCATCACCTCCGCCAATCGCGGCAGTCCCGTTGCGTTCGATGAAAAATCACAGGCGGGGCAAGCGTACGGACGCATTGCGCAAAGAATCTTGGGGCAAGACGTGCCTTTTCCGGTTTTTGACGACAACACGGGCATTCTGAAACGCTTTCAAAGTTGGTTCCGCAATCCCAACGGCGGAGGTGGCGCATGAGATGGTTTGATTCACTCTTTCGGCGAAATCCACCGAGCGCACAGATCGCAAAATCGCGGCTCAAGGTTGCCATTCAAATTGATCGCAACAACCTATCGCCCGAACTGATCAATATGATTCAGGATGACATTGTGCGCGCCATCTCACAGCGCATTGATATTGACCGCGATGGGATGAAAATTTCAACGGAACGCGACGAAGGCGGACAACGTCTCATTGCCGATATTCCGATCAAAGCGGTGCGCGCCAAAGCAGCATCGGGGGAATAGCCGATAGCAAATCGCGGATAGTAAATCGCAAAGCGACGTAGTTTGTCGCCGCTATCTGCCATCTGTCATTTGCTATCTGCCATCTGCAAGAATGGTTCTAAAAGAACGTCGCCTCTTTCAAAATTTCGATTGGCTGCTCATCCTCGCCGTAGGAGTGTTGGTTGTCGTAGGCATCGTCCTCATCAATAACACAACGGCAGCCGTCGAAGGATTGTTCGACACCAGCAATCTCCTTCAAGATTTCACCTTTCGTCAAATTCTATACGCCGGACTGGGTTTCCTCGCCCTCTTTGTCCTTTCGCAGTTCGACTATCGCGTCTTTGCCGGACTGCAATGGGCGTTTTATCTCACGCTGTTGGGATTGCTTGCCACCGTTTTCGTGCTGGGACGATTTTTTCTCGGCGCGCAGCGCTGGATTCCAATTGGTCCATTTCAACTCCAGCCCTCCGAGGTGGGAAAATTGCTGCTCGTGTTGGTGTTGGCGAAATTTCTCGCCGACAACAGCAAGCAAATGGAGAAATGGCGCACGCTCCTGATTTCGTTCGCGATTGTTGCGATTCCAACGGTGATGACGTATGCGCAGCCCGATCTTGGCACATCGTTGATCTTTTTATTTATTTGGGGCGTGATGGTTCTCGCCGCAGGTTTGTCGTGGAAACAACTGCTGGTGCTTGGCGTGATTCTCGCCATCCTGCTGCCGGCAACGTATCTCACGCTGCAGCCCTATCAACGCGATCGCCTCGTCTTGTTTTTGAACCCAACCGCCGACCCACTTGGCGCGGGCTATAACGTCAATCAAGCGCGCATTGCCATCGGTTCGGGACAGGTGTTGGGACGCGGGATTGGTTCCGGCACCCAAAGTCAACTGCAATTTCTGCGCATCCGTCACACCGACTTTATATTTTCCGTTCTCGGCGAGGAGCTGGGCTTTTTCGGCGGCATCTTTTTCTTTGCGCTGTACGCGTTCGTATTGATTCGCATGTTGCGCGCGGCGCAGATCTCACGCTCGACGTTTGGACGCTTGACCGCCGTCGGCTTTGCCGCCGCGCTCTTTTTTCAAGCGTTCGTCAATTTGGGAATGAACGTTGGCATCATGCCCGTGACGGGAATTCCACTCCCCTTTGTGAGCTCGGGCGGCAGTTCGCTCGTCACGTACTTGATGATGATCGGCATCATCCAAAGCATTCTGGCGCACGAAAGAATGTTGGGGTTACGGACGAAACCACAACAAGTGTAAAAAAATTCGGCGCCGCGCGGCGCCGAATTTTTTTTCCGTGTGCTATAATCCTGCCATGAAGCATCCAGCGCGTTTAATCACACCCCGAGGAACGTGTCCGCGAAGACGCGAAACTGAAGGTGTAATCATTAACCAACTGCGTAACCTGTCAGCGGACGTTTTTTGGGGGAATGAAATGCCAGAACAATATCGGAACGCGGCACCCCCAAGTCTTCCAACTCGCGCGCCACACCGTATTCTGTGCCGTCGAATTGAATCCAGATTTTGCCATTGATAATGTCAATATGAATCACTTGCCCCTCAATCCGCCGTTCGTCATGCCAACCTGCCTCAACGAGCGCATAATGGTCATTCGCTTCGTCAAAAACGGCTTCCACACGCACCTGCCCATACGCGGGTTTGATCGCGGCGTGTTTCTGAATGATGCGTCTCACCAATTCCCGATAACGTTCTATGGAATCCATAACTCGATGACCTCCTTGGCTTGATCGAAAACAATCAAATGCGTCTATTCTCGCGTAAGCATCAACTGCCCTAGCGGCTCGCTAAAAATTCCGCGATACGCATCGAGCGTCACTGCGAGATAGATCCTTCGCGCGGGTTCCAGCTCTGCCAGAATGTTGCGATACATTTCATACGCGCCAAACGCCTCTTTTAGACCCGCGACTTCCGATTGCCCAAGAAAACTCTTGACCTCGACGATGATTTTTCGTTCCGCTTTTTCCGCGGCAAAGAGCTTTTGTGCGCCAAGATCAGCATAAAGACGCCGAGTTCCATAGACCAGCGGAAAAGGGTCGTGCGTTATCGTCCATCCATCTTTGAGCAGCGCGGCTTTGACAGCATCGTGATATACATCGCGTTCGGGCATTTACAAGTCCTTGCCGTTCATTTTGTAAAATTATAACATACTCCTTGCGCGCCAGAAATGTTCAGGCGCAATTCCAACCGAACAGAATTCGCGTTTGACATTCCCCGCACATCTGTTATAGCATCCGCGCCAACGCGCGAGCACAGCACTCTCGCGCGAGGAGGCGCGGCATGGCGCAAGGTTCTAACTCGGTTCCGCTTTCTGAATCGGGTTCGGCTCCCGTTCTCCACATCCAACTCCTTGGGAATTTTCGCCTCGTCTATGGCGACCAGCCCGTGACGAGCATCGAAGCGCCGCGTCTGCAAGCGTTGCTCGCGTATCTCCTCCTCCATCGCGATGCGCCGCAGTCACGTCAGCACATCGCTTTCCTTCTCTATCCCGATTCTGCCGAAGCGCAGGCGCGCACCAATTTACGAAATCAGATGCATTACCTCCGCAAAGCCCTGCCCGCTGCGGATCGTTTTCTCATTGCCGACGCGCAAACGTTGCAGTGGAATTCCGACGCGCCGTTCACGCTCGACGTGGATGATTTTGAAAATTCAGTCGCGCACGCGAGTTCGTCCGCCACACTCCGCGAAGCAGTGAATTTGTATCGCGACGAATTGCTGCCCGGCTGCTATGATGATTGGATTTTGCCCGAACGCGAACAGTTGCGGCAGAAATTTGTCGAGACGTTGGAGCGGTTGATCCTGCTCCTCGAAAATCAACGCGATTTTCGCGCCGCAATCAGTTTCACCGAACGCTTGCTGCGCCAAGACCCATTACGCGAAGAAACGTATCGGCGCTTGATGCGGCTTTATGTTTTGAGCGGCGACAGCGCGGGCGCGCGGCGTGTGTACCAAACTTGCGTCGCCGTTCTGAAACGCGAACCGGACGCGGAGCCGAGCCAAGAAACGCGCGCCGAATTCGAACGACTCTTTAATCAAGCTGCGGCGGCTGAAAAATCTGCTTCCGCGCACAGTGTTCGCAGCAATATTCCGCCGCCGAAAACCACTCATACGCCGCCAAACAATCTACCCGTTCAACTCACAAGTTTTATCGGACGCGAGCAGCAGATTGCAGACCTCAAACGCTTGCTCTCTTTGCAGAATATCTCTTCACGAACGCGCTTGGTCACATTCACCGGGGCGGGCGGTTCGGGCAAAACGCGTCTCGCCATTCAAGTGGCGAATGAGTTGTTGCCGTCTTTTCAAGCTGGCGTTTGGTTTGTTGATTTAGCGCCGCTCGCCGTCCCCGCGCTGATTCCACAAGCAATCGCTTCCGCCTTGAGCGTACACGAACAGCCGGGACGCGCACTGCTGGACACGCTGCTCGATTATTTGCGCGGCAAAGAATTGTTGCTGCTTCTGGACAACTGCGAGCAGTTCGTCGCCGCATGCGTGGAAATTGTGCGAACGCTTTTAGAAAAGTGTCCGCGCGTGCAAATCATTGCCACGAGCCGCGAGCGTTTAAATCTCGCGGGCGAAACGGTTTGGCTCGTGCCAACGCTTTCGCTGCCCGATGCAGACGATGGAGCATGGAGTGACGCGTCCCATTCGGAAGCTGTGCGCTTGTTTGTCGAACGCGCGCTGTCCGCACTGCCCACGTTCGCACTCACGCGACAGAACGCGAATACGGTCGCGCAAATTTGCCGACGACTCGATGGAATTCCACTCGCGATTGAACTGGCAGCCGCGCGGATAAAACTTTTGACGCCCGCACAAATTGCAACACGACTTGACGATGCGTTTCGTTTGCTGACGCGCGGAAGTCATGCGGCGCCACCGCGTCAGCAGACTTTGCGCGCGGCGATGGATTGGAGTTACGAATTACTTTCCGCCCCAGAGCAGATGTTGTTCCGTCGGCTTTCGGTGTTTTCGGGTGGGTTCACATTAGAGAGTGCGGAGGAGGTGTGCGGAGATGTCGGACGACGGACGGCGGACGACGAAAGTGAATCGTCGTTCGTCCTTCATCCAGATGAAATCCTCGATTTGCTTTCCGACCTCGTGGACAAGTCGCTGGTGGTGGTGGCTGAATGGAAGGAAGGGGAACACGTTCGCTACCGAATGTTGGAGACCATTCGAGAATATGCACATGAAAAACTTGAGCAGAAGGGGGAGACCAAACAGATCGGATCGCAACACGCTACCTATTTCCTTGAACTTGCAGAAAATGGAGACCTCCTTTTGCGAGGGCATGAGCAACTAAAGTGGTTCAGGCGATTTGAGACAGAACACGACAACCTGCGGGGCGCATTACAATTTTTGTGGCTGAACACGCATTTCACTGAATACTTGGCACTCGCCTCCTCCTTGGCTTGGTTCTAGGAACGTTATGGGTATCTCAAAGAGGGAGGCGAATACTTGAATCGCGGTTTGAGCACGGCGCAAAACCATGCTGTCTCAGAACAATTACTTGCCAAGGCGTTGTGTGGTAGCGGTGCGCTCGCGCTCCGCCAAAATGATTTTGCTCGAGCGCGTGTTCGCTTTGGACAATGCTTGACACTGTGGCAACAGCTCAACGATGTTTCAAACGTTGGTTTGGCCCAATTTTATTTGGGAGCACTTGATCTCTTATCTGGCAACCTTGAAGGAGCTGCCAGTCACTATGAGGGGGCCCTAGACTTGCTACGACAAGCGGGCGACAAATGGGAAATAGGCAGTGTCCTAGGAAATATGGGTTTCGCTTCGCTATTCCGAGGGGACCTTCCACGAGCACAGGTCCAACTCCACGACGGATTTACGCTCCTACAACAAGTTGGCGAGCAGGTTTTCAGTGGCGTCATTCTTTTTGGCATCGCTTACATCCAGTTTTTGCAAGGGGAAGGTGGACGCGCAAGGATAGACATGCAGGAGGGCTTGCGTCTTGTTAATGAGATGGGTGAAAAACCTTTCTTTGTCTATGGGATGATAATGCTGGCGAACGTTCTCGTTGCTCAAGAGCCGACGCGGGCAGTCCGACTTTTTGGAGCGGCAATGAAGCTAAGCGCGTTGTTCGGAGCACCGTTGCCACCACTCGTTCAGACCATGGCAGACCAAATTGTTGACACAGCAAGCGCACAGATTGATCCATCCACTTTTTCGGCAAGCCGTGAGGAAGGTCATGCAATGACCCTGGAGCAAGCAGTAGCATTTGCGCTTGAAGTCAAGTAATGCTGACGAACATCACAATTTGAGACCTGCCAAGCGCAGGTCTTTTTTTGTCTGCCGCTTGAAAATCCGTGCGAGAGAAACGCTTGACGAAACGATTTTGAGACGCTCCCTGCGTTATATTCCCGTACAAAGCGCAAAAAAAACTTGTGTGCAACGCCTGAAAGGAGTTGTTGCAATAAAGCTTAAGCACATGCTGCTCCCATTTTACGGGATAGCGCCGACCCCGGCGGTATCGCTCGCGATGCAATTCTTGGGGTGGAGCTTGGCGCGATTGGAGCTGATCATAAGAAACGCATTCTCACGTGCGTTCTAATCCTCTTCGTCCGCGTGTGACAACTCATCAAGGAATTTTACAGAGGTGCCGAGTTCTTGCCGGATCTGACCCCACAGAGCTGGCAGCCCCGTAACCAGCTTCTCCATTTCGTTGGGGACGATGTTCGTCGTGTAGATGTTGCGAATCAAATGTCTGAACTTGCGGTATTCATCGAGGCGCGCAGCGGTGTTTGTGGTCAGCACAGGTGGACGCAGCTTGGGCAAATCAAGGGTCATCTGTTTCAAGAGTTCAATGTGCCACCGTTCGCCGCCCAATCGCGTTCCATCCAACTCGGCGGCAATCAATTCAAAGATTCGTTCCAAGCCCGAATAGAACCCATGCAAATTCAAAGCCACCGAATTGAGATAGGCATCTTGGTCAGCCGTCGCAGTGAGACTGCGCTTCCAATGTCGTTCCACCGCCAACACGATCCGCTCCAAATCTTGTTCTTCTTGACGAATCCGCTGGGTGAGCGCCTGATAGCGTCCGATCATAATTCAACGCCCTCTCGCTGAATCGCAGTAAAGAGTTTGGAGGGCGCATACTCGATGGCAACCAAATCAATCTCGAACGGACTCTCGATATAGTCGAGCGCCGCCCACGCGCGCCAGAAATATTCAGGCGTAATTCCTTCCACCGCTAAATCAAGATCTGACGTAACGCCAAAGCGCGTGCCCGCTGCCAGCGAGCCAAAAACTAGCACGCGGCGCGCCCCAAATCCAGCGCGTAATAATGCGGCGGCGCGGCGCGCCACGTCCCATGCCTGCGCGCGGCGTTTGCGCGTTTCCTGCTCCTCACGCGCCAGACGTTCGCGCGCGCCGCGCTTGTACGCCGCCATTCGTTCTGCGCTAATCGCAAGTTCCATACACAAATTGTAACATACGCGACACGCGCGGCGCAAATCAAGGAATCCCCTTTTTCTAAACGCTCGACGAAACGATTTTGAAACGCTCCTTGTGCTACATTGATGTCCAAAGTGGACCGTGAACCCGCACCTGAAAAAGAATCTTGCCACCGCTCGCAACTTTTTACGGTGCGCGTGTGGTTGGAGGACTTGGGCAATGGGCAGTCCGAATGGCGCAGCAGAGTGCAGCACATTCCAAGCGGCGAAATACGATACTTGAACGAATGGTCAATGCTGTTGGCTTTTATTTTAGAGATGCTGTCGGGCGATTCGCAACCGACAGCAAGACCTGAAATTTCCGTTGACCACACATAACTTGCTGCTTTTGATGCCCTTGATTCAAGAGAGGAGGACAAACTCATGATTCTTATCGTCGGTTCGACAGGCACATTAGGCAGTCGCGTCGCGCGGCAATTATTGGCGGACGGACAGCGCGTCCGCGCTATGACGCGGACTCCAGAAAAAGCGGCAGACCTAAAACAACTTGGCGCGGAGGTGATACAAGGCGACTTGGTCAATGCCGCATCCTTGAATCGCGCGTGTCAAGGCGCAGACCGCGTTTTCGTCGCCGCACATTCGATACTCGGCAATGGCAAGTACAAGTCCGAGTACGTGGACGACGTGGGACATTGCGCGCTCATTGACGCGGCGAAACGGGCGGGCGTATCGCATTTTGTCTATACATCCGTATATGGCACGTCCCCTGACAGTCCCGTTGATTTCTTTCGCACCAAATATAAGGTGGAACAGTATCTCAAGGGCAGCGGTTTGAATTTCACGATTTTGCGACCCACCGCGTTTATGGAAGATCACGCGCATAACTTTAACGGCAAGTCCATTCTCGAAAAAGGCAAAACGAGTTTATTGGGCAACGACACCAAGCCGCGCAATTTTGTCGCCGCGCGCGATGTTTCCAAATTCGCCATCATGGCACTGACCGACTCAAAACTAAAAAATCGCACGCTTGAAATCGGCGGTCCGCAGAATTTTACAAACAACGAGGTCGCGGAACTTTACGGAAAATTGGCGGGCATCACGCCGCGCGTGAGTCACATGCCGCCATCCGTCGCGAGAGCGATGAGCGTGATTTTGAAATCGTTTCAACCCGGCATCAGCCGCATCATGTATATCAACAGTTTGCCCGATGACGCGTTTCCCGAGGCGTTTGACCCGACGCGGATGCTGCAACAATTTCCGATGCAGTTGACCGCCTTGCAAGAATTTATTCGCGAACGAATTGCGGAACGAAACGGCGCGGCAAAATGATTGGATACAAAGACAGGCGAATGGCGGGTCTTTTCAAAACGTGAATACTCTGATGGAGGAACCATGGAACAGGAAAATCCAACTCAACCAATTCAAGAAACTATGCCGCAATCAGAATTGCCGCAACCAACAACGGTGAATCCCCCCGCGCCTGCCAAGCGTTCACGCAAGCGACTCGTCATCGTCGTTGGGGCGCTTGTTTTGGCAATCCTCATCAGCATTCCCATTTGCCAATTCTTCGCGGGGTTCTTGGGTTCATTTCCGGAGGAGATGAAGAATACATCGCAGGTCATTGACGAATATCTCACGGCGATGGCGCGCAAGGATGTGAATGGCGCCTATCAGCTCCTTTCTGACAAAGCCAAGACGCAAACGCCACTCAACCAAGTGGAAACGCTCGTTACCGGAAACAACTATTTCATCTTTTCCGATTACCGCGAACATTCCTTTACCGGTTTTGAAATGACGCAAGTCGGAGTGGACAAACTCGCAGAAATTACAGGGAATGTAGAATACGAAGGGAACTTTGTCGGAGAATATTCTGCGGTTCTCGTCAAAGAAAACGGCGTATGGAAAATTCAGGCGATTTATGTTAACGCCCCCGCAGAAAAAATTGGCAAATAAAATCGCCGCATTCATAGAGAGGAGCCATCATGTCACAAGCCACACCCACACCTGTCGCCAACGCCGCGCCTAAACCCGCGTGGCGTTCTGTAATGTCACGCGCGCTCTTGCATCCGAGCATCACAACCTATCAAACGTTAGTGAACGAGCCGGGCGCAACGGCGCGTCGCGCGCTCGTTTGGTACTTTGTTGCTTCCCTCGTAGGACTCGCACTTGCCATCCCGGTACAAGCAGCCGTTGAAATTTTGTCAAACGCAGGTTCCTTGAACCCCGCACAGATACGCGAGCTCATTGGCACTCCGCAAGCGTGGTTTCTCCAGGGCGCAGTCGGCGCGCTCTTTTGGCTCTTGTTGTTTGTTTGTGCGGTTGGGTTCACCCAACTCATCGCTCAAGTGTTAGGCGGCGAGGGCAGCTTTCAAAAATTTGCCTTTGTCTCTGCCGCAATTTGGGCGCCGTTGACAATCCTCAACCCACTCGCATATATTCCCGTAATTTATTTTGTTACAGCCATCATCACACTATATGGAATCGTTCTCAGTTTTATCGCCCTCAAAGCGGTGAATGAATTTGACTGGGGTAGAACCATCATCGCAGGGTTTGGGGTTGCGATTGTGAATTTAGGTGTGACACTGCTCAGCATCCTATTCGGCGCGGCGGAATTGATGTACCTGCTTGCGCCGTTTTTGAGTCAGTGATTCCGCGCGCGCATCACTCACCGCGCGCATCACTCACCGCGCGCCCACCGCTTCCAGCAGCGCTTGAATTTCACGAAACCCACTCCGTTTTGCGTGCTCCAATGGCGTGACGCCGTCCTTGTCGGCAAGATTCACATCCGCGCCGTGTTCGATTACCATTTTCACAATTTCTTGATGCCGCGCGCCGCCATCGGACAAAATAATCGCCTCCAACAAGCACGTCCAGCCGAGATTGTTGACGTGGTTGACATTCATCGTCGTCTCGTTCAACAGATAGCGCACGACCTCGACATGCCCGCGCTCACAGGCAGGAATCAACGCGGTGCCGCCGAACCGATTCGTCAGTTGCGGGTCTGCGCCCGCCGCGTACGCCAATTTCAAAATTTCCAAATAGCCTTCCGCGCCCGCGTATAAAAACGGATTGTCGCTTCGCGCATCGCGGAGATTCACATCCGCGCCCGCATTCAGCAAGGCGCGCACAGTCTCGACATGATTGCCGTGCGTTGCCGCCATGACGGCGGTACGCCCGCGTTCATCTCGCGCGTTCAATGGCGCGCCATCCGCAATCAATTCCAGCACGCGCGTCGTGTCGCCGCGCGCGGCGGCGGTAATCAATTCAGCGCTCAATTCGGGTTGCTCCTTTCGCGTTGGGGTAACTGTTGGCGTCGCGCGCGGCGTCGCGGTGATAACGCGCGTTGCAGTTAGAGTCGGCGCGGCGGTGAACACTTGCGCGACTGTCGCGCGCGGCGTGGGCACAACGCGCGTCGCGCTCGTCGGCACGAGGGCGGGAGGAGGCGTAGAGGGAACGCCGCACGCGCTCGCGCTCAACAACGCGCCGAGCATGAACACCCAACCAAAATTGAATTTAGTTCGCATCAATTCGCAACTGACGCTAGCGCGGCTGATTGCGCCAAATTTGAATTTCCATCGGCTCGAGATTCACGCGCACGATTTTGATTGGACCCGTTCCAACGCTCCCGTTCACTTCGTTGATGCGCACACTGCCGCCCACGCGTTCTTGAACCGAAAGCGGACTCGCACCCGCGTGCTGCGACTTGTTCGTAAAGCGCAGAACGAATGTTGCGTTTGCGGGATTGCTTGCTGAATCCACAATCACGTCGCCTTGCCACGCCGCTTGCGTGTTCGTGTTTGCGACGACGAGAACTTCTTGGTCTTGCAAAATTCGCGCGAACGCAACGACGCCGGGCGCGGACGCGGAAATTCCAAAATTGAATCCATCGCCCGAAACCGGACGAAAATATTGGCGTCCGTAACGCAGCGCGGGTTCGTTCGCGCGCACGCGCGCCAATTGCTGCACCCATTGAAAAAAAGGATGCTGCCGATTGAACGCGTTCGGTTTGCCCCACAACGCCTCGCGCACCGCTTCCATGCTCCCGCCTGAACCGTGCAATCCCTGCTCTGTGCCATAGTAAAGACACGGAATGCCTTGCAGCGCAAAGAGACAACCGACGCCGAGCGCGAGTTGGTCGTCGAAGGCGTGCGGGTTGTCTGCGCCGCTGTAATAGAAACGATGATACTGGTCGTGATTGTCGAGAAAGGTTACAAAGAATTTGCTCGCCTCGCCGTGCGAACTCAAAATTCCTTTTTCAACCTGTTTGCGAAATTCGTACAGGTTCACAAGTTCGGACGGCGCGCTCATGCCTTTGGCGATGTCGGGCAATTTGTAAAACAACGGAAAGTCGAGCGCCGCGTCCACGCCGATGAGGTCGCCGTCGTTACTGCACGCATTGCGCCCGATATACGCCGCGATTTTTTGCTCGTTGTCGTACACTTCGCCAAAGGTCAGAAAATTTTTCTTGCCGATGCTCAGCGCGTACTCGCGGATCGCGTTGCCAAACACGCGCGCGAATTCGGTATCAATGTACTTGAGTGTGTCAATTCGAAAACCATCAATGTCATACTTGGCGATGAGATATTGATGCGCGTGAATCAAAATATCTTGCACCGGAAAATAATTGCTGTCGGGCGTTTGATACTCGGTGACCAATTCTTTGAGCGAAAAAAAGTCGCCCGCTTTTTCTTGATCTTGCGGCGGGCGATCAAACGCGTTGCCGCGCCGACGAAAAAATTCATTGTTCTGCAGTTCGGCGGGAAACACCGCCGCGTCGGGCGGCGAATCAGCCGGCGCGTCACTCCAATCCGCGCGCCCCGTTCCATCCGCGTCGCGCCAGCGGATCGGATACGGAAAATCGCGCCACGGCGCCATGTCCGCGCCGCTGCCGTCGGGCAGGACGTACTCGAACACGTCGCCCGTGTGATTCAGCACAATGTCAAAAACGATATAGATGTCGCGCGCGTGCGCTTCGTCAATCAGCGCGCGCAGTTCATTTTCCGCGAGTTCGGGATTTGCGCGCGCGGCTTCCGGGTCGGAGGAAAAACGCGGATCAATCGCGGCGAAATCTTGAATGCCATAGCCGTGGTACGTTCCTTCGAGGTATTGGCAATTTTTCAAGACGGGTGAAAGCCACAGCGCGCCGACGCCCAACGCTTTCAAATAATCGAGTTGTTCGCGGACGCCGTTAAAGGCGCCGCCTTGAAAGACGCCGACCTCGGCGTCCCATTGTGCGCGCGGCGGCGCAGCGGAATTGTTAAAGCGGTCCATCAAAAGCTGATACATCCACACATCGCGCCAGTCCTGAGGCGACGGAAACGGGACGGGAATTTTGACCGTGCGGCGTCCGACGCGCACCGAACGCGTTTGTGCCGCGCGCGCGCCGACGATTTGCGCGCGGATTTCGTTGCTCCAAATGGATTTCAACATACGACCTCGTTTCGTTGATTTTGCATGGCGGTTAGAAATTTTCCTTTTGCATCTCGTCCAATTTTCCCGCGCGTCGCAGCGAATCAATCACCGCGTTGATTTCGCGTAAAAGCGTCGGCGCATCGCGCCGCACGGCGATAATGTAGTTTTCATCCGCGAGCGATTTCCCGACGACGCGCCATGTTTTCGCGCCGGTGTCCGCCTCCGCGCGTTGAAAATCAATAAACGTAATCGGGTCCACAATCGCCGCGTTCACCGCGCCGCGCTGCAAGGCGCGCAGCGCGTCTTGCGAGGTGTTGAATTGTTTCAAATTCAAATTGTAGCGTTTCTGATATTTGCGCGCCGCGGCATCACCGTTCGAGCCGAGTTCCACTGCGATTGTTTTGTTTTGCAATCCCGCCAAATCCGTCGTCGTCGTGTCATCGCCGCGCACAATCAAAACGGGTCCCCCGTTGAAATACGCGTGCGAGAAAAAAACATCTTGCGTTTTGCTCGGATTGTACGGCAGCGCGGACAAAATCAGGTCGAACTGTTTCGCGTTCAGCGCGTCGTACAAACCATCATAGCCGGTGTACACCCACTGAATTTTCACGCCCCACTTGTGCGCCAACTCGTTCGCCAGCGCGACATCGAACCCCGACAAATTTCCTTTGCCGTCGTCCACAATGAATGGCGGCGAACTGGGATCAATGCCGATGCGTACAATTTTTTCGTTTTGAATCCGCGTCCACGTATCATCGGGCTTGGGCGGCGATTGCGGCGCGAAAAAAAGAAAGGCAAGGTATGCAAGAATAACAAGCGCGAGGAGCAGCAAAGGCAGAGTGCCAACGCGGAGATTATTGATTTTTGATTGTTGATTTTTGATTGCGTCAATCATTTACGCTCAATCGTCGTTCCAACTCATCCATTGTCCGCACAAACGCGCGTTCCAAATCAATCGTGTGCGCGTCCGCGAGAACAATGATTGACCACAGACAATCCGCCAGCTCGTGTTCCAATTTTTCGCGCGCGTCCGAAATTTCGCGGCGTCCGTTCACCGCCATGACCAATTTCACCAAGTCGCCGACATCGCCAACGAATCCCAATGCCAACTCTTGATTCGTCCAACTCGTACCATATTTGGCTTTTTCAAATTCAGCATATCGTTTTCGCACATTTCTCGCGCGTTCCAACATTGCATCAAAATTCATTTCCATTCTCTTTCCGCGTATTGCACATTGCACATCGTCAATCAAGAATCACCCAATCACCCAATCACTCAATCAATTTACTTTTCCATCACTCGCCTCTCGCATACTTTTGCACTTCGTAATAAATCGGTTTCGCGTCAAACTCGGGCGTGACGAATGTGAAATAATCGTTGAACGTGTACGTCGGCGCGGGCGTGCGGAATACCCACAGCGCGCACGCTTCAATCCAACTCGTTTTTTCACACCAATCGTATGCGGCGATGGTGTTTTGAATTCGTTCGGCGGGCGTCACCGCTTTGGTCCAACGCGGATGATCGTTCCAACCCCCTTCGGTGAGCATTACATTTTTCGCGCCGTCATCATATTTCAACATGATGTCGCGCAACAATTCCGTGCGGCGAAAATTTACGCGGTCGGGCGACGGCGCTTCGTCGGCGGGCGATTTCCAGCCGTACGCGTGGACGGACAAAATATCAAAATAATTTTTCGCGCCCGCTTGATACATTTTGTCGAGATACTCCAAGTCGTTCATCGCGTCGGTCGAGTTCGGCGGCGCGAGATTTGGCGCCAGCGCGCCCGCGAGAATTTTTACGTCGGGATTTTTTTCTTTGGCGCGCGCGTACGCCACCTTGAGCAATTCAGTGTACGCAGCGGGGTCGGGCGGACGCTGCCCCCATTCAAAATTGACGTTCGGCTCATTCCAGATGATGAGATGCTCCACGCGTCCTTGAAAATGTTCCGTGAACGCGGCGACGAAATCGCCAAAATCGTTGTAATGCTCGGCGTCAAGGTACGTCGTGCTGGTATCATTCGGACGCGCCCATGGCGGCACGAAACCGAGACGCGCAATCACTGTGAGACCTTGCGCGCGCGCGTGATCCACCATCGCGTCCGCATGTTCCCAATCGAATTCGCCTTTTTGATTTTCGATGTATGCCCAGGGGAAAAATTCGACGATATAGGGCGCGCCCATTTCACGCACCATTTCATAATTTTTCTTGATCTTCCACGTTTCCACTTCGTCGGTCATGCGCGTGTGGATGCCCATTTTTGGATGCAGGGTTTGGACAGTTTGCGGTGCGCCGAGAGTGACCAGAATGGGAGGGGGTGCGGCAAATGCCCAGACTAGGCAGAATAACGCAAAGACGAGCGCCGCGCGGACGAGCCACGAAACAACCGGATAACGTTTTTCTGATTTGGAAAAAGAAATGATTGACAAGAAATTTTTATCCTGCTATTATCTTGGTAGCACACTCTAGACCTGTTTCTAACCTTTTGCAAACCCGACAAATCGGTTCTTCGGACTTTCTTAATAGGAGAAAGACGGCACTGTCTCACTGGAGAGTGAGGCAGCGTTGTAAAGAATTAAAATGTCTGAAAATGGCGAAGTAGCGCTTTTTATTGATTTCGAGAACGTTCGCTACGGCTTGAAGAATACGTATGGGCTCGAGCCGGAACCCCAAAAATTGATGGAGAAAGCCCGCAAGTACGGTCCCGTTGCCCTCGCGAACGCGTATGCGGACTTTACCGAGCATCCGGAATTTTATCGTCGCAAGCTCGAAGTTGCAGGAATTTCTCCGCGCGACATTCCCCGCCGCAGCCCCGATGTGGCGCACAAGAGCTCGTCCGACATGGCGATGCTCTTGGACATTATTGATTGTCTGCTCGACCGCCCCACCGTCACCACTTTGATTCTAATGACCGGCGATAGCGACTTTATCCGCGCCGTTGCGCGCGCGCGTTATCGTTTTAACAAAAAGGTCGTTGTCTCGGGAGTGCCGGGCTGCGTTTCAAATGATTTGATCGCGGCGGCAGATATTAACGATCCGGTATTCGAAGAAGGATGGACGCCCATCGTCCGCGAACCCATTGCGAATGGCAAGCAGTACGCGAGTATTGACACGTCAGAATATCCGAGCTTGCAGCAAGCAGAAATCAAATTGCTCAAGTTGATCGAGTATCTTGACCGCACGCGTCCCTATCTCACTTTCCTCTTTGTAAAAACACACGCGCTTGCGCCAAGCAATCAAGTGGAATTGACTCCGATGCAGGTGGACATGATCCTTACCGGATTCAAAGAGCGCCAAATTTTGGTCGAAGAAATCCGCGACATGGATGGACGCACTCTGCGACTTTTGCATTTCCGCCGCGAACATCCCGAAGTGCAATTGGCGCTTGCGACGCCCACGCCGCCGATTGAATCAATGTCGCCGATGACACCTGTGATGGAATCAAGCTCCATCATGATCATCACCGAAGAGCCAATCGAACCGCTGGATGATCCCGATCCAGAATAAAAATAAAATGCGTCCTTTTCAGGACGCATTTTTTATTCCGCCGGTACCAACAGCGATGTATCCGTTTTCAGCGCGACGCGTTCGTGTTTGGGCGGAGTCTCCAACGCGCGCAAATACTTGTCCATCGCGCGCGCGGCGTGACGCGCTGCCGCAACCGCTGTGACAACCAAATCCGCGCCGCGCACATCATCACCTGCCGCGTATAAACCGGGAATGTTCGTCGCGCCGGTGAATTCTGTTTCCACCTTGAACAACCCTTTCCAACCTTTTTCCAGGTTCGGCATCGTATTGCCAATTTCGGGATCGGGACTATAGCCGAGCGCAAGCACAACCACATCCGCGGGCACGCGAAAGTTTGAACCTTCGACGGGCTGCGGCGAACGACGTCCCGACGCGTCCGGCGCGCCCAACGCCATGCGCTGCAATTCCAACTCGCGCACATGTCCCGCTTCGTCGCCGTGAAATGCGACAGGCGCGACGAGAAACTCGAACTGCACGCCTTCTTGTTTCGCGTGCATTCGCTCTTCCGCGCGACCGGGCATTTCGTGTTCTGTGCGCCGATAATAATCGGTCACCACACCATCGTTCATCCCCGACTGACGCTGCAAACGAATCGAGCTGCGCACGCAATCCATCGAAGTATCACCGCCGCCGATGACTGCCATGTGTTTGGCGATTTCGGGACGCGCCCGCATTCGCGCGGGCAAATCTTCGAGCGGCAAATTTGCGCGCACCAAAAATTCGGTTGCTTGATATACGCCCTTTAAATCTTCGCCCGGCAATTTTGCTTTGTTCCCAATCGGCGCGCCGATGCCCAAGAACACCGCGTCATATTCATCTAATAGAGTTTGCAGCGCAATGTCCGTGCCGACGCGTGTATTGCAAATAAATTGTACGCCGTACTGTTCCAACCACGTCACTTTTTCGGCAATAATTTGTTTGATCAATTTGAATCCGGGAATTCCGTACACATTCAAACCGCCGGGCTTGGGCCATTCTTCGTACACCACAATTTCGTGTCCATCACGCATCAATTCTTCGGCTGCCGACATCCCCGCCGGTCCGCTGCCAACGATTGCCACGCGGCGTCCGCTGGGCGGCGCAATTTGATAATGCGGCAGTCCTTTGTGATGACGCTGCCAGTCGGTGCAATACGCTTCGAGTTTGCCAATGTTCACCGCGCGATCGTAACCCGCGACGGTACACGATCCTTCGCACAAAATTTCCTGCGGGCAGATGCGTCCGCACACTTCGGGCATGTTTGACGTGGCGCGAAATACATCCGCCGCTTCCGCAAAACGGCGCTCTTCGATCAACAGCATTGCGGTGGGAATATCATTGTGCAGGGGACAACCGAGAATGCACGGTTCAGGCGAAGGACAATGAATGCAGCGCGCGGCTTCGACTACCGCCTGCTCTTCGTCATATCCCAAAAAGACTTCTTGGAAATTCAAAACGCGCTTGAGAGGGTCTTGCTTGGGCGGCGGACCCGCCGGAATTTGCGCGCGTTCATAGCGATCTAGTTCGTGAAGATTCAACAGCGCGGGATCATGGGACCCGCGCTTGGGAAACACATCATTCATCTCGATAACCTTGCAAAAAAAGAGCAATCGCCGCTCACCGCGTGGTGCTTGCAATTACTCTTATTCAACTCACTTGGTACGCGCGGACGTTTTATTTTTTCTTGGCAGCGGCGATCGGGTCAGCAGGCGGCGGCACAGGCGGCGGCATTAGTAATTGTGGCTGTTCCTGCAACTCGCGCGCTTGCTGATCCAGCTTTTGTGTTTTCGCTATTTCTTGCATCTGCCGCGCCAACGATACTCCAACTGTCGCCAGGGTGAGCAAGTCGCCAACGGTAAAACCGAGAATCCGAAATTGATTCGGCGTGGGCAAATACACCACATTCATCGGATTGCCATTCGCATCATACGCGGCGGGTGAAGAGCGCTTGGGTTGGGACAACCGATTCGCGATAAACATCATTCCCACACCAATCGCCGCGCCGGCGAGCGCGCCCACAATCGCGGGAAATGCTTGGCTCGTTCGAATATCGTCCCATGCCATCGAGGATTCAGTTTGATTTGAAAAAGGGTCTTGTGCCATGTTATTTATCGTTCTTGCCTTGCATCAAAGTTTGTGCGGTCGTCTTGACCCGCGCCGTCGTTGCATGAATCTGGATGGGCACGTTCGCTATTGCATCGCCGGTCTTCATCGTTCGATATTGGAGGCGCAGCGCGTAGACTTGCGCCATTAACAAAGGTTTGCGTAATGCTTTACGCCCCCGGCGCAAGTACCACCAGCCAAACCCTAAACTGAGCCCCATCACGACAGCGATCACTGCGGCATTGACCAGCAAAAAAATTGCAGCGACCCCCGCCCAAAAGGCAAGCGATTCTGGAGTCATACGCGCAAATTATATCACACCCCTTCATCACTCGAAAACGTATAATTGCGCTGATGCGCGGTAGAGGCGAGCGCGCCCAAATGCGCGACGGAATCAAATTCCAAAAGCGTGGCGCGTTCGTTTTGAATTTGCAAACGCGTGATGGAACAGTTGCCGACGGTGTCGCGCCACCAATGTCGGCGCTCGCGCGGAAAATACCACGCCAAAATACTAGAGATGACTCCGCCATGCACGACGAGACAAATTCGTCCGCACGAATGCTGCGCGTAAATCTCCAGCAGCCCCTTTGTTACGCGTCCGACTGTCGGATATCGAATCACCTTGCCGGCATGTTTCTCAAAATATGAATCCAGCAAGCCCGTGCGCGCAAACAATTCCGCCAAGATCGTCACTGGAAATTCGCGGTACTCCATCTCGTGAATCCGCTGGCGAACCGTCGCCGTTTGTCCGATACATTCGCCAATGATGGTTGCGGTTTCGATTGCGCGTTTCAATTCACTACAATAGTAGCCGTCGAAATAAAGGCCTTGTTGTTTCAAATAGATGCCGGTCGCTTCCGCTTGTGCGCGTCCCAACTCTGTCAGTGGCGCGGTGACATACGTTTCGCCGCGCAATTTTTTCGCGTTGCCGTGACGAATGAGATAAAGTTCAAGGGACGGGGATTGGGAGACAGGAGTTCGGAGCGCTGATGCTTGGTTCATCCCTCATCCTTTATCCTTTTCGCCGCCGCGTACTGTTCGGGCGTATTCAAATCCATCGCCGCGCGCGGATCCTCAATTTCCACGCTCACCAACACATCGCGATATTTTTGCAATAGATCGCGTCCGCCCTGTTCGCCTTGCAGCGCGCATAATTCATCAAACAATTCGCGCGCAAACAAAACGGGACTGCCCGTTTTGCCGTCGTACGTTGGCACAACAATCGGGGCGCGTGTTTCAAAAAATTTTTCAAGAATGGAGTCAATCACGCGCGCGGTGAGAAACGGTTGGTCGGCGTTGATAAAAATCGCGGCGTAGGAATTGGCGTGTACTTCACCAATTCCCATGCGAATGCTTGACGCGCGTCCGCTTGTCCAAGCGGGGTTGTACACCACACACGCGTTCGTTCCCAAAATTTCCGCGCGCACTTGGTCCGCGTGATTTCCCGTTACAACAATCATCTCATTCACACGCGCTTGTCCCACTACGCGCGCCGCGTTTCCCACAACAGTCGTGTCGCCCCACTTTAGCAGTTGTTTCGTCTCTCCGCGCATCCGCGTCGAGCCGCCGGCAGCGAGTATGACCGCAGAGACTCGAGACTGGAGACTGGAGACTGGAGACTGGAGATTCGAGATTCGAGATTCGAGATTCTTTACCGCACCGATAGCAACGGACTCAATGGCATCGTTTTGCAAGAGTTTGGTTGCGATGGTGCGCGCATTTTCCGCTTGTTCTGCGTTCTCAACTTTATTGAGGAACGGAATCACGCGCGCATTTTTCGGTTTATTTTTCAAGCCGCCGCGCGCATCCCCAAGCACGCGCGCGATATGTTCGTTTTGCAAAATTGCGCCAAGTGGAATTTCGGCAACGCGCGAAACAATTTCCGCGCGATGCACATTTTCATCCGTCAACGTTTTTCCAAGCACATCCATTCCCACAATCGGCACGAGCAATGTAGTTGACGCGGGAATCACCGGTTCGTGTTCGGCAGGCGCTTTGAACGCGCGCATCCGCGAACCATCCGCTTCAATCAACACCACATCAACCTCATCCAAGCCAATCAATTCATCCATCAAGGTTGGCTCCACCCCAAACGCTTTGCCGTCATCGCTCGTCATTCCAACAATCAAGAGATGCGGAGACGATTGCAATTCACGGCGAATCCGTTCAATCTCTTGTCTCCAATCTCTAGTCTCTAATCTCAAGCTTTTCGGCGCGAGTTGAATTTGCGCGGCGAAAATGCGCGTCGTCGTCGTCGTCACGACGCGTTTGCCTTGCGCGACCAATTCGTCGGCAAGCCGGAACATCGTCGTCGTTTTGCCGCCGCCCCCAACGAACGCCACAACCTCTTTGTTTTGAATTTGGAACGCGTCAATGAGTTTCATTTCAGAAAAAAATAGTTCCGCCGTGTGAAAAATCAATTCGCGCGAGTATAACATAAAACATTTTCTCATTTTGTCGGCGCCACAAAAGAGCGTACAATTCTTGTAGACGTGAAAACGACAGATTATTTTGAAAACGAAGTTTTGCGAAAACGTCCATATATCAAACGCGAGTGGTGTGAACGCGCTTTACGCGAACCAATTCGCCGAGAGGCGCAGCCCGATGGACGAATTCGCTTTTGGATTTTCATTTCCGAGTTGCATAAATATCTGCGCGTAGTTACACTAGCGGATGGTGAAACCGTACACAACGCGTTTCCCGATCGCCGCTTCAAGGAATAAGCAAGCATGAAATTTCGTTATTACCCTGAAACCGATTCGCTGTATATTGAATTTTCCGAAAATCCGAGTTCGGATTCTGAAGAGATCGCGCCAAATGTGGTTTTGGATTTTGATGGCGACAGAAACCTCGTCGGCATTGACATTGATCATGCCAGCAGAATTATTAATCTGGCGCGGTTGGAGATGGAATCATTGCCACTTCATTCCATTGTGCTTAACAATCCACAGCCGAACGCCGTCCCAACGTCGTGATTTGCAAACGATTACCAGCAATCCTGCCGCGCGCCGCGAAAAAATTTTCGCGGCGCGCATTTTTATTTGTGCTATAATTTTCCTTGACAGTAATTTGGTCAGAACTGACCCCTGTGTGGTCAGAATCTCAGTGGGACCCTGTGAGTCCCGAAAGGATAAACGAATATGGCAAGCCGCATTGATGCTTTTGGCGCACGCGCGAAATTTGGCGATTATTTTATGTATCGCCTCGACAAGCTCGCCGCGCTCGGTCTCGCGCCGAACCTCGAACGTCTCCCCTTTTCCATCAAAATTCTCCTCGAAGCCGTTCTCCGCAACGTGGACAATTACATTGTCACGGAGCAAGATGTAAAAAATCTCGCGACGTGGGACGCGCTGAATCCCGCGCAAGTGGAACTGCCATTCATGCCCGCGCGCGTGGTGATGCAAGATTTTACCGGCGTGCCGTGCGTGGTTGACCTCGCCGCGATGCGCGATGCGATGAAGCAGCTCGGCGGCGACCCCAAAAAAATCAATCCGCTCGTGCCGGTGGATTTGGTCATTGACCATTCCGTCCAAGTGGATTTTTTTGGAACAGAGACCGCGCTCATTCGCAACGCAGAGTTGGAGTTTCAGCGCAACCGCGAACGTTATGAATTTTTGAAATGGGGTTCGCAAGCGTTTGAAAATTTGCGCGTCGTGCCGCCCGCGACGGGCATCGTTCATCAAGTCAATCTCGAATACCTCGCGCAAGGCGTTCTCACGCGCGACGGCAACATTTTCCCCGATACGCTCGTCGGCACCGATTCGCATACGACGATGATTAACGGGCTTGGCGTTTTAGGTTGGGGTGTCGGCGGCATTGAAGCGGAAGCGGTGATGTTGGGACAACCGCTTTACATGGTGACGCCGCAAGTGATTGGGATGAAATTGTCGGGCGCGCTGCGCGATGGCGTGACCGCAACCGATTTGGTTTTGATGGTGACACAGATGCTTCGCAAAAAAGGCGTCGTGGACAAATTTGTCGAATTCTACGGCGCGGGACTCTCTTCGATGTCACTGCCCGACCGCGCGACAATTGGCAACATGGCTCCAGAATATGGCGCAACGTGCGGATTCTTTCCGACAGATGTTGAGACCTTGAGATATTTGCGCGCGACGGGACGCAAACATTCCGCCGATTTATTGGAACGCTATGCAAAGGAACAAGGCATTTTCCGCACCGACGACACGCCCGACCCCGTATTCACGGATTCACTCGAACTCGATTTGTCCAGCGTCGAGCCATCGCTCGCCGGACCGAAACGTCCGCAAGACCGCGTGCTGATGAAAGATTTGAAAAAAACTTGGCGCGCTACGCTCACCGCGCCCGTCAAAGAACGCGGCTATGCGTTGGATGAAACCGCGTTGAATAAAAAAGCAGATGTCCGCGACAACGGACATTCCGCGACGATTGGACACGGCGCGGTGGTGATTGCGGCGATCACGTCATGCACCAACACGAGCAATCCATCGGTGATGGTGGGCGCGGGACTCGTCGCCAAAAAAGCGGTGGAGAAAGGTTTGCAAGTAAAGCCGTACGTGAAAACGAGCATGGCGCCCGGTTCCAAAGTGGTGCATGAATATCTCACGAAAGCAGGACTGTTGCCGTATCTCGAACAACTTGGTTTCGATATTGTCGGTTACGGCTGCACGACCTGCATCGGCAATTCGGGTCCGCTGCCCGAACCTGTGGCTGAAGCCATCAACGCGGGGAATCTCGTCGCGGCGGCGGTGCTTTCGGGCAATCGCAATTTTGAAGGGCGCGTGCATCCGCACGTCAAAGCGAATTTTCTCGCGTCGCCGCCGCTCGTCGTCGCGTACGCGCTCGCAGGCACGACGGACATTGATTTGGAAACTGAACCGCTCGGCGTTGGAAAAAATGGCGAGAATGTTTTCCTGCGCGACATCTGGCCCTCGCAGCAAGAAATCGCGCAAACGGTTTCCAACGCAGTGGACGCGCAAATGTTTGAAAGCTCGTACGGCAA
The DNA here is from genome assembly GCA_004295045.1 of Chloroflexota bacterium. Lineage (GTDB taxonomy): Bacteria > Chloroflexota > Anaerolineae > UBA4142 > SHND01 > SHND01. Next base: position 60,982 of record SHND01000013.1, on the reverse strand, counting down.
TGTGTTCGACGGCAACCCGATGTGGAACGCGATTCCCACCTCGCGCGGCGAATTGTACGAATGGAGCGAACGTTCGACGTATATTGCCAATCCGCCGTTCTTTGATAATTTGGAAATGGCGCTCACGCCGCTGCAAGAAATTCACAACGCGCGCGTGTTGGGCATGTTCGGCGACAGCATCACCACCGACCACATTTCGCCTGCGGGCAGCATCGCCAAAGGGAGTCCTGCCGCGAAATGGCTCGAAGAGCACGATGTCGCGCCATACGATTTCAATCAATACGGCACGCGGCGCGGGAATGATAAAGTGATGACGCGCGGCACCTTTGCGAACATTCGCATCAAAAATCAATTGCTCGGCGGCAAAGAGGGTCCGCTCACGCTGAATTTTCTCGACAATGCAGAACATTCCTTTTTCGACGCCGCGCAGATTTATAAAGAGAATAACATTCCGCTCATCATTCTCGCGGGCAAAGAATACGGCACCGGTTCGTCGCGCGATTGGGCGGCAAAAGGGACGCTGCTGCTCGGCGTCAAGGCGGTGATTGCCGAATCGTTTGAACGCATTCATCGCTCCAACCTCGTCGGCATGGGCGTCCTGCCGCTCGTGTACAAACCCGGCGAAAACGCGGAATCGCTCGGACTGACGGGACGCGAGACGTACGACATTCTCGGCATCAACGACGAAATCAAACCGCGTCAAATTCTCAAGGTCATCGCGACGGACGAAAACGGAAACAAAAAAGAATTTGAAGTCATCGCGCGGCTCGACACGCCGATTGATGTGGATTATTACAAGAACGGCGGAATTTTGCAGACGGTGCTGAGGGGATTGGCGAAAGCATAATTTACACAAAAAAAACTTTTTGCGAAATTCGCAAAAAGTTTTTTTGTACTCTCCGCATCGCCGCATCATTTTTTATACGTTACAATCGAGTCATTCAGGAAAAGGTTGATTTTCAAACAAGTCTGTTGATCCCGACACCACTCTACAGAGCTCCATTTCAACAATGCCATCCAAAAAATCAAAACAAGCTGCGCCGCCTGCGCCCACCCCGCGCCGCGCGCGCATTCCTAAATCAAATACCGATAACGCGCCTGTGTTTGAAACATTCGGCGACATTCGCGGACCGCGCGTGAAAAAGAAAAGAGGTAAAGGTGTTCCGGCGATTCAACAAAAAAAGATGGCATTTGGCGACAGCGACGGCAGCGTTTCGTGGCGCGTCTTGCGCATCATGTCTGAATATGTGGACGGCTTTGAGTTTTTGTCCAAGTTGGAGCGCATCGTGACGATTTTCGGCTCGGCGCGTTTTTCTCCCGACAATCCGTATTATCACAAAGCGCGCGCTTTGGCGCACCGTCTGTCGCAAGAGGGTTACACCATTCTCACGGGCGGCGGACCCGGCATCATGGAAGCAGCCAATCGCGGCGCGTTTGATGCGGACGGCAAGAGCGTTGGGCTGAACATCGAGCTGCCGCTCGAACAAGAATTTAATCCATACGTCAAGCAGGGCATCGGCTTTCACTATTTCATGTCGCGCAAATTCATGCTCGATTATTCCGCGCTTGCGTATGTTTTTTTCCCCGGCGGCTTTGGCACCCTCGATGAATTGTTCACCATCAGCACCCTGATTCAAACCGGCAAAGCCGACCGCGACATCCCCATCGTGCTGATCGGGCGCGAGTTTTGGACGCCGCTGTTCGATTGGGTTCAAGCCGCGCATATCGCCAAGTGGCATACAATTTCGCCGGACGATATGAAAATTTGGCGCCTCACCGATGATTTGGATCAGGCAGTCAAATGGATTTGCGAGGAATGTTGAGCGCGGATGGCTTGGGCAAAGGGTGAATCGAAAAATCCGTTTTCATTGCGAGCGCTGTTTTTTGCGCAAACTTCAAGCCGTGCTACAATCTTGGGGAACGTCGCACAACTGCTTTTCCCAATAGGGGCAACCGGTTTGCGTTCTCAGCCATCACGCATCGGCGGTTAGACGCCTTGACACTGCGGTGATGGCGTTCTTGTGTCCCCTCATCGGCAACGGAACTTTTTCCGAAATTCAACAGTCTAATTGATGAGTCAAGCACGAGGACAGTTCCTCCTTGCAAGCCATCGCGCATCGCTCCTTCGGAACGATGACTTGCATCCGCTGAATTCGAAAAGGAGAAAGTCATTCGTATGTTTTTCCAACATCGTGTTGAAGCCAAAAAGGTTTCAAAAAAATTACTCGCCGCCGCGAGTCTGCTCTTGATTTTTGCATCTGCCTGTTCGAGCGCGGTTCCCACCGCCCCGGCAGTGCAAAACAATCAAGTCCCGCGCCAACGCACCGCGACGGCGGTGCCCGCCACCGATGAAGAAGCAATTCGCCAACTCATCAATGCCGAATGCGAAGCTGTCGTCCAACAAGATGTGGACCGCTTGCAAAGCATGTGGGCGCCCAACGGCGTGGTGATGGACGCCAATCACACCAAAGACAATACCGGCGACGATGTGACATGGAAAGATTGGCCCGCCTTGCGCGATCGCTACGTCAACATCATTTTCCCCTCCAACCCGACCTTTTGTGAACATCCCGATATTCAGGTCAACATCAACGGCAACACTGCCACCGCGACCAGCAGCGTAAAAATTGGCACGACGAATTGCAAGGACTGCAACGCTTGGACTTTTGCCAAAGATGGGGGCGCATGGCGCATCACGTCGCTCACCTATAATCTGAACCCGCAATAGTTTCAAGACCTTCGAGGAGCTTCTGCCTCGAAGGTCTTGTCACAATGTACCAGAATCCCCTTGCTCACCGCACGGCGCGAATGATATAATCCGTCTATCTTGCTTGTAAAAGAGTCCGCATGGAAAAAGTTAATGGTCACTTGCGCGAAAAGATTTTGATTGTGGATGACATCCGCCTGCATCGCGATCGCGCGGCGGAAATTTTAGCGCGGCGCGGCTATGCGACGGTGCAAGCGGAGAATGGCGCGCGCGCGCTCGATTTGGTCACCAGCGAAAGTCCCGATCTCGTCATTTTGGACGCGTATATGCCCGATGTGGATGGGATGGATGTGATGCAGCGCTTGAAAGCAGACCCCTTTACGCATCACATTCCTGTGCTGATGTTTACCGGCGACAACAGCAAGTCGCTCCAAATCCAAACGCTGCAAGGCGGCGCGGACGGTTTTGTCCACAAGTCGTTTGATCCCGAAGAGCTCGTCGCTCAAGTTGAAGCATTACTGCGCCGCAGTTATCAATTTAATCCGCTCACGAAACTTCCCGCCGCGCCGTATCTCCATCGGCAAATCAATTCGCGTCTCGCGCAGAATCAAATGACGGCAGTGCTGTACGCCGACATTGATCATTTTCGTCCGTTCAATCAACTGTACGGGCATCTCATGGGCGATCAAGCTCTGCTGCAGCTGGCGCATCTGCTCGTTGAAACTTTGCCCACGCGCGGCGCGTTCGTCGCGCATCTCGGCGGCGATGATTTCATCGCGGTGGTGCCTCCCGAAACAGCCGAAACATTTGCGCAAACGTTGGTGGACCAATTTCACCGCTTGCGCGATTCGTTTTATTCGGACGATGATGCTGCGCGCAAATATATTCAGGTGGAAGGGCGGCGCGGCGAATTGCGCCAAGTGCCGCTGATGACTTTGTCCGTTGCCCTCGTCAGCAATGAGCGACGCGTCCTCACCAACTATATCCAAGTCAGCGATCTCCTCGCCGATGTGATGCGTTATCTCAAAGCGCAGGGCGGCGGAAATTGGGCGCGCGACCGCAGAACGCGTTGAGTGAAAAGGCGCGAGGCGTGAGACGCGAGTAAGCAACTTGTTTACTCATCCCTCATTCCTCATTCCTCATCCCTTGCATTGTCCTCCGATCTCGAAAAATATCGCTCGCTTTATTTTGCCGAAGCGCAAACACAGCTCACCGCGCTGCGCCGCAGTTTGGACGCGCTGGCGGATGCCCCCAAAGATCGCAATGAACTGAATACCGCGTTCCGCATCGCCCACACGCTCAAAGCCATGTCCGCAACAATGGGCTATGGCGAATTGACGCGCTCATCCCATGCGATCGAAGATTTGCTCGCACGCGCGCGCAATCAAAACGAAGAGTTGAGTGATCTCGCGCTGCGTCTGTTACAAAACGCGACCGATGAGCTGGCGGCGCGCCTACAGCGCGCCGAAACCGGCGTTGTAATGCAAATTGTGGAAGCGCACGAAGACGAAGTTTTACCCATTCTCACCGCGCCCCTCGCTGCCAGCGTTCCCGTTAAACAACAAGATTTAAATCTCTTGCTCGAACTCATCGCCGAGCTCGCCGCGAGCAGCAATCAACTGGAATACGCGGCGTTCCAATCCAACGCGCCACATGCCGATGCCGCTATTCGCAATCACCGCGAATTGGTGAATCAACTGCGCCGCCTCACCTGGCAGCTGAATATGTCGCCCATCGGTCCATTCTTTGAACGCTATGCGCGCGTCTTGAACGAACTCGCGCGTCAACAAGATAAAAGTGTGCGCGTGATCATCCAAGGCGCCGATGTGGAATTGTGTCACGCCATGCTCGAGGCGTTGAACGAACCGCTGCTGCATCTTTTACGCAACGCCATCACGCATGGGATTGAACTCCCCGCCGAACGGACGTGGGCGGACAAAGAGGCGGCGGGAGTAATCACCCTGCGCGCCGAACGCATTGGCGACCGCGTGTTGATTCAAGTGAGAGATGACGGGCGCGGAATGGATGCCGGCGCCATTTTGCAGACAGCCATCGCGCGCGGGCTGGTCACGCGCGAACAGCGCCGCAAAATGAACGCGCAGGACGCGCTGCGTCTGATCATGCTGCCCAATTTTTCCATGTCGCGCACGGTCACCTCGAACGCGGGGCGCGGGATTGGCATGAGCGTAGTGCAGGAACGCTTGCATCGCGTCGGCGGCGCGCTCGATATCCAGTCCGACCTCGGCAAAGGGACGAGCTTTACGTTGGATGTGCCGCAGCTCGTCGGTTTGCTGGAAACCGAACTGGTGCGCAAAGGCGCGCGCATTTTTGCCATACCCACCGCGCAGATCAGCAGCGCGCGGGTTTGGCTGCCTGCCGAAATTGTCAAACGTCAAAAAGAAAGTGTCGTTGGGTTGAACGAATGGCGGATCCTCGATGTCGAAACCTTCCAGTCGGTCTCCAAATCGCAGCTCTCCGCGCCGGCAGGCATCTGCTTGGTCGAATTGCACGAGCCGGGCGGAGTCGCGCTGCGCGTGGACGAGCTGCTGGGCAAAGCATTGCTGAATTATCCATTTGCCGTACGCGCCGCTTCAATTCCAATTCTCGACCCCGCAGCCATGCTTCGCAAATAGACTTGCACTTTGCTTTTGTCACGCTTGTGATAATGGGGAGCGAGATATTTGCACCATGCGTGCAGACATCCCGCCCACTTTTTCTTGAAACTCGCATTCGTCGTCAGTTGGCTCAATCAGTACGGCGGCGCAGAGCGCGTCCTCGAAGCCGCGCACGCGCTCTATCCCGACGCGCCCGTGTACACTTCGATTTACGATCCGAACGCCATGCCGCGTGAATATCGCGCGTGGGATATTCGCGTATCGTTTATGAATCGTCTGCCGTTCGTGCATCGGCGGCATCAATTGTATTTGCCACTCTATCGCTATGCGTTTGAATCGTTTGATTTGAGCGCATACGATGTGATCCTTTCCATCACGAGCGCGTTCGCGCATGGCGTGCGCCGAGCGCCGCACGCGCGTCACATTTGTTATTGCCTCACGCCCGCGCGTTTTTTGTGGCAGTACGATGAATACGTGCAGAACGAAGCGGTGAATGGCACGGTGCGGAAATTTTTGCCTGCGATGGTTTCGCGTTTGCGCGCGTGGGACAAACGCGCCGCATCGCACGTGGATGAATTCATCGCCATCTCGCGCGAGGTGCAGCAGCGCATCGTCGCGTGTTACGGGCGCGACGCGTGCATCATTTATCCGCCCGTGGATGTTTCCGCGTTTCACATCGCCCCGCCCACAGAGATCGGCGATTATTTTTTGATCGTCTCGCGTCTCATGCCCTACAAGCGCATTGATCTTGCCATCGAAGCATTCAATCAAACGGGGCTGCCGTTGTGGATTGCGGGCGATGGACGCGATCGCGCGCGTTTGGAAGCGCTCGCAAAATCGAACATCAAATTTCTTGGACGCGTTTCGGATGACGAACGTTTGCGTCTAATGGCGCGGTGTAAAGCGTTCGTCTTTCCCGGTCAAGAAGATTTTGGCATCACGCCGCTGGAAGCGAACGCGGCGGGGCGTCCCGTGATCGCGTACGGCGGCGGCGGCGCGTTGGATACGATTATCGAAGGGAAGAATGGCGTATTGTTTCACAGCGCGACGGCGAACGCGTTGGCAGATTGTTTGAAAAATTTTGACGCGTCCGATTTTGATTCGCAGCAGTTGCGCGCACACGCCGAACAATTCGATACGCGAGTTTTTCAAACGGCGTTAAAGCAAAAGATTCTGGCGTTAGCGTAGCGAGCAAGCAGCTTTCCGGTGCCGTTTGGACGACGTTCGAGCTTGACTCTCAATCCTTTGCCGAGCATTGGCGTGCGTTTTGCTTTCCTCTCACTCGCGTTTATACTCGCAAGATATAGTTCTCCATGACAGACATTCGCGAATACTGGCGTATTTTCCGCGCCCGTTGGTACATCCCCGTAATTCTCACAGTACTGACTGTATTATTTTCGATTCTCACCTATCAAGCACCGCCGCCCACGTATCTGGCGACGTTGCGTTTTACGATTGGTGTGAACGCCGATCCAAACGTCACGGGGCAAGACCCCATTCTGGGCGCGTATCAAGCATCCGAATACATCCGCGATGATTTTGTTGAGATTCTCAAGAGTCAAATGTTCGCGAACGATGTCAACGCCGCGCTCGCCGATCCCGCGCTGAAAATTTCCAAAAATAACATTTCAGGTGCGGTGGAAAAACAACGCCGCATCATGTCCATGACCATTGCGTGGAGTGATCCGACGCAGGCAAAACAGATCGCGGACGCGGCGGCGAAAACACTCGAAACGCAGAACGCCAAATATTTCGCGCAGCTCGGTTCGCAGGGCGCGACCGTCACAATCATTGACGGACCCGATGTTTCGGCGGTGACGCCCGGCTTGCGCGAACGACTCGACCTGCCGCTGCGCGCGCTCATTGCCTTTCTCATCGGCGTCGTTTTGATTTTTATTTTAGATTATCTCGACGACAGCGTGCGCGGCGCGCGGGACATTGAAAAGATGGGCGTACAGGTTTTGGGTGAAATTCCCGATAAAGGAAAATGAGGGAACTTGTGCTAAGATATTTGCGTTTTAGTAGCAAGTCTCTAGGATAACTCGCAAGAGGAGTTATGAATTATGGATTTACGAGAATATGGACGCGTCCTGATTCGACGGGGCTGGATTGTCGTTGTGTGCGCGATTGTTGGCGCATTGGGCGCACTGCTGTTCAGTCGGCTGCAAACGCCGATTTATCGCTCGACCATTACGTTGAGCGCAGTGCCGTCGCGCCCTTCGGATTACGGACAGAGTTTGGCGATTAAAAATTTGCTGCGGTTGTACGGCGAACAGATGCGTACAAAGACGATTTCGCAGCAAGTGGTTGATCAATTGCAGCTCGATATTCCCGCCGAAAAATTTCGCGGTGAGGTGGAAGTGAGCGCGAATGAAGACCGCTTTACGCTCGACGTCGCCGTCAAAGATGCGAACATTGACATGGTGCAAAGCATGGCACAAACGCTCGCGGAAAATTTTGTGATTTTGCATCAACAAGAAAATTTGCAGGTGGACCAAAATGACCGCATCCTCGTCAATCTGCTCGACAACGCGACGCCGCCCGAAAAATTTTCGCCCAAGACGACGATCAATGTGGTTGCGGGCGCGATTCTCGGCGCGCTCGCGGGCATCATTGCGATTTTTGTGCTCGAGTATTTCCAGTCCGGTTACATTCGCAAGCCCGAAGACATTGAACGCGCGCTGAATCTGACCGTACTCGGTACTATTCCAATCATCAGCGGCAAAGACGCGGCGGCGAAACAAACAACATCGGTGAAGCAACCTTCGACACAGAGCGCCTAAATGTCTAACACTCTCATTACCATTTCCAATCCGCGCTCGCCCATCGCCGAAGCGTACCGCACCTTGCGCACGAATTTGGAATTTTCGAATCTCGATAAATCACTGCGCTCACTTCTCGTCACCTCTGCCGGCGCGGAAGAAGGCAAAAGCACGACGCTGGCGAATTTAGCTGTGACCATCGCCCAGAGCGGCAAACGCGTCATTCTCGTGGATGCGGATTTGCGGCGTCCAACGCTGCACCAAATCTTTGGTTTGAAAAATAACGCGGGTCTCACCGACATGGTGCGGGACGATGCCGCGCTGGCAAATCCGCCGCTCCAAGAAACAACGGTTGCTAATCTCCAAGTCTTGACGAGTGGACAGCAGCCGCCGAACCCCGCCGAAATTCTCGGCTCGAAACGCATGAGTGAAATTCTCACCGCGCTGCTCGAACGTACAGATATGGTGCTGTTTGACGCGCCGCCCGTGCTCGTCGTCACTGACGCGGCGGTGTTATCGTCCAAAGTGGATGGCGTGCTGCTCGTCATCAGCGCGGGAAAAACAAAACGCGAAAACGCGCGCAAGGCGCAAAGTCAATTGGAAAAAATCAATGCGCGCGTCATCGGCGCGGTGCTGAATAATGTCAAAGCGGAAAGCGGCGCAAGTTATTATTACGCGGAGGGAAATTCGTAGACAGGAAAACGCGTAGACATGTAACCTGAATACCTGTTTCCGTGTTTTCCTGTTTCCTATTCTAATTTCAATGAAGGGGTTGGTCCTCTCCGGCGGAAAAGGAACACGCTTGCGCCCCCTGACGTACACGGGCGCCAAGCAGCTCGTTCCGGTTGCCAATAAACCTGTTTTGTTTTACGCGCTCGAAGATTTGGTTGAAGCGGGCGTGACCGAAATCGGCATCGTGATCTCGCCGGAAACGGGAGATCAGGTGCAGCACGAGGTGGGGGATGGCTCGCAATTCGGCGCGCGCATCACCTATATTCCGCAAGCGCAGCCGCTCGGTATCGCGCATGGCATCAAGATCGCGCAAGAGTTTCTCGGCGGCGATCCATTCATCCTCTTTCTTGGCGACAATTTCATTCGCGGCGGAATCGTGGCGCAAGTGGACGCGTTCCGCAAGGAAGCGATGGACGCGCAAATTATTTTGTATGAAATGCAGGACCCCAGTTCGATGGGCGTCGCGGTGATGAATGGAGATGGACGCGTTCAAAAAGTTGTCGAGAAACCAAAGCAATTTATTTCGCCGTATGCGGTGATTGGAATTTACATGTTCGGACCGGCGGTGTTTGACGCCGTGAACAATATCAAACCCTCTGCGCGCGGCGAACTTGAAATCACCGACACAATTCAATATTTGGTGGACAAGGGCTTGAATGTGCGGGCGCATAACCTCACCGACGCGTGGGTAGACACGGGACGCATCGGCGATATGCTGGAAGCGAATCGGCTGGTGTTGGAGGTGATGCAAGCGCAAAATCACGGCACGCTCGAAAATTCTGTTTTGGAAGGGCGCGTTATTTTGGAAGAAGGGGCGCGCGTGATCAATTCCAAAATTCGCGGACCTGCGATCATTGGCAAGCGCACGCTGGTCCAGGATGCATTTGTCGGTCCCTATACTTCGATTCATCACGATTGCACCGTGCGCAATTGCGAAATCGAACACAGCATTGTTCTGGAAAACAGCCACCTGGAAGATTTGCATACGCGGGTCGCCGATTCCCTCATCGGACGCAATGTCCACATTCAACGCGCCGATGGACATGCCCAAACGATTCGTTTTATGCTGGGCGACTATTCCAACGTCGGTATTTAACAACAGAGGACCAAGTCGCCCGCGACTATTTCCAACGTCGGCATTTAACAACAGAGGACCAAGTCGCCCGCGACTATTTCCAACGTCGGCATTTAACAACAGAGGACCAAGTCGCCCGCGACTATTCCAACGTCGGCATTTAACAACAGAGGACCAAGTCGCCCGCGACTATTTCCAACGTCGGCATTTAACAGCATCACCGGTTCAACATGGCTCAATCAAATCTCAACTATCCTGAAATTTTTGCCGTGCTGGGCAAATTCATCGCCGAAAAAAAATTGCACGATGTGTGCGTGATGGAATTTGAAGACGGCATCATCGTTGCGGGGTCAGTGGTGTACGAAGGACGCGAGACCATCCGCCGCGCGCAAGAGACTTTTGTGCTTTCGAGCCAAGACTTGGAAAAAATGAGCGGCGGCAAACGCGGACTCTTTACGCGTTGAGGAGCAATTGCTGTGAATCGTCCCACAATTGATGGACACGAACTGAGCTATTCGGAAATCTTGCGTGTGATCGGGCGGTACATGGACCGGCATAACTTGGGCGAAGCGCGGATCATCGAGACCAACGACGGATTCGTTTTGCAAGGCGTCATCCAAACCGGCGGGCGCGCGGGAGAACGCGAAACGTATCAGCTCACGGGGGATGACATCATGGATTTGCGCAATGACGCCACCGCGCAGCGCGGCAAACTGATGTAAACACAGAGCGCAGATAGAAACTCGACTTGCTATCTGTAATCTGTTTTCAAAAATGAAAAACTTGCTTGTCACCGGCGGCGCCGGATTTATTGGCTCAAATTTTGTGCGCTACATGCTGCAGCATCATTCGCACTACAACATCGTCGTTTTTGACAAACTTACCTACGCGGGCAACCTGGATAATTTGCGCGATGTGGCAGCAGATTCGCGTTACGCGTTCGTGCAAGGCGACATCTGTGACGCGGACGCAGTACACGACGCGATTCGTCAGCACCGCATTGATACAATTGTAAATTTTGCCGCCGAGACGCACGTAGATCGTTCAATTCTCGACGCGGATGCGTTTTTGAAAACGAATGTGTTTGGAACGTTCGTCTTGCTCGAAGCGGCAAAACAATTCGGACTCGAACGCTATCATCAAATCAGCACCGATGAGGTGTACGGTTGGGTGGATAAACCTGCCAAAGAAGCCGACCCACTGATTCCGCGTTCGCCGTACGCGGCGGCAAAAGCCAGCGGCGACCTGATGGTGAATGCGTATCATGTGACACATCACGTTCCCACGACGATAACGCGCGCGTCCAACACCATTGGTCCGTATCAATATCCCGAAAAAGTGGTGCCGCTTTTTATCACGAACGCATTGGAAAACGAACCGCTGCCGCTCTACGGCGATGGCAAACAAGTGCGCGATTGGTTGTACGTGACCGATCACTGCGAGGCGGTGGATGTAGTTTTACATCGCGGAAAAATTGGCGAAGCGTACAATGTCGGCGGCGACAACGAACGACACAATGTCGAAGTGGTGAAAATTATTTTGGACACGCTCGATAAATCGCCCGAACTCGTGCGCCGCGTGACAGACCGTTCGGGGCACGACCGCCGCTATTCGCTCGACATCGAAAAAATGCGCGCGCTCGGCTGGCAGCCGCGACATTCGTTTGAACAGGCGTTGACGGAAACGATTCGTTGGTACGGGAACAACGCGTGGTGGTGGCAAAAAATCAAAAGCGGAGAATATCGCGAATATTACGAAAGGCAATATGGAGAGAGATTGAGGACGAGCGAAGCGATAATGGTGTAAAAAAAATTTCGGGTAGATGCGGAACCAGGTTCCGCATCTACCCGAATTCGTTTCTACCCATTTTTTCAAACCAACTCAATTTTGTCGCCCACGCGCACGACGCCCGGCACAATCACATTCGCATAAATCCCCACGCATTCATCATGAAGGCGCGCGACCGTTCGCAGCACGGCGGGATTTTGTTTTGCGGTTGCGGGATCGAGATTGATCATCATGCAGCGCGTATCTTTTTTCGTGACGCCGACGCGCGCGTGGGCGCCGATTTGCAGCACGTGCCCGACCCATTCATCCTCAACGAACGGCTCGCCCATCGGTTCGATGTACAGATTCGCGCGAAATTGGCGATGGTCAATCGCGCTTTGGCTTTCGATCTCCAAATCGCGCAGTGACGCGAGACTGAAAAGCGAAACGTGCTGCGAATCAAAGTTGCCGCGTTTGGTTTTGAACAAGAAAACGGGATGTCCGCACAGCTGCGCGATATGCGTACACAAATGCGGATCGTTCACGTCATATTCCTCGCCGTCGGGCGTTTGCACCACAATCGGCACGTCCCAATCATCCGTCGTTGGTTCTCGCACCAAGCGCGGCGCGTACAGAATCATTTTCGGTTTTTCGCGTCCCGTCATCCACGGAAAACCATCCGTTCCCGCAAGTTCCTGCTGCACGAACGCATAGCGTCGGTCTCCGACAAACCCATTCAGTGACAAGTCCGCTTCCTGAAGCGCGACCCCGCGCATGGATTTGACGGGATAGAGATAAATTTGTTTGATGATAGCGAGGGAGTGGTTCATCAGGCGAGTTCTGCAACCAACGGTTTTTGCTTTTTGAGTTCGCTCACATGCATTACAGAAAAGCCCAGAATATTGCCTTGCTCATCAACGCGTTCCATGACTGCATCATTTTCCGTCTCGCGCATATATCCTGCTTTGTCAGAAAAGAGAACTTCAATAAAGTCTCCCTCTGCGTCATACCAAATCTTTACTTTTTGCGCCATAGTTCAGCTCCTCTCTTAATTGCGTCCGTCAAGTAGGCAGTCAACACAAACGGTTCATCGGTGTACTTGACTACGACACACAGCCATTTGTCTCCAAATTGTGTCCCTGTCTGGAAGCGATAATACAATCGCGCAGTCTCATCGCTATTCGATTGTACGACGCGTTCGGGATTCGACAAAGTCTGCTCCAACTCCTGCTCCATGTTTGCCATTTCGGGATGTTGGAGAATATGCTGCAACCGCTCGGCGATTAAGCGTATGCGCCGCCCTTGATAATCAACGAGTGTTTTCATACCGAAAAAGTTTTGCAATCATTTTCGCTTTTTCTTGCGTGCGCGGGCGCGTCGCACCGCATCCACTTCGCGCTGAATCATGCGCTCCACTTCTTCTTCTTCTTCAGGAGGAATATCGGGCATCCGCGCGTGTACGCGATCCATCACCTCTTTTAATCGCCGTCCCGCCTCTGCGCGTTTTTGTTCCGCTGCCACGCGTTCGGCTACGCCTGTCGGTGCAGTTGCGTTGCCAACCAGTTGTTGATAATCCGCCATCGGAATAATGGCGACGACGGGGATGCCGCTTTTCTCGACGATGAGATGTTCGTCGGACGCGTACGCGGATTTGATGATCGCGCCAAAATTGTTTTTCGCTTGCGTGGCGGTGACGACGCGGATCGTGGGCTGGGTCTTGGGCATGGCATTCCTCACAATCGAACAAGGTTGGCTAATTTTAACTAATGATGGGCGATGGGTCAAACGATTGTTGGTTTTTGGTTTGTTGTTGAAAGCGTTGCGGTGACAACCCAGAGCGCACCCCAGAGCGATCCGTATATCTCCGGCTCGCTTGTTGCGTCCAGGCTTGCGCGCAAGGTATCTGCAACTTGAATGCCTTGTGATGTATCAAAACCAATCCACTGACGTTCTTCATAGTCGAGCTCTGCCAATCCTCGTGCAGAGTTGCCCTTCACCTCTTCATCTTCGTCATTCAACGCCTTCAGTAACGTCATTATTAGCTTTGGAGTGACGGTTCTCAACCGTCCCAACACAGATGACGCTTCCTGCCGAACTTCGATGACTGGATCATCCATCGCGTTGATGACCAGCGAAACTGCATTCGGAATTACACTTTCCATGCGTCCTACCAAATAAACAGCATCACTTCGCACTTCTGCGTCGTTATCGCTTAACGATTTTAATACTGCATTTACGACTTCAGGCGTTGTGAATTTGAGCGGTTCCAAAAAGAAGGATTTATAGCCCGACTCACTGTCTGACAAATACTTTAATGACCCAATCGCACTTTGGCGGAGTTCGACATCGTTATCCTGCAATGCCATAGCCAAACTTTGTACGATTTCGGGAGTCACTTGTCGCAGGCCATGAAATCTTGATGCGGACACACGACGCGCGCCAATCTCTGAGTTTGGGTTATTCAATAATCTAAGCAGCATGGAAGTGAAGATAGGAGTATTCCCCTCAGCGAAACCACTCCAAAATTGCTCCCATAGTTCTGGGGCAGGATCGTTGAGTTCGATCAATTCTGCCAAGATTTCGGGTTCTTTGCTTGCAAGTTTTCCCAGCGATCTTGCTATTCCCCAACGTAGATCACTTCTTTCTCGTACTGCTGGTGGAAATTCTCTTGCCCAATGCACATCAATCCTTTTGTCCCCTATCCTATCTACAAGTGCCGATACTACTTCTCGATTCATTTGTGGCAGATTCCCCAAGCCACGAGCCGCTTTCAATTGCACGTCAGCATTTTCGTCATTCAAAGCCGCAGTAAGTGTGGCAATCGCTTTCAGGTTGTTATGTTTCAACTGTCCCAACAATTCTATGGCATGTTCGCGCTCCCAACTATAGGGTTTGGGAGGAATCTTCTCATAAATATTTGTAAGACACTCCACCAATTCGTCACCAGCATTGCCTAAGAACGCCAATGATTCGGCAATCCGCAATCTCGAAAAATCATCAAGCGTTGGTCTTTGTAATTCTGTCACAAGTGCGTTTATTACTTCGGGCGTACTATACGCCATTTTTCCGAGTGTAGTTACCACACCTCTTCTCAACGAGTTATGCGCCGCTATCCAGCCGTGCAAGTTAGCAATCAGATAATTTACATCAATTCCTCTGTATCCTCGTTTACACAAAATGTCTTCGATTTCTGCTATTTCTATTCGCTCTTTAGTCGTTTCTTCCATTATATTCAAAAAATCGTCTGCAAGCTGCGATTTGGTTAGAGTGCCAAGGCGGTCCGGAGATTGAATCCAGCGCACAAGTTGTGTTTGCAACCATTCTTTTTGCTGTAGGAGTGCCAAAAGCGCAGACACAAGTTCGGGAATGGGTTGTCCAATTTGCTCAGCCACATACACTGCTCGGCTCTGTACAGATGAATCACCACTTTGTAAAGCGGCGATTAAAAGTGCTGTCACTTCGGGATGTTCGCCTTTTGAATTCTTCAGTCTTGCTGCCGCTTCATCAGAGGCTATCCCATTCCATTCCAACGCCAAACGTGTCAATTCAGCTACTGAATCAGGAGGCACGGAGCCATGTGATAGCTTCGCTGCCGCTATTCCTTGCACGCGATCATCTTCGTCATGTAGCGCTGCCACAAAAGCAGCAATAATGTCAGGCGTCAGATTGGGAAAACCAGCCAAACTAGAAACCGCGCGGCGTCGAATTTCAGCGTCTTGATCTTTCAAGGCGTGTAGGAGGATCGTCTTGATTCTATGTTCGCCTATGCCCCATTCCTTCAAGATCCAAAATCTACCACTCACTGCTTCTCGGAATACAAATTCATCGTCTATTTCTGTTTTGAGCGAGAAACGCGTAGCAACTCGACTCGCTTCACTTCCGCGCAGAGAACGCAATACAGCATCTATCCGTTCGTGAATGGGGAATTTGCTACTTTCGTCAGTGTCACCGTAAATCGCTGAAAGTTGACCAAAGATTTGTTCAAGCAAATACACATCCAAGCCCACACAATCTCGCACACACTTTGTCGCAAACAACAAATCCCGATGCAACATATCCTCGTAACGACCCGACTCAAATCCCAACCGCGCGGACTCCTCCCCTTCCGCCAAGATCGCCGTGCGAATCAAATCACTGGCAAACTTTGGATCGTCCGTGCTTGCATGAGCAAACCCAAGCAGAATCGGTTCTTCCCAGCGCGGCTGATGGCGGTGCGCGTAAATTCGCTGTGCGGCTTGTGCGCGGTCTTGAACCAGATACAAGCCCGCAAAATATTCTCGGAAGGTGGCGTGAACGAAACGATAATGACTCGGCGTATCTTGAACGAACAAACCCGTCCGCTCTTTTGCGCGCGTCCAAAAATTGTCTATTGATTTGGCGATACTCTCGGTGGGAGTGATTCGGTCAGGATTGGCTTTCAACGCCCTTTTGAGTTGGTCTTTGATTTCAGTTTCGCTTGGAGATTCCTTTTCGGAATGCATCCAATACGCAAGCGGACCTAAAAGGTCAATCGCTTCGTCATACGAAACATTTTTTCCTTCTGGAACACTCGCGACCTCGACCTCCCAAAATTCGAGTGATTGCTTGACGATGAGGTTATACAAATCAACGCGGCGGTTAGGCAGGTCACCACTCCACCGATACGTTTCCGCTAACATTCGCAACGTCAGCGGATTTTTCGCCAAGTTTTGCGCGCCGAGATTTGTGTCTATTTTTTCAGCAATTTTTGTGAATTGTTCTTGCGCGCGCTCTTTCACCGCTTGCTCGTACTCTTGTTCCGTTTGGAATGTCTCGCCGTTTTCTTGAATTCGTTTCTTTTCAATCGCGAGATTCCAGTACATCAAAAACTTGGCGATTTGCTCTGGTTCCAGCTCATTCAAATCAAATGCTTTGAACGCGCCGCCAAGCGCGCGTCCATAACTCGACCCGCGGCTCGTTACGATAATCTGATTGCGCCCTTGCAAACCCGCGTCGAAACTTTCAATCTGGTCAACCACATACGCGCGGTTATCTAACACTTCATCCAAACCATCCAACAATATCAACGCTTTGCCTTGACTCAATGCTTCCGCCAAAACTTGTTTCACCGTTTCCTTGGGCGCCGAAACATCGCTAAACGCTTCGAGGACATACTCTCGTAAAGTTCGTTTCGCACTCGCAAACGTTGCAAGACGAATGAAAATCGGCAGCCGCGCCGCGCCAAAATCTGCTTCCCTATCTTGCACGTTCACACTATAGTCAGGATGCTCACGCAACGTTTTCGCAAAGTGCAGCGGGAGGTATCGCAGAATCGTCGTCTTGCCCGCCCCCGGTTCGCCCAGCAATACAGCACGCGGAGAGTCGCGGACGCTTTGTGCCAACTCGATTCGTTTCGGCGGTTCCTCTTGAGATTTGTCTCTTTTGTCCTTTTTATCTGTTTCCGCTCGAAGCTCTTTAAATGTGATCGTTACAGGAACATAAATCTCATCGAGTTGGAGCGTAACGCGGTTCTGCGCATCAATAACACTGGGCGGCTTGACATCTTGATTCGCGCGAATCACAAACTCAAGATACGCGCGTTGCGCGGCGGCTAGTTCTTCTGGCTTGGGCTTGCGTTTGCCGTCAAAGATGATGTCTCCCATAGTCGCGCCAGCGCCAACCTTGACAACATTCGCATCTCCGCCCGCATTGATTTCATCGCCCTGAACTTTCTTGTCTCTGCCGACAACGTCACCTTTGACGCGTACACGCGCGCGCCCGCGAATCGTTACGCCGCGCGTTTTTTTCTTTTTGCGGTTTTGTGGCTTGGATGTTTTCTTGCTCATGTTTCTCTGTTATTGTGAGAGGCAGCAAGTGGGTCGCAAAAATTCAACGCTCAAGCAACTTGGCAACGTCGTCCCACAATTCGGGCATCTCTAATAACTCGGCATATTGCTTGACCCAATTTTCGATGCGCGCGCGGTCCAACTTGGGATTTGCGTCAATCAATGATTGGATGTCAACCAAATCTTTGGGGCGATGGGCTATCGCTTTCAAAATGATCAAATCTTCAACAGTTGGCAGTCGAACACGTAATTTTCCTGAGCGCACAAGGCGGCTGCGTTCCACCGCTTCAATTTCAAATGGCATCGCGCCGAGTGAGATATCTACATCCACATTCGTAATCGGATGGCGCAGCATCACTAGGCGATTTCGCCTTGCAAAGCTCTCAACATCTTTGATACGCGGCACAAAGCCCACTTCATGCGCCGCGCGCAACAAGTTTGGCAAATCGTCATTGGACAGCAAAAAAACCGCGTCTACGTCCGCTGTCATACGCGGTTCACCCAAAAGGCAAACAGCTGCACCACCAATCACCATGCCTCTTTCTTCAAACTGGACGAGGAGACTGTGCAAGGCACGCAGAGTCGGCACTAATTTTTCAAGTTGACTTGGTGTTTTCATAATGTCGCTTGAGTTTCACCCAGCGTTTGCGAACGGCGACTATCTCAGGGTCATCAATCGCATGTCGCAGCTTCAAGTTTTGGGCAAGTTGAAAAAGCATCTCTGCTTTTTCAATTTTCGTCTTGAGCGACATTCGCCGCAACTCTGCAAGTTGACGCCTATTGACACGCTGCCACCCTGCGCGCCATGCTTCCACTTGCTCCCGCGTCATCTTGTTCGTTTCCATATCAATCATTGTACAATTTTGAACTCACGCGTCAAGCACTGCGCCCCACAGCGACACGGCTGTTGCAAAGTCGCGGAATATGTCATTGCGAGCCGCCCTTGCGAAGCAATCCCCCACGCGACCAGCGAGATTGCTTCGTCCCTCGCAATGACAACTGCCGTGTCAATCTACTTTGCAACAGCCCTGCCCACAGCGACTTGCTCCAACTCCAACACACTGTCCAACCCGTGCTGTAATCCCGCAAAACGCGCCGACTCGGCGCCAAAAAGCAAGAGGCAGCGGCGCGTGCGCCAACTGCCTCTTTATCCTTTGCGTTTGGTCCCAAAAACAAATCATCAATTCGTTCGCGCGTTCATGCCACCGTGATGCTCTTGTCCAGATACACATCTTGAATCGTGGTCAAGAGTTTCACGCCGTCCGCCATCGGACGTTGGAATGCTTTGCGCCCCGAGATGAGTCCGCTGCCGCCCGCGCGTTTATTGACCACTGCCGTCATCGCCGCGTCCGCAAAATCATTCGCCCCTGACGCGCCGCCGCTGTTGATCAGACCGACGCGTCCCGCATAACAGTTGATCACTTGATAGCGGCACAAATCAATCGGATGATCGCTTGTCAATTCGCTGTAAATGCGTTTATCGTATTTGCCGAATGAAACGCCGTCGGTGTTGAGCGCGAGATAGCCGCCGTTATTCTCTGCCAACTTTTGCTTGACGATGTCCGCTTCGATCGTCACGCCCATATGATTCGCTTGCCCCGTCAAGTCGGCAGCTACAGAATAATCTTTGTCTTTTTTGAACGCCGAATTACGCAGGTAGCACCACAACACGGTCGCCATGCCGAGTTCGTGCGCGAGCGCGAACGCATGCGAAATTTCAATGATTTCGCGGTGTGAATCCTCCGAGCCGAAATAAATCGTCGCTCCCACCGCCGCCGCGCCCATCTCGTAAGCTTCTTTGACCGTCCCGAACAAAATCTGTTCAAAACTGTTCGGATACGTCAACAATTCATTGTGATTGAGTTTGACGATGAACGGTATCTTGTGCGCGTATTTGCGCGACATGATGCCGAGGACGCCGAACGTCGAAGCCACCGCGTTGCAGTTGCCCTCGAGAGCAAGTTGAATAATTTTTTCCGGATCAAAGTAATCGGGATTTTTGGCAAAACTCGCGCCCCCCGAATGTTCGATGCCCTGGTCTACGGGCAAAATGGAAAAGTAACCCGTGCCGCCGAGCCGTCCGTTCTTGTACAGCCATGCCAAATTGCCAAGCACGCGATTGTTGCGGTCGGATTGCATAAAGATGCGGTCCACAAAATCGGGTCCCGGGAGATGCAGGCGTTCTTTGGAAATTTTCGGCGCATTGAAGCCGAGCAGTGATTCCGCTTTGTCGCCCAAGAGAGATTGAATATCGGTTGCCATGATGTTCCTCCTCATTAAAAATTTCGTTGTATGTTGGAATTATACACCCGCGCGCGGGTGGGAATCCAAGCGCCTCTGATTATAGTATAATTTGCAAAACGTATGTATTGCTGCGCGTTGACCCCCGATCGGAAACGTTGTGCGAATCCAGCGCGCGACGCGTCAAATTTCTGCGCGCTCCATCAAAACGAGAGCGCACGCGCATCCGATCCAACGCGCGTGCCGCATCGTTTCGGCGGAATTTTTTCGCGCGTGCGCGCCGCGCTGCATCCGCCAATCTACGATGGCGGCAAATATGATGTGCCGCGCGCACTGATGGACGCGCCGACCTCCTACGTGATTGAACAGCTGCAAACGCACGACGACTCGATGGTGCGTTGGATGTCCGCGTTCGTACTGCGCAAACGCCGCGCGGTGCAAGCGCTCGAACCCTTGTGGCACGTTTTGAAAAATGACCACACGCGTTTTGTACGTCAACAATCCGCCGTCGCGTTGGGGAAAATTGGTACGCCGCTGGTCTGTGCGCCGCTCGTCGAAGCGTTGAACCACGACCGCGATCAGGGCGTGCGCCAAGCGTGTGCGATTGCGTTGGGCAATCTTGCATTGCCGGATGATTTGCGACTGCGCATCGCAGAGGAAATTGCGCGCGTCCTGGAACGCGAAGAAAATATTTTTGTAAAATGGGATTGCATCGTCGCGTTGGGACAGCTCGGTGACCGACGTGTCGAAAAGTTATTGACACATTTCCAAGCCGAAGAGATTACCCAAGTCATACGCGACGCAGCGCAAGATTCGCTGGCAGAAATTCGTCAGCGCGATCGCGCCGCTGCTTTGTGAAACCTCACAACCATCGCGCTCGAACGGGCGCGATTTTTTCTGCGCGTCCAATTCCCCAATGTCGCCGGTTACTCTCGCTCTCGTTTTCCTTTCTGCTTCTATGCACGCGGGATGGAATTTACTCGTACGTGATCAGCGCGCCGTCAACATGTTCATGAGCATTTCAATTGTGTCCGTAGTTTTGTTGGCGCCAATCATGCTCGCGGCAGAATTTTTTGCGCCTCCCGTAGTGAGCGTCGTGCCGCTCAATCTTTTGTTCGGCGGCGCGCTGCTCGCAATCTATTATTTCGGCATGACGCGCAGCTATCGCGGCGGTGATTTCACTGTTGCCTATCCGCTCGCCCGCGCCTTGCCGGTGCTGATTGTCGCGTGCGCCGAAGCCGCGTCGGGCGACGCCCCAACCTTGTTGGGCTGGCTTGGCATTCTGTTAATTGCGGCGGGTTCGATCGTGGTGCCGTTGCAGTCCCTGCGCGAACTAAAACTCACGCGTTATTGGAACATGACAACCGTGTGGATTTTAATGGCGGCAGTCGGAATCGCCGGCTATACGGTGATAGATCAAGCGGGCTTGCGTCAACTGCCGAATGGGTTGACGTTTGCAATGCGTTATGCCATTTTGGAAGCGGTGGTCGGCGGCGTGATTTATTTTTTTATTCTGCGCGGCGCGCGCGAGAAAATTATTTTGCCGCCAACGCGCGCCGATTGGAAGCTGCCCGTTATAGCGACCCTTTTTATGTTTGGCAGCTATTCACTTATCCTGTGGGCATTTCAATCGGACGATCGCGCCAGCTATGTTATCGGTTTGCGCCAAATCAGCATCGTGATCGGGGTGATCGTGGGCGCGTATTTATTCCGCGAACGCGGCGCGCGCTTGCGGATTCCGGCGGCGATAGTGATTATGTTGGGAGTGATTTTGTTGTCGCTCGCTTAGCGCGGTTGCAGTCCAAAGGCGCCCATTAAACTATCCAAAGTGATTTGAGTGCTGTTGATGAGGATGTTCAATATGAACGCGCTGGCGAGTGCAATCAGTAAAACAACAACGGGCAAGAGCAAGGTGCGCCAACCTCGTAATTTGTGCGCCTCGCTTGCGGCGAACCAGGTGGCGAGAATGACGAGTAGAAACGCCGCGCTGCGCGCGAGCGCGGCGAGAGGTTCGATTAGCGCAAACAATTCGATGACGTATCCGCTTTGCGCGAAACCGGTAGCGCGCAGCGTTGTGGTGAAATCAGCTTTGCCGCGCAAGAGGCGCGCGGCGGCAAATACAAATAATGTTCCGACCAACCACGCCGCGAACCGCGTCAGCCACTCGACAACATTGAATTCGCCGCGCGCAATCCACGCAGCCAACAAACTTGTCAATAGCGCGATCAAGACCGCAGGCGCGGTCATGTACGGATTGAACGCGCTCTGACGAAATGCGGAACGATCCAGCACGATGGAGCGCGCTGCCAGCGGGAGCCATGTGCTGACACGCCGCAAACCTCGCCACAACACAGAAAGACTCCACGCGTCCCGCGCCCGCAAAACAGGCGTCGCCGCTGCCTCTATCTTTTCGGGAATCACGCCGCGCCGCGCGTTCAAGATGTGAAATACGTCTGCGGAATTGCTTGTTTCGGGAATCGAAAATGTTTGTGGATGAAAAATGAACGCGTCGGTTTGTTCCCCGCCAAAGCCGCCGTGATTGCCGACGAGTTCTTCCATCGCGGCAACGGTGCCATCGGGATAGAAAGTGCTGATGATGGTCAGGTCGCCATTATGCGGAAATTCCGCCAGACGTTTCAATTGTGCTGCGCGCAAGTTGGCGTCGCCATAGAGCGTTAGCGGATCATCGCCCGTGACATCATTTGTGATGAGATTGCGCGCGCCCTTTTTTCCAAACACCATCGGTTCGCCCGTCTCGTTGTACGCCATCACAAGCCCAATGCCCTCGTGTTTGACCAGCGCATCCATAACGCCCGGATACGCGTTGTTCAATTCTTGAAGCGTGAGCCGCCGCGCCGCCAGATCAAAATACACTTGCGCGAGGTTACCGCTGCCGCAAACGACGACACCGCTCATTTTCTCATTTGGGGAAGGAATTATTCGATTGTTGGCGCGTTCGCCTTCTTTGACGCCGCGATGAACAACGCGTTTGGCGCCGCGAATGACGCGCTTGCCGACGCGTCCCCCCATATTTTGCGCCTGCATATTATCGAGTTCCGATGCCATCGCGCTGACCGAAGTCAAGCCATCATCTCCGCCGGAGGATTGGGTGACATTGGTGCCTTGCGGCAAGTGTTCCTCAATAAATTCTTTCAGCGATTTTCCATAGCGCTGTTGGAACGTCCAGCCGTACGATTGTCCGTGATCGGAAAGAATCAGCAGCTCGTACGGACGCGGGGCTTTGTGTTCAATCGTGTCGCGTATACGTCGAATCACATGATCGTACTGGCGCAGGGTGTGGAACGCGTCGCGCGTCCATGGACCGGAATGATGCGCGACTTCATCATAGCCGGGCCAGGTGACATAGAGCGAAGGCGTGCCGCGCACGATATCAAGAGTTGTCAACGCGGCGGAAATATCACGCATCAAGACGGTGGTCGCCGCGCGAATAAAGGGATAGAAATGGGCAAAGCGATTGAGGCGCGGCGCTTCACGGCGAATTTGTTGACGCGTCGCCTCGTACAGCTCGCGCACGATATCGCCAAAGTACAAAACCAGCGTGCGCAGCAAAAAGTATGGATTGAGCAGAACGAGATAAAAATCTTGCGCGCGGCGGCGCTGTTGCTCTTCGGGCGCTTGAAACAAATCGGCGAGCGTGAGCACCGAGACGCGCGCGTCGCCGTTCATCATATTGTTCACCGAAGAACCTTCGCGCATCAAACCACTGCCGGTTGCCACGCGCGAGTTGATGAGGGGCGCGTCGTGTCCCGAAACAATCAAGCGTCCCAAATCTTTGTCGTACCAACGAAACGCAGGAATATCGAAATTGTTGCCAAACATAATCCCCGCTTGACACGCCGAAGTTTGCGAAGGCAGCCCGCAGTCAAAGCGTGACAACACATAACCCTGCTTTTCCATCATCTGCTTTAACGTCGGCATCCAGCCGTCCGCAATCGCTTTTTTGATGTGATGGAAAGAGAGTCCATCAATCTCCATCATGATGATGCCTTGAGTTTGCGCATCGAGGGCAAAAAAATTTTCGCGTTTGGCGAGGCGTTCGGTGATTGCTTGATAAAACGAGTCGTCATCGTCAATCGCAATGACGCTGGTGAGAATCGTGTTGAATAGCGCGAGGAGGAGACTGCCCAAAAAGGCGTCGAGCCATGAATTTACATAAAAGCCCTGTAGGAGATTCGAGGTGATGATGAGGGCGATCGCATTCAGAAAAAATCCCACAAAAAAAATGGCGATGAAACCAAAAGGCAGCGCGAGCAAAAGAATGACGGGGCGAATGAGAAAATTTACAATCCCAAGCAAAAACGCGGCGGACGCGGCGACGGCAAAAATGTTGCGCGTACCATCAAAGCCGATGCCCGGAAAAATCGCGGCGGTGAACAACAGCGAAATGCCGTCAACGAGCCAGACGACGAGAAAGCGAAAGAGTTGACGCGCGAGAGAGTGGAGCGAATTCATGGGAGAGATTGGGTGATTGAGCGATTGGTGATTGGGTGATTGGGTGATTGGGTGATTTATGGCTTGCCATCCGCTATCTGCCAACTGCCATTTGCTATCGGCTATTCACTGCGCGCGAGTTCGCGTTTTGCGTTTTGAAATACGGCGTCAAACATTGCAACAGTCAATTTTCCGGTGTTGGTGTTTTGGCGGCTGGGATGATAGGTGCCGATGACGGAATATTTGCCGATGTGATACAACGCATTGTGTCCAAATTTAGGACGCGGCTTGGGCAGTGTGACATCATGCGTTTCCAGCAATTTCAAAATCGCGTTGAATCCAATCGCGCCCAATCCGATCAACACGCGCGCATTTTTCAATAATTCAAATTCGCGCGCAAGATAGGGAAAACAATTTGCGAATTCTTGCGGCGTCGGTTTGTTGTCAGGCGGCGCGCAGCGCGCCGCCGCGCCGATGTACACATCGCGCAGCGCCAGCCCATCATTCCGCGCGAGGGAGGTGGGCTGGTTCGCAAACCCTGCGCGATAGAGTGCGCCGAATAAAAAATCGCCCGAGCTGTCGCCGGTCGAATACCGTACACAATTACACAATTAAGTTACCCGCAGTCAGCCTTGTTGCCATCCGCGCCGCGTTGCATTCGCAGATTGGAGCGTCCCGCATGCACGCATCCATGATAGCATAATCTATGCGTTCTTTATCTCTCCCTGCCGGGCTATTCCGAAGTGTCGCATCGGCCCCGCTTTGCCAAGTGGCTGCACGTGCAATATCAAGAGGAATGGAAAGTCGAACAGGAAAAGAAAATGCAACTGATGGTGGCTCAGTTGCGCTGGGCAGGGGACAACCGCAGTGCGCTCCTGTTGCTGGACCAAGTGGCGCAAGTCGGCAAAGTCAAAGGTGCAAGTCAAGCCGCCATTGTCAGTTCGAAGGATAAGTCACCATGGCGTGTAGATATGCGTCTGCTTTCGCTAATAACTAATGGTGCTAGTTGGCGGTGCAATCAAGTTTAATTCAAACCGTACGCCCGAATTGTTGCGATAGTGTTCGCTGAATTCGCCTATTTTATAGGAGCAATTTGTACTAGCACCACTAGTTAATAGAGATCAGCCACTTGCCGGATGGTCTCTCATTTTTCAAAGTGTGTCCACCAAAAACGAGTTATTGATCGAGTGGGAATCCGAACCGTTAGTTTTCTCTACGCTTGCTTGAGCCAAAGTCTCGATCAGTTTGACACGCAGCCTCGGTCTATGAGAATTCTATGAAACACCGTTGACAGGAGAAAGGAAATCTGGTATTCTGAAATCGTTTCCGATAACGGTTACGGTATCAATAACGGTAACGATTCCATAATTACCCTGCTTTATTATAGGAGCGAGCAAATGGCTACTATTCAGGATGTTGCCCAAGCCGCCGGCGTGTCTGTCACGACTGTCTCCCGTGTTTTAAATAACAAAGATGATGTCGCGCCAGAAACTTGTCACAAAGTGCGGCAGGTTATGCAACGAATGAACTACACCGCCAGCCTCGCCGCGAAGGGCATGCGAAGCCGCGCGACTCGCGTCATCGGACTGGTAGTGCCAGAGGTCACCGATCCATTTGACCGCCAAGTCATTCAAGGCGTTGGCTCAGCGGTCGTCGGTTCGGGCTATGACCTGTTGATCTATGCAGCAGACGCCCCTCCTCTGAGCCGCCGTGCCGCTTGGGAGCAACAACATGTGGCGCGCTTTAGCAGTGGCTTGACTGACGGAAACATCGTTGTCACGCCTTCTACGACCGATTTCCCAGAAGATGCTCAAATCGTTGTGATTGATCCCCTCATCGAGGGTCCTAAGGTTCCATCAGTGATCGCCACGAACCATGCCGGAGCACTAGCCGCAATGGAGTATCTCATTGGCTTGGGTCATCGCCGTATTGGCTTTATCGGCGGACGATCAGATGCACAAAGCGCAATCCGCCGGTTGGACGGATACAATGATGGTCTTTTGACCGCAGGCATACCCTTCGACTCTGAGCTAGTTCGAGCTGGGGACTATACACCGGCGCGAGGACGCGAAGCTGCGCGTGAGTTGCTCACATTGTCAGAGCGCCCGACAGCGATTTTTGCCGCAAATGACTCGTCGGCTCTTGGCGTCATGGATGCCGCCCAAGAGCTGGGCTTGCACATTCCAAATGATTTATCCGTCGTCGGATTTGATAACATCACCGAGGCGGTTCTTGTTGAACCCAGGCTGACGACGGTTGACCAATCCATCGAAGAAATGGGCGCGCTGGCAACAAAGCTCCTTATTCGTATTTTGAAAGGTGAAGAACTGGAATCCTCAGTTTCAAAAGTTCGCACCCATCTCATTGTTCGGGAGTCGTGTCAGGCAGTTTTCATCGAGCGATAAGAATTTCGCGCTCGATTCGTTGAATCGAATACGATTCAACGAATAACTCGTCCGCCACACACGGACAAAAAAAGACAGAGTCGGCTAACCCTTCAAGCCACCCGACCCTGTCAACAGTACCTGGCACCCCTTTGCAGAAAGGAGTTACCATTTCCACATTATAACACAATCATTTTTCCAATGCGGGCAATGACACCAACCTTTCCGTTTATGAAATGAGGCAATAGAATGAAAATCAACAATCGAATTTCAATGCGCGGCGCATGGAAAATGATGGCTCTCACGCTCATCGCTTTGACCGTTGCCGCATGCAGTGCACCACTGACCCAAGCGCCGACCGCCGCGCCTTCGCAAGCGCCAACGAGTGCGGCAGCACAAGCTACCCAAGCTCCTGCTGCGACTCAACCCCCCGCCGCGACGCAAGCCCCCGCCGGGCAACCCGTCGACATTTCCTTCTGGCATATTCAGACCAACGGTAGTGGACCACAATTGATTGAGCAAGCTGTTGAGCGTTTCAAAGCAGACAACCCCAACGTGAATGTGGAAAACGTTCCGCTGACGAACGACGCGTACAAGACCAAAATCAAAGTTGCAGCCGGCGCAGGCAATGCCCCATGCATCTTTCCGACCTGGGGCGGCGGTCCGCTGTACGAGTATGTGAAATCCAATCAAGTCATTGACCTGACCCCGTACATGACCAAGGACAACTACAAAGATCGCTTCCTCGACGCCGCGTTTACGCCAATCACCTTTGACGGCAAAATCTATGGCGTACCTGTCGAGAACACTTCCCTCGCCCTCATCCATTACAACAAGGCACTCTTTGAGAAATACAATCTCACCCCGCCACAG
Organism: Chloroflexota bacterium; assembly: GCA_004295045.1. Classification (GTDB taxonomy): domain Bacteria; phylum Chloroflexota; class Anaerolineae; order UBA4142; family SHND01; genus SHND01. The sequence goes on along the minus strand of SHND01000013.1, from coordinate 33,570 downwards.
ACCTATGATGATTTGCTCAAGGTTGTCCAGATCCTCAAAGAGAATGATGTCGCCCCGTTCGCGTTAGCGAACAAGCCCAAGTGGCCCGGCTCGATGTTCTTTATGTATCTGGTAGACCGCTTGGCGGGTCCCGAAGTCTTTGCCAAAGCAGCAACGCGCACCGGCGGCAGCTTTGAAGACCCGGTATTCATCGAAGCGGGCAAGCGTTTGCAAGAGCTGGTGGAGGCGGGCGCCTTCCAGGAAGGGTACAACGGGCTTGATTATGATGCCGGTGGAACCCGTGCGTTGCTCTACTCGGGTAAGGCGGCAATGGAACTGATGGGGACATGGGAGGCAAGCATCATTAAAACTGAGAACCCCGAATTCTACAAGAATCTAGGATTCTTTCCGTTTCCGGCGCTGACGGATGGCAAGGGGGACCCGAAAGATATCGTCGGAACGGTCGGCGATAATTTCTACTCTATCTCGGCGACGTGCAAGAACCCCGATGAAGCCTTCAAGCTCATCCAGTACTTGATTGACGATACCTCTGTCGCGGCGCGCGCAAAAGACGGACGCATCCCGCCCGTCAAGAGTTTCAAGACGGATGACCCCGAGCTGCAGCAGATCCTCCAGCTGATTCAGCAGGCGCCAAGCGTTCAGCTCTGGTACGACCAATACTTGCCGCCCGCTGTCGGCGAAGTGCACAAGGATACCAGCCAGGCCCTCTTTGGCTTGACGATGACACCGGAAGAAGCCGCCAAACAGTTGGAACAAGCCATGGCGGATTACGCCAAGCAGCCGCAGTAAGACTCGCAAGGGCAAAAATGTTTTGTCTCAGGGAAGGGGGATCAATCCCCCTTCCCTGAGCACAATCAAAGGACTCGTCCTGGCATGGCAACACAAACGGCAGCAGCGCACGCGATTACGCGTCGGCAGTCGGCGCCACACGGTTGGCTGTCCGAGCAGACGATTACAACAACTCTTTTCTTGCTTCCTGCTCTGGCATTTCTTGTGGTTTTTATCGTATGGCCCATCCTGTCATCGGTGGAGCTGAGCTTTTTCGAGTGGAACGGTCTCAGCGCAAACCGCACCTTTGTCGGACTTGGCAATTGGAGCAAGCTCTTTGGTGATGGAATTTTCTGGAGAGCTTTTACCAACAACATTATCATCGTCGTGCTTTCGATCGCCATTCAGATTCCGATCGCCATGGCGCTCGCGGTTCTGCTCCATCGCGGTGGTCGAAAATTGCAGTTCTTTAAAGTCGTCTATTTTTTCCCTTTGTTGATGTCAACCGTCGCGGTCGGCATTCTGTTCAAATATGTGTACGACCTCCAATTTGGTGTCGTGACTCCGCTGTTAGAGACACTTGGGTTAAAGGCACTTTCCCGCGATTGGCTCGGCGACCCCAATGTCGCGCTCTTTTCGGTGATTGTGGTAATTTGCTGGCAGTTCATTCCCTTTTACATGGTTCTATTCCTTGCCCAGCTGCTCAACATTCCCGAAGACATCCATGAAGCGGCGATGATTGATGGCGCCACCGAGAATCAATACTTTTGGCGCGTCGAGCTGCACCTCATGCGCGGTATCATTGCGACGGCAATCACCCTTTCGCTCATTGGTTCGCTGAAATATTTTGATTTGATTTGGGTCATGACCGAGGGAGGACCTTCACGTTCTACGGAACTCATGGCGACGTACATGTACAAAGAAGCGTTTGCGTCGTTTCATATGGGCTACGGCAGCACCATTGCGACGGCGATGTTTATTATTGTGATGATTGTTGCGCTGACCGCGCTGGCTATCGGACAACGACCAAGGGAGGCGTGAAGTCATGAAGACAACGACTAGTACAAGCCAGCGTGGAGGTTCAAATCGGCTCGGCGGAACCCTACTCTTGTACGCTCTTGCCATATTCTGGCTGTTAGTCGCCGGTCTGCCCTTTTACTTTATGGTCCAGTCCGGATTCAAAGCGCAGTTCGATTTGCTCACGGCGCCTTTCTGGACATTGCCAACGCGATGGGTATTTGAGAATTACTTGACCGTTCTCTCCGGACCCTTTGTCCGGTCGTTACTCAACAGTGTCATTGTGGTGTCTGTCTCGGTTGCGCTTGTTCTTTTGGTAGGGTCCATGGCATCCTTTGTGTTCGCGCGTACACATTTTCGTCTCAACCGTCCACTTTTTGTTCTGATTGTTGCCGGGCTTGTAATACCGGTCCACGTGACCCTCATTCCCGTGTACATCTTGACGACCAATCTCAAGCTCTATGACTCGCTCTTTGCTTTAATCGGTCCGTATGTGGCATTCAGTTTGCCACTCGCCGTCTTTATCTTGACCGCGTTCATGCGCGAGATTCCGCGCGAGTTGGAAGAGGCCGCGCGTATGGATGGCGCCAGCACCGCGCTCATCTTTTGGCGCATCATTCTGCCCCTCTCATGGCCCGGGCTTGCGACAGTTGGAATCTATAATGCCGTAACCCTCTGGAATGAATTTGTATTCGCCTACGTCCTCACGTCCAGCCCTGCCAGTCGGACGCTGCCGCTGGCAATTTGGGACTATCAAGGACAGTATGCCGCCAACATCCCGCTGATTATGGCGGTTCTGTCTCTCGCCGCCGCCCCGCTGATTCTCATTTATATTGTGGCGCAAGAGCGCGTGGTTGGCGGCATGATGGCGGGGGCGCTCAAGGGATAATCCAATGATTACAACTGAATCTATGGACACCGCAGTCTATCGCGACGCCAGCCGCCCAACCTCTGATCGGGTTCAAGACCTGCTTGCGCGTATGACGTTGGACGAAAAAATCGCGCAGCTCGGTTCGTATTGGGTTTATCAACTGCAAGACGGACATGGCTTGTCCGCTGAAAAAGCCAACGCGTTGATTGGGCGCGGCGTCGGACAAATTACGCGCATTGGCGGTGCGAGTAGTCTGCCCGCCTCCGGTTCGGCGAATTTGGCAAACGCGATCCAACAATTTTTGCGGCACCAAACACGTCTGGGTATTCCTGCCCTTGTGCATGAGGAAACTTGCAGCGGATACATGGCGCGCGGCGCAACCTGTTTCCCCCAAATCATTGGCGTCGCCAGTACATGGGAACCGGCACTCGTTGAGCGAATGGGCAGTGTCATTCGTACGCAGATGCGTGCCGTTGGAGCACATCAGGCATTGGCTCCCGTTCTGGATGTGACTCGCGAACCGCGCTGGGGACGCGTCGAAGAAACGTTTGGCGAAGACCCCTATCTGGTCGCGCGTCTGGGGAGCGCGTTTGTTCAAGGACTGCAAACCGACGAGCTGCGCGATGGAGTAATTGCAACGGGCAAGCATTTTATCGGTTATGGAGCATCCGAGGGCGGAATGAATTGGGCGCCTGCCCATATTCCCGCGCGCGAGCTGCGCGAAATTTATGCCTTTCCGTTTGAAGCGGCAATCCAGACCGCCGGATTAGCATCCATCATGAACGCGTATCACGAACTCGACGGCGTTCCGTGCGGAGCAGCACGCGAGTTACTGACAGATTTCCTGCGCGGTGAACTCGGATTTGATGGGCTGGTTGTTTCTGATTATTTTGCGGTACAAATGCTCGCCGAGTATCACAAAATTGCTGCGACCAAAGCGGAAGCCGCGCGCCTCGCATTGGAAGCGGGCATTGACAGCGAGCTGCCCGGGACGGATTGTTACGGCGCGCCGCTTTGTTCGGCAGTGCAATCCGGCGCCGTACCGGAATCACTCGTGGATCAGGCAGTCACTCGAATTTTGGAAATGAAATTCCGACTCGGTTTGTTTGAGAATCCGTTCGTTAACGCAGAGCAAGCAGCTGCGGTATTCGATACACCGGCACAGCGCGCGCTCGCACGCGAGATTGCGACCAAATCCGTTGTGCTTTTGAAAAATAAAGGCGACACGCTGCCGCTATCTCAACAGATCGCCTCGATTGCGGTCATTGGACCGAACGCGGACAACGTGCGCCACCAGATGGGGGATTATTCCTACCCGGCGCACATCGAGACCTTGCTAGAAATCATGGAAAAGCCGGAGCTGTTACCTCAGACTCTGCCCGACCGGGTCGAGCTGACTGACATTGGCGTAACCATGGTCAGCGTTCTGGAAGCCATCAAGCAAAAGGTTGGTGCAACCACGCGAGTACGCTACGCAAAAGGGTGTGACGTGCTTGGTGAGTCGCAAGAAGGATTTGCAGAAGCAGTCGCGGTGGCGCGCGAAGCAGAGGTAGCAATTTTGGTCGTCGGTGATAAAGCGGGACTGACGGACAGCTGCTCCAGCGGCGAATCGCGAGACCGCGCGGAGCTCGGATTACCCGGTATGCAGCAACAATTAGTTGAAGCGGTTGCGGCAACCGGCACACCAACAATCGTCGTCTTGATGAACGGTCGTCCGTTGGCAATCCCATGGATTGCCGAAAATATCCCCGGCGTCCTTGAAGTATGGGTCCCCGGTGAAGAAGGTGGGTACGCGGTAGCAGATGTGCTGTTTGGTGATGCGAATCCAGGGGGAAAGCTGCCCATCAGCTTTCCGCGTGCCGTTGGACAACTGCCGACTTTTTACAATCACAAACCATCCGGCGGACGCTCGCATTGGAAAGGGAACTATGTTGAACTCAGTGCCGAGCCGCTCTTTCCATTCGGCTACGGCTTGAGCTATACACGTTTTGCCTACGGCAATTTGCGAGTAGACAGACAAACAGTTGAGGCGACAGGACAGGTCTCAATCAGCATTGACCTTACCAACACGGGGGTACGCACCGGGGATGAGGTTGTGCAGTTGTACATCCATGACGTGCAAGGGAGCGTTACGCGTCCGGTCAAAGAATTAAAAGGATTCAAACGCATTGCACTAGAACCCGGCGAGACCAGGGCAGTGACATTCCTGCTTGATGTCCTCCAGCTGAGTTTTTATGACCGGGATATGAATTTTGTCGTCGAGCCGGGCACTATCGAAGTGATGATTGGCAGCTCTTCGCAAGACATTCATGCATCCGGATCGTTCGAAATTGTTGGCGCGACGACGGATATAGGCCGAAATAAAGTTTTTTTCAGTGCCGCGCGCGCTTCAGGCTGACGCGTTCGCACATCGGGAATAAAGCAAGAGGCGATTGGGTACTCGAGGCGGACGCGTTTGAGATATTGGTCTGACCACCGTCTATGATGAGCAGTGACGGGGTTTTTTTGGTCATTTATTTAGCCGTCCAAGTGCAGGCTGGTGAGCGGAGGTGAACAGGATGAAATGGATTTTCCGGCAGTTTATGCGATTTCAAATTTACATGTATCGCCGCAGTGGCGGCAAGAGGTTCGGGCATATGCGAGGGATGCCTATACTGCTGCTTACCACTACAGGGCGCAAAACCGGAAAGCAGCACGTAACGCCGGTAATGTACTTTAGAGATGGGAACAATTATGTGATCACTGCCTCCTATGGCGGTCTTGATAAGCAACCCAGCTGGTTTCTGAACCTGCGTGCCAATCCACAAGTCTCGATTGAGGTGGACGGCATGACTGAAAGTGTAACAGCGCATCAAGCAAACCCAGAGGAAAAAAAACGCCTGTGGGCATTGTTGGTTAAGCAGGCACCTTTCTTTGAAGATTACCAAAAGAAAACAACGCGCGACATTCCCATAGTAATTCTCGAGTCAATTGACGGAACTTCTCCAGTCAGCTAACCACCGCGCCGACCAGAGTTTGCAGGATTGGTTTGTGCCAAGCCGTAATTTGGCGAACGAACCGACGAAACGATAAATCAAGAGGTTTGTCTCATGTTGATGAAGCAGTTGTGGAAAATGTTCGTTGCGGTCCATGTTTTTCTATATCGCAGTACCGGCGGGCGCATCGGCAATTTCAATCGGGAGCAGTTCGGGATTCTGCTGCTGACGACCATTGGAAAAAAGACGGGCAAGTCGCGCACCAGCACGTTGGGATACTTTCCAGAGGATAGCTATTACGTCGTCATCGCTTCCAACGCGGGGATGGATTATCATCCAAGCTGGTATTCCAACTTGAAGCGCAATCCTCAAGTTGAAATCCAGATCAACAATAATCGAATGCGAGCCAGAGCCGAGGCAGTGACAGGTGCGGAGCGCGAGCGGCTGTGGGCGAAACTAAAGACCATCGCGCCAAACTATGCGAACTATGAGAAACGGACAACACGCGAGATTCCATTAGTCGCTCTCTATCCCGAAGAGGAGTTGGGTAAAAATAAAATCTAGGAGGCATATCATGAGCGTATTCACATCCGAAGAAATCAACTACTTGCAAAATCAGCGCCTGGCGCGCATCGCCACGGTCGGACCGAACGGTCAACCACACGTCGTGCCAGTGGGATTCCGTTACAACCCCGAGACTGATACGATTGACATTGGCGGACACAATTTTGCCGAGCGCAAGAAATGGCGTGATGTCGAGAATAATCCGCGCGTGGCAGTCGTCATTGACGATATTGCGTCGCTAAATCCCTGGCGAGTGCGCGGTATCGAGATTCGCGGTCACGTCGAGCGACTCATGTCCGGCGGTCAGAGCGTTGTCGCCGGATTTGACGCGCCAATGTTCCGTGTTACGCCAAAACGGATTGTGAGTTGGGGGCTTAACCCGGAACCTCATTCTTGGATACCGACAGGACGCTCCGTAACATATCAAACATCGGCTACTGAGTTAGACATTTAGCTGTGATGTTAGGGATTGCTTCTCCGTCACTGGCATCTGACACGCACAAATTTTGGAGTGCAGCTTTTTCTTGTTTGCCGCAGTTCAGGCAAACGAAAAACCGCACTCCATCACACATAAGCGGTCGTCTTACCCCCGATTGCCTTGCGTCCTTCCAATAACGGAATCGCGCTCTCCGCCGCCTCGCGCTTCCACGCCACCACCTGATTCGGACGATATTCTCGGAACACTACGCCGAGCAACGGTCCTGCCCGTCGCCCACAATCGCAATCTTTTGCGACGGCACCGCGCGATGGAGCGAATGGAGGTCATCGAGGAGTACTAGGCGGACGGTGAGCGGTGAGCCGTACGTGGTGTAGCGCGAGATAGGATGAATTATTCTGACAGCTCGCCTCTGGCGTTTTGAAAAACGGCGTCGAACATGGGGACGGTCAATTTGCCGGTGTTGGTGTTTTGGCGGCTGGGATGATAGGTGCCGATGACGGAATATTTGCCAATGTGATACAACGCATTGTGTCCAAATTTAGGACGCGGCTTGGGCAGTGTGACATCATGCGTTTCCAGCAATTTCAAAATCGCGTTGAATCCAATCGCGCCCAATCCGATCAACACGCGCGCATTTTTCAATAATTCAAATTCGCGCGCAAGATAGGGAAAACAATTTGCGAATTCTTGCGGCGTCGGTTTGTTGTCAGGCGGCGCGCAGCGCGCCGCCGCGCCGATGTACACATCGTGCAGCTGCAAACCGTCATCGCGCGCGACCGAAGTGGGTTGATTGGCAAAGCCGGCGCGATACAACGCGCCGAATAAAAAGTCGCCCGAGCTGTCGCCGGTGAACACGCGCCCTGTCCGATTCCCACCATGCGCGGCGGGCGCAAGCCCGACAATGTACACGCGCGCGTTTGCGTCGCCCCAACCGGGCACCGGTTTGCCCCAATATTCCTCGTCGCGATACATTCGCTTTTTCTCACGCGCGACCTGTTCGCGGTACGCAACGAGGCGCGGACATTTGTAGCAGTGGATGATATCAAGATTGAGCTTGTCAAGAAGTGACGCCATTTTTCTTTTTTCTGCTTTCATTTTGCTGGCGAATTAATTCATTTTTCCTCAATCTCTCCTCAATTAGTTCCTCATACGTCTTGCCTTGTAGCCATGGCACCCAATACGTTGAAAAGAGTCCAATCAAGAATGCTGAAAAGCCAAATCCCAGAATTATCAGCCATCCCTTCAAATCGTTTGATATTTCGCCATGTAGGAGAAAAGCTACGCCAATCAGAAAAAATGAGATGCCAGTGCATATAGCGCCAAGAAGCCGCGGAAGATTTTTGAATTTTCTATAATAGACAAAAACGATTCCACAAAAAACCACCATTGGTATACATGCAAAGATTGTTACAATTTCCAAGAAATCAATAATATTCATTTTAGGTTAGACTCCCACATATTTCGCGTACACACTCCGCGCCACGCTGGCGTCTTCTGTCCCTTTGATAATCGCGCGGGCGTCGGAGAAAATTGTCACATCGAATGCATCCTGTGTGAATTGTACCAGATATTCGTTTTGTGTGACGCGTCCGAGTGGGGCGAGGCGCGCGGCGAGTTGTCCTAAATCAAGCGCGGATTTTTTGGACGGGCGAATTTGAATCGCGTTGCGTCCGCAGAGAAAAGCTGCGCCGTCGCTCGCATCGTCGAGATAATCGAATTGATGCTTTACGCAGCATGGGCAGTCCGCGCGGCGTTCGACTTGCAATGTGTCAAATGTATTTTCCCACAAATCAATGTTGACGAGTCCGCGATTTCGCTGCCCCGACCCGACGATGAATTTGATTGCTTCCGCCGAGACGAGCGACCCAATCACATTCACAATGGGAGCGATGACACCTGCCGTATCACATGTTGGCAAAGTGCCGGGCGGCGGCGCGTGCATAAAGACACAACGGAAACATGCCGAGTCGTTTGGCACAATCGTCATCGTCGCGCCGTAACTCGAAACCGCGCCGCCGTAAATCCACACCTTGTTGTGTTTGACGCACGCATCGTTGATGAGATAGCGCGTTTCAAAATTGTCCGTGCCATCCAGGACCAAGTCCACGTCCGCAATCAGTTCTTCAATGTTCTCGGCATTGACGTCCGCGACACAAGGAACGATTTGGATGGCGGAATTGATGCGCGCCAATTTTTGCGCGGCGGCAATCGCTTTCGGTGTACGCGCTGCCACATCCGCTTCATCGTACAACACTTGGCGCTGCAAATTATTCAGTTCCACAAAATCGCGGTCGGTGATTTTGATCGAACCAACCCCCGCGCGGGCAAGGGTGGAGGCGACTATGGAACCCGTGGCGCCGCAGCCGACGATGAGGACGCGCGCTGCCGCAAGTTTCGCTTGCCCCGCTTCGCCGATGGGCGCGAAAATGATTTGGCGCAGATACCGCGCGCGGTCATTCGAGTTCATATTCAGTGATTATACATGAATTAAAAAGGGCTTGATCCAAGTTATAGAATTCAAACGAAATTTTTATTTCGTATCCCATTGACTTTGCTTATTTTTTGTGCTATAGTTCTAGCACTCTTAAATACAGAGTGCTAATTTGCTTGACGTTTTGTTATTTCACTATAATATAAGTAAATTCAAACACGAAAGCGGCAACACAGCCGCTTGTTTCTTGTTGTCTGAGGATGGTGGAGTCGGAAACGTTCCGCCGGACAGCTAATGCGAATGACCGAACGCCGCCAAATGCTTTTGGCGCTGTTGATAAAAGAATATGTCAACAAAGCCCTGCCCGTCGGCTCGGAGACGCTCGCCAAAATGGATTTAGGCGTGAGCTCTGCCACGATCCGTAACGAGCTTGCCGCGTTGGAAGAGGAAGGATTCCTGACGCATCCGCACACTTCCGCCGGACGCGTGCCGACCGAAAAGGGCTATCGCTATTTTGTCGAGACGTTGATGGATAATATGGAACTGACGACGGACGAGCAGCAAATGATTCGACATCAGTTTCATCAAGTCACGCTCGACGTGGAGCAATGGATGCGGCTTTCGGCGGCGGTGTTGGCGCACACCTCCAAAATGGCTGCGCTCGTCACGGCGCCCTCTGCGCATCAAACGCGCTTCAAGCACGTTGAATTAATTGCGATCAGTGAAATGGTGGCGATGATGGTGCTGATCTTGCAAGCCGGTACGGTGAAACAACAGATGTTGTATTCCACCGATTTGCTTGAACAAGAAGAACTGCGCCGCATCGCCAATCGCCTGAATGAAAAATTTGCGGGACGCAACGTGCAAGAAATCAGAGAGCAAGCGCGCGCGATGAGCGGCTTTGCGCAAGACGCGGCACAGCGCATTCAACACATCATCGAGCAAATGGACCATCGCACTTCGCGCGAAATTTACCGCGATGGCTTACTCGACATTTTGCGCCAACCGGAATTCATCATCGTCGAAAAGATGCAGCAGCTGTTGGAGGTGTTGGAGCAGCGCACGTTTCTGGAAGAAATGTTGAATGAACTCGCGCCCGCGCGCGGCGTTCAGGTCGTCATCGGCAGCGAAGGCGGCCGCGAAGAGCTCAACGATTACTCGCTCGTCATGGCGCGTTACGGCATCGAAGGCGAAGCGAGCGGCGTCCTCGGCGTGATTGGTCCACTGCGCATGCCGTACCCGCGCGCGGTGAGCGCCGTGAAATATGTTTCGCAGATGCTGGACGACTTGATGCTGCGCTTTTATTCGGCGCGATAGAAAAGAGAAACGAGAGTCGAGAGACGAGCGGCGAGAGACGCGATGCGAAAAATTTTCTCGAATCTCGCGCGGCGTTTCTCGTAAGTTTTTGGACGCGCGAGTAACATTTGTTTGTGATCAATCGTAAATGACACGGAGGCGGAATGGGACAAGGAAACGGATTCGATCCTGAATTTGAAAAACAACTGCAAGAGACAGGTGAACTGGAAGCGCAGTTAGTCGAAGAGAAAAAAAAGAGCGACGAATATTTGGACAATTGGCGGCGCACGGCGGCAGAATTTCAAAATTTCAAACGCCGCGCCGAAAAAGACAAGACCGATTACGCGCAATACGCCAATCAGCGTCTCTTGAAACGCTTGTTAGATGTAATGGATAGTTTCGATGCGGGCTTTAAAGCGGTTCCGCCGAGACACAAGCACGATGCTTGGGTCGAGGGCATGCGCGCGGTGGAACGCCAACTGCTCCAAATTTTGGAACAAGAGGGTGTGACGCCGATGGATGTTGAGGGAAAAGAATTTGATCCCAATTTTCACGAAGCAATGTTGTACGAACCCGCAGAAGGCGCGACGGAAGGACAAATTTTAGAGGAACTACAGCGCGGCTATATGTTGCATGACCGCGTATTGCGCGCGGCGCGCGTCAAGGTAGCAAAAGGCGAGTAGGTATCAGGTAGCAGGTATCAAGTAGCAGGTTCAGAGACATATTACCTACTACTTGCTACTTACTACTTTCAAACTGACAAAGGAGAAAAACTCACATGGCAAAAATTATCGGTATTGATCTGGGCACCACCAACAGCGTTGTCGCAGTGATGGAAGGCGGCGATGCGACGGTGATTCCCAGCGCGGAAGGCAGTCATCTGATTCCTTCCGTCGTAGCAATTTCAAAAAGTGGCGAGCGTCTCGTCGGAGATGTGGCAAAACGGCAGGCGGTCACGAATCCTGAAAATACAATTTACTCGATCAAACGCTTGATGGGTCGCAAATTTGAAGATCCTGAAACAGAAAAGACGATGAAATTGGTGCCGTACAAAATCGTCCGCGCGGCGAATGGCGATGCGTGGGTGGAGATGGGCGGCAAGCAGTACAGCCCGCCCGAAATTTCCGCGATGATTTTACAGAAAATCAAAGCGGACGCCGAAGCATATCTCGGCGAAAAAGTGACCGAAGCGGTCATTACCGTACCCGCGTATTTCAACGACTCGCAGCGCCAGGCGACCAAAGACGCAGGGCGCATCGCGGGTTTGGAAGTGAAGCGCATTATCAACGAACCCACCGCGTCGGCGCTGGCGTATGGCATTGAGAAAAAGGGCAACGAAAAAATCGCAGTGTATGACTTGGGCGGCGGCACGTATGACATTTCTATTTTGGAATTGGGCGAAGGCGTAACCGAGGTCAAATCCACCAACGGCGACACGTTCCTCGGCGGTGACGATTTTGATCAACGCATCATCAATTGGTTGTGTGACGAATTCAAGAAACAAGAAGGCATTGACTTGCGCGCCGACCGGCTTGCGCTGCAGCGTTTGAAAGAGGCAGCGGAACGCGCGAAAAAAGAACTTTCGAGCGCGATGGAAACCGAAATCAATCTGCCGTTCATCACGGCGGATCAATCGGGACCAAAACATCTCGTGATGAAACTCACGCGCGCAAAACTTGAAGCGCTGACGAGCGACCTCGTGGAAAAGACGATTCCGCCAATGCGTTCGGCGTTGAGTGATGCGAAACTGGCGACGAGTGATATTAACGAAGTGGTGATGGTCGGCGGTCAAACGCGTATGCCGCTCGTGCAAAAAACAGTCCAATCCTTTTTCAACAAAGATCTGGACAAGTCAATCAATCCCGACGAAGTCGTTGCGCTCGGCGCGGCGATTCAAGGCGGCGTGTTGGGCGGCGAAGTCAAAGACGTTCTTTTGCTCGACGTGACGCCGTTGACGCTCGGCATCGAAACACTCGGCGGCGTGATGACTCCGCTCATCGAACGCAACACGACGATCCCGACAAAGAAATCGCAAATTTTCTCGACGGCATCGGACGCGCAATCGCAAGTCGAAGTGCATGTCTTGCAAGGGGAACGCCCGATGGCGGCGGACAACAAGACGCTCGGAAAATTCGTTCTCGATGGGATTCCGCCCGCGCCGCGCGGCGTGCCGCAGATCGAAGTAACGTTCGACATTGACGCGAATGGCATCTTGAACGTGAGCGCGTTGGACAAGGCGACGAATCGCGCGCAGCACATTACCATCACGGCGTCTTCAGGTCTGAGCAAGGACGAAGTTGAAAAGATGGTCAAGCAGGCGGAACAATACGCGGCGGACGATGTGAAACGCAAAGAAGAAGTCGAAATTCGCAACAATGCGGACGCGGCGGTGTATCAAGCGGAAAAACTCTTGAACGATATGGGCGACAAAGTTCCTGCCGACGCGCGCATGGATGTGGAATCGAAAGTGAACGCGCTGCGCGATGTGATGAAGGGACGCGAAGTGGAACCGATCAAACGCCGCGTGCAAGAATTGCAGGACGCGTTGATGAAACTCGGTCAATCCGCATATGCCGGCGCAGGCACGCCACCTCCGGGAGCCGGTGGTTTCGGCGAGGACGGCGGGATGGGCGGCGACAACGGCACCGGCGAAAGTGGGAAACCGGAAGATACGGTTGAGGGCGAGTATCGCGAAGTGTAGCGTATCGCTTATCGCGTATCGCTAATCGGAATGTAGAAATGAAAACGGCGAGGTGTTGTTGCGAACATAGTTCGCAAGCATCTCGCCGTTTTGTTGACGCTCTATTCGCCGCATGCTAGAATTGCATTCTAGATTGCGAAACAGAAAAGGAAACAAGTATGGACGATCAACAATTGTTGGAGCGAATCACGCTGGATCCGCGAGTGATGGTCGGAAAACCCGTCATAAAGGGCACGCGCTTAACCGTAGAATACATTCTGAATCTACTGGCGCACAAAGCAACCATCGAAGACATTCTGGATGAATATCATGGGCTGACCCAAGCCGATATTCAGGCGTGTTTGCTGTTTGCGACGCGCTCCCTCGAGAATACCTCTTTCATGCCCCTTGTGATGGAGCCCGCATAGTGCGTTTCTTGGTGGATGAAAGCACCGGACCTTTTGTTGCGCGGTGGCTGCGCGAACTTGGACATGATGTTTTTTCTGTGTATGAGCAAGCGCGCGGATTACGCGATGAGGCGATTATACAAAAGGCGCTCGACGAAAATTGGATTCTGATTACAAACGACAAGGATTTTGGCGAGAAAGTTTATCGCGAACAACATTCCCACAATGGAATTGTGCTTTTGCGCTTGCAAGATGAACGCGCGACGATCAAAGTTGAGACGCTGAATCGGTTGCTCAAAAATCATGCGGAGCAATTGGCAAACCATTTTGTGGTGGTGACCGAACAGCGCGTGCGCTTTGCGCGGAAAGAATAAACGATAGACGAGCATTCAATGAAAAGCGGCGAGGTGTTATGGCGAACTGAATTCGCAGACATCCCGCCGTTTTGTATTGTTTCATCGACATTGTCTAGCCACTGGAAGATCGCACACTAATTCTCTCTGCTATCAGCTTCTCTACCTGTTGAGTCGCTAAATCTTCAAGGACAAATGTTGACAACATTAAATTAAAATCTTTGGCGACAGCACGGATAACCCCACGTTCCTGATTACTCACCGCTTTAATAAACGCTTTCGCTGCTGGCGGATATTTGCTGAACGACCTGCCAAAAACAGCTTCATACAAATCTTGCGAATCGAAACACGGTTCAACTTGATAGTCGTCGCCATTTTTCATTACCTCTGCTGCCCACCATAGGCGCGCAAAAGCGTTTCGTTTTATCCCTCCCAGAAATCGTTCTTTAGACACTTGGCCTGCTTTACTCCAGCGATACCAAACATACTCTGGATGCGCGACGCAGCTTAGAAACTGCCAAACGCGAACATCCATAGCAATACCGCGAGGTAGTCCTAACGCACGATGGATCTCTTTTGCAAGCCATGCATCACTTGAAGGTGGGTCTGGAAATTGCTGAATCACTTCTGCAATAGCGCGACTAAACTGCTGTAAAGCGATATTGGACTCTATATCATCAACTGCTTCTGGAACTATGATGGGGTCTGCATCTTGGTTTGTCAGAAATTCCTCATCAACAATTGCGACTCCTGCATTTGTCAAGCGCATCAATTTTGTATAACCAGCCACGTTTGTTCTCCTTCCTTTAGGACTGTATTTTGAAAAGTCGGATCGTCGTCTTTTTCAAATCCAACATCGTTTGAATTGTGGTTGTCAGGCGCTGCAAAAGGAGTATGTGTGCCTGTGGGTTTTGTCCATCCGCTAAAAGCTTCTTAATCGCGTTTGCCTCTCCAAGATCGGGATAAAGGACCGGCGCTATCCGCCTCAATACACTTTGCTGCCATTCAGGACGCGCGGTCTCATCCTCGTGTTGTGTAGTTACAGAAATCAAGATCAGACTCAACCAAACAGGTTGGGCAATCGAATGAAACAGAGCATCACGCATCGCGGCGACTGCGCCAATATGACCCTCTCTCGAGAGGATTGGTTTCAAGTCTTGCACATCCTCGTTGAGATAAAGAATTGGGACATTCTGGTCCAAATCGAGAAAATAAATGTTCTCGTAAGCTTGGTTGAGCCGCAAATCTGAACAAGTTTTAAAGTTCATCCATTTCACTTGCATAGACTTGCCGGGAGGCAGACTGCGCGGATCAATCTGAACGACCCACTCTGGACTTTTCGCCAGGCGGAGCCCCGATTCATTTGCAAACCCACTGGGCGAGGAGATTGAGTCCTTTGATCTTGTGACAAACGCACAAAGGCGCAATGCAGCACCCACATCATTTCGCGAAAATTCAAGCTTACCGTTCCATTGCAAAGAGTTATCGTCACTCGGGGCAAGTTCTTGACGTTCGCGCCATCCAACTTGTTTTGTATTGCCCATCAAGGATTCGATTCGAACGACAACACGCCAAGGACACGCTGTACGTTCCACTGGCGGAAATGCGACCTGCGGCACCTGAGAATTTATTTCGGCTTGAACAGCGAGCTCTGCATTCGTCCAATTTGGAAAAGTTGCAATATCAACTGTGTTATTCTCATGGTTAACAAGGTGCGGATATGCTTTGTTATCAATGTACAGAGCTTTGATTTGGAGGGTAACTCCATCAGGTTGAAAATAGTATGGGAAAAACTCAGCTGACATCTCAATGCTCCTCAACTACGGTTGGACGAAAATCCAGCGAGACTGTTGCGCGTTTTGCGTCTGTAGGATATTTTGTTGGGTCGGTCTTGCCCGAAAAATCTACCTGCCGTACGCTCGCGGGCCCCCTGAGAACACCGACACCGTTCTCAACCTTTGTTTCAACTCCCTTTGCTTCAGCATTCTTGTCAATGACAAATGTGTCAATGACACCACCCGAAGAATCGGATGCGTCTTCTGCCTGAAAGCGGAGGTCAAGCGCGGCTTGCCATTTTTTGCTGTTGTCACTTCGTACTGCAAGCCGTCCTGAAAATTCCCATCGCCCGTTAACGAACTTGGCATCCGGGTTTTTCAAAGTAATTGGATTGCGAGGAGAGGGAGGGAGATTACTCTTATCACCCAATGGAAACAGCTTCATCAAAAGTCGCGGTCCATCCGTCCCCTCTTGCGGTTTTGCGCTGACAAGGTCTTTGAGCACATCTTTCACACGCTGCCTTAACTCATCAAGGAGCTGTTTATATCCTCGCTTGTACGTCACCTTCAGCTTTGGTGTTACAACCCAGTTCTTGTGTTCAGGCGGTTCTGCCGCTCGCAAAAATTCATCAAGCGCAATATCACTTTTATTAGGCATTCGACGCGCTTTGCCGCAAACGAGAATCCCATGAAAAGGGCGCTGTGTTTGCGAGAGATAAGTATAGGTTTGATAATTTATGACCATACCGGGACCGCGAAAAGACGCGATTTGATTCACATCTTTTGTCTTGTCTCGGCTTTCTTCTGCGAGACGAACAACAAGGGACGCTTCTGCGCGAATTAACGGCGCGCTGCCATCTATCCGCGCAGGAATTGTCAATTCAATCGGAACTTCGGCAATATCGCCTGGATTGTTGAGTTCGCTGCCGCAAGCTTCTTGCTGATATGCTCTTAAACACGCAACAAATTCTTTGCGATCTCCTTCATCTGCCGAATTGCTAAAAAGAATCAAATTCTTTATCGGATCGCGCACCTCAACTTGAACGCTCAAAGTGTTATTGAAAATGCTGGGCCAAAAATTTTGCTCGGCAGCACGAATGATCTCTTGTGCAATTGCTTTCGGGTCTTGGTCTTCCTCAGTAGGATCGCGAAAACCAACAACTAGAATTGAGGTGCCTGTCTCTTTTCCGCGATCAGAATTTGAGCTTGCGATAATCCCGTTGTGAAGATAAGATATTGCACAAATCATCAATTTTGGTGGAACATGGATTTTTGATATGCAAATAGACAAATTCGTGGTAGGCGATTATTACAACAACTACGATCTATACAAGTCTTTAGCGATCCAAAACGTCGGAGGCGTTCGTCCAAAGATTGTTAATGGAGTCGTGCAGTTCATCGTCATTACAACATCGAACGAGGATGTAAATATCTCGTTCGCGCGAAATCCATATGCTGACAGGATTGAAGGAGATTTGCTGGTGTACACCGGGGCGGGGCTTGCAGGAGATCAACAGATAGTGGGAGTCAACAAGAGAATCGTAGAACAATATGCAAGACCATTTCCAATCTTTGGTTTCATAAATGAGGGGTCAGCGAAAGGACGCAGGTTTTTAGGATTGTTGGAACTTGTCCGCCACTATCGCGAGACTCAAATTGATTCTACACGCCAGCTTCGCAATGTATGGATATTCGAGTTTCGAATTCATCCGAACCCACTTACAGTTCCTCTTGCTATGGCATCGCAGTTAAGCGCGTCTATCATTCTCGAATCAAAAAGCCGAACGAAGGATGAGGAACGCGGAGAAGTTAATTTGGCAGTATCAAAGCCCGAATATGTTTATGAAGACGAGAAAAATTTTGCAGAGATTGAAGACTTTCGGGCAAAGTTACTTGGTATCAATCCATATCTTTTTGAGGAGCTCGTGAAGGACTCGATTGAAAGGAATGGTTTTTACAATGTTTCTGTTACAAAACGAAGTGGCGATGGTGGAATTGATGTGGTTGCCTCCTTAGACCATTCACATTTTTTTGCTCCGGATATTTTTGTCCAATTTCAAGCGAAACGATGGAAACATTCTGTCGGCAGAAAAGAAGTCGCAGAACTGCGAGGCAGTTTGGAATCTCCATTTGGGGTTTTGATCACAACAAGTCATTTTACAAACCAAGCAATTCAGGAAGCGAAGGAGAAAAACAGGAAACCCATCGTCTTGATAGATGGGACGCGATTCTCTGAAATTCTCACAGTACTCCATGTGCCGATGGAAAAGTATCTACCGCGTTCTGGATGAGCAGAAGCAGACTGATTTCAGTTCGTGCAAATAGTATGAGAATACCGAACGGCTATTCTGGGTAAGCCAGAATAGCCGTTCTATTTTTTGTGAAGACTGTCGATACTTCGCGCCACGTCAGACTTTGCCAAGTCTTTCCGACGAAATGATCATGAAATGGCGCAAGACTCCAATCGAGCAAGTCAAAAAGAGCAGTCACAGCAATCTCTATCTGCGTCTCAATGAGAATAAACCTTCGCCAATAATCGGCAATTTTCGCAAGTCCATGTTTATACATCCTACTGAAGATCGCGGGCTTTCATTACGCGAAGCAGCCCGGCTTCAATCCTTTCCTGATTGGTATCAATTCAAAGGCGGCATAAGTTCTGCCCAACAACAAATCGGCAACGCGACTCCGCCATTGCTTGCAAAGGCGATTGCATCTCAAATCCTTTGCTATATCCAAAATGAGCGAACGAACACTTACGCTTGACGAAAAAACTGTCGAACGTTTTCAGCGCAACATTCTGAACTGGTTTCGGACGAATGGCAGGTCATTTCCTTGGCGCAAAACCCGCAATCCTTATCGCGTCATCCTCGCCGAAATGCTTTTGCAGAAAACGAACGTCGAAAAAGTTTTACCCGTTTATAAATCGCTCATCAAGAAATATCCGAACGTACATTCGCTCGCGAGTGCGAATCTCCGCGCTCTCACATCCCAAATTCTCCCACTTGGACTCTTGTATCGTGCCAAGCGCATGAAGCGCATAGCACAAAGTGTTGTACGTGATCACAATGGGCGCTTTCCAAAATCGGCAAAAGAATTACGCCAACTCTATGGCGTTGGTGATTACATGACAAATGCGGTCCGCGCCTTCGCATTTGGCGAGAACGTTCCGATTGTCGACACAAACGTTATCCGAATTTTTGATCGCGTGTTCGGGTTAAAGTCCGAACGCCCGCGCGCGCGAACTGATAAACTAATTTGGGAAAAGATTGGTGTGACAGTTCCGGTACAATCGAGCAGAGAATATAATTTGGCGCTTTTAGATTTTGCAGCACTCGTTTGCATACACTATTCTCCAAAGTGTCACATTTGCCCGATGCAAAAATTCTGCAATTACTATATTTCGTTATCGCAGTCGGTTCAGAGATGAGGCACTAACCTCCAAATTCACAAAAAAACGGCGAGGTGTCTAGTGTCACCTCGCCGTTACTTTTATTCGCTCTCCTCCATCTCCTCCCAAAAAACCACGCGCGCGCGTCGTCTCATGCCGTCAATCTATTCGCGAGGCGTTGTTTTTTCCACATTCACTTGAGACGTGCTTTCGCCTCTTTCAATTTCTCCACCACCTCGAACGGCACATTCAACTCGCCCAACGCGCTCATGTGTCCCATGCGGTGCAAGCCGTGAAAATCGCTGCCGCCGGTTTGAATCAAACCGTACTGTTTCGCAAGGTCAACCAATTCGCGCTGTTCGCGTTCGTTGTACTGCGCGTAATAACATTCGATGCCCACCAGTCCATGCGGAATCAATTCGGGGATGATCCGCTTTACTTCCAGAGGATGTGCGAGAACGGGGACTGCGCCGACGGAGCGAATCATTTCCACCGCTTGATGTGGCGACGCGCTTTCGTACTCGACGTACGCGGGTTTGTCGCTGGCGAGATATTTGTCGAACGCTTCTTGAATGGTTGCGACATGCCCCGCCTGCACCAGTGCGCGCGCAACATGCGGGCGTCCAATCGCTGCATCGCCGGCAATCGCCGCAACGGCATCAAATTCTACCGGCGCGCCCAACGCGTCAAGTTTCGCAAGAATTTTTTGCGCGCGTCCCAAACGTCCTTCGCGGAATTTGTCCGCAAGCGCGATTGTTGCCGGGTCGCGATAATCCACCAGATACGCGAGTACATGAATTTCGCGTTTTTCCCAATCGGTTGAAAATTCAACCGCGGGGATAATTTCAATATCGCCGTACTGCTGCGCGGCAGTGACCGCACGCTCGATGCCGGCAAGCGTATCGTGGTCGGCAATCCCAAGCACGGTTACGCCGCGCGCGCGTGCAATGTCTACAAGTTCTTCCGGCGCGTGTTCGCCATCAGACGCGTTAGTATGCGCGTGCAAATCCACGCGCAATTTTTTTGTCGGCTTCGACAAGGTTTGCTCCGTTGAAAGGGAAAGTCAGATAGAGACCCGCGCCCCTTTGCGCAAGTCTCCATCCCGATGAGGATCAGACTACTGCTTCGAGGTCTGCCACTTCGGCGTGATGCCCGTTGCTGTGTGGAACATCGGGCGCTTCGCTCGTTGGACGTGATTCGATGTACATGCGTACAGCCGTGCGTTCTTCGCCATTAATATCCACTTCGGCGAAGGTCGGCACGACCGCCAGATCGAGTTGATCTTGCTGCAAGTAGCTGCGCGCAATCGCAATTGCTTTAATCGCTTGATTAACAGCTCCGGCGCCGATGGCTTGCACTTCGGCTTTGCGATATTCGCGAATCACGCCCGCAATTGCCCCCGCAACAGCGGTGGATCGAGATTTGGCGGAAACTTTGATGGTATCCATGTTACATAAAACTCCCTACAACGTGACCCCAATTATGCGGAGCAATTCGACCTGAGTGAAAAGGGAAATTGGGTGAAGTTGTAAAACTCTGGTGTGGCTGTAAGAACTATCGTCCGTGCAGAGTCCCCAGGTCACTTGCAAAAACGAACTGTGTCAAGTATGACACAACTTTCTTTATCCGACAATCCTCATTTCGCAAACTCTACGGCGCGCTGTTCGCGTATCACGGTGACTTTGATTTGTCCCGGGTATTCAAGATTTTCTTCGATCTTGCGCGCAATCATTTTGGATAGATTGATGGCGCTTAGATCGTCAATCTGTTCCGGTTTGACAATGATACGTAATTCGCGCCCTGCTTGGATTGCATACGATTGTTGGACGCCGGGCATCGCATTTGCCATGCCCTCCAGGGCTTCGACGCGTTTCAGATATTGTTCAAGCGATTCGCGCCGTGCCCCCGGTCGCGCGCCGGAAATGGCATCGGCAGCGGTGACGAGAACAGCTTCCACCGATTTGGGTTCCACTTCGCCGTGATGCGCCGCAATCATATTACACACATTTTCGGGAACGCCATATTTGCGCGCATATTCGGCGCCGATGATGGCGTGCGCGCCGCCCACTTCGTGCGTCACCGCTTTGCCAATGTCGTGCAGCAGCGCGCCCATCTTGGCGGCTTTGACATCGGCTTTGAGTTCAGCCGCGATCATACCTGCGAGATACGAAGTCTCGACAACGTGCGCGAGCACGTTTTGTCCGTACGAGGTACGAAATTTGAGCGAACCAAGCATCTTGATCAGTTCAGGATGTAGACCTCCAATGCCGGTTTCCAGCACCGCCGCTTCACCGGCTTCGACGATGCTTTTATTGACTTCTTCCTCTGCGCTTTCGACGATTTTTTCAATGCGTCCGGGATGAATCCGTCCGTCGCTGATCAACTTTTGCAGTGAAACGCGCGCGACTTCGCGGCGGATTGGATTGTGTGACGAAATGATGACCGCTTCCGGTGTATCGTCCACCACCAGGTCAACACCCGTGAGCATTTCAATCGAGCGAATATTGCGCCCCTGCTTGCCGATGATCCGTCCTTTCATTTCATCGCTGGGCAGCGGCACCAACGAGACGGTGCTTTCGACCACCTGATCGGATGCGACCCGTTCGATGGCGGTCGTCAGAATTTCGCGGGCGCGGCGTTCTCCTTCCTCGCGCGCAGTGGCTTCGATTTCGCGGATGATGCGGGCAGCATCTTGCCGCGTGTCTTTTTCCACCGCTTGCAATAAAATTTGTTTCGCTTCGTCGCTGCTCATTTGAGCAACGCGTTGAACCTCTTGTAACTTTTTACTTTCCAGTTCATCCATCCGCGCTTTGGCGCGTTCTGCTTCTTTTTCTCGATTTTCGAGTTTGCGGCTGCGGTTCTCAATTTGCTCCAGTCGTTTGTCCATAGCTTCGCGGCGCTGTCGCAGTTGATCTTCTTCGCGTGACAGCTCTGCGCGTGTGCGTTTGTTATCCGCTTCTTGTTCGTTGCGAATTCCTAACGCTTGGTCTTTGGCTTTCAAGATAATATCTTTGGCTTGCGCGTCGGCTTCGACCAATTTCTTGTCCGCCTCTGCGCGTTGAGTTTCCAGTTCGACCTGTTTCGCCGTAAAGACACGAGACTGGAGGAAATAGCCCACCGCAAACCCGAGGACGCCGACGATGACGGCGACCACGAGTATGACGATGATGTCCATGAATCCTCCAAGTTTGAAACGTAGCCAAGTAAAAAGGAAAACAGGGAAACAGGTATCCCTACCTGATTCCTTGTCCACCTGTTTCCTGATCTACTCAATTTCCCAATCTTGCTCTGAATTTTCTTGTGTTCCGTTCACTTCTTGCCACAACCGATTGACGGTTTCACGCGTGACGCTGTAATCAAAGCCGCGCCGCGCGAGAAAGCCGCCCAATTTTTCGCGAAAGGATTGCGCGTCCAAATCTTTGTAGCGCAATGCTTTGGAATGTGCCGCGCGATACGCGCTGTCGCGTTCGTCCACCTTTTTCACCGCGCGGGCAATTTCTTGCGATGACACACCTTTTTGACGCAGTTCGTACTGCAGCGCGCGTTTGCTGCGCGGTTTGAATCCTTCGCGGTTCTCGACCCAAAATTTCGCAAAATCACGGTCATCCACGAGTTTTACATCGCCGAGCCGCGCGATGACCAGAGTAATGATCTCCTCTGAATAATTTTTTTGCGCCAAACGTTGGCGCAATTCCTGCTCACTGCGCGGTCGCACCGCGAGCAAGCTCAATGCTTTTTCGCGCGCCTGTTCCAATTGTTCGGCGCGCAGTAAATTTTCCAAATCGGCGCGCGCGAGCTCTTGCCCCACGCGCACGCTTGCCGCCGCATACGCCGACAAGCCCATTGCAAAATGATCATCCACGTAGAGCGTAAAGCGACCTGGGCGTTTCAACTGCGCTTCGAGCGCGGTGACGCGTCCCGGGCTGGTATTGATGCGCGCGGCACGCGCGGCCCGCGCCGCGTCACGCTCGGCACGCGTGCGGAATTTACGTTGAAACGGTTTTTTCGTTTTGCGAAATTCCATATCCCTTGACAAAACAAATCGCTGTGAACTGCGCGTTGATAGAACGCAACAGCCCACAGCGATGGATTGAAAGTCCGAACGCTTTTCTAGCAATTCTTTCCGAGAAAAACTGCGCGTGCCCGCGCAGGTGCATGTCAAGGAAAACGCGCAGCGCGTACCAGCTGCGGCGCGTGTACGATGTCGGAACGTTTTGTGTTCCGGTTATATGAACGTGCCGATTAACCGAACGATTGGCGGCGCCATTTCAAAAGTCATAGTTTCGTCTCACAAGCATCACTCAAAAAACTTTGCCGCTCCCTATCCGTCCGAAAACATCGCGTTATCATTGAGATTCGATGTGTGGTTTGACATCACACAAGGTTTGACATTACACAAATTACATTTTGCTGTGGGCTGGTTTCCCGAATTCGGAAACAATATGTTTCTGCATCACCGGATGCAGCTACGCGCAGATCGCGTGTTTCATGTTGGCGCGATTATATCACAAATCTTGGAGCGCAAGCTGCACAAATTACAAAACCTGTCTTTTCCAAGCCGCAGTTCGGCGAAAAAGACAGGTTTTTGTGTTCCGTGAATCCGTTTGCTTTATTCTTCGTCCTCTTCTTCTTCTTCCTCTTCATCCTCTTCGTCTTCGTCATCCAAATCGGGTTCGTCTTGCAGATTCTTCGGTAACGGCGCCGCGCCATTCGAGCCCTCAATGCCCGCTTTGACGCGAATCGCCTTTTCCAACTCTTGCATCACCAACGGATTTTCGCGCAGGAAATTGCGCGAGTTCTCGCGCCCTTGACCGAGACGCTGTCCATTGTACGAATAAAACGCGCCGCGTTTATCAATGATGCCGTATTCGGTGCCTGTGTCGAGCATGTCGCCTTCGCGCGAAATGCCCTCATTGTGCAAAATATCAAATTCCGCTTTGGTGAACGGCGGCGCGACTTTGTTTTTCTTGACGCGAACGCGGACGCGCGTGCCAATCACTTGGTCGCCATTTTTGATTTGGTCAGTGGGACGCACATCCATCCGCACCGACGCGTAAAATTTCAGCGCCATGCCGCCGGTGGTGGTTTCGGGATTTCCGAACATGATGCCAATTTTCTGGCGGAGTTGATTGGTGAAAATGACGGCGGTGTTTGACTTTTTGATTGCGCCCGTGAGTTTACGCAGCGCTTGCGACATGAGCCGCGCGTGGAGCCCCATGTGCGAATCGCCCATCTCGCCTTCGATTTCGGCGCGCGGCACGAGCGCGGCAACGGAATCTATCACGACAATATCCACCGCGCCCGAGCGCACCAACGCTTCGGCAATTTCCAATGCTTGCTCGCCGGTGTCGGGCTGCGAAATCAAAAGCTCTTCGATGTTGACGCCGCATTTCGCCGCGTACGCCGCGTCAAAAGCGTGTTCCACGTCAATGAATGCGGCAACGCCGCCGTGCTTTTGCGCGTTGGCGATGACGTGCTGACAGATGGTGGTTTTACCGGAAGCTTCCGGACCGTAAACTTCAGTGATGCGTCCTTTGGGAACGCCGCCGATGCCGAGGGCGAGGTCGAGGGAAACGGCGCCTGTGGAGATGGCTTCGATTTTGCCGTGCGGTTGTTCGCCGAGGCGCATGATTGCGCCTTCGCCGTACCGTTTCTTTAAAGATGCGAGAGTGGAATCCAGAGCTTGGGCTTTGCCCTTGCTTTCGGAAGCGGATGATGCTGCCATGTTGCAATTCTCCTTTTGCCCGTGCTTGCAATTTCACGTGTCCGCGCTTATGGCTGTCACGCGGGATGGTGAGGGCTGCGAATTTGGATTTCGCTGAAAGAACGGGACCGAATAAGTGTTTGCGTCCCGCTTGTCGGACGCGGCGTTCGCTGAACCGAATGTTTCAGCCAAACGATGCAACGATTATACTAGAACAGATGTGCGGTGTCAAGTAAAATTTTCAATGAATGAGCAGTTTGGCGCGCACGGTCGTTCCCTTTCCCTCTGCCGTTTCGATCTCAAACATGCCGCCCGCGCGTTCGGTGCGCTCACGCATTTGCAAAATGCCCACGCTCCCGCGCCCGCGCGCCGCGTCCAATGCCTTGATCTGATCAAAGCCCACGCCGTCATCACACACGGTCAGCGTCGCCCACGTCGGATCAAATTCGAACGCGAGCGATACATTTTCGGCGTGCGCATGTTTGCGAATATTATTCAGCGCTTCTTGCGCCAGACGATACAACGCCGATTGCGCCTTGGGCGAAAGACGCGTCGCGTCGCCTTGAATAGTCATTGACACCTGAATATCATTTGCGGCGCCGAAATCGGACACAAATTTTTCGATCGCAGGGACAAAGCCGCGCGTTTCAATTTCGACCGGTCGCAGCGCGAAAATAGTTTGACGCACTTCGCGCACATCGCGCTGCAAAGTTTCTTGCAGCTGCGCGAGTTCTTTATCCCAATCCACCGGCTTGCCCATTTGGGTCGCTGTCTCCAGCGTTTTTATGCGCATCAGCATAAAATTAATATCTTGTGCCAGCCCATCATGGATTTCACGCGCCATGCGCGCGCGCTCTTCGCTGATCACTTTTTCTTCCGACCACGCATAGAGCTGTGCATTGCGCACGATCAGCGCGGCGGAACTCGACAGCACGGTCAATAAATTCACATGACGCGGTCCGAACATACGCGGGTCGCGATGCGTCAAGACAATCGCGCCTTCGACGCGCGTCCCCACCGTTAGCGGCGCGGCGATGAGTGAGCCGGTCCAGCGCGGAGGATCATCACTGCTGTTACTCAAGATCGCGTGATTTGCCGCAATCGCTTCGCGCGCGACTTCGGCGGGCGCGCCGCCGCCCAATTCAACCCATGGGTTCGATTCGCCGGTTTCGCCACTGCGAATAAAAATCGCGCCCTGTTGTGCGCCGCACGCTTCCGCGATTTGACGCAGTAAGCGTTCCAACACTTGCTGCAAATTCGATTCGCGTCGGAGGGTGAGATCAATTTCGCGAAAGGCAATGGCTTCGCGCGCGCGCAGCCGATGTGATTCGAACAGCGCGCCCGCAGTGTGCGCCAACGTTTTCAAAACGCCGAGGCGGTCGGGGCGCAGACGTTTGTCGGGTGATAAATGCAATTCAAGTAAACCAAATTTGCGGTCGCCACGCAAAATGGGCAGCCACAATACGCCTTGCTGCTCGCGCTCGCGCACCGTGACCGCGTCGGCAGGCGAAACGAACGCGGGCGGTTTGAGCTGACGCTGTTCTTCGTTGGTAAAGCCCACACTCTTGAACAACGTGAGTTGCGAGGACAAATCCTCAACGAGCCAAATCGCCGCGCGTTTTGTATTTGACAATTGCGTTGCGGCTTCGAGGGTGATGTTTGCCGCGTCGTCGAGATCGAACGCGCCGGCGAGGCGTTGGCTCGTTTCACTCAGATTGCGCATTACGTCAATCAAACGCGCTTGATCAATCGCCACAGCCGCTTGTCCCGCTAACACGGCTGCCAATTCCAAATCGCTCTGCGTAAAGGGTGCGATGCCGCGCAAACGCGACAAATTCAGTACGCCGATCACTTCGCCGCGCGCGCGGAGGGGCAGTGACAATGCCGAACCCAGTTCCGGTTTTCCAAGCGATGACTTGAGCTGCTGGTCCAACGGCGCGTTATCATTGATCATCACAGCTTCGCCGCGTTCTGCAACCAAGCCGGCGATACTGGAACCGATCGCGCGTCGCTGGGTCTCGACAATTTCAGGCGGCAAACCTTCGGCGGCAGCAATGGTGAGTTCGGTGTGTTCATCGTCCAACAACATGAGCGACGCAATTTCCGCGCGCGTTTCGGTGCGCACTGTCGTCACCACCTGATTCAACACTTGCGACAAATCGGTTGCGCCCATGAACGAACGCGATAATTCGTACAGCGGGACGAGCGCGCGCAGGCGCGCGTTTTCACGGCGCAAATTTTCTTGCTCGAGCGCGGCGACAACCGCCGAAATCAATTGTTCCGGTGGAAACGGCTTGACCAAAAAACCGGCAAAGCCCGCGCGAATGGCTTCCATCGAAACTTCCCAGCTGCTGTAACCGGTCATCGCAATGCCGGCAATATCCGGCAGCGCCTGACGAATTTTCTGAAATGCTTCGATGCCATTGGTATCGGGGAGATAAATATCGGCGAGCAGCGCGTCAAATGGCTGCTGCTGCGCAAGGGCGACGGCAGCCTGCACATTTTCTGCAGACTCTACCAAATAACCCGCATCGGTCAGGATCTTTACCGATCCGAGGCGCAGGGATTCATTATCATCCAGAACGAGGATGCGCTCACGCGGCATAGTTGTCGAGAGTATAGTCGCGTTGATTGTGTTTGACAAGCGAAATTTTCTGACGGCGCTGTGATATAATCGCGCCGTAGTAAAAATTTAACAGCAAGTTCTGGAGTGACGAGCATATGGAAATCAATGTCGAGGTTGGAAATTTGACGCAATGGCGCGGTGATGGAATTGCCGTCAATGTTTTTCAAAATGAAACTTTACAGGGTCAAGCTGCTGACGTAGACCGCGCGCTCGGCGGCGAAATTCAGCGCGCGTTAGATTCCAAAGAATTCAGCGCGCGTTACACTATACATTCCGCCTTTTACAGTATGGGCAAATTGCCCGCCGCGCGCGTAGCAATCGTTGGTTTGGGCAAACGCGAAAAATTCAAATTGGACCGCGCGCGCCGCGCCGCCGCGGATGGCGTCAAAGCGTTGCGCAAGCTCGGCGCGAAAAAGGTCGCGCTGACAATTGCGAATCAAGGGCTGGAACTCACAGAGGTCGCGCAAGCGACTGCCGAAGGCGTCGTGATGGGATTGTTCCGTTTTCAACGCTACTATACGGAAGCTGCGAATGAGTTGTGGGACGACGATTTTCGCAATCAGATCGAGAGCGCGACGATCTTGGTGGACGACGCGTCGCAGCTCACGAGCGTGCGCGCGGCGGTCGAGCGCGGCAAAATTTTGGGCGAAGCGAATAATTTCGCGCGCATCCTTGCCAACGAGCCGAGCAACCACATGACGCCGCTGCTGCTGGCGGAACAAGCGCGCGTCATGGCAGAGAAGAATGGTCTCGAGTTTTATGTGATTGATCGCGCGCAGGCGGAAAAATTTGGCATGGGCGCCTTTCTCGGCGTCGCGCAAGGTTCCGTCAATCCACCTGCAATGATTGTGATGCGCTATTGGGGCGACCCCGATTCCAAAGAGGGCGGTCTCGGTTTGATTGGCAAGGGCATCACCTTTGACAGCGGAGGGATTTCGCTCAAGCCCTCCGAAGGCATGGAGAATATGAAGGGCGATATGTCGGGCGGCGCGGCGACGATTGCGGCGATGCAAGCCATCGCCCAGTTGAAGCCGAAAATCAACGTGACGGGAATTGTCGCAGCGGCGGAAAATATGCCGGGCGGCAACGCGTTCAAACCGGGCGATATTTTGCACGCGATGAATGGCAAGACGATTGAAATCAACAACACCGACGCGGAAGGGCGTCTTGTCCTCGCCGATGCGGTCGCGTACGCGACAAAAGAATTGAAATTGAATCCCGTGCTGGACGCGGCGACGTTGACCGGCGCGATTGTTGTGGCGCTCGGCATTTATCGCACCGGAGTTTTTTCGAACGATGACGCGCTTGCGGAAACATTGTACGAGATTGGCGAAAAGACGGGCGAGAAAAATTGGCAGATGCCGATGGACGACGAATATCGCTTGAGCTTGCGCAGCGAATGGGCGGATTTGAAAAACAGCGGCGGACGCGCGGGCGGCGCGATCACCGGCGCGTGGTTCATCCGCAGCTTTGTCGAGAGCGGCGCGAAATGGGCGCATCTTGATATTGCGGGCGCGGCTGGCATCGGCGAAGCCAAAGAGCGCGGCTATATCAACAAGTGGGGAACCGGTACGCCGACGCGCACGTTTGTAGAATTCGCGCTGCAAATGGCAAATGAAAAATAGAACGTGAAAAGGTTGTGATGTTTTAGGCATCACAACCTTTTTTTGAACACCATGCTCCTATTGACCTCGCGCGCGCGTGCATATAAAATGCGCCGCGTAAAATGAATTCACGCTTTGTTCTACTTGTTCTCGTAATCACGCTTGCCGCAGGTGCCGCGCTCGGCGTGTATGTGGGAGCATCCTTTGCCGAATCGTCTGCGCCTTTGCCCCCTCAGGGTTTGCAACTCACGACCGACGACCAAAAAGATTACATCCTCAACATCGCCGACGCGTACGCGGTAGACGCGAATTTGAAATTGGCGCAAGACCGCCTCGCGCGTTTGCACGATCCGCAAATTGCCGCGCGCGTGGAAGAGCTCGCGATCGAGTATGCGGCACAGCGAAACAGCACTTCGATCAACCTCGCGCGGCTCGCGGTGGCGACAGGTTCACGAATTCGTTCGTTCGTCGCGCTCTTTGTCACTGCCACGCCCGCGCCGACGCGGACATCGCCTCCGACAAATGCACCCCTCTTTAGTAACGTGCGCGCGACCGCTGCGCCAACAGAGCCGGTTACCCCAACGCCGGTGGATACGGCAGAACCGATTTATGTCGTCGTGCCGAATGCAAATCCATTTTTGGTTCTGCCGACAGAGACGCCAACCATTACGCCAACGCCCTTGCCGCGCACGCGCGTTCCCACCGCAACGCAAACGTTGATCCCAACCGACGTTCCACCGCCGCCCTATCCAATCTTTGAACCCGACAAAAGTCGTTGGCCCGGCACCATTTATTATGAACCTGCGAATGTGCAGCCGGGAGAGGGTTACTGGCATCTGACGCACGCCGTCTATTGTGACGCGTTCGATCCAAGCGATGATAGCAAGTACAATTTTGGCTGCGACGAAAGACCGGGCGGCGGCGCGGGGACAAGCATCTATGTCATGTCCGGCGGCAATTTCATTGATGTTTGGTCCGGAGGCGTGAATGTTGCCGACGACCCAACTATCGTGGGTGACAAAAAAAATCCCGACGACATGTGCCAATGTGACTATACGTTTGAGGACGCCGACTACAAGATCAATGTGCGCGACGCGCCGAGCGATGCCATTGGCGGGTTTTGTATGTGCAGCGTAAATTTTGGTTGGGGTTCGCGCGCACACGTGCGTTACTTTTTGTATTTTGAATATCGCATCCGCTAACCTTTGACCTCCGCCACGCTTGGAACGGCGGAGGTTTTTTTGTTGGTTGACACCCCACACATTTCCCGTACAATCTTTTTACACAATCGAATCATTTCCGAAAGTGATTTCCAAAAGCATTCCAATGGCTGCATGCAAGGAGGAAGCACTATGCCTGTACGTACAAAAAAAGGCGGGCCTGCGAAAAAACCCACCAATAAAAAAACAAGCGCACGCCGCGCCGCGCCGAAAAAAGTAACTTTACACAACGGCGCGTCACGCAAAACGGCGACACAAGCGCCGCGCATTACCTACTCGAATCTCGTTCTGACGGAACGCGATCATGGAATTTATGAAGCGGCAGTCGGACATTTCCGCGAAGAACTTGGCACGCATTACAAGAATGTGATCAACGGCGT